>CAWFMR010000023.1:0-97291 GCA_963816845.1 uncultured Actinomycetes bacterium | reverse complement strand
CGTCAGGCCGCCCGCGCTCGGGCCGCCGAGCCATTCAGCTGACGCACCCGAAGAAGGGAAGGTCATGGACCCGCAAGAGAGTCACCGACGAGTTCGAGCATCCCGGTGCACGGACCCTGCTCGCTGTGGCGGGCGGCGCCTAGTAGCCCCGGCCCAGCTTGCGGCGGACCGCGATCAGCTCGGCCTCGAGGCCCTCGATGGCCTGGCCGATGAGGTGCGGCGCCGGGTGACGGCGAGCGCGCTTGCGCAGCTCGCGCACCACGCTGTCGAGCCGGCGCGCGCGGTGCTCGAGCGCCGTCGGCGCGACCCTGGTGGGGATCACGCCAGGGGTGAAGGCCATGGCGCCACCCTCCATCGCGCAGTCGCGTCCGTGCACCGAGGCGAACCGCACGCCTGTTGCGGGAAACCACGGACCGCGCCCGCGCCGACCACTGACGTGGATTGGCGCGCCTGGCGGATGTGGCGGCGGCCCTGCGCTGGAAGGGTGAGGGCATGTCAGCGACAGAGCCGCTCTCACCACTCGACGCCACCTTCCTCGAGCTCGAGGAGGCGGACGTCACGGCGCACATGCACATCGGAGGGCTGCTCGTCTTCGATCCGCTCCCGGGCGGCGGCACACCCACGCTGGCGCGGGTGCGACGGCACCTCGAGCGCCGCCTCGACGAGCTGCCGCGTTACCGCCAGCGGCTCTCGAGCCGCACCACCGGCGGCCTGCACTGGCCGTCCTGGGTGCCCGACGAGCGCTTCGACATCGCCGCCCACGTCACCCGCGCCGCGCTGCCCAAGCCGGGCGGCGAGCGCGAGCTGCTGGCCTGGGCGGCCGACTTCTGGTCGCACCGCCTCGACCGCGGCCGCCCGCTGTGGCGCGTGGTCCTGCTGCAGGGACTCGCCGGCGGGCGCTGGGCCCTGGTCACCAAGACGCACCATTGCCTCGTCGACGGCGTCGGCTCGGTCGACGCGGGCAGCGTGCTGCTCGACGCCGAGCCGCAGCCCCCGCGACGCAGGCCGGCTCCGCCGTCGCCGCCGGCCGTCGAGCCGCACAGGCCGGGCGCCATCCGTCGCCTCGCGGCCCTGCCGCTGGCCGCCACCGAGGCGGCCGTCGACCTCGTGCGCCATCCCCGGCGCGCGGCCGAGGGGCTCGACTCCGCCCGGGCCCTCGTCGAGCTGCTCGTGCGCGACGAGCTCGTCGCCGCGCCGAAGACCAGCCTCAACGTCCCGCTCAGCGAGCACCGCCGGATCGCGGTGACGGAGGTGTCGCTGGAGGAGCTCAAGGCGATCAAGCGCGCGCTGGGCGGCACCGTCAACGACGTCGTCCTCGCCCTCGTCACCGCGGCGCTGCGCGACCTGCTCATCGCGCGCGGCGAGACGCCGCCCGCCGCCGGCCTGCGGGCGATGGTCCCCGTCAACATCCGCGACGCCGCCGACCACCTGGAGCTCGGCAACCGCATCACCTCGCTCTTCGTGCACCTGCCGGTCTCGGTCGCCGAGCCGCGCCCGCGCTACCGCCGCGTGCGCGCCGAGACGACGCGGCTGAAGGCCGCCCACCAGGCCGCCGGCGGCCGCCTGCTGGTCGACCTGGCCGGCCTCGCCCCGCCCGTCCTGCACAGCGTCCTCGCCCAGGCGCTGTTCGCGACGCGCCTGTTCAACGTGACGGTGACCAACGTGCCCGGCGTCGCCGACCACCGTCTACGCGTTCGGCGCGCCGCTGCGGCGGGTCATCCCGCTCGTGCCGCTGGCGGCCGAGCACGCCGTCGGCATCGCCGCGCTCTCCTACGACGACAGCGTGTGCTTCTGCGTCCACGCCGACCGCGACGCGGTGCCCGACGTCGACCGGATCGCCGCCGGCATCGCGGCCGAGCTCGAGGCGCTGGGCGCGGTGGCCGAGCACGCCGCGGCCGCGGCGGCGCGCGAGGCAGCCCTGCGCTGAGGCCGCGCGTCGCGCGGCCTCAGCTCGCGTCGGCTCGCTCAGCGCAGCTCGGCCGCCACGACGGTGCTGCTCAGGCGCGTGCGCACGTTCCATGCGGCCAGCAGGCCCTGCGGCTCGTAGGCGAGGCGGATGTCGAACGCGACGCTCCCGCCGGGCAGCTGCTGGGGGTCGCCGAAGGCCCCGCCGGGGGGCGCGGTGGCCGCGAAGCCGGAGAGCGGGGTCCCGAAGGGGTCGAGCGTGCTCCACGCGACCGCGGCCGCTCCCGAGGGCGCGACGGCCAGGTCGTCGAGGATGGCGTGCGTGCTCGCATCGCCGGCGAAGGTGGCGGTCATCGGCTGGCCCTCCAGGCGGGCGGTGCGCACGGCGGAGCGGCCGTCGAGGACGGTCTGCCAGGCGGCGATCGGCGTCTCGCCCGCGAAGGCCGCCCTGGTCGAGGGCCCGCCCTGGGCGATGGCCTGCGGCGTCGAGAGGTCCAGCGGGGCGCTGCGCTCCAGGACGCGGGTCGCGAAGGGCGCGCCCGGCACCGCGATCGCCGCACGGGAGATCAGCACGCGGGTGGCGCCCTGCTTCACGCGCGCGCCCCAGACGACCAGCACCTTGCCGGCGGCCGAGACGCGAACGCTCAGGCTGGGGTAGGGCTCAGAGGACGGCCCGAGGTAGCGGACAGGGCCGTAGGTGCGGCCGCGATCGCGCGAGATGCGCGCCTCGATGCGGCCCACGCGCTGCCAGGCCACGACGACGGTCCCGTGGCCGCCGGCGGCAGCCCTCACCGAGGTGGCGGAGAGATCGGGACCGAGATTGTGGCCGTAGGGCGGAGCGGGCGGCAGCGGCGAGATCCGCCGCGGCGCGCCGAAGCCGGAACGCGACCCCAGCGCGGCGACCACGACCCGCGGGCGCAGGTTGGTGCCGGCGCCGCGGCGGGGACGCATCGTCGTCCACGCGATCACCGCGCGCCCGTCGGGGAACGCGGCGACCTGCCCGGCCTCCCACGGCGTCTCAGGCAGCGCACCGCCGCGGTGGGCGGCGCCGATCGTGGTGCCCCTCCACCAGACCAGCGTCTCGGCGTTGCCGTGCTGCTCGGTCGTCAGTCCGAGCCACCCGTTGGCGCCGAAGGTGGCCATGCCACCCAGGCCCGCGCCGACTCCGGACGCTCGCGACGGGCCGCCGCTGACCGGCAGCACCGTCCCCAGCGCGCGCCGTGGCCCCCAGCGGCCGTCCGGGCGGCGCGATGCCGCCTCGACCCCCCACACGCCGTTGCCGAGGCGGTAGCTCCAGACGGCGAGCACGCGGCCGTCGGCGCCCGCGACGAGCTGCACGCCCTCGGTCGTGGCCACGGTGTCCGACAGGGGGACGGGCGGACCCCAGGTCGCGGCGGACGAGGGCGCTGCCAGCGCGGCGGCGAGGGCGCCGGCGAGCAGGAAGCGTACGAACGTGGCGAACATCTCGAACCTCCAGTTCACGTTGATGCGCGCCGCGGCCACCACGATGGCGGTGGCCAGATCGCGGTCGCACCTCGACGTTACGTCGCCGGACCGCACTTGCCATCCGGGGCACGCCCGGTGGCCTACGGGGCTTCTACGGAGGCGATGCGCGGCGCTGCGCCGATGTGCCGGCGCCGGTCCGCGCCTACGGTGAGAGCGTGACGCGACGCGGATCCACGCTGAGGCTCGGGCGCCTGGCCGGCGTCCCGATCGGCGTGCATCCGCTGTGGCTCGTGATCGTGGCGCTGATCACGCTCGCGCTCGGTCGCGACTACTTCCCGACCGAGGCCCCGGCGCTCGGCGACGGCGCCGCGTATCTGCTCGGGCTGGCCAGCGCGCTGACGCTCTTCCTGGGCATCCTCCTGCACGAGCTCGGTCACGCGGTCGTCGCGCGCCGCCACGGGCTCGAGGTCGAGGAGATCGACCTGTGGCTGCTGGGCGGCGTGGCGCGCATGACCGGCGAACCCGACGCGCCCGGCGACGAGCTGCGCTTCGCCCTCGCCGGCCCGGCGGTGACGGCGGTCGTGCTGATGGCGTTCGGGGCCCTGCGCCTCGTGGCGGGCGGCGCGCTCGCGGATTGGCTGCGGGCCTTCGTCGACTACCAGCTCTACGTCAACGCCGCGATCCTCGTGTTCAACCTCCTGCCCGCGTTCCCGCTCGACGGCGGGCGCGTGGCCCGCTCGCTGCTCTGGCGGCACATGGGCAGCCGCGAGCGGGCCACGGAGCTCGCCGCGCGCATCGGCCGTGCGTTCGGGGTCGGGCTCGTCGTGCTCGGCCTCGTCTCGTTCGCGAGCGCAGGCGTCGGGGGGCTCTGGCTCGCGCTCGTCGGCGGCTTCCTGATCGTCGCCGCGGGCGCCGAGGCGCAGGGCGCGGTCGTCGAGCGCAGCTTCGCCGGCCGGACCGTGCAGAGCCTGATGACGGCCCCTCCCGCCACGCTGCGCGGCGACCTCACGGCCGAGGAGGCCGTCGTGGTCGGGTTCGCGCGCCACCTCTACAGCGCCTTCCCCGTCGTCGACGCCGACGATCGCGTGCTCGGGGTGATCGTGATCGACGATGTCCGCGCTGTCGCGCCGCTGCAGCGGGGGCGGATGACGGTGGCGGAGCTCGCCCGGCGTGACCCGGGCCTGCTGGTGGCACCCGACACGCCGGCGACCGCGCTGATGGCCCGGCCCGCGTTCGTGCGAACGGGTCGCGCGGTCGTCGTCGACGGCGACGGGCACCCGCTGGGCATCGTCTCGGTGACCGACATCCAGCGGCGCCTGCGCGCCGATGCGCTCCTGCCCGACAGCGCCCCTCGCGCTGCGGCGTGAGCACTCGCGCCGGGCGCGAGCCGGACTGACCCTCGGCGGGCGCTCAGCGCGCCTGCCGTTGGCGCTGAGCGAGGCGCGCGAGCGCCAGCACGTCGCGGCGCACGCTGTTGGCCAGGGGCTGGGGGTCGGCGACCAGGCCGGCGTCCACCAAGAACCCGACGCTCACCTTGCCGGCGTAGCTGAAGACGCTCACGCTCATGCCGACGCCGCCGGAGCACGGGGCCCAGACGAGCACGCCGCGCACGGGCGTGCCGGCCAGCGTGACCGCGTGGCGCGGGCCCGGGACGTTGGTGAGGACCATCGTGCCCTTGGCGCTGAAGAAGTTCACCAGGCGCTCCTCGACCAGCGGCGGGGTGCGGCCGATCACTCCGAGGATGCCGTAGGCGATCGCGCCCTCGTGCGAGTCCTTGATGGCGCCCATGTGCTCCTGAACGGCGCACAGGCGCTCGACCGGATCCTCGATCCCCACCGGCAGGCCGAGCAGGACGAGGCCGAAGCGGTTGCCCAGGTCGCGGGGCAGCGGCTGGTCCAGCGCGCGCAGATTGAACGGGACGAGGGCGTGGATCTCGTCGACCTCGTCGCCGCGGGCGCGCAGGTGGTCTCCCACGGCGCCGGCGACGGCTGCGACGAGGACGTCGTTGATGGTGGCGTCGAACGCGCGCGCCGTCCGCTTGACGGTCGCCAGTGACATCGTGGCCCACGCGACACGATGGGGGACCCCCAGCTCGCCCTTCAGCGCGCTGCGGGAGTCGGACCCGGGGAGCAGGAACTTCGCGAACACGCGAGCGTCCGACTCGACGGTGTGGGCGAGGCTGTCGATGCGCTCGGGATGCAGCAGCGTCTCGGCGCCCTCGTGGGCGATGGCACGGCTCGCGGAGATCGCGGCCGTCGCCGGCCGGGCGAGCGCGGCCAGGCGGGCGCCGACACCGACGCCGGCCGCGGGCGGTGGGTCCGGAGCAAACTCGACCGGCTGTCCGTCGGAGTCGGTGAGCGAGAGCAGCACGCGCCCAAGGGCGATGCCGTCGGCGATCGCGTGGTGCATGCGGACGAGCAGAGCGCAGCCGCTCTCGTAGCCCTCGAGCAGGTAGACGTCCCACAGCGGCTTGGAGCGGTCCAGCGGCGCCGCGACGAGGTCGGAGATGAGCTCCTGCAGGGCGCGCCGGTCGCCCGGCGCCGGCACGCCGCGGCGGTGGACGTGGTGGCCGAGGTCGAAGTGCGGGTCGTCCTCCCAAGCGGGCGGAGCACCCGGCCGTCCGTCGACGGCGCGCTGGCGGAAGCGCGGAAACGGCTCCACCAGGCGCTCGCGCAGCACGGCCTGCGTCGCGGGCCAATCGATGGGCTCGTCGAACCACAGCACCGAGTTGATGACCATCAGGTTGGTCGGGCGGTCCATGTGCAGCCACGCGGCGTCGGCGGTGGACATGCCGTGGCGCTTGCTCATGACAACTCCATGAGCAGATCCTCGCCCCCACACCGGCCGCGGACATCCGCAGGGGCCCGCACGGGGGGCCGGGGTTCCCCGCAACGCCTGCTCGTCGCGCCATGCGCGCCCCGCGCGTACCGTGGTGGACCTCATGACCTCGCCCCCGCGGGTGCTCCGGACGCTGGTGGGCCGCTACGACCGAACCGTCTTCGAGCCGTCAGGCGGGCGCGCGCGCGTGCGCCTGGCGATCGACGAGGGCGCGGCCTGGGACGCGATGCTCGCGGACGGCGGTGCGCGCCTCGTGCCCGCCGGCGGCGAAGCCGACGCCAGGCTCGCCGCCGATGCGCAGACGTGGGCGGCGATCGCCGACGACGTCAGCGGGGGGATGCGCGCCTACTTCGCGGGCCGCCTCGCGATCCGTCGCAACCTGCACCTCGGGGTGGGCTTCCTGGCCGCCACGAGCGCCATGACGGGCTCGGCCCGGCTGCGGTTCCACACGATCGCCACGCGCCGGGCGCGGCTCTCGACGATGGAGGCCGGCAGCGGTCCGCCGGTCGTCGCCCTGCACGGGTTGGGCGGGACGAAGGGGTCGTTCCTGCCGACCGTGGCGGCGCTGGCCGGCGAGTTTCGGCTGATCGCCGTGGACCTTCCGGGGTTCGGCGACTCCGACAAGCCGTTGCGGGCGGCCTACGACGCCCGCTACTTCGCGGGCGCCGTCGTCGACCTGCTCGACGCGCTGGAGATCGATCGCGCCCACCTGATCGGCAACAGCCTGGGCGGCCGCGTGGCGCTCGAGGTCGGCCTGCTCCACCCCGACCGGGTCGGGGGCCTGGCCCTCCTGGCTCCGTCGCTGGCCTGGCGGCGCGGCCGACCGTGGGCGCCGCTGCTGCGGCTCGTCCGCCCGGAGCTGGGCCTGATCCAGTTCGCCCCTCGGCCTGTGGTCGAGGGGATCGTCCATCGCCTCATCCCGGGGGCGAACGACGGCTGGACGGCGGCGGGCGTCGACGAGTTCCTGCGCGCGTTCCTGACGCCGGCCGGGCGAGCGGCGTTCTACGCGGCCGCCCGCCAGATCTACCTCGAGGAGCCCCACGGCGACCAGGGCTTCTGGCCCAGGCTGCGGGAGCTCGAGCCCGAGGCGCTCTTCGTCTGGGGCCGCCGCGACCGCCTGGTTCCGATCGGCTTCGCACGCCACGTCGCGGATGCCCTGCCGCGAGCCCGTCACGTCGAGCTCGAATGCGGGCACGTCCCGCAGGTCGAGCGCCCGGCGCAGACCCACGCCGCCGTCGGCGCGTTCCTGCGAGAGGACGCGCCGGCGGCCCGTTGACCGTCGTCCTTTCCCGAGGCCCGCGTGCGTGGTTTGTGCCGATGGCGTGGGGCACCGGGAAACCGATGATCGGCGCATGCGCCAGGCGCGCAAGGCTGCGGTACTCGAACGTGCGCACGCGCGCGCGCGCCGGCGCGGCGTGCTCGTCGCACTCTACGCGCCGGTCCGGCTCCTGCTCGTCCCCGTCCTGCGGCTGTGGTTTCGCCTGCGCGTCTCGGGTCGCGAGCGACGTCCCGGCCGACGGGCCCGCGATCATCGCGCCCAACCACAAGAGCTTCATGGATGCCTTCTTCGTGGGCGTCGCCACGCGCCGGCGCGTGCGCTACATGGCCAAGACGGAGATCTTCCGGGGCCCGCTGGCGTGGCTGCTCGTGCGCCTGGGAGCCTTCCCGGTCCGCCGCGGGGAGGCCGATGCCGAGGCGATGCGCACCGCGCAGGCGATCCTCGAGCAGGGCGGCGTCGTCGTCATCTTCCCGGAAGGGACGCGCGTGGAGGACCCCGATGCGCTCGGTGCCCCACATCACGGCGCCGGCAGGCTCGCCCTCGACACGGGCGCGCCGATCGTCCCGGCGGCGATCAGCGGCACCGCGCACCTGTGGTTCGGGCCGATCGCGAAGCCGCGGCGGGTGCAGGTGGCGTTCCTGCCCCCGATCGCGATCCCGGTCGCCGCCACGCCCGATGCCGTGAGCGAGATCGTCGACCGAGAGCTGTGGCCGGCCGTCCAGGCGGAGTACGGTCGCCTGCGGGCGCGCCCCGGGCTGGTCCTGGCCGGGCTGGCGGCGATCGGGCTCGGCGGAGGGCTGGTCGCTCGCCGCAGGGCGGCCGCGAAGCCGCGCATCCTGGGTGTCGTCCCGCCGCGGAGGCTGCGCCGTCGCAGGCGGCGCCTGCCCGACCGCCTGCGGCGCCGGTGAGACGTCGTGCCTCCCCTGACCGAGCACAGCCCCTCGCCCTCCCGCCGCGCCCCGCCGCGGCGGCCCCGGCGGCGCAGGGCCTGAGCAGCGAGCAGGCCCTCCGTGAGCTCGAGCGGATCGGCCCCAACGTGCTCGCCGAAGGCGAGGGACCGCACTGGCTGGCGCGCTTCGCGCGCAACTTCACCCACCTCTTCGCGCTGCTGCTGTGGGCGGGGGCGGCGCTGGCGCTGCTCGGCGGCCAGCCGCCGCTCGCGGTCGCGATCGTCGCCGTGATCGTCGTCAACGCGATCTTCAGCTTCGCCCAGGAGTACCGCGCCGAGCGGGCGGTCGAGGCGCTGCGCCGGATCCTGCCCCAGCGGGTGCGCGTGCGCCGCGACGGCCACCCGCGCGAGATCACCGCCGAGGAGGTCGTGCCGGGCGACGTGATGCTGCTGGCCGCGGGCGACCGCATCTCGGCCGACGGCGAGCTCCTGGTCGAGGTCGAGCTCAAGGTCGACATGTCGACGCTGACCGGCGAGTCGCGCCCGGTGCGCCGCCACGTGGCCGCCGGCCCGCACGGCCGCGAGGGGCTCGAGGCGCCCGACCGCGTGTTCGCCGGCACCCACGTCGTGGCCGGCACGGCGGAGGCGATCGTCACCGCGACCGCCATGGCCACCGAGCTCGGCCGCATCGCGCGAGCTGACGCAGCAGGCGCCCCGTCACCTCAGCCCGCTCGAGCTCGAGATGGCGCGGATGACGCGGCTCGTGGCCACCCTGTCGGTGTCGATCGGCGTCGCCTTCTTCCTGCTCGCGGGGACCTTGGGGATGAGCCTCAGCGACCGCTTCGTGTTCGCCATCGGCGTGATCGTCGCCAACGTGCCCGAAGGGCTGCTCCCGACCGTGACGCTTTCGCTGGCGCTCGCGACGCAGCGCATGGCGAGGCGCAACGCGATCGTCCGGCGGCTGTCGTCGGTCGAGACCCTGGGCGCCACGACGGTGATCTGCACCGACAAGACCGGGACCCTGACCGCCAACGAGATGACGGTGCGGCGCGCGTGGACGCTGGAGGCCGACCTGGACGTCGGCGGCGCCGGCTACGCGCCCATCGGGGGAGGTCACCGCGCGCTCCGGGCGCCTCGACACGGAGGCGCTTGGAGGAGCTCGCGCGGGCCGGGGCGCTCTGCAACGACGCCACCCTGGATGCGCACGGAGGCCGCTGGCAGATCATCGGCGACCCGACGGAGGGCGCGCTGCTCACCTTCGCGCACAAGGTCGGCCTCGATCCGATGACGCGAAGCGCATCGCTATCCGCGCCGCGGCGAGGCGCCGTTCGACTCGGCGCGCAAGCGCATGACCACCCTGCACGACGCGCCCGAGGGGCTGACCGCCTACGTCAAGGGGGCGCCGACGGCGGTCGTCGGGCGCGCGACGCTCGACGAGGGCGCGCGTGAGCGCGTGCTGGCGGTCGCAGACGGGCTGGCGCGCGAATCGCTGCGCGTCCTGGCGATCGCGCGGCGCACGCACTGCCCTGCGGACATGACCGCAGAGGCGGCCGAGGCGGAGCAGCTCGAGTTCCTCGGCCTGGTCGGCATGCACGACCCGCCGCGCCCGGAGGTCGCCGACGCGGTGCGGCGCTGTCGCGGCGCGGGCATCCGGGTCGTGATGGTGACCGGCGACCACGGCCTCACCGCCGAGGCGATCGCCCAGCGGATCGGGCTCGTCTCGGGGCGCGCCGCGATCCTCGACGGCGCCGACGCTCGATGGCCTCGACGAGCCGGCGCTCGTCGCGGCGCTGGCGCGAGCCCGACGTGCTCGTCGTCGCGCGTCACGTCCGGAGCAGAAGCTGCGCATCGCCACAGGCGCTGCACGCGGCGGGCGAGGTGGTCGCCATGACCGGCGACGGCGTCAACGACGCGCCGGCCCTGCGGGCGGCCGACATCGGCATCGCGATGGGGCGCAGCGGCACCGACGTCGCGCGCGAGGCCGCGGACATCATCCTGCTCGACGACAACTTCGCGTCGATCGCCGCGGCCGTCGAGGAGGGCCGCGCGGTCTACGACAACATCCGCCGCTTCGCCCAGTACCACTTCTCCTCCAACGTCGCCGAGCTGCTCGCCTTCCTCGCCTGGGGCCTGTCCGGCGGCGCGATCCCGCTGCCGCTCGTGGTCATGCAGGTGCTGGCCATCGACCTGGGCACCGACCTGCTGCCTGCGATCGCGCTCGGGACCGAGCGTGCCGGAGCCCGGGGTCATGCAGCGTCCGCCGCGGCCGCGCTCCGAGCGGCTGCTCAACCGCCGCGTGCTGGGCGCGTGTGTACGGCTTCGTCGGCCTGCTCGTCGGCGTCGCCGGGCTGGCGAGCTTCTTCGCCGGCTACCTGCTGGCCGGATGGCGGCCCCGGGAGCCGCTCGCCGCCGCCGGGGACGCTCTACGTGCAGGCGACGGCGATGACCTACGCACGGGATCGTCATGGGCCAGGTCGGCGCCGGCATGGCGTTCCGGACGAGCCGGGAGTCGGTCTTCAGGATCGGCCTGCTGTCCAACCGCTTCCTGCTCGTGGGCATCGCCTTCGAGATCGCGCTGCTCTTCGCGCTGCTCTACGTGCCCGCGCTGCCAGAGGCCTTCCACATGCGGCCGCTCGATCCGCGTGCATGGCTGCTGCTGGCCGTCTGGCCCGTGATGGTGTTCGGAGCCGAGGAGGCGCGCAAAGCGGTCGTCCGGCGCCGCGCGCCGGCGGAGGTGATCACATGAGGGTGCTGATCGTGGGCGCTCAGCGCCTGGGCCGGGTCCTCGCCAACGACCTGCTGCAAGGCGACCACGACGTGCGCCTCCTCGAGGCGAGCGAGGAGCGGCTCGCGCGGCTGCCCGAAGCGCTGCAGGGCCGCGCGCTGCATGGCTCGCCGATGGATCGCGAGACGCTGGCCGGCGCGCTGGCGGGCTGCGACGCGCTGGTCGCGGTCTCGCCCGACGACGCCCTCAACGCCGTCGTGGCCCTCGCGGCGCGGCGCGAGCTTCGCGTGCCGCTCGCGATCGCCGTCATCGGCAATCCGGCGCGCGCTGAGGCGCTGGCCGGTCTCGGCGTGTACGTGGTCTGCCCGACGGAGCGCACGGCTCGCGAGCTGCATCAGACGCTGGTGCGCTCCGGCGTCGACACCGAGCTGCTCCTGGACGGCGAAGCGGGCGTCTACCGCGCCGATCTGCCGGCTCGGCTCACCGGCCGGACGCTCGGCGAGCTCGAGCGCCCGGGCGAGCTGATCGCGATCGCGGTCGAGCGCGAGGGGCGCGTGCTCATGGCCGTGCCCGATCTCCTGCTCGTGGACGGCGACGTGCTCCACGTGGCGGCTGCCCATCGCAGCGACGTCGTCGACCTGGTGAGGCCCTGAGATGCGCGTCCTGATCTGCGGCGCGGGCAGCACGGGCCGGCACGTCGCGGGGATCCTGGCCGAGGTGCACGACGTGACCGTCATCGACCGCGACGCGGAGCGCCGGCTGAACGAGCATCCGAACCTGCGCTTCGTGCGCGGGGACGCCGCCGACCCCGGCGTGCTCATGGGCGCCGGCGCCCGCGATGCCGACGCGCTGATCGCGGTGACCCGCGACGACCCCACGAACCTGACGATCGCCCTGCTCGCCAAGCGGCGCCTGGGCGTCCGCGCGACCGTCGCGCGGGTCAACGACCCCGCGCACCGCTGGCTGTTCACGCCGGAGGCCGGCGTCGACGTCGCGGTCTCGACGGCGGAGTTCGTGGCGCGCCTCGTGCAGGAGGAGGTCACCGCCGGCGACCTCGTCACGCTGCTTCGCCTGCGCGGGCCCGGGATCGCGGTCACCGAGACCACCCTGCCGGCCGGCGCCGCCGTGGCGGGCAGGTCTGCATCGCAGCTGCGCCTCCCCGAGGGCGTGGCCCTCACCGCGATCATCCGCGGCGCCGACGTCCTGCTTCCCGACCGCGCGGGGCCGCTGCGGGCCGGCGACGTCGTCGTCGCGCTGTGCGAGCCCGGCCGCGAGCACCTGCTCCATGACCTGCTGACCGGCGACCGTCAGAGCTTGTAGCCGATGGCGCGCAGGAGGCCCTTGCGGGCCGTCACGTCCGCGTCGCTCTCGACGCCGAGCGGTGGGGCGCCGTCGATGACGCCCGCCACGCCGCGCCCGGCCTCCGTCTCGGCGATCAGGACGCCGACGGGGTTGGCCGTGGCGCAGTAGATCGTGCACACCTCGGGCACCTGCTTGACCTGGTTGAGGACGTTCACGGGGAAGCCCTCGCGCAGGAGGATCACGAAGACGTGCCCGGCGCCGAGGGCGAGCGCGTTGCGCGTCGCCAGCTCGACGAGCTCGTCGTCGTTGCCCGAGCGGCGCACGAGCCGAGGGCCCGACGCCTCGTTGAAGGCCAGGCCGAAGCGCAGGTGCGGGGACGTCCCGACGAGCGCCTCGTGCACGTCCTCGACGGTCTTGATGAAGTGGGCTTGGCCCACGATCACGTTGAGGTCCTCGGGCTTGTCGATCGCCACCACCGAGAGCTCCATATCGCCTCCTTCGCTCGTCACCTGATCGACCTGCACTGCCACATCCTCCCCGGAGTCGACGATGGCGCGCTGGATCTCGCCGACAGCGTCGCGATGGCTCGCCAGGCCGACGGCGATGGCGTGACCCTCGTGTGCGCCACCCCGCACATCCGCCACGACCACGACGTGCGCATCGGCGAGCTGCCGGGCCGCGTGGCCGAGCTCAACGCTGCGCTGGAGGCCGCGGGGACCAGCGCCCGGGTGCTGCCCGGAGCCGAGGTCGCCGAGACGATCGTCGAGCGCCTCGACGACGCCGAGCTGCGGGCGCTGTCGCTCGGGGGCACCGGACGCTGGCTGCTCCTCGAGCCGCGCCCGGGGCCGCTGTCGGACTCGTTGACGGCGACGGTCGACCACCTCGCCGCACGCGGCCTGCGCTGCCTCGTCGCCCATCCCGAGCGCCATCTCGCGCCTGACCTGGTCGATCGGCTGGCCGTGCTCGTCCGGCGCGGCGCCCTCGTGCAGGCGACCGCCGCGCATTTCGAGGACGCCGCCGCCGAGGGGATGCTCACCCTCGCACGCCAGGGCGTCGTGCACGTCGTCTCCAGCGACGCGCACTCGTCGCACGGCGGGCGGCCGGTGCGCCTGTCCGGCGCGCTGGCGCGGCTGGCCGAGGTCGAGCCGGTCGCGGCCCATCTCGACTGGATCGCGCGCGAGGCCCCGCGGGCGATCGTGGCGGGCGAGGACCTCGTGGCGCCGTTCGCGCCGGGTCCTGCCTGAGGCCGGGAACCGCTACAGCGGGCGCAGCTCGACGCGGCCGGCGAGCTCCTCGACCACGTCGCGGGCTGCGGTGCCCAGCCCGTGGCGCAGGAAGTTCGCCGCGCCCGCCGCGGCGCCGAGGACGAGCGCGTCCTGCCACGGGCGTCCGGTGGCCAGCGCCGCCGCCAGCGCGCCCATCATCGTGTCGCCGCAGCCCTCGCGCGAGCCGCGGTCGAAGCGGGGCGCGACGAGCTCGCACGCGCCCTCGTCGCTCAGCAGGAGCGCCGGCTCGGGCCCCCGGGTCACGAGCACGGCGCGGGCGCCGGCCGCCCGCAGCCGCTCGGCGGCCGTGCGCAGGCGCGGCCCGTCGACCGGTCCGCGGACGTACTCGGCGAGCTCCCAGTCGTTGACCTTGACGAGGTCGGGCCGGCCCTCGAGCGCGGCGTCGAGGCGCGGCGCGGACAGGTCCACGAGCACCCGCGTGCCGTTGGCGCGGACGTCGGACACGAGCGTCGCGTAGGTCTCGGGCGGCAGGGCATCGGCCGGGAACGGGTTGCAGACGAGCAGGACCTCGCTCTCCAGCGCGGCCGCGCAGGTGGCCGACACGAGCTCGTCGAGCTCGTGGCGCGAAGGTGGTCCGCTGAGCCGAACGGCGACCAGTCGGCGCACCCCGCTGCGCCGGTCGACGACCGAGCAGCCGGTGGGCGCCTCGCTGGCCACCATCCGGCGCTCGCCGGGCTGGGACGCGAGCAGGCCGGCGACGACCGCGCCGGTCTCGCCGCCGGTGAAGCCGCACAGCACCGGCCAGGCCCCGAGGCGGCCCGCCATCGAGCTGGCCCACACCCCCTGCCCGCCCGCGTGCAGGTGCACGTCGTCCTCGTCGCCGCGCCGCTCGATCGTCACCATCAGCAGCGGGTGCGGCCCGAAGACCGTCACGCGCGCAGGGTGGGCGGCGCCCGGGCTCACACGGGCCCGGCCACCGCGGCGAGCAGCTGGCGCAGCTCGACGACGAGCGGCATGCGCGGGTTCGTGCGCAGGCTCGGATCGCGGAAGGCCGCCATGGCCAGCTCGTCGATCGCCGCGCGGAAGGTCTCGGGATCGATGCCCAGCGTCGGCGACGGTGCGCGGCATGCCGACGGCATCGAGCAGGTCGTCGACGCGGCCGAACAGCCGCTCGCGCGCGATCTCCTCGGAGTGGCCGCCGAGGCCGAGGACCCAGCCGATCTGGGCGTACTTCTCCGGCGCGACGTAGGCGGAGTAGCCGGGCGCCGGCATGAACTTCGTGGGGATGGCGGCGTTGTAGCGCAGCACGTGGGGGAGGAAGAGCGCGTTGGCGCGGCCGTGCGCGATCCCGAAGCGCGCGCCGACCGCGTGCGCGAGCGCGTGGTTGACGCCCGACGAACGCGTTGGAGAAGGCCAGCCCGGCGATGGTCGCCGCGTTGGCCATGTCGGTCCGCGCCTGGAGGTCGTCGCCGTCCTCGAAGGCGCGCGGCAGCGCCGCGAGGATGAGGTGGATGGCCTGCAGGCAGAACGCGTCGGTGTAGGGCGAGGCGAAGATCGACACGTAGGCCTCGAGCGCGTGCGTGAGCGCGTCGACGCCGGTGTCGGCCGTCAGCACCGGGCGGCATGCTGAGGGTCAGGCGCGGCTCGACCACCGCCATGTCGGGCACGAGCGAGTAGTCGACGAGCGTGACCTTGCGTCCCGCCACGGTCAGCACCGCGGCGGGCGAGACCTCCGAGCCCGTGCCGGCCGTCGTCGGGACCGCCACCAGGCGGACCTTGTGGGCGATCTGGGGATACTGCGAGACGCGCTTGCGTGCGTCGAGGAACGGCAGCGCCAGCTCGCGCAGCGAGAGGTGGGGGTGCTCGTGGAACAGGCGGATGGCCTTGGCGGCGTCGATGACCGAGCCGCCGCCGACCGCGACGATGAGGTCGGCGCGGCTCTGGTCGAGCACCTGCACGCCGGCGCGGATCTCGTCCTCGCTCGGCTCGGGATGCAGGTCGGAGAACACGCGCACGGCGGCCGTGCCCAGGTGGCGGCGAACCTCGTCGACGGCCCCGCGGGCCTCGGTGTCGGCATCGGTGACGACGAGGACCTGGGCGGCGGGGACCTGGCGCAGGCTCTCGATCGCGCCGGTGTTGAAGTACGTGTCGGAGGGGACCCGGAACCACTGCGGCGGGGCCTGCCGGCGCGAGACGACCTTGACGTTGAGCAGGTTGCGGTAGTTGACGTTGTCGGTGGTCGTCGAGCCGCCCCACGTGCCGCAGCCGAGCGAGAAGGTGGGGGTCAGGGCGTTGTAGACGCCGCCCAGCGCACCGACCGCGGTGGGTGCGTTGACGAGGATGCGCCCGGTGCGAATGGCCTCGGCGAAGCGCGCGATCACGGACTCGTCCTGCGCGTAGACGGCCGAGGTGTGGCCGAGGCCGCCGTGCTCGGTGACGACCTCGCAGGCCGCGATCCCGTGCTCGACGCTCGGCGAGCGCACGATGCCGAGGACCGGCATGAGCTTCTCCTGCACGAGCGGATGGACCGCCAGCTCGGCCAGGTCGGTGGGCAGCGGCGCGAGCAGGACCTTGGTGTCCTCGTCCGCCGCGAAGCCGCCCATCGCCGCGAGGTTCGCGCACGACTGCCCCATGGCGCCGACCTGCACGCGCCCGTCGGGCTCGAAGGCGAGCCGCGCGATCGCGTCGACCTCCGCGGGATCGAGCACGCGCGCGCCCATGCGCTCGAGCTCGGCGACGACGTCGTCGTGGATGGCGTCGTCGATGACCAGCGTCTGCTCGGCCGGGCAGATGACCGAGGCGTCGAAGGTCTTGGAGATGAGGATGTCGACGACGGCCATGCGGACGTCGGCGCTCGCGTGCAGGTAGACGGGCGCGTTGCCGGCGCCGACCCCCATGCACGGCTTGCCCGCCTCGTTGGTGGCCTGGACGGCCTTGGGGCCGCCTGTCGTCCAGATGAAGTCGACGCCGGGGTGGTGGAAGAGGTACTGCGAGACGTCGAGCGTCGGGTCGGGGATGACCTGCAGGGCGTCGGGCGGCAGGCCCGGCCGCCTCGCCGGCCTCCTGGAGGATCTCGATCGCGCGCTGGGCGCAGCCCGCCGCGCGCGCCGACGGCCGGAAGATGATCGCGTTGCGGGTCTTGGCCGCGACGATCGACTTGAACAGCGCCGTCGAGGTCGGGTTGGTGATGGGCAGCAGGCCCAGCACGACGCCGATCGGCTCGGCGACCTCCTGGATGTTGCGCTCGGGGTCCTCGCCGATGACGCCGACCGTGCGCTTGTCCTTGAGGTAGTCGTAGAGGAACTCGGTGGCGATGTAGTTCTTGAGCACCTTGTCCTCGAAGACCCCGAAGCCGGTCTCCTGCATGGCCAGCTCGGCGAGGTCGACGGCGTGCTCGAGGCCGGCGACGACCATCGCCCACACGATCGCGTCGACGGCCTCCTGATCCAGGCGGCGGAACGCGCGGGCGGCGGTGCGGGCCCGCTCGACGTAGCCGTCCAGGCGCTCGGCGAGGACGGGCTCGACGATCGGTGCTTCGACGGTGGCGGCCATCAGGCGTACAGCTCCTCGACGCGGTCGCCGTAGCGCTCGGCGACGACGCTGCGCTTGATCTTCAGCGTCGGCGTGAGCTCGCCCGCGGGCTGGCTGAGGTCGTTGTCGAGGATCGCGAAGCGCTTGATCTGCTCGATGCGCGCGAGCCGCTCGTTGACCGCGTCGACGGCGGCCTGGAGCTCGGCGCGCACCGCCGGGTGGGCTGCGACAGCGCGGCGGGATCGCCCGGGCGCGACCCCCGCATGCTCGGCGAGCTTGACCGCCTCGTCGGCATCGAGCGTGAGCAGGGCGACCAGGTAGGGCTTGTTGTCGCCGAACACGACGGCCTGCGAGATCCAGCGGCTCTCGCGCAGGAGCTCCTCGATGTTGGTCGGCGAGATGTTCTTGCCGCTCGAGGTGATGATGAGCTCCTTCTTGCGCCCGGTGATGCGCACGAAGCCGTCGTCGTCGACGGAGCCGAGGTCGCCGGTGTACAGCCAGCCGTCGACGAGGCTCTCGCTCGTCGCCTCCTCGTTGCGGTAGTAGCCCGCGAAGACGTGGGGCCCGCTGCAGCAGCAGCTCGCCGTCGGCTGCGACGCGCACCTCGGTGTCGGGCAGCGGCCGTCCCGACGGTCCCGATGCGCTGCTCGCGGCGCGTGTTGAGCGTCGACGCGGCGCACGTCTCGGTCAGCCCGTAGCCCTCGAGCACGAGCACGCCGCAGGCGTCGAAGAACTCGATGATCTCGGCGCTGATCGGCGCGGCGCCGGTGATCGCCAGGTGCAGGCTGTCGCCGAAGACGCCGCGGACCTTGGACAGCACGAGGCGGTCGGCGAGGGCGTGACGCCGGCGCGCGAGCGCGCCCGCGGACTTGCCCGCCCGCGCGCGAGCCTGCGCCCGCCGGCCCTCCGCCAGCGCCCAGGCGAAGATCGCGCCGCTTGAGCCGCCCCTGCTCCTCCACGTCGCCCAGGACGGCGGTGTGGATCTTCTCGAAGATGCGCGGGACCGAGGGGAAGTGCGTCGGGCGCGCCTCGGCCAGCTCGGCGACGATCTGCTTGGGGTCGCCGCGCCAGTAGACGATGGTCCCGCCGACGGTCAGCACGACCATCTGCGTCACGCGGGCCAGGACGTGCGCGAGTGGCAGGAAGAGGTAGGCGACCATCTCGCCGTCCAGCTCCAGCCGGTCCCGGCAGCGGTCGATCGTGGCCAGCATGTTGGCGTGCGTGAGCATGCAGCCCTTGGGCGGCCCGGTCGTGCCCGACGTGTAGACGATCGTGGCCACGTCGTCGGGGCTGCATGGCGGCGGTGCGCGCGGCGGCGACCGGCTCGTCCAGCGCCCGCCCGCGCTCGCGCAGGGCGTCCAGGGTCATCGCCCCCGGCGCCGAGCCCGTCAGGACGACGCGGTGCTCGAGGTCGGGGCAGTGCGCGCCGATGCTGTCGATCTTGGCGAGCTGCGCCGCGTCCTCGCAGAAGACGACGCGCGAGCCGGAGTGCGCGAGCACGTACTGGCACTCCTCGGCGGAGTTCGTGTTGTAGATGGGCACCACGGTGGCGCCGGCCCACAGGGCACCCAGGTCGGCCAGCGCCCACTCGGCGCGCGTGCTGGCGAGGATCGCGACGCGATCGCCGGGCTGCACGCCGAGGGCGGCGAGCCCGCCGGCGATCTCGTCGGCGGCGCGACCCACGTCCGCGTACGAGAGGGCGTGGGGATCGCGGGGATCGGGCGAGCGCATCGCCACGCCGGAGTGCGAGGCGATGGCCGTCCGGAGCACCGCAGGCAGGGTCTGGGGGACCCTGCCTGCGGCGTCGGTCGGGGGAACGGTCTGCTCTGTGGTCATGTCTACACCGGGGTCGGATCGATGCGCGGGGGGGCCGGCGGTCGCTTGGGTGCGACAGGGCCGGGATCTCCGGGCGTGGGGTGGGGCGCTCGCGTCGGCCACCAGGCGCGCCGGCCGAGCAGCTCGATGGCTGCCGGCAGGACGACGGGCCGGACGAGCAGGGCGTCGAGCAGGACCACCGTGACGACGGCGACGCCGAACTGGCGCACGCTCAACAGGTCGGTGAACAGGAACGGGAGGGTCGCGGCGACCATCACCGCGGCGGTTCCGGTCACTGCGGCGGCGGTGTGGCGCAGCCCGTGGCGCGCCGCGGCGCGCGGGCTGTCGCCCGCGAGCACGTGCTCGCGCATCCGGGCCAGCAGGAACACCTCATAGGCGATCGAGAGGCCGAAGGTGGCCGAGAAGATCGCGATGATCGACATCGCGTCGATGTATCCCGGGCCGCCCAGGAGCGGGTCGCTGCCGGTGAACAGCACCGTCAGCACGCCGAAGGTGGCCGCCACCGTGAGCAGGTTCAGCGCCACGGCGACGATCGGCACGAGGACCGAGCGCAGCGCGAGCATGAGCAGCAGCGCGGTGGCCAGGGCCAGCGCGACGACGACGGCCGGGAGCTTCTCGGAGCTCACCGAGGTGAAGTCCGCGAGGTTGCCCGCCGGGCCGCCGACGGCGACCTGCGTGTGCGTCCGTGCGGCGAAGCCGTCCGACATGCTGTGGAGGCGGTCGCCGAGGGCGCGGGTGGCCGGGTCGCCCGGCGACTGCTTGGGCACCACCACGATCTGGCCGGCGGTGCCGCCGCGCAGCAGGTTGATGGTGAAGGTGGCCTGCTCGCGCGCGACGGCGGGAGCGCCCTCGACCGCGGCCAACACGAAGTAGCCGGAGTCGAAGAGGCCCGGCGCGTCACGCTGCAGCTGCTCGAGGTCCTTGGCCGAGGGCAGCGATCCGGCGAACTTGTGCACCTTGGCCTGCATGACGCCGAGGCCGCTGATCAGCTGTCCGGTCGGTCCCGTGCCGGCGCTCAGGCCGGTCGCGAGCTGGCCGGCACCGTTGGTGAGCTGGCCGAGCCCGGCCTCCAGCGCACCCGCGCCGTCGGTCAGGGCACTGAGGCCGCTGGTCAGCTGCTTGCCGCCGCCGCCGAGCTTGTCGATGCCCGCCGCGAGCTGGCTGTTGCCGCTCTGCAGCTGGGCGATGCCCGAGGCCAGCGCGGTGGAGCCGGCGCTCAGCTGGTTGAGGCCGGCGCTCAGCTGGGTGCCCTGGCTGGAGATGGCGGCGCCGAGCGCCGCGGCCGTCGTGGCCTTGGGTGCGATGCCGTTGAGCGTCGTCCCGAGGCCGGCGGCGCTCGAGCGTGCCTGCGTCAGCTCGCCCATCGCGGCCGCATAGGCCGGATCGTTCTTGCCGGTGGTCATCGCGGAGAGCTTCGCGATGGCGGCGTCGAGCTGGCCGGTCACGCCGGAGGCGCTCGTCTTGGCCTGGCCGAGGTCGTTGGCGACCGCGCCGGTGGTGTCGGCCAGCTGCTTGAACGCCGGCAGCCCGGCCTTCACCGTCTTGGAGCCCGTCCCGAGCCCGCCGGCGAGCTTGCGCGAGCCGGCCAGGGCCTGGGTGGCGCCCTTCTTCAGCGCGTTCGCGCCGGTCAGGGCGGACGTCAGCCCGGCGGTGATCTTCGCCGCGCCGGCCCGGGCCTGCGGCAAGGCCCGCGTGGAGCTTGCCGGCTCCGGTCTGCGCAGCGGACCCGCCCGACTGCAGCTGGCCGGCGCCGCTGGCGGCATCGCCGAGCCCGGCGCGCAGCTGCGTGGCGCCGGCGCCGGCCTGGCCGAGACCGGTGGCCAGCCGGCCGAGGTCGCGCTTGCCGCCCTTGAGCAGCTTCTTGGAGTCATTCAGGCTCTTGGGGAGCTTCTTGAGGTCCTTGGTCGCGGTCACCAGCGCGCCGGGCCCGACGACCGATGCCACCTGCGGGTCGTGCGCGATCTGGGTCTGGAAGGTGTCGATCGAGCGCAGCAGCGAGGCGCTCGTGATGGGCTGGTTCTTGGAGGCGACGACGATGTTGTACGGCGTCGCCCAGCCGGCGCCCATCGTGGCGTTGACGGCCTGGAAGTCCTGGCGCGCCTGCGCCGACTTGGGCAGCTGGGTGACGTCCGGCGGGCCCGTGTTCAGGCCGAGTGCGGGGACCGCGAGGGCGAGCAGCGCCGCGATGCCGAGTCCGGCGAGCGGCGCCGGGTGACGCGTCACCCAGTTGCCGCGCGCGACGAGCCGCTGCCACGCGGCGGCGACGGGGCGGGGGGCCGGGAAGCTCCAGGCCTCCAGGCGATGGCCGAGGATGACGAGCACGGCCGGCATGACGACCGCGGCGGCGCCCGTGCTCAGCAGGACGCACAGCAGCACGCCGATGCCCAGCGATTGCAGGATGACGGTGGGCGAGATGAGCACCGCGAGGATCAGGCACATCGCGAAGGCGGTGCCGCCCCACAGGACGGCGCGCGCGCCCGTGGCGACCGTGCGCGCGGCGGCCATCCCCGACGGGTGCGGCTCGGTGCCGCGCGCGCGCTCCTCGCGGAAGCGCTCGACGATCATCAGGGCGAAGCCGACGCCGAGCGCCAGGCCGGCGAGCGAGCCGACCGCGACGGCGGTCGGGTCGGTGTCCATGACCCGGGCCAGCAGCGTCATCACGCCCATGCCGGCGAAGACGGTGGTGGCGCCGAAGGCCGTGACGACGAACGCGGCGATCGGAGCGCGCAGGATGAGCAGGAGCACGAGGAAGAGCAGCGGGATCGCGATCAGCTCCGCGCGTCGCGTCTTGTCGACCATGGCCGACTTCAGCGCGGCGTCGATGGAGGCCTGTCCGGTGATGTGGGCGCGCGCGGGGGCCGCGATGCGCTGGCGGACCAGCTGCTGGATCTGCGGGAGGTCATTGCGCAGGACCGCCGTCTCCGAGCGGTCGATCGAGACCACGATCATCCGAGCCGTGTTCGAGGGGCGCAGGGCGGCCGACGCGGAGCCGGTGTCCCATGCGGAGAGCACCCGCGTGTGCGGGCGTGCGCGCAGTGCGCGCACGAGGACGGGCCCCTGGCTGTCGAGCGTCGCCTTGGGGCCGCGCAGCAGGATCGGCGTCAGCTGGCTGGGACCGAATTGGGCGTTGGCCAGGTGCTCGGCGCGCGCGGACTCGCTGCCGGGGACGACGAGGATCGAAGGAGACAGGCGGTGCTCGACCCCGAAGCCAATGGCACCGAAGGCGACGGCGAGCGCGGTCCAAGCAAGGAGCGCCAGGACCGGTCGGCGCAGTGAAAGTCGGGCGAGCGTGATCATGATTCAGCCGTTCTCGTGCCAGGCCAGCAGGCCCGCCACGTCGAGAGTGGAGAGGACGCCGACCGGACGCCCGGTGGCGGCGCCGACGACGACGAGGTGCGACGCCTGGTGCTCGTGCATGAGCTGGACGGCGCGAGCGAGCACGTCGTCGTCGCTGATGGCCAGCGCCTCGCTGGCGGCGATGTCACAGGCCGTGCGCCCTTCGACGCTCCCCGCCGCCGCGGCGCCGATGAGGTCGAGGTCGGACACGATGCTCCAGGCCGAGACGCCCCCGCTCACGGTGTCCGGAATGGCGACGCAATGGATGCGGCGCTCGACCATGATGCGCGCGACCTCGCGCAACGGGGTGTCGGACGCGCACGTCACGACGCCGGCGTGCATGACGTCGGCGACGCGGACGTGCTCCAGGCGTGGAGCGTGCCGGCGGTCGGGGGGCGGGTTGACGGTCGACACGGGAGCTCCTCTTGTCGGTGCGAACTGTCACCCCAAGCTATGCGCCGCTCGCTCGGCGCTCCATCCGTGCGAGCGACGGGCACCCGACCGTAGTCCGCCCGGATGGGCGACCGCTGCCGGCACGGATGGCACGTGGACGCTCGCCCGCGACCATCGCCTCGTCCCGATCGCCGATCGGGACGCAGCCGATGGCTTCGAGAAGGAGCACGCCGTGTTCAACAAGATCATCGTCGGCGTCGACGGCCGCGAGGGTGGGCGCGACGCGCTCGTGCTCGCGTCGCGCCTGGCGTCCCTGTCAGGCGGCGAGCTCGTCGCCGTGTACGCCTATCCCTACGACCTCCTGATCAGCCGGGGCGTGACCCCCGACTTCGAGAGCATCATGCACGCCAACGCCGAGGAGACGCTGATGGGCGAGCTCGAGCGCGCGAATGTCGTCGCGCACGCGGCCGCCGTGCCCGACGGCTCGCCCGGCCGCGCGCTGCACCGGGCCGTCAAGCGCCACGGCGGCGACCTCATCGTCGTCGGCTCGGCGCACCGCGGCGTCATCGGCCGCGTGCTCGCCGGCGACGTGACCATGGGGACCCTGCACGGTGCCGAGTGCCCCGTCGTCGTCGCACCTCAGGGCTTCGCCGCTCACGGCGCGGCGCTGGAGACGATCGGCGTCGGCTTCGACGGCTCGCCGGAGGCACACGCCGCCGCCGAGCTGGCGCGGGATCTCGCGGCCGCCACCGGCGCGCGGTTGAGGGTCGTTCGCATCCTGGAGCCGCTGCCCCCCGGCGGGCCGACGCTCGGCTACGACGCAGACTGGGCGCAGCACGCCGAGGAGCGCCGCGACGCGGCCCAGGCAGAGCTCGACGCCGAGCTCGCCGAGCTCGGGGACCTCGCGACCGGCGAGGTCGTCGTCGGCGATCCGGCGACCGAGCTGGCCTACGCCGGCAACGACCTCGATCTGCTGGTGACGGGGTCGCGCGGCTACGGGCCGGTGCGCCGCCTCATGCTCGGCAGCACGTCGGCCAGGCTCGTGCGCGAGGCGCCGTGCCCGGTGCTCGTGCTGACGCGGGGCGCCGAGGTCGACGCCGAGAACGGGCTCGCCGCGTCGGCGAGCGCCGCGGCGACCTAGTCGTGCCGCTCGGTGACGTTGTGAGCGGCTGAGGGGTTTGGCGGCGGCCTGAACGGCATCACCGAGGGGAAAGGAGTCCGCGGGCGCCGGGGCGCGGGTGGCAGCGTCGAACGTCGGTCTTCACCCGCCAGGACGGGGCAGGACCGACGTTCGACGGCTGGGCGCGTGGTGCGTGTCGCGTCGAACCGTCGGTTCTTCCCCCCTCAGCGAGCGGGGGCACGGACGCCGGATGCGTTCCGACCTCGACGCCACCTAACGCCGGCGCTCGCGGAAGGTCGCGCCGGTGCGCGTGAGGGTCACGCGGCGCTGAGCGGTGCGCCGCCGGCCGTTCTCGCTGACGGCGATCCTGAGCGTGAGCGTGGCGCGCCTGACCTTGGCCAGGCGCGCACGAGCGCGAGCGGTGAGCCTGATCGTCAGCCGCTTCGTTCCGGCGGCGCGGAGGCTGCCCTTCGCGCGCCCGATCGTGACTCCGCCGCGAAGCAGCCGGGCCTCGAGCCGGCACGCCGCCGAGCATCCGATGCGGACGACGAGGCCCCTGCGGCGAAGCGTCCGCAGGCTCTGCCCTGCCGCGAGCCCGAGCGTCAGCCTGGGTGAGCCCGGCGCGGGGGGACGAGACGGCGCCGTGACCACGGAGGGCAGCGGGGCGGCGACATCCGCCGGCGGCGCGGCGGGCAGCGGCTGCCAGTCGGGGGACTCCTGCGTGCCGGGCAGGGCAGCGAGCGGCCGCTGGTCGGTCCCGTCGGCGGCCATCGTCCAGATGTCGCTGCTGCCCGAACGGGTGCTCGTGAACGCGATGCGCGATCCGCTGGGCGACCACGCCGGCCCCTCGTCGAGCCCGGCGGTCGTCGTCAGCTGGCGCTGGTCGGTGCCGTCCGCGGCCATCGACCACACGTCGTTGCCCGGGTCATCGCCCGCCGGCCCGCGCTCGAAGGCGATGCGCCGCCCGTCCGGCGACCACGAGGGTGACGAGTCGAACACGGCGTTGTCGGTGATCGCCGTCACCCCACCGCCGTCCATCCGGGCCACGGCGATCTCGACGTCGTCGGAGGCGGTCGGGTGCGTCGTGAACGCCAGGCGCGTGCCGTCGGGCGAGAGCGAGGGGTAGCGCTCGTCGCCGGGTGCCGCGAGCAGCGCGTGCGGCGAGGACCCGTCCGCGTTCATGATCCAGATGTCGCCGCTCGAGTCGTCCCCCGGGACGCTGTGGCGAAAGACGATCTGGCGGCCGTCCGGCGACCAGGAGGGCTGCGAGCTGTGACGATCGCCGGACGTCAGGACGGTACGGCCGCTGCCGTCGGCGTTCATCACCGCGATCTGCAGCACGTCGCTGGTGCCGGCGCTTCCGACCCGGAAGGCCACGCGGGACCCGTCGGGCGACCACGCGGCCTGTGCCTCCTCGACGCCCGGCGTCGTCGTCAGCGCCTGGATCGCGGACCCGTCGGGCGCGACGGTGTGCAGGTCGCCGCCGCTGGAGAAGACCACGCGCCCGTCGGCGCCGGGGAACGACGCCGGCGCCGGCGGCGCTGCCACCAGGCAGAGGAGGGCGATCGTCGACACGAAGGCACGACGCATGACCGACAGGCTACGCGCCGTCAGCGGCCGATCGCCGGGTACGGCGGGCGACCGGCAGGGCGCTCGACGCGCACGCGCGCGTCGACGACGACGGCGCCGGTGGGCGACGCGATCACCGGGTTGAGGTCGAGCTCCGCGATCTCGGGGTGGGCGGCCGCCAGCGCTCCCACGCGGACGACGACGTCCTCGAGGGCGCCGAGGTCGGCGAACGGCGCTCCGCGGAAGCCGTCGAGCAGGGGGAAGGTGCGCAGCGCATGGATCATCTGGGCGGCCTCCGGCGCGGCGACCGGCGCCAGGCGGACCTGGACGTCGCCCAGGAGCTCCACCGCGGTGCCGCCCGCGCCGCAGGCCACCACGGGGCCGAAGCGCGGATCGGCGACGACGCCGACGAGCATCTCGACCCCGGGCGCGGCCATCTCCTGGACCAGGAACCCGTCGACCTCATGCCCGGCCGCCTCGAGGGCCGAGCGCAGCTCGCGGGCGGTGCGCGTGACGGCGGACGCGCCGTGCAGGCCGAGCCGGACGGCGTCGGCGTCGCGCTTGTGCAGCAGGCCGGGGACGATCGCCTTCAGCGCCACCTCGCCGCCGAGCGACTGCGGCGCAGCGTCCTGCCCCATGGGGCGAGGCCGCCACGCGCGCCCGCACCAGCGGCAGCCCGTAGGCGGCCAGCACGCGGTTGGTGTCCTCCACGCCGAGCCAGCCGGGGCCCTCGGCCAGCGCGTGGGCGATGACGGCCGCCGCGCCATCGGAATCGACGTTCTCCGGCGTCTGGAAGGCCGGCGGGGGATGGCGGCGGCGGTGGGCGTGCCGCGCGGCGTGCCCGAGGGCGCGAGCGGCGTGCTCGGGCGTGGCGAAGACCGGGACGTCGGGCTCCCCGGGCGGGGCCGCGGTGGACGCGCCGGGGGTCATGACGACGGCGGCGACGGGGACTCCGGCCTTGACGGTGCGCCGCGCCGCGGCGCGCATCGCGCGCAGCACGGGGCCCACCCCGCGTCCGGGAAGGGCCTGGATGAAGATGGCGATGACCGCGTCGACCCCGGGGTCCGCCGCGACGGTCTCGATCGTGCGGCGGAAGTCCCTGCTGGTCGCGGCGGCCAGCATGTCGACCGGGTTCGTGACGGCGGCCGCCGCGGGCAGGTGCTCGCGCAGGGCCTGGCGGGTGGCCTCCTGCAGCGGCTCCACGCGCAGGCGGGCGGCCCCGCAGGCGTCGGCGCAGGCGATCGCCGGCCCGCCCGCGTTGGTCACGATGGCGACGCGACTTCCTGCGGGCAGCGGCTGGCGCGCGAGCAGCTCGGCGACGTCGAGCTGCTCGTCGAGCGTCTCGACGCGGATGACGCCCGCGTGGTCGAAGAGGGCGTCGACGGTGGCCTCGGAGGCCTCCAGCAGCGCACCGGTGTGCGAGGAGGCGGCGCGCCGTCCCGCGACCGTGCGCCCGCTCTTGACCGCGATGACGGGCTTGGACGCCGTCAGTCGCCGCGCGATCTGGCCGAAGCGCTGCGGGTTGCCCAGCGACTCGAGGTAGAGCAGCACCGCGTCGGTGCCCGAGTCCTGCTCCCAGAAGCGCAGGAAGTCGTTGCCCGACAGGTCGGCCTTGTCGCCCATCGAGACGAACGACGAGAGCCCGAGGCCGCGCTGCGCGGACAGCTCCAGGGCCGCGATGCCATAGGCGCCGCTCTGCGAGGCGAAGGCGATCCGTCCCGCGGGCGGGCGGCCGGGAGCGAAGGTCGCGTTCATCCGGACGTCGGGCGCGGTGTTGAGCACGCCCAGGCAGTTGGGTCCGACGAGCCGCATGCCCGCCTCGCGGCAGATCTGCAGCAGCTCCGCCTGCCGTGCCTTGCCCTCGTCGCCCGCCTCGCCGAAGCCGGCGGACAGCACGACGAGCGCGGGCACGCCGGCCGCGGCGCAGTCGCGCGCCGCGTCGAGCACGGCCGGCGCGGCAACGGCGATGACCGCCAGCTCGACCCGCTCGGGCACGTCGGCCAGCGAGGCGTAGGCCGACTTGGCCGCGATGGTCACGGCGTGGGGGTTGATCGGGTAGACGGGGCCCGCGAAGCCGGACGCCACGAGGTTGCGCACGACGGTGCCGCCGATGCTGGACTGCCGGCGCGACGCGCCCACGACGGCGATCGAGGCGGGCCGCAGGACATGACCGACGGCGGCGACCGCGGCGGTCCGGTCGCGCTCCTCGAAGCGCTCGCGCGCCGCGGCGCGTCAGCTGTGCGGGAAGCTCGATCTCCAGCAGCCCGGGCTCGGCGCGGACGTCGAGGACGAAGCCGGAGTCGCGCAGCACCCCCAGCATGCGGCGGTTGTCGGGATGCACGATCGCGGTCAGCGTCGTGACCCCGGCGGCCTCCGCGAGCTGGGCCAGGTGGGCGAGCATGAGCGTCCCGATCCCGCGCCCCTGCCACGCGTCGGCCACGGCGAAGGCCAGCTCGGCGCGCTCGCCGTTGGACTCGGGCACGAAGCAGGCATGGGCGACGACGTGGCCGTCGACGCCGGCGGTCGCGACGAGGCCGACGCCGTGGTCGACGAGCCCGCGCGCCGCGCGCAGGGGGGAGATGCCCCCGCCCAGGAAGCGAAACCAGCGCGCGTCGGCCGACAGCCCCTCCAGGAACGTCGCCACCGCTTCGACGTCGGCGGGGACGGTGGGGCGGACGTGGACCGTGGAGCCGTCGCGCAGGACGACGTCCGCGGCGCCGTTGAGGGTCGCGTACACCGTCTCGAGTCCGGCGTCCCGCGGAGTGTCGGAGATGGTGGAGGTCATGTCGTCGGGACTGCGCACGACGGGTGCGCGCAGCGTCCTCGGAGCGTAGGTCGGGGCGCGTCGGCGCCGCATCCGTGAAGAGCCGCAACCGGTCGGCGGCCCTCCCCGATGAACGCCCGACCGCCCCGGCCTAACGTGGAGTCGGGTCGTCACGTACGGCCGATCAAGCCCACCGAGGAGCCGTCATGTACCGCACGATCGTCGCCGGATGCAACGGGCGTGAGCGCGGCCGCGGCGCCGTGTCGCTCGCACACGCGATCGCCTCGGCCACCGGTGCGCGGCTGCTGCTCGTCGGCGTCCACCATCACCCTCCGCTTCCCTTCCCCGGCACGTACGCCGATCAGCGCAAGGAGCTCGAGCACGAGCTGCGAGCCGTTCGCGACGAGCTCGCTCCGGAGGCGCTCATCCGTCTGGAGGGCGGCCTGTCGCCCGCGCACGCGCTGCGCCACGTCGCTGCCACCGAGAACGCCGACCTGCTCGTGGTCGGCTCACGCCACCGTCCCCGGCTGCAGCGGATGGTCGAGGGCGACCAGGCGCTCCAGATCCTGCACGGGGCGCCCTGCGCGGTCGCGATCGCTCGCGACCCGCTGGAGCCGCGTACCGAGCTTCACCGGATCGGCGTCGGCCTCGACGACACGCCTGAGTCGGCACTTGCGCTGGTCATGGCGCGCGAGCTCGCGCGGCGGACCGGCGCCCGCCTGTCCCTGCACGCGGTGGTCGACGACGCGATCCCCGGATGGGTCGGCCTCTCGGTCACCCCGTCCTACGCGGACGCGCTGCAGGAGCTCGTCGAAGACCGCCGTGCGGCGGCGGAGGAGCTCCTGGCCCGCCGGCTGGAGGCGTGCGAGGGCGTGGCCGCCGAGGGGTTCGTGGTGGTCGGCCACCCCGCCGAGGAGCTGATCGCGGCCACGGAGGAGCTCGACCTGCTCGTCCTCGGCTCGCGCCGCTGGGGTCCGGTGCGGCGCCTGGCGCTCGGCAGCACGTCCGAGCGCGTCATCCACGACGCCGCGTGCCCGGTCCTCGTCCCCCCGCGCCGCACGGACGCCGAGCGCACCGAGACGCTGCTCGCCACGTTGGCGGTGAGCGCGCCGTGACTGGTCGACCGACCGATCCCGACAGCGCTCCCGCGTTCGGCCGCATCGCCGTGGGCGTCGATCGCCGCCAGGGCGGCCGCGACGCGCTCGCGCTCGCCGCGCTGCTGCGCGACGTCTGCGGTGCGCAGCTCGCCGCGGTCTACGTCTATCCCTTCGACCGCACCGTGCACCTCGACGACGCCGACGCGCTCGAGGCCGTCCTGCAGGACGAGCTGCTCGCCGAGCTCGAGCAGGAGCTCGCGCAGGCGGGCGTCACGGCGCGGCCGGTCGTCGTCTCCGACGCCCTCCCGGCGCACGCCCTGCAGTGCTTCGCCGAGCGCGAGGGCGCCGACCTGATCGTGGTCGGCGCGCCTCACCGCGCGGGCGCCGATCGCGTCCTGGGCGGCGACGTGGCGGCCGGGACGCTGCGGGGCGCGCCGTGCGCGGTCGCGGTCGCGCCCGCCGGCTTCGCCGAGCGCGAACGGACGCTGGACCGCGTCGGCGTGGGCTTCGACGGCTCGCCGGAGTCGTGCGAGGCGCTGGCTCTCGGCGGACGGCTGGCGCGCGCGGCGGGAGCCGCGCTGCACGTCGTGTCGGTGGCGGCGGCAACGGTCGCCGAGCACGAGGCGGCCGCCCTCGCCGAGGGCGGCAGCTACGAGGCCGTCGCCGGCAGGCCGGCCACCGAGCTCGCCCGCCGCAGCGCCGGCCTCGACCTCCTCGTGGTCGGCTCGCGCGGGCATGGGCCCGTGCGCCGGCTGCTGCTCGGCAGCACCTCGACACGCCTCGTGCGCGAGGCCCGCTGCCCGGTGCTCGTCGTCCCGGGTCCAGTGGCGCCCTCGGCCGGCGACGAGGAGGCCGGGCGGCGCGCGGCGGCGCTGTGAGCGAGCGCCTCACCCGTCTGCTGCCGCTGCTCACCGCGGCGGCGATCGCCATCGGCGGTGCGGCCCATCTGGCGGGCGCGCCGCGTGCCGGCGATGCGATCTGGGCTGCGGCGCTCGCCGTCGTGCTCGTGCCGCTGACGGTCTCGGTCGCGCGCTCGGTGCGCGGCGGGCGACGTCGGGGTCGACGCCATCGCCCTGCTCGCGATGGCCGGCGCGCTGGCGCTGGGCGAGCTGCTGGCCGGCGCGGTGGTCGCCCTCATGCTCAGCGGCGGCAACGCGCTGGAGGCCGCCGCCGCCCACCGCGCCAAGCGCGAGCTCACCGCGCTGCTGGAACGCGCGCCGCGGATCGCCCATCGCCGTCGCGATGGGCACGTGCAGGAGGTCGGCGTCGACGCCGTGCTCCCGGGCGACATCGTCATCGTGCGCTCCGGCGAGGTCGTCCCGGTCGACGGCGTCGTCGCCTCCGCGAGCGCGGCGATCGACGAGTCGGCGCTGACGGGCGAGCCGCTGCCGGTGGCCTGCGCGACCGGCGATCCCGTGCGCAGCGGCACCGCCAACGCGGGCGAGGCGTTCGACCTGCAGGCGACGCGCCTGGCCTCGGAAAGCGCCTACGCCGCGATCGTGCGGCTCGTGCAGGAGGCCGAGCACCAGCGCGCACCGTTCGTGCGCATGGCCGATCGCTATGCGGCCTTCCTGCTGCCGGTCACCGTGCTGCTCGCCGGCGGCGCGTGGGCGGCGAGCGGGGACGCGGTCCGCGCCCTGGCCGTGCTCGTCGTCGCGACGCCGTGCCCGCTCATCCTCGCGGCTCCGATCGCGCTCGTGTCGGGGGTCTCGCGCGCGGCGCGGGCCGGCATCGTGGTGAAGGGGGCGGCGGTGATCGAGCAGCTCGGCCGCGTGCGCACGGTCCTGCTCGACAAGACCGGGACCCTCACCCTGGGAGCACCGGCGGTGGAGCGGATCGTGGCCCTGGACGGTCACGGTCCGGACGAGCTGCTGCGCCTGGCCGCGTCGGTCGACGAGCTCTCGGCCCACGTCGTCGCCGAGGCGCTCGTGCACGACGCCGAGGCTCGGGGCCTGGTGCTCGCCGACGTCCGCGACGTGCGCGAGCGGCCCGGCCAGGGCATCGAGGGAACGGTCGAGGACCATCGCGTGGCGGTCGGATCGCGCGCCTTCCTGCGCGAGCGCGGCGTGACGGTCGGGGACGGCGATGCGGTCGCGCTGGACGCGCCCGGGCGCTCCCGGGTCCACGTCGCCGTCGACGGGCGGATGGCGGGCATCATCGTGATGGCCGATCGCCCGCGGCCGGACGCGGCGGCGGCGGTCGACGCGCTGCGCGAGGCCGGTGCCACGCGGGTGGCGATGGTCACCGGGGACGATCGCGCGACGGCCGAGGAGGTGGCGCGCGGTGTCGGGCTCGACGAGGTGTTCGCCGACTGCGGGCCCGAGGACAAGCTGGCGGTGCTGCGCGCCGTGGAGAGCGAGCCGGGCTCGCGGCTGGTCGTCATGGTCGGCGACGGCGTCAACGACGCGCCCGCCCTGGCCGCGGCGGACATCGGCGTCGCGATGGCGGCCGCGGGCTCCACCGTGTCCGCCGAGGCGGCCGACGTCGTGATCACGGTCGACCGCATCGATCGCGTGGCGCTGGCGCTCCACCTCGGCCGGCGCGCGCTGTCGATCGCCCGCCAGAGCGTGCTCGTCGGCATGGGACTGAGCTTCGCGGCGATGGTGGCCGCGGCGCTGGGCCACATCCCACCCGTGGCCGGCGCGCTGCTCCAGGAGGTGATCGACGTCGCCGTCATCCTCAACGCCCTGCGCGCCCTGCGCGGGTGACCGCGGCCACTCAGGCGATCGAGAGGACCGCGAGCGCGCCCAGGCAGACGGCCACGAGCGCGATGACGCCCAGGGTGGCGATGTCGCCCGCGCCCGCGAGGGCGTGCTCGCCCATCACCGCGCGGTCGCGGGCGATGCCCCGTGCGAGCACGAGCAGCGGCAGCAGCAGGACCGCGTTGAGGGCCTGGCTGAGGAAGAGGATCGACACGAGCGGGGCGCCGGGCACGAGCACGAACGCCGCGGCGACCACGACGACGGCGCCGAAGCTGAGGTAGAAGACGCGGGCCTGCGCGAAGGTGTCGTCGAGGCCGGCCTCGTAGCCGAAGGCCTCGCTGACCGAGTACGCGGTGGACAGCGGGAGGATGGCGGCCGCCAGCAGCGCGGCCCCGAGCAGGCCGGCGGCGAACAGCGTCGACGCCAGGCCGCCGGCCAGCGGCGCGAGCGCCGCCGCGGCGTCGCGCGCGTCGTGGATCGAGCGCCCCTCCGCGTGCAGCGTGGCGGCGCACGCGACGACGACGAAGAGCCCGATGACACCGGTCATGACCGCGCCGATGACGACGTCGAGGCGCTCGAGGCGCAGGTCGGCGGTCGTCAGGCGCTTGTCGACCGCGTAGGACTGGATGAAGGCCAGACCCCACGGGGCAAGCGTCGTCCCGACCGTGGCCGTGGCCGTCAGCACGGCGGCGCGCGTCCCCGGCAGGCCGGGGACGAGCAGGCCGTGCGCTGTCGCGCCCCAGTCGGGGTGCGCGAGCAGGCCGGAGATGATGTAGGCGACGAAGACGGCGCTGAGGGCGAGCAGGACGTGCTCGACGCGCCGGAAGTCGCCGCGCAGGACGAGCAGCGACACGGCCAGGCCCGCGACGGGCACGCTGACGTAGCGCGTGAGCCCCGCCAGCTCGAGGGCGGCGGCGACGCCGGCGAACTCGGCGCACATCGTCCCGACGTTGGCGACGACGAGCGCGAGCAGCCCCCACGCCGCGATGCGCACGCCGTAGCGCTGGCGGATCAGGCCGACGAGACCCTGCCCGGTGACGACGCCCATGCGCGCGCCGAGCTCATGGAAGAGGATCAGCGCGCCAGTCGCGAGCAGGAGGACCCACAGCAGCCGGTAGCCGTAATCGGCGCCGAGGATCGAGTAGGTCGTGATCCCCGCCGGGTCGTCGTCCGACAGCCCGGCGAGCAGCCCGGGGCCCAGCACCGCGAGCAGCGCGAGCGGAGCGCTACCGCGGCGCACGCCGCCGGCGCAGCACGTGGGTGGGGAAGCGCAGTGGGATCCGGTGGCGCGGAACGCGCAGCAGGGTGGTGGCGACGTGGGCTGGCAGGCGGGCGGCGAGCCGCGCGCGCTCGGCGGCGTCGAGCCGCTCGAACGCCGGCGCAGCGCGCTCGAGCGACAGCGCCGCCCCGGGGTGAGCCGGCAGGTGCAGATCGCTCCAGGCGATCGCGTCGCGCGGCGCGCGGCGCGCGAGCCGTTGCAGTCCCAGGCGCCGCAGCACGCTGTCGAGCCCCGCTTCGACGCCCTCCACGAGCAGGACGCGGTCGTCGAGGCGCAGGCGCACGTCGCCCACGCGCACGACCCGATGTCCGGCGAGGTCGACCAGTTGCGCGTCGAGCACGTCGCGCGCGAGCAGGACCACGGTCGGCGGCTCCTCGAGGGCGGCCCCCGGCGCGAGGATCACGCCGTCGCGGTCGAGCCGCTGCACGTCGTCCCATGGCGCCCACGCCGGCGGGCTGCCGCGACGCCGGACGACGACGCCGGTCACGGCCGGCGCGGGACCGCCGGGCGCGACCCCGAGGTCGGCCAGCCGCCCGATCCGCCGAGCGCCGCACCGGACGGGCGCGCCGAGGCACGAGCTCAGCAGCACGTCAGCGCGGGGCTCGCCGCCGGGCGCTCGGCTCATGCCCGCAAGGATGCCATCCCGGTGGGTCGCCATCCCGGCTGTGCGCGTCGTAGTTATCCGCAGCACGGGCACGGGCCGGGGCCGATGGCCTCGACGGCCGCCTGGTCCACCCTCGGAGCGATGCCCAGGTCAAGAGGGGTGAGCGTATGAGCCACGTCGCGTTTCCGATCGTGTGGGCGATCGGGCTGCTCGTGTTCGCAGCGATCGTCGCCGGCAGGGCCCGGCTCCTGCTGGCCGCCAGGCCGGCGGCCCGCCTCGATCGGATCCCCGAGCGCCTCAGGCGGATGGTCGTCGACGGCCTCGGCCAGAGGAAGTTCCTGACGGGCGAGCAGCCGGCGGGGATCATGCACGCGCTGATCTTCTGGGGCTTCGTCGTCCTGATGCTCCAGGTCGTCACGCTGTTCGGCAGAGCGTTCGACGCGACCTGGGACATCCCGGGGTTCGGTCCGGACCAGCTTCTGGGCCCCCCGTTCTTCATCGCGCGCGACCTGCTCGAGGTGACCGTGATCGTCGGCGTCGGCTACATGCTCTACCGCCGGCTGATCGTCCACACCCCGCGTCTGTTCGCCATGCGCCGCGCCGAGCAGCGCTATCGCGAGGCCCCCCACTGGGAGGCCATCCTGATCCTCTTCTTCATCCTCTTCATCATGGTGGGCGGCCTGCTGTACGACGGCGCCCACCTCGTCGCCTACGACATCCACGGCAACGAGCGCGACTTCGCGCCGCTGACCGCCCTGGTGGCCGCGGCGCTCGGCGGGCTGAGCCGCTCCGCGGCGGATGCGGTCAGCCAGGTGGGCTGGTGGCTGCACTGCGTGACGATCCTGGCCTTCCTGTGCCTGCTGCCGCTGACCAAGCACTTCCACATCATCACCGCCATCCCCAACGTGTTCCTCGCCAAGCTCCCGCCGCGCGCCGCGCCGCGGCCGCTGGCGATCACGCAGGTGCCGGCCGCCCCCGTGGCCGCCCTCGACAAGCCGCTGGAGGGGCTCGTCGGCATCGCCTCGCTGGCCGACGTGAGCTGGAAGCAGGTCCTCGACGCGTTCTCGTGCACGGAGTGCGGCCGCTGCACGGCCGTCTGCCCGGCCACGGCCAGCGGCTCGCCCCTGGCGCCGCGCCAGCTCATCCTCGACCTCCGTGACCGCCTGTATCACCACGGCGACGAGCAGCGCAACGGCAAGGACGCCCCGCCGGTCATCTCCGACGACGTGCTGTGGGCGTGCACGACCTGCATGGCGTGCGTCGAGGCGTGCCCCGTCGGGATCGAGCACGTGCCGACGATCGTCGACATGCGCCGCAACCTGGTCGACCAGGGCGAGCTCGATCCGCTCCTGCAGCAGACGCTGCAGAACTACGCCCAGCAGGGCAACTCCTACGGCAAGTCGTCGCGGATGCGCGCCCGCTGGGCCAAGAGCCTCGACTTCAAGATCCCCGACGCGCGCAAGGAGCCCGTGGAGTACGTGTGGTTCGTCGGCGACTTCGCGTCCTTCGACGAGCGCGTCCAGCTCGCCTCGCAGTCGATCGCGCGGATCCTGCACGATGCCGGCGTCTCGTTCGGCCTGCTCTACGAGGGCGAGCGCAACGCCGGCAACGACGTGCGCAGGGTCGGCGAGGAGGGTCTCTTCGAGCTGCTCGTCGAGCAGAACATGGGCGCGCTCGCCCAGGCGCAGTACCAGGCGATCTTCACGACCGATCCGCACTCGCTGAACACGCTGCGCAACGAGTATCCGCAGTACGGCCTCGACAAGCCGGTCTACCACTACACCGAGCTGCTCGCCGACCTCGTCGCGCGCGGCGTGATCTCGCTGCGGACCCCGCTCACGGGGACGCGGGTCACCTACCACGACCCGTGCTACCTGGCGCGCTACAACCGGATCACCGAGGCGCCGCGCCAGCTCATCGAGGCGACCGGGGCCGAGCTCGTCGAGATGCCGCGCCACGGGACGGACACGTTCTGCTGCGGCGCCGGCGGCGGGCGGATCTGGATGAAGGACGGGCCGGAGACCGAGGAGCGGCCCAGCGAGCAGCGGATCCGCGAGGCGCAGACCCTCGGCCACCTCGACTACTTCCTCGTGACCTGCCCCAAGGACCTCGCGATGTACTCCGACGCGGTCAAGGTCGTCGGCGCCGACTTCGAGGTCGCGGAGCTGACGAGCCTGATCGAGCGCGCGCTGGTCGAGGCCGAGTCCGTCCAGAGCGAAGCCCCAGTGACGTCGTGAACGGCTGAGCGGTTCGCGCCCGCCTGAACAGCATCACCGAGTGGAGGGACGTCCGCGGAGCGGGGGGCCCGGGGGCGCCGCTGGTGGCGGTCGAACGTCGGTCTTCACCCCTCAGGAGGGGGTAGGACCGACGTTCGACGCTGTGCCAGACACCTCGCCACCCGGAGCCAGCGTCAGCGCGGGCGCAGTGCGCGAGCGCCGCGCGGCCGCGCGCGCGAAGCGCCGCGCGAGCAGCCCGGTCAGCTGAGCAGCCCGGTCAGCTCGTCGGCGACGTCGAACAGGTCGGCGACCGCGCCGTAGTGGGCGACGTTGAAGATCGCCGCGCCCGGGTCGGTGTTGACCGCGACGATCAGCTCGGCTCCCTGCATGCCCTCGACGTGCTCGGGGGCGCCGGAGACGCCGAGGCTCAGGTACAGCTTGGGCCTGACCGTCGCTCCGGACTTGCCGACCTGGCGCACCTTGGGCAGCCACCCGGAGTCGACGACCGGCCGCGAGGCCGCGAGCTCGGCGCCCAGCGCGTCGGCCAGCTCCTCGGCAAGAGGGATGTTGTCGGCGCCGCCGATCCCGCGCCCGACGCACACGATCAGGTCGGCCGTGGTCAGGTCCACGCCCTCGTCCTCTGCGACCACCGGCTCGACGAAGGTCGTCCTCAGGCTGTCGAGCTCGGCAGGCGGCGCGAGCTGGACGCGCTCGCCCCGGCCGGCGCCGTGAGGCTCCTCGCGCAGGGCGGCGGAGTTGATCGCGCACACCGCCGGCAGCGAGGTGCGCGTCGTGGCGCGCAGCTGACCGCCGTAGATCTCGCTGACCGCCTGCGCCTCGCCGCCTTCGAGCGAGAGCTCGACGCAGTAGCCGACGAAGGGGAGGCCCGCCGTCGCTGCTGCCGCCGCGGCGAGGTCGTAGCCCGCCGTCGTGTTCTCGAGCAGCACGAGGTCGGGCGTGCGCGTCCTGATCGCCTCCGCCAGGACCGCCTGATGGGCTTCGGGAAGGTAGGGGGAGAGCGCGGGGTGCGACGCCTCGAGCACCACGTCGGCCTCGGCGAGCCCGTCGGAGCCGATCGGCTCGGCGCTCGCGACGACCGCCACCAGCGAGCCGCCGGCCGCGTCGGCCAGCGGGCGGGCGAAGGCGAGCAGCCTGTCGTTGATGGCCGGATCCACGTAGACGAGAACGTCGCCCATCAGCTCACCAGAGCTCCTCTTTCGCGCAGGACCGCGACGATCTGCGCGGCCACCTCTTCGGCATCGCCTTCGAGCATCGTCGCCCCGCCCTGCAGCTCCGGGCGCGCGAGCGACACGAGCGTCGAAGCCGAGTCCGGCGCGTCGATGCTGACCGCGATCGTCTCGGCGGTCGCCTCGGTCATCGCCTGGCGCAGGCGGCCCATCGAGACGTAGCGCGGCGGCGCGCTGGCGGACTGCACGCCGACGACGGCGGGCAGCTCCAGGCCCAGCACGGCGAGCCGGCCGCCGGCGTACTCCTGCGTGACGCGCGCGGTGCCGTCGGCCACGGTGACGCCGACCACGACGCTGGCCTGCGGCCAGCCGAGGGCGACGGCGAGGGCCGGCGCGGTCTGGCCGAACACGTCCGATGGCGTCTGCACGCCGATCAGGACGAGGTCGGGAGCCAGCGCGCGGAACGCCTCGGCGAAGGCGAGCGCCGCGGTCCGCGAGTCGTAGGCGTCGATCTCGCCCGCTTCCACGAGCACCACGCGGTCGGCGCCGCGCGCGTACGCAACGCGGAGCGCCTGCTCGGCGCCTTCCGCCTGCAGCGCCACGGCGGTGACCGTCGCGCCCGTGGCCTCCTTGATGAGGACGGCCTCCTCGAGCGCCTGGTCGTCGAACTCGCTGATGACCATGTCGACGAGCTCACGGTCGATGTCCGTGCCGCTCGGGTCCACTTCGAGCTCGTCGCCCGCCTTCGGCATGAGCCGTATTGCAACGGCGATGTTCACGGTCCCACCTCAGCGTCGAAAGCCAACGTGCGCATGTCGAGCGACACTACTGCGCTGCGCTGCCTCGGCCGACGCGGTGAACTACGGAGCCTCGCGGTAGATCGCACGGATTGATCGGGCGACGGCGGCTGCGATCGTCCGTCGCTTGGCCGCCGGCTGCGTCGCGGTGGTCGCGAGAGACCTTCAGTGCGACAGACATCTCAACCCGCGGGCGCGCTCCCCGAGATCATCCAGGGGGGGATGGGCGTCCACGTGTCCGGGCATCGCCTGGCACGGACGGTGGCCATGGCCGGCGGACTCGGCGTGATCTCCGGGCACGGGGCTCGACGGCGTGTACGCCCGGCTCCTGCAGGATGGCGACCGCGGCGCGCGCTGGGGCATCGAGCAGTTCCCCGACCAGGCGATCGCCGAGCGTGTGCTCGCGAAGCACTTCAGGGCCGAGGGCCGGGGCGGCAAGCCGTACGGCAACCTGCACAAGTGGATCATCGATCCGCGGACGGATCGACAGCGCGCGAGCCTCGCGGAGCTGCAGGAGCTCGCCGTGGCGTCGGCCTTCGCGGAGGTGACGCGGGCCAAGCACCATCACGACGGCGTGGTCGGCATCAACGTGCTGCGCAAGATCGCGCTGCCGATTCCGGCCACGATCTACGGGGCGATGCTCGCGGGCGTCGACGTCGTCCTCACGGGAGCCGGGAGCCCCGACGAGATGCCGCGCCTGCTCGACGCGCTCGCGCGCCACGACGAGGGCCTGCTGTCGGTGAAGGTGATGCGCGCCGCGCCCGGGGCCGAGTACGCGACGCGCTTCGCGCCCGCGAAGGTCCCCGGACTCCCGACCGGCCCGCCGCTGAAGCGGCCACGGTTCCTCGCGATCGTCGCCTCGGTCGACCTGGCGGCCGGCCTCGCCGCACAGCCCGCCACGTGCCCGGATGGGTTCGTCGTGGAAGGCCCGACCGCCGGGGGCCACAACGCGCCGCCGCGTGGCCCGTGGCACCCGCAGTCCGACCCTTCCTACGGCGACCGCGACAGCGTCGACCTGGCGGCCATCGCGGCGATCGGCCTGCCCTTCTGGCTCGCCGGCTCGTACGGCAGCGCGGAAGGGCTGCGCGGAGCGCGCGACGCGGGCGCGCGCGGCATACAGGCCGGCACGGTGTTCGCCCTGAGCCGGGAGTCTGGACTGACCTCCGAGCTCAAGAGCCAGGTCCTCGCCAAGGTCGCCGACGGCACCCTCACCGTGATCACCGACGGAAGCGCGTCCCCGACGGGCTTTCCGTTCAAGGTCCATCAGCTCGAGGGCACGCTCTCCGACCCGGTCGTGCGCGACGCACGCGCGCGCAGGTGCGACCTCGGCTACCTGCGCCAGCCCGTGCAGCAGGACGGCGAGCTGGTCTACGTCTGCCCCGCCGAGCCGGAGCCCACGCTCAAGAGCAAGGGCGGCAGGGAGCCACAGGCCACCGGCCGCGTGTGCCTCTGCAACGCGCTCTTCGCGGCGGCCGGGTTGGCGCAGCGGCGCCACGACGGATACCTCGAAGCGCCGATCTTCACCGGCGGCGCCGACCTCGAGTCGCTGCGCCGCCTGTCCCCCGACGGGGACGGCTACTCGGCAACGGCGGCGATGTCGCTCATCCACGGGCAATCGCCGGAGGGCTCTCGCCGCACGGCGGATCCGTAGTTCCCACGCCCGGGTTGCGGCTGGCGGCCGATGGCGCCGTGAACGATGTGTTGAAGGCTCGTGGTTCGAGTTGAACGGAAGGAGTGCTTCATGGCCAACGTGCTCGACTTGGAGATGCTGAAGGTCGCCCTGCGGTCGATCGACGAGTTCGCCGAGCGGGAGCTTCCCGACTCGCTGCTGATCGACCTCGACGAGCGCGACGAGTTCCCGGAGGAGCTCGTGCGCCGCATGTCGTCCGGCGACGAGCTCGGCATCCAGCTCCTCTTCGTCCCCTTCGAGTACGGCGGCATGGGCGGCGGCGCGTTCGACGTCTATCGGATCTGCGAGCGCATGGCCGCGATCGACCTCGGCCTGGCCACCTCGGAGCTCGCGACCTTCCTCGGCAGCGACCCGATCCGCGTCGGCGGCACCGAGGAGCAGAAGCGCGAGTACATGAGCCGCATCGCCAAGGACGGCGTGCTCTTCGCCTACGGCGCCACGGAGCCCGAGGCGGGCAGCGACCTCGGCTCGCTGAAGACGATCGCCGAGCCGGTGGGCGACAACGGATCCGTCACGGGCTATCGCCTCACCGGCGTCAAGCAGTGGATCTCCAACGGCGGCGTGGCCGACCTCTACACGATCCTGGCCCTCGCTCCCGGCGGCCCGAGCTGGTTCGTGGTCGACGCCGGCACCGACGGCTTCACGCACGGCGAGCACGAGGACAAGCACGGGATCAGGCTCAGCAACACGGCGGCGCTGTTCCTCGACAAGGTCTACGTCGACGCCGACCGGCTCATCGGCGGCGTCGAGGGCCAGGGCCTCGTCCAGGCCCAGCAGGTCTTCGGCTACACGCGGCTCATGGTCGCCGCCTTCGGGCTCGGCGCCGGGTGGGCGGGGCTCGACCGCGCGATCGCCTACTCGCGCAAGCGCATCCAGGCCGGCGGCCCGCTGTGCGAGAAGCCGGGCTACACCCACAAGCTGATCGTCCCGCACGTCGTCGCGCTGGAGATGGCGCGCGCCGCCATCGAGGAGACCGCCGAGCGCATCGACGCCGGCGAGGGCTCGCTCAACGTCGAAGGGGCCATCGCCAAGTACCTCGCCACCGAGGCGGGCGACGCGGCCGCCGACGCCGCGATCCAGGCCCACGGCGGCTACGGCTACACCCACGACTACATGGTCGAGAAGATCAAGCGCGACGTTCGCATCACCAGGATCTACGAAGGCACCTCGGAGATCATGGAGATGACGATCGCCCGCGGGCGCTGGCAGGAGCACCTGAAGACCTCCGGCGAGCACTACCACGCGCAGGCGCGTGAGCTCGAAGCGCTGCACGCCGAGAACCCGGCCGTCGGCGCCGACGTCGCGGCGCTCGCCCACCACGCCCTCGCCGAGCTGCTCGAGCGCTGTCGCGTGGAGAAGCTGACGCGCAACCAGCACGTGCTGCTGCGCCTCGGCGCACTGATCGCCCAGGCCGAGGGTGCCGCGGCGCTGGCCCGGCGCGCGCAGCGCGCGGCGGTCAAGCAGCTCAACCCGAAGGCCGCGCGCGGCCTGCGCGCCGACGGGCTGGCCGCGGTCAGCCGCGTGGGCGCTCGCGGCGCGGCCCTGACCGTCGCGACCGAGGCGATCCGCTGGGTGGCGGGCGCCGACGGCGGCGAGCTCGGCGATCTCGAGCAGCGCCTCGGCCTCACAGCCATCCACCGCGCCCAGGGCGGCCTGCTCGCCGACCTGCAGGCGGTCGCCGACGCGATCTACGCGCGCAGGCGCCCGTGACGAACACGAACTCCCAACGAAGGCCTCCCCGATGAGCTCAACTGCCGAGAACGCCGTCGCCATCATCGGCGTCGGCGCCATCCTCCCCGATGCCCCCGACGCCGGCGCCTTCTGGCGCAACGTGCGCGAGGGCCATTACGCGATCAGCGAGGTCGATCCGGCCCGCTGGGATCCCGCGCTCTACTACGACGCCGACCCGCAGGCACCCGCGAAGACGTACTCGAAGATCGGCGGCTGGGTGCGCGACTGGGAGTGGGACCCGCTGGGCTGGAGGCTGCCGATGCCGCCCAAGGTCTCCGACAACATGGACGACGGACAGAAGTGGGCCGTGGCCTGCACCCGCATGGCGCTCGCCGATGCGGGCTGGCCCGAGCGCTCGCTCGACCTCGATCGCACCGCGGTGATCCTGGGCACGGCGATGGCCGGCGAGCGGCACTACCTGACCAATCTGCGCATCTCCTACCCGGAGCTCGCCCGCGAGCTCGCGCATGCCGAGAGCTTCGCCGCGCTGCCCGCAGACGTGCGCGGCGCCATCGAGGGCGAGCTGCACGGCAACCTCGACGCCCTGCTGCCGGCGATCACCGAGGACACGATGCCCGGCGAGCTGGCCAACTGCATGGCCGGCCGCATCGCCAACCTCTTCAACCTCCACGGCCCGAACTTCACCGTCGACGCGGCCTGCGCCTCGGCGATGGCGGCGATGGACGCGACGATCGAGGGGCTCGTCGCCCACGAGTTCGACGCCGCCATCACCGGCGGGGTGGACCGCAACATGGGCGTGTCGAGCTTCGTGAAGTTCTGCGCCATCGGCGCGCTGTCGCCGAGCGGCACGCGCCCGTACGCCGAGGGGGCCGACGGCTTCGTCATGGGCGAGGGCGCGAGCCTCTTCGTGGTCAAGCGCCTCGCCGACGCCGAGCGCGACGGCGACCGCGTCTACGCGGTCGTTCGCGGCGTGGGCGGCGCCAGCGACGGCAAGGGCAAGGGCATCACCGCGCCCAACCCCGTGGGCCAGCGCCTCGCCGTCGAGCGCAGCTGGCGCAACGCCGGGCTGTCGCCCGAGGAGTGCACGCTGATCGAGGGCCACGGCACCTCGACGGCCGTCGGCGACGTCGTCGAGGTCGGCAGCATCGCGGACGCCTTCGCCGGCGCGCAGCTCGCCCCCGGGTCGGTCGCCCTCGGATCGGTGAAGTCCAACATCGGCCACCTCAAGGGCGCGGCCGGCGCCGCCGGCATGCTGAAGACCGCCCTGGCGCTGCACGACAAGGTGCTGCCGCCCAGCCTCAACTTCGACCGGCCCAACCCCAACGTGGACTGGGCCGCCTCGCCGTTCGCCGTCAACACCGAGCTGCGCGACTGGGAGGTCGCGCCCGGCCGCACCCGTGTGGCCGGCGTCAGCGCGTTCGGCTTCGGCGGTACGAACTTCCACATCGTCATGGAGGAGCACGTGCCCGGCCATCTGACCACCAACGGCCATCGCGCCTCGATCTCCGTTCCGGCGCAGCCGCCGGCTGGCGCTCCGCGCCGCCGCCGCGGACGTCCCGGCCGCAGCGCCGCGCGCCGCCGCGACCGCGGGCGCCAAGCCGCCGCTGCGCGGCGCGCTCGTCCTCGGGGCCGCCGATGCGGCGGGCCTCGCCAACGAGCTGCGCACCGCGCTGGCGGAGGCGCGCCAGGGCCGGCACCTGGAGCCCACCGCGCCGAGCGCCGCCGCGCTGCGCGCGCCCGAGCGGATCGCGATCGACTACGCCGACGGCGAGGAGCTCGCGGCCAAGGCCGAGCTCGCGCTGCGCGCCATGCAGGGCGACAGCCCCGCCGCGTGGACGGCGCTGCGCGGCCGCGGGATCTACCGCGGCGCCGGTGCGCCGGGCAAGGTCGCCTTCCTCTACACCGGCCAGGGCTCGCAGTACGCCAACATGCTGGCCGAGCTGCGGACGCGCGAAGGCGTCGTCGCCGACCTCTTCGACGAGGCCGACGCGATCATGGCGCCGCTGCTCGAGGGCCGCCGGCTGACCGACGTCATCTTCGCCGACCGGGCCGACGCGGCCGCGATGGCGCGCGCCGAGGAGGAGCTGCGCCGCACCGAGATCACCCAGCCGGCCGTCCTCACGGTCGACATCGCGCTCACCAAGCTGCTCGGCGAGTACGGGATCGCGCCCGACATGGTCATGGGCCACTCGCTCGGCGAGTACGGCGCCCTCGTGGCCGCCGGCGCGCTGACGTTCGAGGCCGCGCTGGAGGCGGTCAGCGCCCGCGGACGCGGGATGGCGAGCCTGAAGCTCGACGATCCCGGCGCGATGGCGGCGGTCATCGCGCCGCTGGCCGAGATCGAGGAGATCGTCGCCGCCACCGACGGCTACGTCGCCCTCGCCAACGTCAACTCGACGCACCAGGTCGTGCTGGGCGGCGCCACCGACGCCGTCGGGCGCGCCGTCGCCGCGGTGAAGGAGCGCGGCCACCAGGCCTTCCCGATCCCGGTCAGCCACGCCTTCCACACCGAGATCGTCGCCCCGGCCAGCGAGCCGCTGCGCGCGGCGCTCCAGCGCCTGGGCCTGCGCGCGCCCGTGCTGCCGATCGTGGCCAACGTGGACGGCGAGCTCTATCCGACCGGCGACGACGTGCAGGAGCGCATGCTCGACCTGCTCGCCCGCCAGGTGGCCTCGCCGGTGCAGTTCGTCAAGGGCCTGCACACGCTCTACGACCAGGGCGCGCGGGTGTTCGTCGAGGTCGGGCCCAAGCACGCGCTGCAGGGCTTCGCCTCCGACGTGCTCGGTGACGACGACGTCCTCAACGTCGCCACCAACCATCCCAAGGCCGGCGACGTCCCGTCGTTCAACGGCGCGTTGTGCGGGCTGTGGGCGGCCGGCCTCGGCGCCGGACTCGAGCCCGCGGCGGCAGCTGACGTCGCGCTGCGCCCGGGGGCGACCGCGCAGCAGCCCGCCACACGGCGCACCGCGGCGCCGCCTGCTCCCGCGGCGACCGCGGCTCCCGCGCCGCCCGCGCCAGGCGCCGCCGCCGGTGGCGCCCAGAGCGAGCTCGAGCGCCTGTTCGCCGAGTTCGTCGAGCGCGGCCGCGAGCTGATGGGCGCACAGGAAGGTGGGCCTGCGCCGAGCACCGAGCCGGTCGTCGTGACGGGCGCCGCACTGGGCCTCCCGGGCGCCGAGCAGCTCTTCGACGACGCCAACATCGGCCGCGCGCTGGACGGCGCGCAGGGCATCGACGTCATCCCCGGCCGCATCCGGCGCGAGATGCTCGACAAGCACGTGACCCGGCTGGTCAAGGGCGACGACGGCAGCGGCCACTTCGAGACCATCGACCGCCTCGACGACGTCATCAAGCTGGCCGCGCGCGCCGGCACCTTCGACCTCGGCGAGGAGTTCGGGGTCGACGCCGACCGCCTGGCCGCGCTCGGACGCGACACCCAGCTGGCGATGGCCGCGGGCATCGACGCGCTGCGCGACGCCGGCATCCCGCTCGTCCAGCACTACAAGACGACCACCACCGGCTCCCAGCTGCCCGACCGCTGGTCGCTGCCCGACGAGCTGCGCGACGACACCGGCGTGATCTTCGCCTCGGCCTTCCCGGGCCTCGAGGAGATGACCGACGAGGTGGTGCGCCAGACGGTGGACCGGATGCGCCGCGAGCGCATGGACGCGCTCGAGTCGCTGCGCGCCCGCATGGTCGACCACGAGGGCACCGACGCCGTGGTGCTGGCCGAGGTCGACCGCCGCATCCACGACCTCAACCGCCAGCTCGAGGAGGAGCCCTACGCCTTCGATCGGCGCTTCCTCTTCCGCGTGCTCTCGATGGGCCACTCGCAGTTCGCCGAGCTGATCGGCGCGCGGGGGCCCAACACCCAGATCAACTCGGCGTGCGCGAGCACGACGCAGGCCGTGGCGCTCGCCGAGGACTGGATCCGCCTCGGACGCTGCCGGCGGGTGATCGTCGTCGCCGCCGACGACGCCACCTCCGACGTGCTCCTCGGCTGGCTGGGCGCCGGGTTCCTGGCCTCGGGCGCGGCCGCCACGGATGCCGTCGTGGAAGACGCGGCGCTTCCGTTCGACGAGCGCCGCCACGGCATGATCATCGGCATGGGCGCCGCCTCCATCGTGGTGGAGAGCGGGGCGGCTGCCCGCGAGCGCGGCCTGATGCCCATCTGCGAGGTGCTCGGCACGGTCACCGCGAACTCGGCCTTCCACGGCACGCGCCTGGACGTCGACCACATCGGCGGCGTCATGGAGCGGATCGTCGCCCAGGCCGAGGCGCGGGGGGCGCGCCGCAGCGACATGGCCGGCGAGATGCTCTTCGTCTCCCACGAGACCTACACGCCCGCGCGCGGCGGCAGTGCCGCAGCGGAGATCCACGCGCTGCGCCAGGTCTTCGGTGACGACGCCGACCGCATCGTGATCGCCAACACCAAGGGCTTCACGGGGCACCCGATGGGCGTCGGCCTGGAGGACGTTCTCGCGGTCAAGGCGCTCGAGACGGGCATCGTGCCGCCGGTCCCGAACTTCCGCGATCCCGACCCCGAGCTGGGGATGCTCAACCTGTCCCACGGCGGCGCCTACCCGGTGCGCTACGCGCTGCGCCTCGCCGCGGGATTCGGCTCGCAGATCAGCATGCTGCTGCTGCGCTGGACCCCGGTGGCCGATGGCCGCCGGCGCCATCCCGAGGAGCTCGGCTACGACTACCGCATCGCCGACCGCGCCGCGTGGACCGCATGGCTGCGACGCGTGAGCGGTCAGGAGGAGCCGCAGCTCGAGGTCGTCCAGCACCGCCTGCGCGTGGCCGACCGGGGAGCCCCGCCGCGCGTCGCCGCGCCCGCGCCCGCCGCGCCGGCCGTCGAGGCCGCCCCGGCTCCGGTCGCGGCCGCCCCGGCTCGGTCGCCCGCTCCGGCCGGCTCCGGTCCGGCCGAGCCGGCTGCGGCTCCGGCTCCGGCCGAGCCCGCTCCGGCCGCGGTCGCGCCGGCTGCGCCCGCTCCGGCTGCGCCCGCTCCGGCGCCCGCTGCGCCCGCTCCGGCCGCGCTCGCTGCGACCGATGACGTCGAGGCGCGGGTGCTGGCGGTGGTGGCTGAGCAGACGGGCTATCCGTCGGATCTGCTCGCGATGGATCTCGACCTCGAGGCCGATCTCGGGATCGATACGGTCAAGCAGGCGGAGGTGTTCGCGTCGATCCGTGAGGCGTACGGGATCGAGCGCGACGACTCGTTGAAGCTGCGCGACTACCCGACGCTGAACCATGTCGTGGGGTTCGTGCGCGACAGCGCGCCGCAGGCCGCGGTCGCCGAGCCCGCTCCCGCGCCGGCCGAGCCCGCTGCGGCCCCGGTCGAGCCCGCTCCGGCGGCGGCCGAACCCGCGCCGGCTGTGTCGGCGCCGGTCGACGAGGTCGAGGCGCGGGTGTTGGCGGTGGTGGCCGAGCAGACGGGCTATCCGTCGGATCTGCTCGCGATGGATCTCGACCTCGAGGCGGACCTGGGGATCGACACGGTCAAGCAGGCGGAGGTGTTCGCGTCGATCCGTGAGACGTACGGGATCGAGCGCGACGACTCGCTGAAGCTGCGCGACTACCCGACGCTGAACCACGTCGTCGGGTTCGTGCGCGACCGCGCCCCGCAGGCCGCGCAGCCGAGCAGCCGCGCTCCGGCGCCGGTCGCGCCCGCTCCGGCGCCCGCGGTCGAGCCCGCTCCGGCGCCCGCTGAGCCCGCTGGCGCGCTGCGCCCGCTCCGCGCTGCGGCCGCGCCGCTGCGACCGATGAGGTCGAGGCGCGGGTGCTGGCGGTGGTGGCCGAGCAGACGGGCTATCCGTCAGACCTGCTGGACATGGACCTCGATCTCGAGGCTGACCTGGGGATCGACACGGTCAAGCAGGCGGAGGTGTTCGCGTCGATCCGTGAGACCTATGGGATCGAGCGCGACGACTCGCTGAAGCTGCGCGACTACCCGACGCTGAACCATGTCGTGGGGTTCGTGCGCGACAGCGCCCCGCAGGCCGCGGTCGCCGAGCCCGCTGCGGCCCCGGTCGAGCCCGCTCCGGCGGCGGCCGAACCCGCTCCGGCCGCGGCCGAACCCGCTCCGGCTGAGGCGGCGCCGGTCGATGAGGTCGAGGCGCGGGTGTTGGCGGTGGTGGCTGAGCAGACGGGCTACCCGTCGGATCTGCTGGACATGGATCTCGACCTCGAGGCGGACCTGGGGATCGACACGGTCAAGCAGGCGGAGGTGTTCGCGTCGATCCGTGAGACCTATGGGATCGAGCGCGACGACTCGCTGAAGCTGCGCGACTACCCGACGCTGAACCACGTCGTGGGGTTCGTGCGCGACCGCACCCCGCAGGCCGCAGCAGCGCCGGCCGAGCCCGCTGCGGCTCCGGCCGAGCCCGCTGCGGCCCCGGCCGACCAGGCGTCCCCCGCACCATCCGCTGAGGCCGCGGGCTTCCCGCGCCGCGTCCCCGTCGCGGTCCTGCGCCCGCCGCTCGACCATTGCGTCGCCACCGGCGTCGAGCTCGGCGAGGGCAGCCGCGTGATCCTCATGCCCGACGGCGGCGGCGTCGCCAAGGCGCTGACCAGCCGCCTGGCCAAGCTCGGCGTCGAGGTCCTCGAGATCGACGGCGCGCCCGATGCCGAGGCGCTCGAGGCCAGCATCGCCGCGTGGACGGCCGCCGGCCCGATCCAGGGCGTCTACTGGCTGCCCGCGCTCGACGACGAGGGCCCGCTGGGCGGGCTCGAGCCCGCCGAGCGCAGCGAGGCGCTGCGCGTGCGCGTCAAGCTCCTGGCCGTCGCGATGCGCGCGCTCGCCGCGCCCGACACCTTCCTCGTCTCGGCCACCCGCCTCGGCGGGCGCCACGGCTACGGCGCCGAAGGCGCCACCTCGGTGCTCGGCGGCGCGGTGACCGGCTTCACCAAGGCGCTCGCGCGCGAGCGGCCCGATGCGCTCGTCAAGGCCGTCGACTTCGCGCCGAGCCGCAAGACCGCGGCGCTCGCCGACCTCCTGGTCGACGAGACGCTGCACGACCCCGGCGCCGTCGAGGTCGGCCACGCCGACGATCTGCGCTGGACGGTCGGCCTGGCCGAAGAGGCCGCAGGCCATGACCCCGCCCACGAGCCGAGCGCCGACACGGTGTTCGTCGTGACCGGGGCCGCCGGCAGCATCGTCTCGGCGATCACGGCCGACCTCGCGGCGTCCGGGGGCACCTTCCACCTGCTCGACCTGGTGGCCGAGCCCGACCCCGGCGACCCCGACCTCGCGCGCTTCGCCAGCGACCGCGACGCCCTCAAGGGCGAGCTGGCCGAGCGCATGCGCGCAGCGCGGCGAGCGTCCCGACGCCCAAGCTCGTCGAGCGCGAGTTGGCGCGCCTCGAGCGCGGCCGTGCGGCACTCGACGCCATCGAGGCGATCCGCGCGGCCGGCGGAACGGCGCGCTGGCACCAGGTCGACCTCACCGACGCCGAGCAGGTCGCGCGGGCCGTCGAGCAGGTGCTCGCGGACAGCGGCCGCGTCGACGTCCTCGTGCACGCGGCGGGCGTGGAGATCAGCCACTTCCTCCCCGACAAGCCCCAGCGCGAGTACGACCTCGTCTTCGACGTCAAGGCCGCGGGCTGGCTGAACCTCCTGCACGCGATGCGAGAGGCGCCGCCGCGCTCCGCCGTCGCCTTCAGCTCGATCGCCGGCCGCTTCGGGAACGCCGGCCAGACCGACTACGCCGCCGCCAACGATCTGCTGTGCAAGAGCGCGTCGAACCTGCGCCGGACCGCCGGCGTGCGCGCCAGCGTCATCGACTGGACGGCGTGGGCCGGCATCGGCATGGCCAGCCGCGGCTCGATCCCGAAGATGATGCAGGCCGCCGGGATCGACATGCTCCCGCCCGAGATCGGCGTGCCGATGGTGCGCCGCGAGCTGACGGCCGACGGCATGGGCGGCGAGGTCGTCGTCGCCGGCGCCCTCGGCGTGCTCCTCGCCGAGCGCCACCCCACCGGCGGGCTGGACGCCGAGCGCGCCACGGCCGCCGCGGCCGCGCTCGGCGGCCCGATGACCGGGCGCATCGCCGCGCTGACGGTCGGCGGCGGGCTGAGCGTGATCACCGAGCTCGACCCGGGCCGTCAGGCCTTCCTGGACCACCACCGCATCGACGGCACCCCGGTGCTGCCGGGCGTCATGGGCATGGAGGGCTTCGCCGAGGCGGCCCACGCGCTGCTGCCCGGTTGGGTCGTCGTCGCGCTCGAGGACGTCGACCTGCTGGCGCCGTTCAAGTTCTACCGCGACGAGCCGCGCACGCTCGAGCTCCGCGCGCTGGTGCGCGACGGCGGCGACGGCACGCTCGTGGCCGACTGCCAGCTGATCGGACGGCGGACGCTGCCCGGCCAGGACGAGCAGGAGACGTGCCACTTCACCGGGCGCGCCCGTCTGGCGCGCGAGGCGCCGGCCTCGCCGGCGGCCGCCGTGCTGCCGGCCGACGGCGGCGACGGCGTGAGCCACGACGCGGTCTACCGCGTCTACTTCCATGGCCCCGCCTACCAGGTGCTCGACCGCGCCTGGCGCGACAACGGCCACGTCGTCGGCCGCCTGGCCAGCGAGCTGCCCGTCGACCACGCGCCGTCGAGCAGCCCGATCGACTTCGCGCCGCGTCTGATCGAGCTCTGCTTCCAGACCGCCGGGGTGTGGGAGCTCGGCACCGCCGGGCGCATGGCGCTCCCCACGCACGTCGAGCGCGTCGTGCGCTACGCCGGCGCGGACGCCCCCGGCGAGCTGTGGGCGGTCGTCAGCCAGCGCGGCGACGGCGACGGCGTCGACGCGGAGGTGGTCGACGACGACCGGCAGGGTGCGCGTGCGCCTGGAGGGCTACCGCACGATCGAGCTGCCCGGCGGCGTGGACGCCGACGCGCTCGCGCCGATCCGCGCGGCGATGGGCGGCGACTGAGCCATGCAGCGCCCGTTCTCGCGCCTGGCGATCGTCAATCGCGGCGAGCCCGCGATGCGGGTCATCCACGCCGTCCGCGAGCTCAACGCGCAGCGCGCCGAGCAGATCTGCGTCATCGCGCTCCACACCGAGGCCGAGCGCGACGCGATGTTCGTCCGCCACGCCGACGAGGCGGTCGCCCTGAGCGGCGGCTACCTCGACCTCGCCGACCTGGAGCGCGCGCTGCGCGAGGCGCGCGCCGACGCCGCGTGGGTGGGCTGGGGCTTCGTCGCCGAGCGCCCCGAGTTCGCCGAGCTGTGCGAGCGCCTGGGCATCGTCTTCGTGGGCCCGGACGCCGCGGTCATGCGCCTGGTCGGCGACAAGATCGCCGCCAAGCGGCTCGCCGAGGAGGCGGGCGTCCCCGTCGCGCCCTGGAGCGGCGGCCCCGTCGCAGACCGCCGACGAGGCGCTGCGCCACGCGGCGCGCATCGGCTTCCCGCTGATGATCAAGGCCGCCGCCGGCGGCGGCGGACGCGGCATCCGCCGCGTCGACGCGCCCGATGCGCTCCCGTCCGCGTTCGCCAGCGCGCAGGCCGAGGCCATCCAGGCGTTCGGCGACGGCACGGTGCTGCTGGAGAAGCTCATCGCGCCGGCCCGCCACATCGAGGTGCAGATCGTCGCCGACGGCCAGGGCGGCCGCGTGGGCGCGTCGGCCTGCGCGACTGCTCCTACCAGCGCCGCAACCAGAAGGTCATCGAGGAGTCCGCCAGCCCGGCGCTGACCGCCGAGCCAGGAGCGCGAGGTCATGGAGGCCGCGCGGCGGCTGGCGCTGCGCGCCGGCTACCGCAACGCCGGCACGGTCGAGTTCCTCTACGAGCCCGACACCGAGCGCTTCTCGTTCATGGAGGTCAACGCGCGCCTTCAGGTCGAGCATCCCGTGACCGAGGCGGTCACCGGCCTCGATCTCGTCAAGCTGCAGCTCGCACATCGCCGCCGGCGGGCGGCTGGAGGGCGAGCCGCCGCCGCCCACCGGACACGCCGTGGAGGCGCGCCTGAACGCCGAGGACCCCGCGCTGGGGTTCGCGCCGGCCCCGGGGCGCATCGCGCTGCTGCGCCTGCCCACCGGCCCTGGCGTGCGCGTGGACACCGGCGTGGCCGAGGGCGACGTCATCCCGGCCGAGTTCGACTCGATGATCGCCAAGATCATCGCCTGGGGAGAGGACCGCGACGAGGCGCTCGCGCGCCTGCGCCGCGCCATCGCCGACACGATGGTGGTGGTCGACGGCGGGACCACCAACCAGGGCTTCCTGCTCGAGCTGCTCGACCGCCCCGAGGTCCGCACCGGGCGAGGTCGACACCACGTGGCTGGATCGCCTGCACCTCGACGGCGAGATCGTGCCCATGCGCCACGCCGATGTCGCGCTGGTGCAGGCGGCGATCGTGCTCGCCGAGGAGGCCACGGCCGCCGATCGCGCGCGCTTCTACGCCCTGGCGCGCCGCGGGCGCCCGCAGGCCGATGCGGACCTCGTGCGCACCGTGGACCTGCGCCATCGGGGCCAGACCTACCGGCTGGCGGTGGCGCAGATCGCCCTCGGCCGCTATCGCGTGACCGTCGACGCCGAGCAGATCGAGGTGGCCATCCATCGTGTCGGGCTGCACGAGCGCCGCCTCGAGGCCCGCGGCCACGCCCACCGCACCCTGACCTCCGTCCAGGACGCGGACCTGGTCGTGGAGGTCGACGGCGTGCCGCACCGGATCGGGCGCGACGACGGCGGGCTGGTGCGCAACCTCGCCCCCGCCGTCGTGGTCTCGATCCCGGTCGTCGTCGGCGACGAGGTCCACGAGGGCGACGTCGTGGCGGTCGTCGAGGCGATGAAGATGGAGAGCTCGCTGACCGCGCCGTTCCATGGACGCGTGCGGCAGGTGCTCGTGGGCGCGAACGTGCACGTCCCCGCGCAGGCGCCGCTCGTCCAGATCGAGCCCCTCGACGGCGGCGCGCCGCCGGCCAGCGGCGACCGCGTCGCGTTCGCGTCGCCCACGCCGTCCGCGGCCGAAGGCTGCCTCGAGCAGCTGCGACGCCTGGAGTGGCTCGTGCTCGGCTACGACGTCGGCGCCGGCGAGGTCGAGCGGATCATGGCCGGCCTCCATGGCGCGTGCGCCGACCCGGAGACCCACGACTCCGCGTCTGGCCGGCGAGCACCGCCTGCTGCGGATGTTCGCCGACGTGCGCGCGGTGTCGCGCCCTCGCCACGACGAGGCCGACCCCGAGACCCCGTGGCTGCGCAGCCCGCAGGAGCACCTCAACGCGTGGCTGGGCTCGCTCGACGTCGAGGCCGACAAGCTCCCGGCCGACTTCATGGCCCTGCTGCGCGCAGCGCTCGCCCACTACGGGATCGACGACCTCGACCGCACGCCGGCGCTCGAGGAGGCCTGCTACCGCCTGCACCTCGCCCAGGAGCGCGCGCCGACCGCACGCGCGGTCGTGCGTGGCGATCCTCGAGCGTCGCCTGGAGCAGGCCGGGCAGCTCGCCGGGCACCTCGACGATGGCTTCCGCGAGGCGCTCGATCGCCTGGTGGCGGCCAGCGACGGCCGCGATCCCGTCGTCGCGGACCTCGCCCGCGAGGTGCGCTTCCGCTACTTCGACGCGCCCGTCATCGCCGCCGCCACCGACCGCGTCTACGCCGAGATGGCGCAGCACGTCGCCGCCCTCGCCGAGGACCCGGCGCGCCCGGACCGCGAGGAGCGCATCGCGGCGCTCGTGGCGTGCCCGCGGCCGCTCGCCGCGCTGCTCACCGCGCGCATGCGCGCCGCCGAGCCGGCCCTGCAGCGCCTGCTCGTCGAGGCGACGGCGCGCCGCTACTACCGCGTGCGCGCGCTCGAGGACTTCGAGTCCGCGCGCATCGGCGGCCATGACCTGCTGCTGGCCCAGTACCCGTTCCAGGGCCGGCGCCGCCACCTGGCGGCGGCCTACGTCGACCTCGACGACGTCGGCGCGGTGGCGGGCGCCTTCGCACGTCACGCCGCCACGCTGCCCGACGACGACCTGGCCGTGCTCGACCTCTACGCCGAGCACGCGGCGGCGGCCCCGACGCGCGACGAGCTGGCCGTGATCTTGCGCGAGGCGCTTGCGGGCACCCCGTTGCCCCCGGCCCTGCACCGGATCGTCGTGGCCGTCGCGCGGCCCGAGCGCGGGCGCGGGATGTCGGCCATCGACACGTTCACCTTCCGCCATCAGCCCGAGGGCCTCGTCGAGGACGAGGTCGTGCGCGGGCTGCATCCGATGATGGGCCACAGGCTCGCGCTGTGGCGCCTGGAGAACTTCGCCCTCGAGCGCCTGGCCTCGGCCGAGGACGTCTACGCCTTCCACGGCGTGGCGCACGCCAACGCCAAGGACGAGCGGCTGTTCGCGCTCGCCGAGGTGCGCGATGTCACCCCGGTCCGCGACGAGGACGGGCGGATCGTCGCCCTGCCCGAGCTCGAGCGGATCCTCGTGGAGGTCCTCGAGACCATCCGCGGCTTCCAGGCTCGCCGCGCGCCCAGCAAGCGCCTGCAGTGGAACCGCATCCAGCTCTACGTGTGGCCGGTCGTCGAGCTCACCCCCGAGGAGATCAACGTCGTCATGCAGCGTCTGGCGCCGATCAGCCTCGGCCTCGGGATCGAGCACGTGCTCGTCGGCGGACGCCTGCGCGAGCCCGACGGCGTGGTGCGCGACCGTGTGCTGCGCTTCTACACCCTCGTCGGCGAGGGCGTCGTCGTCGAGGTCGGCGACCCGTCGACCGAGCCGCTGCAGCCGCTCGACGAGAGCGCGCGCCGGATCGTCGCCGCGCGCCGGCGCGGCGTCCTGCACCCGGCCGAGATCGTCCGGCTCCTCGCGCCCGTACGGGCCAACGCCGGCCATCCCGCGGGGACGTTCGTCGAGCACGACCTCGACGAGGACGGCGCGCTCGTCCCCGTCGACCGCCCGCCGGCGACCAACGAGGCGGGCATCATCGTCGGCACGATCCGCAACGTCACCGAGCGCTACCCCGAAGGGATGCTGCGCGTCATCCTGCTCGGCGACCCGACGCGTGCGCTCGGGTCGCTCGCCGAGCCCGAGTGCCGGCGCATCAACGCCGCCATCGACATGGCCGAGCAGCTCGGCGTTCCGCTGGAGTGGTTCGCGCTCTCCGCCGGGGCCAAGATCGCGATGGACAGCGGGACCGAGAACATGGACTGGATCGCGGACGTCCTGCGGCGCATCGTCCTGTTCACCCAGGCCGGCGGCGAGATCAACGTCGTCGTCACCGGCATCAACGTCGGCGCCCAGCCCTACTGGAACGCCGAGGCGACGATGCTCATGCACACGCGCGGGATCCTCGTCATGACGCCCGAGAGCGCGATGGTGCTGACCGGCAAGCAGGCGCTCGACTACTCGGGCGGCGTCTCCGCGGACGACAACTTCGGCATCGGCGGCTACGAGCGCATCATGGGCCCCAACGGCCAGGCCCAGTACTGGGCGCCCGACCTGGCCGGCGCCTGCCGCGTCCTGCTCGCCTACTACGAGCACAGCTACGTCGCCCCGGGCGAGCGCTTCCCGCGCCGCGCCGCAGACCTCCGACCCGCCCGAGCGCGACGTCCGCCTCGCCGAGCACCGTGCGCCCGACTCGGACCTCGCTGCGCATCGGCGACGTCTTCTCCGACGCGACCAACCCCGAGCGCAAGAAGCCCTTCGACATCCGCTCCGTGATGCGCGCCGCGATCGATCGAGACCACCCGCCGCTCGAGCGCTGGGCCGGCATGCACGAGGCCGAGATCGCGGTCGTCTGGGACGCGCACCTCGGCGGCTGGCCGGTCGCGCTGATCGGGATCGAGTCGCGGCCGCTGCTGCGCCACGGGCCGATCCCGGCCGACGGGCCCGATCAGTGGACGTCGGGCACGCTCTTCCCGCGCGCGGCCAAGAAGATCGCGCGCGCGATCAACGCCGCCAGCGGCCGGCGCCCCGTCGTCGTGCTGGCCAACCTCGCCGGGCTTCGACGGCTCGCCCGAGTCGATGCGCGAGTGGCAGCTCGAGTACGGCGCCGAGATCGGGCGGGCGGTCGTCAACTTCGACGGCCCGATCGTCTTCTGCGTCGTGTCGCGCTACCACGGCGGCGCGTTCGTGGTCTTCTCCCAGAAGCTCAACGCCAACCTCGAGACCGTCGCGCTGGAGGGCGCCCACGCCTCGGTGATCGGCGGCGCGCCGGCGGCCGCGGTCGTCTTCGCGCGCGACGTCGAGCAGGCGGCCCGCCGCGACGAGCGCATCGCGCCGCTCGACGAGCTCATCGCCACCGCGGAGGGGCTGAGCGCCAGCGCCTGCGCGCGCGAGCGCGCGGCGCTCTGGAGCGACGTGCTGGCCGAGAAGCGCGGCGAGTTCGCGGCCGAGTTCGACGCGGCGCACAGCGTCGAGCGCGCGGTGCGGATGGGGTCGGTGAGCCGCATCGTCGCGCCGGCGTCGCTGCGGCCGTTCCTGATCGATGCCGTCGAGCGCGGCATGCAGCGCGCGCTGGAGGCCCCTCCCGTCAATGGCCATGCCCGGCTGGCTGATCCGCTCGCTCGCTGACGTCCCGGCGGGCGACGCCTGGCTGAGCGCGCGCGAGCGCCGCGCGGCTGCCGGCCTGCACATGCAGCGGCGCCGGCACGACTGGCGCCTGGGCCGCTTCACCGCCAAGGCGGCGGTCGGCGCCTGGCTGTCGGTCGCCCCCGAGCGCGTCGAGATCCTCCGTGCGCCCGACGGCGCTCCGGAGGCGTGGGTGGACGGCGAGCGCGCGCCGGTGTCGGTGTCGCTCAGCCATCGCGCCGGCCGCGGGCTGGCCGTCGTCGCGCAGGCGCCGGCGGTCGTGGGCTGCGACCTCGAGCGCGTCGAGCCCCGCAGCGGAGCCTTCGTGCGCGAGTGGCTGGCGCCGGCCGAGCACGGGCTGCTGGCGGCCCACGCCGAGGCCGATCGGGCGCGGCTGACCAATCTCGTGTGGACGGCCAAGGAGGCGGCCGCGAAGGTCCGCCGCGAGGGGCTGCGGCTCGACGTGCGCCGCGCGGTCGTCGCGCCGGCCGGTGCCGGCGCCGCGGACGGCGCGTGGCGTGCGCTGCGGGTGCAGTGGGGCGACGGCGGTCGCGCCGATCGTGGGATGGTGGCGGGCATGGGAAGGGTGGGTCATGACGATCGCGGGCGATCCGCCGCCGCCCCGTCCGCACGACGCCCGGTGAACGACTTCATGCTCGTCTACGACGGCTTCGATTCCGCCGAGGAGGGGCTGCGCGAGACGCTGACCTCGACGGGCAACGGCTACTTCTGCACGCGGGGAACCGCCGAGTGGGAGGACGCCAGCGCGATCCACTACCCGGGCACCTATGCGCACGGCGTGTACGACCGGGAGACGACCATCATGGGGGGACACCCGGTCCTCAACGAGGACCTCGTGAACCTCCCCAACTGGCTCGTCCTCAAGCTCCGCATCGACGGCGAGGAGATCCTCCGGCTCGAGAACCTCGACGTGCTCTCCTACCGGCACGCGCTCGACGTCCGCAACGCGCTGGTCATCCGCGAGCTGCGCTTCCGCGATCGAATGGGCCGGCAGACGAGGCTGGAGAGCCGGCGCTTCGTCAGCATGAACCGCATGCACCAGGCGGCGCTGGCCTGGGACCTCACGGCCGAGAACTGGTCGGGCAGCGTCGAGGTCGTCGCGGCGCTCGACGGGCGGGTGCTCAACCAGGGCGTCGCCCGCTACCGGCAGCTCGAGGGGCGTCACCTCGATCCGCAGGGCCCGCGGGTCTCCGGTCCGGACGTCATCGCGCTGAAGGCGAGAACCCGCCACTCGCGCATCGAGGTGGCGGTGGCGGCGCGTGCCCGCGTCTATCGCGGGGCGCAGGAGCTCGCCGTCGCCCGCCACACCGTCCAGACCCAGGACTACGTCCAGCAGGTCCTCGAGTTCGACGTGCAGGAGGGCGAGCCCGTGCGCGTGGAGAAGCTGACGGCCCTGTACACGTCACGGGATCGCGCGATCGACGAGCCGCTGACGAACGCGATCAAGAGCGTCGCCCGCTATCCCACGTTCGACGAGGCCTTCGTCGGTCACGCGAGGGCCTGGGAGGAGCTCTGGGAGGTCTGCGACATCCGCCTTCCGAGCAACGAACGCGCCCAGTTCCTGCTGCGGCTGCACATCTCGCACGTCCTGCAGGTCTGCTCGCGCCTCACCGCGCATCACGACGCCGGCGTCCCGGCGCGCGGTCTCAACGGCGAGGCCTATCGCGGGCACGTCTTCTGGGACGAGCTCTACGTCTATCCCTTCCTCAACTTCCGGCTGCCGGAGATCACGCGGGGCCTGCTCATGTACCGCTACCGGCGGATCAGCGAGGCGCGCGCGGCGGCGCGCGAGATCGGCTGCCGGGGAGCCATGTTCCCGTGGCAGAGCGGCAGCGACGGGGACGAGGAGACCCAGCGCGTGCACCTCAACCCGCTGTCCGGGCGCTGGGAGCCGGACCTCAGCCGCAACCAGCGCCACGTCAACGCGGCGATCTTCTACAACATCTGGTGCTACTACCACGCGACCCACGACCTCGAGTTCCTCCGCGACCACGGCGCGGAGATGCTGCTGGAGATCGCGCGCTTCTGGTCCTCCATCGCCCACTACAACCCGGAGCGCGACCGGTGGGAGATCCACGGGGTCATGGGCCCGGACGAGTTCCACGAGAAGCATCCGGACGCGACCGAGGGAGGCCTGCGCAACAACGCCTACACGAACGTCATGGTGGCGTGGATCTGCGAGACGGCGCAGACGGTGCTCGAGCTGCTCCCCGCGAGCCGCCGCGATGCCCTGCGGGCGAAGATCGGCCTCGGCGACGAGGAGATGCGCAGGTGGGAGCGAGATGAGCCGCAAGATGTTCGTGCCCTTCCACGACGATGGCGTCATCAGCCAGTTCGAGGGCTACGAGCACCTGGAGGAGCTCGACTGGGACGCCTACCGCGAGCGCTACGGCGACATCCAGCGACTCGACCGGATCCTGCGGGCGGAGGGAGACGACCCCAACCGCTACAAGATCGCCAAGCAGGCCGACGCGCTGATGCTGTTCTTCCTGTTCTCCGAGGACCAGCTGCGGCGGCTCTTCGGACGGCTCGGCTACGAGTACGGGCCCGACACCGCGCGCAAGACGATCGACTACTACGACCGGCGGACCTCGCACGGGTCGACCCTGAGCTTCGTCGTCCACGCCGGCGTCCTCGCCGCCATCGATCCGGAGAGCTCGTGGGAGCGGTTCCTGGACGCGCTGGAGAGCGACGTCGGCGACGTCCAGCGGGGGACGACGCGGGAGGGCGTTCACATGGGCGTGATGTGCGGGACGCTCGACCTCGTCCAGCGGGCCTACCTCGGCGTGGACGTCCGCGACGGTGTCGTGTACTTCGATCCGAAGCTCATCGGCCGGCTCGAGGGGCTGTCGCTCCCGATGCAGTTCCGCGGCACCCCGATCAGGGTGACGGTGCAGCGAGGCGAGCTCACCGTCGCGGCTCTCGCCGACGGGTTCAGCCCGCGCATCAGGGTCGGCGTCGGCGAGGACGTCCGCGAGGTGGGCCCGGACGAGCGCTGCGTGTTCACGATCTCGGAGCGCGGCCGTCGCGCACGGCTAGACGGGAGAGGCGCAGCATGCACGGGCGCTTTCGCGGCGCGATCCTCGACGTGGACGGCGTGCTCGTCGACACCCCGCACGAGCGGGCGTGGCGGGACACGCTCGAGGAGCTGATGGACACGCAGTGGAGCGACATCCGCGGCGAGACGAGCTACTCGCCGCAGCGCTTCACGTCGGACGTCTACCGGGAGTCGATCGCCGGCAAGCCACGCATGAGCGGCGCCCGCGCCGCGCTCGACCGCTTCCACGTGCCGGACGCGGGGAGGCGCGCCGAGGTCTACGCCCAGCGCAAGCAGCAGAAGGTCGTCGCGCTCATCGAGGCCGGCGACTTCGCCGTGTTCGACGACGCGCTGCGCTTCGTCGTCGCGCTGAAGGATGCGGGGATCCGGCTGGCGGCAGCGTCGTCCTCCAAGAACGCCGGGCTGGTGCTCCGGCAGGTCCGGCTCGGACCGGGCCGCTGCCTGCTCGACGTGCTCGACGCGGACGTCTCGGGCCGTGACCTCGCGCACGGCAAGCCCCATCCGGAGATCTTCCTCGTCGCCGCCCGGGAGCTGGGCCTCCCGCCGCCGGAGTGCTTCGTGGTCGAGGACGCCGTCTCGGGCATCCAGGCTGCGAAGGCGGGGGGCATGGCGGCGCTCGGGGTGGCCCGCGCCGGCGACGCGGACCTCCTGACCGGTGCCGGCGCCGACCTCGTGGTCACGTCGCTCGACGACGTGGACATCGAGTCGCCTGTCAGCGGGCCGGCTCGCGGCCGGCGCGGCGAGGTAGGGTCGCGCCATGGCACTCCAGGACGTCGAGGTCACGCCGCTGGACCCGGAGCGCTTCCGCGACGTCCTCTCGCCGGAGGGCCTGGCGCAGTTCGAGCAGGCGATCGCGCGCGGGCGCGAGCTGCTGGCCGATCGCATCTTCTGGAACGTCAACTCCACCGCGCACGGCGGCGGGGTCGCCGAGATGCTGCGCTCGCTCATCGGCTACGCGCGCGGGGTCGACATCGACGCGCGCTGGGTGACGATCGGCGGCAACGAGGACTTCTTCCGCATCACCAAGCGCCTGCACAACCGCCTGCACGGCTTCGCCGGCGACGGCGGCCCGCTCGGCGACGCCGAGCGCGCCATCTACGAGGCCGTCGCGGCCGAGCACGCCGACCTGCTCGCGCAGCGCGTGGGGCCCGGCGACGTCGTGCTGCTGCACGACCCCCAGACCGCCGGCATGGTCGGGCCGCTGGTCGAGACGGGCGTACCGGTCATCTGGCGCTCGCACGTCGGCCTCGACGTGCCCAACGACCGCGCGCGCGAGGCGTGGCGCTTCCTCATCGGCTACGTGGAGCGGGCCGACGCCTACGTCTTCTCCCGCCCCGCGTACACCTGGGAGGGCCTCGACGAGGCCAAGGTCACCGTCATTCCCCCCTCGATCGACGCGTTCTCGCCCAAGAACCACGCGATGTCGTTCACCTCGGTGACGGCGGTCCTGCGGGCCGCGGGCCTGGCCGCCGACCATCACCAGCCCTCGCGGGCGATCTTCGAGCGCCTCGACGGCAGCGTGGGGAAGGTCGTGCACTCGGCCCACGTCGTCGAGGAGTACGCCCTGCGCCTCGACGCGCCGCTGGTGGCCCAGGTCTCGCGCTGGGACAGGCTCAAGGACCCGATGGGCATCGTGTCGGCCTTCGCCGAGCACGTGCACGCCGACGAGCAGCCGCACCTGCTGCTCGCGGGCCCCGACGTCACGGCGGTGGCCGACGATCCCGAGGGGGCGGAGGTCTTCGAGGAGATCGAGGCGGCATGGCATGCGCTGCCCCAGAGGGTCCGCCGGCGTGTGCATCTCGCCCTGCTGCCCATGGACGAGGCCGACGAGAACGCGGTCATCGTCAACGCGGTGCAGCGCCGCGCCGACGTCGTGGCCCAGAAGAGCCTCGCCGAGGGCTTCGGGCTCACGGTCTCCGAGGCGATGTGGAAGGGCCGGCCGGTCGTGGCGTCCGACGTCGGGGGCATCCAGGACCAGATCGAGGACGGGCGCACCGGCTACCTCGTCGAACCGACCGACCTCGCCGCCTTCGCCGACCGCGTCAATCGCCTGCTCGCCGACCCCCATTCCGCGGAGCGCATGGGCGCGGCCGCCCAGACGCGCGTGCGCGACCTGTTCCTCGGCCCGCGCCATCTGGGCCAGTACGTGGCGCTGCTGGAGAGCGTGCTCGAGCGCTGAGCCCCGGGGTCAGCGCCGAGCGGCAGCGGCCTGCGCGGCCGCGACCCGCGCGATCGGCACGCGGAACGGCGAGCAGCTGACGTAGTCCAGGCCGGCGCGGTCGAAGAAGCGGATCGAGGCCGGGTCGCCGCCGTGCTCGCCGCAGATGCCGACCTCCAGACCCGGGCGCGCCTCGCGCCCGCGCTCGATCGCGATCTGCACGAGCTCGCCGACGCCCTGCTCGTCGATCGTCGCGAACGGCGACCGGTCGACGATGCCCGTGTCGACGTAGTGGGGGACGATCGCCGCCTCGATGTCGTCGCGCGAGAAGCCCAGCGCGGTCTGCGTGAGGTCGTTGGTGCCGAAGGAGAAGAACTCGGCGGACCGCGCGATCTCGCCCGCGGCCAGGCAGGCGCGCGGCAGCTCGATCATCGTGCCCACCTCGAAGTCGCCGTCGGGCTCGAAGCCCTCCTCCGCGGCCACGCGCAGGACGAGGTCGCGCGCGATGTCGAACTCGCGGGCGTAGGCGACGAGCGGGATCATGATCTCGACCTTGGGCGCGCCCCCGGTGCGCTCGCGCACCGCGCGCGTGGCGCGGAAGATCGCGCGCGCCTGCATCTCGTAGATCTCGGGATGGATGAGCCCCAGCCGGACGCCGCGCGTGCCGAGCATCGGGTTGCCCTCCGCGAGCGCCCGCACCCGCTCGAGCGTGTGCTCGATCGCGGCGGTCTCGGGAGCGTCGCTCAGCCGCGCCTCGGTCACCTGCTCGATGAGCTCCATGCGATCGGGCATGAACTCGTGCAGCGGCGGGTCGAGCAGACGGATCGTGATCGGCAGCCCCTCCATCGCCTCGAAGATCCCTTCGAAGTCCTCCTGCTGGAGCGGGAGCAGCTCGTCGAGCGCCGCGCGCCGGCCGGCCTCGTCGTCGGCCATGATCATGCGCTGCATCTGCTGCTGGCGATCGGCGGCCATGAACATGTGCTCGGTGCGGCACAGCCCGACGCCCTCGGCGCCGAAGGCCCGCGCGCGGCGCGCGTCCTCGGGCGTGTCGGCGTTGGCGCGGATGCCGAGCGTGCGCAGCTCGTCGCACCAGGTCAGCAGCGTCTCGAAGCGCTCGTCGACCGTCGGGCGTCACCAGCGGGACGTCGTCGAGCGTGATGGTGCCGGCCGTCCCATCGATGGCGATGAGGTCGCCCTCGTGGAGGACGTGCCCGTTCACGCGCACCTCGCCGGCGTGCAGGTCGATGTCGAGCGTGCCCGCGCCGGTGACGGCCGGGCGGCCCATGCCGCGGGCCACGAGCGCCGCGTGCGAGGCCTTGCCGCCCTCCGAGGTGAGGATGCCCTTGGCGGCGTGGAAGCCGGCGACGTCGTCGGCCTCGGTGAACGGCCGCACGAGGATCACCGCGCGACCGTCGTTGGCCGCCGCGACGGCGTCGGGCGCGGTGAACACGATCGCCCCCTTGGCCGCGCCGGGCGAGGCCGCGACGCCGCGCGCGATGACGTCGTATGGGGCGGAGGGATCGAAGGTCGGATGCAGCAGCGCGTGCAGGGAGTGCGCATCGATGGTCGCGATCGCCTGCTCGCGCGTCAGCAGGCCCTCCTGCACCGCGTCGACCGCGAAGCGCACCGCGGCCTGAGCGGGCCGCTTGGCCGCGCGCGTCTGCAGCATGTACAGACGCCCCTCCTCGATGGTGAACTCGGTGTCCTGCATGTCGCCGTAGTGGCGCTCGAGCTTGCGCATGATCTCGAGGAGCTGAGCGTGCGCCTCCGGCATCCACTCGGCGAGCTCGGCGATGTCGCGCGGCGTGCGCACCCCGGAGACCACGTCCTCGCCCTGGGCGTCGATGAGGAAGTCGCCGCTGGGCTCGGGCCCCCCGGTGACCTCGTCGCGCGAGAAGGCCACGCCGGAGCCCGAGGTCGGGCCCTTGTTGCCGTAGACCATCTGCTGGACGTTGACCGCCGTGCCCCAGTCGTCGGGGATGTGGTTGATGCGCCGGTAGGCGACGGCGCGGTCGCCCATCCACGAGTCGAAGACCGCGAGGATGGCCTGCTCGAGCTGCTCGCGCGGGTCGGTGGGGAAGTCGTAGAGCGCCTTGAAGCGCGCCGTCAGCTCGCGCAGCGCGTCGGTGTCGAGCTCGGTGTCGAGCGTGACGCCGCGCTCGCGCTTGATCCGCGCGATCTCCTCCTCGAAGCGCGCGCTCGGCACGCCGCGCACGACGTCGCCGAACATCTGCACGAGCCGGCGGTAGGAGTCCCAGGCGAAGCGCGGGTTGCCGGTGCGCGCCGCCAGCCCCTCGACCGACTCGTCGTTGAGCCCGAGGTTCAGGACGGTGTCCATCATCCCCGGCATCGAGTCGCGCGCGCCGCTGCGCACGGAGACCAGCAGCGGGTCGTGCGGATCGCCGAGCGACTTGCCGGCGCGCTGCTCGAGGCGCGCGAGCGCCTCGTCGATGGCCGCGTCGAGCCCGTGGGGGACCGTCCGGCCGGCGCGCATGTACTCGACGCAGGCCTCCGTCGTGATCGTGAAGCCCGCCGGAACGAGGTCGGGTCCGAGCACGCGCGTCATCTCGGCGATGCCCGAGCCCTTGCCCCCCAGCAGCTCGCGCATGGCGCGCGAGCCCTGGGCGAAGTCGTAGATCCACTTGGCGGCGACGGTGGTGCTCATCGGATGGCCTCCGGTTGCATGGTGATCGTGCGGGTCGGGCGGTCGGTGGCGCGGACGTGCATCAGGTCCGGCCGTGGGGGGCGACGGTGGTCGGCGTGCGCTCGCCGGGGACCGCGAGGTACGGGATGGCCGCTGCAACGGCCATCACCCCGGCGAGCGCGAGGCCGACCCATGCGGGCCACAGCGTGGTGTCGACGTGCACGCGCATCATCGATGCGCCGACGTCGACGTTCGCGTGGCCCGCCAGGACTTCGAGAGCCGTGAAGACGAGTGCCCCGAGCCCGAGCGCGACGGTCGCCGGCGACGAGCGGCCGACGATCGCGAGCGTGAGCAGCCCGAGCGCGCACAGGCCGGCGAGGGCGCCCCAGCCGCCCCAGCCGCTGGCGGTGCTGCGCACGTCGAGCGCCGGCATCGAGACGGCGACGCGCTGCCAGCCGAGGAAGAGGTCGACGAGGAACAGCGTCGCCGCGACGGCGATGACGGGTCTCGCGCGCTGCTGCAGGGCCGCCGAGGTCATGAGGAGGCTCCGCTCGCGGCGTGCGCGCCGGCCAGCTCGTCGCGGCGCGCGGCCGCGTCGGGGGGCAGGGCGCCGCGGACCTGGGCCGCCGCGTTCAGGCAGCGCAGCTCCAGCGCGTCCTCGCCCACGGTCGCGTGGCGCGCGGCGAGGCCGAGCAGCAGGTCGCCGACGTCGATCTCCTCCGAGGCCTCCGGCGCCTCCGGCGTCCCGGGGGCGAGGTACTCCCACAGGTGCGGTGCGGCGACCTTCGTCGGCGGCCACCACAGCGGCGTCGTCGGGACGTCGCCGCGCGTGGAGTCCAGGAAGCGGGGGCCGGTGGGATCGAGCAGCATGCCGCGCAGGACGGGACGGAAGGGCTCCGGGCGCACGTCGGCGCCGAGCGAGAAGGCGATCGCCGCCGCCGCCGCGCCGGCCTGCTGGGCGGCCAGGCCACCCTGCTTGAGCGGGAAGGCGGTGCCGTCTCCGGCGGCCCAGACCCCTTCGACCCCGAGCACGGCGCCATGCTCGTCGGTCGCGAGGAAGCCCTGCCCGTCGTGCGGGAGCCCGCCGACCCAAGGCCCCACGAGCCGGGGCATCGAGACGATCCGCTCGGCCTGGACGGGCTCGCCGTGAGCGACGATGAGGCCGCCCGGACCGGCGCGGAGCGGCACCGAGTGGGTCATGACGGCGATGCCGCGCTCGGCCAGCAGGCTCCAGATGTGCGACGAGATGCGCGCCCCGAAGGCGTCCAGCGGGCCGTACTCCGGCGTGACGAGGACGAGTCCGACGTCCTGCAGGCCGCGGGAGCGCACGTGCTCGCCGGTCATCAGCGCCAGCTCGTAGAGCGGCAGCGCCCAGGTGACCGCGGTCGGCAGGGCGAAGGCCACCCGCCGCACGCGCCCGGCGTCGAGGTCTGCGAGCAGCGCGCTGAAGGCGGCGACGTCGCGCGGGCCGGAGAAGGTCAGCGCCCCGGGGATCGCCATGTCGGGCGTGGCGCCGACGGCGACGAGCAGCGCGTCGTAGTCGAGCGTGTCGCCGCGCACGGTGCGAACGCGGCGCGCCTCGGTGTCGACCGACGCGAGCCGGTCGGGCCTCAGGTGTGCGCCGTTGTCGGCCGCGATGCGGACGAGGTCGAAGCGCCGCGCAGGGGCGCCCCCGAAGGGCTCCGACACCGCGTGCTGGCGCTCGACGAGATCGGTGTTCGCCTCGAGCAGCTCGATGTCGGCGGTGGACCCGAGGTGGCCATGGAGGGCGATCAAGGCTTCGAGGCCGGCGATGCCGCCGCCGGCGATGACGATCGTGGGCATGTGATCGAGGCTAGGCACGTGCGCGGCCTGCGCCATCCGTAGCTTCCCCGCACCGCGATCCGTACGGGGACCGATCAGCCCGGCGGTACCGCGCTCGGATCGAGCGCGTTCGCGACGGCATGCACCGCGCGCGGGATGTCGATGGTGACCGGGATGGCGTCGTGCTCGGGCCGCACCTCGGGCGCGCGCGGCGCGCCGCCGCGGATCGCGAGGTAGGGCGCCAGGTAGCGCCCGGCGATCTTGCTCGGCGGCCACCACATGGCGTACGCGCGGGGCTCCGAGCCGCGGCCGTCCAGGGTTGCGCGGAGATAGGTGGGCTCGCCTTCGGTGTAGAGGACGCCCTTGAGGACCGGCTCGAACGGGCGCGGCACGATGGGCAGGCCCAGGGCCGCGAGCATGGCCTCGACCGCGGCATCGGCCTGCTGCGTGGCGAGGCCGCCCTGCTTGAGCGGGAAGGTGGTGACGTCGCCCGCGGCGTAGACGTCCGTCGGCGCCCGGCACGCGGCCGTGGTCGTCCACCGCGATGAAGCCCGCGGCGTCCTGCCGAAGTCCCGGCACTCGCCGGCCGACGAGGTCGGGAAGCGTGATCACGGTCTGCGCCGGGATCCGCCGGCCGTCGTCGAGCTCGAGGTCGCCGGCGTCGGCCGCGATCGCGCGGGCGCGGGCGACGAACTCCACGCCGCGAGCGGCGAGGAGGTCTGCCACCGCCGTCGAGGCCTCGGCGCCGAAGGCCTCGAGCGGCACGGCCTCGGGCGAGGTCATCACGACCCGTGCCCGCACCCCCCGCTCGCGCAGGCGCGCGGCCGAGAGGATCGCCAGCTCGTAGAGCGGCAGCGTCCAGAAGGCGCCGAAGGGGATCGCGAACGCGATCGTGGCGCCGTCATCCGGTTGCGATGGCGTCGAGCGCGGCGCGCACGGCGGCGGCGTCGCGGCCGCCGCGGAAGCTGATCGCCCCGGGGAGCGCGCGGACGGCGCGGGCGCCGACGCAGACGAGCAGGGCGTCGTAGGGCAGGCGACCCGAGTATGCGGTGACGGCCTCGTGGCGGTCGGGTTCGACCGCCACCAGGGAGTCGCGAACGAGTCGCACGTCCTGGTCGGCGGCGAAGCGCTCGAGCTCCATGCTCCACGCCGGCGCGCCGTCGAACGGCTCGAGGACGGCGAGCGGGCGGTACTCGAAGTGGTCGTCGCGGCACAGCAGCTCGATGCTCAGGTCGTCCTCGCCGAGGAACGAGCGCAACCCGAGGCACGCCTCCAGCCCGGCGACGCCGCCGCCGGCGACGACGATCCGGGGAGTATCGGCCGCTGTCATGGATCCATGCTCGACAGCGGCCGGGCCCGCCGCATCGGGGACTCCCGGCGGCTCGGTTGCGGCTTTCCCGCAGCGTCAGATCGCCGATCGCGACGCTGACGCGCCGCGCCGGCGCCGTGCGTCGTCGAGCGCCTCGGGGAGCAGGTCGCCGGCGTGCTCCTTGGCGATCCAGGCCGTCGCGCCCAGGCGTTGCGCTCGGCGTGCGAAGCTCGGGTCGTCGTCGAGCCCCACGACGATGAGCGGCAGGTCGGCATCGCGGGGGCCCAGGCCCGAGGCGGCGAGCAGGCGATCGTCGATGATGATCACGTCGGGCGCGGTGCGGCGCCGCTCGCTGCGCCAGCTCCTCCAGGTCCCCGGCCTCGGCCACGAGGGCGATGCCCGGCAGCGAGCGCAGCAGCGTCGCGATCGCGCGCCGGCCGGCGCCCGCCACGTCGGCGAACAGCACGCGGACGTCCGGCTCGGTCACGGCCCCAGCCTGAACGGCGGGTAGGCGTCGGTGACCAGGGCGTAGGCGTAGCCGACGACGCGCAGGTGCCAGCGCCCGACGCCGACCACGAAGTCGAACAGGCCGCGCGGGTAGCGCCCGGTGAAGAGGATCGCGAACCACGCGATGATCACGGCGACGACGACGCCGATCCACAGGAACGCGAGCACGATGTAGTGGGGGATGGCGAGGAACCACTTCACGAGCGGCAGGCCGCGGCTGACGTCGCCGGCGGCCACATCGGGGCGCGGCATCGCGAGGTGCACGGCCTGCTCGTCCTCGGTGGACGGATAGCGGTCGTCGAGCAGGGCGATGTAGGCGGCCACGCGCGTGCCGAAGCGCAGCAGGTTGAGGTTCCAGTCGAACCACCAGCCGGGGTAGCGCCCGCGGAAGAGGATCATCAGCAGCGGGCCGAGGAAGAGCAGCCCGCCGGCCGTGGCGACGGTCGTGCGCGTGTCGCCGCGCGTCCAGTCGGTCGACCCGCCCGAGACGGTGCCGAGCAGAATGAGGATCGGGAGGACGACGAAGGGGCGGAAGGCCGTGGTCAGTCGATTGAGCGGGCGCTCCGGGTAGTCGATCGCCAGAGTGACGGGATGGGCGCCGGACATCGCGCCAGCGTGGCAGCGCCGACGCGGCCCGGCATCGGTGACTCGATGCAGCGTCTTGCGGAGAACCACGGTCTTGCGGCACGGCGGGCTCTGCTCAGTCGTCGCCGCCTGCGTCGCCTCCGTCGTCTCCGCTCGGAGGCTGCGAGGGCTGCGAGGGCTGCGAGGGCTGCGACGGGTGCGCTGGCCGCGACGGGTGCGACGGACGGCGCTGGGTGGGGCGGGGCTGCGCGCGCGGCACCAGCTGGTCACCGGCCGACAGCGGCTCGCCCGACAGGCCGACGCGCTGGCTCGAGAGCTGACTGGCGGCCAGCGTGATGCCGGCGGCCAGCGCGAGACCCAGCACGGCGGCCACGACCCAGGCGATGACCGTGCGGGCCGTCATCGCGCGGGCTCGGGCTCGGGTACGGGGGCGCGCCGGGCGACGACGGGCGCGAAGCGCACGACGGCGCGACCGCCTCCGCCGGTGCGCGCCTCGAGCACGACGGTGGCGTCCCATTCTCCTGCCAGCTCGCGGGCGATCGGCAGGCCGAGGCCGGTGCCGGGCGGGCCGCCGCGCCCCGCGCGCCCGCGATGGAAGCGCTCGAACACCGCCTCCTCCTCGCCCGGGGCCGGCCCCGGCCCGTCGTCGAGCACCTCGACGCGGTCCGGGCCGGCGGCGACGAGCACCGCGCTGCCGGCGGGCGAGTAGCGCAGCGCGTTCTCCACGAGCACGTCGAGCACGCGGTCGAGGTCCGCCGCCGCGCACCAGGCGCTGCCGGCCGCCTCCACGTCGGCGTCGACGCGCTGAGCGCGCTCGGCGGCCGCCTGCGCCCATCGCTCGGCGGCGCGCTCGGCGGCATCGCCCAGGTCGACCTGCGTCCCGGGCAGCTCGCGCTCCCCGGCGCGGCTGAGGACGAGCAGCTCCTCCAGGATCTGGGCCAGGCGATCGATCTCCGTCATCCCCGCGTCGAGCTCGGCGATCGCGCCGGCAGAATCGACCTGGGCGCGCGCCTCCTCCAGGCGCAGGCGCAGCCCGGTGAGGGGCGTGCGCAGCTGATGCGAGGCATCCGCGACGAAGTCCTGCTGGCTGCGCACGAGGCGCGCCACGCGGCCGGTCATGTCATTGAAGGTCCGTGCGAGCGCGCGCTGCTCGGTGCTGCCGTCGATCGCGGCGCGCGCCTCGAGGTCCCCCGCCGCCACGCGGCGCGCGGCACGATCCAGGCCGCGCATCGGTCGCGCGATCGTGCGCGCGATGACCAGCCCGGCGAGGAGCCCGACGGCGAGGACCACCGCGCCGATGAGCACGAGGCCGACGATCGTGCGCCGGACGGCGCGGTGCACGGCAGCGACGCTCTGGGTGACCCGCACGGCGCCGACCGCCGGCGGCCGGGTGGCGCTGCGGATCGGCACCGCGGTGGCCAGGAGATCCTGGCCCAGCGTGCTGCTGTGGCGCGTGCGCTGGTCGGTGTGACCGCCGAGCGCGGCGCTGATCTCGGGGCGCCGGCCGTAGGGCGTGCCCACCAGGTCGGTCCCGGCGCTGTCGGCCAGCAGCCGGCCCTGGCCGTCGACCACGATCACGCGCCCGCGCACCGTGGCCCCCGATCTCGTCACGAGCGCCTCGAGCTCGCCGCGCTGCGCCGGGGCCAGCAGGTCGGCGGCGGTGGCCGCCAGCACGTCGGCCTGGGCGCGTGCCTGCGAGCGCACCTCGTCGTCGACGCGCTGGCGGATGCTCGAGGCGAGGGGCACCTCGAGCGCCACGATGGCCAGCAGCAGGACGTAGGCCAGGGCCAGCAGCAGCCGGACGCGAAGGCTCACGACGCCGCCTGCGCGGCCGCGTCGTCTCCGGGCGCGGCGAGTCGGAAGCCGACACCTCGGATCGTGTGCAGATAGCGCGGCATCGAGGCGTCGTCACCGAGCTTGCGGCGCAGCCAGCCCATGTGGACGTCCAGCGTCTTGGTCGAGCCGAACCAGTTCTCGTCCCACACGCGGGCCATCAGCTCCTCGCGGGTGACGACCGTCCCCGCGTGGCGGGCCAGCTCGGCCAGGAGATCGAACTCCTTGCGCGAGAGCGCGAGCTCGCGGCCCTCGACCGCGGCGCGTCGCGCCGCCGGCTCGACCACGAGGTCGCCCAGCACGATCGGGGCCTCGGCCTCCTGCGCGGACGCGGCCCGGCGCAGGACGGCGCGGATGCGGGCGACGACCTCGGCGCCGCTGAAGGGCTTGACCACGTAGTCGTCGGCGCCGATCTCGAGGCCGGTGACGCGGTCGAGCTCGGTTCCGCGCGCCGTGAGCATGATGATCGGCACCTGCGAGGCGCTGCGCAGCTCGCGGCACAGGTCGCGCCCGTCCCCGTCGGGGAGCGTGAGGTCCAGGAGAACGAGGTCGGGCGGCTGGCGCGCGAAGCGCGCCCGCGCCTCGGAGACCGATCGCGCGGCGATGACCTCGAAGCCCTGGCGGGCCAGGGCGCGCCCGAACGGATCCGCGATGGCGGCCTCGTCCTCCACGAACAGGATGCGGGCTCCGCGACTCATGGGCGCTTCGACTGTAGAGCCGCGGGCCGGCCGCGCATGCAGGGCTTTACCGAAGCTTTGCCTGGACTTTCCACGGCCTTGGGCGCCGCCGCCCGACTATGAAGCCAACCCGCTCCCGACTCCGAGGAACCGACGATGCGCACTGCCACCACCACCCTCGCCGCCGCGGCATTGCTCGCCGTCGGCGGGACCGCGGGCGCGGCCCTGAGCGCCGGCCGTGACCGTGCCCCGGTGCCGGCCGCGGCCGCCCCGGCGCCCGTCGAGGTCCGCACGCAGGTCATTCACCGGACCGTCCACGTCGTGCGCCACATCAAGCCCAAGCGCCCCAAGTCCGCTGCGCCCCCCGCCGCGGCGCCGGCCCCCGCGCCGGCGCCGGCGGTGGCGCCGGCCCGCGCCCAGCCCGTGATCGCCACGGTGGCGCCGCGCGCCGCGCGCCCGCTGCGCACCCGCTCGAGCGCCACGGGCTCCGGCGGCGGCGAGCACGAGCAGGAGCACGAGGGCGGCGGCGATGACTGAGCCTCGCGCTCCCCGGCGCCCGCGCCGACCCGGGCTGCTCGCCGTCGGCGTGTGGTCGCTCGCCGCCTTCGTCGTGGTCCTCGTGCTGCTCGTCGTCCAGATGCGCGTCGGGCGCGACCCGGCTCTGGGCGCGCGCCCGGCGGCCGCGCTCGCCCCGGCGCCGCGCCGCGTGCTCGTGCGGCGGGTGATCGTCAAGCGCGTCGTGGTCGACGAGGTGCACGACGCCGAGGACGCGGGTGCGAGCGCCCCGCAGCGCACGGTGGTCGTGGTCCCGCAGAGCTCCGCCCCCGCTCCCGCACCGGCAGCCGCTCCGGCCCCCGCGCCGGCTCCCGCGCCCGCCCCGCTGGTGACCAAGACGTCATGACCGAGCACGAGCTGACCTTCCGCTGCATGGGCACCGACGTCCGCCTGCTGGCACCCGACAACGCCGGCCTCGACGACGCGCGTGACTGGCTGGCGTCCTTCGACGCGCGCCTGTCGCGCTTTCGCGAGGACAGCGAGCTGTGCGCGCTCAATCGCGATCGGACGTCGCGCCGTTCCGGCGTCGGCGCTGCTGCGCACGGCCGTGAGCGCCGGCCTGTGGGCCGCGCAGCGCACCGGCGGCCTCGTCGACCTGACGGTCCTGCCCGCGCTGCGCAGCGCCGGCTACGCCGCCTCGCTGGCCGGAGTGGCGCCCGCCGGCCTGTCCGCGGCCCTCGCGGCCGCGCCGCCGCGCCGCGTCGCGCGCCCGCATCCGACCGCGCGCTGGCGCCGCGTGCGCGTCGACGATGGGCAGGGCATCGTCCGGCGCCCGCCCGGGATCGAGCTCGACAGCGGTGGGACCGGCAAGGGCCTCGCGGCCGATGCGGTCGCGCACCGCCTGCGCGCACGGGAGCGCTTCGCCGTGGACTGCGGCGGGGACCTGCGCGTCGGCGGCGACGGCGCGCAGCGGATGCCCTATGAGGTCGAGGTCGCGCACCCCTTCGGCGGCGAGCCCGTCCACCGGCTGTGGCTGGGCCCCGGCGCGATCGCCACCTCGGGCATCGACTCCCGACTCTGGCAGCGGTCCGATGGGACCTTCGGGCACCACCTCATCGACCCCCTGACCGGCGCGCCGGCGTGGACCGGCCTCGTGACGGTGACCGCCCTCGCGCCGACCGCGCTCGAGGCCGAGACGCTGGCCAAGGCCGCGCTGCTGAGCGGACCCCGCGCCGGCGCCGCGCTGCTCGCCGAGCACGGCGGCGTGCTGGTCCACGACGACGGCGACGTGGAGCTCGCCGGCCCGCTGGCACGGACGACGGCGAGGGCCGCATGATCGCGCCCGACCCCCTGCAGTACGGGTGGTGGCTGGCTGGGCGCGCGTCGGGCATCGTCGCCCTCGCGTTGGTCACGCTGTCGGTCGGCATCGGCCTGGCCATGGCCGGTCGCGTCGCGCGCCGCCCCGGGCTCTCGCGCACGCTGATGGGGCTGCACGAGCACGCGGCCCTCGCGGGCCTCGTGGCGATCGCCGTCCACGGCGTCACGCTCGTCTTCGACCCGTGGCTGCATCCCGGGCCGGCCGGCGTCCTGGTGCCGTTCACCATGGGCTACCGCCCGCTCTTCAGCGGCCTGGGCGTCATCGCCGCCTATCTGGCCGCGCTGCTCGGGCTGTCGTTCTACGCGCGCCGGCGCATCGGGGCGCGGCTGTGGCGCAGGGCGCACCGCGCGACCGTGCTCGTCTACGTCCTCGGCGTGGTCCACGCGCTCGGTGCCGGGACGGACGCGTCGACCCCGTGGCTGCGCGCCTTCCTGCTCGTCACCGGCGTGCCGATCGCCGTGCTCTTCGTGCACCGCCTCCGTGGACGGCGGCCGGCGCGGGCGATGCGTCCCGCCGCAGAGGGAGCGTCGGGATGAGCGCGGGGATCGTGATCGTGGGCGCCGGCCTCGCCGGTCAGCGCTGCTGCGAGGCGCTGCGGGCCCGGGGGTGGGAGGGACCCATCCGGCTCGTCGGCGACGAGCAGCACAGCCCGTACGACCGCCCGCCGCTGTCCAAGGGCCTGCTGGCGGGCACGACCGAGGCCGGCGAGGTGGCGCTGCGGGCACCGGGCTGGCACGCCGAGCACGGCGTCGAGCTCATCCTGGGGACCGCGGCGACGGGCCTGGACGCCGGCCGCAGGCAGGTGCTGCTCGCCGGGGGCCGTCGCCTGCGCTATGACCGGTTGGTCGTCGCCACCGGCGGAGCGCCCCGCGTGCTGGCGATCCTGCGCGGGCGCACGAACGTCCACGTCCTGCGCACGCTCGACGACGCGCTCGCGCTGCGTGCCGTGCTGGGGCCGGGCGTCCGCCTCGCCGTCGTGGGGGCCGGCCTGGTCGGCCTCGAGGTGGCGGCGACCGCGCGGGCGCTCGGCGCCGCCGTCACCGTGGTGGAGGCCGCCCCCGCGCCGCTCGCGGCCGTGCTGGGCGAGCGCATCGGACGCTGGCTGGCCGAGCTGCAGAGGGCGGCTGGCGTCGAGGTCCTCACGGGCGTCACGATCGAGGCGGCGCACGGCGGCGCGCGCGTCGGCGCGCTCCGGCTCGGCGACGGGCGCCGCGTCGCCTGCGACGCCGTGCTCATGGCCGTCGGCATGGCCCCGGCCACCGGCTGGCTGGACGGCTGCGGGCTCCCCGCCGGCGCGATCGCCGCCGACCCCGAGGGTCGCACCCGCCTGCCCCACGTCTACGCGGCCGGCGACGCGCGCGGAGCAGGCCACTGGGAGGCGGCCGCCCGCCAGGGAGCCACCGTCGCGGCGGCCATCCTCGGCGTCCGCGCCCCGGCGCCGCCGCCGGCGGCCTTCTGGAGCGATCAGCACGGCGTGCGCCTGCAGTTCGCCGGCACCGCTGCCGGCCACGACCGCGTGGAGGTCGAGGGCGACCCCCTCGCCGGCGACGCGTGCGCCCTCTTTCACCGCGGCGGCCGGCTCGTCGGAGGGCTGCTCGTCGGGCGCCCCCGCGACCTGCCTGCCCTGCGCCAACGCCTGCAGGAGACCACCCTCGAACACGAACGGAGCGCAGCATGACCCTCCTACCCACCGTCGATCCAATGGCCTGCAGCGCCCACGGCGACTGCGCGGTCCTCGCGCCCGAGATCTTCCGCGTGGACGACACGGCGGTCGTCGTCGGCACGGGGCCGCCGGACCTCGTCATGGCGGCCGCCGAGGCGTGCCCCGCGGTGGCCATCTCGGTCGTCGACGAGGCGACCGGCCGCCAGCTCTACCCGTGATGCCCTCGGTTCCGTAGTTCGCCCCGCCCGACACGAGGGCGACCACGGTCGCCTCGCGCGCGCGCGCGAGGGATGGTGCAGGCATGAGCTCGAGCACCTTCGTCACCGAGCCGGTGCCGAGCGTCGCACCGGTGCCGGCACAGACCGCCGTGGTCAGCGGCCACGACCTCGTCAAGCGCTTCGGCGCGGGAACGTCGGCCGTCGACGCCCTCCGAGGCGTCGACGTGGCGTTCGCGCCCGGCAGCTTCACGGCCATCATGGGCCCGTCGGGCTCGGGCAAGTCGACGCTGCTGCACATCCTCGCCGGGCTCGATCGGCCGACCGACGGCTGGGTCGAGATCGACGGCACGCGCCTCGACCGCCTCAACGACCGCGACCTCACGCTCCTGCGGCGTCGCTCGGTCGGCTTCGTCTTCCAGGCCTACAACCTGCTCCCCGTCCTCACCGCCGAGGAGAACATCACCCTGCCGCTGCGCATCGGCGGGAAGCGCCCCGACCGCGAGTGGCTCGAGACGCTCATCGAGGCCGTCGGGCTCGACGATCGCCGCACGCACCGTCCCGCCGAGATGTCCGGCGGCCAGCAGCAGCGCGTCGCCGTGGCGCGCGCGCTCGTCACGCGGCCCGCCGTCGTCTTCGGCGACGAGCCGACGGGCAACCTCGACTCGAAGTCCGGCCGCGAGATCCTCGGGCTCCTGCGGCGCGCCGTGGACGACTTCGACCAGACCATCGTCATGGTCACCCACGATCCGTCGGCGGCCACGATCGCCGATCGCGTCGTCTTCCTGGCCGACGGCGCCATCGCCGGCCTCGAGGAGCACCCGACGATCGACGACATCCTCGACCACCTGCGAGCGCCCGAGCCATGATCGCCGTCGCCCTCCGCAGCATGGCCCAGCGCAAGCTGCGCTCGGCGTTGACCGCCGTGGCCATCCTGCTCGGAGTGGCGATGATCGCCGGGACGTACGTCCAGACCGATCAGATCCGGACGGCGATGAACGACATCACGCGGACCGCCAACTCCGGCGTCGACGCCCAGATGTCCCCGCGCAAGGCCTTCACCAGCACGTTCGGCGCCAACGACCTGATCGACCAGCGCACCGTCGTGCGCGCGTCGCAGGTGCCCGGCGCCGCCGACGTCCAGGGCGAGCTCTTCCAGACCGGCTCGCTCGTGGTCAAGGGCAAGGCGGTCGAGCCGAAGTTCGCGCCGGCGATCGTCGTCTCCGCGATGCGCGCGCCCTTCGATCCGCTGCGCCACGTCTCCGGGCGGCTGCCCGGGCAGCGCGGCGAGGTGCTGGTCAATCGCAAGCTGGCCGAGGACGAGCACCTCTCGATCGGCCAGCGCGTCGGCGTGACGACCCGGACCGGCATCAAGCAGGTGCGGCTGGTCGGCATCGCGGATTACGGCAACGTGGCCTCGATCGGCGGGGCGACGCTCATCGTCGCCCCGATGGCCGACGTGCAGTCCTGGTACGGCCTCGAGGGCAAGGTCTCGCGCGTCGTGGCCTCGGCGGCGGCCGGCGTCACGCCGACCGAGCTCGTGGCGCGCCTGCGCCAGGCCCTTCCGCGCAGCCTCGAGATCAAGACCGGGGAGCAGACCGCCGCCGACGACGCCAAGCAGGCCAACGACAGCATCGGGAGCTTCCTCACGCCGGCGCTGCTGGCCTTCTCGGGCGCGGCCCTGCTCGTCGGCGCCTTCATCATCTTCAACACCTTCTCGATCTCCGTCGCCCAGCGCAGGCGCGAGTTCGCGCTGCTGCGCTCCATGGGCGCGACGCGGCGGCAGGTGCTCGTCGCGGTCGCCGCCGAGGCTCTGGTGCTCGGCGTCACCGCGTCCGTCCTGGGCCTGCTCTGCGGCCTGGGCTTCGCGCGCGGGCTCGGCGCGCTCTTCGACGCGGCCGGGTGGGGCATCCCGCGCGGCGGCATGCAGCTCGCCGGGCGGACGATCGTCATCGGCCTGTCCGTGGGCATCGGCGTCACCCTCGTCGCCGCTCTGGTCCCGGCCGTGCGCGCGACCAGGGTGCCGCCGGTCGCGGCCATGCGCGACGAGGCGCTGGCCGAGGCGCCGCCGTCCAGTCGCCGGCGCCGGGTCCTCACCACGCTGGTGGCCCTCGCGGGGCTCGCGCTCCTGGTCCAGGGCCTGTTCGGCGGCGGTCCGGCCAGCAGCCGGATCACCGCCATGGGGCTCGGCTCGCTGCTCGTCTTCGTCGGCGTCGCGCTGAGCGCACGCTACGTCGTGCGCCCGCTGGCGGCCGTCGTCGGCTGGCCGCTGCAGCGCCTCGGGCACGCGACCGGCGAGCTGGCGCGCGAGAACGCGACGCGCAACCCGGCGCGCACGGCCGTCACCGCGGCGGCGCTGATGGTCGGCCTCGCGCTCGTGGTCTTCGTCTCCGTCTTCGCCGCCGGCCTCAAGGACTCGATCGACGGCGCGATCGCCGACCGCGCCAAGGCCGAGCTCGTGGTCACCAGCGATACCGTGGCGCCGCTCTCACGCGCGGCCGGGGCCCGCATCGATCGCGTGCCGTCCGTCATGGCCACCGCGCCGCAGTACCTCGACCAGGTCCAGGTCAACGGACGCAAGGTCCAACGCGGTGACCGACCAGCTCACGGCGATCGATCCGCTGACGCTGCGCGACGCCTACAGCTTCCGCTGGCTGCACGGCTCCGACGCCGACCTGCAGCGCCTCGTCGGCGGCGCGGCCATCGTCGAGGAGCAGTTCGCCAAGGCGCACGGCATCACGGTCGGCAAGCGCTTTCGCGTCACCGGCCCCACGGGCCACGGCGCCACGCTCACGGCCATCGCCGAGTACCGCGACCCGGAGCTCATGCAGGGCGTGATGGTCGATGTCGCGCAGTTCCGGGCGCTCTCGTCGCTGCGCGACCCGCTGTCCTACTTCGTGACCCTGGTGCCGGGGACCGACACGGCGACGGCTCAGCGTCAGGTGAAGGCCGCGCTCGCGCAGTTCCCGTCGGCCAAGGTCCGCACCCGCGCGCAGTACAGCGACTACATCGGCGCCCAGCTCGACCAGATCGTCTACCTGCTCTACGCGCTGCTGGCCATGAGCATCGTCATCTCGATGTTCGGCATCGCCAACAGCCTGTTCCTCTCCATCCACGAGCGCACGCGCGAGCTCGGCATGCTGCGCGCGATCGGCGCCACCGCCGCGCAGGTGCGCCGCATGATCCGCTACGAGAGCGTCATCACGTCGCTCATCGGCGGTGTCCTCGGCACCGCGGTCGGGATCCTCTTCGCCTGGCTGACGACGTTCGCGGTCAAGGACCTCGGCGTCGGCTTCAGCATCCCGGTGGGCCAGCTCGTGGTCTTCCTCGCGCTCGCCGTCGTCGTCGGGGTCCTCGGCGCCGTCGCGCCGGCACGCCGCGCGGCGCGCCTGCAGATCCTGGACGCCGTGCGCAGTGAGTGAGGCGGTCAGCTCGCGACGTCGAGCCGCGTCGTCTGCTCAGCGCCCGCGCGCCGGCGGGCGGGCAGCGTCGCCTCGAGCGGTGGTTCCGGAGCCCGGGGCGGATCGCACGCTCAGCGTTCCGCCCACCAGCTCGACGCGCTCGCGGATGCCGAGGAGCCCGAAGCCCTCGTGGTCGGCGTCGGGCACGAAGCCCGGGCCGTCGTCGCGCACGACGATGGTGACCGCGTCCGCGCTCTCCGCGATCGCGACGTGGACGTCGACGTCACCCGCGTGCTTGACCGCATTCGTGAGGCCCTCCTGCACGAGACGGTAGATCGCGACCTCGAGCTCGGGAGCGTGGCGCTCTCGCTCGCGGCCGGCCTCGTAGCCGAGGTCGATCTCGGTCGTGATGGTGAGGCCCGACAACCGCCGCGTGCGCTCGATGAGCGCCTCGAGCGCGGCGCCCGCACCGAGCTCGTCGAGCGCGGCGGGGCGCATGTCGGTGATCAGGCTGCGCAGGGCGGCGATCGCGGCCGTGGCGCGCTCGATGGCCTCCTCGGCGGCTCGCTCCAGCGTCTGCGCATCGCCGGTGTTGCGCGCGCTGGAAAGGACGATGCGCAACGCGGCGAGCTCCTGCAGGGTCTCGTCGTGCAGCTCGCGCGCCCAGCGCACGCGCTCGCGCTCGGCGGCCTCGACGCTGCGCCGAAGCCCGTGGGCGGCGACGTTCTGGGCGGTCATGACCGCCGTGGCCGCGGTCGCCGCGAAGGCCTGCACGAGGCGCTGGTCCTCGGCGCTGAACTCGGGCCCGGCCACCGTCCGGTCGAAGGCCGCGAGGACCCCGACCGCCTCGCCGCGGAAGACGAGCGGCACGATGAGCCCGGTCGCGGCGCCGACGTGCTCGGCGAGCGCGAAGCGCAGTCGCGACGGAGCGTCGGCCAACCGCTCGGGCTGCTGGCTGCGAAGGACGTCGCCCGCCATCGACCCCGCGACGGCGATCCGGCGCCCGACGACGTCGGCCGGCACCTCGCCGGCGGCGGCCTGGACCACGAGCTCCTCGCCGTCGCGCAGCGCGACGAGCATCGCGCGGGCGTCGACGAGGGCGCGGCCGCGCTTGACCAGCAGCTCGAGGATGCGCTCGAGGTCGGTCTCGCCGCCCACCGCCCGCGCGATCGAGGACGTGGTCTCGAGCGCCGAGACGGCCCGCTCGAGCTCGTCGCGGCGGACGGCGACGCCGCGGTACAGGCGAGCGTTCTCGATCGCGATCGCCGCCCAGTCGGCCAGGACGACGAGCGCCTCCTCGTCCGCCGCGTCGAAGTCGCCGTCGCGCCTTCTCGGTCAGGTACAGGTTGCCGTAGGCCTGGCCGCGGATGAGGATCGGCACGCCCACGAAGCTGTGCATCGGCGGGTGGCCGAGAGGAAAGCCATACGAGCGCGGGTGGTCGCCGACGTCGGGCATCCGCAGCGGCCGCGGATCGCTGATGAGGACGCCGAGGATCCCGTGCCCCCTGGGCAGGTCGCCGATCGCGCGGTGGACGTCCGCGTCGATCCCGCGGGTCAGGAAGCGCTCGAGCTCCTGGCGGCGCTCGTCGAGGATCCCCAGGGCGGCGTAGCGCGCGCCGGTGAGCTCTCGGGCCACCTCGAGGACGCGGTCGAGGACGACCTCGAGATCGAGTTCGGATACCAGGGAGCGCCCGACCTCGAGGAGCCGGCGCAGGCGCTGCGCGTCGAGATGCTCGTCGGTCACGATTGCCGCTGGGGGCGACGATACTCCCCCTGTCTGCGCCGGAGGTGAAGAGTCAGCGCATGCCGGCGCGGGCGTCGACCGACACGCGAATGCCATCGGCGCCGGGACGGATCTCAGGGGTGCGCGGCGCGCCGGCGCGGATGGCCAGATAGGGCGAGAGGTGGCGGCCCGCGATCTTGCTCGGCGGCCACCACAGCGAGAAGGCGCGCGGCTCCGACGGCGCGGCGGCGCTGTCCGTGAGCCGCGCCTGCAGGTAGGCGGGGTCGGAGTCGGTGAAGAGGACCCCCTGGATGACGGGGTCGAACGGCCGCGGCGCGATCGGCAGGCCGAACTCGGCCAGCATCGCCTCGGCCGCCGCGTCGGCCTGCTGCGCCGCGAGGCCGCCGTGCTTGATCGGGAAGTTCGTCACGTCACCGGCGGCGTAGACGTGGGACAGGCCTTCGACGCGCGCGTGCTCGTCGATCGGGATGAAGTCCTGCTCGTCGCGCGGGATGCCCTCGATGCGCCGCCCGAGCACGCGCGGCAGCGCGACCACGCGATCGGCGGCCAGGCGGCGCCCATCGCTGAGCTCCAGCGACCCCGCGGGCGCCGCCACGGCGGTGGCGCCGGTGAGCACCTCGATGCCGTGGCGCGCCAGGAGGTCCGCGGCGAAGTCGCTCGCGGCCGGGCCGAAGAGCGACAGCGGCGCGTCCTCCGGGGTGACGAGCAGGACCTCCGTGGCGGCGCCGCGGCTGCGCAGCTCGGCGGCGCTCAGCAGGGCGAGCTCGTAGAGGGGCAGGGGCCACGAGGAGCCGGCCGGAGCCGCGAAGGCGATCCTCCGCGGCTGCGCGGCGAGCAGCTCGCGGATCGCCTGGCCGTCGCCGGCGCCGCGGAAGGTCAGCGCGCCGTGCACGGCGTCCGCGGCGTGTCCGCCGGTCGCGACGAGCATCGCGTCGTAGGGGATCTCGTCGCCGGCGCCGGTGACCGCCACCCGGGCGTGGGGGGCGATCGCGGTCAGCGCGTCGTTGACGATGGTGACGTCCTGGTCGGCCGCGAAGGTCGAGAGGGCCACGCTCCAGCGCGAGATGCCGCGGAACGGCTGCAGGACCGACAGCGGGCGGTAGTCGAAGCGCTGCCCGGGGCTGAGCAGCGTGATGTCCAGGTCGGCGGCGCTCAGGCGCTCGCGCAGGGCCAGACAGCCCTCCAGCGCGGCGACGCCGCCCCCGGCGATCACGACACGCGGATGGTCGGTGGCGGGTGCGAGCGACATGGCGACATGTTCGGCGCCGGCCCCACCCGGTCCATCGGTGCTGGCATGCGACATGGCTGCGGCTTTGCCACAGTCGCATCGGCGCCCGCTCACGGATGGCGGTCGCGACGGCCGGACCTACGGTGAGGGAGTGTTCGCCTCCGTCCTCGTCGCCCTCGCCGGTCACACCGAAGGCCGTGACGCCCTCGTCCTCGCGGCGCAGCTGGCGGGCGACGACGCGCCGATCGTGGTGGCGCACGTCATGGCGACCTCGGCGGCCCCGTTGACCGGCGGCACCGAGGCGGCCGCTCGTCGCCGCGCGGGCCTGCGCGACGCCGGCGGGGAGGTCTACGCGACGCTGGGCCCCGATCCGCGCGTGCGCTACCTGCCGGTCTCCGGCATGCCCTTCGCCGACGCTGTCGAGGCGCTGGCTCGCCGCGAGCGACCCGACGCGATCGTCGTCGGCCAGAACATGCTCGCCGGCGAGCCGGGCATGGCGCGGCTGCTCGCCGAGGCGCCGTGCCCGGTCGTCGTGGCGCCGTACGGACACCGCTTCGTGCGGGCCTTCGCGCCGGCGCGCATCACCGTCGCGTGCGGACCCGCCGGGCCGATCGACGACGCGGTGGCGCTCGCGTCGGCGCTCGCCGAGCGCGTCGGCGCCGACGTGCGGCTCATCGCCGCCGGCGACGACGCTGCCGCCGAGGGGTGGCTGGCCCACGCCCAGGCCCTGGCGCCGGCGGCTGCCGCGACGCGCGTCGCGGGCCGTGGCGCCGGCGCTCTGGTGGCCCAGACGCGCGGGGACGTCGACGTGATGGTCATCGCCGGGCGCGACGACGAGATCCTGCGCCAGGCCGCCTGCCCGGTGCTGGTGGTCCCGGCCGCCGCGCGCGTTGCACCGCAGGTCGCCGCGCAGGCCCGCCGGTAAGCTCGCTTTCGAGCATGACACCTCTCGACGGCCTCGACGAGCACAGGCTCGCACGCCTCATCGACGCCGGGCGCGGCCTGCTGTCCGAGCTGGACCTCGAGACGGTGCTCGACCGGCTCCTGCAGACCGCCGCCGACCTCACCGGGGCGCGCTACGTCGCGCTCGGCGTCCTCGACGAGGGACGCCGTGAGCTCGCCCGCTTCCTCACCCGCGGCATCGACGAGGACACCCACCGCGCCATCGGCGACCTGCCGCGCGGTCGCGGCCTGCTCGGCGTGCTCATCGACGACCCGCGCCCGCTGCGCCTGGACGACGTCGGCGACCATCCGCGCTCCTACGGCTTCCCGCCGGGGCACCCTCCGATGCGGTCCTTCCTCGGCGTCCCGATCCTCATTCGCGGCGAAGCGTGGGGGAACCTGTACCTCACCGAGAAGGCCGGCGGCGAGCCGTTCGCGCCCGAGGACGAGGAGGCCGTCGTCGTCCTCGCCGACTGGGCGGCGATCGCGATCGAGAACGCTCGGCCTCTACCGCGACGTGGCCGCCCGCCGCGAGGAGCTCGAGCGTGCCGTGCGCGGGCTGCAGGCCACCGCGGCGATCGCCCGCGCCATCGGCGGCGAGACCGAGCTCGACCGGATCCTCGAGCTCGTGGTCAAGCGCGGGCGGGCGCTGATCGAGGCCCACGACGTCCTCATCATGCTGCGCGAGGGCGACGAGCTGGTGATCGCCGCCGGTGCGGGCCACGCGCACATCGCCGATGCGGCGCGGCTGCCGCTGGCGGGGTCGACGGCGGGCCAGGTGCTGGCCGAGGGTCGCCCCCGACGCATCGCCGACGCGGCCCGCGAGCTCCTGATCCCGCCCGATCAGCTCGGCCTCGACGATGCCTCGACCGCGCTCCTGGTCCCGCTGGTCTACCGCGGCCAGAGCCTCGGCGTGCTCGCGGCCTTCGACCGCCTCGACGGCGACGGTGCCTTCACGCGCGACGACGAGCAGCTGCTGGAGGCCTTCGCGGCGCAGGCGGCGACGGCCGTGGCCACGGCCAAGTCGGTCGAGGCCGATCGGCGCCGGCGCTCGCTGGCGGCCACCGAAGCCGAGCGCCACCGCTGGGCGCGCGAGCTGCACGACGAGACGCTGCAGGCGCTCGGCGGCACTGAAGGTGCTCCTGTCGAGCGCGATCCGGCTCGACGATCCCGAGGGGATGCGGGCAGCCATGCGTGACGCGACCAGGCAGCTGACCGGCGACATCGAGTCGCTGCGCGCGCTCATCGCCGAGCTGCGCCCGCCGGCCCTCGATCAGCTCGGATTGGCGCCCGCGCTCGCGTCGCTGGCACAGCGCACGGGTGCGGCCAACGGCCTCGAGGTCCGCGCGGACGTCGAGCTGCCCGACGACCGCCGCCTCGCGCCCGAGCTCGAGACGACCGTCTATCGCGTGGTCCAGGAGTCGCTGACGAACGTCGTCAAGCACGCCGGCGCCTCCTCGATCGATATCGCCGTCCGCTGCGGGGAGGACGCGGTGGAGGTGTCCGTGGCCGACGACGGCATCGGCTTCGACTCCGAGGCCGCCGCGGCGAACGGCTTCGGGCTGGCCGGCATGCGCGAGCGCGTCGAGCTCGCGGGCGGGGAGCTCAGCGTGCTGCCCGGCGCCGACGCCGGAACGGTGATCCGCGCCCGGCTGCCCCTCGTCTGAGCCGGCTACCCCGCTTTGACGAACCCGTGGTCCAGCGCGTAGCGCACGAGCTCGGCGCGCGTGGAGCGGTTGAGCTTCTGCTGGATGTGGGCGCGATGCGATTCGACCGTACGCACCGAGAGGAAGAGCTCCTGCGGCGATCTCGGCGTTGGTGTGGCCCAGGGCGATCAGCCGCAGGACCTCGACCTCGCGCTCGGTGAGGTCGTCCGGCGGCCCCGAAGGCTCCGGCGGCGCCGCCGCGAGCACCGCACCCAGGCGCGGATTGAGGTAGGTGCCGCCGTCGGCCACCCGTCGCACGGCGTCGACGAGCTCGTCGTCGGCGGCCTCCTTGAGCACGTAGCCGGCCGCGCCCGCACGCAGCGCCCGCCGAGCGAACTCCGGGTCCTCCTGCATGGTGAGGATGACGACGTGCGTGTTCGGCGAGACCTCCTGCACGCGGGGTATCGCGTCGAGCGAGCTGAGCTCGCCCGGCATGTTGAGGTCGAGCACGAGGATCGTCGGCTTGTGCCCGAGCACCGTCCGCAGGGCGGATTCGGCGTCGCCGGCCTCGGAGACGACCTCGAAGCCGCCGGCGCGCTCGAGCACCATGCGCAGCCCGGAGCGCACGACGGCGTGGTCGTCGGCCAGGACGATGGTGATCGGCTCTGGTTCGGTCGCCATGGCGCCACGATCTCACATACGGATTCTCGGCGGGGCGAGCGCGGCTCACGCGCCGAGCAGATCGCGGCGCCGGAAGACGCCGATCGCCGCGAGCGCGCTCACGGCGCCGATCGCGAGCATGGCGACCGCGGCCCCCAGGCGGAACGATTGCGTCGGCACGAGTCCGACGTGCGCGAACGGCGTCAGGTCGGCGAGCCATCTCGGCGCGCCGAGGAGCGAGCCGACGAGCTGCCAGAGGAAGGTGACGGTGACGAGCCCGTAGGCGATCCCGGCGCTCGCGCGGGGCGCGACGGCGTACGCGAGCGCCGCGAGCCCGAGGAACAGCAGCGCGACGGGCAGGCAGTTCGCCCCCGCCTCGAGCATCCGGGGGAGCGAGACGCTGACGCCGGCCGAGGCGGCTCCCGCCCAGGTGAACACCGCGGCCGCCACGGAGATGGCGGCGACGGCGCAGCTCGCGAGCAGCAGGCGCCCGCCCAGCCAGCGGCGGCGCCCGACGGGCAGCGCGAGCAGCGTCTCGAGCTGCTGGTCTGCCTCCTCGTGGCGCGCGGCGCCGACCTGGGCGCACGCGAACAGGCTGACGGCGAGGATGAAGAAGATGAAGACGAAGGCGAGGTAGCCCGTGGGGGTGGCGATCGAGCCCGATCCGAGCTTTGCGATCTCCCGCCGCGCGCCCGCAGGGATGTTCGCCGACGAGACGCTCTGCGAGACCACGCCGAGGATGAACGCGAAGACCGCCACGCCGCTCGTCCACACGATCAGGCTGGCCCGCTCGGTGCGCAGCGCCTGCGCGGTCGGCGAGGACAGCAGCGCCAGGCGCGGGTCGGCGCTGTCGCGGGCCGGCAGCATCCCGGTGCCGATGTCGCGGGTCGCGGCGATCCGCGCGGCGGCCGCGACGAGCAGCACGGTCGCGACGACGGGGAGGACCAGGACGAGGGGGCGGGCGCCGCTGAACGGACGCAGCTCCTCGGCCCATCCGAGCGGCGTGGCCCAGCGCAGCCAGCCGACGCCGTCGGCGGTATCCGCGACGACCCTCAGCGCGAAGCACAGCCCGACGACGGCGCCTCCCAGCTCCAGCGCGATCCGCCGGGTGGGGGCGAGCTGGCTCGCCATGGCGCCCACGCCGGCGAAGACCGGCACCACCGACGCCGTGGCGAGCGCGAGGTAGGCCGACCCGCCCGCCGGGAGGCCGCCGACCACGAAGCCGGCGAACTCGGCGAGCCACAGGATCGCCACGCCCGCCGCGATGGCGGCCATCGCCGAAGCGAACGTCGTGCGCCGGCCGACCGGCGCGGCCAGCACGAGCTCCATCCGGCCCGTGTCCTCCTCGGTCCGCAGAGCGCGCACCGCGGCCAGCAGTCCGAAGACCGCCGCGACGATCGCGAGCGTCCCGCCCACGCGCCAGGCGGTGTAGCCGCTCACGGTCAGCAGGTCGTGGGGCTCGCCGTAGAACAGGCGCAGGCCCTTGTTGCCGGCGAAGCTCTGCGCGAAGGAGGCCCGGTCGGCGGCCGTCGGATAGGTGTGGCGATAGCCGACGGGCTGGATGTAGGCGTAGAGCGCGAACAGGTAGGCGAACGCGATCGTGCGGGTCCGCGCGTCGCGCAGCGCGCGCCGGGCGAGGGCTCGCCCCGGCGGGCTAAGCACCGCCGCCATGGCCATCGGAGCCGTCGTAGTGGTGCAGGAAGATCTCCTCGAGCGAGGGCTCGCGGCTCGTCAGGGTCTCGACCGGGTGCCCGGCCAGCGCGGCGATCAGCGGGCCGACGCTGCTCGTGACCTCGAAGCGCAGTGCTCTGGGGCCCGCGCTGACGACGTGCACGCCGGCCGGCAGGCCGGAGCTCGGGCGCGGCGCCCGCGAACGTGACCTCGACGGTCTGCGCGCCGAGATGGCGCAGCTCCTGCAGGGTCCCCTGGTCGACCAGCCGCCCGTCCCTGAGGATCCCGACGCGGTCGCAGACCGCCTCGACCTCGCTGAGGATGTGCGAGGACAGGAAGACCGACTGCCCGCGCGCCGTCGCCTCCTTGATGCATTCGCGGAACGCCATCTCCATCAGGGGATCGAGTCCGCTCGTCGGCTCGTCGAGCAGCAGCAGGTCCGCGCGCGTCGCGAGCGCCGCGATGAGCTGGACCTTCTGGCGGTTGCCCTTGGAGAGCGCGCGGATCTTCTTGCGGGTGTCGAGCGCGAAGCGCTCCACCAGCTCGTCGCGATAGGCGACGTCGACGTCGCCGTGCAGGCGCCCGAGGAAGGCGAACGTCTCCGCGCTCGTCATCGACGGCCACAGGAAGGGCTCGCCGGCGACGTACGCGACGCGCCGGTGGGCGGTCACCGGATCGCTCCAGGCGTCGACGCCGAAGAGCTCCGCGCGCCCGCTGCTCGGCCGGTGAAGGCCCAGCAGGAGCCGGATCGTCGTGGTCTTGCCCGCGCCGTTGGGCCCCAGGTAGCCGTAGACCTCGCCCTCGCGGACCTCGAGGTCGAGCCCGTCCAGCGCCAGCGTGTCGCCGTAGCGCTTGGACAACCCGATGGCGCGGATCGCGTTCAAGCCTGCGAATGCGCGCTCGCGGCGGTGCGCGGCCCGGGCCTCGGTCACCGCGGGCGAGGGCACGACGACGACCGGGCGGTCGGCGTGCTGAAGCACCGCGTGCGAGACGCTCCCGAGCAGCAGCGACTTCACGCCCGTCAGGCCGCGGCTGCCGAGCACGATCGCCTCGGCGTCGAGCTCGTCGGCGACGTCGAGGATGGCGCCCGCGACGCTGCCGTCGCGCACCGCCGTCCGCGGCTGCGCGTCGAGGCCCAGCTCGCGCGCGCGTGCTGCACCCTCGTCGGCCAGCGCGGTCGCGCGGCGCTCGCTCGCCGCGTCGACCTCCTCCCCGTCCCAGCTCGGTGCGCCATAGGCCATCCCGAGGCCCGCACGCGCGATGACGTCGATGAACGGCTCCCAGACCGAGAGCACCACCGCGGGCGAGCTCTTCAGCAGCACGCCGGCGCGATCGATCGCGGCCTTCGCGTCGGCAGAACCGTCGTAACAGAGAAGAACCATGGGCCAGATCATCGCGCACGAGCCCGACCGGCCCATGGGTAGCTAATACGGAGCGCGACCGGGAAGTGAGCGGATGGCACGACGGGCGCACGCTCCCATGAGTCCGGCATCCCAGCACGCACGTGCGCTCACCCCCGAGCAGGTGACGACGGTGCTCGACCTCGCCTTCGCCGGGCTCCGAGCAGACCGCCCGCCGAGCGCGCGGCGAGGGACGCGCCGCTAGATCTGTGCGGCGACGAGCACGACGGTCATGGCCACGAGCAGCACCCCGCCGATCGTGAACGCCGCGACGAGTCCGAACGCCAGCGGCGCGTACACCCCTTCGAGGATCGCGCGCTCGAGCTCGCGCTGGCGCAGGGCGCCGAACACCAGCAGCCCGACCGCCAGCGCCGCGTAGCCGCACCCCAGCACCACGTATGGCCAGGGCGCGACATCGAGCAGTTCCGGGGCGAAGCGCCCGACCGCAAGCGCGCCCGCCGTCGCAGTCAGCGCGGTCCGCCACCATGCCAGCCAGGTGCGTTCGGCCGCCATGGAGGTCCGCTGCCAGACGTCGACCTGGGCGGCCGTCGGCGGGGACGACTCCGGCTCGATCACCGGGTCGGGCTCGGCCATGCGCGGAGTCTACGAGCGCCCCGGCGCACTGAAGCGCGGGCTCTCGTCAGCCGGGGGCGGCCTCGAGCTCGGCCACCAGGTCGCGCACGCGCCGCGCGATGTCGTCGCGCGTGGCGCGGACCTCCTCGACGGGCCGTCCGGCGGGGTCTTCGAGCTCCCAGTCGACGTAGCGCTTGCCGGGGATGTAGGGGCACTCGTCGCCGCAGCCCATCGTCACGACGACGTCGGCCTGCTCGGCCAGCTCGCGGGTCAGCCGGCGCGGGACGCGGTCGGAGAGGTCGACGCCGAGCTCGCGCATGACGGCGACGACCTCGGGGTGCACGTGCTCGGCGGGCGTGGTGCCCGCCGACAGCGCGCGGTGACGCCCGCCGGCGGCCTGCTCGAAGAGCGCCGCCGACATCTGCGAGCGCCCGGCGTTCTGGCGGCAGACGAAGAGCGCGGTGGCCATGGCGCCGAGCCCGTCAGCCGGCGGGCTTGCGGGCCCGCACGATGGCCGACGCGGCGCGGTCGTGGACCCGGTGGGTCTCGCGGATCTCGACGTCGGTGAGGCCCGCGGCGCTGAGCGCCGCGCGGAACTCGTGCTCCGTGAGCGCCCCCGCGATGCAGCCGGTGTAGGCGGCCATGTCGGCGCGCGTGGCCTCGTCCATGTCCGGATCGGCGATCACGTCGGAGACCGCGAAGCGCCCGCCCGGCCGCAGCACCCGTGCGGCCTCGGCCAGCACCTTGGGCTTGTCGCCGGCGAGGTTGATCACGCAGTTGGAGATGACCACGTCGACCGACGCGTCGGGCAGCGGGATGTCCTCGATGTAGCCCTTGACGAACTCGACGTTGCTCACGCCGGCCTGGGCGGCGTTGGCGCGCGCCAGCTCGAGCATCTCGTCGGTCATGTCCAGGCCGATGGCCCGGCCCGACGCACCGACCCGCCGGGCGCTGATGAGCACGTCCGCGCCGGCGCCCGAGCCCAGGTCGAGCACCGTCTCGCCCTCGTGCAGATCGGCCACCGCGGTCGGGACGCCGCACCCGAGCGAGGCCGAGAGCGCCGGCTGCGTCGCCTCCTGCGCGTGCGCCTCGTCGTAGAGCGCCGAGCCGAACACGCCGGGTCCGCAACCGCAGGAGGCGTCGTCGGCGTCGGCGGCGGCGAGGGCGGCGGCCGCGTACTTCTCGCGCACGACCTCGCGGATGTCGTCGTTCGCGCCGGCGGGCCCGGGGGTGGTCAGCTCAGCCATGCGGTCAGCTCCTGGAAGGCGTTGGGGGCGAGGGAGTAGTAGGCCCACCGGTGCCGCCGCTCGACGATGACGAGCCCTGCGTCGGTGAGCTTCTTGAGGTGGTGCGACAGCGTCGACTGCGGCATCTCGAAGAGCGGGACGAGCTCGCACTGGCACACCTCGACGGGGCTGCGGCGCAGCACGTCGAGGATGTTCACTCGCACCGGCTCGGCCAGCGCGCCGGCGATCTGGGCGATCCGCCGGGCGTCCAGCGCGCCGTCGAGGCCGAGGTCCGCGGCGCAGCAGCTGTCGGCGGCGGGACCGGCGGGGAGGGTGGGAAGCGGCAGTCGTCATATCGAAGACCGTCGATATGAGCGAGACGTTAGCGCACGCCCCGCGGGCTTACAAGCCCTGCCGCTGGGGCGACGGCCAGCCGCAGCGGGACCTCCCCGTCCGTCCGCGCCGGCGATACCGTCCCCGCATGCGGAGCACCGAGGTCAGGGCGATCGGCGAGCTCGCGGGGCGCACGCTGGCGGGCGCGGGGACGATGGTGCGCGACCTGCACATGGCGGTCGCCGAGCGGGCCTTCACCGCCGTCGGACCGGGAGGCGCCACGGCCCGCGTCGTCCACGACGGCGTCGCCGAGGCGCTTTACGGCGGCGTGCGCACGGCGCTCGCCGCGGTGCCGCGAGGCGCCGGGTCGGCCGTCGCGCGCTCGACGCACGACGAAGGGCCGGCGCTGGCGCAATCGCCGCGCGGGAGCCTGGCCCTGGCGGCGCTCAACGCCTACGTCGGCGACGCGCTCCACGCCGACGACAGCCCGCTGGCCCTGGCCATGACCCTGCGCCACCGCGGAGCGGACCTCCCGCTCGAGCCGGCGGCGCTCGCAGCCGCGGTGCCCGACGCGGGCGCGCGGGTGGCGATCTTCGTCCACGGCCTCGGCGAGACCGACGCGTCGTGGCGGCTGCGCGCGGACGCGCAGCGGCCCGGCTACGGCGCGTGCCTGCGGCGCGACCTCGGCCACACCGCGCTCGAGCTGCGCTACAACACCGGCCTGCACGTCTCGGACAACGGCCGCGCCCTGGCGGCGCTGCTGCGCGAGCTGCACGAGGCGTGGCCGGTGGGGATCGAGGAGGTCGTCATCGTGGGGCACTCGATGGGCGGCCTCGTCGCGCGCAGCGCGTGCCACTACGGCAGCGTCGCCGACCACGCGTGGACGGGCGCCGTGCGCCACGTCTTCTGCCTGGGCTCGCCGCACCTCGGCGCGCCGCTGGAGAAGGGCGTCAACGCGCTCGGCTGGGCGCTGGGCCGGGTGCCCGAGACGCGACCGCTGGCCAACGTGCTGGGCGTGCGCAGCGCCGGGATCAAGGACCTGCGCTACGGGGCCTGCGTCGACGAGGACTGGTGCGACTGCGACCCCGACGAGCTGCTCACCGATCGCTGCCACGACGTCCCCTTCCTGCCCGGCGCGCGCTTCTACTTCGTCGCCGCCACGCTGAGCCGGCGCCCGGGCGACCCGCTCGGCGCGATCCTCGGAGACCTGCTCGTGCGCGTGCCCAGCGCCTCGGGCGCGGGCCGCAGGCGCAAGCTCGGCTTCGCCATCGAGGACGGCCACCACGTCGGCGGCCTGACGCACTTCGACCTGCTCAATCACCCCGCGGTGTACAGCCAGATCCGGGCCTGGATCGAGCGATGAGCGATCGCGAGCTGCTGCTCGCACGCCTGCGCAGCGCGGGGGCCGACGACGAGGAGATCGAGCGCGCGGACGCCGAGGAGCGCCTGCCGACGCTGGCCGTCGAGCTCGCGCTCGGCGGCGCCGGGCGCCACTCGCTCAGCCACGTGGCGCGCGAGGCCGGCCTGCCGCCGGCCTACCTGCGCGAGCTCATGCAGGCCGTCGGGCGCCCCAACCCCGGGCGCGGCGAGCGCATCTTCACCGACGAGGACATCGAGACCGCGCGCGTGATCAAGCGCCTCGTCGACGCCGGGCTGCCGCGGCGCGAGCTGCTCGAGGTCGCGCGCGTGCTCGGCCAGGGCATGGCGCACACCTCCGAGGCGGTCCGGCGCCTGGTCGGCAACGCGCTGATGCAGCCGGGCGACAGCGAGTACACGGTCGGCCTGCGCTTCGCCGCGGCGGCCGACGAGCTGGCCCCGCTCATGCCGACGCTGCTCGACCACCAGTTCCGCGCGCACCTGCGCGACGGCATGCGCCGCGAGCTCGTGACGGAGTCAGAGCGCGAGGTCGGCCGCCTGGCCGGCACGCGCGACGTCGCGATCGCCTTTGCCGACCTCGTCGGCTACACGCGCCTGGGCGAGCAGCTCCCGGCCGAGGACCTCGGGGGCATCGCCGGGCGCTTCGCCGAGCTGGCCGTGAGCTCGGTCAAGCGGCCCGCGACCCTCATCAAGACGATCGGCGACGGCGCGATGTTCGCCTCGCCGGAGGCGCCGGCGCTCATCGCGAGCCTCCAGCGGCTCGTCGAGCGCGTCGCGAAGGAGGGCGAGCGCTTTCCCGACGTCCGCGTCGGCGTGGCCCATGGACCCGCGACCACCCGCGGGGGCGACTGGTTCGGCGCGACGGTCAACGTCGCCAGCCGCGTGACCGAGATCGCTCGGCCCGGGCGCATCCTCGCCACCGAGGCGGTGCGCGACCTGGCGCCGGACGAGGCGTGGCACCGCCGCCGCCGGCGGGCCAGCCTCAAGGGCGTCGACGGCCGCCTGCGGCTCTTCTCGCTCGACGCCCAGGACGGCGGCTGACGGGCCCTCGCTCTGCAGTGCTGAGGGCTCGGCTAGGCTCCGCGCCTCTGTGACCGAGCGTCGCCTGCCTCGCTGGTCGGAGCTGCGCCCCCTGCTCGCGCCCCGCCGCCCGGAGCTCGACCCGACCGCGCGGCGCCTCGCGCGCGCGGCGAGCATCTCCGACCTGCGTGCGATCGCGCGCCGGCGCGCGCCGAGGGCCGTGTTCGACTACGCCGACGGCGCCGCCGACACCGAGATCGGCCTGCGCCGCGCGCGCGACGCGTTCGCGCGCGTCGAGCTCGTCCCGAGCATCCTGCGCGACGTCTCGGCCATCGACACCTCGACGACGATCTTCGGACGCCCCGCCTCGCTGCCGCTGGCCTTCGCGCCGACCGGCTTCACGCGCCTGTTCCACCACGAGGGCGAGCGCGCCGTGGCGCGGGTCGCCGAGCGCGTGGGCATCCCCACCGGCCTGTCGACCGTCGGCACGGTCACGCCCGAGGGCCTCGCGGCGCAGGCGCCCACCGCGTCGAAGTGGTTCCAGCTCTACATGTGGCCCGACCGCGACGCGAGCGCCGAGCTCATCGGGCGCGCCCGGGACGCCGGCTTCCACGTGCTGGCGCTCACCGTCGACGTGCCGGTGGCCGGCTCGCGCCTGCGCGACGTGCACAACGGCCTCGTCTTCCCGCCGCGCCCGACCCTGCGCACGCTGGGGGACATGGCGCTGCATCCGTCGTGGTGGGCCAACATGCTCACGACCGAGCCCCTGCGCTTCGCCTCGCTGCAGGCGCCGCCGACCACGGTCGCGCGGGTGGCGAGCCTCTTCGACGCCGCGCTGAAGGACGCCGACATCGGCTGGCTGCGCGAGCTGTGGGATGGGCCGCTGGTGGTCAAGGGAGTCCTCACCGCCGAGGACGCGCGCCGCGTCATCGACCTCGGCGCCGACGGCGTGGTCGTCTCCAGTCACGGTGCGCGCCAGCTCGACCTCTCGCCCACGCCGCTGGAGGTGCTGCCGGAGATCGTGGAGGCGATCGGCGACCGCGCGGAGGTCTTCCTCGACTCGGGGATCCTCACCGGCGCCGACATCGTCGCCGCCGTCGCCATGGGCGCCCGGGCGTGCCTGGTGGCCCGCGCCTACTGCTACGGGCTGATGGCCGCAGGCGAGCGCGGCGTCCAGCACGCCCATGACCTCCTGCGCGCCGAGCTCGTGCGCACGCTGGCGCTGCTAGGGGTGAGCGCCGTGGGCGACCTCACCCCCGACCGCGTCCGGCTGCGACCGGCGGGCGCGTAGGAACAGCTCGCGCACGACGAGGGCGACGGCGACCGGCACCGTGGCCGGGATCGTGTCGGTGACGTAGAACAGCAGCGTCCAGGCCTCGGCCAGGGCCCAGGTCACGAGCGCCCAGCGCCACGCGCGCGCGCCCTCGACGGCCAGGACGCCGCCGAGCACGCCGGCGACGAAGAGGTCGCCGTAGCCGAGGTTGGCCGGCCCGAAGCTCGCGTACTGCAGCTGGGGCAGGCCGGGCGCCGGGACGGCGGCGTTGAGGACGGCGTTGGGCTGCTGGAGGTTCTGCGAGAAGACGAGGATCGCGTCGACGATCGCCATCGCCACGATCCCGGCCTTCAGCCACGGGCCGGGCGCGGCGCCCGCCAGCAGGCGCCCGAGGGTCACGCAGCTCAGCGCCGCGAGCGCCGCGCCCGCCAGCTCACCGGCGGCGGAGGTCTGCGACGCCCAGGCGAGGGCCAGCAGCGGCGCGGCCAGCAGGGCGAGAGGCGGTCGCGCGCCGCGCATGGCCCAGCCGAGCGCGAGCGCCGCGCCGGGCGGCACGAGGATGAGCGCGACCCAGGTGAGGACGTCGGCGACGTCGGGCAGCAGCGCGATGGCGCCGACGACGACCGCGATCGAGAGCGGCAGGACCAGGGCCCAGCGGGCCGTGGCGTAGCGCTGCAGCCAGCGCGGGATGCCGGCGCCGGCCAGGCCGACGAGTGAGGCCTGGATCGCCAGCAGGACGGCGTCGTGAAGGACGAAGTCGAGCGTCACCGCCCGTCAAGTGTGGCGCCTAGGCGGCGAGTGCTGCGTCGGCCTCGCCGAGCGGGATGGCGAAGACGATGTGCCGGCGCGAGACGGCGATGAAGGGGTGCTCGGTGCCCGGGCCGTCGCGGCCGATCAGCTCCACGACGCAGCTGGTGAGCGAGATGAAGTCGCGCTCGGACGCGTTGAGGAAGTCCGACAGGCGGCTGCGGTAGCCGTCGTGCGGGAGGGTCAGGACGCCGGAGATGCGGTGGCGATCGGTCTCGACGTAGACGTGTTCGTGACGATGCTGCACCTAGCCGTTGTCGGCAGCATGCCGCATGGCCATGAGCACCAGATCGCGGTCGTGGTCGTACGTCAGACACTGCAGTGCGTCGTCGAGGCCCAGCCAGCGCAGCTCGTCGACCTCGTCGTTGGCCTCGAAGTCGCCGTCGAGCACGTCCATCCGCCAGTAGCGCACGGTCTTCGGACGGCCCTTGGGGTCGGTGTAGTCGACCGAGCTGAGCTCCTCGCGCAGCGCGCAGCGATAGCCGGTCTCCTCGCGCACCTCGCGCACGGCGGCGTCCTCCCAGCTCTCGCCCTCGTCGAGCTTGCCCTTGGGCAGCGCCCAGTCGTCGTACTTGGGCCGGTGGACGAGCGCGACCTGTCCGTCGCGCACGAGAACGCCTCCCGCCGCACGCACGTGTCGTCGCAGCCACGCCATGAGGTTGACGGTATAGGCTCGCAGCGATGGGCCGCGTCGTGCACTTCGAGATCCACGCCGCCGATCCCGACCGCGCCGAGCGCTTCTACAAGCGCGTGTTCGACTGGGAGATCCGGCGCTGGGATGGCGCTCCGGTCGACTACCGCCTGATCACCACCGGTTCGGACGGCGAGCCGGGCATCAACGGCGCCATCGTCGAGCGCCGCGGCGCCGTCGACGGCAAGGCGGTCACCGCGTTCGTGTGCACCGTCAGCGTCGACGACCTCGCGGCAGTCGAGGCGGCCGTCCCCGAGGCCGGCGGCGAGCAGGTCGTCGATCGCCAGGAGCTCGAGAACGTCGGCTCCTTCGCCTACTTCAAGGACACCGAAGGCAACATCTTCGGCGCCATGCAGTCCGCCCAGTAGCTTGCGGACATGGACATCGAGGTCCGCCGCCTGGGTCCCGGCGACGAGGAGGCGGTGCACGCCGCGCGCACGCTGTTCGACGCCGCGCCGCAGCCCGAGGCGACCCAGCGCTTCCTCGCCGAGCCGGCGAACCACCTGCTGATCGCCTACGACGAGGCCGGCGCGCCGGTGGGGTTCGTCTCGGGCGTCGAGCTGACGCACCCCGACAAGGGCACCGAGATGTTCCTCTACGAGCTCGGGGTCGACGAGCCGGCCCGCGGGCGCGGCGTCGGCCGCACGCTCGTCGAGGCGCTGGCCGCCGTCGCCCGTGAGGCGGGTTGCTACGACATGTGGGTCCTCGCCGACGCCGACAACGCCGCGGCGCACGCGACGTACGCGCGGGCGGGTGGGCGCGAGTCGTCGCGGCCGGTGTTGTTGGAGTGGGACTTCCGCGCGCTAGCGCGTGTCCGCTTGCGCGTGGCGGCGCTGCGCGGCGCCTTGAACAGCATCACCGAGGGGAAGGGAGGCGGCCGGCGGTTCGTCGCGCGCGTCGTCGTCCTCAGGCGCGTGTGTGTTGGGGGTGCGAATCGCGCGTGTTTCACAACACCTGGTGGCGCCGCAGGCGTCGAACGTCGGTCCTACCCACTCCAGAGGGGGGAAGACCGACGTTCGACCGCGCCGGCCCGGCGCAAGGTGTTGCGAAAGACGCGCGGATCGTGCCGGGACTCCGCGCGCCGACGCCACCCCCTTCCCTCGATGCGGCAGGAAGCGCCGCGCAGCGCCGCTCACGCTGTCGGAGGACAGGGGATCTCCGCATGCAGGTGCGTCCCGCCGCCGACTGGGCTCTCCACCGACAACGTGCCGTCGAGCGCGGCGAGCCGGTCGGCCAGGCCGCGCAGACCCGAGCCGCGCGTGACGTCGGCGCCGCCGATCCCGTCGTCGGTGACGTCGACGCTCACGCGGCCGTCCGTGCGGCGCACGGCGACCGCGGCCTCGGTGGCCTGGGCGTACTTGGCGACGTTGGCCAGCGCCTCGGACACGACGAAGTAGGCGGCGCTCTCCACGTTGCCGGGCAGGCGCTCGTCGGGGTCGGCCTGCACCGCCACCGGCACGGGCGCGCGCGAGGCGAGCGCCTGCAGCGCCGGCTCGAGGCCGTGGTCGGTGAGGACGGCGGGGTGGATGCCGCGTGCGAGCTCGCGCAGCTCCGAGAGGCTCGTGTCGAGCTCGTCGATCGCCTCGCCGAGCATGGCGTCGACGTCTCCGGCTCCGCGGCGGGCGCGCAGCCGCGCCGAGCTGAGCAGGAGCTTGAGCGCGACCAGTCGCGACTGCGCACCGTCGTGCAGGTCGCGCTCCAGGCGCCGGCGCTCGGCGTCGCCGGCCTCGACGATCCGCGCACGCGACGCGCGCAGCTCCTCGAGGCTCGCGCGCAGCTCGGCGTCGAGCAGCGACAGATGGGTGCGCAGCAACCCGGCGAGGAAGGCGAAGGGCATCAGTCCGGTCGCGATGAACGCCGCCCACCACGCCGCGTTGCCGACGCCCGCCCGGGCCACGGTCACGAGCAGGAAGGTCAGCAGCGAGAAGGTGTAGACCGGCGTCAGCTGCAGGCGATCGAGCGGCGCGGTGGCGCGCCAGCGCCGTATCGCCCACACGAGCACGATGCCGAAGAGCACGAGGTAGCAGAGGGCGCCGAGGCCGGTGAGCGCCGTCGCCAGGTCGTGGTCGCGACGAATGAGCAGCAGGTTGGTCGGGCAGTCGTCGCAGCCGAGGTCGTGCGGGCTGGCGAAGAGCAGCGCCGGCACGAAGGCCAGCGGGAAGACGAAGTAGCCCACGATGGCCAGCCTGCGGGCCACCGGGTCGGTCAGCCGCCCCGTCGGGAAGCTCACGCCGAGGTGCAGGAAGACGGCGCCCCACAGGCCGCCGACGACGAGCGCGAAGGTGTAGACCAGGGGCGCGTTCGCGGCCTGCAGCGTGTAGATGAACCACGCGAAGCCGAGCAGGATCATCAGCGCGCCGATCCGGCTCTCGGGCCGGCGCCGCCAGGCGTAGAGCCCGGTGCCGATGAAGCTCCAACCCACGGCGGGGGCGAAGATCGCCCATACGGCCCTGACGGTCTGGTGCTGGCTGGCGAGCTCGACCGCGATCACGACGCCGCCGCCGACGAGCGCGGCGAGGACGATCGCGACGAGGAGCGGCCGGGCCGGGACGACGGACGTCATCGCCTCCCGAGTATCGCGGCCGCGGCGGTGCGAGCGAAGCGCCCCCCTACACTCGTCTCGTGTCCTTCCAGCGCGACTTCGACGGCGCCGAGCCGACGCGCCCGGAGCCCGTCACGCGCCTCGCGGGCGCCCGGGCCGACAGCCTCGTCGCGCGCACCGGGCACCTGGCCAGCGGGACCCTCGCCTGCCCGCGCTGCGACGCACCGGTCGCGCTCGGCGCCGGTCCCGCGGCGCCGGCCGATCCGCTCGGCTGCCCGTTCTGCGCGCACACCGCCACGGTGCGCGACTTCCTCTCGCTCGCCGACCCAACGCGCCCGGCGCGCGTCGCGGTGCGCGTCGTGCACTACTGAGCGAGCGCCTCGCGCGTCATCTCCCCGTCGACGCGGCGCCAGATGCCGAGCGGGTTGGCGTCCTGGAGCTCGGGCGGCAGGACGTGCGCCGGCGCGTTCTGGAGGGCGACCGGGCGCAGGAACCGACGGATCGCCGTCATGC
>CAWFMR010000022.1:0-185597 GCA_963816845.1 uncultured Actinomycetes bacterium | reverse complement strand
ACCGCATCGTGGGGATCGCGGGCCGCGGCGGCATGGGCGTCGTCTACCGCGCGCCCCAGCTCGAGCTCGAGCGCCCCGTCGCGCTGAAGGTGATCGCGCCCGAGCTGCGCCGAGGACCCGGCGTTCCGCGAGCGCTTCGTCGCGCGAGTCGCGGGCCGCGGCGTCGATCGACCACCCGAACGTCATCCCGATCTACGACGCGGGCGAGGAGGACGGCGTCGCTGTACATCGCGATGCGCTACGTCGACGGCGACGACCTGCGCACGCTGGTCGCGCGCGAGCGGCGCGCTCGAGCCCGCGCGCGCGGCGCGCATCGTCGCCCAGGTCGGCGCGGCGCTCGACGCCGCGCACGCGCGCGGGCTCGTCCACCGCGACGTCAAGCCCGCCAACGTCCTGCTCGGCGCCGAGCGACCACGCGTACCTGACCGACTTCGGGCTCACCAAGCCGTGACCTCGCAGACCGGCGCGACGCGCGACGGGCAGCTGGGTCGGCACGCTCGACTACGTCGCGCCCGAGCAGATCCGCGGCGAGCGCGTCGACGCGCGCACCGACGTCTACGCGCTCGGCTGCGTGCTCTTCCACGCGCTCACCGGCGCGCCCGCCGTTCCCGCGCGACAGCGACGAGGCGAAGCTGTGGGCGCACCTCAACGACGACCCGCCCTCGCTGCACGACCGGGCGCCCGACGTGCCCGCGGCTTCGACGCCGTGATCGCGCGCGCGATGGCCAAGGACCCCGACGACCGCTTCCCGTCGGCCGGCGACCTCGGGCGCGCCGCGCTCGCCGCCGCCGGCCGGCCCGTGGCGCCGAGCCCGAGCGCCTGGTCGCGATCGGCGCCGCCGCGCCGGGCGACCGCCAGGAGACCGTCGTCTCGCCCGACCAGGCGCCGACCGTCCTCGCGGCGGAGCGCCCGCGCACGCGCCGGCCGCCGCCGCGGGCCCTCGCCGTGGTGCCGTCGCCGGCGTGGCGCTGATCGCGGCGCTCGCCCTCGGGGGCGGCGGGAACGACGGCGGCGGCGCGACGACGGCGAAGTCGACCGCTACCAGCACGACCACGAGCCGCGACGTGGCGATCAAGACCGCGGTCATCGGCGGGCGGCCGAACGACATCGTCCTGGCCAACGGCAAGGCGTGGGTCGTGCGCAGCGGCAATCCTCGGCTGGCGGTGATCGACGCCAAGACCGTCAAGCGTGCGCCCTACAGCCCGCGCGTGGGCAACCCGAGCGGCGAGGCCGCCGGCTTCGGCAAGCTGTGGGTCATCAACCAGGATGCGCCGTCGCTGGTGCCGATCGGGCTGAAGTCGCACCGCCAGGAGGGGAAGGCTGTCCCGCTGCCGGCTCAGGGCAGGGCCGTGGCGGTCGCCGCGGCGACCAACTCGATGTGGGTCGGCGTCCGCGGCAACCCGGGGCTGCTCCTGCGGATCGACCCCAACAACCGCGCCAGCCGGCCAAGACCATCGAGCTGCACGACGGCCTGCAGAACATCGCCGTCGGCGGCGGCGCCGTTGGATCATCGCGCGGCGCGCGAACACCGTCACGCGCCTGGACATCGCCAGCGGCGCCCAGCGCCCGATCTTCGTCGGCGAGAAGCCGTTCGGGATCGCCTACGGCCGCGGCGCGGTGTGGGTGACCAACAACGGCGACGACACCGTCACGCGCATCGACAGCGGATCGCTGAACACGCTGACCATCCCGGTCGGGCGCGGGCCCAAGGGGATCGCCGTCGGCGCGGGAGCCGTGTGGGTCGCCAACTCGATCGCCTCCACCGTCACGCGGATCGACCCGCAGGCCAGCCAGCCCGACGGCGACCCGATCGCCGTTGCGCACAACCCCTACGGCGTCGACACGCTGGGCAGCGCCGTGTGGATCACGAGCCCCAGCGACGGCAAGGTCCAGCGGCTGACGCCTTAGAGGTCGCGCGTCGAGACGACGCCGGCCTGCAGGGCCTCGGCCACGAGCCGCGAGCGCTTCTGGTTCTGGGGCAGGTGCTCGATGCCGAAGCGCTGGAAGAGCGTGCGCAGGTGCGACTTGACCGCGTCGACGCTGAGGTGCAGCTCGTCGGCGATCTCCTGGTTGGTGGCGGGCACGGCGAACTCGTCGTGCTTGTAGGGCCGCGAGAGCGCGACGAGGACCTGGCGCTGGGTCGGCGGCAGGTCGCCGAGCGTGAGCCGCTGGCCGGCGATCTGGGTCGGCAGCGAGTCCTCGGACTCGGGGCGGCGGTAGGCCATCGAGGTCTGGCCGACGCGCAGGACGTCGCCGTCGCGCAGGCGCGTGCGCCCGGAGATGCGCACGCCGTTGACGTAGGTGCCGTTGCGCGAGAGGCCGTCGTCGCTGACCGTCCACTCGCCCGCGATGGCCTCGAGCTCGGCGTGCAGGCGCGAGACCTCCGTATCCCAGGACAGGCTGAGCTCGTTACCGCTGCCGCGGCCGATGCTGACGCGCTCCTGATCGTCGAGGTCCAGCAGGCGCTGGGCGCCGTCGCCGTCGCGGAAGACGAGGAACGGACGGCCGCGGCGCTCGGCCTCGATGCGCTCGCGCAGCTCGGCGGGGGTGGCGGAATGGGCCTGAAGTGGGGACGGCATGTGGACTGTCAAGGCTACCCAGGGTGATGGATGCCCCACCTCGGGGGGCCAGGTGTGACCCTCGGGTGGCTGGGAGGAGAGGCCGTCGGGCCGCAACCTGGAGTCATGACGATCCTCCTTCACCCGACCGCCTACCGGGCCGCCACCGACGAGCAGCTCGTCGACCTCGTGCGCGCGGGCGACGACCGCGCCTTCGACGCGATCCACGCGCGCTACGAGCAGCGGCTCATCGGCTACGCGCGCCAGATGCTCGGCGGCGCGCACCACGACGCCGAGGAGATCGTCCAGGACGCCTTCGTCCGCGCCCTGGCGGCCCTGCGCGCCGACAGCCGCGAGATGGCGCTCAAGCCCTGGCTCTTCACCATCGTGCGCAACCGCACGCTCGACGTCCTGCGCCGCCCGGTGCGCACCACCGACCTCGAGGTCCACGCGCCGATGCTGCGCGACGCCGGCGCCGACCCGCACGAGCAGGTCATGCGCGCCGACGACCTGCGCGACCTCGTCGGCGAGCTCAAGCGCCTGCCCGAGCGCCAGCGGATCGCGCTGGTCGCCCACGAGCTCGGCGGCGCCTCGCACGAGACGATCGCGCGGCAGCTGAACGTCTCGGTCGGGGGCTCGAAGGCGCTCGTGTGCCGCGCGCGCTCGGGCCTCGGCCGCGCGGCGACCGCGGCCGCCTAGGCGAATCGAGCTCAGTCGAGGCGGTCCGGGAGCCCGAAGGCCTCGAAGTACGCCGCGGCCCGCGCCGCGTCGGCCGGGTAGTGCGGCCACTGCAGGAAGTCGTCGCCGTCGCGCAGCCGCGTCGTGCGGTTGATGAACGACGTGATGTCGGCGATGCGGTCGCCGCGCAGCGTCAGCACGTCGAGGGCGAACGCGCGATAGGTGCCCTGCCTGCGCGTCGGAGACGTAGGAGCCGACCGCGGCCTGGCCGCTGGCGTGCGCGGGCAGGTGGCGCCAGTGCCAGGTGCCGTTGAGCGGCGCGGTGGCCAGGAAGACCGCGATCTCGCCGACGCCGCGATACCAGGCGCCCAGCGGGGGCATCGACCACACGGCGTCCTGCGCCAGCAGGCTCACGACGGCATCGACGTCGCCGCGCGACATGGCGTCCATGTAGCTCTCGACCACCTCGCGCAGCCGCTGGTCGCCCAGCGCGCGCAGGGTGGCCTGCTGCGTGCGGTCGGGCAGGCGCTCGTCGACCGTCCTGCGCGCGCGCTGCAGAGCGCTGTTGACCGCCGGCACCGTCGTCTCCAGCGCCTCGGCGATCTCCTGGCCGAGAAGCCCAGCACCTCGCGCAGGATGAGCGCGGCGCGCTGGTTGGGCGGCAGGTGCTGGAGCGCCGCCACGAAGGCCAGCTCGACGCCCTCGCGGCGCTCGTAGCGGGCCTCGGGGGCCGCGCGGCCGTCGACGAGCCCGAGCTGCTCGTCGGGATAGGGCTCGACCCACGTCGACTCCACGAGCGGAGCGCCGGGCGGGTCGTGGGGATCGGCGGGCGGGCCGTGGTCGATCGGCAGCATCCGCCTGGGCCGGCGCTCGATGGCGTTCAGCGATGCGTTGGTCGCGATGCGGTACAGCCACGAGCGCAGCGAGCTTCGCCCCTCGAAGCGGGGCAGCCCGCGCCACGCGCGCAGCAGGGCGTCCTGCACGGCGTCCTCTGCGTCGTGGACCGAGCCGAGCATGCGGTAGCAGTGGGCGTGCAGCGCGCCCCGGTGGGGCTCGACGAGGCGCCGGTAGGCGTCCTGGTCGCCCCCGCGGGCGGCATCGAGGAGGTCGCGCTCGAGCGCGTTGACGGTTGTGGCGGAGGTGGCCATCGCTACCCGTATGACCGCGAGCGCGCCTCGAAGTCATCGGACCGATGACTTTCTTGCGCGTGCGCGGTCAAAGAGCCAGACGTCGATGCTCGTTCCTTCCACACCAGTGGTGCACCTGGAGCTGCACACGGGCGACCTCCAGCGCGCGCAGGCCTTCTACTCGCAGCTGTGCGACTGGCATCCCGACCGCGTCGACACCCGCCACGGCTCGTACCACACGCTCGAGCTGGGGGGCGGCCTGGGCGGCGGCATCGTCGAGTGCGCGACCACGCGCCCGCTCTGGCTGCCCTACGTCGAGGTGTCCGAGATCGGGGCGGCCACCGAGCGCGCGCGCGACCTCGGAGCCGCCGTGCTGCTCGAGGCTCGCGAAGGCCCGGCAGGCTGGCGCAGCGTCGTCGCCACGCCGGCCGGCGGCGAGATCGCCTTCTGGCAGGCCAAGCGATGAGGCGGCCGCTCAGGCGCCGCGTGCTGGCCGTGTGTCACCCGAAGCCTGTCGCACCTCGCTGCGCGGAGTCGCATCGAGGAACACCTGCCACACCGTCGCAATGCGTTCGTGCAGCTCGCGGTCGAGGTCGCTCGACGCGCGCTCGATCTCGTCGGCGCTGAGACCGTCGGCCAGGTCGATGCGCGCGGCGACGAGCAGCCGGTCGGGCGCGAGCGCCATCGTGAGCAGCTCGAGCAGCCGGTCGACGGCGGGGTGGGCCTCGATGATCTCGGTGATCGCCTGGCGCTCCTCGGGCGAGGCCGCCTCGCCGATGAGCAGCGCCTTCGTGTCGCGGCCGAGCGCCACCGCGACCGTCGCCAGCACCACCGCGATGACCACGGACGCCAGGCCGTCGTAGACCTGGTTGCCGGTGGCCTGGTGCAGCGCGACGCCGGCAAAGGCCACGCCGACGCCGATGACCGCGGCCGAATCCTCGAAGAGGACGGTCTTGGTCGTCGGGTCGCGGCTGGCGCGGACGTAGCGGGCGTGGGACTGCCGGCTCTCGGCGGCCTCGTCGCGCGTCTGGCGGTAGGCGCGCATGAGCGAGGCCCCCTCGGCCAGGACCGCGAAGGCGAGCACCGCGTAGGCGATGCCGTAGGGGCCGCTCTCGGTCTCGGGGCCGAAGATCCGGCTGAGCCCCTCGTAGAGCGAGAAGCCGGCGCCGGCCACGAAGATCCCGACCGCGGCGAGGAAGGACCAGAAGAAGCGCTCCTTGCCGTAGCCGAACGGGTGCTCGGCGTCGGGCTCGCGCTCCCCGGTGGCCAGCGAGTAGAGCAGGAAGACCTGGTTCATCGTGTCGGCCACCGAGTGGGCGCACTCGGCGAGGATGGCCGACGAGCCCGAGACCAGGCCCGCCACGAGCTTGGCCACCGCGATCGAGGCGTTGGCCGCCAGCGCGACGAGCACCGTGCGGCGCGCGGCGGGTTGCGGCGCGGCGCCGCGGGCCATCAGCGCTGGCCGTTGCGCGCCGCGGCGGCCTCGGCGACGAGCGCGCCGATCAGGCGGCTCTCCTCGTCGGCCTCGGGGTGCCACTGGACGCCGAGGGCGAAGCGGCGGTCGGGTGCCTCGAAGGCCTCGGGCAGCTCGTCGATCGACGACCAGCCGGTGACCACGAAGCCCTCGGCCACGCGGTCGACCGCCTGGTGGTGGTGGGACTTCGTGGCGTGGACGACCTCGCCCGCGGCGCGGGCGGCGAGCGAGCCGTCGTCCAGGCGCACGTCGTGGTCGGCGCCGTCGAAGGAGCCCGGGTTGCGCCGGTGCTCGTGGTGGCCGTGGCTCTCGGGCAGGTGCTGCAGCAGCGTGCCGCCGGCGGCGACGTTCATGAGCTGCATCCCGCGGCAGATGCCCAGCAGCGGGAGGTCGCGCTCGAGCGCGCGCCGGGTGAGCGCGATCTCGAAGTCGTCGCGCTCGGGGACCGTGCCGCGGGTCTCCGTGTGGGCCTGCTCCCCGTAGGCCTGCGGATCGATGTCGGCGCCGCCGGCCAGGATGAGCCCGTCGAGCAGGTCGAGGATCGCGTCGGGGTCGTCGTGGAGCGTCTCGTCGGGCGGCAGCAGGAGCGCGATCCCGCCCGCGCGCTGGATGGCGTCGACGTAGGAGCGCGGCAGCAGGTAGGCCTGCTGGTCCCAGACGCTCCAGCGCGCGCGCTCCAGCGCGGTGCAGATGCCGATGACGGGACGGGACATCGCGTCCCAAGGTATCCGAACGTCGGTCGTACCCCTCTGCAGGGGTAGGACCGACGTTCGTCGCTCAGGCCGCGTCGCGGCCGGCGATCCGCTCGCGCACCGCGGCGTGGGTGACGCCGCGCTCGGCGAGGATGCGCGCCGCGACGCCGTCGCCCTCGCGCAGGAGCCCGAGGACGAGGTGCTCGGCGCGCAGGTCGCGCTCGGCGAGGTTGATCGCCTCGCGCAGGGTGAGCTCGAGCGCCTTCTTGGCGCGCGCCGTGAACGGGACCATGTGGCCGATCCCGCCGCGCCGGCAGCGCCGGCGGCGGCATCAGCGCGCCGGGTCCGAAGGCCCGCTCGACGCGCTCGCGGACCTCGTCGAGGTCGATGCCCAGGGTGGCCAGGGCGTCGCGGTCGATGTCGTCCTCGCCACGGCCCACGATGCGCACGACGTCGTCGCGCACGCCGGCGGCGTCGAGGCCGAAGCCGGCCAGCAGCCGCGCCCCGTCGCCGTCGGCGCGCAGCACGCCGAGCAGGAGGTGCTCGGTGCCGATCCAGCCGTGGTGCAGGGCGACGGCCTCCTCCTGGGCCAGCACGACGGCCTGGCGGGCGTCCTTCGTGAAGCGCTCGAACATCAGCCCAGCAACCTCCTGCGTCGCCCGTGCTTGCGGTGCACGGCCTGCTTGGAGACCCCCAGCGCGGCGCCGATCTCCTGCCACGACCAGCCGCGCTCGCGGGCGTTGGCGACATGCAGCTCCTCGAGGCGCTCGACCAGGTTGCGCAGCGAGGCGACAGCCGCGAGCCCGACCTGAGGATCGGTGCTGTCGACGGCGCCGGCGAGATCGCGGGTCTGCTGTGCGGCCATGGCGTCAACATACGTTGACGACCCATGATTGTCAACCCATGTTGACGCGCGGGGCAGCGGATAGGTTGCCCGCCATGTCCGAGTACGAGACCGTCAACGTCCACCGCGAGGGCGCCGCGGCGACCATCGAGCTCAACCGTCCCGAGACGCTGAACGCGTGGAACGCGCAGCTCGGGCACGACCTGCTGGCCGCGGTCACCGCAGCCGCGCAGGACGACGACGTGCGCGCCGTGGTCATCACGGGCGCCGGGCGCGCGTTCTCGGCCGGCGCCGACCTGCGCGACCTGTCGGGCCGCGAGGAGCGCACGCCCGACGGCCACCCCGACGTGCGCCGGGTCCTGACCGAGCGCTACCACCCGATCATCACCACGATCCGGACCATGCCCAAGCCGGTGCTGGCGGCGGTCAACGGCCCGGCGGTGGGCATCGGGCTCTCGCTGGCGCTCGCCGCCGACCTCGTCGTGGCCGCCGAGTCGGCCTACCTCCTGCTCGCCTTCGTGAACATCGGCCTCGTCCCCGACGGCGGCTCGTCGCTCTTCGTCCCGACCCGGGTGGGGTTCGCGCGGGCCACCGAGATGGCCATGCTCGGGGAGCGCATCCCGGCCGCGCAGGCGCTCGATTGGGGCCTGGTCAACCGCGTCGTGCCCGACGACGCCTTCGCCGGCGAGGTGGCGGCGCTGCGCGACCGGCTGGCGGCCGGGCCGACGCGCTCCTACGCGGGCGCCAAGCGCCAGCTGAACCATTGGCTCTACGCGCGCATGGACGAGCAGCTCGAGCTCGAGGCGGACATCCAGCAGGAGATGGCGGGCTCGCCCGACTTCGCCGAGGGGGTCACGGCCTTCATCCAGAAGCGCCCGCCCGCGTTCGAAGGACGGTAGTCGCGCCACCTACGTGCCGTCGTCCGCCGGGCTGTGAATACAATCCTCGCGCCTTGGCCCGGACCCGGACCCCTGCCACCAGCCGTTCGCGTCGCCTCGCCTTCGCCGTCCTCGTCGCCATAGCCGCGCTGCTGGTCTTCGCGGGCGCCGCCTTCGCCGACGCGCTCACGCCCGAGAGCGGGGGCTCGCCCAACGCCGACGAGATCGATTCGCTCTACAAGCTCGTCTTCGCCGTCGCCATCGTCATCTTCATCGGCGTCGAGGGCGCCCTCTTCTACTCGCTGTTCAAGTTCCGCGCGCGCAAGGGGGCCGTCGCCGCCCAGATCCGCGGCAACACGCGGCTGGAGGTCGGCTGGACGGTCGGCGCCGCGCTCATCCTCGTGGTGCTGGCCGCCTTCACCTTCGCCAAGCTCAGCAGCATCCGCAACCCGCCGAACTCGGGCGCCAACGGACTCCAGCTGGCCGACAGCGGCACGCTCTTCGCCTCGGGGCCGGCCAAGAAGTTCCCGCCCAACGGCCGGTCGCTGAACGTCTGCGTCAACGGCCAGCAGTACATCTGGCGCTACACCTACGCCAACGACTGCTCCAACGCGCCGCTGAACTCGGTGTTCTCCTACCAGGAGATGGTCGTCCCGGTGGACACGACGGTGACGCTCGACATCAACTCGCAGGACGTCGCGCACTCGTGGTGGATCCCGAAGCTGGGCGGCAAGTTCGACGCCATCCCGGGCTACACCAACCACACCTGGTTCAAGATCCCCGGCAAGCTCGCCGGCCAGGTCTTCACCGGCCAGTGCGCCGAGCTGTGCGGGCGCAACCACGCGAACATGACCGCCCAGGTCCGCGCCGTCACGCCGCCGGAGTACGAGAAGTGGCTCGATCAGCGCAAGGCCGACATCAAGGCCGCTGACGACGCCGCCGCCAAGCAGCGCGCCCAGATCGAGAAGCAGCTTCCGTAGCCCCCTTCATGGCCGCCACCACCGAGCAAGCACTCGCCCCCGTCCCGCAGATCGTCGCCCGGCGCGTCGAGCCCGAGCGCACGGGCTGGACCTCCTGGGTCACGACGACCGACCACAAGCGGATCGGGATCATGTACCTGGTCCTCACGTTCGTCTTCTTCATCCTGGGCGGGACCGAGGCGCTGCTCATGCGCCTGCAGCTCAGCCAGGCGAACAACACGCTCCTGGACCCCAAGACGTACAACGAGCTGTTCACGATGCACGGGACGACGATGATCTTCCTGTTCGTCGTCCCGATCATGGCCGGCTTCGGCAACTACTTCGTGCCGCTCATGATCGGCGCCCGCGACATGGCGTACCCGAAGCTCAACGCCCTGTCGTTCTGGCTGCTGGTGGCGGGCGGGCTGGTCTTCTACGGCTCGGTCTTCTTCAACCCGCCCGAGTGCGGCTGGACGTGCTACCCGCCGCTGTCGTCGTCGGCCTACCTGCCCAACGGCGGCGTCGACGCGTGGATCTACCTCATCCACCTCACGGGCCTGAGCTCGCTGGTGGGCGCGATCAACTTCTACGCCACGATCGCCAACATGCGCGCGCCGGGCATGGGCTGGGGCCGCCTGCCGCTCTTCGTGTGGTCGATCCTGACCTACGCGATCCTGCTCATCGTCGCCCTGCCGGTCATCGCGGCCGCGGTGACGATGCTGCTCACCGACCGGCACTTCGGGACGCACTTCTTCGACGCGTCCAACGGCGGCTCGCCGCTGCTGTGGCAGCACCTGTTCTGGTTCTTCGGGCACCCCGAGGTCTACATCATGGTGCTGCCGGGCTTCGGGATCATCTCCGAGGTCCTGCCGGTCTTCGCCCGCAAGCCGATCTTCGGCTACAAGGCGATCGCGGCCGCCACGGTGCTGATCGGCTTCCTCGGCTTCCTCGTGTGGGCGCACCACATGTTCTCCACGCCGAGCCCGACCTTCGTGCTGATCTTCTTCATGCTGGGCTCGTTCCTGATCGCCGTGCCCACGGGCGTGAAGATCTTCAACTGGGTGGCGACGCTGTGGCGCGGCACGATCGAGTTCAAGACCGCGCTGCTGTTCTGCGTGGGCTTCATCGGGACGTTCCTCATCGGCGGCATCACGGGCATCTTCCTCGCCGTCTTCCCGATCGACTGGCAGCTCACCGACACGTACTTCGTCGTCGCCCACCTGCACTACGTGCTCATGGGCGGCGCGGTCTTCGGCATCTTCGCCGGGATCTACTACTGGTTCCCGAAGATCACCGGGCGGCTGCTGAGCGAGGGCCTCGGGAAGCTGAGCTTCTGGCTCATGCTCGTCGGCTTCCAGGTCACCTTCCTCATCCAGCACTCGATGGGGCTCGACGGCATGCCGCGGCGCATCTACGAGTACGCCGACGTCGGCCACCTCGAGCTCTACAACCTGATCTCGACCGTCGGCTCGTTCATCCTCGCCACCGGCGTGCTGGTGACGGTCGTCAACGTGCTGCGCAGCGTCAAGCACGGCCCGATCGCCGGGCCGGACCCGTGGAAGGGCAACACGCTGGAGTGGTTCACCACCTCGCCGCCGCCGGTCAACAACTTCGACGTCGTCCCGCGCGTGCGCTCGGTCGAGCCGATGAAGGACATCCGCCGCCAGGTCGAGCGCCAGATGGGTCCGACCGACGAGCTGGCGCAGCCGGTGCCCGAGTCCGCGGTGCGCACCTGATGTCCGCGCCGCGCGCCAGCGCCGTCGCGCTCTCGCCGCTGGCGGGCGCGCGCCAGGTGCTGGCCGACTACGTGACGCTGACCAAGCCGAGGGTGCAGTCGCTGCTGCTCTTCACGACCGTGACGACGATGCTCGTCGCCGGCACGCCCTCGCTGCAGCTGATCCTGCTCACGTGCCTCGGCGGCTACCTGTCCGCGGGCGGCGCCGGCGCCGTCAACCACGCTTCGACCGCGACATCGACGCCCGGATGGCCCGCACGGCCGACCGGCCCGTCCCCGCGGGGCGCGTCTCGGCCCGCGCGGCGACGATCTTCGGCTGCGTCCTGGCGGCGCTCTCGGTCATCGAGCTCTCGGTGTGGGTCAACCCGCTGGCGGCCGCGCTCTCGCTCGTGCGGCTTCTTCGGCTACGTGCTCGTCTACACGGTGTGGCTCAAGCGCCGCACGCCGCAGAACATCGTCATCGGCGGCGCCGCCGGGGCCGTGCCCCCGCTCGTCGGCTGGGCGGCGGTGACCGGCGGGCTGGACGGCATGGCCGTCTACCTCTTCGCGATCGTCTTCTTCTGGACGCCGCCGCACTTCTGGGCGCTCTCGCTGCTCATGAAGGGCGAGTACGAGCGCGTCGGCGTGCCGATGCTGCCCGTGGTCCGCGGCGAGGTCGAGACCCGCCGGCAGATCCTGCTCTACAGCGTGCTGCTCTACGCGGTGACCCAGCTGCCCTTCTGCGCCGGCGGGCTGGGGACGATCTACCTCGTCGCCTCGTTCGTCCTCGGCGTCCTGTTCATCGGCGCCGCGTGGCTGCTCAGCCGCCGCGCCGACCGGCGCTCGGCGCTGCGCCTGTACCTCTTCTCGCTCGCCTACCTGGCCCTGCTCTTCGGCGCGATGGTCGCCGACGTCAAGCTCTAGGATCCCGAACCAGCTTCCACCATGGACCGCAACCTCGCCCGCAAGAACGTCCGCTCCGGCCTCATCGTCACCGCCGTGTGCTTCTTCATGTTCGGCATGACGTTCGTGGCGGCGGCCATCTACATCTCGTGAGCCCGCTTCGATCCCGAGGTCCCGCCCGCCGGCGAGGAGATCCACCTCCCCGGCGGCAGCATCCAGCCGGTGCTCCTCACGCTCGGCCTCACCGTCGGGCTCGTCGGCGTGACCACCAGCGTCTTCCTCGTCATCGCCGGCGCGATCCTGCTCGGTCTGCCGTGATCGTCGCGCTGGATCCGCGACACGCGCCGCGACATCGACGAGCTCCCGCTCGAGCAGCCACTAGCGTCCGCGAGCGCCGCGGCGCTGCGCGCCGGCACCGAGAGCGCGAGCCGGGACGCGTTCGCGCGCCCGCGTCGAACGCGCTCGAGCGTGGCCGCGCCGACTCCCCGGGCCGGCGCACGCCTGACGTCACGCCGCGCCGAACGGCGCGCTGGCCGGCACGTCGCAGATCGCGCCGTCGTCGGTCCAGCAGCGCACGATGTCGCGCATCGAGAGCAGGCCGGCGACCTCGCCGCCGGTGGTGACGACGAGGTGGCGGAAGCCGCCGCGGACCATCGCGACCGCGGCCTCCTCGAGCGACCAGTCGGGCGCCGCGAAGACGATGTCGGAGGTGAGGTGGTCGGCGACGCGCTCGGTGTCGGGGTCCTGGCCGTTGCCGACCGAGTCCAGGAGGTCGCGCTCGGTGAGGATGCCGGGCCCGGGGCTGTCGGGATCGAGCACGACGGCGGCGCCGACGCGCGCGTCGGCCATGAGCCGCGCGGCCTCGCGCAGGGTGTGGCCCGGACCCACGGTCAGGACCACCTTGCTCATGCCGTCACGTACCTGCATGCTCGTCCGCCGCCTCCTGGGCTCCTAGCTTGCAACGATTGGCTCAATCTACCAGCCTCTGACACGGTGTCCAGCGCCCACGCGCCAAATTGGGGGGGCCCAACCGGGTCACGTCATCCCGCGGCGGGTACGGCACGTAACTACAGGTCCTTCACCGATGCAACGCGCCGCCACCGTCAGACACCGCACGAGCCTCTTCGAGGAGGCCACCTCGATCGTCGAGACCGAGTTCGCCTCGGATCTCAGCCTCGACGACATCGCCCGCCGCGTGGCCTCCAGCCGCCGCCAGCTTCAGCGCGCGTACGCCGAGATCGGCAACACGACCTTCCGCGAGCACCTGACGGCGGTGCGGATGGAGCGCGCCGCGGACATGCTCAGCAGCCGCGGCACTGACCGTGCGCGAGGTCGCCCACCGCGTCGGCTACCGCCAGCCCGCCCAGTTCGCCAAGGCCTTCCGGCGCCACCACGGCGCCTCGCCCTCGGCCTACCGCTCGCGCGGGCCCTTCGACGGGTTCGGCGACGGCTCGCGCATCGCCCCGCAGCCCATCTGAGGCGCCGCTCGTCGCTCCGTCGCGGCGTGGGTGCGTACCGCGTTGCGCTCTGTCGCGGACGACCCATAGGATGCCGCGGGCATGCCGGAGGAGAGCACGCCGCGCCGCGAGCGCAAGCGCACGGTCCAGCAGATGGTCGTGGTGGGCATCATCGCCACCGCGATCGGCATCGCGCTCGGCCTGACGATCCACTGGTTCCCGCCTGCCGACTCGACGCAGGCGGACAAGATCGACACCCTCTGGGACGTCCTCATCATCGCCACGGTGCCGGTCTTCGTGCTCGTCACGGTGATCGTGCTGCTTCGCGGTGATCGAGTTCCGCATGCGCCCGGGCGAGGAGAACCTCGACGGGCCGCCGATCCACGGCAACACGAGGCTCGAGGTCGTCTGGACCGCGATCCCGGCGATCCTCATCGTCGGCCTCGTGACCTACGCCTACGTCGTCCTGCGCGACATCGAGCAGGCGCCGGCGGCCGGCAACGAGCGGGTCGTGGCCGTGACCGGCCAGCAGTTCGCCTGGAGCTTCGCCTACAACGAGGGCGGCAAGAAGTTCACGACCGCCCAGCTCTACCTGCCCGCGGGCAAGTCGGTGAAGTTCGACGTCCAGTCCAAGGACGTCATCCACGACTTCTGGGTCCCGGACTTCCGGATGAAGATCGACGCGGTGCCGGGGATCACGACCCACTACCGCGTCACGCCGAAGAACCCGGCGGCGATCGGCGACCACGCGATCGTCTGCGCCGAGCTGTGCGGCCTGGGCCACGCCTTCATGCGCCAGACCGCGCACATCCTCGCCCCCGCGGAGTTCGACAAGTGGGTGCAGAAGATGACGGCCAAGCCCGCCGCCGGCGGCGGCGGTGGCGGCGGCGGCGCCGCCGCCGCGATCGACGCCAAGCAGCTCTTCACCAACGGCAACGCCGACACCGGCGCCACGGCCTGCGCCACCTGCCACACGCTGGCCGACGCGGGCGCCAAGGGCCAGGTCGGCCCCGACCTCGACAAGGTCCTCAAGGGCAAGGACGCGGCCTTCATCAAGGAGTCGATCCTCACCCCCGACAAGGTGATCGCGCCGGGCTACCAGCCCGGCATCATGCCCCCGAACTTCGGCGATACGCTGTCAGCCGAGCAGGTGGATGCCCTGGTCAAGTACCTCTCTCAGGTGACGAACAAGTGAGGTCTCGCCGCTGATGCCCGTCGCGTTGCGCGCACCCGGATGGTGGCGCGCCCTGGAGTACACGATCCTGGGCGTCGCCTTCTCCTACGCCATCACGATCGGGCTGCGGGCGCTCTTCGGCTACGACCCGCTGCTCGACGGCGAAGCCGTGCTGCGCGTCGCGCTGCTCGCGGTGCCGCTGTTCTTCCTCGTCGGCCTGGGCTGCTTCGACTACTGGTTCTACTGGGCCTCGGGGCGCCCGACGCGCCCGGAGGACCACTCCGGCCACGGCGCGCACTCCTGGAAGGACTACTTCCGCGTCAACACCGACCACAAGGTGATCGGCATCCAGTACGTCGTCACCTCGTTCTTCTTCCTGTTCGTCGGCGGGCTGCTGGCGATGCTCATGCGCGCCGAGCTCGCCGCGCCGGGCCGCCAGTTCGTCGACGCCAACACCTTCAACGGCCTCTTCAGCGTCCACGCCTCGCTGCTGATCTTCCTGTTCGTCATCCCGGTCTTCGCCGGCCTGGCGAACTTCGTGCTGCCGCTGATGATCGGCGCGCCGGACATGGCCTTCCCGCGCCTGAACGCGCTGTCCTACTGGATGCTGCCGGTCGCCGGCACGATGATGCTGCTCTCCTTCCTGGCCCCCGGCGGCTCGTTCGCCAGCGGCTGGACGGCCTACGCGCCGCTGTCGCACGTCGACGCGCCGATCGGGCAGGATGTTCTTCACCATCGCCGTGCAGTTCGCGGGCGCGTCGTCGATCGCCACCGCGCTGAACTTCCTGGTGACGATCATCACCATGCGCGCGCCGGGCATGTCGTTCTTCCGCATGCCGCTGCTGGTGTGGGCGAACTTCTCGACCTCGCTGCTGGTCGTCATCGCCACGCCGTTCATCGCCGCCTCGCAGTTCTTCGTCCTGCTCGACCGCGGCGCTGGGCTTCAACTTCTTCGACCCGACCCAGGGCGGCGACGTGCTCATGTACCAGCACGTCTTCTGGTTCTACTCGCACCCGGCCGTCTACATCATGATGCTGCCGGGCTTCGGGATCATCAGCGAGATCCTCGCGGTGAAGGCCCGCAAGCCGATCTTCGGCTACCGGATGATGGCCTTCTCGCTGCTGGCCATCGTCGTGCTCGGCTTCACGGTGTGGGCGCACCACATGTTCGTCTCGGGCATGCAGCCGCTGGATCCGCATGCCGATGATGGTCACCACGGCGATCATCGCCGTCCCGACCGGGATCAAGATCTTCTCGTGGCTGGCGACGCTGTGGCGCGGCGTGCTGCACCTCGACACGCCGATGCTCTTCGCGCTGGGCTTCCTGACGATGTTCACGCTGCGGCGGGATCTCCGGCGTGATGCTGGCGATGATCCCGCTCGACATCCACGTCAGCGACACCTACTTCATCGTCGCCCACATCCACTACGTGCTGTTCGGCGGATCGCTGTTCACGATCTTCGCCGGCGTCTACTACTGGTTCCCGAAGATGACGGGCCGGATGTACGACGAGCGCCTGGGCAAGCCTGCACTTCTGGATGACGTTCATCTTCTTCAACCTGACCTTCGGCGCCGATGCACATCATCGGCGTGCAGGGGATGCCGCGCCGCGTCTACGACTACGCCGACCAGTTCGCGACCTGGAACCTCATCATCTCGATCGCCGCCTTCGTCCTCGGCCTGAGCACGCTCATCTTCGTCTACAACATGGTCGCCTCGTGGCGCGGCGGACCGCGCGCCGTGGCCAACCCGTGGCGCGCGCTCACGCTCGAGTGGCAGGTCTCCTCGCCGCCGCCGATCTTCAACTTCGACGCGATCCCGACCGTCGTCGGCGGCCCCTACGAGTACGGCGTCCCGGGCGCCGTGCACGGTGTCTTCAAGGGCGCGGAGGTCCCCGCTCCGGCGGGCACCCACGCCACGACCACGGCGGAGTAGGAGGCGAACGTCGTGAAGACCGTCCTCGTGGTCGCCAACGAGACCCTCGGCGGGGCTCCGCTGCTGGCCCGCATCAAGGAGAAGGCGGCCGAGGACGACGGCATCCGCCTGGTCGTCTGCGTCCCGCGCACCAACCCGCGCCAGGGCAACATCATCTACGACGAGGCCGTGTGCGACGCCGCCCAGGTCCGCATCGACCTCGCGCGCAAGATCTTCCGCGAGGAGGGCATCGAGGCCATCGGCGAGGTCGGCGACCCCGACCCCTACACCGCCACGATGGACGCGATCGCCGAGCACCGCCCCGACGAGATCATCATCTCGACCTACCCGGCGGCGTCCTCGGGCTGGCTGCGGCGCGACCTCATCGAGCGCATCGCCGAGGCGACCCGCGTGCCGGTCGAGCACGTGGTCGTCGACCTCGACCAGGAGGGCCTGCCCTTCGGCGTCACGCTGGTGGTCGCCAACCGCACCGCCGCCTCCCCCGCCCTGCTCGAGGCGCTCAAGGCGCGCACCGACGAGCTGGAGCGCCACGTCTTCATCTTCGTCGTGCCCCAGGAGGGCGGCCACGGCGTCGCCGCGCGTCAGGCGCGCGCGCGCCTGACGCAGATGATCGACCGCGCGCGGGCCGCCGACCTCATCTGCGCCGGCATGATCGGCGACCCCGACCCCTACACCGCGATCGATGAACGCGCTGCAGTTCTTCCGCGTCGACGACATCGTCATCTCCACGCTCCCGGCGACCCGCTCGGGCTGGATGCGCGCGGACCTCATCGAGCGCGTGCGCCGCGCCTCCAACAAGCCCGTCGAGCACGTCGAGTCCACCGAGGCGGAGGCCGCCGCGTAAGTCATGGAAGCCGCCTCGATCGCCCACGCCGAGCACGACCACGAGCACCACGGCCCGCCGCCGGCGAACCGCTCCTCGCGGGTCGAGACCCAGCTGCTCGGGATGCTGCTCTTCATCATCTCCGAGGTCATGGTCTTCGGGGCCTTCTTCACCGCCTACTTCTTCATCCGGGTCGTGGCCGGCGACCAGTGGTTCCCGTTCCAGGGCCACGAGCTCCCCGTCGCGGTCGCCGGCGTGAACACGGCGATCCTGCTCTCGTCCTCGGTCACGATGCACTGGGCGGAGACGTCGATCAAGAACGGCAACCGCCTCGGCCTGAAGGCGGGCATCCTCTCGACCTTCCTGCTCGGGTGCACGTTCCTCTTCGTGCAGATCAACGAGTACGTCCACATCGGCTTCGCCCCGCACGACTTCGCCCAGGCCTCGGTCTTCTACGGCCTCACCGGCCTGCACGGCGCGCACGTCTTCGTCGGCCTGACGCTGCTGGCGATGGTGGTGGTGCGCTCCTTCCGCGGCCACTACTCGCCCGAGGAGCACCGCGGCGTCGAGGTGCCGGGCATCTACTGGCACTTCGTCGACGTGATGTGGGTGATCGTGTACTCGACGGTCTACGTGCTGTAGTGCTCAACCCGCTGCGCTCCGAGCAGGAGGCCTTTCGCGCGCTGGTGTGGGTCGTCGCCGTGGTGGCGGCGATCGTCGTGCTCGTGCTGGTCGGGCGCGCGCTGTTCTGAGCGCTACTTCAGCGACGTGAAGCTGAGGTCCCAGCTCGTCGAGTAGCCGTTGACGACGCCGCGCACGTCGGCCGCCTCGACCGTCGGGACCGTGTCCCACAGGAAGGGGATGCCGGGCGCCTGCGCGGTGGCCATCCGGTCGACCTGTCCCCACGCGCGGTTGCGCGCCGCGCCGGCGGGCAGCCTCGCCGCCGCGTCCATCGCACGGTTGAGCGTCGGGTCGTCGAGCTGTGACCAGTTGGCGTTGTTGGCCGGCGCGATGTTGCGACCGTTGAAGACCGGGTCCAGCAGCCCCTGCGGGTCGTTGTAGTCGCGCGTGAAGCTGAAGTTCGGGCAGATGGCCACCTTCGCCGCGGGCAGCCCGCAGAACTTCGTCCCCAGCGCGGCATCGGAGGCGGTGCGGAAGTTGATCTTGAAGCCGAGCTTCTCGAACTGCGCCTCCGCGACCTCGCCGGTCTTGCGGCCGGGGTCGGCGTCGGCGGCCACCATCAGAAGCGGCGTGCCGCCGGTCCACCGGCCGGTGGAGTCGATCGGCAGGCCCGGGTCCTCGCGCTTGGCCGCGAGCATGTAGCGCTTGGCCACGGCCATGTCCCCACGCGGGTTGGCGAGGAAGTCGGCGCCGGTGCCCTTCGCCCCGCCGCCCTCGGCATGGCCGGGGAAGTCCAGCGGCAGGAAGTGCGTCGCCAGCCGCCCGGCGGCGTCGCCGCCGCGCGAGAGCTGCAGCGCGCGGCGGTCCGCGGCGGCCACGACCGCCCTGCGGACGTCGAGGTTGTCGAACGGCTTGATCGTGGTGTTGATCGCGACGTAGCGGTAGGCGCCGCCGGGCACGAACGCGATCTGGCCGCGATGGTGTGCGAGCGCCTCCTTGACCACGGGCGCCGGCGCGGCCGTGTCGCCCAGGACGAGGCGCGTGCCGGCCAGCACGCGGCGCGCGGCGGAGACCGCGTCGCTGTTGCCCTCCCGGATCGTGATCGAGTCCAGGTAGGCGGGGCGGTAATCGGTCCGCGGGTCCCAGTTGGGGTTGCGCACCAGCTCGATGACCTTGCCCGGGGAGTGCCCGACGAGCTTGCCGGAGCTGTCGTTGCGGTACATGTACGGCCCGGTGAAGGCGACGTGCTGGTCGTAGGTCGACGGCGTCTTGGCGTCGAAGGGCTTCGCATACTCCTCGGGCACGGGCGTCGAGATCGGCATCGCCAGCGCCTCGGTCAGCTGCAGGGCCGTCGGCCTCGAGAGCCTGAAGACGAGCGTGCGGTCGTCGGGCGTCTGGATCCCCCGGATGTCGGCGATCGGCCCCGGCTTGGCGGGGGCGCCGACGATGTCGCCGAAGTAGAGGCTCGCGTAGGGCGATGCCACGTGCGCGCTGAACGCGCGCTCGAAGGCGTACTTGACGTCCTTGGAGGTCACCTCGCGATCGACCGGCGGGGCGTAGCGGATGCCCGCCTTGAGGCGCACCGTGACCGTCCTGCCGTCGGCCGACACGCGCGGCGCCCCGTCGGCGAGGTCGGGCCGCGGCTGGCCCGTGTCGCCGGGGGCGTAGGAGTACAGCGGGCGGTTGACCGCGTAGTGCACGGTGTAGCCGAACGCGTAGTAGGTCTCCGCCGGGTCGACGAAGTCGACGTCGTCGGCCGCCAGGACCGTCAGGTGACCGCCCCGCTGCGCGGTGGTCGTGGTGGTGGTCGTGCCGTCGTGGCGCTTGCCCGAGCCGCCGCCGCACGCGCCGGCGCCGAGCGCGAGCACCGCGACGACGAGGACCGTGAGGACCCGTCTCGCTGACATCGCATGGAGAAGGAGCGCGCTAGGGCGTGCGTGATACACCGGCCACGAGCGGGCCGCGGCGACCGGCGGACTCGGTCCGCGCCGCCTCGACGTCGCGCATGCCCGGCAGCAGCAGGGCCGCGAAGGTGACCACCCCGCCCAGCAGGCCGGCCGCGATCAGCGTCGTCCGCGCCCCGAGGGCGCCGCTCACCGGCCCGGTGAGCGCGAAGGACAACGGCAGCAGGCCGATCGAGATCAGCCAGTCGAGGCTCGAGACGCGGCCCAGCAGGGCGGCCGGGACATGGCGCTGCTTGGCCGTCGCCCACACGATCGTGCCGGCGGTCTCCAGGGCGTTGAAGGCCAGGCTGGCGAGCATCAGCTGCCACACGGCGGTGGACAGGCCGTAGCCGGCGACGGCCAGCGTGGCCAGCGTCCAGGTGACGTACATGAAGGTGATGTCGCGCCGGGGCAGGCCGCGCTGGCCGAGCACCACGGCGCAGCCCACCGAGCCGATGCCGCCCGCGGCGAAGACGATGCCGAGGTCCGCGGCCGACCCGTGCAGGTCGTTCTTGACGACGAAGGGCAGCAGCACCTCGGCCGGCCCCATGAAGAGCAGGTAGGCGATCGCGGCGCTCGCGAACGTGGCCCACAGCCACACGTGGCTGCGGATGTAGCGCAGGCCCACCGCGATGTCGCCCGTGACGGTGCCCGCCCCCTCGGCCACGGTGGAGCGCACGCCGGGCGCCATCGCCAGCAGCGCGACCGCCGAGATGGCGAAGGATGCCGCGTCGACCGCGAACGCGGTGCCCGCGCCCAGCACCTCGATGAGCACGCCGCCCAGCGCCGGCCCCGCCAGGCGCAGCGCGATCGGCCGCACGAACTGGTCCAGCGCGTTGGCCTGTGCGAGGTCGCCGGCGGGCAGCACCTCCGGCACGAGCGCGTCGAAGGAGGGGCTGAAGAAGGCCGTCCCGCCGCCGTAGAACGCCGCGATCGCCGCGATGTGCCACAGCTCGAGGACGCCCGTCAGCGAGAGCAGCGCCAAGAGCCCCACGGCGAGCCCGCGCACGACGTCCGCGGCCACCATGATGCGCCGCCGGTCGAAGCGATCGCTGAGCACGCCGCCCAGCAGCAGCAGGGCGATCGTCGGGACCGTCATCGTGATGCCCACGAGCGCAAGGGCGGTCGGCGCGTTGGACAGCGCGTAGACCTGCCACGCCATGGCCACGACGAAGATGCCGTCGCCCAGCAGCGACACGCACATGCCGCTCCACAGCAGGCGGAAGTCGCGATGGCGCAGCGGCTCCAGGAGCCGCACGCGGCTCAGGCCGCCGCCGTGGGAGCCGCCCTCGTAACTAAGGTGCATTGGTCGCCGCGGAGTGCTCGGCGCGCAGGTACTCGATGGTCGTGTCGGGGTCCATGGGCCGGGCGAAGTAGAAGCCCTGGCCGAGCCCGCAGCCGAGGTCGCGCAGCGTCGTCCATTGCTCGGGGAACTCGATGCCCTCGGCGACGACGTCCAGGTTCAGCGTCTGACCCAGCGAGACGACGGCGGTGGCCAGCCCGGACGCCTCGGGGGAGGCGCCGGCGGCGAGGAAGGAGCGGTCCATCTTGAGGATGTCGACCGGGAAGCGGCTGAGGTAGCTCAGCGACGAGTACCCGGTGCCGAAGTCGTCCATCGCCAGGCGCACGCCGAGGGCGCGCAGCTCCTGCAGACGCTGCACGGCGAGGTCGGTGTCGGTCATCATCACCGTCTCGGTGATCTCGAGCGTGAGCAGCTCGGGCGCCAGGCCGGAGTCCTCGAGCGCCTCGCGGACGTCGCCGACGATGTCGGAGTGCTGCAGCTGCTTGACCGAGAGGTTGACGCTCATGGTCAGCGGCGGCTCGCGCGGGACCTCCTCCTGGATCGCCTTGGCCTGACGGCAGCCCTCGCGCAGGACCCAGCGCCCGATCGGCACGATCAGCCCCATCTCCTCGGCGAGCGGGACGAACTCGTCGGGGCCGACGAGGCCGCGCTCGGGGTGGCGCCAGCGCAGCAGCGCCTCCAGCCCGGAGACGCCGCCGTCCTCGAGCCGGACCAGCGGCTGGTAGTGCAGCTCGAGCTGGTCGGAGACCATCGCGCGCTGGAGGTCGGCGCGCAGCTCGAGCCGCGCGAGGACGCCCTCGTGCATCGCCGGCTCGAACAGGCGGTAGCCGCCCTTGCCGTCGCGCTTGGCGATGTACATCGCGGCGTCGGCGTTGCGGATGAGCTCGTCGGCGTCGGCCGGCGACTCGCCCTCGACGACCGAGATCCCCAGGCTGGAGCGGACGATGATCTCCTTCTGGGCCAGCCGCAGCGGCTCCAGGAGCGACTCGAGCACGCGCTCGGCGGTGTCGGCCGCCTCCTGGGCGCTGACGACGTCCTCGAGCAGGATGGCGAACTCGTCGCCGCCGAAGCGCGCCGCGGTGTCGGTGGCGCGGATGCTCGTGGCCAGGCGCTCGGCGACCTCGCGCAGCACCTCGTCGCCGGCGGCGTGGCCGAGGCTGTCGTTGATGGTCTTGAAGTCGTCGAGGTCGAGGAAGATGACCGCGATGCCGTGCTGCTCGCGACGGTTGCGCGCGACGGCGTGGCGCACGCGCTCGACGAACAGCGCGCGGTTGGCGAGGTTGGTGACCGGGTCGTGGAAGGCCTGGTGGGCGAGCTGCTCCTCGAAGGCCTTGCGCTCGCTGACGTCGCGGCTGTTGAGGACGATCCCGCGGACGGCATCGTCCTCGAGCAGGTTCGTGTGCAGGACCTCGAACTGGCGCAGCGTCCCGTCGGTGTGGCGCAGCGAGCACTCGAGCACCTCGGTCTCGCTCCCGGCGTACGCCGCGCCATCGGCCAGCAGGCGCAGCAGGCGGCTGTTCTCCTCGGGGGCCAGCAGGCGGTCGAAGCGCGTCCCGATCACGTCGGCGGGCGCATAGCCGAGGACGCGCTCGATCGAGGGGCTCTGGTAGACGATGGTGGCGTCGGCGTCGAGGACGGTGATGAGGTCGCTGGCGTGCTGGACGAGCGAGCCGAAGCGCGCCTCGCTCTCGCGGCGGTGGACCTCCTCGGTGAGCGCGGCGCTCTCGAGGGCGAGCGAGATCTGCGTGGCCAGCGCGCGCAGCGCGCCGTGCTGTGCGCTGCGCAGCGCACGCGAGGTCGCCGACGTGCCGCTGACGACGAGCAGGCCACGCGCGTCGCCGCGGAGGCTGAGGCCCAGGACATGGGCGTGATCGTGCTCGGGCCCGAGGCGCAGGTCGTCGCGCATCTCGGGGACGAGGAAGACGCCGGCGGTCGGGGTGGCCAGCAGCTCGGCGGCCGTCGCGGGCCCGATCAGCCACGTGTCGCCGGGGAGCTCGAGGCCCCCGTCGGCGGCGACGACGGTGAGCTTGCCCTCCTCGACCAGGCACAGCCGCGCGGCGGCTGCCTCGTCGAAGAGCCCGCGCACGGCCATCAGCGCGGCACGGTAGATCTCCTCGCGGCCGGTGGCGGCCACCAGCGACGCGCCCGCCGCGCTGAGCGTGCGCTCGCGGGCGACGGAGCGCTCCTGCTGGCGCACGAGGCCCGCCATGCGCAGCACGACGAGGCCGAAGAGCACCACCGAGGCGGCGATGATGACGAGCAGGTCGAGGTTGCCGCGGCGCAGCTCCTGGGTCGCCTCGACGACCGGCGCGATGAGCGACGCGACGGTCAGCAGGGTCAGGCGCAGCGACGTCAGGCGCGGGACGCGGTCGGGCGCCGGCTGCTCGAGCTGGCGCATCGAGGGGTGCAGGGCCGCGGCGCCCCACAGCAGGTAGAAGCTGATCCAGCCGATGTCGAGGATGACCTGGCCGTGATAGGCGCCGTGCAGGGTCACCACGCCGTAGGCGAAGTCGGTGACGAGCAGCGCCACGATGGCGGAGGCCAGCAGGTAGAAGGCCGGCAGGCGCTTGCCCGTGTCGACCGCCAGGCGGATCGCCGCGGCCAGCAGGAGGATGTCGCCCAGCGGATAGGCGACCGAGACCAGCTTGCCCGTCACCGTCATCGTCTCGTCGTGCAGGTACGGCGCGATGAGCGCGACCCAGGACAGCAGCGCCAGGCCCAGCGTCATGATCAGCGAGTCGATGACGCCCGCGCGGTCGCTCTCCGGGTTGCGCCGGCGGATGAGCATCAGCAGGCCCGCCATCAGCGCCGGGTAGACGGCGACGTAGGCGCCGTCGCCCAGCGACGGGAAGGGCACGTCGGCACCGAACAGCCGCGGGTAGCTGTAGGTGTAGAGGTCGCCGAGCCAGAACAGCGTCATCCCGACGGCGAACCAGGTCCACGGCCCGCGCGAGGCGGGCTTGTAGCGGCGGACGCCGACGATGATCGCCACGACGGGCGAGAGGCCGAGGAGGTTGAAGACCGGGCCGCTGGCCGCGAAGGGCGGCACCCACACGTAGAGCGCCGTCAGCAGCGCGCCCGCGCCGAGGTAGATCTGCCACAGCGCGAGACGCCGGATTGCGAGCACGCCGCGCATGGCTAGGCAGCCGCCTCGAGCCAGGGTCCGGCGGTGGTGTGAGCCGGCTGGAGCTCGCCTCGCTGGGCCAGCTCCTCGAGGGCCGCGATGAGCATGTCGATCTCCGCGTCGGTGTTGGCCGCCGTGAGCTGGACGCGGAAGCCGACCTCGTCCTTGGGGACGAGCGGGTAGGCGGCCAGCGTCGCGTAGACGCCGCGGTCGAAGAGCATCTGCCCGACGGCGCCGATGCGGTTGTAGTCGCGCAGCGGGATCTCGACGATCGGGAAGCCCGAGCGGTTGGGCGTGTGGACGCGCAGGCGGGCCAGGCAGTCCAGCACGCGCTGGGTGCGCTGGCACAGCACGCGGCGCAGCTCGTCGCCGCGGGTCTCGTTGACGTCGAAGCCCGCGAGCACGGTGGCCAGCGAGGCGACGGGCGAAGGACCCGAGTACAGGTAGGGCGGCGCGGCGACCTTGAGCAGGTCCTTGACGTCGGTCGGGCAGGCGATGAAGGCCAGCAGCGACGAGTAGGCCTTCGAGAAGCCGCCCACGAGCACGATGTGGTCGTAGGTCTCGTCGCAGTGGCGCACGACGCTGTTGCCGCGGCTGCCGTAGACGCAGGACTCGTCGGGACCCCGCTCGCCGATGACCCCGAAGCCGTGGGCGTCGTCGACGTAGAGCAGCGCGCCGTGCTCGCGGGCGACGGCGGCGAAGGCGCGGATGTCCGGCGCGTTGCCGGTCATGCTGTTGACCCCGTCCATGCAGACCAGGCGGGTGCGGTCGCGCTCGGCGCGCAGCAGCTCGTCGAGGTGATCGGGGTCCTCGAAGCGGAAGCGCTTCACGGCCGCGCCGCGCGCACGCGCGACCTGGCAGCCGTCGTAGATCGTCTTGTGCGCCCGCGCGTCGAGGAAGATGGTCCCCGAGGCGGCCAGCAGCGGGATCACCGACATGTGGATGTGGGTGATCGTCGGCAGCACGAGGGTGTCCTCGGCGCCGAGCAGCGAGGTCAGGCGCTCCTCGATCTCCTCGTACAGGACCGGGCTGCCGAGCAGGCGCGACCAGCTCGGATGCGTGCCCCACGCGTCGAGGTAGGCCGGAACCGCGTCGATGATCTCGCGGTCGAGGTCGAAGCCGAGGTAGTTGCAGGAGGCGAAGTCGGCCAGCCAGTGGTCGCCGATGCGGATCATGCGACCGTCGATCTCGTCGATGACCGCGTCCATCATCGGATGCGAGGCCTTGAGCTCGGACAGGTCGCGGCACGTCTCGAGCCAGTGCTCGATCCACGGACGCGTGGAGACGCGCGTCGGTGCGGCCTCCCTTGCAGGTGCAGGCAGTCCTCGGGCTGCAGCAGACGCGCTCATGTCCTGTCCTATTCGGACGGGACGAGCGGTAGCTTGAGCGCGCCGGCCGGATGTGTGGCGGGCCCGGTGCTACTTGACCGTGAGCTTGCCCTGCATGCCGGCCTGGCGGTGGCCGGGCACCGAGCAGTAGAACGTGTAGCTCCCGGCCGTGAAGGTGGCCTGGAACTGCGACACGCCGCCATCCTTGACGACCTCGCCCTTGCCCTTGCCGTCGATGACGATGTCGTGCGGCGTGCCGGACTTGTTGGCCATCTTGACCGTGATCTGCCCGGGCGTGCCCGTCGCGGTGTCGGTCACGAAGGCGAGCTGACCGGTCGGATCGGCGTCGATCTGGAGCGAGCCGTTCTTCTCGACGGCGGGCTTGCCCCCACCGGCCTGCTTGACGGCGGTGGCCAGCAGCCCCGTGTCCTTGCCGCCGGCGGCGACCGACTGCGCCACGTAGGCGGCGATGTCGTAGGCCTGGTCGCCCGTGACGAGCTTGGCCGGCATGACCCCGTTGCGGTTGGGGTGCAGGATCTGGCCGTGGATGGCGCCGGCGAAGTCCGAGCGCGGCATCCCGTCCTTGATCGCTCGCTGGAAGGCCTGGTCGAGGTCCGGCCCCGCGGTGCCCTTGGTGCCGGCTCGCGCGAGCACGTGGCATGAGCCGCACTTCTGGACGAAGAGCTGCTTGCCCGAGATGAGGTTGGCGTTCTCGGCCTGCGGGTGCGCCGAGCAGGCGCTCAGCGCGAGCGCGGCGCCCGCCACCGCAAGGCCTGCGAATCCGGCTCGCAGGCCGGGTCTGGAGAGCACGGGACCCATCCGCGCGGCACTCTATCTCAGGCCACGGGCGGCAGCTCCGCCAGCCGTCCCTGCGCCGCCGCCACGACTCCCCCGGCCACACCCTCCCACGAGAAGCGCTCGCGCGCCGTGGCCACGAGCGCGGCCCGCGTGGCGGCCCGCACGTCCTCCGGGGCCTCCAGCCACGCGCGCACGCGCGTGGCGATCGCTCGCACCGCGCCGTCGTCGATGCCGAACGACAGCCACCCGCGCGCCTGCGCCGGCACCGCGTCGGCCAGCATCGCGCTGACCTCCTTGGCGCCGGAGTGCCCGGCGGAGATCGGCAGCACGCCGCACGCCGCCGCCTCGGCGGCCACCATCCCGTAGGCCTCGGGGAAGGTGCTGGGGAAGACGAGCGCCTCGCAGGCGGCCAGGAGCGGCGCGAGCTCGTCGTGTTCGAGGCGCCCGGTGAGGACGACGCGCTCGCGCAGGTCGCGGGCCGCGGCCCAGTAGTCGTCGTCGGCGGTCTCGAGGAAGGCCAGCAGATGGCGCAGCGGCGCTCGCGGGCCGCCCTCGAGCTCGCGCCCGGCCCGCGCGATGGCGCGCACGGCGTCGCGGTCGCCCTCGGCCAGCGCGTCGAGCAGCTCGAGCAGGCCGTCGCGGAAGCCGCCGAAGCCGACGACCACGAGGCGCGCGTCCGGCACGAGGGGCCACGCCGCCAGCAGCAGGTCGATCCCCTTGGAGACGATGAGCTTGCCGATGAAGCACACCAGGCGGTCGCGGGTGACGTCGAGCCCGCGCAGCGCGCTCGCGGCGACCCCGGCGTCACGCGCGAAGGCGCCCTCGCCGCCGGCTTCCCCGCTCGCGTCCAGGCGCTCGATCAGGGACGCGATCCCCGCGGCGGCGTCGTCGCGCGGGCGGAACTCGTCGACGTCGACGCCCGGCGGCCCCAGGCGGGTGCGCTCGGGCAGCCCGTCGTCCTGCATCGCCTCCCACAGCGACTCGCCCGTGTGGCGCGAGCCGACGAGGACCGTCCGGGCGTCCGCCAGGCCCTCCCGCGCCCAGGGCAGGAAGCGCGGCGGGTCGCGCTTGACGACGTACTCCAGGGCGCTGCCGTGGACCTTCACCGCGTAGGGCACGCGTCCGCCCAGCCCGCGGGCCAGGATCGCCGGTCCCATGACGAGATGGTTGGCGAGCGCCACGTCGGGCAGCTGGCGCGCGCAGACGTCGCGCACGGCGTCGACGTTGGCCTTCACGTAGGCGTCGATCTCGGCGTCGCTGCACTCCAGCAGCGTGCGCGCCTCGAAGCCCTCGTAGCGATCGGCGACGTAGACGGGCAGCAGGCGCCCGATGTCGGGGCGCCACGCCGTCACGCGGACCGGCTCGCGCAAGGTGGTGACCCGGACCCCGCCCGCCCCGCCCCCCGCCCACGTCCCGACCGCGTCGACGAAGTCGAGCTCCTCGGGCCGGGGCTCCTGGCACAGCAGGTCGACGCTGTGCCCGGCCCGCGCCAGCGCCGCGCACAGGCGGGCGTTGTAGACGTTCGAGCCCGTCCCGCGCAAGAGGTAGCCGTGGAAGACGAGCACTCGCATCGGCCGGGCACCTTAGTAGGCTGCGGCGCATGCCCGGCCGCCCGAGGTATCGCCTGCGCACCCCGTCCACGGGCCGCGAGCTCGTGATCGAGGCCGAGCCCGGCAAGGTCTACACCGACCGCGAGACCGGCGAGGAGCTCGAGGTGGCGGGCATCGTCCTGCCGCTGCCGCCGTCCGAGTCGCGTCTGCCGTGGGCCGTCGAGAACCTGCGCTTCTGCACGTGGTGCGACCAGCTCGCCCAGCGCGATCTCAACGACTGCCCCACCTGCGGGCGGCGCATGGCGCCGCTCGCGTCCTAGAACGCCTCTACCCTCCCTTCACATGCGTACGTACGTCGCCGTCCTCTTCGCCGTCGCGTGCCTGGGCCTGAGCGCCTGCGGCAGCGACAGCTCCACCCATGACGTCGTGCCGGCATCGGTGCCCCAGCTCACGCCGCGCGCCCGGCGCCGAGGCGCTCGCCCAGACCTCGACCGGCGCGTCGAGCACGTCGAGCGACACCACCTCGACCGACACGACGTCCACCGATCAGACCCAGACCCAGAGCCCGTCGTCGCCGGGCGCCACCACCACGCAGGCCCAGCCCCAGCAGCCCGCGCCCAGCGGCACGGGCGGGACGTCCACGGGCACGACCGGCGGAACCCAGTCCGGCGGCACCTCCGGCGGGACCGGCACCGGCACCGGCAGCGGTGGGACCGGCGGCGTGTCCCCGGGCGAGTTCAGCCAGTTCTGCAAGGACAACCCGGGCGCCTGTTAGTGGGCCTCGGCGGCGAACGGGTCGACTACGAGGGCCTGCACCTCGCTCGCCCCGACGTCGGACTGGACCCGATCGAGCAGTTCCGCGTCTGGCTCGCGGCGGCCCGCGAGGCCGGGATCTACGAGCCCGAGGCGATGACGCTCTCCACGGCGGACGCCGAGGGCCGCCCGTCGGCGCGCTACGTGCTGCTGCGCGGGCTCGACGAGCGCGGCTACTGCTTCTACACCAACTACCGATCGGCCAAGGCACGCGACCTGGACGCGAATCCCCACGCCGCGCTGACCTTCGGCTGGCTGCAGGTCCACCGTTCCGTGCGCGTCGAGGGCACCGTGGAGCGCCTGCCCGAGGCCGAGAGCGACGCGTACTTCGCGGGGCGCCCGCGTGCGGCGCGCATCAGCGCGTGGGCGTCACCGCAGAGCGAGGTCATCTCCTCGCGCGAGGAGCTCGAGCGCGCGGTCGCGGCCGTCGAGCAGCGCTTCGCGGGTACCGAGATCACCCGCCCGCCGCACTGGGGCGGGTTCCTGGTGCGCCCCGAGCGCATCGAGCTGTGGCAGGGGCGCTCCGGGCGCCTGCACGACCGCCTGCGCTACGAGCGCGCGGGCGACGGCTGGCGCATCGAGCGCCTGGCCCCGTAGCGCCCGCTGCGGCTAGGTCTTGGGCGCGACCGCGGGTGCCGGCGCGGTGACCAGCGTGGCCGAGTACGCCAGGCGCGCGGTCTTGTACAGGCAGTAGTACTGCGCGAGCTGGTTGGACTGCGTCTGCACCGTGTTGGTCGAGGTGTCCTCGCACGTGCCCTTCCCGCGACTGGCGCGCCAGGACGTGTCGGCCCCGAGGCCGACGGCCAGCGCGGGCGCCCACGTCGGCACCGTGAGCGCGATGACCCAGCCCTTCTTGACCGGGATCGACTTCGCCAGCGGGAACTGCACCGTGGTGCCGAAGTACGGCGCGAGCTTCTGGGGGTCGCCCTGGCCGACCGCCCGCGAGCGCAGCTTGCTGCGCGGGTTGAGGATCGTCAGCTGCGCCTGCGCCTCGCCGCCGAGCTTGTCGTTGAAGAACGCCGTCTGCTTCTTGCCCGGCTTGCCGAGGCCGATCGACCAGGCGACGATGCTGCCGTCCTGGGGGATGACCATCACGTTGCGCTGCGTGCCGATCTTGGCCTGGTAGCCGGTGGTGCGGCTCACGGCCAGGCACGGGCGCGTCGGGCAGCTCGGGACCGGGGCGGGGTCGATCTTGCCGACCTCGATGATCTCAGCGGAGGCGAATGCGGGAAGCGCGAGCGCCGCGCAGGCAGCGCCGGCGACCGCGACGAGGGGAAGTCGTGACATCAGGGGCATGCAACACGCTCGCGACGCAGGGGTTTCGCCCTTGACGGGCCTGCCTAGGAGCTCCCTCGGAGCTTGAACGTGGCGGTCTTGGGAGCTTCGGGCGTCGTATCGACGCACGAGACGCGGGTACAGCCGGGCTTGGTCGCCTCGGCGATGAAGTCGATCGTCTTCGGGCGCCCGACCACCGTCTGCGAGAAGCGCAGGGTCATCGTGCGGTCGCTCGTGCGCCCGACGATGGCGGGCCCGACCTTGGAGACCTGCTCGCCCGGCTGCGTCTTGAAGACCGTGCCGCGCATGGTCTCGCCGTCCGCGCGCGCGGTCGCGCACACGAGGTAGTCCGGCGGCGTCGTGCCGGGCTTGGTCACCGTCCACAGGCGCACGCACAGCGAGCCCGGCGGGCCCGAGGCGGCGATCAGGTCCTTCGGCTGCCAGGGCGCGGCGAGGGTCAGCGCGAAGCGCACCCGCCGGTCGGAGGCCAGCCCGATCTGCGCGCGGGTCAGGTCCGGAGCGCCGGCGACGGCGTCCTTGGCGTCCTTGACCACCACGGGCGAGGGGGTGTCGGCCGCCGGCGCCGATGCGGACAGGGCGAGCACGGCAACGCAGCCCGCGAGGAGGCTGCGGCGTGCACGGCGCGATGCCCGCGAGGCCGGCATGCGGGGATCATGACGGCTTGCGCCGCCGGAACACGCCGGTGCAAGAGCCCTCTCAGCGGCCCTCGTAGGTGGCGTGGCCGGGGCCCTGCTCCAGAAAGGAGCGCACGGCGCCCTTGAGGTCCTCGGTGGCGAAGAGGTCTCCCGCCAGCTCGGGCACCCGGCGGTCGGCCGCCCGGACGCCGCCCTCGAGCTGCGCGCGGACGATCGCCTTGGTCGCCGCGTGGGCTCGCGTCGGGCCCTGCGCCAGCTGGCGGGCGAACGCTCGCGCGGCCTCGTCGAAGCCGTCGTCGGGCAGGACGCGGTTGACGACGTTCCAGCGCTCGAGCGTGGCGGCGTCGTAGAGCGCGCCGGTCATGACCAGCTCGCGGGCGCGCGCGGGACCCGCGCGCTCGGCCAGCCGCTGCGTGCCGCCCATGGCCGGCGTGAGGCCGACGACGGTCTCCACCAGCCCGAAGCGCGCCGACTCGGCCGCCAGCAGCAGGTCGCAGGCCAGCGAGAGCTCGAAGGCCGCCGTCAGGCACAGGGCGTGCGCGGCGAACACGGTCGGCAGCGCCAGCTCCTCGACGGTGTGGATCATCTGCAGCAGCTCGGTCCACAGCTCGGCGGCGGCCTGCGGGCTGAGGCCGTCGAAGAGGTGCACGTCGACGCCGCCGCTGACGACGCGCCCCTCGGCGCGCACGAGCAGGCCGCGCGGCGGGTCGGCCGCGACGTCGGCGACGGCCGCCTGCAGGGCGGCGATCATCGCCGCGTCGAAGAGGTTCAGCGGCGGGGCGTCGAAGGTCAGCACCGCGAGCGCACCGTCGCGCTCCAGGCGCACCGACTCGCCCATCAGGCGCGCAGCGCCGCGCCGGCGGCGGCGATCTCGTCGGCGTCGCCGGGGCCCGGGACCCACGGCAGGCGCAGCGGGTCGTCGCGGTAGCGCGGGATCACGTGGACGTGGAAGTGAAAGACGGTCTGCCACGCCGCCGAGCCGCAGGAGTTCATGAGGTTCACGCCGTCGGCGCCGAGGGCGTCCTTGGCGCGCGCGGCCAGGCGCTTGGCCGCCGCGGCGCAGGCCGACAGGTCCTCCTCGCCGACGTCGAGCAGGTCGATCGTGTGCTCGCGCGGGACGACGAGCGCGTGCCCGCGGGTGGCGGGGTTGATGTCCATGAACGAGACGGTGCGGTCGTCCTCGGCCACGATCGTCGCGGGCAGCTCCCCGGCGACGATCTTGCAGAACAGGCAGTCGGGATCGCGTTCGGCCATGGCCGGTGAGCCTATTCGCCCGTCGATGCTTGCGCCGCAAGGGCGCCCAACTGCATCATCGAGAGAAAGGAGTGGCGGCGGTCGCCGCGCGAGCGGCTCCGCGCGCGCCGCCGCTCGCCTGCCGGGGCGCGGCGGCGGGCGGCACGACCGTCGAACGTCGGTCCTACCCCGTCCTGACGGGGGAAGACCGACGTTCGGCGTCTGGCTGACTGCGACCGCCGTGGTGCGCCCTCCCTCGATGATGCAGTTGGAGGTCGCGCAGCGCCGCAAGCACTGCGGCGTGTGCCCACCGCCGCTCGGCCCTCGAACCTGACCGTCCGACCGGTGACAGGGCTACGCACCGGAACTAGGATGTACAGACCTTGGGGGGCTCCAGGTCCAGTAGAGCGGTGTTCAGCCGCCTATGGGAGGCGTACGGCCATGGACGGCTCGATGACGCGCTCCATCTGATCGATCCTGACTGCACGCTGCACGTGTCGGTCACCGATCGGGTCTATCGCGGGCACGACGGCGTGCGGGCGGGGATGGTCGAGTTCCACAAGGCGTGGAAGAGCGCCACGCTGACCTCCGACGAGGTCATCGAGGTCGATGCGCAGACCATCGTCGTCACCGGGCACGTCACGGCCTTCGACCACGCCGGCAAGCGCATCTACGACGCGCCGCTCGTGTGGATGGCCCTGTTCTCCGATGGCCGCCTGTTCGCGGTGACGTCGTACGCCTCGCGCGCCGAGGCGCTCGTCGCGGCTGCAGAAGCCAGTTCGCGGGCCGACTAGTTGGGAGTGCGGACGCGATCCAACAGCGAGGTCTTCCAGCGCGTCTGGGAGCTGTACGCCGCCGGGCGCGGCGCGGAGATCCTCGAGCACCTCGACCCCGCGGTGCAATGGCGCCCCGCACTGGTCGATCCCGCGCCCTACCACGGCCACGACGGCGTGCGCGCGTGGGCCAGCGCCTCGGCGCCGCGCCTGGAAGAGCGTGACGGTCGTGCTCGAGTCGCTGCGCGAGGTCGATGGCTGCGTCGTCGCCTCCGGGCGCATCTCGGCCCTGGACCACCGCGGCGACCAGGTCGTCGACAGCGCCGTCACGTGCGTGGCGGAGTTCCGCGACGGGCGCATCGTGCGCGCGGCCTCGTTCGTGTCCGACGACGAAGCGCTGGCCTGGGTCAGCGCGCGTCCCGCGCTGCCCTAGCCAGCGCCAGCGCCTCGTCGCGCGTCGAGACCTCGCCCGCGAAGCGCGCCTCGGCGATCTGCGACATCAGCTCGCCCAGCTCCGGGCCGCGGGCGATGCCCAGCTCGGCGGCCAGCTCGTCGCCGCGCACGAGCGGCGGCTGGGGCCCGGCGGCACGGCGCGCGAGCGCCTCGGCCAGCACCACCCGCGCGAGCTCGAGGTGCTTCGCGATCGCCTCGTCGGCCTTGCGCCCGCGCGTGGCCAGCCGGTCGGCCACGCTCAGCAGCGTGACGTCGGCCTCGACCGGCTCGGTCGTGAGCAGGTAGCGGTAGAGCGTGTGACGATCGAGGGGCATCTGGTGGACCAGGAAGCCCAGGCGCAGGTGATGGCGCGTGAGGGCCGCCACGTGCGAACGCAGGCGCTCGCTGGCCCGCAGCCGGGTCAGCGCAGCGCGCGCCATCTCGGCGCCCTGCTCGTCGTGGCGCGGGAACCCGATGCGGCCGTCCGGCAGCTCGGTGCGCGTCTGCGGCTTGGCGATGTCGTGCAGCAGCGCGCCGAAGCGCAGCCCGCCCCCGCGGGTCAGCTCGTCGGCCAGCGGCTCGGCCAGCAGCGCGCGGACGGGCGCGGCCAGCGACTCGTCGCCCAGCGCGGCCGCGGGATCGCGCTCGAGGTCGATGCTGGCCTGCAGGACCTCGAGCGTGTGCCCGTGCACGTCGCGGTGGTGGTAGGGGTTCTGCTCGACCCCGCGCAGCGTCGCGAGCTCGGGCAGGACGGCGGCCACCAGCTCGAGCTCGTCCATGAGCGCCAGCCCGCGGACCGCCGCGTCGGCGCCGACGATGCGCCGCAGCTCGGTGAAGACGCGCTCCGGGGCCGTGCCGGCCAGTCCCGGCGCGTGCCGGCGCACCGCGGCGGCGGTGTCGGGGTCGATCTCGAAGCCGAGCTCGGTCGCCAGGCGCGCGACGCGCAGCGTGCGCAGCGGATCGGCGACGAACGCGTCGGCGCTGACCATGCGCAGGCGCTTGTGCTCGAGGTCCTGCGCGCCGCCGTGGGGGTCGACGAGCTCGCCGCCCGCCAGCGGCTCGGCCATCGCGTTGACCGTGAGGTCGCGCGCGCCGAGGTCGGCCTCCAGCGAGCCGCCCTGCAGCGGGGTGATGTCGACCTGCCAGCTGCGGTCGCGGGCGACCACGCGCCAGGCGCCGAACTGGTCGGAGAGCTCGAACGAGGCGCCGCCGGCGCCCCGGCCCAGGCTGCGCGCGGCACGGCGCACGTCGCCGTCGACGACGACGTCGAGGTCGGGCGTCGGGCGCCCCAGCAGGCGATCGCGCAGCGCGCCGCCCACGAGCCACGCGCGCTCGCCGGCCAGCGCCTCGCGCAGGGTCTCGATCACAGCGCCACCCCGTCGCGGTGATGCTCGCGCGGCACGCGCGCCGTCAGCGCGCACGTGACCTCGTAGTTGATCGTGCCCAGGCGCCGCGCCATCTCCTCCGCGGGCAGTCCGTCGCCGATCAGCAGCGCCTCGTCGCCGCGCCCGACGCCGCCGCCGTCGGCGCCGAGATCGAGGGCGACGTTGTCCATCGACACGGTGCCGACGAGCGGGAAGCGCCGCCCGCCGACGAGCAGCGTCGGCGTTGTTGGTCAGCGCGCGGCTCACGCCGTCGCCGTACCCGATGGGCACGGTGGCGAGCACGGTCTGCCTCCCGCGCCACGAAGCGACGCCCGTAGCCCGCGCTCTCGCCGGGCGCGCAGGGCTTGACCTCGGCGACGTAGCTGGCGAGCTCCAGCGCGGGCTCGAGGTCGCGCGCGGCGGCATCCTCCTGGAACGGGTCGAGGCCGTAGATCGCGACGCCCGCGCGCACGAGGTCGAAGTGGCTGTCGACGTCGCGCAGCAGCGCGGCGGAGTTCGCGGCGTGCAGGATCAGGCCCGGGTGGCGCTCGCGCAGCGCGGGAGCCCATGCGGCGAAGCGCTCGAGCTGCTCGCCGAAGAAGTCGTCGCCGAGCTCGTCGGCGGTGGCGAAGTGGGTCATCGCGGCCACCAGCTCGACGCCCGGCTCCGCGGCGGCCGCCTGCGCCACGCGCGTGGCCTCCTGCGGGTCACGGGTCCCCAGCCGTCCCATCCCGGTGTCGAGCTTGACGTGCACGCGCCCGCCCCCGCGCGCGGCCACCGCGGCGACGAACTCCTCGCGCCACGCGACGACGTCGGCGCGCGCGGCCAGTGCGCCGTCGAGCTCCTCGGGGCTCAGCGCACCGAGGACGAGCAGCGGCGCGTCGACGCCGTGCGCGCGCAGCTGCGTGGCCTCGTCGGCCGTCGCCACCGCCAGCCACGTGGCGCCGCCGGCCAGGGCGGCGTGGGCCGCGGGCGCCGCGCCGTGGCCGTAGCCATCCGCCTTGACCACCGCGCACAGCGCGGCGCCGCCGCTCAGCTCTCGGCGCAGACGGGCGACGTTGCGCTCGATCGCGGCGACGTTGACCCGGGCCAGCGCCCGCAGCGGGCTCACTGCTCGCGGGTGAGCGGCTCGAGGATGTCGGGCAGGGTCACGGCCATCTGCCGGGCCGGAGTCTAGAGCGTGCCCGCGCCACGGCCGGGCGGCGCCCGCGGCTACCAGGACGTCGTCGGGTCGCGTCGCGGGGCGACGTCGGCGACGACGGCGGAGACGTTGTCGCGCCCGCCGGCGGCCAGCGCGAGCTCGATCAGCCGCGCCGCGCAGGCCGCGCGGTCGGCGATGCGCAGCGTCGCCGCGATGGTCGCGTCGTCGACCACGTCGGACAGGCCGTCCGAGCACAGCAGCAGCCGGTCACCGGACCGCGCGTCGAACGTCGTCAGGGCCGGGTCGTGGTCGGGCTCCCCGTCGAGGGCGGCGAGGACCAGCGAACGGCGCGGATGGTCGCGCGCCTGCTCGGGCGTGAGCTCGCCGCTGTCGAGCATGAGCTGCACCCAGGAGTCGTCGCGCGTGAGCTGGGTCAGCGCGCCGTCGCGGAGCAGGTAGGTGCGCGAGTCGCCGACGTTGGCCACCACGCAGCCCTCGTCGCCGAGCGCCACGGCCGTGACCGTCGTGCTCATCCCGGCCATGGCGGGACGGCACCGCGCGATGAAGCCGATCGTCTCGTTGCCGCGTGCGATGCCCTCGGCCAGCGCGTCCTCGAGGCGTCCCTGCAGCCGGCACTTGTCGACGTGCACGAGCGCGTTGATCAGCGTCCGGCTCGCCACCTCGCCCGCCGCCGCGCCGCCGACGCCGTCGGCGACCGCCGCGAGCCGCGGGCTGGCGAAGACGGCGTCCTCGTTGTTGGAGCGCCGCCCGATGTCGCTGCGCGCGCTGCACTCCAGCGTCAGGCCCGTCATGGACGGGACGGTAACGGACTAGCCGCCGGCTTCGAGCCCGTTGGCGGCGAGCAGCGCGCCGAGCTCGGCGATCAGGCGTGCCTCGACCGGCATCGGCCGCGGCTCCGGCGCGACGGTGTGCTCCCAGGCGGGGAAGTCCCGGGTGCCGTAGCCGCGGGCCTCGTTGTCGAGCTGGTGGAAGGCGCCCTCGACGCTGAGGACGAGGCCGGACTCGTAGTGCTTGGGCGGGAGGTGGTCGTCGCGCTCGACGGCGCGGACGACCCAGCCCTCGACCTGCTTGGCGCCGGCGGAAGCCCGACCCCCCGGCCATCTTCGTCTTCGTGGTCCCCGGATCGCCGGCGGCATGCATCGCGGCGAGGAAGGCGGCGGTCGCCTCCTGGCAGCGCTCGGCCAGCGGGCGATCGTCCTGCGCGCCCGCGACCTCCCACTCCGCCCGCGTCGGCAGCCGCTCGACCGAGGCGAGGTTGCGCCCGCAGGCCGCGCAGAAGACGCCCTCGCCAGGAGGCTCGCCGCAGTGCGGACAGACGCGCGCGTCGCCGGCGGCCGTCATTCCTCTTCGGTGTAGGCGTCCGCGAGCATCTCGGGCAGCGTTGCGAGGAACGCCTCCTCGAGCTCCTCGGGGATGGTGATGCGCACGGCGCTGACGTGGACCTCGGTGCCGTGCGTGTGCGCGTCGGGGCTGACCGTCGCCCCCGCGAGGACGAAGAAGGGCGTCAGCGAGAAGTACTCGAGGCCGAGGAACTCCTCGGGGTCGATGCCCGACGCGTCCAGGACCGCGCGCAGCCGCTCTTCGTACTCGGAGTGGCCCTGGGTGATGAAGCCGATCTGCTTCATGCGGGCACCCGCGCTTCCCAGCCGCGCCGCAGGAGCTCGCCGAGGGCCTCGGCCGGGTGCGCGCCGGCGGCGCCCATCCGCCGATCGACGACGAAGAAGGGCACGGCGCTGATCCCGAGGGCCATGGCCGTGCGCTCGTCCTCGCGGACGTCGGTCGCGTAGCGGTCGGTGGCCAGCACCTCGCGCACGTCGTCCTCGGGCAGGCCGACCTCGAGCGCGAGGCGCAGGAGCGTGTCGGCGTCCCCGATGCTCTCCCCCTCGGTGTGGTAGGCGAGCATCAGCCGCTCCTTCATCGCGTCCTGCACCCCGTTGGCCTTCGCCAGCTGCACGAGCCGGTGGGCGTCGAAGGTGTTGGCGCCGCGCACGAGGTCGGCGCGCATGTCCAGGCCGTCGGCGGCGGCGACCTCGGCGAGGTGGCGCTGCCGAGCGATCGCCTCGTCGCGGCTCATGCCGTACTTCTCCGCGAGGTGCGTGGCGCTGTCGACCGAGCGCTGCGCCGGCGCGGTCGGATCGAGCTCGAAGCTGCGCCACGTCACGGCGACCTCGTCGCGGTGCTCGAAGGCGGCCAGCGCGGCTTCGAAGCGGCGCTTGCCGACATAGCACCACGGGCAGGCGATGTCAGACCAGATCTCGATGTCCATGGCTCTCTGCCCTAGACGCTAGCGGGCGAAGGGCAGCGCCTCGATGACGTCGCGGGCGATGACGCCGTCGACGCCCTTCTCGTGGGCGGCGTGGATGCCCGCGCGCGCGTGCAGGCGCACGCCGGCGCACGCCGCGGTGAAGGGCTCGACGCCACGCGAGAGCACGGCGGCGAGGACCCCGCTGAGGACGTCGCCGGTGCCTGCCGTGGCCAGCGCGCCCGTCGCACCGGGGCTGACGGCGACCAGGCCGCCGGGGTCGGCCACGAGGGTGTCGTCGCCCTTGAGGACCACGATCGCCTGCGCCTGCGCCGCCGCGGCGCGCGCGTGCTCGAGGCGGCGGGCCGCCACGGCGGACGACTCGACCTCGAGCAGGCGCCCGAGCTCGCCCTCGTGCGGCGTGAGGATCGTCGGCGCCGTGCGGCCGGCCAGGGCACCGAGGTCGCCGGCGTGGGCGTTGAGGCCGTCGGCGTCGAGGACGACGGCCACCTCGGCGCGGGCGACGAGATCCCGGGCGAAGGCGAAGGCTCCGTCGCTGCGCCCGAGGCCCGGCCCCACGACGAGCGCGCCGCCGCGCTGAGCGAGCTCGAGCACCTCGTCGACGCCGGCCGCCGTGTGCGCGCCGTCGTCCTCGGGGAGCGCGCGCGTCATCGCCTCGAGCAGCCGCTGGGCGAGGATCGGCTGCGCGGAGGCGGGGACGCAGGCGGTGACGTAGCCGGCGCCCGCGCGCTGGGCGGCCTCGGAGGCCAGCGACGGCGCGCCGGTGAGCCCGCGCGACGCCGCCCGCGACGAGCACGTGCCCGCTGGTGAACTTCGTCCACCCGGCCGCGCGCGACGGCAGCAGCGCGAGCAGCTCGGCATCGGCGATGAGGGCGACGTCGGGCTCGGCGACGGGGGCGCCCTGCGGGATGCCGATGTCGATCACGCGCACCGTGCCGGCGTGCGACTTGCCCGGGTTGATCCACAGCCCGGGCTTGGCGGCGGCGAAGGTCGCGGTCGCGCGGGCGCGGATCGCCCTGCCCTCCACCACGCCGCTGGCGGCGTCGACGCCGCTGGGCACGTCGGCGGCGACGATGGGCAGGGCGGCGTCGTTCAGCGCGTCGATGGCGTCGGCCACCGCGCCGTGCGGCGTGCCGGAGAAGCCGGTGCCGAGCAGTGCGTCGACCGCGACCGAGCAGTCGGCCAGGCGCGCCGCGTCGAAGGGCTCGACGCCGTCGACGCGTTCGGCGTTGGCGCGCGCGTCGCCGCTCAGCTCGCTCACGGGCGCCACGGCCAGCACACGCACAGCGCGGCCCGCCTCGCGCAGCAGCCGCGCGGCGACGTAGCCGTCGCCGCCGTTGTTGCCCTTGCCGCAGACGACCGCGATCGGCCCGTCGGGCGCGACGGAGAGCACCAGGTCGGCCAGGCCCTGCCCCGCGCGCTCCATGAGCTCCAGGCCCGGGATGCCCTGCTCCTCGATGGCCCAGCGATCGGTGGCGCGCATCCGCTCGGGGTCGGGCAGACCCTGCAGCCAGGGCGCGAGGCTCATCGCAGCACCGCCACCGCGGCCGCCGTCGACTTCGTGTGCGTGAGCGAGATGTGGACCTCGACGCCGAGCGCCGCGGCGCGCGCGGCCACCTCGCCGTGCAGCGTCACGCGCGGCGGGCCGTCGCCGCCGCCGACCACCTCGATGTCGCGCGGGTGCAGCACGTCCATCTCGAGCGCCTTGCTCACGGCCTCCTTGGCGCAGAAGCGGGCGGCCAGATGGCGGGCCGGGCGCCCCTGCGTGGCCGCGTACGAGCGCTCGCCGTCGGTGAAGAGCCGCTCGGCCAGCGCGGGCTGGCGCGCGAGCGCGTCCTCGAGCCGGTCGATCTCCAGGAGGTCCAGACCGATCACGGCCGCCCATTCAACCAGGGCTACGCTGCCTGACCATGGCCGACGAGCGCGACATCGCCGCCTTCTACGACCGCGGGGACGAAGAAGGGCGCCTGGGCGACTGGGGACGGCTCGAGTTCCTGCGCACGCGCGAGCTGCTCGCGCGCTTCCTGCCCGCGCCGCCCGCCACCGTGCTCGACGTCGGCGGCGCGGCCGGCGCGTACGCGCTGGCGCTGGCGGCCGAGGGCTACGCGGTGCACCTCGTCGACCCGGTGGCGCTGCACGTCGAGCAGGCCCGCGCTGCCTCCGTCGCGCAGCCCGACGCGCCCCTGGCCTCCGCCGTCGTCGGCGACGCGCGCGAGCTGCCGGTCGACGACAGAGCGCCGACGTCGTCCTCATGCTCGGGCCGCTCTACCACCTCACCGACGCGGCCGACCGCACCCGCGCCCTGCACGAGGCGCGCCGCGCGCTGCGCCCCGGCGGGCTGCTCGCCGCCGCGGCCATCACGCGCTTCGCCTCGACCCTCGACGGCGTCGCGCAGGGCTTCCTGCTCGAGCCCGGCTTCGAGGCGATCGTCGAGCGCGACGTCGCCGACGGCCAGCACCGCAACCCCGACGGGCATCCGCGCTGGTTCACCACCGCCTACTTCCATCGCCCCGACGAGCTCGAGCGCGAGGTCGCGGCCGCCGGCTTCGACGTCACCGCGCTCCTGGCGATCGAGGGCGCCGTGGGCGCGGCGGCCGAGACGCACGCGCTCGACACCTGGCTCGACGACCCAGGCCGGCGCGAGGTCCTCCTGCGCGCCATCCGGCGCGTGGAGGCCGAGCCGAGCCTGCTCGGCGCGAGCCCCCACGTGATGGCGCTCGCTACTCGACCGTGACGGTCTTGGCCAGGTTGCGCGGCTGGTCGACGTTCAGCCCGCGCCGGCGCGCGATCCGGTAGGCCAGCAGCTGCAGCGGGATGACCGCGAGCAGCGGCTGCAGCATCCAGTCGGTCCGCGGGATGCGCACGACCGACTCGGCGTGCTCGCCGATGGCCTGGTTGCCCTCGCTGGCGATGGCGATCACGTGCGCGCCGCGGGCGCGGACCTCCTGCATGTTGGAGACGACCTTCTCGAGCACCGGCGAGTCGGTGGCGACGGTGACGACGGGCGTCGACTCGTCGAGCAGCGCGATCGGGCCGTGCTTCATCTCGCCCGCCGCGTACGCGTCGGTGGAGATGTAGGAGATCTCCTTGAGCTTGAGCGCGCCCTCGAGCGCCACCGGGAGGCCGACGTGGCGGCCGAGGTAGAGGAAGAAGTCCTTGTCCCAGTGCGCGTCGGCGATCTCCTGCACCTGCGGCGTCGATGGTGCCCAGCAGCTCCTCGATGCAGTGCGGGATGCGCTTGAGGTCGGCGATGATCTCGGCGCGGCGCTCGGCGGTCAGCGTGTCGCGCAGCTCGGCGAGCTTGAGGCCGAGCAGGAACATCACGACGACCTGGCAGGTGAAGGTCTTCGTGGCGGCCACGCAGACCTCGAGCCCGGCGCGCGTGTAGAGCACGCCGTCGGCGTCGCGCGTGGCCTGCGAGCCCATGATGTTGGTCAGCGCGAGCACGGTCGCGCCGCGCTCGCTGGGCGATGCGCATCGCCGCCAGCGTGTCGGCCGTCTCGCCCGACTGCGTGATGCCGATGACGAGGTCGCCGGGTCCGACGACCGGGTTGCGGTAGCGGTACTCGGAGGCGATGTCCATCTCCACCGGGATGCGCGCCCACTCCTCGATCGCGTAGCGCCCGATGAGGCCGGCGTGGTAGCTCGTGCCGCAGGCGACGACGATGATCCGCTTGACGTCGCGCAGCAGGGCCTCGTCGAGGGCGCCCACGTCGTCGAGGTCGACGCCGTCGGAGCGGACCGTGCGGTCGGCGATCGTCTCGGCCACCGCGTCGGCCTGCTCGTGGATCTCCTTGAGCATGAAGGTCTCGAAGCCGCCCTTCTCGGCGGTCTCCTCGTCCCAGTCGATCTCCACGACCTCGCGCTCGAGCTCGGTGCCGTCGGGGAGCACGAAGGTCGTGCCCTCGGGCGTGATCTCGACGATCTCGCCGTTCTCGATGTACTGGACCTGGCGCGTCTCGCGCAGGAAGGCGGGGATGGCGCTGGCGAAGAAGGTCTCGCCCTCGCCGCGACCGACGATGAGCGGGCACTCCTTGCGCGCGCCGACGAGCGTCTCGGGCTCGTCGAGCGACATCGCGACGAAGGCGTAGTGGCCCTCGAGCTCGGCGTAGGCGGCGCGCACGGCCTCCAGCAGCGAGCCGGTCGCCATGTGGTGGGCGATCAGGTGGGCGATGACCTCCGCGTCGGTCTCGCTGGTGAAGACCGCGCCCATGTCGGTCAGGCGCTCGCGCATCGAGAGGTAGTTCTCGACGATGCCGTTGACCACGATGTGGACGCGGTCGGCGGTGTCGAAGTGCGGGTGGGCGTTCTCCTCGTTGACCCGCCCATGGGTGGCCCAGCGCGTGTGGCCGATGCCGGTGGTGGCCGGGCGCGTCGCGGTGGCGACGCCGCCGGGCTCGTCGTCGACGCGCGCCGAGACGGCGTCGCGCAGGTGCTCGAGGTTGCCGACCGCGCGGACCGAGTCGATCGTGTCGCCGGCGATCATCGAGATGCCGGCCGAGTCGTAGCCGCGGTACTCCAGGCGGGTGAGGCCCTCGAGCAGCAGGTCCTGGACGGGACGCTTGCCTACGTAGCCGACGATGCCGCACATGGGCGAGTTCCCTTCTCTCTCAGAGACACGACGGGACCGCTAGGAGCGGCCCCGGGACGAGGTGAATCACGGTAGCAGCCGGCGGCGCGCGGACGCCGGACTTTTGCGGGGTTCCGCGGCGAGCCACAGCTCCCTTCCCTCGCCATCGGACTTGCGCTTCGAAAGTTTCGGAGACAGTAGGCGTTATCGATTCTTGACAACCAGATCGTGGATATGCGAGGGTTTCACAAGCGAATTTGTAGTAGAGCAGTACAAATTCTCAATGGCCTACGAACTGCCAGGACAGCGCAGCGAGACCGTCAGGCGTGCGAACCTCAGCGCAATCCTGCGAGAGCTGCACAATCGTGGGCCAGTCTCACGCTCAGAGCTCGGAACGCGCACGGGACTGACCCGCAGCGCGGTTCGCGGCCTCATCGGCGAGCTGGCCCTCGCCGGCCTCGTCTCCGAGGAGCGCGGCACCCCCCAGGGCACGCCCGGACGTCCCTCGCCGCTCGTCCGGCCCAGCCCGCGCTGCGGCATCGTCCTGGCCCTGGAGATCACCGTCGACTCGCTGGCCGTCGCCGCGGTTGCGATCGGCGGCGAGGTCCTCGACGTCGTGCGCCTGGATCGGCCTCGCGACCGGGGCTCGGTCGACGAGACCGTCGCCGACCTCGCCGCCCTCGCGCGCGCGGTGCTGCGTCGCCTGCCCGACACCGACGGCATGATCGGCATCGGCGTCGGGGTGGTCGGCATCGTGCGCCGCGACGCCGGCGTCGTCACGATGGCGCCGAACCTCGGCTGGCGCGACGTGCCCCTGGCCGAGCGCCTGGCCGACGCGCTGGGGACGACGCTGCCGATCGCCGTGGCCAACGAGGCCGACCTCGGCGCGCTGGCCGAGCTGCGCCGGGGCGCCGCCGTCGGCGCGCAGCACGTCCTGTTCCTCTCCGGCGAGGTCGGGGTGGGCGGGGGCCTGATCGTCGACGGCCAGCCGCTCACCGGCGCGCGCGGGTTCGCCGGCGAGGTCGGGCACATGCCGGTCAACCCCGAGGGGCGCACGTGCCGCTGCGGCTCGGTCGGCTGCTGGGAGACCGAGGTGGGCGAGGGCGCGCTCCTGCGCCGCGCCGGCCATCCCCCGGACGCCGGCCGCGAGGAGGTCGAGGCCGTCCTCAGCGAGGCCGCCGCCGGCTCGCCCGACGTGCTCGAGGCGCTCGACGCCGTCGGGCGCTGGCTGGGCTTCGGGCTGGCCGGCCTCGTCAACGTCTTCAACCCGCAGGTGGTGGTCCTCGGCGGGCTCTTCGGCCGCATCCATCCCTTCGTGGAGGCGAGGGTGCAGAGCGAGCTCGACCGGCTCGCGCTACCGCAGGCGCGCGAGGCGGTCCGGCTGCTTCCGGCCGCGCTCGGCGACGACGCCCCGCTCATCGGGGCTGCCGAGCTGGCCTTCGAGCCGCTGCTCGCCGACCCCTCCCTGTGGACACGTCCCGCCGTGGCGACGGCCTGAGACCGAGAAGGAGGAGACGCCACACAACGCCAGCTTCACCCCAGAGCTTCAACCCACAGTCACGAGCCCGTCGCGGGCGCCTACGGGTCCGGCGAAGCGACGGGCACCCACTCGAGCCAGGAGGAGGGTCGCGCGATGAGGAAGACCAGTCGCGCAGTGGCCGCGCTACTCGCGGTCGCAGCATTGGTGGTCGCCGCTTGTGGAGGCAGCGACAACAACACCAGCAGCAGCTCCGGTGCAGCCAAGACGAGCTCGAACAAGCCCGTCACGATCAACTGGTGGCACATCGCCAACAACGATCCGCTGAAGACGATCTGGAAGAACGCGGCCGACCAGTACATGGCGGCCCATCCCAACGTCAAGATCAAGATCACGGTCCTCGAGAACGAGGCGTTCAAGGCCAAGCTCACGACGAACATGCAGGCCGGCAAGCCGCCGGACCTCTTCCAGTCGTGGGGCGGCGGCACGCTCAAGGAGCAGGCCGACGCGGGCCTCGTCAAGGACATCACCCAGCCCACCCAGTCGTGGATCGACACCCTCAATCCCGCCGGTGTGGGGCTCTACAAGATCGGCGACAAGCAGTACGGGATCCCCTACAACCTCGGCCTCGTGGGGGTCTGGTACAACAAGACGCTCTTCAAGAAGGCGGGGATCTCCACGCCGCCCGCCACCTGGGACGACTTCCTGGGCGACATCCAGAAGCTGAAGAGCGCGGGCATCACGCCGATCGCGGTCGGCGAGAAGGACAAGTGGCCCGGCATGTTCTGGTGGGCGAACCTCTCGCTGCGCGTCGCCGGCAAGGACGCGATGGCCAAGGCGGCCACCGACGGCGGCACGTTCACGCAGCCCGGCTTCGTCGAGGCCGGCAAGCAGCTGCAGAAGCTCATCGCGCTGAAGCCCTTCCAGCAGGGCTACCTGGCGTCGCCGTGGGACGGCGCCGGCGGCGAGGCGGCCACGGTCGGCAACGGCCGGGCGGCGATGGACCTGATGGGGCAGTGGGCCCCGTCGACCTTCGCGGCCAACACCAAGGACAAGAAGGGCCTGGGCAAGAACGTCGGCTGGTTCCCGTTCCCGTCGGTCAGCGGCGGCGCGGGCCAGGAGGGCGAGCAGTTCGGCGGCGGCGACGGGTTCGCCATCGGCCGCGACGCCCCGCCCGAGACGGTGGACTTCGCCCACTTCCTCGTGAGCCCCGCGGTGGCCAACAAGGGCGGCGCCAGCGGCGCCATCCTGCCCGTCGCGAAGGGGACCGAGAGCTCGGTCACCGATCCGAACATGAAGGCCGTGCTCGATGCGCGCGGCAAGGCGTCGTTCGTCCAGCTCTACCTCGACCAGGCGTACGCGCCCGCGGTCGGGCAGGCGGTCAACGACGCGGTCCAGCAGCTGTTCGCCGGCAAGGCGTCGGCCGAGCAGGTCTCCAAGAAGATCGCGGATGCCGCTAAGGCCGGTTAGGCCGACGGCATCGGTTCCGGCAGGCCAGGCGGCGCCCCCCAGCCGCCTGGCCGAGCCGGTCTCGGTCCGGGTCGACAAGCGCAGGGGCGGGCCCGGCCCGCGCGACCGCCAGCGGGCGCGCCGCTCGCGCCTGGCGCGCAAGTGGGTGGCGATCGCGCTCTTCCTCGCGCCCGCCCTCGCGCTCTACTGCCTGCTCGTGGTGGCGCCGATCTTCCAGGCCTTCCACTACAGCGGCTACAAGTGGAACGGGCTCTCCTCGCCGACCGACTTCGTCGGCCTCGACAACTTCAAGCGCGCCTTCCAGGACGACGTCTTCAGGGGCGCCCTCAAGCACAACGGGATCATCATCGTGCTCTCGCTCGCCGTGCAGCTGCCCTTCGCGCTGGGGATCGCGTGGATCCTCAACCAGCGCCTGAAGGGGCGCGCGCTGCTGCGGGTCCTCTTCTTCGCCCCGTTCGTGCTCTCCGAGGTGGTGGCCGCCGTGGTGTGGTCGCTGATGCTCCAGCCACAGGGCCTCACCGACCATGCGCTGTCCTCGGCCGGGCTGCACTCGGTCACCCGCGACTGGCTGGCCGACCCGAGCCTCGTCCTGTACTCGGTCTTCGTCGTCATCTCGTGGAAGTACTTCGGCTTCCACATGGTCCTCTACCTGGCGGGGCTGCAGCAGATCCCCAAGGAGCTCGAGGAGGCGGCCGCGATCGACGGCGCCACCACGCGCCAGATCTTCCGCTACGTGACCCTGCCCCTCCTGGGCCCGACCATCCGGATCTCGGTCTTCCTCTCGATCATCGGAGCCATCCAGCTCTTCGACCTCGTATGGGTGATGACCGGCGGCGGCCCGGTCGACGCGTCGAACACGATGGCCGTCTACATGATCAACCACGCCTTCAAGCGCTTCGAGTTCGGCTACGCCAGCGCCGTGGCCGTGATCATGCTGATGATCTCGCTCGCGATCGCGCTCACCTATCAGCGCTTCGTCCTGCGCCGCGACCTCCAGGGCGCGATGACCACGATGGGACGGTGAGCGATGGCCACCGCTGACACCACCATCGCCCGTCGGCGCCCCGGCGCCACCGGCCGCCGCGTGCGCCGCATCGGCGCCCGGACCCTGCTCTACGTCATCGCGTGGGTCGCGGCCATCGCGACGCTCGTGCCGATCCTCTACGCGATCCTCGGCGGCTTCCGCGACACCGGGCAGCTGTCGACCAACCCCGTCGCGCTGCCCGATCCGTGGGTGTTCTCCAACTACTCGAGCATCCTCAAGTCGGGCACGTTCTGGCACCAGGTCTGGAACAGCGTCCTGATCGCGCTCATCTCGACCGCGCTGACCGTCCCGATCGCGGCGATGGCGGCGTTCGTCTTCGCCCGCTTCGCCTTTCGCGGGCGCGAGGTCTTCTACACGATCTTCACCCTCGGGCTGCTCTTCCCGGTCGCGATCGCGATCCTCCCGATCTTCATCATGGTCCGCAACCTGGGGCTGCTCGACAGCCCGCTGGGGGTCGCGCTGCCACAGGCGGCCTTCGGCCTGCCCATGACGATCATCATCCTGCGACCGTTCTTCCACAGCATCCCGTCCGACCTGCAGGACGCCGCGGCCATCGACGGCTGCGGTCCCTTCCGCTTCTTCGTGCGCATCCTGCTGCCGCTCTCGCGCCCGGTGCTGGCCACGGTCTCGGTGCTGGCGATCGTCGGCAGCTGGAACGCCTTCCTGCTGCCGCTGGTCGTGCTCACCGACTCCGGCGGCTGGACGCTGCCCCTCGGCGTCACCAACTTCTCCCAGCAGTACACGACCGACACCGCCAAGGTCCTGGCCTTCACGACGCTGTCGATGGTGCCGGCGCTCATCTTCTACGCCTTCGCCGAGCGCCAGCTCATCAAGGGCCTGACCACCGGGGCGGTCAAGGGGTGAGCGTCGCCGCCACGCCCTACCTCGATCCGGCGCTCGCGGTCGCCGATCGCGTCGACGACCTCCTGGGCCGCATGACGCTCGAGGAGAAGCTCGCCCAGCTCGGCTCGATCTGGGTCTTCGAGGTGCTCGACGTCGATCGCGTCGAGCCCGGCAAGGCCCAGGAGCGCCTGGGCGCCGGCATCGGGCAGATCACGCGCGTGGCCGGCGCGACGAGCTTCGAGATGCCCGTCGTCGCCGCGCTGGCCAACGAGATCCAGCGCTTCCTCGTGCAGGGCACGCGCCTGGGCATCCCGGCCATCGTCCACGAGGAGTGCCTGCACGGGCTCGTCGCACGCGACGCGGTGTGCTTCCCGCAGTCGATCGGGCTGGCGGCCGCGTGGGACCCCGAGCTGCTCGAGGCGCTGGCCTCGAGCTTCGCGCGCCAGCTGCGCGCGATGGGCGCCCATCAGGGGCTGGCGCCGATCTTCGACGTCGCGCGCGACCCGCGCTGGGGGCGCATCGAGGAGACCTACGGCGAGGACCCCTACCTGATCGCCGCCCTCGGCGTGGCCTATGTCCGCGGTCTGCAGGAGGGTGGCGGCGCGCCGGTGCTGGCGACCGGCAAGCACATGGTCGGCCACGGCCTGCCCGAGGGCGGCATGAACCGCGCGCCGGCCCACATCGGTGCCCGCGAGCTGCGCGACGTGTACCTGTGGCCGTTCGAGGCCGCCGTGCGCGAGGCCGGGATGCGCTCGATGATGCACGCCTACGAGGACGTCGACGGCGTGCCGTGCGTGGCGTCGCGCGAGCTCTTCACCACCACGCTGCGCGAGGAGTGGGGCTTCGACGGGATCGTCGTCTCCGACTACGCCGGGATCGACGAGCTGGTCGAGTCGCACGCGATCGTCGGCGACCTCGGGGCCGCCGCCGCCCTGGCCCTCGAGGCGGGGATCGACGTGGAGCTGCCCTCCACCGCCGCCTTCGGCGCCCCGCTGGCGCAGGCGCTCGCCGCCGGCGACGTCGACCCGGCGCTCGTCGACCGCGCCGTCGCGCGGGTCCTGGCCGTCAAGTTCGAGCTCGGCCTGTTCGAGGCGCCGTACGTCGACGCGGCTGCCGCGCGCCCGCCGCTGGAGACCGACCGCGTCCTGGCGCGCGACGCCGCGCGGGCCTCGATCGTGCTGCTGGAGAACGACGGGACGCTGCCGCTGCGCGACGACCTGGCGACGATCGCGGTCATCGGGCCCAACGCCGACAGCGCGCGCAACCTGCTGGGCGACTACGCCCACGTCGCGCACATCGAGACGCTGCTGGAGATGCGCGACAACCCGATCGGCTTCCCGGTCCCCGAGGACCTCGACCTGTCCGACGAGCTCGAGGGCCGCTCCACGATCCTCGACGCGATCCGCGAGCGCTGCGCGCACGGGGCCGAGGTCCGCTTCGCGGCGGGCGGTGACGTCCTCGACGCAAGCGACGCCGAGATCGCCGAGGCGGCCGACGCCGCGCGGGGAGCGGACGTTGCGATCGTCGTCGTCGGCGAGCGCTCGGGACTGACGCTCGCCTGCACCTGCGGGGAGATGCGCGACCGCATGGAGCTCGGGCTTCCGGGCCGCCAGGAGGAGCTCGTCGCGGCGGTGGCCGCGACCGGCACGCCGGTCGTGCTCGTGCTCGTCGCCGGCCGACCGCTGGCCATCCCGGAGGCGGCGGAGCGCGCGGCGGCCGTGCTCAACGCCTGGGTGCCCGGCGACGAGGGGCCGGCGGCGATCGCGGAGATCCTCTTCGGCGACGCCGAACCGGGCGGCAAGCTGCCGGTCACCGTGCCCCGCCACGTCGGCCAGGTCCCGATCTACTACGCGCACAAGCCGTCGGGCGGGCGCTCGCACTGGCACGGCGACTACGTCGACGGCTCGCACCTGCCGCTGTGGCCCTTCGGCCACGGGCTCTCCTACACGCGCTTCGCGCTGCACGGCCCCGAGCTCGACCGCACGGCGCTTGCGCTGGGCGACGAGGTGGCGATCGCCGTCGAGGTCGAGAACGTCGGCGAGCGCGCGGGCGACGAGGTCGTCCAGCTCTACGTGCGCGACGAGGAGGCCAGCGTCACGCGGCCGGTCAAGGAGCTGCGCGGCTTCCGGCGCGTGCACCTGGCCGCGGGCGAGCGCAGGCGCGTGACCTTCCGCCTGGCCGCCGAGCAGCTGGCCTTCACCGGGCTCGACGGTCGGCTCGTGCTCGAGCCCGGGCGCGTGCGGGTGATGGTCGGCACGTCGTCGGCCGACCTGCCCTGTCAGGCCGACCTCGAGCTCACGGGCGAGGCGGCGGTGCTCGCGCGGCGCTCGCGCTACCTGACCGAGGTCGCCGTCGACTGAGGCCCCGGCCGCTTGCGTCGCAGCGGCCGTTCTGAGAGCGTCGGCCCGTCCCCTAGAGGAGGGAGTGGTGATGGCCGATCGCGCACTGTTCGTCGGGTTCGGCACCCCGGTCCGGGGCCGCGAGGAGCGGGCCATCGCGGTCTTCAACGAGTTCGTCGCGATGTTCGGGCGGATGCAGTCCGACGGGCGGATCGAGGGCATGGACGTCACGCTGCTCGACCCGCACGGCGGCGATCTCGGCGGCTTCTTCATGGCCCACGGCAGCGCGGAGCAGTGCGCCGCGCTGCAGAACGACGAGGAGTTCCGCCGCGCGGTCGATCGACGCGAGCCTCATCGCCGAGAACTTCGGCGTCGTGCCCGCCGCGACCGGCGAGGGCGTGGGCCGTGAGATGGCGATGTACGGCGAGGCGGTCGCGAAGCTTGGCTAGCGCGCCGGCGGCGCGCTGACCGTGGCGCGGCGCAACCGGGTCACGCCGCTCAGCGAGCTGGTCGCCGACCCGGCGCGCGGCCTGGTCTACGGCAACCGCGGCTGCCTGCACGACGACGCCGGGCAGATCCGCCGCCGCTACGCGGGGCGGCGCTGGATCGCCTGCCGGCTGCGCTTTCGCGGCTGGCACCGCACGCCGCTGCTGGCAGCCCGGGCGCTTCACGGAGCTGTTCTTCCTCGACGAGGCGACGGCGATGGCCGCGGGGCACCGGGCCTGCGCGCTGTGCCGGCGCGCGGACTACGACCGCCTGGTCGCGCTGTGGCGCACGCTGCACCCCGGGCAGACGGGCGCCGACGCGATGGACCTCCAGCTCCACGGCGAGCGCGTCGCGCCGGGGACGCGCGCGCAGCGCCACCACGAGGCGGCGCTCGACGACCTCCCCGACGCGGCCTTCGTCCTGCGCGACGGCGCGCCGTGGCTCGTGCGCGGCGCCGAGCTGCTGGCGTGGACGCCGGCGGGCTACGGGGAGCGCATCGCACGCCCCGCGGGCGAGCGTGCGGTGGTGATCACGCCGCCGTCCTTGGTCGAGGTGCTGCGCTCGGGCTGGGAGGGCGCCGTGCCGCTGCTGCACCCGTCGGCTGCCGGCTGAGGCGCCGGCTGGTCGGCTACGAGGCGCCGCTGACGACCGCGACGAGGCGGTCGCACGCCGCCTCGGCCTCGTCGTCGCTGGGCGCCTCGACCATGACCCGCACGAGCTGCTCGGTCCCGCTGGGGCGCACGAGCACGCGCCCGCGGCCCTCCAGAGCCTGCGCCTCGCGCTCGCTCGCCTCGGCCAGCTCGCTGCTGGCCATCGCCGCGTCGCGGTCCTCGACGCGCACGTTGACGAGCCGCTGGGGCAGCTTCTCCATGGCGTGGCGATCGGCCAGGTCCGAGCCGCCCAGCGCCTCGAGGGTGAGCAGCGCCGCGGCCGTCCCGTCGCCGGTGGCGTTGAAGCCCATGTCGATGATGTGGCCCGACTGCTCGCCGCCCAGCGTCCAGCCGCGCTGGCGCAGCGCCTCGAGGACGTAGCGGTCCCCGACCTGGGTCGTGGCCACCTCGACGCCCGCATCGCGCATGGCGACGTGGAAGCCGTAGTTGGTCATGACGGTCACCGCCACGCCGTCGCCGGGCAGCTTCCCGGCGCCGCGCAGGTGCAGAGCGGCGAGGGCGATGAGCTCGTCGCCGTCGACCACGGTCCCGGTGCGGTCGACCGCCAGCACGCGGTCGCCGTCGCCGTCGAGGGCGAAGCCGACGGCATGGCCGCCATCGACGACCGCCCGCGCGAGCGCGTCGACGTGCGTCGAGCCGCAGCCCTCGTTGATGTTGCGCCCGTCGGGGGCGTCGTTGAGCGCGGTCACGGTGGCGCCGAGGCGGCGGAAGATCTCGGGGGCCACGCGGTAGGTGGCGCCGTGGGCGCAGTCCAGGGCGACGTCGAGCCCGGTGAGGTCGAGGTCGGCGAAGCGCTCGTGCAGGGCGCGCAGGTAGTCCTCCTGGGTGCCGTGCAGGGCGCGCACGCGTCCGATCGACGTGCTCGGCGCCGGCGCCTGGTCCAGGCGCGCCTCGATCTCGGCCTCGATCTCGTCGGAGAGCTTGAAGCCGTCGGCGGCGAAGAACTTGATGCCGTTGTCGCGGTAGGGGTTGTGCGAGGCCGAGATCACGGCCGCCAGGTCGAAGCCGTAGCGATGCAGCAGCAGCGGCGCGCCCGGCGTGGGCAGGACGCCGCCGAGCAGGACGTCGCCGCCCGCGGCGGAGATGCCGGCGGCCAGAGCGGCCTCGAGCATCTCGCCGGACTCGCGCGTGTCGCGGATGACGAGCACGCGAGGAGCGTCGGCCTCGGACTGCAGCGTGGCGGCGCGGCCGAGGGCAAGCGCGAGCTCCGCGGTCAGCAGCTCGCCCGCGACGCCGCGGACGCCGTCGGTCCCGAAGAGCTGGCGGGCCAAGGCGCCGGGTCTAGCGCTTGCTGAACTGCGGACGCTTGCGCGCCTTCTTCAGGCCGGCCTTCTTGCGCTCCTTCACGCGCGGGTCGCGCGTGAGGAAGCCGCGGCGCTTGAGCTCGCCGCGCAGGTTGGGATCGGCCTCCAGAAGGGCACGGCTGATGCCGTGGCGCAGGGCACCCGCCTGCGAGGACACACCGCCGCCGTGCATGCGGGCGACGACGTCCATGCGCGTCTCGTAGCCCACCGCCTCGAGCGGCTGGCGGATGTTGCGCTGCAGGGGCGTGCGCGGGAAGAACTCGTCGAGCGTCCGGCCGTTGATGGTGTAGGCGCCGGTGCCCGGCTTGAGGATGACGCGCGCCACGGCCGTCTTGCGCTTGCCGGTCGCGCTGTAGCGCGCGCCGGCGGCGAGGTCGATCGTGACCGCGGCGATCGGCTGGTCGTCGGCGACGTCGTCGGCGTCCTCGCCGGTGGACTCGCCGTCGTCGTCCTCGTCGTACGGGCTGTCGCCGCGCTCGGAGCCCTCCATGACGATGTCGACCTCGAGGTCGGCGCCCGGGATCTCCGGCTTCTGGCGCGGAGCGGGCTCGTCCTCGTCGTCGTCGTCGTGTCGGCGGTCGGCTCGGCGGCGGCGGGCGCCTCGGCGGCAGCCGGGGCCTCGGCGACCGGCTCAGCCGGCGCGGGCGCCTCGGCGGCGGCGGGCTCCTCGGCGGCAGCCGGCGGCTCGGCGACCGGCTCGGCCGGCGCGGGCGCCTCGGCCGCGGCGGGCTCCTCGGCGACGGGCTCAGCCGGCGCGGGCTCCTCGGCCGCGGCGGGCTCCTCGGCGACGGGCTGCTCCTCGCCGGCGGGCTGCTCGGCCGCCGTCGGCTCCTGCTCCTCGCCCGCGGTCGGCTCCTGCGGGGTCTCCTCGTCGGCGGGCGTGCGGTCGTCGGCCATCAGGACTCGATCTCCATCGGGGTGGGCTTCTGCGCCACGTGCGGATGCTCGGGACCCGCGTAGACCTTCAGCTTGGTGAGCTGCTTGCGCGCGAGGCGGTTGCGGGGCAGCATGCCCTTGACCGCGTGGCGGATGACCTCTTCGGGCCGGCGCGCCAGCATCTCCTCGAGCGTGCGCTCCTTGAGCCCGCCCGGGTAGCCGGAGTGGCGGTAGTACTTCTTGTCCGCGCGCTTGTTGCCGGTGACCGAGATCTTCTCGGCGTTGACGACGACGACGAAGTCGCCGGTGTCGCAGTGCGGCGTGTACTCGGGCTTGCGCTTGCCACGCAGGGCATCGGCGATCTGGGTCGCGAGCCGGCCGAGCGTCTGCCCGTTGGCGTCGACGACGAGCCAGTTGCGCTCGCGGGTGGCGGGGGTGGCGACGTAGGTCTTCATGACGGCGTGAGAAAGCCGCACGGCGGTACATCCGCGCGGCGCGAGGGCGCATGATAGGGCAATCGCGACGGGTTCCGCCGTCCGCTGCGAAGTTCGCTTCCTGACGTCCGTCGGCGGGTATAGGATCCCGCGCCAACTTCAGTAGAAACGCCGAGTCTGCCGCGATCGCCCACCCGATCGCGACGGAGCGGGGGACCCACTGGGACGCGTGCGTGCGTCCCTGGGGCGAATCCGGGACGGATGCCCGGTAGCGCGGATCGGCCGCGCGAGCCCGTCAGCTCACCCCGTAGGCGGCCAACCGATCGTGGACCAGCCTGCGTGCTCCCCCCTACGCCTGGCCGCTGCCCTGCGGTCGGTTGCCATCTCCGCGTTCGCCCTCGCGGTCCTGGTCCCCGGCGCAGCGCTCGCCCAGACGCCGGCGGGCACCGGCGGCGCGGCACCCACGCAGACCCCGGTGGCCGCCGCCGCGGCGTCGGCAGCCCTCCCGCGCCCCGTCGTCGACGCCATCACCTGCCGCACCGGGTGCCTGGGCATCTCGCGCGCCACGCCGGGCAGCGTCGTGCGCATCAGCGGCGAGGGGATGGCGACGGTCGCGAGCGTCATCCTGCTCGGGCGCCGCGGCTATCGCGACGACGTCACCGTCACCGCCACGCCGGTGACGCCGACCGCCGTCGAGGTCACCCTGCCGGCCAACGCGCGCGGCGGCCCGGTGCGCGCCATCTCGGCCACGGGCAAGCGGTCGCTGCAGTCCAAGATGCGGCTGGTCATCCGTCCCACCGGCACCCGCGATCCGGGCGGTCCGGTGGTCGAGGCCAAGGTGCAGACGCGCAAGCTGCTCTTCGACGGCGGCCGCAAGGCGACCGTGTCGTTCTACGTCCGCGGCGTCGCGCCGGTCGACGTCGCCGTCGACGTGGTGCGCGCCAGCGACCGCGTGGCCGTAGCCCACTTCGCCGTGCCCGCCGTCGCCCCCGGCAGCGTGCAGAGCGTCGACTGGGACGGGACGATCGCGGGCGTCGCCCAGCCCGACGGCCGCTACGTGTTCCAGGTCGCCGCCGCGATCGCCGGCGGCGCCGGAGCGCGCGCGGCGCAGGCGGCCGGCCCCGCCCCGCGCCGGGAGAGCTTCTGGCTCGTCCACGACGTCTTCCCGATCTCCGGCCCGCACACCTACGGACAGGGCTTCGGCGTGCAGCGCACCGGTCATACGCACGAGGGCCAGGACGTCATGGCCGACTGCGGACTCCCGCTCGTGGCAACTCAGGCCGGCACCGTGAAGTTCGCCGGCAGCCAGGCGCTCGCCGGCAACTACGTCGTCCTGAGCGCCGCCGACGGCTCCGCCGACTACGTCTACATGCACCTGCGCGACCCGGCGCTCGTCAAGAAGGGCGACCCGGTCGTCACCGGACAGCCCATCGGCTTCGTCGGGCGCACCGGCGACGCCACCGCCTGCCACCTGCACTTCGAGATGTGGCCGGCGCCTGGGTGGTACACGGGCGGCAGCGCGGTCGACCCGCTGCCGAGCCTGAAGTCCTGGGACGTCGCCGCGTAGGCCGTTCGCCGGCCGTCCGGCGTGGCGTCTTGCGGCGCTTCGCGGCCAGGGCATCGAGGAGACGGGAGCGAGCGCGGGTCGGGGCGCCTGCCGCTCCGCAGTCGCTTGCGCCTTGGTGCACAAACCACGCGTCTTTCGCAACACATGCAAGCGCGCCGAAGGAGGCGTCGCAAGGGTGGGCTCTTTGACTCCCGGTATGCGGGAGCGAGAGAGCCCACCCTCGGGGCGCGCCCGCGCGGGCGGAGCCGCAGGCGCCCGCGCCGCCGCTGACTCCTTCCCTCGATGAGCAGTTGGCCGCGCGGCGCGCCAGGGCGCGCGCGGACGATGGCCGCGCCCTACTCCGGCCGCGCCAGCCGCGCCGACTGCAGCGCCCGCTCCATCCGCTCCAGGCGCTCGATGCGGCGCTCCAGCGGCGGGTGGGTCGCCCCGAGGCGCCCGGCCCAGCCTTCGCCCTCCTCCTCGACCGCCAGGAGATGGAAGACGTCGCGGCAGGCCGCCACGCGGAGGTCCTCCTCCGGGATCAGGCGCAGCTGGCCGGAGATGCGCCGCAGCGCGGAGGCCAGCGCGGCGGGACGGCCGGTGAGGGCAGCTGAGCCGGCGTCGGCGGCGAGCTCGCGGTCGCGCGAGAGGAACTGGGTGCCGAGCAGCGACACGCGGCCGACGCCGGTGGCGACGATGCCGCCCATGAGCGCGGGCCAGAAGCCGCCGCCGCGCAGCATCCGCTTGCCGCCGGCGAGCAGCACCGCGCCCGGCCCGCCGACCGCGGTCATCACCGCCGCGTCGCGGTTGACCAGGTGCGCGAGCTCGTGCCCGACGACGGCCTCGAGCTCGGTGGGCGTGAGCAGGTCGAGCAGCCCGCGCGTCACGTGCAGGCGGGCGCGCTCGCGCGAGAGCCCGACGAGCCACGAGTTGGGCTGGGCCTCGGGCTCGATGACGATCTCGGGCTTCGGCACGTCGGCGAGGACGCACAGGCGATCGACGATCGCGTGCAACTCGGGCGCCTGCGCGGGCGTGACCGTCGCGGCCGGCGGGCGGTTGCGGCGCTCGGCGATCGTCCCGCCGATGCCGATCGCGGCAGCGACGGCGAAACCGCCGACGAGCTTCAACGGGGCGAGGGCGACGAGCGCGGCGGCGCACGCCAGCACGATCAGCGGCGTGCTCACGGCGGCGAGCACCATCCGGGCCTGGAGGCCGCGGTCGGGCCGGATGAGATCGGGCCGGCGTCGTCGCCACATGGTGCTTTCGAGGGTACTCCGACACCCCCGCGTGCGCGAGCATGTGCAACTGATAGGTTGCGGGTCATGCGCCTGCTCGTCCTCGGCGGCACCGTCTTCCTCGGCCGCCACGTGACCACCGAGGCCCTGCGCCGCGGCCACGAGGTCACGGTCTTCCACCGCGGCCGCCACGGCGCCGACCTCTTCGCAGAGGCCGAGCACGTCCTCGGCGACCGCGCCGGCGACCTGGCGCCCCTGCGCGGACGCGCGTGGGACGCCGCCGTCGACACCAGCGGCTACGAGCCGGACGACGTCGCCCGCTCGAGCGCGCTGGATCTCGGCCACCTCGTCTTCGTCTCGAGCTGCAACGTCTACCCCGCCTGGCCGGCCGAGCCGGTCGACGACGACAGCCCCGTCTGGACCGAGGGCGACGACTACGGCCCGCTGAAGGCCGAATGCGAGCGGGTGGCCGAGGCCGCCATGCCCGGGCGCGTGGCCAGCGTGCGGGCCGGGCTCATCTGCGGGCCGCACGACAACATGTTCCGCCTCCCCTGGTGGGTGCAGCGGATCGCCGCCGGCGGCGACGTCGTGGCGCCGGGCGACCCCGATCGCGCCGTCCAGCTCGTCGACGCCCGCGACCTCGCCGGGTGGATGCTCGACCTCGCCGAGCAGCGCGTCGCGGGCGCCTTCAACGCCACCGCGCCGCCCGGCCGCACGACGATGGGCGAGGCGCTCGACGCGGCGGTGCAGGCGACCGGCAGCGGCGCCCGCCTGCACTGGGTGCCCGACGACGTCCTGGTGGCACACGACGTCGAGCCGTGGGACGAGCTGCCGCTGTGGCTCCCGGCCGAGACCGGCGCAGGGACATGGGCGGTGGGCACCGAGCGCGCGCAGGCGGCCGGGCTGCGCTGCCGCCCGGTGGCCGAGACCGTGGCCGACACGTGGGCGTGGCTGCGCGACGGCGGCGCCGCGGCGATGGGCGACTGGCGCGCCGAGAACCGGCCGCGCGGGCTGAGCCCCGAGCGCGAGGCCGAGCTGCTGGCCGCGTGAGCCGCGCGCGGCACGGCACGTGAGCCGCGCGCGGTGCGACCGCCCCCCGTGTGAAAGGCTCGCGCCATGGCGCGCGAGCTGAAGCTGGGCCTCAACACCGGATACTGGCCCTCCCGCCCGCCGGGCCCGCCACCCGGGATCGAAGCCACGATCGCCGAGGCCGAGCGCCTGGGCTTCGACTCGATGTGGACGGCCGAGGCCTACGGCTCGGACGTGCTGACGCCGCTGGCGTGGTGGGGCGCGAGGACCGAGCGGATGCGACTGGGCACGGCCATCGTGCAGATGTCGGCGCGCACCCCGACGGCCACCGCGATGGCGGCGATGACGATGGACCACCTCTCCGGCGGGCGCTTCATCCTCGGGCTCGGCGTCTCAGGCCCGCAGGTCGTCGAGGGCTGGTACGGCCAGCCGTTCGCCAAGCCGCTGGCGCGCACGCGCGAGTACATCGCCATCGTGCGCGACGTCATCGCGCGCCAGGGGCCCGTCACCGCCCCCGGCCCGCACTACCCGCTCCCCTACCCCGACGGGACGGGCCTGGGCAAGCCGCTGAAGTCGATGCTGCACCCGGTGCGCGAGACGATCCCCATCTTCCTCGGCGCCGAGGGCCCCAAGAACGTGGCGCTGTGCGCCGAGCTGTGCGACGGCTGGCTCGCGCTCTTCTTCTCCCCGCGCAACGAGGGCTTCTACCGCGACGCGCTGGCCGAGGGCTTCGCCCGCGAAGGCGCCCGGCGCTCGTTCGACGACTTCGAGGTGTGCGCCACGGTGCCGCTCATCGTCCATGACGACGTCGAGGCAGCCGCCGACATGCTGCGCCCGATGTACGCCCTGTACTTCGGCGGCATGGGCGCGCGCGGCGCGAACTTCCACCACGACGTCGCCGTGCGCCTCGGCTACGAGGCCGAGGCCAAGCGCTGCCAGGACCTCTACCTGGAGGGGCGCAAGGACGAGGCCGGCGCCGCGCTGCCGACGAGGCTCGTCGAGGAGCTCGCGCTCATCGGCCCGCGCGACAAGATCCGCCACGACCTCGAGGCCTGGCGGGAGTCGATCGTCACGACGATGCTCGTCGCGGGATCGCCGGAGATGCTGCGCGACGCGGCCGAGCTGGTGCTCGGCTAGCGCGCGGGAGGCTCGGAGCTCGCGTCGGAGGGGCCGAGCTGCACCGAGAACGGCTCGCCCGTGGGCAGCGTGCCCTGCAGGTAGAACCTGCCGTCGCGCATGACGAGCTTCTCGTACTTCGGCTGCGCCTGGCCCGGTGAGACGTCGACGGACTCGCGCCGCTCGAACTGGTAGTCCATGCGCCCGACTGTAGCGGCTCAGCGATCGAGCGGCGGGATGACGCAGATGAAGCCGAGCGGCTCGTCGCCGACGGCCTCGAAGCAGTGCAGCTCGTTGCCGGAGACGTAGACGACGTCGCCGGGACCGACCTCGTGGACCTCGTCGCCCAGCGTCACGCGCGCGCGCCCGTTCTGGATGACGACCCCGTGGTCGTGGGGATGCTGCTCTCGGCGCGTCTGCTTGCCCGGCTCCACGTGGAAGTAGCGCACGTGGTAGTTGGGCACTTCGTCGAGCGCGCCGATCAGGTCGTGGCGCTCGACGCCCTCCAGCGATGGGTCGTCATAGGCCTCCGGCGCGACGTCGTCCCACGCGCGCGGCGCCTGGCGGTGACGCACGAAGCCCATGACGCTCAGGCTACTCCCACTCGATGGTGCCGGGGGGCTTGCGACGTGATGTCGAGCACGACCCGGTTGACCTCGCGCAGCTCGCCGATCATGCGCGCGGCGATCTGCTCGAGCAGGTCGTACGGCAGGCGGGCCCAGTCGGCGGTCATCGCGTCGTCGCTGGTGACCGCGCGGATGACGACGACGTAGCCGTAGGTGCGCTCGTCGCCCTGGACGCCGACCGTGCGGACGTCGGGCAGCACGCAGAAGCGACTGCCACAGCTCGCGGTACAGGCCGGCGTTGCGGATCTCGTCCTGCAGGATGAAGTCGGCGTCGCGCAGGACGTCGAGGCGCTCCTTGGTCGCCTCGCCGCCGACGACGCGGATGGCGAGGCCGGGCCCGGGGAACGGCTGGCGCCACACGAGGCGCTCGGGCAGCCCGAGCTCGGCGCCGACCGCGCGCACCTCGTCCTTGAACAGCGCGCGCAGCGGCTCGACGAGCTCGAACTGCAGGTCGTCGGGCAGGCCGCCGACGTTGTGGTGGGACTTGATCGTCGCCGCGCCGGTGCCGCCGCCGGACTCGATGACGTCGGAGTACAGCGTCCCCTGCACGAGGAAGCGCGCGTCGCCGATCTTCGCCGCCTCCTCCTCGAAGACGCGGATGAACTCGGCGCCGATGATCTTGCGCTTGCGCTCGGGCTCGGTGACGCCGCGCAGCTTGTCCAGGAAGCGCGTCTCGGCGTCGACGGCGACGAGCGGGACCTTGAAGGTGTCGCGGAAGGCGGAGATGACCTGCTCGCCCTCGTTCTTGCGCATCAGCCCGTGGTCGACGAACACGCAGGTGAGCTGGTCGCCGATCGCGCGGTGCACGAGCAGCGCGGCCACCGACGAGTCGACGCCGCCGCTCAGCCCGCAGATGACCTTGGCGTCGCCGACCTGGTCGCGGATGCGCGCGATCTGCTCCTCGACGATCGAGGCCGCCGACCACGCCATGTCGCAGCCGCAGACGTCGCCCAGGAAGCGCTTGAGGACGTCCTGCCCGTAGGGCGTGTGCACGACCTCGGGGTGGAACTGGATGCCGTAGACGCCGCGCTCCTCGGACTCGAAGGCCGCCACCGGCGACTCGCGTCGACGAGGCCAGCGCGGTGAAGCCCGGCGGCGGGGCGAAGACCGTGTCGCGGTGCGACATCCAGCAGCTCTGCTCGGCCGGCAGCCCGGCCAGCAGCCGGCCGTGCTCGTGGACGGTGAGCTTGGAGCGGCCGAACTCGCCGACCTCGGCGCCCTCGACGCGGCCGCCGAGCTTGGCCGCCAGCAGCTGCATGCCGTAGCAGATGCCCAGCACCGGGATCCCGAGCTCGAGCAGCTGCGGGTCGAGCCGCGGCGCCCCGTCGGCGTAGACCGACGCCGGCCCGCCGGAGAGGATCAGCCCCTTCGGCTTGCGCCGCGCGACCTCCTCGGCGCCCACGTGGTGCGGGAGCAGCTCGCTGAACACCCCGCACTCGCGCACCCGGCGCGCGATGAGCTGGGAGTACTGCCCGCCGTAGTCGAGGACGACGACCTCGTCGACCGCGCGCGGGACGTCGATCGGCGCGCTCTCGTCGGCGAGCTCGGTCGCCGCCGTGGCCGCGGTGACGACGGCGTGCTCGTCGCTCACCGCCGGGCCTCGCTCGGCTGGATCGTCACTCAGCCCCCGTCAACGCGGGGGCCTTGTCCTCCACGGCGGGCGCGCCGTTGCCGTTCGGCTTGTCGGGGCGCGCGGACGCCGCCGCGCCGCGCGAGCCCATGCCCACGCCCTGCGAGGTCTGCAGCGCCTTGCCCTCGGTCTGCAGCGACGGGGCGATCATCAGCTCGGCGCGGTTGAACTCCGCGAGGTCCTTGTAGCCGCACGTCGCCATCGAGGTGCGCAGCGCGCCCATGAGGTTGAAGCGTGCCGTCGTTCTCGTGGGCGGGGCCGATGAGGATCTCCTGCAGCGTGCCGTTCTGCACCGTCTGCACGCGCGCGCCGCGCGGGAGCGTCGGGTGGAAGGTCGCCATGCCCCAGTGGAAGCCGCGCCCGGGCGCCTCGTAGGCGCGCGCGAGCGGCGAGCCGATCATCACCGCGTCGGCGCCGCACGCGATCGCCTTGGACGACGTCGCCGCCGGTGCGCATGCCGCCGTCGGCGATGACCTGGACGTACTCGCCGGTCTCGAGCATGTGCGTCGAGCGCGCGCCGGCGACGTCGGCGATGGCGGTCGCCTGCGGAACGCCGAGGCCCAGCACGCCGCGCGTGGTGCACGCCGCGCCCGGGCCGACGCCGACGAGCACGCCGGCGGCGCCGGTCCGCATGAGGTGAAGGCCCGTGTGGTAGGAGGCGCAGCCGCCGACGACGACCGGAACCCCGACCTCGCGGATGAACTCCTTGAGGTTCAGCGGCTCGGTGGTCTGCGAGACGTGCTCGGCCGAGACGACCGTGCCCTGGATGACGAGGATGTCCAGCCCCGCCTCGAGCGCGAGCTCGTAGTAGCGCGCGACGCGCTGGGGCGTGAGCGAGGCGGCCGCGACGACGCCCGGCTCGGCCTTGATCTCCTCGATGCGCTGCGAGATCAGCTCGGGCTTGATCGGCTCCTGGTAGATCGCCTGCATCTCGCGCGTGGCGGCGTCCTTGGGGAGCTGCGCGATGCGCTCGAGCTCGGCGTCGGCGTCCTCGAAGCGCGTCCAGATGCCCTCGAGGTTGAGGACGGCCAGGCCGCCGAGCTTGCCGACGATCTTCGCCGTCTCGGGCGAGACCACGCCGTCCATCGCGGAGGCCAGCAGCGGCAGCTCGAAGCGGTAGTCGCCGAGCTTCCAGGAGATGTCGACGTCGTCGGGGTCGCGCGTGCGCCGTGAGGGCACGATCGCGACATCGTCGAATCCATACGCGCGGCGGGCCTTCTTCCCGCGGCCGATCTCAATCTCCATCAATGCATCCTAAGGTCGCGGGCGGACGAGAAAGACCCCGCGCAGGCGGGGTCCAGGGAGGGTCTTCCGTCGGGCCTGTGGCGGCGGCAGACCACGATCGAGCCACCTTAGCACCGCGCCTGTGGTCAGCCGGACCCGCGCGGCCGGCGCCGGGTGGGCGCGCGATGCGGGGGCTGCGACGGCGCCTCGCCGGCCTGCGGCGCGCGCCACGCGTGCGCCTGCGGACTCCCGCGCTCGAGCGTGAACGGCGTGTCGTCGTGGCGCAGCTCGAGCGGCTCGCCGGCGACCAGCTCGTAGCGCGCCTCGCCGGGCAGGATCTCCACGCGCAGCCGGCGGCCGCGCAGCATGAGCCCGAAGGCCAGGCGCTCGAGGTGCGGCGGCAGCCGCGGGTCGAAGGAGAACTCGCCCTGGTGGTCGCGAAAGCCGCCGAACCCGGCCACCGCCGCCAGCCACGAGCCCGCCAGCGAGGCCATGTGCAGGCCGTCGCGGGTGTTGTGCTCGAGGTCGTCGAGGTCCATCAGCGCGGCCTCGCCGAAGTAGTCGAAGGCCAGCTCGAGGTGGCCGACCTCGGCGGCCATGATGGCCTGCACGCACGCGGACAGCGACGAGTCGCGCACCGTGAGCGGCTCGTAGTACGCGAAGGCCCGCGCCTTGTCGCGCGCCGTGAAGCGATCGCCCGCCGACGATCATCGCGAGCACGAGGTCGGCCTGCTTGACGACCTGCTTGCGGTAGAGGTCGAAGTAGGGGAAGTGCAGCAGCAGCGGGTACTCGTCGGGCGCCGTCGCCTCGAAGTCCCAGCGCTCGTGGCGCGTGTAGCCCGCCGACTGCTGATGGACCCCGAGCTCGTCGTCGTAGGGCACGGCGATCGCGGCGGCCGCGTCGCGCCAGGCGGCCATCTCCTCCTCGCCGACCCCGAGCGCCGCCGCCTCCTCGCGATGGCGCTTGCACGACTCCGCCGCGCCGGCCAGGTTCCGGGCGGCCATGAGGTTCGTGTAGACGTTGTCGTCGGCGATCGCCGAGTACTCGTCGGGCCCGGTGACCCCCTCGATGTGGAACGCGCCGTGCGCGTCGTGGTGGCCCAGCGAGCGCCACAGCCGCGCGGTCGCGACCAGCAGCTCGAGCCCCGGCCCGCGCGCGAACTCGTCGTCGTCGGTCGCGTGCAGGTAGCGCAGCACGGCGTCGGCGATGTCGGCGTTGACGTGGAAGGCGGCCGTGCCGGCCGGCCAGTAGGCCGAGCACTCGTGACCGCGGATCGTCCGCCACGGGAACGTGGCGCCGTCGAGGCGCAGCTGGCGCGCGCGCTCGGTGGCGAGGTCGAGCGTCGAGTGGCGCCACGCGAGCGCGTCGCGGACGGTCTCGGGCGCGGTGTAGGTGAGCACGGGCAGCACGAAGCTCTCGGTGTCCCAGAAGACGTGCCCGTCGTAGCCGTCGCCGGTCAGCCCCTTGGCGGCGATCGCGCGCGTCTCCGCGCGGGCGGCGGACTGCAGCGTGTGGAAGAGGGCGAAGCGCACGGCCTGCTGGAGCTCGTCGTCGCCGTCGATCTCGACGTCCGCGCGCTCCCAGAAGTCGTCGAGGTACTCGCGCTGGTCGTCGAGGAGGCCGTCGAAGCCCGTGCGCCGCGCCGACGCGAGCGCCGCGTCGGCCTGGTCGCGGATCGAGACCATCGAGCGCTGGCTGGACCACCCGTAGGCCAGGTACTTGGTCAGCGTCAGGGTCTCGCCGTGGCCGACCTCGGCGCTGACCGTCACCCGCGCGATGTCGTCGAAGCTCTCGTTCTCGGTGACCGTGCCCTGCGGCCCCTCGACCATGTGGTCCATGCCCGCCGCCATCCGCAGGGCGCTCTGGCGCGTGCGGTGCACGAGCACCGCGCGCAGCTCGTGGGTGCCGTGCCACTCGGGCACGAGCGGCGCGCGCAGGATCGCGGCCGCGCGCGGGTCCGCGCTGCGGACCGGCACGTCCTCGTTGGCGACGAGCTCGGACTGCACCACGATCCGCGTCTCGCCGTCGAGCGGCGCCACCTCGTAGCGGATCGCGGCCACCGAGCGGTGCACGAAGGACACCAGGCGCACCGAGCGCACCTTGATCTCGCGCCCCGCCGGCGAGCGCCAGTGGACCTCGCGGCGCAGCACCCCGGCGCGCAGGTCGAGCGTGCGGCGGTGCGCGACCAGCGTGCCGTAGCGCACGTCGAAGGGCTCGTCGTCGACCAGCAGGCGGATGAGCTTGCCGTTGGTGACGTTGACGCACCGTCTGGCCGTCCTCGGGGTAGCCGTAGCCGGCCTCCGCGTAGGGCAGCGGTCGCACCTCGTAGAAGGCGTTCAGGTAGGTCCCGGGCATGCCGTACGGCTCGCCCTCGTCGAGGTTGGCGCGCAGCCCGATGTGGCCGTTGGAGAGCGCGAGGACCGACTCGGCCTGGGCCAGCAGGCCGAGGTCGAGCTCCTCCTCGGTGACGGCCCACGGCTCGACCGAGAAGTGCGGCTGGGCGATCACAGCAGCTCGGCGAGGTCGTCGACCACCACCGACGCGCCGTGGGCGAGCAGCGCGTCGCGCTGGCCCGCGCGGTCGACGCCGACGACGCAGCCGAAGCCGCCGTCGTGCCCGGCCTGCACGCCGGCGAGCGCGTCCTCGAAGACCGCCGCGTGCGCCGGGCGCGACGCCGAGGATGCGCGCCGCCTCGAGGAAGGTGTCGGGCGCGGGCTTGCCGCGCAGGTGGCGCTCCTCGGCGACGACGCCGTCGACGCGCACCTCGAGCAGGTCCTCGATCCCCGCCGCCACGAGCACGTCGTGGCAGTTGTGGCTCGAGGACACGACCGCCCGGCGCAGGCCGGCCTCGCGCGCGGCCTGCAGGTAGCGCACGGACCCTTCGTAGGCCTCGACGCCCTGCTCGCGGATGAGGCGCAGGACGAGCTCGTTCTTGGCGTTGGCCAGGCCGTCGACCGTCTCCGCGTCCGGGGGGTCGTCGGACGAGCCCTCCGGGAGCTCGATCCCGCGCGAGGCCAGGAAGTCGCGCACGCCGTCCAGACGCGGCTTGCCGTCGACGTACTCGTCGTAGTCGCGCGCGAGGTCGAAGGGCTTCTCCCCCCTGGCCTTCAGGAAGGCGTCGAAGGTCTGCTTCCAGGCGCGCGCGTGGACCTCGGCGGTCTTGGTCAGCACGCCGTCGAGGTCGAAGAGGCAGGCGGTGATGTCGTCGGGCAGGCCGAGCACCTACGGGACCTCGGCCGGCGTCTCGAGACGCTGGACCTCGATCTCCGCAAGCAGCCGCTCGACCTCGCGCGGCTCGATGAGCCCCGCCCCGAGGCGCTGGGTGGACTCCGCGCCGCAGGCCACGCCGAAGCGCAGGCAGTCCGGCGCGGGCGAGCCGGTGTAGCGGGCGGCCACGAACCCGGCCAGGAAGGCGTCGCCGGCGCCCACGGCGGCCACCGCCTCGCGCGGCTCGATCCACACGCGGTGCAGCACCGGCGCGCCGTCGACGATCACCGAGGCGACGCACCCGTCGGGCAGCGTCATGATCGCCTCGCGGGCGCCGAGGGCCACCATCTCGCGCACGGCGATGATGCGGTCCTCGTCGTCGTTGAACTCGTGGCCGACGAGCTCCTCCGCCTCGATCACGTTGGGCGAGATGACGTCGGGCTCGGCGCGCACGGCCAGGCGCATCGGATCGCCGTCGGCGTCGACCACGGTCTGCACGCCCGACTTGCGCACCTCCTTGACCAGCTGCGCGTAGACGTCGGACTCGACGCCGCGCGGCAGCGAGCCCGCGAAGACGACCACGTCGGCGCCGCGCGAGAGGTAGAGCAGCTTGTCGCGGAAGAGCTCGATCTCCTTGCCGCTCACGGCGGGGCCGCGCTCGTTGATCTCGGTCGTCTCGCCGTTGGTGGGGTCGTGCACGGCGGTGTTGGTGCGCGACTCCTCGCGGATGCGCACGAAGTCGTTGAGGATCGACTCCTCGGTGAGCTGCTCGACGATGCGCGTGCCGGTCGCGCCGCCGGCGAAGCCCGTCGCGATGACCGGCTGGCCGAGCGACTTGAGCGTGCGCGCGACGTTGACCCCCTTGCCGCCCGGCATCGTGGTCTGCTCGACCGTGCGATGACGGCGCCCAAGTCGGAAGTTGGGCACCGAGAGGGACTTGTCGATCGCCGCGTTGAGGGTGACGGTGATGATCATGCGATCCCGCTGGAGCGCTCCTGGCGCCGCCGGCGCCGGACCGCGCGACGACGTAGGAGAACCAACTGCAGGCTAGCGAGTGCGAGCGCGCTCAGGATCACGACCACCAGCGTGCGGCCGAGGAGGTCGTCGCCGCGCTGCAGCACGGAGGCCTCCGCGATCGCCCTGCGCGTGACGAGCGGCACGCGCGCGATCGTCCGCCCGCGCCAGTGGACCTCGATCGTCCCCACCCGCGATCCCGCCGGCAGCGGGCCGTCGAGCTCGTTGGGAACGTCGAGCACGCGGATGGGCAGGCGCTCCCCGCGCCGCGCGGTGCGCACGACGGTGCGCGCCGCCACGAGCTGGGCGCGCTCGTCGCGGTGGGCCAGCTTGACGCTGGCGAAGGCCTCTCCCTTGCGCACCGGCTTGGCGCGGTGATAGCGGCCCAGGCCGTAGCGGATGAGCGCCAGCGAGTCCTGGTCGCGCGCCGCCTCGCTGGGCTCGTCGAGGACGACCGAGATGACCGTGATGCCGTCCTTGCTCGCCGAGCCCACCAGGATGTAGCCGGCCGTCGACGTGTGGCCGGTCTTGACGCCGTTGACCTCGGGCACCGCGCGCACGAGCAGGTTGCGGTTGAGGATCGTGCGCGGATGCGACCCGGTGCGCAGCGTCGCGCGCGGCAGGTCGGTCACCGCGCGGAAGAACGCGTTGCGGCGCAGGATCAGCGTCAGCTTGACCAGGTCCTCGGCGCTCGAGTAGTTGCCCAGCGCGTCGAGGCCGATGGCGTTGGCGTAGTGCGTGTGGGTCAGCCCGAGCTCGCGCGCGCGGCGGTTCATCAGGGCGACGAAGGCGCGGTTGGACCCGCCGACGCGCGCGGCCAGCGTGGCGGCCGCGTCGTTGGCGCTCGCGAGCAGCAGCCCGCGCAGGAGGTCGGCCACCGTCATGTGCTCGCCGCCGCGCAGGCCGATGACCGACTCGACGGGCAGCGCGTGGTAGGGGACCGTCGTGAGGACCTTGGAGAGCTTCTCGTGCTCGAGCGTGACCAGCGCGGTCATGAGCTTGGTCGTCGAGGCGATGGGCCGCTCGCGGCGCGCCTGGCGCTGGAAGACGACGTCGCCGGTGGTCGGCTCGACCAGGATCGCGGCGGGGGCGCGGATCGAGGGCGGCGCGGCGGGCGGCGATGGCGGGGCGCGCGAGCGCCGAGGGCGAGGAGCAGGCCGAGCGCGGCCAGCAGCGCGGCCGCCGGCGGCGCGCCGTCACCGCGAGAGCCTGACCCGCTGGCCGGCGTGGAGCGTGTCGGCGTCGAGCTTGGGGTTCAGCCGCTGGATCGTGCGCCATCGAGACGCCGGTCTTGATCGAGATCGCCGACAGCGTGTCGCCGGACTTCACGACGTAGGCGCGGCGTCGCTTGCGCGCCTTCGCGCCCTTCTTCGACGTGCGCTTCGTCGGCGTGGTCTGCTGGGTGCTGCCGTTGCCGCTCGACCCGCTGTCGTGCTTGAGCAGCGTGTTGTCGACCACGGCGTACACGGCCACCGCGCAGGTGATCAGCGCCACCGGCGCCAGCCAGCGCCCGATGCTTCGACGTCGACGATTCACCATTGGGTGAGCGGAGCATAGGGCGCGGCCCGGGGGGCCCGGTCACCCAAGCGACCAGGCCAGCGCGCGCAGGCGCTCGGCCTCGCGGCGGGCGGCGTCGGCGGGCTCGCCGCCGTCCTGCTCGTGGGCGCGCACGATCGCGCGCGACGCGGTGACCAGGCCGCCGGCGCGGCCCGCTGCGAAGGCGGGCGCCAGGTCCTCCACGCGACCTCCCTGCGCGCCGATGCCGGGCAGCAGGAACGGCGTGCGCGGCATGAGCTCGCGCGCGCGCGCGAGGTGCTCCGGCGCGGTGGCGCCGACCACGGCGCCGACGTCGTGCAGGCCGCTGTCGGGGCCTGGCTCGCCGAGGCTGTCGACGAGCCGCGCGACGCGCTCCCAGACGCGCTCCCCACCCTCGGTGGCGAGGTCCTCGACGTCGACCGCGCCCGGGTTCGACGTGCGCACGAGGACGAAGACGCCGGCCCCGGGCGCGCGCACCGCGCGCACCGAGTCGAGGCCCATGTACGGGCTCGCCGTGTAGGCGTCGACGCCGAGTCCGGGCACCGCGCCGAACGGCGTCGGCGTCTCGCCGGCCAGCGCCTGGGCGTAGGCCGCCGCGGAGACGTCGATGTCGCCGCGCTTGGCGTCGGCCAGCACGAGCAGCCCCTGCTCCTGGGCGTGCTCGACGACGCGCTGCAGCGCCTGCCAGCCGTGGGCGCCGAGGCGCTCGAAGCAGGCGAGCTGCGGCTTGACCGCGACGCAGGCGGGGCCCGCCGCGTCGATGGCCGCCGCGCAGTGCGCCGCGACCGCGACGGCGGCGCGCTCGGCCGGTGACCCGTCCGCGGGCGCCGCCGCCTCGGCCTGTGGCCAAAGACGCGCGGGATCGGGATCGAGCCCCAGGACGATCTGGGACTCGCGCTCCCGCGACGAGGGCGTCCAGCCGGTCAGCGAAGTGCGGACCGGCCGGCGCCCGGCGGCGTTGCGTGTCGCCGGCCTTCAGCGCTTAGTGGTTGACGGACTTCTTCAGACCCGAGCCTGCCGTGAAGCGCGGCACCTTCGACGCCGCGATCTGGATCGGCTCTCCCGTGCGCGGATGCACGCCCTGACGTGCTCCACGCTCGGCAACGTGGAACTTGCCGAACCCGGAGAACGTCACGTCGCTGCCGCGCGCCAGCGTCTCCTGGATGGTGTCGAGCACGGCGTCAACGGCCTTGCCGGCTTCGGACTTGCCCAGGTCTGCGCGACTGGCGACCTGATCGACGAACTCTGACTTCGTCACGCTTCTCCCTCCTGGTGAGGTCGTGGTCATTCGACGCTATCAGCGGCTACGGACGACCTTCGCCCAGATGCCGCATTCCTACGCCGTTTTCCTAGCTATGTCGGGCTGCGAAACCGCTTGTTGCGATGTTTGCCCGACGACGGCGCGGGCCCCTAGTGTGCCGTAAACACGGGACATGCCGCTTTCTAGGCGATCTCGAGGCCCTCCAGAGCGGTCCGCAGATCGGCCTGGAGCAGGCGCTTCAGCGGCCGCGGGCCGGTGCGCACGACGATCGCGTGGCCCTCGGAACGGGCCACGATGACGTCGCCGCCCTCCGGCGCCCCGGCAAGCGCGCGATCGCCCGCCAGCACGGCGCCGTCGGCGTCCAGGACGGCCGCGGCGCGCACGTCGATCGAGAGCGATCCGAGCCATCCGAGCGCCCCGGCGGGCGTGAGCGCAGCGCGCGTCGTCATCGCGAGTTGGAAGGATAGGCCGCGTGAGCATCGGCCGGATCGCCTGGCTCGTGACCGTCTTCGCGTGCCTGATCACCTGCGTCGTCCTGCTGCTGTCGGGCTATCAGGGCTACGCGGCGGTCTTCCTCGTCGTCGGCGCGTCGGCGGCGATCAACCTGCTCTAGGGCGTACGCGGGGCGGCTCGCCCGTGGTGATCTCCTCGCCCGGGCGCACGCGGTCCTCCGGCTCGAGGTGGATGAGCACGTCGGTCTCGCCGAGGCGCTCGCGGATGGCGTCCTGGAGCATGTGGGCGGTCCGGTGGGCGTCCTCGAGCGAGGTGCCCGAGCGGAACTGCACGTGCAGGTCGACGTGGCGCCGGGCACCGGCCTGGCGGCCGCGCAGCTCGTGGAAGCCGACGATGCCGCGCTCGGCGTTGGCCGAGACCACGTCGCGGATGGCGGCGAGCTCGGGATCGGGCAGCGTCTCGTCGACGAGCACCCGCGAGGAGCGCGTGAGGATGCGCACGCCGGTGACCGCCACCACCGCGGCCACCACGAGCGCGATGACCGGATCGAGCCAGTCCCAGCCGGTGGCCGCGATGACCGCCAGCGCCGCGAGCACGCCGCCCGAGCTCAGCATGTCGGTGGTGAGGTGGGCGGCGTCGGCGGCCAGCGCCACCGAGCCGGTCGCCTGGGCGCGCCGCGAGAGCGTGCGCGAGACCAGCAGGTTCACCACGATCGACACGGCCAGCACCGCGATGCCGACGCCCAGGCGCTGGACGCCCGTGCCCTCGATCAGGTGGCGCACCGCCTCGAAGGCGATGACGACGCTGCCGACGAGGATCAGCACGCCCTCGATGGCCGCGGCCATGTCCTCGATCTTCTCGTGGCCGTAGGGATGCGACTCGTCGGCCGGGACGTCGGCCGCGCGGACCGAGAAGAGCGCCACGATCGAGGCGACGAGGTCGGTGGCCGAGTGCAGGGCCTCGGTGAGCAGCGCGACCGAGCCGGTGATGATGCCGGCGATCGCCTTGAGCAGGATGAGCGCCGAGTTCGACGCGACCGAGAGCGCCGCGGCGCCCGCCTTGGACTGCTCGCTGCTCACCGGCTCGCGGGCGCTCCCTCGCGCAGGTGGCTCAGCAGCGCGCGGGCGGCGCGGCCGCGGTGGCTGATGGCGTCCTTCTCGGCCGGCGTCAGCTCGGCCATCGTGCGGCCGTCGTCGCGATCGTCGGGGACGAAGATCGGGTCGTAGCCGAAGCCGCCCGTGCCGCGCGGCGCGTCGGCCATGGTCCCCGTGCAGCGGCCCTCGAAGAGCGACTCCTCGCCGGTGCGCGGATCGACGAGCGCGATGACGCAGACGTAGGCCAGCGCGCTGCCCGCCGGCGCGCGCTCGATCAGCAGCGCCAGGTTGTCGGCGTCGGTCGCGTCGGCGCCGGCGAAGCGCGCCGAGCGCACGCCGGGCGCGCCGCCCAGCGCGGCGGACTCGATCCCCGAGTCGTCGGCGAAGGCCGGCTCGCCGGTGGCCGCGGCCGCGGCGCGCGCCTTGGGCAGCGCGTTGGCGGCGAACGTCTCGCCGGTCTCGGGCGGCAGCTCGACGCCGTCGGGCAGCGGGGCGACGTCGTAGCCGTCCAGCAGCGCCGGCCAGCTCGCGCACCTTGTGCGCGTTGCGGGTGGCGAGGACCAGCCTCACGCGCTCCGCGCGGCCACCGCGCGCTCCTGCGCGGCCTGCAGCTCGGCGATGCCCTTGCCGGCGAGCGCGAGCAGCGCGTCGAGATTCGCCCGCGACAGCGGCGTGCGCTCGGCGGTGGCCTGGACCTCGATGAGGCCGCCGTCGCCGGTCATGACGACGTTGGCGTCGACCTCGGCGCTCGAGTCCTCCGTGTAGTCGAGGTCGAGCAGCGGCACGCCGTCGACGATGCCGGCCGACACCGCCGCGACCGAGCCGGTCAGCGGCGAGCGCTTCAGCACGCCGCGCTCGCGCAGCGCGTCGCAGGCGAGCGCGAGCGCCACGTACGCGCCGGTGATCGACGCGCAGCGCGTGCCGCCGTCGGCCGTGAGCACGTCGCAGTCGAGGTAGATCGTGTTCTCGCCCAGCGCGGAGAAGTCGATGACGCCGCGCAGCGAGCGGCCGATGAGGCGCTGGATCTCGACCGTGCGCCCGTCGGGGCGCCCCTTGGTGACGTCGCGCTGCTTGCGGTCGCCGGTCGAGGCGGGGAGCATCCCGTACTCGGCGGTGACCCAGCCGCGGCCGCTGCCGGCCAGCCACTTCGGCACGCCCTCGGTGTGCGAGGCGGTGCAGATCACGCGCGTCTCGCCGGCGCTCATCAGCACCGAGCCGGTCGCGGTGGCCACGAAGCCCGGCTCGATGGTGATCGGCCGCAGCCCGTCGGGTCCGCGCCCGTAGGAGCGCTCGCTCATGCCGCCGCCTCCGCCGCGTGCAGCGTGACGTGCTCGACCTCGCCGAGCGGGAGCTGCAGGAAGGCGATGCCGAGCGCGCGGAAGGCCTCGACGTCGCCGGTGGTCAGGAAGCGGTAGTCGCCCTCGCCGACGTGCGGGCTGGCGAGGCCGCGCGCGCCGAGCACGTGCTCGACCTGGTGGGCGACGGGCGCGCCGGAGGTGACGATCCGCACGCCGCGCCCGAGCATGCGCTGGAGCATCGGCGCGATGAGCGGGTAGTGCGTGCAGCCGAGGATCACCGTGTCGACGCCCGCCGCGCGCAGCGGCGCGACGTAGCCGCGCACGGTGTCGACGACCCGCTCGTCGAACGGGAAGCCGCCCTCGATGATGGCCGTCAGGTCCGGGCACGCCACCGCCGTGAGCTCCACGAACGGGTCGGCCTGCGCGATGGCCGACGCGTACGCGCCGCTGGCCACCGTGGCCGGCGTCGCCATCAGCCCGACGCGCCCGTTGGTCGTCGCCGCGACGGCCTGGACCGCCCCGGGCTGGACGACGCCGAGCACGTCGATGCCGAGCGTCGTCTGCGCCATCCGCTCGCGCAGCGCCGGCAGCGCGGCCGCCGTCGCCGAGTTGCAGGCCACCACGAGCAGCTTCGCGCCGCGCGCCAGCAGCTCCTCGGCGACTGCAGCGCGAAGCGCTCGAGCTCGGCCTGCGTCCGGGTGCCGTAGGGCAGCCGGGCCGCGTCGGCCAGGTACAGGAAGTCCTCGTGGGGCAGCTGCACGAGCAGCTCGTGCAGGACGGTCAGGCCGCCCACGCCGGAGTCGAAGACGGCGATCGGGCGCGCGCGCGGATCGGCGGGGCGTGAGGCCACGGCGCCATGGTAGGCGCCCGGCGCCGCGCGCGACCGTCGGCACGGCGATCAGCCCTTCTTGGCCGCCACCCCCTCGATCGTCGACCGGATCTTCTCGGTCACCGCGTCGGCGATGCCCTTGCCCTTCACGCCGCCGGCCGCGAGCACGACGGTCGCGAACAGGCCGGCGACGAGCAGGATGAGGGCGACGTACTCGACCGTCCCCTGCCCCGCCGCGCCCGCCAGCCGGCCGCGCGCCCACAGCGCCGCCGCATGCGCGCGCCCCATGATCCGATAGCCCATCCGATGCCTCCTCGAGTCGTGTCTGACAACGCGACCGAGTCTCCGCGCGAGGCTGTCACGGCGAAAGACGGCAACCGTGGAGAATCACCCCCGAATGCGTGCCCTGATCGTCACGAACATGTGGCCCTCGGCCTCCGAGCCCGCGCTCGGGAGCTTCGTGCGCGACCAGGTCGACGCCCTGCGCGAGCTCGACGGCGTCGAGGTCGAGGTCTTCGCCTTCCCGCCGGGCGGCTATCTGCGCGCCGCGCGCGCTCTGCGCCGCCGCCATCGGCGCGAGCGCTTCGACGTCATCCACGCCCACTTCGGGCTCACGGCGTGGCCCGCGCTCGCGCTGCGCGGCGCGCCGCACGTGGTGACGCTCCACGGCACCGACCTGCGCCACCCGCGCTCGCGGCGGATCACCCGCGCGGCGCTGCCGTTCGTCGACCTCGTCGCGGCGGTCAGCCCCGAGCTCGCGCGCGAGGTCCCCGGCGCCGGCGGGCGCCGGCGCGTCGCGGTGCTGCCCTGCGGCGTCGATCTCGACCGCTTCGAGCCGATCCCGCGCGCCGAGGCGCGCGAGCGCCTGGACCTGGCGCCCGACGAGCCGTGCCTGCTCTTCCCGGCCGACCCCGCGCGGGCCGTCAAGCGCTTCGACCGCGCGCAGCAGGTGGCGGGCGACACGCGACTCCTGACGCTCGGGCGCGTTCATCCCTTCGAGGTGCCGCTCTACGTCAACGCCGCCAACGCCGTCCTCGTGCCCTCCGCGCACGAGGGCTTCGGGCTCGCCGTGCTCGAGGCGCTCGCGTGCGACGTGCCCGTGCTCGCGACGCCCGTCGGCGTGCACCCGGCCGCCCTCGACGAGGTGGCCGGGACCCTGTGCGCACCGTTCGATCTCGCCGCGTGGCGGGCCCTCGCCGAGCAGCACGTCCAGGCCTCCGACCCGCGCGTGCAGGGCCGCGACCGGGCCGCGCTGTGGTCGGCGCGGCAGATGGCGCGACGCGTGCTCGACGCCTGGGGCGAGGTGCTACGGTTGCCCGTCGAGGCGCCGAGTTCCGGTGCCGTTTCCGCATGAAGGGCCCGCTGCACGCCATCCGCCGCCGGCGCTCCGAGCGTCCGGCCAACGGGGTCGACACCACGCAGGCCGCGCCGGAGGCGCCGACCGAGGCGCAGCCCACCGCGGGCCTGTCGTCGCCTCCGCCTCGGGCTGCCTCCGACCAGGCGCCGCCGACCGCCGAGCTCGGCTCGACCGCGCGCCGACCGCCGCTCAGCCGGCGCCGGGCACCGAGGTGCCCGCCGGCCAGGAGCCGGTCCCCGACCGCCCGAGCTTCCGCCAGCGCGGCCGCCTGCGCCGGCGCCTGCGCTACCTGCGCCGCGTGCGCGAGCTGGGCTTCCGCGACCTCGGCGGCCTCATCTTCGACCAGCACCGCTTCTCGCGGGTCAACACCAGGCTCGTCGACGGCAAGCTCCATGCGCTGGTCGCGATCGACGGCGAGCTGCGCGCGCTCGAGCACGCGCTCGACGACCGCCGGCCGCTCACCGAGCTGCGCGAGCCGGGGATCTCGGTGTGCTCGCGCTGCGGAGCGCTGCACGGCAGCGAGGCCCGCTTCTGCCCCTCGTGCGGCACGCCGGTGCGCGGGCCGCGCGCGATCGCCGAGGTCGGCGAGGCCGTGAGCCTGCCCGGCGGCGACGCCGCGCCACAGCCCCGGCCCGCCGCGCCGCCGCCCCCGGCGCAGCCGCTCGTCCCCGCGCCGCTGCAGCCCCAGCCGGTGGTGCCGGAGCCGCCGGCTGCTGCGTCCGCCGCCGCCGCGCCCGCACCCGCGCCTGCCCGCGCCCGAGGAGCCGCGCGCAGCCCGGCCCGTCCCGCCGCCGCCCGCCGACGGCGAGCACCCCGCCCCGCCCGCCGACGGCGAGCAGCCGACCGAGGTCATGCGCCGGGTCGACGAGGCGCCCGGCACCACGGCCGGCAACGGCGACGCCGAGGCGGTGGCCCAGCCGACCGGCGAGCCCCGCGAGCCGTGAGCGTCGCGCCGCCGGGCGCTCCGCCGGCCCCGGGCACCGTCGCCTGCCCGCGCTGCGGCGCGAGCATCGGCCCCGAGCAGTCGTGGTGCCTGGAGTGCGGCGCGCCAGCCCGCACGCGGCTCGTCCCCACGCCGAACTGGCGCGCTCCGGTGGCCGTCCTCGCGCTGGTCGTGCTGCTCGCCGGCATCGCCCTGGCGGTGGCCTTCGTGGCGCTGACCAACGACACCGAGCCCGCCGCGCCGGTCAACTCGCAGGCACCGCCGCCGTCGGCCACGACGGCTCAGCCGCCCGCGGCGGCGCAGCCCGCCCCGACGCAGGCCGCGCCCGCCCCGACCACCGCGGCCCCCGGCACCGCCACCACCGCGACCGGCACGACCGCCACGGGCCAGAGCACCTCCACCGGCCAGAGCACCTCCACCGGCCAGAGCACCTCCACGGGCGCGACGCACCTCCACCGGCGCGACCACCTCCACCGGCGAGGGCGGCACGGCACCAGCCGCCGAGCCGCACCGGCGTACGCGCTGACCGGACCGGCCGAACTGCCGCGGTCACCTCGGACCGGGGCGCCGTCGCGTCGCCCCGCGGCGGCTCGAGCTATCCCGCGACGGCGCCCACCAGCGGCCAGCGCTCCGCCAGCCGCCCGGCGGCCTGCGCGGCCAGCGGGTGCAGCATCACGGCCGCGTGCTCCGCATGCTCGTCGGCGCCGACCACCTCGAGCGTCGCCACCGTCGACTCGGCCAGGGCCTCGAGGTCGTAGCCGCCCTCGAGCACCACGCCGAGCGGCACGTCGAGCTCGTCGGCCAGTCCCCGCATGCTCGCCGCCATCTGCGCGTAGCCCTCCCGCGTCACGCGACAGCCCGCGAGCGGATCGCGCACGTGCGCGTCGAAGCCGGCCGAGAGCAGGATGAGGCCCGGGCGATACTCGAGACCGAGCGAGACGACGACGTGCTCGACGAGCGAGCACCACGCCGCGTCGCCCGACCCGGCCGGCACCGGCAGGTTGACCGTGTAGCCCTCTCCCGGCCCGGAGCCGACGTCGGAGGCCGGGCCCGTGCCCGGATACAGCGGCGACTCGTGGATGCTCACGTAGAGCACGTCGGGGTCGCGATGGAAGATGTCGTTGGTCCCGTTGCCGTGGTGGACGTCCCAGTCGAGGATCAGCACCCGCTCGGCGCCCCAGCCGATCGAGCGCCCGCCGGGCGGCGACCGCGACGTTGTTGAACAGGCAGAACCCCATCGCGCGCGACGGCAGCGCGTGGTGTCCCGGCGGGCGGTGCAGCGAGGCGCCGAAGCGCGGGCCGTCGTCGCCCAGCAGCGCGTCGACGATGCGCCGCCGCGCCGCCGGCCGCGTGCAGCGCGGCCCGATAGGAGCCCTCTGAGACGACGGTGTCGGCGTCCAGCGCGCCGCCGCCCGCGGCGCACACCTCCTCGATGCCCCGCACGTAGCCGGCCGGGTGCACGGCGTGGACCACGTCGAGCTCGGCCGGCGGGCGACGGGCGCACGTCCCACCCCAGCCACTCGCGCTCGCCGAGCGCGCGCTCGATGGCCGCGATCCGCGCCGGCCGCTCGGGGTGCGGGCCGGTGTCGTGCTCCAGCGATGAACGGTGGTGAAGCAGGAGCGGCGCGGCCATCTCGTTACCGTACCCGCGCATGGCCGGCCCCGCGCGCACCGAGACCGACCTGGTGGTCGTCGGCGCCGGCGCCGCGGGCCTCTACGCCGCCCTCACCGCGGCCGGCACCGGCGCGCGGGTCGCGCTCGTCTCCGCCACGCCGCTCGCGCGGACCGCGAGCTACTGGGCGCAGGGCGGCCTGGCGGCGGCGCTCGCGGCGGACGACTCGCCCGACCTGCATCGCGAGGACACCGAGCGCGCCGGGCGCGACCTCGTGCGCACGAGCGCGGCGACCGTCCTGTGCCGCGAGGCGCCCCGCACCGTCGGCGACCTCGAGCGCCTCGGCGTGCACTTCGACGCCGACCGCCACGGCAACCTCGCCCTCGGCCTCGAGGGCGGCCACTCGCGCCGGCGCGTCGTCCACGCCGGCGGCAGCGCGACCGGCCGGCGCGTCGTGCGCCAGCTCTCCGCCGTCGTGGTCGAGACGGCCGGCCTGACCGTCATCGAAGGCGCCCGCGCCGCCACGCTGTGGGTCCGCGACGGGCGCTGCGTCGGCGTCGTCTGCGAGGACGGGCGCGCCGATCCACGCCCGCGCGGTCGATCCTCGCCACCGGCGGCTCGGCCGCCCTCTGGCAGCGCACGACCAACCCGCCGGGCTCGCTGGGGATCGGGCTGCTGCTGGCCCGCGGCGCCGGCGCGGCGCTCGCCGACCTCGAGCTCATGCAGTTCCACCCGACCGCGGTGACCGGCATCAAGGGCCGCGAGGGCTTCCTGATCACCGAGGCGATCCGCGGCGAGGGCGCCACGCTGCTCGACGCCGACGGCGAGCGCTTCGTCGAGGAGCTCGCGCCGCGCGACGAGGTGGCGCGCGCGATCTGGTCGAAGATGGACGAGAGCGGACGGCCGAGCGTCGACCTCGACATGCGCGCGGTCGACCCGGCGCTGTTCCCCAACGTCGTCAGCGCCCTGCGCGAGGCCGGCCTGGATCCGGCGACCGAGCTCGTGCCGGTGGCGCCCGCCGCCCACTACGGCATGGGCGGCGTCGTCGCCGACCTCGACGGCGCGACGACGGTGCCCGGCCTCTACGCCGTCGGCGAGAGCGCGTGCACCGGCCTGCACGGCGCCAACCGCCTGGCCTCCAACTCGCTCAGCGAGTGCTTCGTCTTCGGAGCGCGCGCCGCGCTCGCCGCCCTCTCGGAGCCGCGCGGCGAGGCGGGCGAGCCGCCGGCCGCGCCGGCCCTGGAGCAGCCCAGCCGCGAGACACGCGCGGCCCTGTGGCGCCACGCCGGCCTGGTGCGCGACGCCGAGGGGCTCCACGCGCTCGCCGAGGACCCCCACCCCCTGGCGCGCCTCATCGCCCGCCACGCGCTGCTGCGCGCCGAGAGCCGCGGCGCGCACACGCGCTCGGACCGCCCGCAGACCGACCCGGGCCTCGATCTGCACCACTCGGTCACGCGCGGCGACGCGGACGAGCCCGTCTTCGAGCGCTGGGTCTGAGCCGCAACACCGCCAGTTCTGGTGAACGGCTGCGTTTCTTAACGCGAACTCAACACTGACTGCGTTTTGACCTTCACACGGCCGGGCCATACTCGCGCCTGGTCCAGGAGCACGGGGGAAGGCCTAACAGGAGGAAATGGTCGGAGCTCATGTACCAAGTCAGCAGGGCGATCTACCGAGAGCTGTCGACGGACATCGACGGCGGTAGAGACGCGCACGAGCAGGTGCTTCGCTCATGCGAGGCAACCGTCGAGCGCCTCGTCGGCGATCGCCACTACTTCGCGCGCCCGGCGCGCTATCTGTTCCAGGAGATCAAGCCCCACTTCCCCATGCACGCCCAGCCACGGGTGTGGCGCGTCGTGCAGGGATACGTGGAGTGCGCGCTCGACGTCCTGGATCGCATGCCCCAGAACGGATTCGACGTTCACGGCCAGCCGCTGCAGTGCCGCGCCACGACCCGCCGCGGCACGCCGTGCCAGCGGATGCCGCTGCACCACAACGGCTACTGCCCGTCGCATCAGCACCTGGCCGAGACCGAGGAGATCGAGCTGATCGCCGCCGAGACGGTGGTCGAGCCGCTGGCCGCGTAGCCGGTCGACAAACCCCGGCGGGGCTCCCGACCGGGCGTCATCTAGGGTCCGCGGATGCTCCTGGGCGTCGACGTGGGCGGCACCTTCACGGACGCCGTCCTGGTCGCCGACGGCGTCGTGCACACGGCCAAGGCGCCGACGACGCCGGACGACCAGTCGCGCGGGGTCATGGCCGCCGTCGAGCGCGCGCTCGACGACGCCGGCGCGCGGGCGAGCGACGTCGAGGGCTTCGCGCACGGCATGACGGTCGCGACCAACGCGCTGCTCGAGGGCACCGTCGCGCGCACCGCCTTCGTCGCCACGAACGGCTTCACCGACGTCGTCGCCCTCGGCCGCCAGGCCCGGCGCGAGCTCTACCGGCTGTGCGCCGCGCACCCGGCGCCGCTGACCCCGCCCGAGCGGCGCTTCGCGGCGCGCGAGCGCACCGGCCCCGACGGCGTGCTCGAGCCGCTGGGCGACCTCGAGGACCTCGTCGACGCCGTGGCGGCCGCCGAGCCCGAGGCGATCGCCGTCTGCCTGCTGCACAGCTACCGCCACCCCGACCACGAGCGCGCGATCGGCGCGGCGCTGCGCGAGCGCCTCGGCGTCCCGGTCTCGCTGTCGCACGAGGTCGTCGGCACCTTCCGCGAGTTCGAGCGCGCCGCGACGACCGAGGTCGACGCCGCCCTCTCCCCCCTGCTCGCGCGCTACCTGCGCCGGCTCCTGGACGCCGCGCGCGACGCGGGCCTGCCCGACCCCGGCGATCATGCAGTCGAGCGGCGGCCTGGCCGGGCTCGACGTCGCGGCCGACCACGCCGCGCTGACCGTGCTCAGCGGCCCGGCCGGCGGCGCGGCGGCCGCGGCCCTGCTCGCCGAGCGCTGCGGCGAGCCGGACCTTCTGTGCTTCGACATGGGCGGCACCTCGTGCGACGTGTGCGTCGTCGAGGGCGGTCGCGTGCGCGAGACGACGGCGCGCGAGGTCGGTGGGCGGCCGCTGGCCCTGCCGATGGTCGACATCCACACCGTCGGAGCCGGCGGGGGCTCCATCGGCTGGCGCGACCCGGGCGGCGCGCTGCGGGTGGGGCCGCGCAGCGCGGGCGCCGACCCCGGACCGGCGTGCTACGGGCGCGGCGGCACGGAGCCGACGGTCACCGACGCCAACCTCGTGCTCGGTCACCTGAGCGCCGATGTGCCGCTGGCCGGCGACGTCGAGCTCGACGCGGACGCGGCGCAGGCGGCCGTCGAGCGGCTGGCGGGCGAGCTGGGGCTCGACGCGCACGAGTGCGCCGAGGGGATCGTGCGCGTCGCCAACGCCGAGATGATCCGCGCGCTGCGCGTGATGACCGTCGAGCGCGGCATCGACCCGCGGCGCTTCGCCCTGCTGGCCTTCGGCGGGGCCGGGCCGCTGCACGCCGCGGCCATCGCCGAGGAGCTCGGCATGACGAAGATCCTCGTCCCCCGCGCCTCGGGCGTGCTGAGCGCGCTCGGCCTGGCCGCCGCGGATCGCCGCGCCGATGCGCAGCGGACCGTCCTGGGCCGCGACGACGTCGGCGTCGACGCGCTGCGCGACGAGGTCGGCGCGGCGCTCGGCGGCGAGCCCGAGATCGAGGTGGCCTGGGACCTGCGCTACCGCGGCCAATCGCACGAGCTCACCGTCCGCGGTGCCGAGCGCGACGAGTTGCGCGAGCGCTTCGAGGCGCTGCACGAGGAGCGCTACGGCCACCGCGACCCCGACGGCGACGTCGAGCTCGTCACCGTCCGCGTCACCGGCCGGCTGCCCGCCGCGGCGGTCGACTTCGGCGCCCCCGCGGGCGAGGAGGTCGAGGGGCCGACCGTCGTCGCGCTGCCCGAGGCGACGCTCGTCGTGCCCGAGGGCTGGAGCGGCACGACCGACGACACCGGGACGCTCGTGCTGGAGCGGGCGCGGTGACTGCGAGGGCCGGCGCCGACGGAGGGGATCGGGCCGCGGGCGAGCAGCGGCGCGCTGGTGGCGTCGACCCCATCGCCCTGCAGGTCACGGCCGGCGCGCTGCGCGCCGCGTGCGAGGAGATGGGCGCCGTGCTCGTGCGCTCCGCTCACAGCGCCAACATCAAGGAGCGCCGCGACTGCTCCACGGCGCTGTTCGACGCCGCCGGCGAGATGGTCATGCAGGCCGAGCACATCCCGGTGCACCTGGGCGCCATGCCGGCCGCGGTGGCCGCGGTGCGCGACCGCGACCACGCCGAGGGCGTGTCGTGGGTCCTCAACGACCCCTACGCCGGCGGCACGCACCTGCCCGACATCACCGTCGTCACGCCCGCCTTCCACGACGGCCAGCTGCTGGGCTTCGCGGCCGCGCGCGCGCACCACGCCGACGTGGGCGGGCGCGTGCCGGGCTCCATGCCGTCGGACTCGACGACGCTCGCGGAGGAGGGCGTCGTCATCGCGCCGCGCGTGCTCGACGACGCCGCCATCGACGAGCTCGCCGAGCAGATGCGCCAGCCGGCGCACCGCCGCGCCGACCTGCGCGCCCAGCTCGCCGCCAACCGCACCGGCGCGCGGCGGCTCGGCGAGCTGGCCGACCGGGTCGGCCTCGACTTCCTGCGCGAGGCGACCGCGGCCGTCCTCGACTACGCCGAGCGGCGCACCCGCGCGTGCCTGGCGGCGCTCGACGACGGCACCCGCACCGCGGTCGACCTGCTCGAGGCGGCCGAGGGCGACCTCGAGCTGCGCGTGGCCGCCACCGTCGACGGCGACGAGCTGACGCTCGACTTCTCCGGCTCGGCCGCCCAGCACGAGGGCAACCTCAACTGCCCGCTGGCCGTCACCGCGAGCGCGTGCCTGTTCGCCGTACGGGTGCTCACCGACCCCGACATCCCGCCCAGCGCGGGCGCCTACCGGCCGATCACCGTCGTCGCGCCCGAGGGCTCGCTGCTCAACGCGCGCTCGCCCGCGGCGGTGGCCGGCGGCAACGTCGAGACGTCCTCGCGCGTGGCCGACCTCGTGCTCGGCGCCTTCGGGCGCGCCCTGGGCCAGGGCACCATGAACAACCTGACCCTCGGCACCGACGAGTGGACCTACTACGAGACGCTCGGCGGCGGCCAGGGGGCGTGCCCGGACGCCGACGGCCCGAGCGCCGTCCATGTCGCCATGTCGAACACGCTCAACACGCCGGTCGAGGCGCTCGAGCTCGAGTTCCCGCTGCGCGTGACCGAGTACGCGCTGCGCCGCGGCTCCGGCGGCGCCGGGCGCCACCGCGGCGGCGACGGCGTCGTGCGCGAGCTCGAGGCCCTCACCGACATGAGCTTCTCGCTGCTCACCGAGCGCCGCCGCCACGCGCCGCCGGGCGCCGACGGCGGCGAGCCCGGCGCGCCCGGGCGCAACCTCCTCGACGGCGAGGAGCTCGAGCCGAAGGCGTCGGGGATGCTGCGCCGCGGTCAGCGCCTGCGCCTGGAGACGCCGGGGGGCGGCGGCTACGGCGACGCCTGCGGCGGACTGAAACGGCATCACCGAGGGAGGGTGAGCCGCCACGCTCGTGACGGGCCGCGGCGCTCGTGGGAGCGTCGAACGTCGGTCCTCCCCCGTCATGGCATGGCAAGACCGACGTTCGACGCCCCCTGACGTCCGCGGCGCGTCGAACGTCGGTCGTACCCCGTCATGGCATGGCAAGACCGACGTTCGACGCCCCCAGGCGTCCGCGGCTGACCCCTCCCTCGGTGATGCTGTTCAGGCGCCGCGCTACGGCGTCTCGTCCAGGTGGCGCTCCAGCGCGTCGAGGCGGCCCGACCAGATAGCGGCGGTAGGGCTCGAGCCAGGCATCGATCTCAGACAACGGCTCGGCGCGCAGGCCGTAGACGCGGCGTTGGGCGTCGGTTCGCACGCTGACGAGCCCGGCCTCGCGCAGGACCCGCAGGTGCTTGGAGACGCCCGGCTGGCTGATCGTGAGCGACTCCACGAGCTCGCCGACCGATCGCTCGCGCTCGCGCAGGAGGTCGAGGATGCTGCGGCGCGTCGGCTCGGCCAGGACCTCGAATGTGCTCGCCATGCAGCCTATATTGCTGTCCAGTTATATGTGTGTCAAGCGATGTGCACCGCACGTAAGGGGGTGCCTGAGGCAGCTAAGGGGTCGACGGGCGCAACTGGCTCCATACGCCCGATGTGGCGGCGTCCGTCGCAGCGCAGGATGTCGTCATGTTCAACGACCGCCTCATGACCCCCCTGTCACATGCCCTCAGCGACGATGTCGAGCGATACTGGAACCGTGCCCACGCGCGTGACGAGCAGCCGGTTCATCGGCCGCAGCCGAGAGCTCGCGGAGCTGGAGGCGGCCTTGGCCGACGCTTCCGCCGGCCGGCCGTCGCTCGCGTTCATCGCGGGTGAATCGGGCGTAGGCAAGACGCGGCTCCTCCAGGAGCTCGAGCGCGGAGCGCTCGCGGCTCAGGCCCGCGTCGTCAGCGGAGAGTGCGTCTCCCTCGGGGACGACGAGCTTCCGTACGCCCCCATCGTCGCCGCGCTGCGATCCCTCACGCGCGACGACGACCCGGTGCTCGACGAGCTCGGCCCGGCCACGCGGGCCGGGCTCGCGAGCCTCCTGCCCGAGCTCGCGCCCGCCACGGCGCCGCCGGTCATGGACCGCGACGAGCCGGCGCAGTCGCGGGTCTTCGAGGCGCTGCTGACGCTGCTCGACCTCCTCGGCCGCCACGACCCCGTCCTGCTGGCGATCGAGGACCTCCACTGGGCCGACGCCTCCACGCGCGCCTTCCTCTCCTTCCTCGCCCGCAGCCTGCGCTCCGAGCGCGTGCTGCTCGTCGCCTCCTACCGCCCGGACGAGCTGCACCGCCGCCACCCGCTGCGCCCGCTGCTGGCCGAGCTCGAGCGCGGGCCGCGCGCGCGGCGCATCGAGCTCGCGCCCCTCACGCGCTCAGAGCTGGCCGAGCAGCTCGAGGACATCCTGGGCGCCGCCCCCGACGACGGGCGCGTCGCGCGCATGTACGCCCGCAGCGAGGGCAACCCGCTGTTCACCGAGGAGCTGCTGGCCGCCGGCCTCGACGGGCGCGGCGAGCTGCCCCCGACGCTGCGCGACGCGCTCATGGTCCGCATCGAGGCGCTCCCGCAGGACGCCCAGGAGGTCCTGCGCGTGATCTCCGCGGGCCGCAGCCTGGACCACGCGCTGCTGGCCGAGGCCTCGGGCCTCGAGTCGGGCGCGCTGCGCGAGGCCCTGCGTGAGGCGGCCGCCGGCCACGTGATCGCGGCCGACGACGAGGGCAACTACGGCTTCCGGCACGCGCTCCTGCGCGAGGTCGTCCACGACGACCTGCTGCCCGGCGAGCACACCGAGCTGCACCTCGCACTCGCACGGGCGCTCGAGCACCGCATGCAGGCGCAGGGCGGCAGCGCGCGGCTGGCGGCGGGGATCGCCCACCACTACCTCTCGGCCGGCGACCAGCCCGCGGCCTTCGCCGCCGCCGTGCGCGCGGCCGACAAGGCCGACGAGGTCCACGCCCACGGCGAGGCCGCCACCCTGTACGAGCGCGCGCTGCAGCTGTGGTCGCGCGTGCCCGACCCCGAGGCCCTGGCCGGCATCGACCACGCGACGCTGCTGTGCCGGGCCGCCGGCGCGCACCACGACAAGCCCAGGGCCGAGGCGCTCTACGAGGCGGCGCTGAGCGAGATCGACGAGACCGCGGAGCCCTACCGCGCCGCCGATCTGCTCGAGAGCCTGGCCAACGTGCGCTGGGGACTGGGCGCCGCGGAGCGCAGCCTGGCCACGCTCGAGCGCGGCCTGGCGCTGCTGCCCGCCGACGACGCCAGCCCCGAGCGGGCGCTGCTGCTCGGCCTGCGCGCGAAGTTCCTCATGCTGCGCGGGCGCCACCGCAGCGCCGTCGCGGCGGCCCGCGCCGCGCTCGACGCGGCCGAGGCCGCCGACGAGCCCGCCGCACGCAGCCGCGCGCTCAACGCCATGGGCACCTCGCTCATGGCCCTCGGCGAGGTCGACCGCGGCGCGGGCAAGCTGCGCGAGGCGCTCGAGCTGGCGGTCGCCCACGGCTGCCTGCCGGAGATGCGCGCGGCCTACATCAACCTCGCCGACCTGCTGCACCAGCGCGGGCGCTCCGAGGAGGGCCGCGCGGTCGCCCACGAGGGCGCCGAGCGCACCACCGGGACCGGTGGCTACAGCTCCTGGGTCAGCACCGTCGAGGCCGAGATCGCGCTGGACACCGGCGACTGGGACTACGCCGAGCGCCACCTCCCCGACCCCGGCCCCGTGACCGGCACGACCTTCGTGAACTTCGCCCTGCGCCACGCCGAGCTCGCCCTCGGCAAGGGCGACGCGGCCCGCGCCCGCGCGCTGCTCGACGACGTCGACGTCGCTGCCGTCAACATCGACGAGCCGCAGTTCCTCGGCGTCATGGGCGCCCTGCGCGCCGAGCTCGAGCGCCGCGCCGGCGACCTCGCGGCCGCCCGCGGGGCGATCCGCCGGGCGCTCGACCGCATCGAGACCTGCACCGACGACGTCGTGCGCCTCGCCCGCGTCGCGGCCGTCGGCGTGGTCGTGGAGGCCGACGCCGCCCAGCGCGCGTGCGACCTCGGCGACGACGAGGAGCGCCGCCGCGCGCTGATGGAGGCCGAGTTCCATCTCGGGCGCACGGGCGCGGCCGCCGAGGACGGCGGGCCCGTCGAGGAGGCGTGGCTGCGCAGCGCCGAGGCCGAGCACGCCCGCGCCAACAGCAAGGCCGATCCCGCGCTGCACGAGACCGCGGCGCAGGCATGGGAAGCCGTCCAGCGCCCCTACCCCGCCGCGCTGATGCGCTGGCGCGCCGGCGAGGCGCACGTGGCCGCCGGCGAGCGCGAGGCGGCGACCGCCGCGCTCGAGCGCGCGCACGCGACGGCCGCGAGGCTCGGCGCCGGCTGGCTGCGCGACGAGATCGAGGGGCTCGCCGCCCGTGCGCGCCTCGTCCTCTCCGGCAGCGAAGGCGCGGCCGCCGAGCCCGTCGCCCAGGAAGATCCCTTCGGCCTCACGCCGCGCGAGCGCCAGGTCCTCGTCCTCGTGGCCGAGGGGCGCACGAACCGCGAGATCGGCGACTCGCTCTTCATGGCCGAGAAGACGGCCAGCGTGCACGTGTCGCGGATCCTGGCCAAGCTCGATGTGCGCAGCCGCACCGAGGCCGCCGCGGTGGCCCACCGCCTGGGCCTCGACGGCGACGCGGCCGCCGCGCGACCTGCCTGACGCCGCTCTCGTAGGATCCCCGCCCGTGGAGCGCATCGGCTTCGTCGGGCTGGGGATCATGGGCTCGCGCCAGGCAGCGAACCTGCGCCGGGCGGGCTACGAGCTGACCGTCTACAACCGCACCCGCGAGCGCGCCGAGGCCTGGGCCGCCGAGCACGGAGCGACCGTGGCGGCGACGCCGGCCGAGGTCGGGGCCGCCAGCGACGTGATCATCACGATGGTGGTCGACGGCGCGCAGGTCCAGGAGGTCGTCCTGGGCGAGAACGGCGTCGCGGCGGGAGCGGCCGAGGGCTCGCTGTGCGTCGACATGTCCACCATCGCCCCGGGCGACAGCCGGCGCATCGCGGCGGCGCTCGCGCAGCGCGGGATCGGCTTCGTCGACGCGCCCGTGACCGGCTCGAGCCCGAAGGCGCAGGACGGGACCCTGACCATCATGGCCAGCGGCGCCGCGGACGACTTCGCCCGCGCCCGCCCGCTGTTCGAGGCGATGGGCGAGCTCATCGTGCACGTCGGCGAAGAGGTCGGCCAGGGCGAGATGGTCAAGCTCATCAACAACGCCGTCGCCGCGGCCAACGCCCACACGCTGGCGCAGGCGCTCGTCGTCGGCCGCGCGACCGGCATCGACCTCGACGCGCTGGCGCAGGTGATGGGCGCGGGCAGCGGCGGCTCGGCGATGCTGGCCCTCAAGGCCGGCCCCATGCGCGAGCACGACTACTCGACCCTCTTCAAGCTCGAGCACATGCTCAAGGACGTCCGCCTGTGCCTCGAGGAGGGACAGGCCGCGGGGGTTCCCTTCCCCGCCGCCGCGGCCGTGCGCGAGGCGCTCTCGGCCGGCATGGGCCGCGGCCTGGGCGACGCGGACTTCGCCGCGCTCGTGGAGACGGTCGAGGGTCTCGCCGGCGTGCGCCTTTAGGCGCGCTCATACGACCGTCCATCGAAGTCTCCATGCCGTTTGCAGCTTTGGCGCGCAAAGGTGTGCAATCGCACCATTCTGATCGCACCCGCGCGAGGAGCGCGTATCAAGGGGAGCGGATGTCATCCCCCGGAGACACTCCTGGCCAGGGACGGCCCCGCCTGACGCTCGTCGGAGGGTCCGGTGGCGCTGCGCAGCGCGAGCGCGTCACGCCGGCGCGGGAGTCCGGCGAGCCGGTCGTCCGGGCTCGCCTCGCGGCGCTCACGGATCGCTGCTGGCAGTGCCGCACGAAGGTCCGCGGGATCGTCGGCGTCCTCGTCGACCCGGCCAGAACCCCCGATTCCACGGGCTTCCTGCCCTTCGACGACGTCGCCGAGATGCTCGCCGACCGCCTCGATCCGCGGGTGCTGGCCGGCCGGCGCATCGGCCGTGTGGCCCACCGCGAGAGCCCCGGCGTCGCCGGCGGCTACCTGGCCAACGGGTGCATCGAGTGCGACGCGCTCATCGGCCGCTTCCAGCTCGAGGATCTGCTGCACGAGCACCTGCAGGCGGGCGGCACCTACGCCCAGCTCGACATCGGCGTCCCGGTCGAGCTGCCGGCGCTGGCGCTGGCGCGCCGCCTCTCGGCGCACGCATAGCGCCAACGCGCCAGCAAATCTCCCCTGAAATCCCTGCATTAGCAGGGCTATTTGGGTTTTCGGCCCGCCTTTGCGAGAATGGTCGGTATCCCGAGCACCAGGACGGGGTTTCGTCCGCCGCTCGGGATGTCTCACGTTCAGTCCCCCCTTCTCTCCCTTTCTTATGCCAATTGCTTTCAAGGAATGGGCGGTCACCGTCCGTGCCCTCGCCGAGGGCGAACAGCTCGTCACCCTGCGCAAGGGAGGCATCCGCGAAGAGCGCAAGCACTTCGAGGTCGAGCACGATCGCTTCTTCCTGTATCCGACCTTCGAGCACCAGCGCAACGACGTCGTCCGCGCCTCTCATCAGCCCGAGCTGCGGCGCGCCCTCGAGGAGGGCGTGTGGCCCGACGCCGAGCCGCCGGCCCAGGCGCTGACGCGCGACGGCGGCATTCCGCAGCCCGATCGCGTCCGCATCCGGGCGTGGGCCGAGGTGGCGGCGCACTGGACGGTGACCGATCCGCGCACCGTCGATGCCCTCTCGCCCTACTACGTGTGGACCTCGGACTACTGCGAGAAGCGCCTGCAGTGGAAGCGCCGGCACCCGCTGCACGTGCTCCTGCTGCGCACCTACCGCATCCCACGACCGGTGACGGTCAAGGTGCGTGAGGACTTCCACGGCTGCAAGTCGTGGCTCGAGATCACCCGCGACCTCCCCTTCGAGGGCACGCCCGTCCTCTCCGACGACGAGTTCGATCGCGCGTCGGAGGAGATCGAGGCGATCGTCCACGGCGGCGTGGTGGAGCGGGTCCCCGCGCTGGCCTAGCAGTCCGCAGCACCGACCTCCTGACCTGAGTGCGCCGGTTAGTGGCGCATCGGGTGGCGCCGCGCCGCTACGCTGCCGCGCGGTCCGAACAGGAGGTCACATGCGGGGTCTCATCGCCGCCCTCGGGGCGGTCGTCTTCATCGCGTTGGTTCCGGCGGCGCAGGCCGACGTCCAGCCCTATGCCACGAACGACGCGGGCGGCTTCCACGACGTCCTGCCGCCGGGCGCCAACGGCCTGGCCAACGGGATCCAGCTCGCGGCGTTCCTGACCACGGGCCAGCGTCCGCCGCACAGCGACGACCAGCTCGCGATGTACCGCGACCTGATGTACGCGACGCCGGGCCTCAAGCCCGAGGACCTCGGGCGCTTCTACAAGGACTCCACCTTCGGCGTGAAGCCCGAGGACGTCGAGACCACCGTCACACCGCGCGCCGACGTCACCATCGTGCGCGACAAGAGCTTCGGGATCCCCCACATCTACGGGACCACGCGCGGCGGGACGATGTTCGGTGCCGGCTACGCCGCCGCGCAGGACCGCCTCTTCTTCATCGACGTGCTGCGCCACCTCGGCCGCGCGCAGCTGTCCTCGTTCATCGGCGGGGCGCCGGCCAACCGCGCCATGGATGCCGAGCAGTGGTCGCTCGCGCCCTACACCGAGGCCGACTACCAGCGTCAGTTCGACCTCGGCGACGACCTCTACGGCGACCGCGGCCGCCAGCTGCAGGACGACGCGCTCAGCTATGTCGCCGGCATCAACCAGTACATCGCCGAGGCGCGCCTGGACCCGAACAAGATGCCGGGCGAGTACGTCGCGATCGGCCGCCCGCAGGGTCCCGACGACTGGAAGGTGACCGACCTCTTCTCGACGGCCTCGCTGGTCGGGGGGATCTTCGGCAAGGGCGGCGGGCGCGAGCTCGCCGAGTCCCAGCTGCTCGACGCGTTCAAGGCCCGCTTCGGCGCCAAGAAGGGCCGCACCCTGTGGGAGCAGTTCGCTGCCTTCGACGACCCCGACGCGCCGACGACCGTGAAGGGCACCCGCTTCCCCTACCAGACGAAGCCCAAGCAGCGCGCGAAGGGCGCCGAGGAGCCGCCGGACCCGGGCTCGTTCAAGGCGCTCGAGGTCTCGCGCTCGTCGACGGCGCCGCCCGCGACCGGCGGGCTGCTGCCGGGGGGCAACCTGCCGCTGCCGGGCAGCCCGTCCCTGCCCGGAGCGCCGTCCCTGCCCGGGACGCCCTCCCTGCCGGGCAGCCCGTCGCTGCCGGGCACCCCGTCGCTGCCCGGCGGCCTGGGCCTGCCCGAGCTCGGCCCGCTGCCGAAGGCGATGTCCAACGCGCTGCTGGTCTCGGGGGCCAACTCGGCCAGCGGGCACCCGCTCGCGGTCTTCGGCCCGCAGGTCGCCTACTTCGCCCCGCAGATCCTGATGGAGGAGGACCTCCACGGCCCGGGGATCGACGCCAAGGGCGTCGCCTTCCCGGGCGTGAACCTCTACGTCCAGCTCGGCCACGGCCGCGACTACGCGTGGAGCGCCACCTCCGCGGGCCAGGACATCATCGACACCTTCGCGGTGCCCCTGTGCGACTCGACGCACTACCGCTTCCGCGGGCAGTGCCTGCCCATCGAGGTGCTGGAGCGCAAGAACGCCTGGACGCCGAACCTGGCCGACCAGACGCCGCCCGGCGCGGAGACGCTGCACGCCGAGCGCACGAAGCTCGGCCTCGTCGCCGGCCGCGGCACCTACAAGGGCAAGAAGGTGCTCTACACCGTGCTGCGCTCGACCTACCAGCACGAGGTCGACTCGGCCGTCGGCTTCAGCCTGTTCAACGAGCCCGGCGCGATCCGCTCGCCCCAGGACTTCCAGCGCGCGGCCAGCAACATCGGCTACACGTTCAACTGGTTCTACATCGACGCCAAGCACATCGCCTACTTCAACTCCGGCAACAACCCCGTACGGGCCAAGGGGACGACCGGGCAGCTGCCGATGGCCTCGACGAACGAGTGGCGCGACTTCAACCCCGACCTCAACACCGCGCGCTACACGCCGTTCAGCGCGCACCCGCAGGTCGTCGACCAGCCGGTGCTCACGAGTTGGAACAACCGCCAGGCGCCCGGCTACGCCGGCGCCGACTCGAACCTCTTCAGCTCGGTCTTCCGTTCGCAGATGCTCGATCGCCAGCTGGCGCTGCGCCTGCAGGGCGGCCACAAGCTCACGCTGCCCGAGATGGTCGACGCGATGGAGCAGGCGGGCACCACGGACCTGCGCGGCATGACCTCCCTGCCGCTCGCACTGCGCATCCTGGGCACGCCGAAGGATCCCGCGCTCGCCGCGGCCGTGGCCAAGCTGAAGGCATGGTCGGCCAGCGGCACGCACCGCATCGACCGCAACCGCGACGGGACCTACGACGACGCTGACGCGGTCCGGATCATGGACGCCTGGTGGCCGCGGCTCATCCGCGCCATGTTCGAGCCGGTCATGGGCAAGCAGCTGCTCGACGAGCTCGAGGCGACCTACCAGATCGACAACGAGCCCAACAACCACGGCGACCACCTCGGCTCGGCCTACCAGGAGGGCTTCTACGGCTACGTGCTCAAGGACCTCAAGCGTGTCCTCAAGCGCCCGGTCGCGCAGAAGTACGCCGCCGCCTTCTGCGGGCGCGGCCGGCTGGCCGCGTGCCGCAAGGCCCTCGAATCGTCGCTGAAGAGCGCGCTGGGCGAGAAGGCGACCGACACCTATCCGGCCGACGCGGTGTGCAAGGCGGGCGACCAGCCGTGCCTGGACTCCGTGCGCTTCCGTCCCCTGGGCGGCGTGACCCAGCCGCTGATCCCGTGGATCAACCGCCCCACCTACCAGCAGGCCGTCGAGGTGCAGGGCACCGCGCCGCGCTAACGCCCTAGTCGGCCTGCCGGGGATCCATCGGGCCCGGGTCGACCGGGCGCTCGGTCGAGGCGACCTGGTGGATGGCGAGCTCACTGGGCCGTGCCAGCAGGCCGAAGACGTCGTGCTGGTAGGCCTGGTGCGCCGGCCCGCGGTAGTGGGCCTCGAGCGCCGCCTCGTCGTCCCAGGCGTGCACGACGACGAACTCGTCGGCGCCGTCGAGTGCCTCGGCGACGTCGTAGGAGCGGCAGCCGGGCTCGGCGCGCGCCGCCGCGGCCGTCCGGCGCAGGAGCGCGACGAGCTCGGAGTGGGCCACGGCGATCCCATGTACGCGGGCGACGGCGACCACGGTCATCTGCCGCAGTCAACCACGCCGGGGTGCCAAGCGCGTGGCCGGCGGGCGCCTGACCTCCCGGGGCGTGGGCGCGCTGGTACGCGGCCGCCGCGCTGCAGCGCGCGTACGACGGCTAGCCTGCGCCGATGGACGTCGTCATCGCAGGCGGGCACGGGAAGGTCGCCCGGAGCCTGGCAACGCTGCTCGTCGCGCGCGGCGACCGCGCGCGCGGGCTCATCCGCAACCCCGACCACGCCGCCGACCTGCGCGCCGACGGCACCGAGCCCGTCGTGTGCGATCTGGAGCAGGCCGGCGTGGAGGACGTGGCGGCCGCGATCGCGGGCGCCGACGCCGTCGTCTTCGCGGCCGGGGCCGGGCCCGGGAGCGGCGCGCAGCGCAAGCTGACCGTCGACCGCGACGGCGCGATCAAGCTGCTGGCGGCCGCGCGCTCGGCCGCGGTCGAGCGCTACGTCATCGTCAGCTCGATCGGGGCCGAGCAACCGCCCGACGGCGACGACGTCTTCAGCGTCTACCTGCGCGCGAAGGCCGAGGCCGACGCCGCGCTGGCCGCCAGCGACCGCGCGTGGACCATCGTCCGCCCGGGCTCGCTCACCGACGAGCCCGCCACCGGGCGCGCGCGGCTGACGGCCGACCCCGTGCGCGGCGACGTGAGCCGCGACGACGTCGCCGCGACGCTGGCCGAGGTCCTGCACGAGCCCCGCTCGGTGCGCCACACCTTCTACGTCGTCGGCGGCGACGACCCGATCGCGCCGGCGCTCGCGGCGCTGCTCAGCGCCTGACGTCCACGCCACCGTGGTCAGGCCGGCGCTACTGTCGGGCCATGGAGGCGGTGATCCTGTGCGGCGTCCAGGGCGCCGGCAAGACGACGCTCTATCGCGACCGCTTCCTCGAGACGCACGTGCGCGTCGCGATGGACCTGCTGCGCACGCGCCCGCGCGAGGAGGCCTTCGTGCGCCTGTGCCTGGCCGAGCGCCAGCGCTTCGTCGTCGACGCCACCAACCCCACGCCCGCCGACCGCCGTCGCTACGTCGAGCCCGCTCGCGAAGCGGGCTTCCGCGCGATCGGCTACCTCGTCGAGGTCGCCGACACCCAGGCGCTTGCGCGCAACGCGGCGCGCGAGGGGCGCCGGCGGGTGCCGCCCGGGGCGCTCGTGGGCACGGGGCGGCGCCTGCTGCGCCCGACGCCCGAGGAGGGCTTCGACGAGCTCTGGCACGCCACCGCCGCGCCCGACGGCGGCTGGCGCATCGAGCCCCTGCTCACGACCCCGCCGCTCCCGGGGATCTAGGTAACGGCGACCAGCAGCAGCGCCTCGTCGATCGCGCGCAGCGTGTCGTCGCTCGAGCCGCACGTCGGCCGCGCGGGCGTTCTCGTGGACCTGCTCGGGGCGCGAGGCGCCGACGATCGCGGCGGCGACGTTGTCCTGGCGCAGCACCCAGGCCAGGCACAGCTGCGCCATGGTCAGGCCGGCCTCCTCGGCGATCGGCCACAGCCGGTCGACCGCGTCGAGGACCGGGCGCGTGAGCCACTGCCCGATGAAGCGGCTCATGTCGCGCGAGGCCGCGCGCGTGCCCGCCGGCACCTCCTCGCCCGCGCGGTACTTGCCGGTCAGCACGCCCTGCGCCAGCGGCGACCACACGATCTGCGAGATGCCGTGGCGCTCGCACAGCGGGATGACCTCGGCCTCCGGCGCGCGCCACAGCGCCGAGTACTGCGGCTGGCTGGAGACGAACTTCGCCACCCCGGGCAGCGCCAGCGCCTCCTCGATGCGCGCCACCGGCCACTCGCTGAAGCCGATCCAGCGCGCCTTGCCGGCCTCGCACGACCTCGGTCAGCGCCTGCATCGTCTCCTCGAGCGGGGTCTGCTCGTCGTAGCGATGGCACTGGTAGAGGTCGACGTGGTCCATCCCCAGGCGCTCCAGCGAGCCGTCGATCTGCTTGTGGACCTGCTCGCGCGAGAGCCCGCGGTCCTTGGCGGACATCGGGAAGTAGAGCTTGGTCGCGATCGCGAAGGAGTCGCGCGGGTAGTCGGCGAGGATCTCGCCCCACGCGCGCTCGGCGGCGCCGCGGCCGTAGACGTTGGCGGTGTCGAAGAAGGTGATGCCGGCGTCGAACGCCGCCCGCGTGCAGGCCTCGGTCCGGGCGCGCCCGATGCCGCCCGAGTAGGTCAGCCACGAGCCCAGCGCGATCGCGGAGACGTCGAGGTCGGAGTCGCCGAGCCTGCGCTGGTGCATGCCTATGTCAGGACTTCGGTGCCCAGCCAGGCGACGAGGCCGACGAAGACCACCACGCCCAGCAGGACGCCGAGCAGGCGCGCCGGGCGCTCGACGGCGGGGCCGGCCTGGGCCGGCAGCAGGTCGGCCTGCATCAGGACGTCGCGCGCGGCCGGCAGGCCCGAGGCGGGGACGAGGATGTCGCGCCGTCCGGCCGCGAGCATGTCGGGGACGTCGAAGCCGGCCGAGCGGCGCGTCATCGACGGGATGCCCTCCTCCAGGAGGATGCCCTGCACCATCTCGGCCTCGGCCTGGTGCTGGGCGCTGACGACCCGCACGAGCTCGCCCTCGGTGAACTGCGGCTTGATCTTGCGCGCGCGCTCGTGGGCCTCGGTCACCGGCTCGTCGACGCCCGTGTGCCCCGAGTAGACGAGCGGCATCCCGCACGCCGGGCAGAAGCGCTCGTCGAGCGAGTGCGTCGAGGCGCAGCTCGGGCACACGAGCGGTTCAGTCACGGGCCACCTCGACGTCGACGTCGACCTCCTGCACGACCCCGTCGTCGATGCGGTAGGAGCGCACCGTCGGCTCGCCGTCGCGGCGCAGGCCGACGATCAGCCACTCCACCCCGGGCCAGCCGGCGGCGAAGTTGACGTCGGTCTGCGACGGGTAGGGCTCCGAGCGCGTGTGCGAGTGGTAGATGGCGCCGAGCTCGGCGCCCTCGGCCTCGAAGGCGTCCTGGGCCTCGATGATCTCGCGCCCGTCGACCTCGAAGCGCAGCGGGCTGGCGGCGACGTTGGTCGCCTCGTGGATCGCGACCGCCTGCTCGTCGCGCATGGCGATCATCCCGCAGCATTCGTTCGGGAAGTCGCGCCGCGCGTGCGCGAGGATGCGCTCGAGGAGCGCGGCGTCGATGCGCACTACTACTCGGTCTTCAGAGCCGGGCGCTCTTCCTCGTCCTCACGGTCGGTCTCGCCGTTGAGCGATTCCTTGAACTCGCGCATGCCCTTCCCGATGGAGCGCCCGACCTCGGGCAGCTTCTTCGGGCCGAGGACGATGAGAGCGATGGCGAGGATGACGACGAGCTCGAGCGGGCCTACGTTGGGCATGTGGCCAGCGTACCGCGCGGGCGCCCCCGGCACGACGCTTTGAAACCAACGCGGCGTAGGCGGGTCAGCGAACGGCGCGCAACGCGGCGACCGTCGCGGGGACCCCTTCGCGCGCGGAGGGATAGCGCGGCGCCCAGCCGAGCTCGCGCTTGAGCTTCGCATTGGAGGTGCGCGCGCTGCGGACCACGGCGGTCACGGCGCTCGAGCCGGCCGCCAGCCGCGCGACCCAGGCCGGGACCCGGCGCGGCGGCCCGACGCCGAGCGCCTGCGCGCTGAGGGCCATGAAGTCGTAGTAGGCGATCGGCTCGTCGTCGGCCGCGTGATAGATCTCGCCGGCCGGCGCTCGCTCGAGCGCGTCGACCAGGGCGCGGGCGACGTCGTCGACGTGGATGACGTCCCAGAGGTTGTCGCCGCGGCCGATCACCGCGAAGCGCCCGGGCTGGCGCAGGCGCGCGAGCATCTCGTGCTCGTACCAGCCGCCCGGCCCGTAGACGTGGCCGGGCCGCACGACGACCGCCGGCAGTCCGCAGCCGAAGAGCAGCGCCTCGCCCTCCTGCTTGGAGCGCCCGTACGGCGTCTGCACCGGCAGCGGCTCGTCCTCGACGAGCAGCGCGCCGCCGGCCTCGCCGGTGACCACCGTGGAGGTGAAGACGACCTTGGGCGCGCCGTCCGCGACGCACGCCTCCAGGAGCCGGCGCATGCCCTCGACGTTGACCTCGCGCACGCGATCGGCGCTGCGCTGCGAGGCGATCTCGGCGGCCAGGTGCAGGACGCCCTCGGGCGCCGCCGCGCGCACCGCCGCGGCCAGCGCGCCCTCATCGGTCAGGTCGCCGGCCACGGCCGCGGTTCCCGCGGGCTCCGAGCCCGGGCGCCGTACCAGGGCGCGCACGTCGTGCCCGCGCGCGATCAGCTCACGACACGCGGCGTGGCCGACGAAGCCGCTCGCCCCGGTGACCAGGACGCGCACCGGCTGTGCCGCCTACCACCAGACGGTCGAGTCGAGGTTCTCGATCTCCTCGACCGGGCGCGTGTAGATGCCGCTGGAGAGGTACTTCCAGCCGTCGTCGCAGACGATGAAGACGACGTTGCCCTCGTCCATCTCGTTGGCGATCCGCACCGCGATCGAAGCGATCGCGCCGCTCGAGACGCCGGCGAAGATGCCCTCCTCGTCGAGCAGCCTGCGCGTCCACACCACGGCGTCGTGGTTGGTGACGAAGATCTTGCGGTCCAGCAGCGACAGGTCGATGATCGGCGGGATGAAGCCGTCGTCGAGGGAGCGCAGCCCCTGGACCGGCTCGCCCTGCATCGGCTCGGCGGCGACGATCTTCACGCGGTCGCCGAGCTCCTCCTTGAAGCGCCGGCCGTTGCCCATGAGCGTCCCGCCCGTGCCCAGGCCGGCGACGAAGGCGTCGACCTGGCCGTCGAGCTCGTCGAGGATCTCGGGCGCGGTGCCGTGGTAGTGCGCGAGCGGGTTGGCCTGGTTGCCGTACTGGTAGGGCATGTAGTACGTCGGGTCGGCCTCGGCCATCTCGAGCGCCATGGCCACCGCGCCGTTGGAGCCCTGGTCGCCCGGCGAGTAGACGATCTGCGCGCCGTACATCTCGAGCAGCTGCGTGCGCTCGGGCGTCACGTTGTCGGGCATGACGACCTTCAGGTCATAGCCCTTGCGCGCGCAGATCATGGCCAGCGAGATCCCGGTGTTGCCCGAGGTCGGCTCGAGGATCGTCATGCCGGGGCCGATGGCGCCCTTCTCCTCGGCGTCCTCGATCAGCGAGCGCGCGACGCGGTCCTTGACCGAGCCGGTCGGGTTCTGGGACTCGAGCTTGGCCCAGATGCGCACGTCGGGCTTGGGCGTCAGGCGCCGCAGCTCGACGAGCGGCGTGTTGCCGATGGCCTGGACGATGTCGCCGTAGCGACCGCCGCAGGGCTTGTTGGCCAGCGGGGGCAGGGACACTTCAGAAAGTGTAGCGAGGTGGTCAGGTCAGGCCGCGCCGCTTGCGCTCGCGCTCCCAGACCGCGTCGAGAGGCTCGTCGGCGTGGTCGGGCGGGGTGGTCTCCCACTCGGGGCGGCCCCGCTTGAAGCGGCGGCTGAGCGCTTCGCGCTTGCGCTCGTTGGTGACGTCGACGTCGAACCAGCTCACCGGCGCTCCGATGCCATCGGCCACCGCCGTGGCCGCCGCGAGGGCGAGGACGATGGCCGGGATGAGCGCCGCCGCCGGAGCGACGACCGCGAGCGCCGCCGTGGCCATGACGGAGCCGACGAGGACCCAGCCCAGCATCGTGACGCGCCGCATGGCGCGATGGTCTCAGGCCGTCACGTCGCGCGCAAACGCCTCATAGGCGTCCACGTAGCGCTGCAGCTCGTCGTCGCTGTGGGCCACGCTCAGGGTCCACTGCTCGTCGACGCCCGGCGTCATGAAGATGCCGTGGTTCATGTGGTACAGCCACGACAGCGTCGAGAGCTCCTCGTCCACCTTCGTGGCGTAGTCGCGGTACTCGTAGAGCGGCTCGGAGGAGAAGACGACGCAGCCCTTGGAGCCGAGGCCGACCGTGTGGCACGGCAGGCCGTAGCGCTCGATGACGTCGTCGAGGCCGGCGCGCAGGCGCGCGTCGCGCTCCTCGAAGCCGGCGTAGGCCTCGGCGGTGAGGACCTCGGTCAGCGCCGCCTGCGCCGCCGCCATCGAGAGCGGGTTGCCGTTGAAGGTCCCGACCTGGCGCACGCTGCCGGTGGTGATGAGGTCGGCGAGCGTCTCGGTCATCCCCACCGCGCCGCTGGGGTAGCCGCCGGCGATCGCCTTGGCCAGGCAGACGACGTCGGGCGTGACGCCGAAGCGCTCGACCGCGCCGCCGGCGGCGATGGTGGCGCCGGTCTTGACCTCGTCGAAGATGAGCACGACGCCGTGCTTGGCGGTGAGCTCGCGCACGCGCTCGAGGTAGCCCGGCTTGGGCGCCACGATGGTGATGTTCATCATCGCGGGCTCGAGGATGAGGGCGGCCACCTGGTCGCCGATCTCGTCGAGCACGCGCTCGAGCACGTCGGCGTCGTTGAACGGGATGGCCTTCGTGAGCTCGCTCACGACGCGCGGGTGGCCGGCGCCGAAGGGCACGCTGCCCGCCGCGCCGCGCTCGCCGAGCTGGTCCAGCGGCGGGCGCACGCTGACCATGACGGCGTCGTGGTGGCCGTGGTAGGAGCCCTCGATCTTGAGCACGACGTCGCGGCCGGTGGCGGCGCGCGCCAGGTGGATGGCGTCCATCGTCGACTCGGTGCCGGAGTTGGTGAAGCGCCACTGCGGCAGGCCGAAGCGGCGCTCGAGCTCCTCGGCCACGACGATCGAGCCCTCGGTCGGCGCGGCGAAGTGCGATCCGCGCCCGGCGCGCTCGCGCACGGCGGCGACGATGGCCGGGTTGGCGTGGCCGACGCACATCACGCCGAAGCCGTTGTGGAAGTCGACGTACTCGTTGCCGTCCACGTCCCACACGTGCGAGCCCTCGCCGTGGGAGAGGTAGATCGGCCGCGGGTCGGCGGCCTGGAAGGAGCTCGGCACGCCACGCGGCATGACGGCCAGCGCGCGCTCGTAGTAGCGCTGCGAGCCCTCGGTGCGAGCGAGCAGCTTGCCGCGCTCGTGGTCGATCAGCTCGCTCAGTCGCGCGCGGTCGATGGTCTCGTGGACGGTGGCCATGGCCCCAGGGTAGGGGTTGCGGACGTCGCCTCGCCGCCCGGATGGACAGGCTTTCGCCGCCGCGGACAAGCGCCCGGCTCGGCGGGCGCCAGAGCGGCAGGACGCCTAGAGCAGCGCCCTGGCGAGCGCCTCGTAGTCGGCCACCGGCGCGCCGCCGTGGCCGAGGGGCTGCAGGGCGACGTGGTCGGCGCCCGCGTCGAGGTGCGCGCGCACGGCCTCGGCGACCGCTTCCGCCGAGCCGTGCGGGACGACCGCGTCGATCAGGCGGTCGCTGCCGCCGTCGGCGACGTCGCGCTCGGTGAAGCCGAAGCGCAGGAGGTTGTTGGTGTAGTTGGAGCGGCCGAGGTAGAGCGCGGCGTACTCGCGGGCGACCGCGCGCGCCGCCTCGACGTCTGCCTCGACGACGACCGCGAGCTCCGGCGCGATGAGCGCGTCGCGGCCCGACGCGCTCGCGCGCGAAGCGCGTGTGCTCGGGCGTGACGAAGTACGTGTGGGTCCCGAGCGAGCGCCGCGCGGCGAGGTCGAGCATCTTCGGCCCCAGCGCGGCCGCCACGCGCTCGTCCTCGGGCACGGGCTCCGGCGCCGCGTCGAGTCCGTCGAAGAACGCGCCCATCTTGGCCAGCGGGCCCACGTACTCCGCCGTCGCCTCGGGATGCCCGACCCCGATCCCGAGCAGGAAGCGCCCGGGGAAGGCGCGCGCCAGCTCGGCGCGCTGCGCGGCGACGTCGGACGGCTCGTGCTGCCACACGTTGAGGATCCCGGTGGCGACGGTCAGCGTGCTCGAGCGCTCGAGGAACGGCCGCGCCTCCTGCACCGACGGGCTGCCGCCGACCCACAGGGTCCCGTAACCCAGCGCCTCGATCTCGGCGACGCCGTCGACGCCGTCGTGCCGGCGCCGCCAGACTCCGATCCTCCCCAGTTCCATGGGCGACACCCTTGCAGGTCGCCCCGGCGCCAAGCGCCCGGGCGCGGTTGCTCCGACGCAGCGTAGGCGCGTAATTTCGCGATTCGTGGAACGGTCACGCAGGGTCGCCGAGAGCGGATCGGCGTGCGCTGCGAACTGGGCACGCGCGGCCAGGGTTCGCGAACCGGGCAGGTCCTGACGCTCACGGTCCCAGAAGAGGCCGACGATCGTAGCGAGGCGGTTCCCGTCGGGCGGGTAGGACTAGAATCAGGCAACCTGACAAGGAGGAGACCAATGGCGCATCAGAGCCTGGAGGACCTGCTCGGAGCGGTCGGAAGCCCCGTCGACCTGCTGCGCAACGCGCAGGTGGGGCCGAACGTCTATCCCGGCGTCCCGGCCGAGTACACGAACTGGCGCGACGAGCAGATCGCGTGGCAGGAGACCTGCGTCCTCTACAACCAGACCTACCACATGGCCGAGCTCATGGTGGAGGGGCCGGACGCGATCAAGCTCGTCTCCTCGCTGGCGACCAACAGCTTCGCGACCTTCGAGCCCGGCAAGGCCAAGCAGTTCGTGCCGTGCTCGCCCGACGGCTTCGTCATCGGCGACGTGATCCTCTTCGGGCTGGCCGACGACCGGATCAACCTGGTCGGGCGGGCGCCCGCGCTCAACTGGGTCACCTTCCATGCGCAGACCGGCGACTACGACGTCGAGCTGACCTTCGATCAGCGCACCGCGCTGCGCGACGACCTCAACCGCCGCCACTACCGCTTCCAGGTCCAAGGCCCCAACGCGATGGCGGTGCTCCACAAGGCGCTCGGCCACGAGCCGGCGGACCTGAAGTTCTTCAACATGCGCACCGAGACGATCGCCGGCAAGGAGGTCATGGCCCTGCGCCACGGCATGGCCGGCCAGCCCGGCTGGGAGCTCTTCGGGCCCTTCGAGGACCACGACGCCGTGCACGAGGCGCTCGTCGCCGCGGGCGAGGAGTTCGAGATGAAGCTCGTCGGCGGCCGCGCCTACGGCTCCAACGCGATCGAGTCGGGCTGGATCCCCTCGCCGCTGCCGGCCGTCTACACGGGCGACTCGCTCAGCGACTACCGCCAGTGGCTGCCCCCCACGGGCTACGAGGCGTCCGCCTCGCTCGGCGGCAGCTTCCTCTCGAGCGACATCGAGGACTACTACTTCACGCCCTGGGACCTCGGCTACGGCCACCTGGTGAAGTTCGACCACGACTTCGTCGGGCGCGAGGCGCTCGAGGCCAAGGTCGACGACAAGCACCGCACCAAGGTCACGCTCGTGCTCGACGACGAGGACGTCACGCGGACCCTCGGCTCGATGCTCAACCCGGTCGGTGAGCGGGCCAAGTTCATCGAGTGGCCGAACGCCGTGTACTCGATGCACCAGTACGACGACGTCAAGGTCGACGGCGAGACGATCGGCGTCTCCACCTGGGTCTGCTACAGCGCCAACGAGGGCAAGCTGATGACCCTCGCCGTCCTCGACACCGAGTACGCCGAGCCGGGCACGGAGGTGACCTTCGTCTGGGGCGAGGAGGGCGGCGGCACGGCCAAGCCGACCGTCGAGCGCCACGTGCAGACCGAGCTGCGCGCCGTCGTCGCCCCCGTGCCGATCGTCGGCGCCGTGCGCGACGTCCTACGCGCCGCAGGGAGGCTGGCGGACCGCGCGCGCCTGAGCTCGCGCCGCCCGCGGCGCGCGCGGTCTCAGGCGGCCGCGCGCGGCCCGGGCGGGGGCGATCAGACCTCGACGACCATCAGGGTGTTGCCGTCGGGGTCGCGGAACCAGAACAGCGGCGGGACGGGGTCGCCCATGCGGCTGATCTCGGCGTCGACGTCGACGCCGCGGGCCTTCGAGGTCGGCGTGGACGGCATCGATGTCGTCGGTGTTGAGGCCGATGCCGGTCTGGACGTTGCCGGTCGGGTTGCCGGGGGGCGGCGGGACGATGGCGATCGTGGTGTCGGCGCCGGGCGGGGCGACCTCGACCCAGCGGTAGCCGTTGCCGAACGGGACGTCGGTGCGCTTCTCGAAGCCGAGCGTCTCGACGTAGAACTCGATGGCGCGCTCCTGGTCGCTGACCGGGACGCAGACGGTCCCGAGCTTGCTGATGCGCGTCGCGGTCTTGCTCACGACTTCCTCCTGGTGGTTGGTACACATCTGTGTGACCGCCGCCGCGCGCCGAAACTCATCGGCCATGTCGAGAACGTGGCGTCGGCTTCGACTCACCCGTGAGCGGCACCCACGAGGGGGCCGGGAACCACGAGACGGAGACGTGCGAGATGACGAAGGTCACCTGTGACATGGCGGTGTCGGTCGACGGCTTCACGGCCGGCCCGAACCAGAGCGCGGACAAGCCCTTCGGCGACGGTCCCGTGGAGCGCCTGACCCAGTGGATGTTCGAGCAGCCCGAGGCCAACGCCGCGGAGATCGAAGCCATCCCCGCGGCGGGCGCCTTCATCATGGGGCGCAACATGTTCGGCCCCGGCCGCGGCGACTGGGACGAGAGCTGGACGGGTTGGTGGGGCGACGAGCCGCCCTACCACGCGCCCGTCTTCGTCCTCACCCACCGTCCGCGCGAGCCCGTGGAGATGCAGGGCGGCACGACCTTCAACTTCGTCACCGACGGGATCGAGTCGGCGCTGGCGCAGGCGCGCGAGGCGGCCGGCGAGCGGCGACGTCGCCATCGCCGGCGGGGCCTCGACCGTCAACCAGTACCTCGCGGCCGGGGCGATCGACGAGCTGCGCCTGCACGTCGCGCCGGTGGTGCTGGGCGTCGGCGAGCGCCTGTTCGACGGGCGTCGGCCCGCTGAGCCTCGAGCGAGTGCGCGTCAACGCGACCGACCTCGTCACGCACCTCACCTACCGCGTGGTCCGCTAGGACGCGTCCGGCTAGGCCGACCGGTTGGCGGGTAGAGCCCGGCCCATGGCCGACAAGCGACCGAGACCAGGACGCGCAGAAGCCCAGCGAGCAGCGCGGCGGCACCACGCCCGACGAGGCCGAGGCCCGCGAGAAGGGTGAGTGGGCCGCCAAGGCCGATGACGGCGTCGTCCCCGCCGAGCTCGGAGGCTCGGACGCTCCCCGCGAGATGCTGGCCGAGGATCCCGAGCTGGGCAGCTCGGTGCTCGGGCAGACGACCGGCTCCGACGAGCCGGCGACGGAGAGCGGCATCGATCTCAGCGCCGGCGACCACGCGGACGCGGTGACCGACGGCGGGCCCGACGTTCCGGGCGACGCGGAGCCCGACCTCAAGGACGTCGGCGCGGCGGCCCGCGAGGCCGAGCGCGAGTAGCCGTGGGTGACGTTCCTGCCCGGCGCCGGTCGGCGCACCCCCACGGGCGTGCGAAGGTTCACCCGCCCCGGGGAGCGATGCTCCCCTCGCCCGTCCGGGCAGGCCTCGGCATCCTCGCTGGCATGGATCTGACAAGTCGTGTTCTGGTCGTGCTGGGCCTCGCCGCAGGCGCCGTGACGGGCGTCATGGTCGCGGTCGCGTTGCTGCTCGTCGTGGGCGTGGACGCCCACGGGGCCTTCTCCCAGCTGGTGATGACGATGGGAGGCGTGGCCGGGGCCGTCGTCGGCGCCCGCGCCAACCTCGCCTCGGGCCGGCTGCTGGTGGCCGAGCGCGCGGCCGACCTCGCCTGACGCGCGACGCCTACTTCGGCGGCAGCGTCTTGGCGTAGGCGACGCTGCGCTTGACCCAGGCAGCCAGCTCGCGCTTGGTCTTCACGCCCTCGGGCGCGACCCGGATCCAGCCGGCCATCGAACGCTTGCCCATCTCCATCAGAGCGGCGTGCGGGCGCGCGAGCGCCGCCTCGGTGTCGGCCGGATCGATGCGGGCCAGCAGCCCGCCCTGGCCCGAGGCGCTCACCGCCATGTTGCCGTGCAGCAGGAACGCCAGCCCGCCGAACATCTTCTTCTCGGTGACCGCGTCCTCGTCGGCCAGCAGCTCGCGCAGCCGGTTGGCGAGATCCTCGTCGTAAGCCACCAGCCGAGGTTACCCCCGACCGTCGGCGGCGGCACGGACGAGGTGTCCGAAGCACCTGCCCGGGTGGCTTGACGAAGATATTTCGAACTCGTATTATCCGAGTTCGTGACAGATCGCTCCGTCGTCGCCGCCCTCGAGGCCGCCGTGCACCGGGTGCTCGACCACCTGGCAGCCGAGCTCTCCGATCTCGGCCTGCGCCAGGCCGAGATCAACGTGCTCGCTCAGCTCGAGCCCGGGAGCCCGCGCAGCGTCGGCGCGCTGGCCGCGGCCACTGGCCAGCGGTCGTCCACCCTCACCGGCGTCCTGGACCGCCTGGAGAAGCGCCGGCTGGTGCGCCGGCGCGTCAACCCGGCCGACCGGCGGTCGTTCACGATCGCTCTCACGGCCGGCGGCGAGCGCGCCGCGGCCCGCGTGCACGCGGTGTTCGCCACCCTCGACGAGCGCGTCCTCGCCGACCTCCCGCCGTCGGCCGCCGACGGCTTTCACTCCGTGCTCGACGCGCTCGAGCGCCACACGAAGGGCAGCCCATGACCGACGAGACGTTCCTGGCCCACTTCGAGGCCACCTCGCTCGACGCCTTCGACCACCGCGACCACCTGCGCGTCGCCTTCGCGTACGCGCGCCGCGGCGGCATCGAGCACGCCGTCGCGCGGGCGCGCGAGGGTCTGCGGCGCTTCGCCGCCGCCCACGGCGAGCCCGGCCGCTACCACGAGACGCTGACGACGGCGTGGGCGCGGGTGGTCGGCCACTACGCCCTGCGCGCCCGCGAGGATGACTTCGAGGCCTTCCTCGCCGCCCATCCGCGGCTGCTCGAGCGCGATCTGCTCTGCGCCCACTACAGCCGCGAGCGGCTGTTCAGCGACGCCGCGCGGGCGGCGTTCGTCGAGCCCGACCTGCTGGCGCTGCCCTGAGGGTCAGCGCCCGCCGGCCATCGCCGGCAGGATCACGAGCACGTCGCCCTCCCCCACCGGGTGTCGAGCCCGTCGAGCACGCGCACGTCCTCGTCGTTGAGGTAGACGTTGACGTAGCGGTTGAGGTCGCCGTCGGCGCCGAAGATCTGGTCCTGCGTCTCGGAGTGCGCGTCGACCAGCGAGCGCAGGACCTCGCCGACGTTCGAGCCGTCAGCGGCGACCTCGCGCTCGCCGCCGACGGACGGACGCAGGACGGGCGGGATGCGGATGGTGGCCATGAGCGGTCGCGGAGCCTAGCCGGCGGCGGCGCAGAACGCCTCGTAGTCCGGGAAGACGCCCATCTCGTCGTCGGAGATGGCGTCGGGCTCGCGCGAGCAGATCGGGCACTCGGGGTCGCGGCGGACCTTGAGCTCGGTCGTCGTCGCGGCCAGCGCGTCGTACATCAGCAGGCGCCCGATGAGCGGCTCGCCGGCGCCGATGATGAGCTTGACGACCTCGGTGGCCTGCAGCAGGCCCATCGTCCCGGGCAGCACGCCGAGCACGCCGTTGGCGCCGCAGGAGGGCGCGAGCTCGGCCGGCGGCGGCTGGCGGAAGAGGCAGCGGTAGCACGGGCCCTCGTAGGGGGCGAAGACGCTGAGCTGGCCCTCGAAGCCGAGGATCGCGGCGCTGACGACGGGGATGCGCAGGCGCACCGACGCGTCGTTGAGCAGGTAGCGCGTGGGGAAGTTGTCGACGCCGTCGACGACGATGTCGTAGCCCTCGATGATCTCCATGATGTTCGAGGCGTCGAGGCGCGTCTGGTACTTGACGACGTTCACGTCGGGGTTGAGCGCCTTGATCTGCTCCTCGGCGGAGTCGACCTTCGGCACGCCGACGCGATCGGTCGTGTGGATGACCTGGCGCTGCAGGTTGGAGACGTCGACCACGTCGTCGTCGACGATGCCGAGCGTCCCGACGCCCGCGGCGGCGAGGTACAGCGCGGTCGGCGAGCCCAGGCCGCCGGCGCCGAGCAGCAGCACCTTGGCGTCGAGCAGCTTCTGCTGGCCCTCGGTGCCGACCTCGGGGAGCAGGAAGTGGCGCGAGTAGCGCTCGCGCTGCTCGGCGGTGAAGGTCTTGGGGACGTCGACGGGGTAGCCGCGGTCCTTCCACAGCGTGATGCCGCCGGTCATCGACTCGACGTGCTCGAAGCCGAGCTCCTGCAGCGTGTTCGCGGCGAGCGCGCTGCGCTGGCCCGGAGGCGCAGTAGAGGATCACGTGCTGCGAGCGATCGGGGACCTGCGCGTCGATGCGCGACTCGAGATAGCCGCGCGGGACGTGCTTGGCGCCCGGGCAGGTGGCCGCTGTCCCACTCGCCGCTCTCGCGGACGTCGATGAGGGCGACGCCCTCGCCGGCCAGCTCGCGGACGGCGGAGGGGTCGATCTCCTCGATCTGCGCCTTGATGCGGCGCACGTACTCGCTGCCGGACACGCTCACGGTCAATTCACCTTGAAGTCGGTCGGAATTCACTTCAAAAAGTATAGCGAGCCGATCCGGGCCTTCAAACGACCATGGGCGCCGCCGGAATCGATCCGGCGGCGCCCATGGGTCGTCTGGGGTCGTATGTCGTTCGGGGCCCTAGGAGGGGAACCTCTGTCCAATCGAACTTGCCACAGGTATCGGCAGGCGGCCGCGGGGCCGATATCGGGTCTACACCCCATTCCCCATGAAGCGGCCCACCCTCCTCACCCAGGTCCTCGCGGTCAACGCGCTGCTCATCACCGCCACGGTGTTCGCCGCGTCGGTGGCCGCCAGCCTGCACTCCGACCCGATCATCGAGCGCAAGCGCTTCCTCGTGCTCGTGGCCGCGCTCATGGCGATGGTGCTCGTCAACGGCTGGCTCCTGCGCCGCCGCTTCGCGCCGCTGGAGGAGCTGATCGACGCCATGGAGCACGTCGACTTCGGCGGCCGCGACCCGCGCGCGGCGATCCCGACGGCGAACGTCGAGGAGGTCGCGCGCCTGCACCGCGCCTTCGACCGCATGCTCGAGCGCCTCGAGGCCGAGCGCGACCGCACCGCCACCGCGGTGCTCAAGGCCCAGGAGGGCGAGCGCGCGCGCCTCGCGCGCGACCTCCACGACGAGGCCAACCAGGCGCTCACCGGTGTCCTGCTGCGCCTGGAGGCGACCGCCCAGGACGCGCCGCCCGCCCTGCGCGACGAGCTGCGCGAGACGCAGGGGGTCGCGACGCAGGCGATGGGCGAGCTCGTGCGCCTGGCCCGCGAGCTGCGGCCCGTCGCGCTCGACGACCTCGGCCTCGGCGCCGCCCTGCGCACGCAGGTCGACGAGTTCGGCCGCCGCGCGGGCCTCGGGACGAGCCTGAGCATCCCCGCCGCCGGCCTCGAGGACCTCGACGCCGACGAGCAGATCGTCGTCTACCGCATCGTCCAGGAGGGCCTGTCCAACGTGGCCCGCCACTCCGGCGCGCGCAACGTGCGCGTCGATGTCGAGCGCCTGTCGGGCGGGACCGTCGTGCGGCTGGCCGACGACGGGACCGGCTTCACCCCGAGCGTCGCGGTGCCCGGGCTGGGGATCAAGGGCATGCGCGAGCGCGCCGTCCTCGCGGGCGGGCGCTTCTACGTCGACTCCGCCCCGGGGCACGGCACGACCATCGAGCTGCGACTGGGAGCGGCGGCATGAGGCTCGTGATCGCCGACGACCACGGCGTGGTCCGCGGCGGGCTGAGGCTGCTGCTCGACCGCCAGCCCGACATGCAGGTCGTCGGCGAGGCCGCCGACGGCGCCGAGGCCGTCGACGCAGACGCTCGCGCACCGGCCCGACATCGCCATCCTCGACGTGGCCATGCCGCGGCTGACCGGGCTGCAGGCCACGCGCGAGATCAAGGCCCTGGCCCCCGACGTCGACGTCCTCATCCTCTCGATGCACGACGACGAGCGCTACCTCTTCGAGGCGCTCAAGGCCGGCGCGTCGGGCTACGTGCTCAAGCACGAGGCCGACCACTACCTGGTCGACGCCGTGCGCGCGGTGGCCGCGCGGCGACTCGTTCCTGACCAACGCCGCCCAGCGCGCGCTCGTGCGCACGTGGATGGAGGACGACAGCTCCGGCCCGCGCGAGCCGCTCACCCCGCGCGAGCAGGAGGTCATCAAGCTCATCGCCGAGGCGCACACCAACCGCGAGATCGGCGCGATCCTCCACCTGGCCGACAAGACCGTGGAGTCCCACCGGGCCAACATCCTGCGCAAGCTCGGGATGCGCGACCGCGTCGAGCTCGTGCGCTACGCGATCCGGCGCGGGCTGGTCGAGCCGTAGGGCGCCGTTCCTTCGTCCGCGCTGCGGCGGCGATTCGCGGCCAAGGCACCGAGGGAGGATGGGCCGATCGCCCGCGGCGAGGGGCGCGAGCCGCGAACCAGTTCGGATGCGGCTTCCGGAAACCGACGGTAACTCGGACTGGTTCAGCGCAAGGCGCGGGCGATGCAGGCTCCACCCTCCCTCGATGCCCTGGCCGCGCAGCACCGCCAAACGCCGGCGGACGCCGCGCCGGCGCGACCTCACGCCCCCCGCAGCGCCTCGGTCGGCGACATCCGCGCCGCCCGGCCGGCCGGGTAGAGGCCGGCGGCCGCGCCGATGGCCAGCGCCGCGCCGACGCCGCCCGCCAGCGCCTCGGGCGGCACCACCGCGGTCCAGCCGCGGGTGCTGGCGTAGACGCCGGTCACGAGGCTGCCGACCGCGATCCCCACGAGCCCGCCGGCGGCCGCCAGCAGCAGCGACTCGACGAGGAACTGCGCCCGCACGTGCCCGCGCGTGGCACCGAGTGCCCGGCGCAGGCCGATCTCCGAGCGCCGCTCGAGGACCGAGATCACCATCGTGTTGGCGATGCCGATCCCGCCGACGAGCAGCGCCACCGCGCCGAGGCCCAGGAACAGGCCGGTCAGGGCGTCGTTGGCCTGCGCGCGCGCGGCGAGCGCGTCCGACGGGCGGCTGACGTCGACCTCCTCGGGATGCTCGGGGTTGGCAGCGCCCGGGACGAGGTCGTGCACGCGCGCGACGACGGACGGGTCGGCGCGCAGGTACAGCGTGCTCGCCGATCGCTCGGCGCCGAGCTCGCGCACCGCGGCGTCGTAGCCCATGAACACCACGCGATCGAGCTCGGGAGCGAGCTCCACGGGGGCCATGACGCCCAGCACGGTCCACCAGCGCCCCGCGATGTAGACCAGCGCTCCCGGACGGTCGACGCCCAGCTGGCGCGCGGCCGTCGCCCCGAGGACGACCGACCGCGTGCCGGCCGTCGCGGCGTTGAGGAACCGCCCGCGGACCATCGAGCCGCCCAGGGTGCCCAGCAGGCCCGGGTCGGCGGCGTCGACCGCGATGCCGCCGGTCTCCTCCGGGTCGATCCGGTCGCTGCGACGGACGGTGGCGTCCAGCGCGCGCACCGAGTCGACGCGCTGGACGCCGCCCACGCGCCGCAGCGTCTGCGCGGCGCTCTCGGGCAGCGTCGCGTCGTCGCCGCCGAGCGTCTGCCCCGGCGCGGCGGTGAGCAGGTTCGTCCCCAGCCGATCGAGCTGGTGCAGCAGCCCGGCGCGCGAGGACTCCGACAGCCCGAGCACCGCGACCATGCTCGCGATGCCGATGGCGATCCCGAGGGCCGACAGGACCGCCCGCAGACGCCGCGTGCGCAGCCCCACGGCCCCGACGCGCAGCAGATCGCCGAACAGCAGTCGCGAGGTCATCGCGCCACCACCCGTCCGTCGCGCAGCGCGATGCGCCGCGGCAGGGCCGCCGCGAGGTCGCGGTCGTGCGTGATGATCATCACCGTCGTGCCCTCGCCGTTGAGCTCGCGCAGCAGCGCCATGACCTCGGCGCCCGAGCGCGAGTCGAGGTTCCCGGTCGGCTCGTCGGCGAAGACGATCGCCGGCCGGGCGACGACCGCGCGGGCGATGGCCACGCGCTGGCGCTCGCCGCCCGAGAGCTGCTCGGGGCGGTGGTGCAGGCGCGCCTCGAGCCCCACCCGCTCCAGGGCCGCTCGCGCCGCGACCGTCCGCTGCTCGACCGGCGTGCCGCTGTAGAGCAGGCCCTGCGCGACGTTCTCCAGGGCGGTCATCCCGTCGATCAGGAAGAACTGCTGGAACACGAAGCCGATCGCGGTCGCGCGCAGCCCCGCGAGCTCGCGGTCGTCGAGGTCGGCGATGTCGACGCCGGCCACGCAGACGCGCCCGCCCGATGGGCGATCGAGCGTGCCCATGACGTGCAGCAGCGTGGACTTGCCCGAGCCCGACGGGCCGACGACGCCGACGAGCTCGCCATCCTCGACCTCGAGGCTGACTCCGTCGAGCGCCCGCACGCCGCCGGCGTACTCCTTGACGACGTCCTGCAGCGCGAGGCTCATCGCGGCACCACCACTCGCGTCCCCGGCGCGAGGCCCGCGCCGGTGACCTGCACCCAGTCGTCGGCGAAGGCGCCGAGGGTCACGCCGACCAGCCGCCGCGACCCGGCGAGCTCGACCGCGTAGCGCCCGGGCGCCGTCGCGACCAGTGCCGTGACGGGCACCGCGAGCGCGTCCTTCGTGCGCCCGGTCTCGAGCGACACGCTCACCGGCGCCCCGTCGAGGCGGCCGTGGCGGCCGCGGTTCAGGGCGACGCGCAGATCGACCGTGGGCGACGCGCCGTTCTGGCCGGCGGTGGCGACGGTGCCCACGCTGGTCACCCTGCCACCGACCTCGCTGCCGTCGGCCAGGGTGACGCGGACCGCGTCACCGGAATGCACGTCGGCGGCGAGGCCGGCGTCGAGCTTCGCGGTGACGACCGGGGTGGTCGAGGTCAGCTCGGTCACCGGCGCCCCTGCCCGCGCGGGAGCCCCGACCTCGGCGCTGTGCTGGCCGACGCGCGCAGGCCCGTCGCTGATGACGACCTGCGAGCGCGCGATCGTCGCGTTCTGCGTGAGGTCGCGATCGTCCTGGAAGTCGACCACCGCGGCGGTCGTGGCCGACGTCCAGTGATCGTCGACGGTGCCGGGGTCGTAGCCGAGGGCCTTCAGGTTGCGCTCGAGCTGGCGCACGTCACGGCCGTCGGAGACGCCGGGCCCGAGGTCGCGGTACATCGGGATCGTGCCGTAGAGGACCCAGGCCGTCGCCTTGGCGTCGATCGACATCAGCGATCGCCCGCGCGTGACGGTGTCGCCCTCGTCGCGCAGGCGCGTGATGGTGCCGGCGGCCGGGGCGGTCGCCTTCGTCGTGTCGGAGAAGCCCAGCGTCCCGTCGACGTCCTGGCGGTCGACGAGGTCGCGGCGCTCGACCGCGGCGGCGCCGAGCGGGACCGCGTCGTTGGCCGCCTTGGTGTCGTGGCCGTCGCCGGGCGCGAGCAGCAGCCAGGCGACGGCCGCGATGCCGGCGAGCGCGGCCGCGCCCAGCACGGCGCGGCCGCCGCGGCGGCGGGCGACTCGACCCGACCCGCCCCTGCGGGCGGCGACGCTCACTTCGCCTGCTCCGTGCTCGCGCCGGCGCCCGGACGGTCGCCCAGGAAGTGATTGCACGCCTTGTCGGCGGCCTTGAACTTCGGCGAGTCGGGATTGACCCCGAGACCGCTCCTGGGGCCGCTGCCGTTGGAGCTCTTGGGGCCAGAGCCCGGGCCGGCCTGGAACGTGAGGCCGCCGTTGCCCGCCAGCTTCGGATCGGGCATGTCGACGCCCTGCCCGCGCATGCAGCGCGCGTAGTTGAGGGCCGACTCCTGGAGCTTGGCCCGCTTGGCGGGGTCGAGGGTCTCGCCGCCGCCGATCTGCATGTACTTCTGGCACGCGCTCTGCGCGGACTTCATCTTCGGGTCGTTGAAGTCGACCTTGCCGCCGGAGAGCTTGATGCCCCCCTTGCCGACCCGCTGCGGATCGGGCATGTCGATGCCGTGCTCGCGCATGCACTGCGAGAACTTCAGGGCGCCCTCGAAGGCCTTGTCCTGCCCGGAGGCGCCCTTCGCGCCGCCACCGCCGCCGTCGTTGGAACCGCCGCACGCGCCGAGCGCCAAGGCGGCGGCGGCCGCGGCGAGGATGAATGGTGATCTGGTCATGGCCGGACATGAGGCCTGGCCAACCTGACCGCTTCCTGAGAGCGGGTTAGGAGGTCTGTAAGAGGGGCAGCGCCAGGCGCAGGCGCGTTCCGCCGCCGAGAGCGGGCTCGGCGACGACCGTGCCGCCGTGCGCGTCGGCGACGTGCTTGACGATGGCCAGGCCGAGCCCCGATCCGGGCAGCCCGCGCGCCGCCGGGGCGCGATAGAAGCGATCGAAGACGTGGGGCAGGTCGTCCTCGGCGATGCCCGGGCCATGGTCGCGGACCGTCACCTCCCCGGCACTGACGGCCACCTCGACGGGCGCGCCCGGCGGGCCCCACTTGACCGCGTTGTCGAGGAGGTTGCCGACCGCGCGTGCGAGGCGAGCGCGCGAGCCGCTGACCATGCAGGGCTCGGTCGTGACGGCGAAGTCGGTCGCGGGCGCGTGGCGGCGCGCGCGCTCCACGGCGTCCTGCACGAGCGAGTCGAGGCGCAGCTCCTCCGGCGGCTCATGCGCGCGCCCGCCGGGACGAGCCAGATCGACGAGATCGCCGACCAGGATGGTGAGGTCCTCGAGCTGGCCGCGCACGGAGGCGAGGATCGCGGTCCGGTCGGGCGGCGGCATGTCGCGGGCCCGCTCGAGCAGCTCGACGTTGGCGCGGATCGACGTGAGCGGCGTTCGCAGCTCGTGCGAGGCGTCGGCCACGAGCTGGCGCTGGGCGTCGCGCGAGGACTCGAGGGCGCCGAGCATCGCGTTGAAGGCGCCCGCCAGGCGCCCGGGCTCGTCGTCGGCGACGGGCTCGATGCGGTGGTGGAGCTCGCCGGTCGCGGTGACCTGCTCGGCGGTCGCGGTCAGGCGGCCGAGGGGCCGCGTGGCCGCGCGCGAGACGGCGACCCCGAACCCGGACGCGACGCCGACCCCGCCGATCGTCACCGCGAGCAGGATCCAGCGCAGCCGGCCGAGCGTGTCGTCGACGTCGGTGAGCGGCTTGGCGAGCGTCATCGTCGCGCGGCCGGGCCCGCGCGTGGTCAGGACCCGGACGTGCACGCCGCGGATCGTCGCGTCGCGGAGGGACTCGTCGCGCTTGCCCGAGGCCACCTCGCGGTCGGCCTGGGTGGTGGGCAGCCTGGTGCCCGTGGCCGACGCGATGACCTGCCCATCGGAGAGCGTGACCTGCGCCAGTCCCGACGGAGCCCCCGAGCCCGGTCGACGGCAGCTGGGCCTGGAAGAACTGGTCGGCGCTCGGCGGCAGCGCAGCGAGCGCCTCGCCCGAGACGGTCTGGCCCGTGCTCTTGCCGCCGGCGGCCTGGCCGGCGACCTGCCCGGGGACGGGGGCCGTCGCGCGGTCGAGGCGGCTGACGATCATCACCTTCGGCCGCTGCTTGCGCAGCGAGGCATCGACGCCGCCGCGCAGCTCGTGGCGCACGACGACGAAGGTGGCGACCGAGGCCAGGGCGACGGCCGCGGCCACGGCGCCCGCGGCGAGCACGACGATGCGCCGGCGGAAGGTCATGGCCGCGGCGCGCGCAGGACGTAGCCCACGCCTCTGACGGTGTGCAGCAGGCGCGGCTCGCCCGCATCCTCGGTCTTGCGCCGCAGGTAGCCGACGTAGACCTCGAGCGAGTTCGACGCCGGCCCGAAGTCATAGCCCCAGACGCGGTCGAAGATCTGCGAGCGCGTCAGCACCTGGCGTGGGTGGTGCAGGAAGAGCTCGAGGAGCAGGAACTCGGTCCGCGTGAGCTCGATCAGGCGCTGGCCGCGGCGGACCTCGTGGGAGTGCGGGTCGAGCTCGAGGTCGTCGAAGCGCAGCACCTCGCGCTGGTCCATCCACCCCGAGCGGCGCAGCAGGGCCCGCAGGCGGGCGAGCAGCTCCTCGAGCGCGAACGGCTTGGGCAGGTAGTCGTCGGCCCCGGCCTCCAGTCCGGCGACGCGATCGCCGACCTCGTCGCGCGCGGTGAGCATGAGCACGGGCGTGCGGTCGCCGATGTCGCGCATGCGCCGGCACACCTCCAGGCCGTCGAGCTCGGGCATGAGGACGTCGAGCAGAACCGCGTCGGCCGGCGCGGTCGCCTGGCTGCGGACCGCTTCGCGGCCGTCGCGCGCCATCTCCACGTCGAAGCCCTCGAGGTGCAGGATCCGCTCGAGCGCCTCGCGTACGGCGGGCTCGTCGTCGACGACCAGGATGCGCATGACGGCAGATGGTGGGCCACCAACCTGAAAGCAACGTGAACCGCTGAGACGATCGGTTCCGCGGCCGCCGTGAGCGCGTAGGCGAGTGCCGAGGTCGTGGAATCGGTCGTCTACGCTTGGCGGCGATGCCCGCGCGCCTGCGCCTGGCGCTCATGGTCTTCGCGTCCCTGGCCATCCTGGCCGCCGCGGGCGTGATCGTCTTCACGCGCCCCGACTCACCGCCCAAGCTCGGCGCCAACGGCTTCGCCGGCGGCCTGCGCCCCGCGATCCCGCCCAAGGACTTCACCCTGCGCGACCAGGACGGGCGCGAGGTCTCACTGCGCTCGCTGCGCGGGCAGGTCGTCGTGCTGACCTTCATGTACTCGACCTGTCAGGACACCTGCCCGGTGACCGCCACGACGATCCGCGGGGCGCTCGACGACCTCGGCCACGACGTGCCGGCGCTCGCGGTCAGCGTCGACCCGGCACACGACACGCCCGACTCGGCCGAGGCGTTCCTGGTCAAGCGCAGCCTCAGCGGCGGGCGCATGCGCTTCCTGCTGGGGACGCGGGCGCAGCTCGCCCCCATCTGGCACGACTACGGCATCCGGCCCCAGGGCAAGGGCTTCGAGCACTCCGCCTACGTGCTGCTGATCGACAAGCGCGGCCGCCAGCGCATCAGCTTCCCGGTCGAGCAGCTCGTCGACCGCGACCTGGCCCACGACATCCGCAAGCTCGAGGCCGAGCCGGCCTAGGGGTCCGTGCCCTCGATCGCGGGGTCGTCCTCGCCCGCATCGTCGCGCCGGCGCTCGCGGCGCTCCTGGACCCAGAGCACGACGACGACGATGAGCACGGGCGCCAGGTAGAGCATCGCCTGGTACCAGTGGCCGGCGTGGGCGAGCGGGAGCGTGGTCATGGCGCGCTCTCGAGCACGACCGGAAGAGTAGGGGGCGGGCCGATGGCCCGCCCCCGTCCTCCGAGTCCTACGTCTCGACGGTGTCGAGTGCTACTTCTTGCAGGCGGCCGTGTCCGTGGCCGTCTTGCTCGTTCCGTCGGTGAAGAGGAACGTGCCCTTGAACTTCAGCTTGCCGCCCGAGCAGCCCTTGATGCCGATGTACGGCAGGCCCTTGGCGGTGCCCGAGACCGAGGTCGAGAAGTTCAGCAGCGTCGCGGTGACGCCGGCCAGCGGCGTGACCAGGTTGGCCGGGATCGGCACGACGAGCTTGTAGCCGTAGTCCCCGGTCGCCTTCGTCAGCGTGGCGGCGATGACCGAGTCGATGACCAGCGGCGAGGAGCCCTCGACGTGCAGGTAGAACCAGCGGTTGGCCGAGTTGGACTTCGACGCCGCGCCGTTGTACGCGGTCACGGTCAGGTTCTCCTGGCCGCCGATGGTCGCCTGGCCGGCGGCCTTGCCGCCGCCGATCTTGTCGCTCGCGCACTTGCTCTTGACCTCAGAGCCGACCGGCGCGGACGGGTTGCTGGGCTTGCACTCCTTGAAGGCCTTGGCGTTGAAGACGAGGTTCTTGTCGAAGAAGATCGTCGCCTTGTTCGTGGCGAAGGTGCCGGCCGGGGCTGCCGGCCCCGGCGTGGTGGTCGTCACCACGTTGAGCTTGCCGATCGACTTCGGCTTGGCCTTCGTTCCAGCCTTGTTGTTGGTGATCTTCACGTCGATGGCCTGCTGGGCGTCGACGGCGGAGGCCACGCCGACCACAGCGAGCACCCCGACGAGGGCCACGAGGGCCCCGAACAGCAACTTCCGCATTCCGCACTTCCTCCTGCGATAGATGATCCGGTGAGTCTTTGGGGTGCAAACCTACATATGAACGAGAGTTGCGGCCGGGTAGGCGGTCGTTTCGGTCCGCTAGCGTGGCGGCGCCGTGCGCCCGCCGGTCGACGACATCCCCGCCCCGCCCTTCCCGGCGAAGCTGCCGTGGATCAACGTCGCGCCCCTGCGGATGGACAAGCAGCGCGGACGCCCGGTGCTGATCGAGTTCTGGGACTTCTGCCGCCCCAGCTCGCTGCGGACACTGCCCTACGTCAAGGCGTGGCACGAGCGCTACGCGTCCGACGGCCTGCGCGTGGTGACGGTCCACTCCCCCGGGTTCGCGCCCGGCGAGGACGAGGCCGCCGTCCGCGCCGCCGTGGCGCGCCTGGAGATCGAGCACCCGGTCTGCATCGACCTCGGCTTCGAGCTGTGGCGCGCGTACGACAACGCGGGCTGGCCGGCGCGCTACCTGTGGGACGGCGACGGCCACCTCGTCGAGTACCACTACGGCGAGGGCGGCTACGCCGAGACCGAGCTGGCCATCCAGGAGTTGCTGGGGGCCGAGCGCGAGCCGGTCGGGCCGCTGCACCCCGAGGACGACCCGACGGCGCCCATCGCGGCCCAAACGCCCGACCAGGCCGGCGCTTACAGCGGACCGTACGGTGCCGGCGCTGTGTGGGCCGTGCTGGGCGGGACCGGCGACCTGCACGTCAACGGCGAGCGGGTCGCCGTGCAGTGGCCCGGTGCCCACCTGCTCCTCGAGCACAACCACCACGTCAACGCCGTGCTCGACCTCCAGGTGGGTGCGGGCGTGACCTGCTACGCCACCTGCTTCACGCCGGGAGTGGTGCTGCCGGGGGCCTGAGCGCGTCGGCGTCGATTCCCTCGAGCAGGCGCACGAAGTGCGGATCACCGCCGCTGTCGAGCTCGACCGCGGCGCCCGGCCAGTACGGGCTGCCCCAGTGGCGATCGAGGTACATCGACTCGTAGACCCAGCAGCCGGTGTTGGTCAGCCGCGCGCCGCCGGGCGCCCGCCAGTCGGCCGCGTCGTCGTCGGGCAGCGGGCCGGAGCGATGGGTGTGGCCGAAGATCACGTGGCGTGCGTCGATGCCCAGGCGCTCGACGACCTCCCCGATCGCCCGCAGGTTGGCCCGGCGCAGCTCGGCGCCCGACAGGTCGGCCTTCAGCGGCCCGATCCCGGCCTTGTTGAGCGCCGCGATCGCCACCGGGAACGCGCCCGCGACGACGCGGGCGCGCCACGCGTCGCGCTTGCCGTCGGGCGACAGGCGCTGCCAGGCGCGGGCCGAGACGTTGCCCGGCGCCGCCGCGCGCCCATCGCCCACTCGCGCCGCAACGGCGTCGAGGAGGGCGTACATCGGCGCGAGCGACACCTCGTAGTCATCGGGCGACGTGGCGCTGTCGGCGGGGGCGCCGAGCAGGCGGCCCAGCACGCCGGCGCCCAGGCGCTCGAAGCTCGGGACCGTGACGTGGCGGTCGAGGTAGTGGCCATGGGTGGCGTAGATGCCGTCGTCGAGCCAGATCCCCGGGTAGACGACGTCGAGCGAGGCGGGCTGGACCATGCGCGCGATGGCGCGGGTGCCGGTCGACGCCTTCGGCCCGGCGCGCTCCTGCAGCCCGAGCGGCTCGGGGCCGTTGCGCGAGCGCCACTCCAGCCACGGGGAGATCAGCCGGAAATCGTGGTTGCCGGGCACGAGGACGACCTCGCCGTCGGAGCCGAGCGCCTCGCCGATGGCCTTCAGCACCGGCCGTGCCGCCTCGAGCGCGTCGTACATCGGGCCGTGGCGCAGCTCGAGGAGGTCGCCGAGGACGACGAGCCGGTCGACCCCGTCGAGGGCGGCGAGCAGGGCGTTCTGGGCGGCGGGACGGCGCAGGACGTCGACGTCGCTGCGGGCCCCGAGATGGAGGTCGGAGATCACGAGGGTACGCACGGGGCGTGCAGGCTACTGTGCGCGGCCGTGGCCGCCCCCGCCCTCGATGGCATCCTCGTCGCCGACCTCTCCCGCGTGCTGGCCGGGCCGCTGTGCACGATGAGCCTGGGCGACCTCGGGGCCGACGTGGTCAAGGTCGAGCGCCCCGACGGCGGCGACGACACGCGCGCCTGGGGGCCGCCGTTCGTCGAGGAGGGCTCGACCTACTACCTGGGCCTCAACCGCAACAAGCGCTCGGTCACGCTCGACCTCAAGGACCCGGCCGACGTGGCGCTCGCGCGCGAGCTGTGCATCCGCGCCGACGTCGTCGTCGAGTCCTTCCGGCCCGGCACCAGCGACCGCCTCGGCCTCGGCTACGACGAGATCGCGCGCGCCAACCCCGGCGTCGTGTACTGCTCGATCAGCGCCTTCGGCTCGGGCGAGCGGGCCGCGGCGCTGCCCGGGTACGACCTGCTGCTGCAGGCGATGAGCGGGCTCATGTCGGTCACCGGCGAGCCCGACGGACGCCCCCTGAAGGTCGGCGCGGCGCTCATCGACATGATCTGCGGTCTCTTCGCCACCAACGGCATCCTGGCCGCCCTGCACGCCCGCGACCGCGACGGCCGCGGCCAGCGCGTCGAGGTCTCGCTCATGGACTCGGCGCTGGCCAGCCTGCTCAACCAGGCCTCGGCGCACCTCAACGCGGGCGCCGTGCCGGGGCGCATGGGCAATCGCCACCCGTCGATCGCCCCCTACGAGACGTTCGCGGCCGCCGACGGCGACTTCGCGGTGGCCGTCGGCAACGACGCGATCTTCGGCCGGCTGTGCGCGGTCGTCGGGCGCTCGGAGCTGGCCGGCGACGAGCGCTTCGCCACCAACGCGGCGCGCATGGAGCACCGCGACGAGCTGGCCGCCGAGCTCGAGGCCGCCTTCGCGACCGCGCCGGCCGGCGACTGGGTGCTGGCGCTCGGCGACGCGGGCGTGCCCGCGGGGCCGATCAACGACGTCGCGCAGGCCTTCGCCTTCGCGACGGCGCTGGGCCTGGAGCCCGTCGACGAGACCGGCGGCGTGCGCACGGTGCGCTCGCCGCTGCGCCTCGGCGCGACGCCGGCGGCCGTGAGCCGCCGGCCGCCGCGCCTGGGCGAGCACTCGGACGAGATCCGTCGCTGGCTGGCCGCGTCGAACGTCGGTCTTCCCCCCTCCACAGGGGGCAGGACCGACGTTCGACGCTCCGGGGACGGCGGCTAGGCCGCCTGGGCCACCGGCTCCGCCCCGATGGGCAGCTCCACGACCTCGTGGTGGACGTTGTTCTTGCGGATCAGGAAGAACGACGCCACGGCGGCCGCCGCCGCCAGGCCCGCGCCCGCGAAGAAGGCGTTGTGCAGGCCGTCGACGAACTCCTGCGGCGAGCCGCTGCCGATCCCGGCCGCCGACGGGATGAGGGCGCCGAGGCCGGCGATGCCGACCGCGATGCCCGCCTGGCGGAACGTGTCGTTGACGCCCGCGGCAAGGCCGCTCTGCTCCTGCGGCGCCGAGCCGAGGGCGACGGCGATGACCGACGGGTTGAACAGGCCGACGCCGAAGAGCGCGACGAGCTCGCCGGGCAGGACGACGGTCCACGACGAGCCGGTGCCCGCCAGCGTGAAGAGGACCATGCCGATGGCGACCAGGGCGAGCCCGACCGAGATCATGATCCGGTGCGGGACCTTCTCGCCGACCTGGCTGCTCGCACCGGCGACCACGAAGTTGAGGATCGTGCCGGGCAGGTAGACGAGGCCGGCTTGGATGGCCGACAGCCCGAGCACCTGCTGCAGGTAGAGCGTCGCGTAGAGGAAGATCGCGAAGAACGACGCCGAGATCCCGAAGGCCGCGATCTGCGCGCCCGTGAACGACGGGTTGCGGAACAGGCGCAGCGGGAGCATCGGGTGCGTCGAGCGCGCCTCGATGATCAGGAAGGCGACGAGCGCCACGGCGGCGCCGACGAACTCGGCGACGATCTGCGTGCTGCCCCAGCCCACGTCGTTGCCGCGCAGCAGCGCGAGCACGAGCAGGAAGAGACCGGCGGTGAGCGCGATCTGGCCGGGCACGTCGACGGGCGGCGTGGCGGGATCGCGCGACTCCTGGACCTTGGTGCGCGTGATCCACAGGCAGAAGATGCCGATCGGGATGTTGATCAGGAAGATCCACTGCCAGTCCAGGCCGCTGGTCAGCGCGCCGCCGACGAGCGGGCCGATGGCGAACGAGGCGCCGATGGTGGCGCCGTAGGCGGCCAGTGCGCCGGCGCGCTCCTTCATGTCGGGGTAGGCGTTGGCCAGCAGCGCGAGCGAGACGGCGAACATGATCGCCGCGCCGATGCCCTGCACGGCGCGCGCTACATCGAGGAAGACGATGTCGGTCGAGGCCGCGCAGGCCGCCGAGGCGGCGGTGAAGACGGCGAGGCCGATCGTGAACAGGCGCCGGCGGCCGAAGCGGTCGGCCAGCGAGCCCGCGGTCAGGACGACCGAGGCAAGCGCGAGCGTGTAGGCGTCGACGACCCACTGCAGCCCGCTGAGGCCCGTGTCGAGGTCCTCGGCGATACGCGAGAGAGCGGTGTTGACGACGGCGATGTCGAGCATGAGCATCGCCGTGGCCGCGCAGACCACCGCGAGCGTCCAGCGCTTCGTAGACAAGAGAGAGGTCGCATTCATGGTTCATTGAATGTGCCTTTTCGCCCTGCCTACGGTGAAGCGGGTTAGCCGCACCCTCGGCTTCGTGCGGCCTCCCAGGGCTGTGTGACGCAGTGCACTCGCAGCGCCCGTGGCCGAGGCTCCGCCGCGGAGCGGCCTCGGCGGAGCGCCGCTCAGCGCGCGCGGACGACCAGCGAGGCGCGCGCCGGACGAGCCGCTCCTTGGTCGCCGTGACGCGCAGCGAGCCCGGCTTCGACCGGCGCACGGTCACCCGCGCGGCGCCGTCGGGACCCGTCAGCGCGTGCGTCGTGCCGATGCTCACGCGGGCGCCCTCGACGCGGTGCACGCGCCCGCCGTAGCGGTGGGTCACCGTCACGGTGAGGCGCGCCCTGCGGCCCGCCACGACGTGCGCCGGCGCCACGCGCACCCGCAGCCGCGCGTGCGCGGCCGGGACGAAGGTCAGCAGCTCGCTGTGCCCGGTCCCGTAGGTGGGCTTCGCGCCGCCGGGCGGGAACGGCGACAGCAGCCAGTGCAGCACTCCTCCGCGCGCGTCGAGGACATCGAGGCCCTCCGACTCGGCCGCCACGCCGGGCAGCTCGAGCTCGAGCACCGGGGGCGTGGCGCCGGTCACGTCGACCGACCACAGCTGCAGCGCGCCGGCGTCCTGGCCGGCGAGGAACAGGCGCCCGCGGTAGAAGGCCGCCCCCGTCACGCCCGACGGCGGGACCGCGCCCGGCCAGCCGCCGCACCGGGCGCAGCGGCGCGGGCGCACCGGGCGCGATCGCGGTGGCGTCGTAGGCCAGCAGGTCGCGCCCGCTCGACGTCCACAGCTCGCTGCCGCCGGGGCTCACCTCGGCCCACATCGCCTTGGCGATGTCGGCGGGGTCGAGTCCGACGGCGTAGCGCAGCTTCAGCGTGGCCGGGTCGGCGACGCCGATCGCGCCGCGCCCGCAGGTGTTGCCGCCGTTGGGCTGACCGGGGACGTAGCACTCCAGCGGCAGCAGCAGGCGCCCGCCCTCGCGCGCGTCCCACGTCAGGTCGCCGATGTGGTTGAAGCCCTGGGCCGTGAGGTCCGGCGTCAGCGCGCTCGGGTTGTCCGCCTTCTGGACCAGGTCGGCGGTCGGTGCGGAAGAGCCCGACCGTGATCCCGTCGAAGAACCACGACCCGGCCGCGGAGTGCGTCAGGCCCTGGAAGTAGGAGAGCGGCACGCTGTCGGCCTGCGCCAGGCGCCAGCGGCCGGGGTCCGCGCCGGCGGCGGGACCCGGTGCCGCGAGCGCCGCGACCACGGCGACGCTCCCGACGGCAGCGGTCAGGCGACGGCCGATGCCCGCTCCCGGACGCCGTCGAGGCGGGCGACCCAGATCTCCTCGGAGGGCCAGCGATGGGCCCATTCCGGCGTCACCCACTCGTAGTGCGTGGTGGCCCCCTCGGGGGCCTGGAGCTCGTACAGGGCCTGCACCGTGAAGCCGCAGCGGCGCAGCAGGGCGATGAGCTCGCCGTGGGGCAGGTGGAACTCGACCGAGCCGTCGCTCCACTGAAAGCGGCGCATGCCGAACTGCGGCAGCGCGAGCGCCTCGCCCGACGGCTGGTCCTCGTCGTGCATGGTGAGCATCACGAGCGGCGTGTTCGTGAGGAACCACAGCGTCCCGCCCGGGGCGCAGGAGGCGCGCCGCCTCGGGGATCCACGCCTCCGGATCGCACCACAGGCTCGCGCCGTACTCCGAGATCGCGAGGTCGAAGGAGTCGTCGGGCAGCGGCACCGCCTCGGCGCTGCCCTCGATGAGCGGGAAGTCGAGGCCATGCTCGGCCTGCAGCGCGCGCGCCGTGGCCAGCTGCTGCGGCGTGATGTCGATGCCGACCGGGCGCGCCCCGCGGCGCGCCAGCCACGCCGAGACATAGGCCGTGCCGCAGCCGAGCTCGATCACGTCGCGCCCGTCGACCTCGGGCAGCGAGCGCAGGCTCGCCTCCGGGATCTCCCAGGTGCCCCAGGTGATCTCGTCGTCGGCCCAGTGGCGCCGTCCGGCGGCCTCGTAGTCCTTCGCCTGGACGCCCCAGGCCTCGCGATTGGCGCGGGCGTGGTCGCTCAGGCTCACGCGGACTGCGCGGCCAGGGCCTGGCGGATCGTCTTGGGGAGCATGAAGCGCACGTCCTCCTGGACGACCTCGAACTCCTCGACCTGCTCGGTGCCGCGAGCGCGGAAGAAGGCGACCAGGCGCTGGACGAGCTCCTCGGGGGCGCTGGCGCCGGAGGTGATGCCGACGACGCGCGTGCCCTCCAGCCACTCCTCGCGCACCTGCTCCTCGTGAGTCGATGAGGTGCGAGTCGGCGCCGTGCTCGCGCGCGACCTCGACGAGGCGGTTGGAGTTCGAGGAGTTGCGCGAGCCGATGACGAGGACGAGGTCGCAGTGCGGCGCCATCTGCTTGACGGCCGCCTGGCGGTTCGTCGTGGCGTAGCAGATGTCGTCGGTGCGGGGACCGATGATGCTCGGGAAGCGCTCGCGCAGGCGGTTGATGATCGCGCGCGTCTCGTCGACCGACAGCGTCGTCTGCGAGACGTAGGCGAGCTTCTCGGGATCGGCGACCTCGAGCGCGTCGACGTCGGCCTCGGTCTCCACGAGCACGATGTGCTCGGGGGCCTCGCCCATCGTGCCCTCGACCTCCTCGTGGCCGTCGTGGCCGATGAGGACGATGGTGTAGCCCTCGGCGGCGAACTTGAGCGCCTCGCGGTGGACCTTGGTCACCAGCGGGCAGGTGGCGTCGATCGTGCTCAGCCCGCGGCGGTCGGCCTCGGCGTGGACCGCCGGCGACACGCCGTGGGCGCTGAAGACGGTCACCGCGCCCTCGGGGATCGAGTCGTCGAGCTCCTCGACGAAGATCGCCCCGCGCTCGCGCAGCTGCTCGACGACGTGCTTGTTGTGCACGATCTCCTTGCGCACGTACACCGGCGCGCCGTGGAGCTCGAGCGCGTGCTCGACCGTCTGCACGGCCCGGTCGACGCCCGCGCAATAGCCGCGCGGGGCGGCCAGGAGCAGCTTCTCGGGGGAGGCGGCCATGCCCCCATGGTAGGGCCAGCGACGCTCAAGAGACCCGAGCGGCGGCCGATTGCTCGTGAGGAGGTGCGCCCGCTCTCCCTTTCAGCCTTCGTCCTGTCGATCGCCCTGCTGCTCCTGAGTCTCGGCGTGGCGGTCAACGAGCCACAGCCATCACCACGCTGCGGCGCAGCGTGCGATGGACGACGAGGCCGGCACGCACGCCTCGACCCTGGACGCCTCGATGGCCCGCGCGCGGACCATCACGCTGATCATGGCCCACAACGCGGCCTTCCGGGGCTTCTACCTGGAGCCCGGCAGCCGCGCGTCGAAGCTGCGCCGCGGCTCCAGGTACGTCGACGGCGCCAACGACGCGCTCGTCTACCTGGAGAGCCTGTTCCCCAGCCAGATCGGCGAGCTGTGCTTCATCGACCGCAGCGGGTCGGAGAACGCCCGGGTCGTGCACGGCAAGCGCGCCCCGGTCTCGGACCTCTCGCCCGACGAGGCGGGCAACCCGTTCTTCGCCCCGACCTTCGCCCTGCGCCCCGGGCAGGTCTTCCAGTCCCGGCCCTACGTGTCGCCCGACACGCACGACTGGGTCATCGGCAACGCCACCCCGATCCCGCTGGGCGCGTCAGCGGCGCTCGGTGGCGATCGTCCACTACGAGCTGTCGGTCGAGAGCTTCCGGCGCGAGCTGCGCGCCGACGACGACGATTACACCATCGACCTCGTCGACGCCCGCACCGGCCACGTGATCATCGACAGCTCTCACCCCCAGCAGGTCGGGACGCCGCTCGGCGTGCCAGGCGACCGCCGCTTCGCCGGCCTGGCGAAGCTCAGGGGCGCGCGCGGCTCGACCACCGTCGGCGGCCACGTCGCTGCCTACCGGCACCTGCCCGGCGCCGGCGGCGATGCCAACGACTGGATCCTCGTGGCCGTCGCCCGCCATGCCGCTCCCGGCTTCCTCGGCGACGTCGGCCCGGCGCGCGCTCGCGATCCTGGCCGTGGCCCTGATGCTCATGACGCTCGCGGTCATCTCGCTGCGCGCCTCGCGGCGCGAGCTCGAGGCGGCCGCGACGAGCGACGGCCTGACCGGACTGGCCAACCGCCGCCAGCTCATGATCGATCTCGAGCGTCGCACCAGCGCGGCGCCGCGGACCCCGCCGTGCTCCTGCTCTTCGACCTCGACGGCTTCAAGAGCTACAACGACGCCTTCGGCCACCTCGCCGGCGACGCGCTGCTCACGCGCCTGGGCCAGGCGCTCGACGCGCAGCGTCCAGGGCCACGGCCGCGCCTATCGCCTCGGGGGCGACGAGTTCTGCGTCCTCGCCGATGCCGACGCCCGCGAGCGGGTCGAGCTCGCTGGCGCCCGCGGCGCTGGTCGACCACGGCGACGGCTTCGGCGTCACCGCGTCCTACGGCGCCGTCGCGATCCCGCAGGAGGCGGCCGATCGCCGAGCGAGGCGCTGCTCATCGCCGACCAGCGTATGTACGCGCACAAGAACTCCGGCCGCGCGACGGCCCAGCGCCAGAGCACCGACGTGCTCCTGCGCGCCCTCGCCGAGCGCCATCCCGGCCTCGAGGGCCACCTCGGCGGCGTGGCCCAGCTGGCCGAGGCCGTCGGCCGTCACCTCGGCCTCGAAGGCGAGGCGCTCGACCACGTGCGCGTAGCCGCCGAGCTGCACGACGTGGGCAAGGTGGCCATCCCCGACGCGATCCTCAACAAGCCCGGCCCGCTCGACGACGAGGAGTGGGCCTTCATGCGCCGCCACACGCTCATCGGCGAGCGCATCGTCGCCGCCGCGCCGGCCCTCGGCGCAGTCGCCAAGCTGGTGCGCGCCAGCCACGAGCGCTGGGACGGCGCGGCTACCCCGACGCCGTGGCGGGCGAGGACATCCCACTCGGCGCCCGCATCGTCGCCGTCTGCGACGCCTACGACGCGATCGTCGCCGACCGCCCCTACCGCCGCGGCCGCAGTACCGCCGCGGCGATGGACGAGCTGCAGCGCTGCGCGGGCGCGCAGTTCGACCCGGCGGTGGTCGCGGCCTTCGCCGCGGTGCTCGCGGCCGAGGGCCGCGTGGACACGCGCCGCGGCCGCCTAGTCCGCGCGAAGCTCGCTGACGAGCGCGAACACGGTCTCCCCCACCGCGTCGAGGCTCGCGACCGAGAGCTTGTCGATGGTGTCCTTCAGGCCGTCGGCGTAGCGGTAGGAGAAGTCGATGAGGTCGACGGCGGGGATGCCGGCGCGCAGGAACGGGGTGTGGTCGTCGTAGATCGTCACCTGATCGGTGGGCGGGAAGACGGTGCCGACGCCGACCTCGCTCGCCGCGGCGCGCACGCGCGCCCACAGCGCCGGGTTGGAGCTGCCCTCGCGCGGCAGGCGCACGCCCTTGTTGGCGATGTAGTCGAGCAGCACCATCTGCCCGACCTCGCGCCGGTGCGCGGCCACGTAGGCGCGCGAGCCGCGCAGCGCGCACGTCGCGAAGCGCGCGTTCGGGCAGCCCGGTCCCTCCTCCTCGCCGTCGAAGAGCACGAAGCGCACCTCGCGCGCCGGCGGTCCTCGCCGGCTGCAGGTCGCGCGCGAGCTCGACGACCGCCGCCGTCCCCGCCGCGCTGTCGTTGGCGCCGACGAAGCCCTTGGGGTGGTACTCGCTGTCGTAGTGGGCGCCGACGACGATGGCCGGCGCCCGACCGGGGATCGTCCCGACCACGTTGCGCAGGCCGGGATGGCCTGGGACCGGCTCGAAGTGCCCGTTGGGCAGCTCGCGCCGCAGGACCTCGGCCAGCCGGCGCAGCTGCGCTGAGCCGGCGGGGCGCTGGCCGTAGCTCAGCTCGCGCCGGATGAGGGCGAAGGCGCGCGGCGCATCGAACCGGTCGGCGGTCGCCTTCGGCACCGCCGGCGCCGCCGCGGGCGCGCGGTCGGTCTTGCCGTCGCCTCCGCCGCCGATGAGCGGGAAGCCGTTGACCGCGACGACGATGAGCCCCGCCCCGAGGACGAGCTGGACGACGAGCGCGACCACCAGCACGCGGACCGACAGCCCGCCGTGGCGCTCGGACTCAGTCGTTGGCGGTCACCGCCTCGAGCAGGTCGGCGAACTTGCGCCGCGACGCCTCGCGGCGGGTCGGCACGTGCTCGCTGGGCACTTCGTCGGCCGGCGGCTCGTAGCCGCGCAGGATCTGGCGCGCGACCGACTGGCGGTGGACCTCGTCGGGGCCGTCGTAGAAGCGCGCGGCCCGCGCGTAGCGGTACATCGCCTCGAGCGGCATGTCGGTCGAGTAGCCCAGCGCGCCGTGGATCTGCAGCGCGCGATCGACGACGTCGTGCAGCACCCCCGCGCCGTAGAACTTGATCAGCGAGATGTCCTTGCGCGCGGCCGAGGCGCCCTGGGTGTCCATCACCCACGCGGCGTGCAGCGTCATGAGCCGCGCCGCCTGCATCTGCGCCGCCGAGTCGGCGATCCAGTTCTGCACGGTCTGCTTCTCGGCCAGCACGGCGCCCTGCGCGTAGCGGTAGGTCGCGCGCTCGCAGAGCATGTCGAAGGCGCGCCGCGACACGCCCAGCCAGCGCATGCAGTGATGGATGCGCCCGGGGCCGAGGCGGTGCTGGGCGATGAGGAAGCCGGCGCCGGCCTCGCCCAGCAGCGCCTCCGGGCCGAGGCGCACGTCCTCGTAGAGGATCTCGGCGTGGTTGCCGAGCTTGCCGTAGGACTCGGCCGGGTGCTCCATCGTGGCCACGTCGCGCACGATGGTCACGCCCGGGGTGTCCACCGGCACGATGAACATCGAGGCGCGCTGGTGGGGGCGCGCGTCGGGCTCGGTGACCGCCATGACGATGAGGAAGTCGGCGATCGAGGCGTTCGAGGAGAACCACTTGTGGCCGTTGAGGACCCAGCCGTCGCCGTCGCGCTCGGCGCGCGTGCGCAGCTCGGTCGGGTCCGAGCCCGCGCTCTCGGGCTCGGTCATCGAGAAGGCCGACTTGAGGTCGCCCGCCAGCAGCGGGTGCAGCCAGCGCTCCTTCTGCTCGTCGGTGCCGGCCAGCGCGAGGATCTCCGAGTTGCCCGAGTCGGGTGCCTGGTTGCCGAACGCGTTGGGCGCGAACGGCGACGAGCCCAGGATCTCGTGCATGAGGCCGAGCTTGACCTGGCCGAAGCCCTGCCCGCCGAGGTCGGGCGGCAGGTGCGCGGCCCACAGCCCGCGGCGCTTGACCTCCTCCTGCAGCGGCGCGTAGATGCGGTCGAGGGCCGCCTGGTCGAGGTCCGAGGCGACCGGCTCGATCGGCCAGATCTCCTCGCGCACGAAGGCGCGCATCCATTCCAGCTGCTCTTCGAACTCGGGGTCGGTCGAGAAGTCCCACGCCATGGTTTCGCCGTCCTCAGGGGTCGCGATCGCGGTCGGCCGACATCGTAGTCGGGACTCCGCGACCGGCATGCCGGGGCGCGCTTACACTGGCGTGAGCGTGCTCGTCCGGTCCAGCCTCGCCCTCGTGCTCGTCGCCGCGCTGGTCGCCGGCTGCGGCGGCGCGCGTGCCGGCACGACGCTCCGGCCACGACCGCGACGACGCCACGCGCCGCGGCGGCGTTCGACGACTGCCTGCGCCCGGGGCCCGCCGTCGCGCTCGTCGCGGTGCCCGCGCCCGGCGAGCGCCTGCCCGCGGTCGTCCTCGGCCGAGGCGGATCGACCGGCGTCGTGTTCGCCAACCAGAGCGCGAGCGTCGCGTGCGGCTGGCTGCCCTACGCCCGCGCCGTCGCGCGCGACGGGGTGCGTTCGATCGTCTTCGACTACGCGGCCGCCAGCCGCGAGGACGAGGTGCTGGCCGCGGCCCGCTGGCTGCGCGCCCACGGCGCGACGGCGCGTGGTGCTCGTGGGGGCCTCGATCGGCGGGCGCGCGGTCGTCACCGCCGCCGCGCGCGGCGGCCCACGCCAGGTCGACGCGGTCGTCAGCCTCTCGGGCGAGCGCATCCTCGGCGCGCAGCGCGACCTGCTCGCCGATGCCCGACGCCTGCGCGTGCCGGTCCTGTGGGTCAGCTCGGAGAACGACGGCTACACGAACTTCGCAGAGCGAGACGCGCCAGCTCTACCGCGGTGCGCGCGGGCAGCGCGCGACCCGACCGCCTGCTCGTCGTCGGCGGCGACGACCACGGGATCGATCTGCTCACCGGGCCGCAGGCGCGGCGGGTCGTGCCCGGCGGTCACGCGGTTCATCCGTCGCGGCTGACCGCGCCGCGCGCACTCGGCCGCGACGCGCTCGCCGCGCCGGCGGCGCACCAGGGGTGACGGGAGGCCGTGTGGTGTCCGCGCGGCCTCCCCCGCGCTACTTTGCACCCCATGTCCCAGGAGCATCTCGACCGGCTCACCGCGATCGACGCGTCCTTCCTGCACCAGGAGGGACCCACCTCGCACATGCACGTCGGCGCGCTCGCGATGTTCGAGGGGCCGCCGCCGCCCTACACCGAGGTGCTCGACACGCTCCGGGGGCGCCTGCACCTGGTCCCGCGCTACCGCCAGAAGCTCGCGGTGCCGCCCGCCGGCACGGGTCGCCCGCTGTGGGTCGACGACCCGAGCTTCAGCCTCGAGTACCACGTGCGCCACACGGCGCTGCCGGAACCGGGCTCCGAGGAGCAGCTGCTGCTGCTGGCCGGGCGGATCTTCTCCCAGCAGCTCGACCGCTCCAAGCCGCTGTGGGAGGTGTGGATGGTCGAGGGCCTCGAGGGCGGGGGCTTCGCGCTCATCACCAAGACCCACCACGCGCTGATCGACGGCATCGCGGGGGTCGACATCGCGCAGGTCATCTTCGACCTGAGCCCGGTGCCGACCGAGGTCCCGCACCCCGACGAGGCCTGGGAGCCGGCGCGCACGCCGGGCGGCGCCCATGTGCTCGCGTCCGGCACGCTCGACCTGCTGCGCACCGGCGTGCGCACGGCCGCCGCCGCGGCGTCGCTCGCCACGCGCCCCGCGGAGGCGCTGCGCTCGGCGCGCGTGGCCGTCGAGGGCCTCGGCGAGGTCGCGTGGGCGGGGCTGAACCCGGCGCCCCCGACGCCTCTGAACGTCGAGATCGGCCCGCACCGCCGCTTCCGCGTCGTGCGCAACGAGCTCGCCGACTTCAAGGCGGTCAAGGACGTCTTCGGCGGCACCGTCAACGACGTCGTGCTGACCGTCGTCAGCGGCGCGCTGCGCTCGTGGCTGCAGTCGCGCGGCGTGCGCACCCAGGGCCTCGAGCTGCGCGCCCTCGTGCCCGTCTCGATCCGCACCCAGGACCAGCGCGGGACCACCGGCAACCGGATCGCCGCGATGCGCGGCCCGCTCCCGGTCTACGTCGAGGACCCGATCGTGCGCCTGCGCACCGTCAAGGCCGGGATGGACGGCCTGAAGGAGTCCAAGCAGGCCGTCGGCGCCGAGGTGCTGGCCAGCGTGCAGAACTTCGCGCCGCCGACGATCCTCGCGCAGGCCTCGCGCCTGAACTTCTCCACGCGCCTGTTCAACCTCATCGTGACGAACGTCCCGGGCCCGCAGTTCCCGCTCTACGTGCGCGGGCGCGAGCTGCTCGACGTCTTCCCGGTCGCCTTCCTGCCCAAGGACCACGCGCTGGCCATCGCGATCATGTCCTACAACGGGCGGATGAACTTCGGCCTGCTCGGCGACTACGACGCGCTGCCGGACATCGACGCCATCGCCGAGGGCATCGAGGCGTCGCTGGCCGAGCTGCTGGCCCTCGCCCGCCATCAGCGGCGCGAGGCAGAGCGCGAGCCGGCGAAGGTCTAGCGGCGCCGCTGGACCCGCGCGTCGGCCTGCTTGGGGGCCGGCTCGCGATTGCCCGCGTGGTCGATCGCGACGGTGTAGAAGCGGTAGCGACCGCCGCGGCGCAGGGTCACCTGCCGGGAGGTGCGGGTCGTCGAGAACAGGCGCTTGAAGCGCCCGCCGTCGGTTGCGCGCCACAGCTCGAAGCGCGCGATCCCCGAGGCGCGCACCCCCGCCGGTGCCTTGTCGGCCGCCGACCAGCGCACCGTGACCGTGGGCTTGCTCGTGAGCGCCGGCAGGCGCTTGACCCGCGAGGTCGGCGCGCGGCGGTCGATGCTCGCGGCGCGGGTCAGCGCGGCACCCGCGTCGAGGATCCCCCAGCCCAGGTCGCCGGTCCACACGCCGGCGGGACGGCGCGCGGTCTCCTTGATCAGCCGCACGATCTCCGCCGCCGTGAGGTCGGGGTTCAGGTGGCGGATCAGCGCGCCCGTGGCCGACACCATGGGGGTCGCCATCGACGTCCCCTGCACATAGGCGTAGCGCGAGTCGCCGGCGAACGTGGTGCGGCAGGTGCACGGCGGGTGCGGGGGCAGCCCGATCGACCCGGTCTCGAGATCGTTGGGCCCGGCCGTGAACGCGCCGAAGATCCCCGGCGGCCCGCTGGCCGCGGGGCTCGAGTCGTAGGAGCCGTAGGCGGCGACCGAGATCTGGCTGCCCTGCCCGGCGAACGACGCGCGGGCGTCGGAGGCGTCGGCCGCCGTCACCGAGAGGCCCTTGTCCACCGAGAGGTCGGGACCGGTGCCCGTCGGCTGCAGGAGGTCGGCCGGGTAGCCCTGCTCGGCGATCGGCGTGTCGGCGGCGGCCGCCGCCATGACCACGTTGCGCGCGAAGGCGTAGTCGACGGCGTCGCGCACGGCCTGGCTGGGCTCGACGCCGGGGTCGGTGCCGAAGCTCATGTTGATGGCGTCCGCGCCGTGGTCGACCGCGTAGACGATCGCCTTGGCCACGCTCGAGTCGCTGAAGTCGGACTTGAGGATCAGCATCCGGCAGCGCAGGCCGGCGCCGGCGAGGCCGACGCCGTTGTTGCCCGCCCCGCAGGCCAGCGAGGCGACGTGGGTGCCGTGCCCGACGGAGTCCGTCGTCGCCGGCGTTCCGTCGGCGTCGAAGCTGGCGGCGCCGAGCACGCGGTCGGCCAGCTCGGGATGGCTCGTCTCGGCGCCCGTGTCGATGACCGCCACGGTCGCCCCGGCGCCGGTCGACACGTCCCACGCGGCGGGGAAGTTGCTGCGCGCCGCCCACCACTCGACCGGCGTGTTCGGCGCGGTGCCGATCGCCGTCTCCGGGGTGACGAGCGCCGGGTCGTTGGGCTCGAGGCGCGGACGGCCGCGATGCTCGACCTCGACGCGCGCGACGCGCGGGTCGGCGCGCAGGCGCACGGCGAGCGCGTGCAGGCCGGCGCCCCTGCGCGGGCGCAGGGTCACGAGGCGGATCTGCGGGACGCTGAAGCCGGCGGGCCGCGCGTCGGCCGTCGCCGCGAGCGCCGCCGCGGTCACGCGCGCGCGCGGCGCCGCGCCCGGCGCGACGGTGACGAGCAGGCGACCGGTCTGCGGCGCCTGCGCGTGCGCCGCGGGTGCGAGGACGAGCCCGACCGACGCCAGGCTCAGTAGCCGAGCGCGAACTTCGCGTCCTCGCTCATCTTCTCCGGCGTCCACGGCGGCGCGAACACCATCGAGGAGGACACCTCGTCGACCCCGTCGAGCTCGGAGACGAACTCGTCGATCTGCTCGGTGACCTGCGGCCCGATGGGGCACGCGGGCGTGGTCAACGTGAAGGTCACGTGGACGTGGCCGCCCTCGATCTCGACCCCGTAGATGAGCCCGAGCTCGACGAAGTCGAGGCCGAGCTCGGGGTCGATGACATTCGAGAGGGCGTCCTCGACCTCTTCGAGCGTAGGCATGGGTTGAGTGTAGCCCCGGCCGTCGTATAGGTTCCGCTCCATCGTCGAGTTCTCCGCACAGCCGGCCCTACTGCGCTGCTCGGGAGACGAGGACATCGCGACGCGGGGGCGGCGCCGCAGGGCCCTCTCTCGCGCGCTGGCGACCGAGAGCGATCTCGTCGTCGACCTGCGCGAGCTGACCTTCGCGGACAGCTCGTTCCTGCTGGACCTCGCGATCGTCGCGCGCCGACTGCGCAGGGCCGGGCGGCTGATCCGCATCTGCAGCCCGCAGCCTCAGGTCTGGCGCGTCATCGAGATCGTCGGCCTGCACCGGCTCCCCGGCGTCGTCGTCGAGGACCCGGCCCCCGCGCTCGCCTAGCCGCGCCGCGCCCACGCGTCGAGGCGCTCGAGCGACTCGCTCAGCTTCTGGCCGATCTCGCGCCGGCCGAAGACGCGGATGACCGCGCCGCGCAGCGCCGAGGCGGGGACCTGCGCGCTGTGCAGCGTCACGCGCGTGCCGCCGTCGACGGGCTCCAGCGTGGCCGTGAACACCGTCTGCGCTGCGAAGCGCGGCGCGGGCCTGCCGTCGAGGCGCTCGGCCTCGTGGCGCCAGGCCAGGCGGCGCGGCGGCTCGTGCTCGACGACGACCTGGTCGATCTCCGAGCGCTTGCGGCCCCAGTGGCCGTGCATGCGCTGGCGCCGCCCGACGCCGGCGCCCTCGATGACCTCGCCGCCGTCGGCGAACGCGAACCACTCCCCGAGCCGGCCGGGCTCGTCGAGCAGCGGCCAGATGGCCTGCGGCTCGGCCGGGATGGTCCGCGAGGCGGTGACGTCGATCACGACCGATATTCTCTCAGTTTGTGAAAGCTTCAGCAACTGAGAGATTCGAGGCCGCCTACGGCGCGGTCTGGATGCACCTGCGCCGCGGCGACGACGGCGACCTCTCAGAGCACGAGCGCCAGCTGCTGCACCACATCCCGGCCGCGGCGCCCGGCGTCCCGCTCGGCGAGGTCGCCGCGCACCTCGCCCTGCCCAGCTCCTCGGCCTCCGTGCTGGTCAAGGACCTCGCGCGCCGGGGCTTCGTGCGGCGCGCGCGCGACCGGCGCGACGAGCGCCGGCTGGCCCTCGTGCTCACGCGCCGCGGCGCCGAGCGCGTGGCGGCGGACTCGGTGCTCGACGGCTCGCGGCTGACGGCCGCCCTGGCGGCGCTCGACGCCCCCGAGCGGCGCGCGCTCGTCAGCGCGCTCGAGCGCGTGGCCGAGGCGGGCGCCGCGCTGCCTGCCTCGCCCCCGCGCCGGCGGCGCCGCGCGCGGTCGACCTCGTAGCCTGTAGGACGTGCTCCTCCCGCTCGTCCTGCTCTTCATCGTCGTCCCGATCGTCGAGATCTACGTGATCATCCAGGTCGGGCAGGCGATCGGCGCCCTGTGGACGATCGCGCTGCTCGTCGCCGACTCGATCATCGGGTCGATGCTCATGCGCTCGCAGGGGCGCGCGGCGTGGCGGCGCTTCAACGAGGCGATCGCGGCGGGGCGCATACCCGCCCGTGAGGTGGTCGACGGCGCGCTCGTCATCTTCGGGGGCGCGCTGCTGCTCACGCCCGGCTTCGTCACCGACATCTTCGGCGCGGCCTTCCTGCTGCCGCCGACGCGCGCCGCCATCCGCACGCTGCTCGTGCGCCGCTTCGCCGGGCGGCTGATCGTGGCCGTACCCGGCAGCGCGCGCCGGCGCCCGCCGCGCGGCCCGGGCGCCGACGTCGACGGCACCGCGACCGAAGTCGATCCCCGCGCCCTGCCGTGAGCGTGGGAGCCGAGCAGGACGCGCCGCGCCCGGCGCAGGGCGACGGCTTCAGCGACGCGGTCACGGTGGCCTTCGCCGACGGCGCCGCCGAGCTCTACGGCGTGGCCCGGCTCGGGCTGGCCGGCGGCGCCGCCAGCGGCCTGGCCATCCTCTTTCGCCGGCGACGAGCCCGTGGCCGTCAGCGCCGAGGGCGGCGTCGAGCTGGCCTCGGCGCCTTCGTCGTGGGACGAGGTCGGCGCCGCGGGCCTGGACGTGACGACGGTCGAGCCGCTGCGGGCGTGGCGCCTGCAGTTCGCCGGCGACGACGCCGCCTTCGACCTCGAGCTCGAGGCGACCGGCGCCGTGGCCGAGCTCGACCCCGGCCACGACGTGGCGCGGGCGGGCGGCATGGCGGGCTACGAGCAGCCGGTGCGGGTGCGCGGCAGCGTCACCGTCGGCGGCGAGCGCATCGCGATCGACGGCCTCGGGCAGCGCGGGCGCTCGTGGGGCGCGCCCGATTGGGATCGCATCGAGCTCGCGCGCACGGTCTCGGCCTGGCTCGACGAGGACCTTGCGGTGTCGCTCACCGCGATCCGGCCGGCCGGCAAGCGCGACCACGCCGTCGAGGCGGTGGCCGCCTCCATCATCGAGCGCGGCGAGGACGGCGAGCCGCGCGCGGTCGACGTCGTCGATCCACGTCTGTCGACGGCCTACGACGGCGAGGGCCGCCAGCTGCGCGCCGGGCTCGAGCTGTGGGTCGACGAGGACGGCTGGCCGCGCCGCGCCGCCGGCGAGATCACCTGCGGCACGTCGCTCGACCTCGGGCGCCTGCGGCTGGACTGCGCCTTCTTCCGCTGGCGGATGGAGGGTCGCGAGGGCTTCGGCCGCTACGACGTGCTGCGCCGGGCGTAGCGCAGTCCTCCGCGGTCGCCCGCAGCGCTGCGCGCGCTTACAGCCGCATCGAGGGAAAGGAGAGTGGCGGTAAGCGGAGCGCTTGCCGTTCCTCTTGCATCGGCTGTGCCCGGCGCGGAGGTTCCTGCGCACTTCGCGCGCCTTGCGCAACGCCTTCCGCTCCGGGCGGGCGGTCGAACGTCGGCTTCCCGCCTCTGGAGGGGTGGACCGACGTTCGACGCCCGCGCCGCGACAGCCGGCCGCTCCCGTCCCTCGATGCCCTGGCCGCGAACCGCCGGTCGAACACGCGAGCGCGACGACGAAGACCCGCGCGGCCGAGCGCCGGCTCAGTTGTCGGAGCCCAGCCGGTCCCAGAGGTACAGCTCGAGGCACTCGCTCGCCAGCTCCACCGACCGCTCGCGCGACAGGAACGGCAGCACGGTGTCGAGGGCCTGCTCCTCGGCCACGCCCGCGTCGAACGCCTCCTCGCCGCGGAAGCCCGCCGCGATCTTCAGCGCCTCGCGACGGTTGTCGCCCAGCGAGGAGAAGACGTTGACCAGGAACTCCCGGTTGGCGATCGGGTGGCCCACCTCCAGCGAGGCGTGCCATGCGGCGAGCATCGACAGGTCGTGCTCGTCGAGGTCGGCCACCGCCTTGGCGTAGTGGGCTTCGAGCTCCGACTCGGGGATCTCGTCGACCCATGCGCGCACGAGCTCGCCGAGCAGCTGTCGGCGAGCCTCGCGACCCACGGACTCCGCGATCACGCGGATCGCGTCCTGCGGTTCGATGAAGCAGAGCGGCATCTACTGCTCCCTGGCGCTCGAGGACATCACTCGAACGGGCACGGTAGGCGCCCCATCGGACGGCAAAGTCCGCTTGGCAGGCGGATTCCCGCAAGTTGCGGCGACGGCCCGCGCGGGCCGCCGCCGCGCGTGGCTCAGCGCTGCTCGGAGCGGCCCTCGCGGCGCTCGCGCAGGATCGCGGCGATCCGGGCGCGATCGGCCATGCCGCGGGGCCGGATCGGGCCGGTGAGGAGGACCTTCTGCTCGACCAGCTCGCGCATCTCGGACTTTCGCATCTCGTGGCTCCTTCTCGGGGTCGTTACCGAGAGAGGACGCGCGCGAGGCCCGCTGCTTCCAGTGATCTACGTCACGGACCCTCGAAGCCGAACTCGCCGGCCGCGGAGCTGCCGGAGCGCGACGTGCCGGCGGACGCGGCGACGGCGCGAGGCTGAGCCGCGGCGCGCGGCTGGCTGCTGGTCGTGGTCGTCGCGCTGCTGCTGGCCGTCGTCGCCGAGGGCTTCGGTGCTCGACGCGACGACGACGGCGCGCTCGCACGCGCCTGACTCCGTGCACGCTGCTTGGCCCGCGGCCTGCTGGCCGCGTGCGACCGCGGCTTCGCGCGCGCGTGCGAGCGCGACACCGTCTTGAGCGCCGGCAGCGCGCCGGCGCCCACGGCGCCGCGCAGGATCGCCGCCGGGCGGTCGGGCGACGGCGGGGTGACCACGCCCTCGACCGCGAAGCCGCCGCCCGCGACGGCGGCGGCCGACGCCGCGGCGGCGGCCATCTTGCCCGCCGTCACGGTGTCGAAGACCGCCTGCGCGCGCAGGAACGAGTTCGCCGCGCGCTCGTGCAGGTGCAGCGAGACGGTCTCGTAGACGCGCACGAAGAAGCTGCCGGTGTGCTCGACGCCGCCGTTGGCCACGACGAGCGCGCTCGCCGGGAAGACGACCGTGAGCGGCTGCGAGGCGTCGTGCAGGCCGCGGACGGTCGCCCGGCAGGCCAGGCACTGGCGCAGGTGCGCGCGGAGCGCGACCGTCTGCGCCGCGTCGGCCTCGCCGTCGACGAAGGCCGACAGCGCCGGCGCCAGGCGCTCGCACTCCTCGCCGGACTCGATCCCGGCGTAGCGCTCCAGGAAGCTCTTGCGCCCCTCGGCCAAACACCGATTCACTTTTGTGTAGGTCCATCCGGTCACTTCGCAGATCTGCTCGTAGGAGTGCCCGAGCGCCTTGAGCCACAGCGCGCGGACCTCCTGGGGCTTGAGGCCGTGCAGCGCCTCGGCCGACCGCGCCACGCGGTCGGAGGCCAGCACGCGCTCCTCCGGCGAGGCCGAGGTGCGCGACTCGAGCGCGTCGAGGTCGACCTCGGCGAAGCCCGACGATGCGCCGGCGCGAGCGGTTGATGGCCAGCGCCTCGTGCTTGACCACCGTGTGCAGCCAGCCCGCCGCCCGCTCGGGATCGAGGCGCGCGGCGTGGCGCATGAGGATCTCGAGGCCGCGCTGGTAGGCGTCGTGGGCGTCGTCCGCGCACATCGAGTAGCGCCGCGCGACGCGCAGCAGCGAGTCCGCGTGCGCGCCGAGCAGCTCGAGGACCAGCGCCTCCCCGCGCTCGCGATCCACGTCTCCCGCCCGCTCGGGCGGATCGACCTCCGCCGCTTCGGGGCCGCTGGACGCCATGCAGACGTCTTTAGCGCCTATAGGGACAGCTTCGTCCCTGCCCCCGCCACCGAACCACGCAAATTGCGCAGATTTTCGCGACGGTCGTCAGCGCGGGAACAGGCGCGGGAAGAGCGGGTGATCGAGCTCGTCGCCCTGCGCCAGCACGCCCTCGAGCTCGGGAAAGGCCGGGCTCGTCGCGTGCGGGCGCACCGCGAAGCGCACGTCGTCGCCGACCAGGCGCACCGAGAAGGCGCGGCGGCGCTTGCGCGAGCCGGCGGCCGCGTGCAGCGTGAGCATGTTGAAGGCCACGGCATCCCCCGGCTCGAGCGCCCAGCCGAGGATCGCGTGCGCGCCGCGGTCGGCCTCGACGTCGGGCACCTCCTCGAACGTGCCGTCGTCGAAGACCAGCGCGCGGTCGTCGAAGAAGCTGCGCGGCATGTACCACGTGCGCGAGGCGTGCGAGCCCGCGACGAACTCGAGCGTGCTCTCGCGCGGGACGGGGTCGAGCGGGATCCAGAAGGACACGGTGTCGAAGCCGTCGACGTTGTAGAAGGGCTGGTCCTGGTGCCACGGCGTGCGCAGCGTCGTGCCGGGCTCCTTGACCAGGAGGTGGTCGTGATGCAGCCGCGCGGAGCGCGAGTCCATGAGCTGCGCGGCCACCGCGCCGATCCGCGAGCCGCGGATGACCTCCTCGTACGGTGCGATCCGGGTCCAGTTGCGGAAGTCCTCGAAGAAGCGCCCGGCGCCCTGCTCGCCGCCGCCGCCCTCGATCGCCCGCTCGCTGGGCGCGGCCAGGTTCTCCTCGACGCCCTCCGCCAGCCGGGCGACCTGCGCGTCGTCGAGCAGGCCGCGCACGACGCAGGCGCCGTCGCGGCGGAAGGCCGCGGCGACGGGCGCCAGGTCGCCGGCCACGGCGCTAGTGCCTCGGCGCCTCGAGCGTGACCTTCGTGGTCACCGTCTGGCCGCCGACCGTGGCGACCGCGTACGCCGTCAACCGGTGCTTGTGCCTGGCCAGGCGCCGACCGGCCGCGTTGAGCTTGACCTTCACCGCCTTCTTCTTACCGGCTGCGACCGAGAAGCGCGCCGCCCCGAGGCGCTTGGGCTTGCGCGGCGTGCCCGCCGCCGCTGCGCCGGCCGCCCTGCGGTCCTGCAGCACGAGCGTGCCCTTGCAGAGCGTGGTCAGCCGGCAGACGAGCGGCACGGACGCCGTGTCGCCCCGCAGCCGGCCGCCGTTGGCGCCGATGGTCAGGGGCCGCGTCTGCGCGAGCGGGCCCGGGGTGGGCACCACGGTGCCGCCCGGGGGCACCGGCGCGGGCGTCGGCGCGCCGCCGTCGAGCGGGGTGATGTCGGCGCTCAGCATGAGCATGTAGCCCGGGTAGGCGCCGACGCCGCCGGCCAGCGGGTTCGGGCTCGGCGCCGGCGGGTTGCCGGGCGCCTGCGGCGCGGGCGCGTAGAAGCCGGTGTAGCCCGCGCCGGTCTCGGCGACCGGGATCGGCGTCGTGGCGCCGAGGACCGCCAGGCCGAGGAAGTCGCCCTTGGCCACCGTGTTGCCGTCGTTGGCGGCCGGCGTCGGGTCCTCGACCATGCCGAGGGTCACCGGCACGGTCGTCACGGCGTTCGGCGCCGGCGTGAAGGTCGGCCCGTACTCCTGCAGGAAGCAGCAGAAGAAGTTCGGATGGCCCGGGTCCTGCAGGTTGTTCTGGTAGAAGGAGCGCAGCACGACGACCTGCATCGGCCCCTGCGGGGCGTTGCCGGTCTTGACCCGCACCGCGCTCACGATCCCGCTCATCGGCGCGTAGCTCGTCGGGGTCACGGCGTAGCCGAGGCACGACGATGCGCCGAAGCTGTTGGCGCACGTGTGCGTGGTCGACACCGGCTGGCTGAGGTCGGCGCCGAAGGTCACCGCGCCCGCGGCCGCGGGCAGCGCGACGAGCGCCACGAGGCTCAGGGCAAGGAGATATGAGAGGCGCAGGCGCATCGGTCCATCGCGGACTGTCGGCGCGCCGCGCGCGCGCGTCAACCGCGCGACGCCCCGACCAGACGGATGTTCGGGCGGCGGGGCGTTGCTACGTTAGGTGTCCCTAAGCGATGAGCGAGACCACCACACGCCCCAAGCGCCGCACCCTCCACGCCACCGTCGTCAGCGCCGAGCGCCTGACGCCGCAGATGGTCCGCGTGGTCGTCAGCGGCGACGAGCTCGACGGCTTCGGGGCCGGCGCCTTCACCGACCACTACGTCAAGGTCCAGCTGCCGCCGCCCGGCGCGGGCTACGCGGCCCCGTTCGACCCCGAGGAGCTCAAGGCGCAGCTGCCGCGCGAGCACTGGCCGCGCACCCGCAGCTACACCGTGCGCGCGTGGGACGCCGAGCACAACCTGCTCACGCTGGACTTCGTCGTCCACGGCGACGAGGGCGTTGCCGGCCCGTGGGCCAGGGCGGCCAAGCCGGGCGACATCCTGCAGCTCACGGGCCCCGGCGGCGCCTACACCCCGGACCCCGACGCCGCGTGGCACCTGATGGTCGGCGATCTCAGCGTGCTCCCGGCGATCGGCGCGTCCCTGCAGCGCGTGCCGGAAGGCGTCCCCGTCCACGTGCTCGTCGAGCTCGACGACGAGGCCGACCGCCAGGAGCTGACCAGCCCCGGCGACCTGCACGTCACGTGGCTGCGCGCCGACGGCACGGACACCGTGCTGGTCGAGGCGGTCCGCGCGCTCGAGTTCCCCGCCGGGCCGGTGCACGCCTTCGTCCACGGCGAGGCGTCGTCCGTGCGCGCCGTGCGCAAGCACCTGCTGGTCGACCGCGAGGTCCCGCGCGAGGCGCTGTCGGTGTCCGGCTACTGGAAGCGCACGCGGACCGACGAGGAGTGGCGCGCGGACAAGGCGGAGTGGAACCGCCTCGCCGAGCAGGACGTCACCTAGCCGGCCTCGCGGCAACCGACGGCTGACCCGAGACGTATCCTGCCGCCCGTGGCCAAGAACGCGCATCCGCAGGCGTCGATCGACTGGGCCTCGGCCGAGGTCAGGGGCGGCGATCTCACCGTCGCCCTCGCGGGCGAGGCGAACGCCGAGTGGGCCGAGCGGGTGCAGGCCATCGTCGAGCGCCTGGACCGGCCGGGCAGCGCGTGGGGCGCGACGAAGGTGACCAAGGCGAAGGTGACCGTCGAGGCGGTCGGCGCCGGCGCCGAGGAGGACCTGCGCCACCTCCTGGACGGCGCCGTCCAGCAGGCCAACGCCGACTTCGCGCCCGAGGAGAAGGACGACGCCGGCGATGAGCCGTCCGAGGCCGACGCCGCGATGACCGAGGCCTTCCGGTCCTTCGCGCAGGCGCCGTCGGACTGAGCGCCCGCGGTCAGGCGTCGGCGACGCGGCCGAGCAGGCTGAGCGCCCGGCGCACGATCTCGCGCTCGTCGGCGTCGAGCTCGCGGTCCAGCGTCTGGGTCAGCCAGTCCTCGCGGCGGGCGCGGGTCGCGTGCAGCGCCTCGAGGCCGGCGGGGGTGAGCTCGACGAACGAGCGCCGCCCGTCCCGCGGGTCCGGGCGGCGCGAGACGTGGCCCGCCTCCTCGAGGTCGCGGACGGTCTGCGCCATCGACTGCGGGCGCATGCGGTCGGCGGCGGCGAGATCGCTGATGCTCGCCGGCCCTTCGCGGTCCAGGCGGCTGAGCACGGCGAGCTGCGGGATCGGCGGCCCGGGCTCGGCGCGCAGCCGGCGCAGGACGCGGCCGAGGGTCTCGCGCAGCTCGTGGGCGAGCTGCGCCGTCGTTGCCTGGGTGCCCTGCATGCGCGCCAGTCTAGCCTCCTGTCTTCAGGCGAACTGTACAGGTAGCCTGTATATTACGCCGGAGTGCCGTCGATCGATCCCGACCGCTACAAGTGGGTGGCGCTCTCCAACGCGACGCTGGCCGTGCTGCTGGCGACGCTCGACGCCTCGATCACGATCATCGCGATGCCCGACATCTTCCGGGGCATCCACCTCGATCCGCTGGTCCCCGCCAACTCCTTCTACCTGCTGTGGATGATCCTCGGCTACCTCGTGGTGACGAGCGTGCTGATCGTCAGCCTCGGGCGGCTGGGCGACATGGTCGGCCGGGTGAAGATCTACAACCTCGGCTTCGTCATCTACACCGTGGCCTCGCTGCTGCTGGCCATCGACTGGATGCAGGGGCGCGCCGGAGCCACCTTCCTGATCGTCTTCCGCATCGTGCAGGGCATCGGCGGCGCCTGCCTGCTGGCCAACGCGGCGGCGATCATCACCGACGCCTTCCCGGCGCGCCAACGCGGGATGGCCCTGGGGATCAACAACATCGTCGGCGTCAGCGGCATGTTCATCGGCCTGGTCCTCGGCGGCATCCTCGCCCCGATCGACTGGCGCCTGGTCTTCCTCATCTCGGTGCCCGTGGGGCTGTTCGGCACCGTCTGGGCCTACGTCGCCCTGCGTGAGCTGAGCACCCCGCGCCGCGCGCGCGTCGACTGGGCGGGCAACCTCACCTTCGCCCTCGGGCTCGTCCTCATCATGGTCGCGGTCACCTACGGCATCCGCCCGGCCGGCGGGCATCCGATCGGGTGGGGCAGCCCGCGCGTCCTGGCCCTGCTGGCCGGCGCCGTCGTCAGCCTCGCCGCCTTCGTGGTCGTCGAGCGACGCGTGGCGGATCCGATGTTCCGCCTGCCCCTCTTCCGCATCCGCGCCTTCACCTTCGGCACGCTGTCGACCTTCCTCTCCGCCGTGGCCCGCGGCGGCCTGATGTTCATGCTCATCATCTGGCTGCAGGGCATCTGGCTGCCCCAGCACGGCTACGACTTCACCGAGACGCCGCTGTGGGCGGGCATCTACATGCTGCCGTTGACCGTCGGGATGCTGGCCGCGGGGCCGACCTCGGGCTACCTCTCCGACCGCTTCGGCGCGCGCCCGTTCGCCACCACCGGCATGGTCCTCACCGCGGTCGGCTTCGTGCTGCTGATGCTGCTGCCGACCGACTTCTCCTACCCGGTCTTCGGGGCCATCCTGCTGCTCATCGGCGCGGCGATGGGCCTGTTCGCCTCCCCCAACCGCGCCGCCGTGATGAACAGCCTGCCGAAGGGCGACCGCGGCGCCGGCGGGGCCATGAACCAGACCTTCCAGAACTCCGCCCAGGTGCTGTCGATCGGGATCTTCTTCACGCTCATGATCATCGGGCTGGCCTCGACGCTTCCCGAGACGATGAGCGCGGGGCTGCAGGCCCACGGCGTCCCGCCCGCCACCGCGCACCACGTGGCGACGCTGCCGCCGGTGTCGATCCTCTTCGCCGCCTTCCTGGGCTACAACCCGATCCAGCACCTGCTCGGCCCGCACGTGCTCGCCGGCCTCTCCGCGCACGACCAGGCGGCGCTCACCGGGAGCTCGTTCTTCCCCAACCTCATCTCCGGGCCCTTCCAGGACGGGCTGCACGCCGCCTTCCTGTTCGCGATCGTCGCCTGCCTGATCGCCGCCGGCGCGTCGCTGCTGCGCGGCGGGCACATGGTCCACGAGGACGAGCCGGCCGAGCCCGCCGCCGCACCGACCCCCCGCCGTCTGCGCACGGCCGACCTCGAGGAGCAACATGCAGGTTGAGTGGTACGGACAGTCCGCGTTCCGCCTCACCGACGGCGCCACGACCGTCTTCATCGACCCCTTCGACGACCTCGGGCCGCTGGCCGAGCGCGGCATGCGCTGGGACTACCCGGCGATCGAGGGCGTGCAGGCCGATCTGCTGCTCGTCACGCACGAGCACTTCGACCACAACGGCGTCGGCGCCATCGCGGGCGATCCGCTGACCCTGCGCTCGACCGCCGGGCGCCTGGAGTCGCCGATCGGCGAGGTCCTCGCCGTCGCCTCCGAGCACGACGCCGCCGCCGGCACCGAGCGCGGCCCCAACACGCTGTTCGCCTTCACCCTCGGCGGCCGGCGCGTGGCCCACCTCGGCGACCTGGGCCAGGCCGACCTGCGCGAGGAGCAGGCGCGGGCCCTCGGCAGCGTCGACCTCCTGTTCGTCCCGATCGGAGACGGTCCGACGATCGGCGCCGAGCAGGCCGCCGCGATCGCCGCCCGCCTGAGCGCCCGCGTCGTGGTGCCGATGCACTACCGCACCGAGCGCATCGACTTCCTCGAGCCCGTCGACGCCTTCGCTGCGCTCGCCCAGCGCGTCGAGCGCCTCGAGTCGAGCTCGTTCGACCTCGACGCCCTCCCGAGCGGCGACGGACCGGTCGTCGTCGTGCCCGCGGCACCCTGAGCCGCGCTCAGCGGCGCTCCAGCGGTCCGCCGCCGGACCTACGCCGCACGCCCCCGATTGAGAACCGCGGTCGCGGGCAGCGCCGCTCCAATCCGCTGACCAATCTGGAGCGTCACAGCGCATCGCCGCGGCGGCCAAGAACGAGCAGAAGGGCCTGAAGCTGCTGGGCCTCGCCTGAGCATGGGGCCGGGGCGCCGTCGCGCGCCCGGCCGTCAGGCGTGACCTGACGGCCGGTGCTGCGCGGCGGGCCTCCGGCGCGCCGAGCGCCGCGGCGAGGACGGCGGCGCCGGCAGCGGCGCGATGGGCTCCACGTCCAGAGGTGAGGTGTCGACCGACTCGGGCGCGCTCGGGAGCACGGGCGGTCGGTCGGGTGTGAGGTAGCCGGCGACGAGCGCACCGAGCGCGGCGACCGCCGTCGTCACGGTGGCGGCCACCTGGGGCGAGAGCTTCAGCGCGTCGACGAGCTGGAGCAGCAGCGGGATGAAGCCGGCCGCGCCGGCGCCGGTCGTCGAGGCGACGACCTTGCGCTTCACGCGCGCGGCCTCGTGCGCGCGGGCCGCGAGGACGACCTGGTGCTGGATCGCCTCCAGGCGCTCGAGGCGCGCCTCGAACTCCTCCCACTCGGCGTCGTCCGCGCCGTCGAGCGTCGGGGCATCGACGGTGGCGGGCGCGGCGGGCATCGCGACGGGGTCCTCCGTGGCGACGGGAGCGGCGAGCGCGGCCCATTCGGCCGCGTCCATGTCATCGCCCACGAGCTCGTCGGCGGCGCGCTCGTCGGGCATGCCGATGTCGGCCGTCCCGGCGTCGGCCAGGAACTCGGGGCCCGCCGGCTCGGGCGGCGGCTCGCTGCCGCCGGGCTCGTCGGGCCCGAGGTCGCGCTCGCCGGCAGCCGTTCCCAGCGCGGTCGTGTCCTCCCCGGCGAGCACCTGCTCGAGCTCTCCGTTGGGGCTGTCGTCGTCTGTGCTCATGTCCTGCTCCCCCTCTCGGCCTCAGCGGCCGTACGGCGGCCGCGCGTAGCCGCGGATCGGCGACTGCCCGGCCGGGTGGTGGCGGCGGAAGACGCCGTAGCCCTCCCAGAAGCGGCCGGGGTCGTAGTCCTTGTGCGTGTTGCCCTCGATCGTCACGACGGCGCTGCGGGCGACCGCCTCGACGATGCCGACGTGGTTGGCCGCGCCGCCCACGGTGAAGAGGACGAGGTCGCCCGGGCGCGGCGACGTCGTCCACTGCCATCCGCCCTTGGCGGCCTTGGCGTTGCCCTCGATGGCCGAGCACAACCTCAGCCACGGCTCGCTGGGAAAGCCCGCGGCCATCAGGCAGGCGTTGGCGAAGTTGCCGCACCACGGGCTGCCCGGGACCGTGCCGGTCGCGCGGTTCCAGCGATCGATGAGCGGCCCGCGATTGGTCGCCGGGGGGCTCTCGACCACGCCGAGGTGCTTGCGCGCGTAGGCGAGGGCCGCCTGCGCGCCCTGGCCCTCGTGCTGGCGACGCAGCCGACCGAGCCAGCCCCGGCGCCGGGTCGCGTGGGCGACCTCGTCGGGCGTGCGCCGGCTGGGTCGGCGCAGCTTGCTGCGCAGCTCGGGCGTGACGCCGTGGGCGAGCTCGGCCCCCGCGATCCCCAGCGCGTAGACCGCCTGTCGCGCCGCCCGGCGCGTCATCGGACCGTACTCGCCGTCGACGTCGACGCGCTTGTCGATGCTCCACCCGGCGAAGCGCTCGTTGAGCAGCTGCTGGAAGGCCGCGATGTCGCGCCCGCGCATCAGCGGCGACTCCAGGCGGAAGGTCCGCGGCGTGCCGGCGGGCCGAGGGGCCGGGACCGGGCCGTCGTGGTGGTCGGGCTCGGGGCGCGGCGGGCGCGCGCCGCGCAGGCGCGCGTCCCACCGCCGCGCGCGGGCCAGAACGTCGTCGCCGTAGCGCTGGGCGGCAGGGCCCGAGCCGTTGTAGGCCACGACCCCGGCGCGCAGGCCCAGGCGGCGGATGTTGCCGGCGAGGAACTCGAGGCCGACGCGGATGTTGGGGCCCGGCTGCCAGCAGCCGCCGAGCTGGTCGGCGCGGTCCTGCAGGGAGGGGCTCGTGAGCTGCATCGGACCGACGCCCTGGTTGCCGAGGCCCCGGTTGCGGTGGGCCAGGTACTGGCGGTAGTTGTCCTCGGTCACCGCCAGCAGGCCTCCCGGCGGGCTCTTGACCGGGTTGCGCACCGCGTCGTGGCCGAAGACGTTGCGAAAGCCGGTCTCCTTCTCGAGCACCGCGCACGCCAGCGCGACGGGGAGGCCCGCGCGCCTCGCCTCACGCACGACCACGGCCTCGAAGCGCCCGCCGCCGGCGCGGATCGCGCGCGCGAGGGCGTCGCCGCCGGCGGGGCGCACCGCCGCCACCGCCACCGCCGTTGCCGTTGCCGGCGCGCTCGTGGGCGAAGTGATGGCGCAGGCGTTGGGCGTAGGCGGCGCCGTCGGCCTGGGCGCGCGCGAGCTCCTCGGCCGTGCGCTGCTGGGTGGCCCCGATGACGAGCCGGAACGTGCGCACGTTGCGCGCGGGCTCGAGCCCGAGCACCCGGCACACGCGCCCGAAGGCGAGCGCGGTGTGCTCGCCCCACTCGCCGTCGACCTCGAGACGCTCGTGCGACCCGAGGGCGGCCAGGTGACCGTTCAGACTCGACTGCAGGTCGGCGACGTAGGCCCGCAGCCTCCCCACTTCATCGAGCTCCCCCATGGGCGGATTAGAGCCTCGTGCGCCGATTCGGGGGGCCGCGCTGCGCGATGTTTGGAGGTTTTGCACCGCTGGACGACCCGAGGCGATGCCTTCCGGAGCGTCGACTAGTCGATCGGCCAGGGCACCAGCGTTCGGTTGACGGCCCGAAGCGGTGCAGAAACTCCCGAAAGCGGCGGTGCGCCAACAATCTGCCATTATCCGGCGCGCCGCGTACGCCGATCAGGGAGCCCTTGCGTCATGAACGACGAAGTCGCCGTGCCCGCGAAGCTCGACCCGCCGCCGGAAGCCACCGGGTCAGAGGCAGTCACCGCCCGCGCTCGCGAGCTCGAGCGCATGCGCCGCGCCGACGCGGCGCGCATCACCGCGCTCGTGCAGTACATGCTCCACCGCGGCGAGGACGGCCGCGACCTCGCACTGAGCGAACGCTGCACAAAACCTGTACGGCGCCGGGCGCGCGTTGACGCGCGCCTCGCCGCGCGCGTAGGTTCGGCGCGTGGCGATCGCCGAGGGCCCAACCGCCGGCCCGCTGACGGCCACGGGCACCGACCCGCGCAACGTCGACGGGCAGGCGATCTGCATCACGGTGTTCAGCACCGTCAAGTGGTGGGGCCGCGCTGTGGCTGGCGCTCGTGTTCCTCTACGCCCGGCTGGTGCCGAGCGCGCACGGGACGCTCGCGCGGCTGTCGTTCATCCACTTCGCGCGCTGGACGCTCGTCAAGCGGCTGCCCGAGCAGCGCCTGCGCCACCCGCACCTGTTCTTCGAGAGCAACTTCAACGGCGGCTGGGAGGAGTACATCGATGCCTTCTCCCACATCCTCACGCGCGGCATGACGCTGTTCTGGGGCAGCTCGTACGGCTTCCCCACCCCGCTGCCCACCGGCCGCTTCAAGGACTACATCAAGCGCCACGAGATCGTGGCCAGCCACTTCTACAGCGCCTATCCCGACGCGACGACGACGATCGTGCTCTCGTCGCTCGAGCTCGACGCGAAGCTGCGCGACTTCCGCCAACGCACGCAGGGCATGGACCCCGAGGCCTTCGCGCGCGCCTGGCAGGCCTTCGTCACCGACGTGCAGAGGTGCCTGTGAACCGCGATCCCGACCGCTCGGGCCAGGCCGGCGCGCTCACCGTCCTCACGCCGATCGCCGCCCGGCGCCGAGCCGGACCTGCGCGCGCTACCTGGAGGGGCTGCGCGCGGGCCCGCAGCCCGCTGGCCGCGCCTGCCGCGCACGCACTTCGGCCGCTGGGTGATCGTCGCGGACCTCGTGCGCCGAGGACGAGCCCGAGCCCGACCACCTGGCCGGGCCGTACCTGCTCTTCACCGCCAGCTTCGACGGCCCTCTGGACACGCTACCTCGACGAGCTGTGCGACGAGCTCGCCGCCGAGGCCCGGGAGATCTGGGGCCGCTGCGCCGGCGCGCCGCAGCCACCCGCCGGCGCCCCGCTGAAGGCCTACCTGCGCGCCCACCACCACACGACCGGCTTCTTCGTCGCCGCCTACCCGCAGGCCACCGTCGGGCAGGTACGCGCGGCGCTCGCGCAGCGCGAGGACGTCATCGCCTTCGCGCGCGACGCCCAGGCGCATGGACCCGGCGCAGCTGCAGGCCGCCTTCCGCGAACGGCTCGGCGGGTGACCGTGGCCGGCGTGTCCATCGATCTCGCCGACCTCCAGGGCGACATCCTGCGCGCCTACGGCAACGCCTACGCCCACACCGCCTACGTCTTCTTCCGCGTCGACGACGCCGGCGCCGGGCGCGCCTGGCTGCGCGGCCTGCTGCCGCGCGTGACCACGGCCGAGCCGTGGAGCGCCGGCAAGCCGCACGACGACGCTCAACCTCGCGGTGACCGCCGACGGGCTGCGCGCGCTCGGCGTGCCCGACGCCGGTGCTCGCCACCTTCTCGCAGCGAGTTCCGCGCCGGCATGGCCGCGCGCGCGGCGACGCTGGGCGACGCCGGCCCCAGCGAGCCCGGCCAACTGGGAGCCCGAGCTGCACGGCGCCGGCCTGCACGTGCTCGCCACGGTCAACGCGCTCGACGACGGCGCGCTGGAGCGCGAGATCACCCGCCTGCGCAGCGACGCCGCGAGCGCCGGCGGCGTCGCCGTGGCCTACGAGCAGCGCACCGAGCTGCTGCCCGACTCGCGCGAGCACTTCGGCTACGCCGACGGCTTCGCCCAGCCGGCGCTGGCCGGCGGCGACGACGCGGGCGACCGGCGCGTCGGCGGCGGGGTCCCCGAGGCCAAGGGCGCCTGGCGCGCGCTCGCGCCCGGCGAGTTCATCCTCGGCTACGAGGACGAGGACACGCGCGTCGATCCCGAGCGCGGCCTGCCGAGCGCGCCGGCCGACCCGTTCGGGCGCTCGGGCACCTACATGGTGTGGCGCAAGCTCTACCAGGACGTCGCGCTCTTCCGCCACGTGCTGCGCGAGGCCGCCGAGCTCTACGGCGGCGGCGACCACGAGAAGCTCGCGGCCAAGGTCGTCGGGCGCTGGCCCAACGGCACGCCGCTCGTCCTCTCCCCCGACGCGCCGATCGCCGGACTTCGACGCCAAGGCCGCGCGAGCGCCAACGCCTTCCGCTACGCCGACGACGATCCCGACGGCCGGCGCTGCCCGCTGGGCGCGCACATCCGCCGCACCAACCCGCGCGACGCGCTCGGCTTCGACGGGCTGCTGAGCTTCCGCCACCGCATCATCCGCCGCGGGATGCCCTACGGCCGGCCGCTGCCCGCCGAGGCGACCGAGGACGACCACGTCGACCGCGGCCTGGTCTTCGTCTGCTTCAACGCGAGCATCTCGCGCCAGTTCGAGGGCATCCAGGCGCAGTGGATCAACGACGGCAACGTCTTCGGACTCGGCCACGACAGCGACTTCCTGCATGGGCGACCCCCACGGGACGGGCAAGATGACCGTCCAGGGCGACCCGCCCTTCTTCCTCGGCCCGCAGGGCCCGTTCGTCACCACCCGCGGCGGCGCCTACCTGTTCGTGCCGGGCCTGGCCGCGCTGGCGGCGCTGGCCGGCTAGAGCCGTCTCGACGCGCAGCGCCGCGCCGATCGCGTCGCGCCGCGGGCGCTCGTCCGACCCCCCGACGGTCGCGCCGGCGGTGATGCGCTCGCCCTCGGGGCGCGACCAGTTGGTCAGCCCGAGGTCGAGCGCCTCGATCGGGACGCCGACGGCCTCGACGAGGTCGGCCGCGCGGCGCTGCAGCAGCAGCGGGTCGCCGATGCCGAGCACGCGCTTGGAGGCGACGACGGTCGGGTCGAGCGCGTCGGCGGCGAGCTGCAGCGACCACGGGCGGACGTCGTAGACGCCCGAGGCGCCCGAGGACGACCAGCAGCTCGTAGCGCGGGGCGCGCCCGAAGCCCGGCAGCGACAGGCGCTCGAAGGCGCGGTCGAAGCGGCGCTGGTCGGGCCACGCGGGGTCGCCGGTGAAGGCCTCCGCCTGCGAGCCGGCGCGCTGCGCCCACGCGCGATAGGCCAGCAGGGTCGAGGCGCCGCGCGCGGGGTCGTGCGCGGTGCGCGGCCCGAGCGCGACGTCCTCGAGCATCGGCAGCTCGCCCGACGCCCAGCTCGTGCGGGCCGCGGCGATCGACGCCCACGGGTCGTCGCCCTCGAGCGGCGACAGGTAGGCGATGAGGAAGGCCAGCCAGGTGGCCTCCTCGACGTCGGAGGCGCGGGCCACCTCGGCGTAGAGGCCGGGCGGGTCGGCGGCCAGCTCGTCCAGGCGCGCCGCCGCGAAGGCGATCTCGTCGGCCAGGCGCGCGGCGTCGACCGAGCTGCGCAGGCCGGGCAGCAGCTCGTGCTCGTAGCCGTCGTCGGCGGCGCGGGCCATGCGCCGCACGCGCAGGTCGCCGCCGCGCGGCGGACGGCGCGCGCCCGGAGGACGAGCGCGCCGGGCGAGGGGTCGCCCGGCGCGGCTCGGCCGCCTGCCCCGCGCTGCGCCTTGCGCGCGCAGATGGGGCAGGTGGCTTCGAGTCGGCCGTGGCGGCAGAAGGTGGGCACTGCCGCCTCAGTGTCCTACTTGTGGCAGCTGCGCGCCTTGCGGCTCTTGACCACGTTGTAGCCGGGGCGCAGCGAGTCTGTCCGGGTTGATCAGGCCGGCGTCGAAGAACGCCGTCGACGGGTCCGGCGGCGAGTTGAACTGGTAGACGAACAGCGCGCTGATGCGCGAGTTGGACTTGGCGAGGCGTGAACATGCAGCCCAGCGCCTTGGCCGCGCGGCTCGTGCTGAACGGGAAGCTCGAGCCCAGCTTGACGATGCCGCCGGTCTCGGTCAGCCACACCTTGCCGCGGAAGGTCTGCCAGCACGCGCTTGGTGCGGGTGGTCGAGAAGCGGTTGGTGTCCGAGTAGTTGTGGAAGCCGATGATCTTCGGATCCGGCGACGCGTGGCGCAGGAACGACTTCAGGTACTTGATCGTCTTGTTGACGTTCTGCTCGTCGAGGATGTCCAGGCCGACGATCGTGTACTTCGAGCCCTTGAAGACCTTGCGCGCGGCGCCTGTAGTACTGCGCCGTGAGCTTGGGGCCCGTGGTGAGGCTGCAGATCTTGGTCGGCTGGCCCTGCACGCTGCCGTCGCGCAGCGCGTGGCAGCGGTTGACCTCGTTCCAGGGCGAGATGTCCTTGACGCGCGGATAGGCCGCCTTGAACTTCTTGAGCTCCTTCGTGTACGCGGCGACGGTCGGCGCCTTGAGGGCGCGCGAGTTGCTGCGATGGGAGTGCTCGAAGGAGATGAGGATCTTCTGGTGCGCGGCGGTCGCGGCGCGTGAACCAGGCGTCCAGCTGCGCCTTGTCGGCGGGGCTCTCCATCACGTCGTAGGGCGTGATGTAGCGCGCGGCCTTGAACTTCAGCGGCGCGAAGAGCGGGTTGGTGAACGTGCTAGGCCTGCTGGTCGGAGACGCCCAGCGTGTAGGCGCTGGCGCCCGCCGGGATGGCGAGCACCGCGATCAGCGCGGCGATGGGGATGAGGAGTCGTCGCATGGAGGGGAGGTTGGCTTTCGTCGGCATTAAGGGCCCGGAACAGGCTAGCCACGCCCGAGTTGCGGCAGCGGCGCGACCTACCCGATGCGTTCAAACGCACCGAGGAACACATCGGTGACGAAGGCCACCGCGCGCTCGACGTCGGGCGGATCGCGCTCGACCATGCGCAGGCCGACCTCGACCCCGGCGCCCGACCATCGCCGCCGCCATGAGATCCGCGTCGTGGGGCGGGATCCGGCCCTGGCGTGACGGCCGTCTCGAGGTCGGCGCGCAGCTCCTCGATGCCCGCGCCCAGCGGCGGGCTCGTCGAACATCGCGCGGATGGTCCCGGCGTTGCGGCGCATGAGCGCGACCGTGTCGGGATCCTCGGCGAGGAACTCGAAGTAGGCGCGAAAGCCGCCGGACGACGAAGCCCTCGAGCGTCGTGGCGCGCCATCCGCGCCGCGCGCACGCGCGCGCGGGCCTCGACGGTGATCTCGTCCACCAGCGCCCGCAGCACCGACTCCTTGTCGGGGAAGTAGTTGTAGAAGGTGCCGGTGGCGAGATCGGTCCCGCGCACGATGTCGCGCACCGACGCGGCGCCGTAGCCGATGTCGCTGAACACGCGCGCGCGCGGCGACGAGGATCGCCGCGCGGTTGGCCGCCTTCGTGCGCTCGCGCTTGCCGGCGGCGCGGTCAGGCCACGGGTCGCCGCTCACGCGCGCGCGACCGGCGCGGTGCCGCGCGCGCCCGCGCGCGCCGGCACCGGCAGCCGGAAGCCCTGCCGGCGCGCGCGCTCGGCGCCCGCCCGGCGCTCCTTGCCCAGCGCGTGCAGGTAGTCGTCGAAGTCGACCTGGATCGTGTGGCGCTTGGAGGCGACGTAGCGCTTGCGCATCGCGGCCGTGTCGTCCTCGATGTCCTGCAGCAGCGCCGGCCGCGGCGGCAGCGCGTACTCGCCCTTGAGGTAGTCGGCGATCCACTGCGCCCTGGGCCTCGGCCAGCGGCATGGTCGCGCCCAGCGGCTGCAGCAGCGCGACGAAGAACACGTCGTCGAACTCGGGGTGGAAGACGCGCCGGAAGAGCTCGATGTGGTTGTCGGGCGCCGCGATGAGGTCCTCGTCGAAGAACGGGAAGCTGATCTTGTAGCCCGTGCAGTAGACGACGACGTCGGCGTGCACGCGCGAGCCGTCGTCGAACTCGACCTCGTCGCCGTCGAGGCGGCGGATGTTCGGCTTGGGCGTGATCGTCGCCGTGCGCGATGCGGTCGAGGATGCGGCCCGAGACGGTCGGGTGGGCCTCGCCGAACTTGTGGTCGGGCTTGGGCAGGCCGTAGCGCTCGGGGTCGCCGACGTGCGAGCTTGATGCAGCGTGTGGATCATCGCGCTGGCGGACCTTGAACGGGACGCGCGGGTCCTGCGGCGAGCTGGTCGACCGGCCGGCCGAACATGTACTTGGGGATGATCCACGCCCCGCGGCGGGCGGCCAGGTAGGTGCTGCGCGCGACGTAGGAGGACTCGACCGCGATGTCCATCGCCGAGTTGCCCATGCCGAGCGACGACGACGTCCTTGCCGGCGAAGAGGTCGTTGTCGACGTAGGCGTGGGCGTGCAGCTGCTCGCCGGCGAAGCGTGTCGTGGCCGGGGAACGTCGGCTCGGGCCAGCGCGGGTCCCAGTGGTGGCCGTTGGCCACGAGCAGCGCGTCGAAGCGCTCGACCGAGCCGTCGTCGAGCGTCGAGCTCCCAGCCGCCGCCGGCGAGGCGCTGCGCGTGCTCGACCTTGGTCTCGAAGCGGATGCGGTCGCGGAAGCCGAAGTGGTCGACGTAGTCGTCGAAGTACGCGGCGATCTGCGTGTGGTGCGGGAAGTCCGGATAGGACTTCGGCATCGGGAAGTCCGAGTACTCCATGCGGTCGCGCGAGGTGTTGATGTGCAGCTGGCGGTAGGCGGCCGACATGCCGTTCTTGTTGCCGAAGACCCAGTTGCCGCCGACGCGGTCGGAGGCCTCGAAGCAGGTGAACGGGACGCCGCGCTCGTGCGAGCGCCTTGGCGGCGGCGATCCCGGAGGAGCCGGCGCCGATGACCGCGGCGGTGGGAAGGCGTCGGCATCGCGCCAGCCTCACAGAAGATGACGCATGCGTCAAGTTCGTGCCGTGGCGTCAGACGCCGTTGAGCGTGTCGACCACGCGGAACACGTCGCCGCGCCTGTAGAAGTTGACCGCCAGCAGGTTCGGCAGGTGGTGGCGGATGCGCTCGCACTCGCGGGCGCGCGCCAGCAGCGGCCCGTAGGCGTTGACCTTCGTCGCGTCGCTCGGGCCGCGGGACCGGATCGGTGCGTGACCCAGTGGTTGATGAGGAACAGCGGCGCGCTCGTCGGGCCCGCGGTTGGGCGCGCAGCTCGCGGGCAGCGCGGCCGGGTCGGTCAGCAGCGCGGCGCTGCGGGAACGTGAACGGCGTCTCCTGCGTGAGCCGCTCGTAGGCCGAGCTGGTACCAGGGCGCCGCGCCGGCGTGGTTCTCGGCCAGCACGACGAGCCGCTGGTCGCGCCTCGATCATCTGCGCGCAGCGTCGGCCAGTCGCCGTCCGTCGGGCGGCGTGAACGCGTACTGCGCCAGCCCGGCGTCGCCGACCGCCCTGACGAAGTCCTCCGGGCGTGACGTAGTCCTGGTTGATCACGACGACCACCTCGTCGGGATGGGTGACGAGGAAGTCGTGGATGTCCTCGAGCCCGTCGACGAGCGGCGTCGCGCCGAGCTCGCAGAACGTGTGGCAGAGGTACATCCCGCGCTTGCCCTCGCCGCGGAAGCCGAGCCGCTCGCGCAGTGCGCAGCGCCGCCTCGACGCCTGCGTCGCTGACGCCGTCCTGGTCTTGACCAGCTCGAGGTCTTCGCGTCGCTGCCGAAGTCCGTGCGCACGCGGCCGTTGGCGAGCCGGTCGGCGTAGTGGGTGTCGATCAGCAGGCCGCGGATGCCGTCGTCGAGCTGGCGCGCCGATCGGGCGCTCCTGCTCGGACGAGAACCAGCCCGGCAGCGGCGCCGACATCGAGTTGTGCGTCGCCGGCAGCACGACCTCGTCGAGCGGGCGGTCGCACAGCGCGGCGTGGCCGTTGCAGCGTCGGCGTCGGCGCCGCCGGCGCGCTCGGCGCCGCCGCCGCTCAGGAAGGCCGACGAGCGCGCCGGCGATCAGCAGCGCCGCGAGCGCCGGCACCGCGAGGCGCCGCGCGCGACGCGCGACGCCGGCGGCGCGCCGGCGCGCGTCGGCCTCCTGCGCCGGCTCGGGCGGCCGGTAGATCAGCGCGCAGGATCGCCTCGATCGCCCTTGTAGACGAGTAGACGCCCGACGAGCGTCGCCGCCACCTGCAGCGCCGTCAGCGGCTGCGCGATCGACGAGCACGCCGGCCGCGATCAGCGCCGACGGCGCGCACGAGCCGCGCAGCCGTCGTGCGCTCGGCTCGGTGTCGCCAGCCGCCAGCGCGCGCGCGCAGCGGGCCCTCGATCGTCGACCGGCGCGATCAGCGACGCCGCCGCGGCGGCGACCACGCGCGCCGCGAGCCGGCCAGCACCCAGCCGAACGTGCGCAGGTCGCCGAGGAACGCGCTCCACACCGCCGCCGGCCGCGGCGCGGTCGTCCGGGTCGTGGAAGCGGCCGAGCACGATCGCGCGCGCGATCGCGTAGGCGACGACGATCGACCACGCCGGCCGCCGCCATGCCGACCCCGAGCTGCGACGCGGTCCGGCGGCGGTCGGGCGAGAGCGACGAGCGCGGCGACCGCCGCCGCCAGCGTCAGCGCCGCCAGCAGGTAGGCCAGCGATGCGGACGTCGCTGCGCGATGCGCGCGAGGTCGCCGGTCGCCGAGCCGATGTCGCGCTCGACGACCGTGACCCGGCCGCTGTCGCTCGAGCTCGGCGCGCGAGCTGCGGGCCGCAGCGTCTGCAGCGCCGCGCGCGGCCACCGTGCCGACGTCGGCCAGCGTCAGCGTGACCGTGTTCTGGTCGTGCTCGAAGACCGCGCGGTGGGCGTCGAGCGCCGCGCCGACGGAACAGGCTGCGGAACGCGGACGCGCCGACCACGCCCGAGACGGCCGACGCGATGAGCGGCCGCGCGGCCAGCAGGTCCTGCCTCGTGGCGCAGCACGACGCCGTCGGTCACCCGCTCGCCGACCAGCGTCCGCACGCTCGGGTCGCTGCAGCGTCGCCGCGGCGCGGTTGGCGAACTGGTCGGAGTCGAAGAGCGCCCGGCGCGCGTAGCCGGCCAGCGTCGCGCCGCGAGCAGCAGCGACGCGACGACGACGAGGGCGGTGGCGAGGGACCGGCGGGCGTCTGGTCCCATGGCGGGGCGAGTCTACGCGCGCGCTCAGCGGATCTCGCCGCGCTGGATCCGCCACAGCCCGACGAGCAGCGGCAGCCACCATCCACAGCGCCAGCGTCGTCCCGGCGTGCGCCCACTCGGTGGCGTCCATCAGGTGCTCGGTCATCGGCGCCAGCGAGGACGTCGGGTCCAGCCAGTGCACGACGGCGTCGAGCCCCGCCAGCGCGGCCGGCGATCGCCCAGGCCAGCGGCAGCGCGAACTGGCAGACGATGGCCGGCGCCGAGGCCAGCAGCGCCGCGCCGAGCGCCACGCCGGAGATCATGCCCGTTCCGAGCGAGACGACGTGCTGGCCGAGCAGGCCGACCGGCAGCGCCCACGTGTGCTCGATTCCCGGCGCGGCCATCGCGGTGCCGATCGACCGCGACCACGATGCACAGGGCCAGCGCGACGAGCGACAGGACGACGCTCGCCAGCAGCTTGGCGGCGAGCACGCGCGCGCGCCGGGGCACCAGGGCGAAGGTGGTCAGCGCCCGTTCGCTGCGACCACTCCGAGGTCACGAGCAGGATGCCCGACGATCGGCAGCAGGATGCTGGCCGGCGCGACCGCGATCGCGAGCATCGAGCGCAGCGTCTGGTCCTCCGGCGGGCCGAACAGGCACGCGGCCACGACCACGACGACGGTCAGCAGCGACGACCGCGAGCTGCAGCCAGAAGCCGGCGCGGGTGTCGGTCATCTTGCGCAGCTCGACGGCGGTCAGCCGGGCGAGGCCGGGCGCGCGTGGGAGCGCGACCGGACGGGAGCGGGGTGGGCGAGGGCGGCGGCGCTCATGCGGCCTCCTTGGCGGTCAGCTCGAAGTACAGGGCCTCGAGGCCCGCCCCCTCGGCGGGCCCCAGGTGGGTGAGGGCGACGCCGCCCTCAAGCGCGGCGCGCCCGACGGCCTCGGGGCGGCGTCGACCACGAGCGCGCCGTCGGCGCCGGGCGGGCGTCGAGGCCGGCGGTCCGCAGCGCGAGCGCGAGCCGCGCGCGGTCGGCCGCGGACACGAGCGTGCCCGCGTCGGCCAGCAGCTCGTCGCGCGCGCCCTGGGCGACGATCCGCCCGGCGCCGATGATCACGATCCGGTCGGCGACCGCCTGCACCTCCCCGAGCAGGTGCGAGGAGAGCAGCACGGTGCCGCCGCGGTCGGCGAAGTCGCGCAGCAGCCCGCGCATCCAGCGCATGCCCTCGGGGTCCAGGCCGTTGGCCGGCTCGTCGAGGATCAGGACCTCGCGGATCGCCGAGCAGCGCGTGCGCGAGGCCCGAGCCGCTGGCGCATGCCCAGCGAGTACCGGCACCGGCCTCGTCGGGCTGGCCGAGCGCGTGGAGCTGGCGGGCGGCGCGCTCGAGCACGGCCCCGACGCGGCGGGCGACTTCGTCCTGCGGGCGACCCTCCCCTGGCCGGCGTGAACGAGAAGGTCCGCGTCCTGCTCGTCGACGACGACGCGCTGGTGCGCTCGGGGCTGCGGATGATGCTGGCCGGCGCGGAGCGCATCGAGGTCGTCGGCGAGGCCGATGACGGCCGCGGCGTGCTCGGCGCCGTCGACCTGCACCGGCCCGACGTCGTCCTCATGGACATCCGCATGCCGCAGCTCGACGGCATCGCCGCCACCCGCCTGCTGCGCTCGCAGCCCGCGCCGCCGGCGGTCGTGGTCCTGACGACGTTCGACACCGACGAGCTCGTGCTGCGGGCGCTGCGCGCCGGGGCCGCGGGCTTCCTGCTCAAGGACACGCCGCCGGCCGAGATCGTGCGTGCCATCGAGCTCGTCCACGCCGGCGACGGGATGCTCTCCCCCGCCGTCACGCGCCAGCTCATCGCCCTCGTCGCCGGCGAGGGCGGCGCGCCCGCGCGCCACGACGGCGCGCGCGAGCTGCTCGAGGCCCTCAGCCCCCGCGAGCGCGAGGTCGCGCTCGCGGTCGGCCGCGGCCTGCCCAACGCCGACATCGCCGCCGAGCTCCACATGAGCGTGGCGACCGTGAAGGCTCACGTGTCGCGCCTGCTCGTGAAGCTCGGCGTCGAGAACCGCGTCCAGATCGCCCTGCTCGTGCAGGACGCGACGGACGCCTCCCGCTAGCTCCGAGCGTCGAACGTCGGTCCTACCCCGTCTGGACGGGGGAAGACCGACGTTCGACCGCCCGGAGCGGCCGCGGGCTATGGGCCGAACTGCATCACCTGGTGGATGCCGGTCGGCTTGTTCGTGTACTGCATGGTGATCAGCGGCAGCGGGGCGAAGGTGATCTGCTCCTTGGCCTCGGGCGCGCGCCACGCGGTCGGGTCGGGGCCCTGCTGGGCGGCCAGGCGCTTGCGCGCCGCGTCGAGCGCCGCCCACAGCTCCTTCGAGCAGGTCTTCACGCTGCCGTCGCCGCAGTAGCGCAGGTGATAGGCGCCGGCCACCTTCTGGCCGAGCATCGCGCGCAGGTCCTTCCACATGTACTGGTGCCAGCCGCCGTACTGGCCGCCGGGCGGCTGGTCGAAGCGCGCGTTGCGCCCCTCGAGCTGCCTGCACAGCGACGAGCCGAGGCGGTCGCACAGCCCGGCGTCGCTGAGGCCCTTCCACGCGGCGTCGAGGATCGGGACGCCGGGGTCGTCGATCCTGCCGTCGTGATCGGCGTCGCGCCGGCTCCCGCCGGCGTCGTGCCAGGCCTGCAGCAGGGCGACGATCTGCTTGTCGGCCGCGTTGGGCGCCTTGCCGCGGTCGAGCATCTTCTTGAGCGTCGGCCACAGCTCGACGATGCGGACGTCCTCGGTCGCCGCGGCGTTGGCCGCGGCCAGGACGGTGGCCAGCGTCTGCTTCGGCTGGCGCGCGAGCTCGTCGGTGAGCAGCTTCTGACGCTGCAGCGACTGCTCGTTCCAGCGGCTGTCGGAGGCCGGGAAGTCCTTGGCCGGCTTGTTGTTCCAGTTGACGATGTAGCCGGTCGAGGGGTTGATGACCTGCGGGTGCGCGCGGTTGGGCAGGTAGCCCTTCCACTCGTACTTGCCCTCGCCGTTGACCGGGAGGTCGGGGTTGACGCCCTTCGGGCGCAGCGGCAGCAGCCCGGAGGTGATGAACGCCGACTCGTTGGCGCTCGCGTAGAACGAGTTGAAGGTCTGCGGCGTCTTGTACGCGGCGCGGATGAAGTCCTTGGCCGAGTGCACGCGGCCGTACGTCATCTGCTGGAAGAAGAGCTGGTCGACCGTCTCGCGCCCGTAGCTCGAGCGCCGGGTCGACAGCGCCACCTGCTTGTTGCTGCCGCGCGCCTTCGCGTAGCCGTACACCGGCCCGTGGACCGTGCGCCGGAACGTGACATGGACGCTCTTGGCGCCCTTGGAGATCGTGCCGGCGTCGACCGACTCCATCGCGCGGCACTTGCCCTTGTAGAGGTAGCGCACCTTCGAGCCGCCGCACAGCGTCTCGGCGTACGTGTCGATGATGTCGCCGTCGGCCGAGGTCAGCGTCCACGCGTAGTCCGGCCGCGCCCGATGAGCATGTAGCCGGGGAACGGCGCCGACGTCGCGCCGCGCACGTGGATGTCGGGCCCGTGGAGGTCCATCTCCAGCGTCAGGCCGGGGTAGTTGTAGCCGATCTGCGGGCCGCCCACGAAGAGCGGCGAGCCCGTCTGCGACGCCTTCCCGCTCGCGATGAGGATGTTGCTCGCGAGCTGCGGCGGGCCGTAGGGGTGGTCGAGCGTGGCCGCCCGCGCCGCCGCCGCGCGCGTCGAGGCCGGGAGCTTGGGCGCCGTCGAGCGGAAGCTGCCGTTGACGATGCCGCACCATGCCGCGCGGCTTGGCCACGCTGACGTTGGTCTCGAAGGGGAACTTGCGCGTGGTCGTCGTCGCCGTCTCGGGGTCGTAGCGCCCGCGCAGGTCCTCGTAGGCCTCGTCGCCGCGGGTGGCGCCGAGCTTGGAGCGCGCCGCGTCGAGGAACGAGGCGTTGGCGACCTCCTCGCCGCCGCCCTGGCCCAGGAACTGCGACTTGATGCGCGTTCAGCGCGTAGATGTCGGTGCGGGTGAACGGCGGCGTCGCTCGGGCGGTTCTGCGAGTACCACAGGTTGATGCCCGCCAGGTAGACGTCGATGTCGCTCAGCAGCTGGCGGCCCGGGCGCGCCCTGCGCCTCGATCGACTTCGTCTGCAGCGCCGTCGCCTCGTCGACGACCTTCTTGGTCGGCTTGTAGGTGTAGAGGCCGAGCACCAGCTGGATGGCCGGCACGCCGGGGATGTCGATGAGCCCGGCGACGCCGTTGGCGCGCGCCTGGTCGAGCAGCAGGTTGCGGTCCTGCGCGGTGACGTAGCCGGCGGCGAAGATGACGCCCGCGTCCGTGTCGCTGTAGATGTGCGGAACGCCGTAGGCGTCGCGCTTGATGCGCGCGCTCACGGCGCCCGCACCGGGTGCCGTGCCGGCGATGTTCTCGCTGGTGATGAGCGACGGGTCGTTCTCGTCGACCAGCGCGGCCGACTTGTAGAAGCCCGTGCCGTCGGCGCTCGGGACGAGCTGCGCGTCGGTGACGTCGCGGAAGAGCGGCGTGAGGCGGTCGTACATCTGCGCCTGCGTCTCGGCGGGCAGGATGCCGGGGCTGGTGCCCCAGGACACGCCCGGCTCCCACTGGCCGTGCGGGATCACGTTCAGGGTGGTGGCCGCCGAGGCCGTCGGCGCCACAACGCCGAGCACGACCACGGCGAGCGCGAGCGCGCGTCGCAAGATGACTCCTCCTCAGGACATGCCGGCCGGGGGCGGGCCGGCGATGGCGCGGCACGCTACCACGGCGCGATGGCCGTCGACACCGTGTCAACCGCTCACCCCTGCGGGACGAGCGACCACTCCCGGTGGACGCTGCCGGCGACGCCCGGGAAGGCGTCGGTGGTGCTGCCCGCCAGCGTCGTCGACGCCGACTTCAGCGTCGCGGTGGCCAGCACCGGCAGGCCCGCCCCGAACGGCAGCGTGCCGTCGTTGGCGCACGGTTCGGCGGGCGTCCCGCCGGTCCAGGAGAACGCGATGCCCGGCGACGCGCCGAACGCGGCATAGAGCGTGTACGTGGGCTCCGTGACGCCCTGCTGCACGGAGCTCAGGCCGCCGCCGGGATCCACGCCGATGTCCGTCTCCCCGTGGCCCGTGCAGTGCCCGTCGACCATGTCGAGCGCCAGGTGGACGGTGCCGCCCTCGGGCCGGAAGAAGGCGTACTCGCCAGCCGGGCTGCCGCTGGGCGCGGGGCCGAGGTGATCGAGCACGAGGCTGATCGTGCCGCTCCAGGAGAAGGTCCCCGAGACGCCGCCCGCGAAGGCCGGGATCGAGCCGGACACCGGGCCGACGTAGCGCGCCGGCGGATCGCAGATGAGCTTCGCGACGTCGTCGACCACCGACTTCTCGAGGTCGAAGATCCCCTCGCCGGCGACGCGCCGGTGTGCGTGACCGACCGCTGCACGCCCGTCGCCGTGTTGGTGACCGTCACGGTCAGGGTCGCGGTCGCGCCGCTGATCGTCAGCGTGCCGCTCACGACGCGGTTGTGGCCGATCAGGTGCCCGGGGCGGATCCGCGTGGCGGGATCGATCAGTGGGCTCCGCGAGAGCCTCTGCTCCGCGATGATCAGGTCGAGGTGCTCGCGCTCGACGAGGACCCCGTCGCACTTCTTCTTGATCGGGTCGCCCAGATCGGTGATGAGCATGTCGGCGATGCCCTTGCGCAGGACCGAGGCCTCCTCGGGCCCGGAGACGGCGAAGTGCTGGACCCAGACCGCCGGATAGGTCACCGAGACGAAGCTGGGGCCCGCCGCGGCGCGCGCCTTGCGCTTCGCTTGCGCGCGATGTGGCCCCCGCGCCGGCGCAGCGACAGGCGCAGCTTGCGCGACGTGCCGCCGAGGCGACCCTGAGCGCCTCGACCTTCCGGTCGACGCCCGCGTGCCCGCGAAACGGCGTGGTCGCGGCCAGCAGCACGTAGGCGCCAGGCGTCACCGCAGCACGAAGCGCCCGGAGCGGATCCGCGCGTCGTCGGCGATGACGCCGGTATCCGACCGCCACCGCCCGGACCGACGTGACGCCGGCGCCCTTGGCGGGGAGCTTGCCGCCTCCCAGCGACCCCGAATCGTCGTCGCGGCGTCCGCCGGTGTCGCCGCGCCCGCGCCCACCATGACGACGACGACGAGGCCCAGTGCACGCGCGTTCATCGGCCGACCATGGGCCGACCATACGCCCTGCGGCGGTCGCTAGGCGATGCGCCCGCAGCCGCGGACGGCGAGGCGCAGCGTCCGCGCGCGCCCGTGGCGCGGGACGAGGCGCACCCGCGCCGTGCGCTTGGCGCGCGTCCGGCGCAGGTCGACGAGCGTCGACCAGCGCGAGCGGTGCAGGATCCGCGAGCGGCTCACGGACACGCGCGCGCTGCGCAGCACGCCGCTCGGGCTCACGAGGTCTCCCCCGCGCGCAGCCTGGACGCGCAGGCGCACGCGTTGCTCGCTGACGCAGTCGCCCAGGTCGGTGCGCAGCTGCACGGTGGTGTCGCCGAAGCGCGCGCGGGCGACGTTGGCCTTGCGCGGGTCGATGACGTAGACCCAGATCGGGCGGGCGCTGGTGTCGCCGCCGTTGACCGCCACCCCGTGGCCCGCGGGGTTCGTGGCCAGCTCGAGCGTGTAGAGCGCGGTCGGGCTGACGGCGAGCGTCGCCTCCGACGACCACAGCGTGCCGCCGTCGGTCGAGGTCACCATGTCGAGCAGGTACGCGAAGCCCGGGGGATCCACCGCCCAGATGCCGGTCAGGCGCGTGCCCGAGCCGGCGAGGGCGAACGAGCTGTCGTAGCTGACCCCGCCCACGTCGACCGGCGCCGTCCAGCGCAGGCCGGTCCAGCGCTGGGTGAAGAGCTCCTCGCGCTTGGCGAAGGGCGTGGGCTCGAGCAGCGCCACCGGGCCGAGCGGCCCCGGCGCGAGCTCGGGCTGCTCGCCGTTGACGTCGGGCAGGTGCTGCCAGGCCGCCGGGTCGACCCAGTTGGCGCCGGCCGGCAGCCGGACCACGGCCGACGGGCCGGCCGCCGAGCCCGCGATGTAGGCGTCGGCGCCCTGCACCGCGATGTCGGGGAACTGCCCGCGGTCCTCGAGCGAGGTGCGATCGACGCCGGCCTGGGCGCCGTTCGGCGCATACGCGGCGCCCGAGAGGTTCCCGGCGCCGTTGCCGTCGGAGACGATGCGCCCGTCGGGCAGCACGTCGTTCTCGATGCCGAAGCCGGAGCCGAAGGCCACGGGCGCGCCGAAGCTCACCCCGCCATCGCCCGACGTGGCCACGTACTGGCTGTAGTCGGCGCCCTGCGACCGGCCGACGGTCACCTGGACGACGCCCGGCGCGCCGGGCAGGAGCACGCTCACGCGGCCCAGGTTGTAGCCCTCGCCGGGGAACGGGATCGTGGCCAGGCTGGCGCACGCGCGTGCGCCCGCCGGCAGCACACAGAGCTGCACGGCGTCGCCCTGGTCGGCGTAGACGTTGACCTTCCAGCCGATGTAGGCCGTCCCGAGCGCGTCGACCGCGACGCCCGGGTTCTGGCCCGTCCCCACGATGAAGTGCGGCGTCGCGTGCGCCGGCTGAGCGGCCACGCACGCCAGCAACCCCGCCAACACGACCGCCCTCCCCGCCCGCATGCGGCGGGATCCTAGCTCGAAAGCCCTGATTGCTAAAGACCCGGCGAGGCGACCTGCGGCGGACCCTCGGGGCCCTCGTCGGCGTCGCCGCCGCCCACGACGACGGGCTCGCGGTCGAGCCCCTCGAGGTAGCGGTCGACCATGCGCGCGCACTGGCGCCCCTCGTTGATCGCCCACACGATGAGCGACTGGCCGCGCCGCGCGTCGCCGGCCGCGAAGACGCCCTCGACGCTCGTGGCGTAGGTCGGGGCCCTGACGTTGCCGCGCGGGTCCTTCTCGACCTGCAGCTGGTCGACGGCACCCTCGTGCTCGGGGTGCAGGAAGCCCATGGCCAGCAGCACGAGGTCGGCGTCGAGCACGCCGTCGGTGCCCTCGACCGGGCCGAAGGGCGGCGCGGGCTGCGCCTGGGCGTAGTGCAGCTTCTGCACGCGCCCGTTGCCGGTCAGCTCGGTGGTGACGACCGAGAAGTCCTGCTCGCCGCGCCCGTCCGCCTTGGCCTCCTCCATCGCGTAGCTGAGGCGGAACTTCAGCGGCCACAGCGGCCACGGCGTGCGCTCGTCGGGGCGCGAGGCCGGCGGCTCGGGCAGCAGCTCGAGCTGCACGACCGAGGCCGCGCCCTCGCGGATCGAGTTGCCGACGCAGTCGGCGCCCGTGTCGCCGCCGCCGATGACGATGACGTTCTTGTCCTTGGCGCGTGATCGGAGTCTCGTCGGAGCCGGCGACCCAGCGGTTGCGCACGTAGAGGTACTCCATCGCGAAGTGCACGCCGTCGAGCTCGCGGCCCGGCACGGGCAGGTCGCGCGGCACGCGCGAGCCGAGGGCCAGGACGACGGCGTCGAACTGCTCGCGCAGCTCCTCGGCGCTGACGTCGACGCCGACGTCGACGCCCAGGCGCAGCTCGACGCCCTCGTCGACGAGCTGCTGCACGCGGCGCTCGACGACGGTCTTCTCGATCTTGAAGTCGGGCACGCCGAAGCGCACGAGGCCGCCGGCCGCCTCGTCGCGCTCGTAGAGGACCACGCGGTGCCCGGCGCGGCGCAGCTGCTGCGCCGCGGCCATGCCCGCCGGCCCGGCTCCGACGACGGCGACGCTGCGCCCGGTCTCGTGCCGCGGCGGGACGGGCACGACCCAGCCCTGCGTCCCAGGCGTGGTTGATGATCGAGTTCTCGATCTGCTTGATCGTCACCGCGTCGCCCTCGCGGATCTCCAGCACGCACGCCGCCTCGCAGGGCGCCGGGCACAGGCGCCCGGTGAACTCGGGGAAGTTGTTCGTCGCGTGCAGCTGGCGGATCGCGTCCTGCCAGCGGTCGCGGTAGACGAGGTCGTTCCAGTCGGGGATGAGGTTGCCCAGCGGGCAGCCGTTGTGGCAGAAGGGGACGCCGCACTCCATGCAGCGCCCGCCCTGCGCGGCGAGCTCCTCGTCGGAGCGCTGGACGACGAACTCCTTGTAGGTGTGCTCGCCCTGGATGCGCTCGATCGGGTCGTCGTAGGGGATCCCGACCCGCTCGACCTTCAGGAAGCCGCCGAGCTCGCCCATCAGGCGGCGATCTCCTGCGCGGAGGCGGCGGCCTGCTCGGCCAGCACGCGCTTGTAGTCGGTCGGGAAGACCTTCACGAAGCGCGGCAGCAGCTCCTGCCAGGAGTCGAGCACGCGCTTGGCCACCGGCGAGCCGGTGCGGCGCAGGTGCTCCTCGATGAGCACGCGCGCCTCGTCGGCGTCCTCGTCGGTCAGCTCCTCGAGCTGGTCGAGCATCGCCGCCGTTGACCTTGCCGCGGAAGGCGCCGTCCTCGTCGAGCACGAAGGCGAGGCCGCCGCTCATGCCGGCGGCGAAGTTGCGCCCCGTCGGGCCCAGGACGACGACGCGCCCGCCGGTCATGTACTCGCAGCCGTGGTCGCCGACGCCCTCGACGACCGCGTGCGCGCCGGAGTTGCGCACGGCGAAGCGCTCGCCGGCCAGCCCGCGGAAGAAGGCGCGCCCGCTGGTGGCGCCGTAGAGCACGGTGTTGCCGATGACGACGTTCTCCTCGGCGGCGAAGGTGACGCCCTCGGGCGGCATGACCGCGAGCGTCCCGCCCGACAGGCCCTTGCCGGTGTAGTCGTTGGCGTCGCCGTGCAGGGTGAAGGTCACGCCCGGCGCCAGCCAGCCGCCGAAGGACTGGCCCGCCGAGCCGGTCAGGTTGACCTTGATCGTGTCGGGCGGCAGCCCCTCGGCGCCGTGGGCCTGCGCGATGCGCGAGCTCAGCACGCCGCCGACGCAGCGGTTGACGTTGCGCACGGTGGTGTCGATCTGCACCGGCTGCTTGGCCTCGACCGCGAGACGTGCCTCGCGCAGGAGCTCCCAGTCGAGATGGTCCTCGAGCACCGGCGGCGGCAGCTTGACGCGCCGGCGCACGGCGCCCTCGGGCAGCTCGGGGAAGTGCAGGACGTGGGTGAGGTCGACCCCGCGCGCCTTCCAGTGGTCGATGGCGCCGTCGACCTCGAGCATGTCGGTGCGGCCCGTGAGCTCCTCGAGCGTGCGCACGCCCAGCGAGGCCATGATCCCCCGCAGCTCCTCGGCCACGAAGAAGAAGAAGTTCACGACGTGCTCCGGGGTGCCCTTGAAGCGCTTGCGCAGCTCGGGGTCCTGGGTGGCGATGCCGACCGGGCAGGTGTTGAGGTGGCAGGCGCGCATCATGATGCAGCCCGTCGCGATGAGCGGCGCCGTCGAGAAGCCGAACTCGTCGGCGCCCAGGCACGCGGCGATGGCGACGTCGCGCCCGGTCTTCAGCTGGCCGTCGGTCTGGACGGTGATGCGCGAGCGCAGGTCGTTCTTGAGCAGCGTCTGCTGCGTCTCGGCCAGGCCGATCTCCCACGGCACGCCCGGCCGACTGGATCGAGCTCAGCGGCGAGGCGCCGGTGCCGCCGTCGTGGCCGGAGATGAGCACGTGGTCGGCGTTGGCCTTGGCCACGCCGGCCGCCACCGTCCCGACCCCGACCTCGCTGACGAGCTTGACCGAGACCGAGCCCTCGGGGTTCGCGCAGCGCAGGTCGTAGATGAGCTGCTTGAGGTCCTCGATCGAGTAGATGTCGTGGTGGGGCGGCGGCGAGATGAGGCCCACGCCGGGCGTCGTGTGGCGCACCCAGCCGATGTACTCGTCGACCTTGTGGCCCGGCAGCTGGCCGCCCTCGCCGGGCTTGGCGCCCTGGGCCATCTTGATCTGCAGCTGGTCGGAGTTGACGAGGTAGTGGATCGTCACGCCGAAGCGCCCCGACGCCACCTGCTTGATGGCCGAGCGCCGCAGGTCGCCGTTGGCGTCGGGCGTGAAGCGGCGCGGGTCCTCCCCGCCCTCGCCCGTGTTCGAGCGCCCGCCGAGGCGGTTCATCGCGATGGCCAGCGTCTCGTGGGCCTCGGTGGAGATCGAGCCCAGCGACATGGCGCCGGTGGCGAAGCGCTTGACGATGTCCTTGGCCGGCTGCGACCTCGTCGAGCGCCACGGGCTCGCGGTCGGTGCGGAAGGCCAGCAGGCCGCGCAGCGTGGCGCGGCGCGCGGCGTCGGAGTTGACGAGCTCGGCGTACTCGTCGTACTTCTCCTGCGCGGAGCCGTTGAGGCCCCGGACGGCGTGCTGGAGCAGCGCGATCGTCTCGGGGTTCCACATGTGGTGCTCGCCGTCGCGCCGCCAGGCGTAGACGCCGCCGACGGGCAGCAGGTCCTCGTGCGAGCCCGGCCACGCGCGGGCGTGGCGGTCGAGCGCCTCGCGGGCCAGCACGCCGAGCCCGATGCCGCCGATGCGCGACGCGGTGCCCGTGAAGTGGCGGTCGATGAGCGTCTTCTCGAGGCCGACGGCCTCGAAGATCTGCGCGCCGCAGTAGCTCTGGATGGTCGAGATCCCCATCTTGGAGATCGTCTTGAGCAGGGCCTTGCCCAGGCCCTTGACGATCCGCCGCTCGGCCTCCTCGGGATCCTCGACGCCCGCGATGCGCCCGTCGCGCGCGAGCTCGTCGACCGTGTCGAGCATGAGATAGGGGTTGATCGCGCTCGCGCCGTAGCCGATGAGCACGGCGAAGTGGTGCACCTCGCGCGGCTCGCCGGACTCGAGCACGAGGCCCGCGCGCAGGCGCGTGCCCTCGCGCACGAGGTGATGGTGCACGGCGCTGACGGCCAGCAGCGACGGGATCGGCGCGCGGTCCGGGCCGGTCGCGCGATCGGAGAGGATGAGGATGTTGATGCCGGCCGCGATGTGGTCGGTCGCCTCGTCGCACACGTTGGCCAGGCGCTTCTGCATCCCCGCGGGGCCCTCGTCGATCGGCCACGTGATGTCGATCGTGTGGGCGCGGAAGACGTCCGTGGAGACCGAGCGCAGCGTCTCGAGCTCGGCGTTGCGCAGGATCGGCTGGTCCATCACGAGCTGATGGGCGTGCTGCGGCGTCTCGGTGAGCAGGTTGCCCTCGGCGCCGACGCCCGTGCCCAGCGACATGACGATCGACTCGCGCGTGGAGTCGATCGGCGGGTTGGTGACCTGCGCGAAGAGCTGCTTGAAGTAGCTGAACAGCGGCGGGCGCTGGTCGGAGAGGACCGCCAGCGCGGCGTCGTTGCCCATCGAGCCGATCGGCTCCTCGCCCGCGCGCGCCATCGGGGCGTGCAGCACGCGCAGGTCCTCCTGCGAGTAGCCGAAGGCGAGCTGGCCCTGGCGCAGCGGGAGCTCGGACGCGGCCCTCGCCGGCCCGGGCTCGAGGTCGTTGAACTGCACGACGTGCTCGTCGAACCAGGAGCTGTAGGGCTTCTGGGTCGAGATCCCGCGCTTGACCTCCTCGTCCTCGACGATCCGCCCCTCGACGAGGTCGACGAGGAAGATCTTGCCCGGCTGCAGGCGCCCGAGGCGCTTGACGTTCTCCGGGCGCACGCTGAGCATCCCGGTCTCCGAGCCCAGGACGACGTAGCCGTCCTTGGTCTCCACCCAGCGCCCGGGGCGCAGGCCGTTGCGGTCGAGCGTGGCGCCGACGACGCGGCCGTTGGTGAAGGCCACCGCCGCCGGGCCGTCCCACGGCTCCATCAGGCACGAGTGGAAGGCGTAGAAGCCCTTGAGCTCGTCGGAGAGGTCGTCGCGGTCCTTGTAGGCCTCCGGGATCATCATCATCACCGCGTGCGGCAGTGACCGCCCGGCGAGCATGAGCAGCTCGAGCACGTTGTCGAACGTCGCGGAGTCAGAGCCGCCGGGACGCACGACCGGCAGCACCTTCTGCAGGTCGATGCCGAAGAGCTCCGAGGCCAGCGACGACTCGCGCGCGCGCATCCAGTTGACGTTGCCCATGAGCGTGTTGATCTCGCCGTTGTGGCAGATCACGCGATAGGGATGGGCGAGCTCCCAGCTGGGGAAGGTGTTCGTCGAGAAGCGGCTGTGCACGAGCGCCAGCGCGCTCGCGAAGCGCTCGTCCTGCAGGTCGGGGTAGAAGCTGCGCAGCTGCGGGGCCTTGAGCATGCCCTTGTAGACGACGGTCCGACTCGAGCACGACGGCGAGTAGAACTCCGGGCCGATGGCGAGCTCGACGATGCGGCGGATGACGTAGAGCTTGCGCTCGAAGGCGTCCTGGTCGTGCTCGAAGCCGGGGCCCGCCTCGATGAAGAGCTGGCGGATGTGCGGGCGCGAGGCGTTGGCGGTGTCGCCGACGTGGTCCTCGTCGATCGGCACGTCGCGCCAGCCGAGGACGCGCTGGCCCTCGACGCGCACGTTGAGCTCGAGCAGCTCCTCGATCTGACGGCGGTGGAGCTCGTCGCGCGGGAGGAAGCAGACGCACACGCCGTAGCGCCCGGGCTCGGGCAGCTCGAAGTCGACCCTGGCCCGGAAGAAGCGGTGCGGCAGCTGCATCAGCAGGCCGGCGCCGTCGCCGGTGCGGATGTCGGCGCCCTCGGCCCCGCGGTGCTCGAGGTTGTCGAGCGCCTCGAGCGCCTTGACCACGACGTCGTGGCCCGGGACGTTGTCGAGGCGGGCGACCATGGCGACGCCGCAGGCGTCGTGCTCGTACCTAGGGTCGTACAGGCCGTCGGCCTGTGGCGGCATGCGATGGTTCATCTGAGAGTCCCCGTGGGCCGGCGGGCGAACCCGAGAATGGACCGAACATGATAGGCAGGGAGATCGTGGAACGCGATGTCCTGGTCATTGGGACAGGCGACGGCGAGCGACGGCCCCTGACAGGCCGCGCCGCACTTTGTTCGTTGCCAACACGGTCACGGTTCACATGCCAGGGGCTCGGGCATGGGCCTCGGTGCGGGACGGACTTCCCGCCTCATACCGCATCACGGACAGTCGCCGGATCCCTGCCCCGGCGCGATGCGATGACCTCCCCCACATCAACGTCGGGACGCCTTCGGGCGTCCCGACGTCGTTAGGCGGACCCCTCGGCGGGGTATCACGGGCCGTCTGGGCGTATCCTCTCCGGGCCGGCCGCGGGAGGCGAGGCGTCCGGAGTGATTTTGGGGGCGATGATGACCGACAACTCCATGAGGCGGGCCACACTCCGGCGGCCCTGCTCGGCATGACCGAGACGGCCGACACGCAACGCGTGCAGACGGAGCTTCCCGACCTCGAGATCACCCTCCCCGCGCGCGCGGAGAACGTCGCCGTGGTGCGCCATGCGGTGGGCGGGCTCGGCGAGGTGCTGGAGGTCGACGACCAGACGCTGTCGGACATCAAGCTCGCCGTCACCGAGGCGTGCACCAACGTCGTCGTCCACGCCTATCCCGATGCCGAGGGCCCCATGGGCCTGCGGGCGTCGATCGACGGCCGCAGCCTGTCGCTGGTCGTCATCGACCGCGGGCGCGGCATCGTGCCGCGGCCCGACAGCCCGGGGCTCGGCCTCGGCCTGCCGCTCATCGCCACGCTGGCCGAGTCGCTCGAGCTGGGCACCGGGCGCTCCGAGGAGACCGAGGTGCGCATGACCTTCGACCTCGGCGCGCCGGTCAGCGCCGATGGGGTGATCCTTTGACCGGCGGCGCCACCGCCAACGAGGCCGTCGTCCGCATCCGCAGCGGCCCGCTCGTGGGCGCGGTGCTCGGACGCGTGGTCGGGATGCTCGCCGCCCGCGCCCAGTGCCCGATCGACCGCCTGGACGACGCCATCCTGCTCACCGACGCCGTCGCCGCCCACGCGCCGGTGCACGCCCGCAACGGCCACGTGTGCGTCGTCGTCGCCGCCGACGACGAGCGCCTCGAGCTGCGCGTCTCCGACCTGCGACCCGACGGCGCGCAGCAGCTGCTGGCCGACGGCGACCTACCCGGGGTGGGCAACGTCTTCGACCGCGTCGCCGACGATGTCCAGGCCGGGACCATGGCCAACGGCGACGGCGGCGAGCTGATCCTGCGCCTGAACTTCCGCACCTGAGCTTGGAGCGCGACGCTCCGCCGTCAGATCCGTCAACCTACCGAGGCCGATGCCACCCGAGTTCACCCTCACCAGCGATCCCATCGATGACACGCGCCAGGTCGTGGCCGTCGCCGGCGAGATCGATCTGTTCACCGCGCCCGAGCTGAAGGCGGCTCTGGGCGAGGCGCTCGAGTCCGGCCGGATCCGGATCGTCGTCGACCTCACGGAGACGACGTTCCTGGACTCGACCGCCCTGGGCGTCCTCATCGGCGCGGTGAAGCGTCTGCGCTCGCGCGACGGCGTCCTGACGATCGTCAACACGGACGCGAACATCGCCAAGACGTTCGAGATCACCGGCCTGGATCAGATCTTCACGATCAGACCGACGCGCGACGAGGCCGTCGAGGCCCTCGACGCCGACGAAGCGACCGCCTAGCCCTCGAGCAGCTTCAGCACGGCCTTCTCGAGCGGGCCCTGGATGGCGGTGGCGTCGCCGTTGCGCGCCTCGCCGGCGGCGCCCACGAGCCGGTAGTCGATGGCCTCGCCATCGCGGTAGCGGTCGAAGACGCGCGGGTCGATGTAGGAGGCCCGCGCGACGGCCGGCGTGTTGCCCAGGTAGTGCGCGACCTCCTTGATGGCGCGCGTGATCGCGCGCTTGCGCCCGGTCTTGGTGGCGGCCGCCTCCTCGGAGACGGCCAGCGCGACGGCCGCGATCACCGTCGCCGCCCACGTGCGGAAGTCCTTGGCCGAGACGTCCTTGCCGGTGGCCTGCTTGAGCCACGCGTTGATGTCCTCCGAGCGCAGGTCGACCCAGCGCCGGTCGCGCTTGTAGGCCAGCAGCTCGTCGCCGCCGCCTCGGCGGCGCTTGAGGTCGCGCACCACCTCGGCCACCACCGGGTCGACCACCGCCTGCACGCGGCGCTTGCCCGACTTGGCCGGGTAGTCGAAGACCAGCACGCCGTCGCGCATGCTCACGTGGCTCTTCTTCATGGTGGCCAGGCCGTAGCTCTCGTTGCGCACGGCGTAGTCCTCGCCCCCGACGCGGAAGAAGCCGCGGTCCAGCAGGCGCACGGCGCAGGCGCAGACGCGGTCGTAGGTGAGCTCGTCGCCCTCGGCGAGCTCGGCCTCCACGCGCTTGCGCAGCCTGGGCAGCGTGCGCGCGAAGACGACCATGTCCTCGAACTTCTCCATGTCGCGGCGCTCGCGCCAGCGCGCGTGGTAGAGGTACTGCTTGCGCCCGGCCGCATCGACGCCGGTGGCCTGGATGTGGCCGCCCGGGTACGGGCAGATCCACACGTCCTCCCATGCCGGCGGGATCGCGAGCTCGTGGATGCGCTGCAGGACCTCCGTGTCCTCGACGGGCTCTCCGTCGCGGTCCAGGAAGCGGAAGCCGCGACCGTGGCGCCGGCGCGCGATGCCCGGGCCGGTGCAGTCGGCGCGGCGCAGGCGCGGGGTGCGGGTGACGGTGGGAGTGGCGGCCACTGCGAGGAGGGCGTACCCGTCCCCGCGCCGGCGCTAGCTCTTGGTTGAGGCCTTCTTGCGCGAGCCCGAGCCCGAGCCCGTCGACTTGGCCTTCGGCTTCGCCGGCGCCTTCTTGGGCTTGGCCGCGCCGTTGCCGTCGGAGTCCTTGTCGCGCACCGCGTCGAGGCTGGCCTTGAGCGCCGCCATCAGGTCCGGCACGGGCTCCTCCTCCTCGTCGGTGGCCGGCTGCACGGCGATCTCCTCGCCGGCCGCCTTGCGCTCGATGAGGTCGAGGACGTCCTGGCGGTAGGTGTCGTGGTACTTGGACGAGTCGAAGGGCCCGGCGAGCGACTCGACGAGCTGCTTGGCGATGTCGAGCTCGCGCTTGGTCACCTCGACCTCGGCCGTGGCCGAGATCTCGTCGATGCTGTCGGGCTCGACGATCTCGTCGGGGAAGAGCATGGTCGACATCCCCAGGACGTGGTCGTCCATCGGCCGCAGGGCGACGAGCGCCTCCTTGGAGCGGATGACCACCCGCGCGATGGCCACGCGGTCGGTCTCGCGCATGGCCTCGACGAGCAGGCGGTAGGGCTTGGCCCCGCCGGTCCCCGGCGCCAGGTAGTAGGGGTGGTCGTAGTAGATCGGGTCGATGTCCGAGAGCTCGACGAAGTCCTCGATCTCGATGGTCTTGGTCTTCTTGGGCTGGAGCGTCTCGAGCTCGCCGGGCTCGACGACCACGTAGCGGTCGGGCGTGAGCTCGAAGCCCTTGACGATGTCGTCGTAGGCGACCTCGTCGCCGGTCGACGGGTCGACGCGCTTCTGCGGCGATGCGCACGCCGGACTTGCCGCTGAGCTGGTGGAAGCGCACGGTCTTGCGGTTGACCGCGCTGTAGAGCTTGACCGGGACGGTGACCAGTCCGAACGAGATCGCACCGGTCCAAATCGAACGCGCCATGAAGGCAAGTATCCCCCATGCGCCCGGCAATTCCTCCGGGCGCACGGGGGATTGCGCTTGGCTAGGAGCTCGCGCTGCCCGCGGGCTGCGGCGCGTCCTGGTGGCGGCCCTCCGCGAACTCCTCGACGATCTTGGCGCAGAAGGCGGGCAGGTCGTCGGGCTTGCGGCTGGTCACGAGACCCTCGTCGACGACGACCTCCTGGTCGACCCAGTCGGCGCCCGCGTTGCGCAGGTCCTTCTGCAACGAGGGCCACGAGGTCACGGTGCGGCCGCGGACGACGCCGGCCTCGACGAGGATCCACGGGGCGTGGCAGATGGCGCCGACCGGCTTCTTGGCCTCGAAGAACGCGCGCACGAAGGCCATGGCGTCGGAGTCCATCCGCAGGAAGTCGGGGTTGGCGACGCCGCCGGGTGCCACGAGCCCGTCGTAGTCGTCGGCGTTGGCATCCGCCACGGCCTTGTCGGCCGTGAAGGTGTCGCCCTTGTCGAGGTGGTTGAAGCCCTGGAACTCGCCCTTCTCCAGCGAGATGAGGTCGATCTCCGCCCCGGCGTCGCGTACGGCCTTCAGCGGCTCGGTCAGCTCCACCTGCTCCACGCCGTCGCGCCACACCGTGCCGCGGCGCTCGTACTCGAGCTCGCGCTCGGCGGCCAACGCGGCGTCGGATCCGAACCAGCGCTCGGTGAGGTGCAGCGCGAGGTCGAGGCCCGAGGTGACGCCGCCGGCGGTGACGATGTCGCCGTCGTCGACCACGCGCGCACGGACGACGGTGGCGCCCGCGGCCTCGAGGTCGGCGATCGCGCCGTGGTGGGTGATCGCGTGGCGGCCCTCGAGCAGGCCGGCCGCGGCCAGCAGCATGGCGCCGGTGCAGACGGAGGCCACCACCGCCCCACGCTCGATGGCGTTCGCGGATGGCGCCCGGGACGGCGCCGAGCTGGGCCTGCGTCCACGCGCCGTCCTCGGCGCGGTCGTTCCAGCCGCCGCCCGGCACGAGGAGCAGGTCGACCTCGTCGGACAGCGCGCGATGGGGGGTGACGAGCGTGCCGTGCGCGGCGCGCACGGTGGCCGAGCCATCGAGGGTGACCAGCGCCGCGTCGAGGTCGTCGCGCAGGTCGGCGAAGCTCGACAGCACCTCCCAGGGCGCCAGCGCGTCGAGCTCGTCGAATCCGTCGAAGAGGAGGACTTCGCATCTCATGGGCCCAGCGTGGCGCGTCGGCGCCCGGCGCACCAGTGGCAGGAATGCCACTACCCGATAGATTTCCGCCATGCACCACGTGACCGTCCTGGCCCTGCCCGACGTCGTCGCCTTCGACCTCTCGACCCCGGCCCAGATCTTCGGCAACGAGCCCGAGCGCTATGCCTTCACAGCGTGCGGCGGCGCGGCCCGGGCGCGTGCCGACGACCACGGGCTTCTCGCTGCACGTGGAGCGCGGCCTCGACGCGGTCGCCGAGGCCGACACGGTGCTCGTCCCCGGGCTGCGGCCCACACGGTGGCCGCCGCCGCGCGCGGTGCTCGACGCCCTGCGTGCCGCCCACGCCCGCGGCGCGCGCGTGGCGTCGATCTGCACCGGGGCGTTCGTCCTCGCGCACGCCGACCTGCTCGACGGCCGCCGGGCCACGACGCACTGGGCGCATGCCGCGCGGCTGGCCGCGGACTACCCGGCCGTCACCGTCGATCCCGAGGTCCTCTACGTCGACGAGGGCGACGTCCTGACCTCGGCCGGCGTTGCGGCGGGCATCGATCTCTGCCTGCACCTCGTGCGCCGCGACCACGGCGCCGAGGTGGCCAACGCGGTCGCACGGCGGATCGTCGTGGCGCCGCATCGCGACGGCGGCCAGGCGCAGTTCGTCGAGGCGCCCCTGCCCGCCGCGGGCGACCGCGGGCTGGCGGCCACGCGCGCATGGGCCGCCGAGCGCCTGCGCGAGCCGCTCACGGTGCCGCGATGGCGCGCCACGCGGGCTCCAGCGAGCGCACCTTCGCCCGGCGCTTCCTGGCCGAGACGGGGACCACGCCGCTGCAGTGGCTGCTCGGCCAGCGCGTCCTGCACGCGCGGCGCCTGCTGGAGGCGACCGACCTCGCGGTGGAGGACGTCGCCGGCGAGGCCGGCTTCGGGACGGCCGCCTCGCTGCGCGCGCACTTCCGCCGCGCGACCGCGACCACGCCGCTCGCGTATCGCCGCGGCTTCAGGGGTAGCCCGCCGACATGGCTACCACCCGCAACGCGGCGCAGGGCATCCTCGCCGACGACAACACCGAAGACCGCGAGAAGATCATCGAGCTGCTCACGAAGGCCTACTGGATGGAGATCGAGACGGTGATGAGCTACATCGCCAACTCGGTCAACCCCGACGGCGTGCGCGCCCAGGAGATCATCGAGTCGCTCACCGAGGACATCCAGGAGGAGCTCGGCCACGCGCAGCAGTTCGCCGCTCGGATCAAGGAGCTCTACGGCGTCGTGCCGGGCTCGCTCGACTTCACGCGCCGAGCAGTCCTACCTGCAGCCGCCCGAGCACCAGACCGACATCGTGCACGTCATCAAGGGCGTCATCGAGGCCGAGACCGGCGCCATCGAGCACTACAACACGATCATCCGCGAGACCGAGGAGATCGACCCGGTCACGCAGGACATGGTCATCGCCATCCTGCGCGACGAGGAGGGCCACCGGCGCCTCTTCGAGGGCTACCTGCGCGAGTACGAGGCCGAGGGGCTCGCCTGATGGCACCGCGCGGCGTGAAGAAGGGCACCAAGCGCGAGCGCCAGTACGAGGCGATCAAGGGCTCGGTGAAGGAGCGCGGCGCGTCGGAGTCGCGGGCCGAGGAGATCGCGGCGCGCACGGTCAACAAGGAGCGCGCGCGCTCCGGCGAGTCGCGGACGGCCTCGCGCACCTCGACGCAGGACATCTCCTCCGGCCGGCGCGGCGGGCAGCGCTCGGGCTCGAGCGGGCCCCGCGGGCGCACCCGCGAGCAGCTCTACAACGAGGCCAAGAAGCTCGGCGTCGACGGGCGCTCGAAGATGAACAAGGCTCAGCTGCAGCGGGCGGTCGACAACAAGAAGCGCTAGGCCGCTGGCTGCGCGGTCTGCCGCCGGCGCTTGCGGTGGCTGCGCGGCGCTTACTGCATCACCGAGGGAAGGGAGTGGCGGCGGCGCGCGGTCGCGCGGCCGCTCGCTCGGCGGGCGCCGCGGCAGCGGCGTCGGCGGGCGCGGCGGCTCGCAGGCGCCGCTCGCTCGGCGGGAGCGGCCGCTGCAGACGAGGCGGGTTTGTCGGCGTATGGCCGACAAACTCGCCACTCGTCCCCGGACGAGCGCCAACGCGCCAGGGACGACCGCCCGCGCCCCGACCACCGCTGGCTCCCTTCCCTCGATGATGCAGTAAGCGTCGCGCACCGCCCCAAGCGCCCGCGGCGAGACCGCAGCACCACTCGGCGCGCACCACGGACGTTGCGCGCCCGCCATCCGGCGGGCGCGCGTTGTCCTCACACGGTCTCGGGGGCCCCGGGCGGGTCGATCGGGTCTTCGCGCGGAGCGTCCGGCTCCGGCGGCGGGGGCTCGACGGGCTCGGGCGCGTCGGGCGGCTCGGGGTCGGGGAACGCCGGCCCGGGATCGGGCCCGCCGGGCGGGCCGGGCGGCGTCGCGGGCTCGGGATCGGGGACGACCGAGGGCTCGGGGACGACCGGCGTCGCCGGCTCAGCCGGCTGCGGGACCTCGAGCACGGGGACGCTCACGAGGTCTTGCGCTCCAGGTTCGCCACTTCCTCGGCCTTGGCGTCCGCCGTGGCGTGAGCCTCGGCCAGCTCGTCCTTGGCTTCGCCCTTGCGCTCCTCGCGCGCGCCCTCCCGGCGCAGCGAGGGATCGTCGGCCAGGTCCCCGGCCGCCTTCTTGAAGCGGCCGCTGATCTTGTCGAGAATGCTCATGCGCACGGGCCTACCCCAGCGGCGTCGCGCTTAGCCGCTGGCGTAGCTCGTCGATCGACTCGAACACGTCGATCGCGCCCGCGTCGCGCAGCTCCTGCTCTGAGAACCCGCCGGTGAGCACCGCGATCGTCTCGACGCCCGCGTTGTCGGCGGCGCGGCAGTCCCAGGTGGAGTCGCCGATCATCACCGCGGGGCCGCCGCCGACGCGCTCCAGCGCCGCCTCGACGAGGTCGGGAGCGGGCTTGGTCTGCTCCACGTCGCCGGCGCTCGTCCACGCGTCGGCCAGGCCCCGCGCGTCGAGGAGATCGAGGTAGTGCTCGATCTCGTCGGGCTTGGCCGAGCTGGCCAGGACGACGGCGCGCCCCAGGCGCTTGAGGTCGACGATCAGGTCGCGGGCGCCGTGGAGCGGCTCGACCTCGTCGATGAGCGACATGTACAGCGCCTTCTCCGCGGTGCGGATGTCTTCGCCCAGCTTCTCCTCCACCTCGTCGCCGCACAGCGACGCCACGAGCTGATCGCCGCCCATGCCGATGTGGCGGTGGATGCGCCAGATCGCGACGTGCTGGTCGTGCTGGCGCAGCGCGCGGTACCACGCGATCGTGTGCTGGTAGTTGGAGTCGACGAGCGTGCCGTCGATGTCGAGGATCGCCGCCGGTCCGCTCATCGATGCCACTTCCTCCATAGGCCGATTCCGAACCACAGCCAGCCGAAGAGCGCCGCCACGCACGCCACGACGATGATCGTCGTCGTCGTCTGGAAGAGCACGTCGGTGACCAGCAGGACCGCCCCGGTCATCGCCACCGCGAGGGCGACGATCCCGCACACGAACTGGCGCGTGCCCATGTGGATGATGTGCTCCTTCTCGTGCTCCTGGAAGGCGATCCGGTGGTACGCGCTCGGCGCGACGAGGAACGCCGTCGCGGTCGCCGCCGCCAGCAGCGTGAACAGGTAGACGTCGCGCTGGAAGGGGCTGACGGTCTCGAAGCGCTGCTGGAAGGGCACCGCGAGCAGGAAGGCGAAGAGCACCTGCACGCCCGGCATGGCGACGCGCAGCTCGTTGAGCAGCTCCGTCATCTGCCGGTTGAGGCGCTCCTGCTCCTCGTCGCTGCGGTCGGCTTCCTCGGCGGGTTCTGTGGCCGGCACGCGGGGTGTCCTTCCCCGCGTGCCGTCCGATCACGCGGCAGTCGCCATGGGCGCGACGATGGTGTCGCGCAGCGCGTCGACCGAGCGGCGGATGAGCCGCGAGACGTGCATCTGCGAGATCCCGACCTCGTCGGCGATCTCGCGCTGGGTGAGCCCCTCGAAGAAGCGCAGGCGCAGGATCTCGCGCTCGCGCGGGGCCAGCTCGTCGAAGCCGCGGCGCAGCATCAGGCGCTGCTCGGTGCGCTCGAAGCCCTGGTCGGTCTCGCCGATCGCCTCGAGCGCGCCGATGCCGTCGGTCAGCGGCTCGTCGAGCGACATCATGCGATAGGCCTCGCCCGCGCTGAGCGCCTCGACGACCTGGTCGACGGTCGCCTGAGAGCCGGCGGCGAGCTCCTCGACGGTGGGCGAGCGCCCGAGGTCGCGGGTCAGCGCCTCGCGTGTGCGCGTGAGCCGCGCGTTGAGCTCCTGCACGTCGCGGGGCACCCGCAGCATCCATCCGCGGTCGCGGAAGTGGCGCTTGATCTCGCCGGCGATCGTCGGCACCGCGAACGTCGCGAACTTCACCTCGCGGTCGAGGTCGAAGCGGTCGATGGCCTTCAGCAGCCCGACCGATGCGACCTGCTCGAGGTCGTCGAGCGGCTCGCCCTTGTTCGCGTAGCGCCGCGCCAGGCTGCGCGCCAGGGGAAGCATCCGGGCCACGAGCTCCTCGCGCGCCTGGTGGTCCTCCTGGTCGTGCCACCGGCGCAAGAGCGCACGGGTCTCTCCGGCTAGATCCACGTTCCCTCCCCGGGACGGTCTCCACCTGCCAGTCCTGCCTGCCAGAACGCATGCTCGTCGTCCTGGACGAATTGACAAGGTGGACACGCCCGGTCACGGCCCGACATGCCACCATTGCATAGGGATGGAGAGGGTGGGCAAAGGTGAACAGACGGTCACGGCGACGCGCTTCGCGGCGCTGACCGGCGTCTCGCGCGAGCGCCTGCGCACGTGGGAGCGCCGCTACGGCTTCCCCGAGCCCCATCGGACCGAATCGGGGCCGCGCCGCTACGCGGTGGAGGACGTCCAGCGCGTGGTCGCCGTGCGCCGCGCGGCGGAGGCCGGCGTGCCGATCCCGCGCGCGATCGAGCGCACCCGCTACGACGAGGCGCCGGCGCACCTGGCGTCGCACATCTTCGCCGCGCTCGTCGAGCACGCGCCCGTGCCGGTGGCCGCGCTCTCGGGCCCCGCGCCGCTGCGGGTGGAGTTCGTCAACGGCGCCCTGCGCACCCTGTCCGGCGCCCCGCGCCCCGGCGAGGAGCTCACGACGGTGCTGCCGGCCTTCTACGACTCGCCCTGCGTGCTGGCGCTCCAGCAGCTCTTCGCCACCGCGGGCGGCCCGACGGAGACCGAGCACCCGGCCTGGGGCGGCGACGCGCGCCAGGTCGCGCGCTCGGCGCTCTTCCGCCTGCCCTCCGAGCCGGACGCCCGCCCGCTGGTGGCCATGGTCGGTCTGGAGGGCGAGGGCGAGCGCGTCGCCCGCGAAGCGCTGGCCGAGCTGCAGCGCGAGGTCGAGGACCTGCGCCGGCGCGACGAGCGTCACACGCGCTGGCTGGATGCGCTGGCGCTGGTGGCCGAGGAGTTCCGCCGCGAGCCCGGGCGCGTGGCCGTCGACAACGGCCTCGACGTGGTCCTGCGCCACACCAAGGCGCTCGACGGTGCGGTGGCCTTCTACGTCTCGGGCCAGCTCGTGATGCCGTCGTCGCGGCGCGGCCTGCTCGAGTCCAACCCGGTCACGGTCTCGGCGCATCCCGAGCTGGCGCGCTGCCTGCGCGACGCCGAGCCGACGTGGCTCGACGCCGCCGCCTCGTCGGCGATCGGCGTGCCGCCCGACCTGCACGCATCGGCCATCCCGATCGTCGTCGCAGGCGAGACGCTGGGCCTGCTCGTCTTCGTCTTCGCCGACGTCGAGCCCCACGACGAGGACAACGGCCGCCTGCTCACGGCCGTCTCGGCCGCCATGGGCTTCGCGCTGCTGCGCGACCGGCTGGCCCAGGAGCTGCGCGAGGCCGCCGGGGCGCCCGGATAGGACGCCTTGGAGGTGGGCGGTCGTGCGCAGTTGCGTACCCCCCGCCCACCCCCGTCGGCGTCTTGGCCCCCCAAGCCTGTGTGCCCCCCGAAGCGGGCTAGTCCGTTGGCGGCCTCTGGCGCGCGGTGGCGTAGGCCCGCAGGCGCCCCACGGACTGGCGGATGATGCGCGACACCTGCATCTGCGACACGCCGATGCGCTCGCCGATCTCGGCCTGCGTGAGGTCCTCGGCGAAGCGCAGGTGCAGGACCTCGCGCTCGCGCGGGGTGATCGAGCGCATGAGGTGCTCGATCGTGGCGCGGTCCTCCGCCAGCGCGAAGCCGTGCTCCTCGGTCCCCAGCGTGTCGCCGAGCGTGTCGCCGCTGTCGTCCTCGCTGCCGCGCGGCGACTCGAGCGAGGTGGCCTTGTAGGCGCCCGACGCCTCGAGTGCCTCGAGGACGTCCTCTTCCTCGGCGCCGACCTTGGCGGAGATCTCGCCGACCGTCGGCTGGCGATGGAGGTCGAGCGAGAGCTCCGAGACGGCGCGGTCGACCTTCAGCGCGAGCTCCTGCAGGTCGCGCGGCACGCGCACCGACCACGTGCGATCGCGGAAGTAGCGCTTGATCTCGCCCAGGATCGTCGGCACCGCGTAGCTCGAGAACGCGACCTCGCGCTCGAGGTCGAAGCGGTCGATCGCCTTGACCAGGCCCAGGCAGGCGACCTGGAAGAGGTCGTCGAAGGGCTCCTCGGGGCGCTGGTAGCGGCGCGCGAGCTGGCGCGCGAACGGCAGGAAGCGCTCGACGAGCATCTCGCGGTCGACCGGATCGCGCTTGTCCAGGTAGCGCGCGAACAACGCGCGATCCTGCTCGGCCCGGTTCGCGACCCGCCCGGCCTCATGCTCCCCTCCCTCGGCCACGGTCACGCGTACGGCCATCGCGGTCGCATCGACGGTGGAGCGGGTGTGGCTGCGAAGGGCATGGCGCTCGGACGGGAATACGAGCGCCGGGGTGCTGGGGCGCAATGTCGGGTCGCGGCGGGATCTGGGCCGCGACCGGCGACAGCATTGTACTCGGCCGGTGTACGCTGAGACGCAACCGAGTGGGGGAAGGTTGGGTGGGCGACGAGAACGGACAGCGAGCGCTGAGGATCCTCCTGGCCGATCAGGACCCCGGAGCGTTGAGGATCACCGCGCAGCAGGTGCGCGAGCTCGGTCACACCCCGACCGAGATCGCCGTCAGCGTGAGCGAGGCCGCCGAGTCCATCGCCCGCGACGACCCGGACCTCACGATCGTCGTCATCTACGGCGACGACGAGCCCGCGCTCGACCTCATCGAGGAGATCGACGCGTTCTCGTCGGGACCGGTGATCGCGCTGCTCGACCGGGAGGACTCGCAGTTCGTGGCGCAGGCCGCCGAGCGCGGGATCTTCGCCTACGCGCGCCAGCAGACGGCGGACTCCATCCAGAGCGCCATCGAGATCGCCACGCGCCGCTGGCGCGAGCAGCACGAGCTGACCGAGCAGGTCGAGCGCCTCGAGAACGCGCTCGAGCGCCGCGCGGTCATCGAGCGCGCGAAGGGGATCCTCATGGAGCGCCACAACCTCGATGACCGGGCGGCCTTCCAGCGCGTGCGCGAGCACGCCCGCCGCACCAACCGCACGGTGGTCGACGTGGCGGCGGCGGTGGCCGAGGGCCACGCGCTGCTGCCCAAGGGCGGCGATTAGGTCGATTAGCCCCCGGCCCGCCTGGGGAACCCTTGGCCAGCCGAATCCAGGGGTTCGGCGTGGCCCACCCCCCGGGAAAAGGAGCTTTCTGTGATCGGCATCGTCATCGCCATCCTCGTCGCGGCCCTCGTCTATTGGCTGTGCCTCATCCTCGGCCTGCCGTCGATCGTCGGCATCATCGCCGCGATCCTCGTGCTGCTCGGCGGCGTGGGATCGGGCGGCTACGGAATGCGTGCCGGCCGGCGCTGGTAGCCCGTCGGTAGAGGACCGCGCGCCCGACCGCCCGCGCGTCGGGCGCGCGCCGTTGCACCAGGTCCTGGTGCGCGCGGGCAAGAACTTCCTCGCGCACCAGATGACCGACCGGGCGGCGACGCTCACGTACTACGCGATGATGTCGCTGTTCCCGGCGCTGCTGGTGGGCGTCACGCTGCTCGGCCTGGTCGGCCAGCAGGGCCTCGTCACCGACGCCACCAACTACCTGCTCGACCACGGCGTCGATCAGGACACCGCAAAGGTCGTCAGCAAGGTCCTGCAGAACATGGTCAGCACGTCGGGCGGCGCGCTCGGGGCGACGCTCGTGATCTCGATCGCGCTGGCCCTCAACGGCGCCTCCGGCGCCTTCGGCGCCTCGGGCCGCGCACTGAACGTCATCTACGGCGTCGACGAGAGCCGCGGCATGGTGCGCCGCAAGCTCACCGACCTCGCCGCGGCGCTGACGGTCATCGTCCTCTTCGCCGTCGTGCTGGCGGCCATCTTCCTCGGCGGCCAGATCGCCGACGACCTGTTCGGCAAGATCGGCCTGGGCTCGACCGCGGCGTCGATCTGGTCCTACGCGCGCTGGCCGGTGGCGCTCGTGGCCGCCACGGCCGCCTACGGGATCGTCTACGGCCTGGCGCCCGACATCGAGCCGCGCAAGATCCGGTGGATCACGCCGGGCGCGATCGTCGGCGTCGTGCTGTGGATCGCGCTGTCGCTCGGCTTCTCGATCTACATCCGCAACTTCTCGAGCTACGGCGCGGCCTACGGCGCCTTCGGCGCGGCGATCGTGCTGCTGCTGTGGCTCTACCTCTCGGCCAACGCCTTCCTCTTCGGCGCCGAGATCAACGCCGAGCTCGAGCGCAGCGCCACGGGCGATCAGGCCAGCTCGCGCGCCAGCTCGCGGTCGGTCAGCTCCGGCGGGTAGGAGCACAGCCCCGCGCGCCCCGGGCAGGTGGCGCACAGCCCGCGGTGCGGCACCTCGGCCACGGGGTAGGCGCCGGCCACCAGCGGCGCCGCGGCGGCCCGCAGCTCGGCGTCGAGCGTCTCGGCGTCGGCCTGCTCGTAGCGGACGACGGCCGGCTCGGCGGGGCGCTCGAGGAACAGGTGGGCGACCTCGACGGCCGGGGCACCGGCGCGCAGCGCGGCGAGGGCGTAGATGCGCCGCTGGACGCCGTAGCCGGCCTCCACGAGCTCGTCGAGGTCGGCGTCGCCGACGCGGTCGGACTTGTAGTCGACGATCAGCGCGGCGCCGTCGGCCTCGTAGGCGATGACGTCGACGAAGCCCGTGAGCATGGGGCCGTCGCCCAGCGCGAAGGCGAAGGCGTGCTCGCGGTGCACGGCGCGCGCCGCGCCCAGCCGCTCGCGCAGGGCGCTGCCGGCGAAGGCGGCGACCAGCGCCTGCAGGTCGGCCACGTCGGCGTCGGAGAGCTCGGCCTCGTGGGCGCCGGCCACCGCGCGCACGGCGTCGGCGTCCGGCAGAGCTCGCGCCGGGGCCCAGGTCGAGGCCCTCGAGCAGCTCGTGGACGAGCGTGCCGCGCACGCGCAGGTCGAGCGCGGGAACCGCGGCGTCGGCGGTGTCGGCGCCGTCGGCGGGGTCGCGCAGGTGCTCCGGCGGCTCCTGCTCGGGCAGCCCGAGCCCGCGCTCGAGGTGGAAGCGGTAGGGGCACTGCGCGTAGCGCGTGAGCGACGAGTAGCTCAGCGCCGCGGGCGGCGCGGGAGCGGGCGCCGGCGGCTCGACGGGCGGCCGGGCCCACCGCCGGCGCGGCAGCGGGCGCCCCGCCGTTGAAGGCGAGCGCGAGCTGCTCGCCCGGCGCCACCGGGACCGGGGCCTCGAGGCGCAGCACGTCGCTGGCGGGGCTGTTGAGCACGGTGCGCACGAGCCCGTGGTCGCGGACCGGCTCGCCGGGATCCAGCGCGGCGACGCCCGGCACGAGCGCCGGGGCGATCCAGCTGATCGGCGCGGCGCCGGGGCCCGGCTGGGGCCAGCTGTCGCCCAGGCGCGCTGCGCCGCTGAGGATCAGGCGCTCCTCGGCGCGCGTCATCGCCACGTGCATGACGCGCCGCTCCTCGGCCTCGTCGGCCGCCCGGCGCTCGGCCTCGATCGCGTCGAAGTCGAGCGCCGTGGCCCGCGAGCCGTCGAGCCCGACGAGCCGCAGGCCGACGCGGTCGCCGCTGACGTGGAGGTCCGGCGGGCTGAGGTTGCCCCTGCGCCCCAGGTCGGCCACGACCACGACTCCGAACTCGAGGCCCTTGGCGGCGTGGATCGTCATCAGCCGCACCGCGTCGAGGCCGCCGAGGTCGACCGGCGCGTCGGGCTCGCGCGCCTCCGCCTCGAGCTCGGCGGTGGCCATGTCGATGAAGCCCGCGCACGTCGCGCCCGCGGCGCGCCTCGTAGGCGGCCGCCATGCGCAGCAGCTTGTGGACGTTGGCCAGCCGCCGCGCCCCGCGCGGCAGGGCGAGCATGTGCAGGTCGTAGCGGGTGCGACGCAGCGCGCGCTGGAGCACCTCGTCGAGCCCCAGGCGCGGCGCGCGCTCGCGCTCGCCCGCGAACCACGCGCGGAAGGCGGTCAGGCGCCGCGCGTCCTCGGGCGCCAGCGCCAGGCGCGTCGTCGTGGACGGCCTCCCAGAGCGTCATGGCGCCCTCGCGGGCCCCGAGCGCCAGCAGGGCCAGGGCATCGGAGGACAGGCCGGCCATCGGCGAGGCCAGCAGCCCGAGCAGCGCCTCCTCGTCGCGCGGGTTGGCCAGGGCGGCGAGCAGGTGGCAGAGGTCGCGGATCTGCTGGCGCCCCCACCACCCGCTGCCGCCGGCCGCCAGCGTGGGCAGCCCGGCCAGCTCCAGCGCGCGCTCGTAGAGGCCCATCTCGGCCGACGCGCGCAGCAGCACGACGATCTCGCGCGGTGCGACGCCCTCCTCGTGCACCAGCGCGGCGACGCGCTGGGCCACGAACCGCGCCTCGGCCTGCTTGACCGGACTGGCCGCCGGCAGCCCGAGCCCCAGCGAGCCCGGCGCGTCGCCGTTCCAGGCGTCGGCGTCGGTGACCAGCAGCTCGACCACCGGCTCGGGCGCCGGAGCGTCGTCGCGCCCCGGGCGCAGGTCGACCCAGTGCTCGTGCATCGGCCCGAAGGCGCCGTTGAGCGCGCGCAGGATCTCCGGGCGCGAACGGAAGTTGGTGGCCAGCGTCGCGGTCCGGCCCGCTGCCTCCAGGCGCGCGCGACGGGCGCGGAAGACCTCCACGTCGGCATGGCGGAAGGCGTAGATCGCCTGCAGCTCGTCACCGACCGTGCAGGCGTTGTCGCGCGCCACCAGCTCGAGCAGCTCGAGCTGCAGGGCGTTCGTGTCCTGGAACTCGTCGACCATGATGCGCTCGAAGCGCTCGCGGTAGCCGGCGGCGATCCCGGGCTCGCGGGCCAGCAGGTCGCGCGCCAGCAGCTCGAGGTCGTCGAAGTCCACTCCGCCGCGAGCGCGCTTGGCCGCCGCGTAGGCGTCGGCGTAGCGCCCCAGCAGCTCGTCGACGAGCGCCAGCGCCGGGACGGCGAGGCGATCGGCCAGCGCCGCGGCGTGAGCCTCGCAGGCCGCGCGGTAGGCGTCGGCGGCGGGCGTCTTCAGGGCGTTCGCGGTGCGCCCGACCTTCGCGCCCTTCGGGTGGACGGCCGCGCCGGCCTCGAGCGCGCCGCGGCAGACGGTGAGCGCCTCGCGCGCCGCGTCGACGGCCGCCCCGGCGCCCGCGCCGGCGAGCTCGGCCGCGAAGGCCGAGCACGCGCGGTCGAGCTCGGCGCGCGCGACGTCGAGATCGGCCGGGCGCCCCGGCGGCAGCGTCGGCCGCGTCTGCCCGCGCGAGCGCAGCTCGTCGTGGGCGGCGACGACCATCCGCTGCAGGCGATCGACCGTGTAGCCGGCCGCGAGGTCGAGCGCGTCGGCGCGCGGCGCCGCCAGGAAGTCGGCCAGCGCGGCCTCGAACGCCTCGCGCTGGGCCGCGCGCCCGTCGGCGGGATCGAGCACGCGCGAAGCCGGGGTCCAGGCCGGCGGCGACGGCGTGCGAACGCAGGATCCGCGCGCAGAAGCCGTGGAAGGTCGTGATCCAGGCGGCTTCGGCCTCGCGCGCCGCCTCGCGGTGGCCGAGCTCGAGCAGGCGGGCGCGCACGCGCGCCCGCAGCTCGCCGGCCGCCTTCTCGGTGAAGGTGATGGCCAGGACCTGGTCGGCGCGCAGGCCGTCGTGCACCACCGAGGCGACGAAGCGCTCGACCAGCACGGACGTCTTGCCCGAGCCGGCGTTGGCCGACAGCATGAGGTCGCCGTCGCGGCGGGCGATGGCCTCCAGCTGCTCGGGGGTGAAGGAGCGGGTCATGCCGAGGCCGCCTCGCAGCGGCAGATCGTCGGGTGCGCGCAGCCGCCGCGATACGCGCACGAGGTCGGGTCGGGGACCAGCGCGCCCGAGCGGATGCCGCGCACCGCCTGCAGCGCCGCGTCGAGCACCTCCTGCAGGAGCGCCTCGAACTCGTCGGGCGCCAGGCGGTCCTTCGACACGCT
>CAWFMR010000021.1:0-32192 GCA_963816845.1 uncultured Actinomycetes bacterium | reverse complement strand
GACAGCCTAGTTGAGCGCAACTAGCATCGGGCGCGTGCCCGAGCTGCGCCGGCTGCGCTACTTCGTCGCCGTGGCGACCGAGCGCAACTTCACGCGCGCGGCCGAGCGCCTGCACGTCGCCCAGCCGGCGCTGAGCCGGCAGGTGCGCCTGCTCGAGCGCGAGCTCGGCGTCGAGCTGCTGCGGCGCACGACGCACGAGGTCACGCTGACCGACGCCGGGCGCTTCCTGCTCGACCGCGCCCCCGGCGTGCTCAACGCGACCGACGACCTGTGGCGCGCCGTCAGGGGCTTCGCCGCCGGCGAGCGCGGCAGCGTCGTCCTGGGCTATGGCACGAGCGCGGGCTACGAGACGGCGCCCAGGCTGCTCGAGGCGATCGCGGACGAGGTCCCGGCGCTCGAGATCGCCACGCGCGTCATGGCGACGGGGGAGATCCTCGACGCGGTGGGCGACGGGGCGCTCGACGCCGGGCTCGTGCGCTGCCCGCCCGCGCGCGACGGGCTCGAGGCCCACGTCGTCCGCCACGAGCGCCAGGGCGTGCTGCTGCGCGGCGACCACCCGCTCGCCGCGGGCGCGACCGTGGCGCTCGCGCAGCTTCACGACGCCGCGCTGCTCCTTCACCCGCGCGATGCCAACCCGGGCCACTACGACGCGGTGCTCGCCCTCTGCCGCGCGGCCGGCGTCGAGCCGCGGGTGCTCGAGCGCAGCGCCGAGCTCGACCTCGCCCAGACGCCGATCGTCGACGGCCGGGCCGTCGCGGTCGTGGGCGAGTCCTCGCGCACCGTCGTCCCGGCGGCGCTCACCTGGGTGGCGCTCAGCCCGCCGGCCGCGCTCGAGGTGGCGCTCGTCGTGCGCGCCCACGACCGCTCGCCCGCGGTCGACGGCCTGCTCGCCGCCGCGCGCGACGCGGCCGCGCGGTTGGGCTGGCTCGACGGCCATGCCGCTGCGCTCTGAGCACATGCCGAGGAGGTCTTTCCCTCGGCGCCGGGCCACGCCTAGCCTCGGCGCATGCCTACCACGACATCGATCGACAACAAGCAGGTCATCGAGCGCTACGTCGCCGCGCTCGCGGCCGGCGACGCGGACGCGGTCCACGACTTCTTCGCGCCGGACGCGACCTGGTGGCTGGGCGGGGACCTTCCGATCTCGGGCACGTGGAGCGGCCGCGACACGATCATGGCCGACTTCTTCGGGACCGCGATGGCCTACTACGAGCCGGGCTCGGTCAGCCTCGAGGTGACCGGCATGGTCGCCGAGGGCGACCAGGTGACGCTCGAATGGACCAGCCGCGCGCGCACCGCCGCGGGCGAGCCCTACGAGAACTTCTGCATCGGGGTCTTCACCGTCCGCGACGGCCGGATCGCCGCCGTGCGCGAGTACATGGACACCGGCTACGCGCGCCGCACGGCGTTCGCCGCGCGCCGTTGAGCAGGAATGGAGAAGAGCGCGCACAGGGACCTGGCTAGCATCGTGTGGTGCCCTCCACCTCTCCCGCCGCGTCGTCTCAGAGCTCTCGCTTCGTCCGACTCGCCCGCGTCTGCAACCGCCACCGGTGGCGGACGTTCCTCGTTTGGCTGCTGGCCCTGGTCGTCATCCAGGTCATCGCCTCGAGCGTCGGCGTCAAGCAGATCTCGAGCTTCCGCCTGCCCGGAACCGAGAGCCAGCGCGCCTACGACCTGCTCGCCCAGCACTTCCCGGCGGCCAAGGGCGACACCGACCAGCTCGTCTTCAAGGCGCGCACGGGCACGCTCAAGGACCCGGCGACCAAGGCGCGGATCGACGCCGCGCTGAAGAAGGTCGCCGCCCAGCCATCGGTCGCCGCCGTCCAGAGCCCGTTCTCCGCCGGAGGTCAGCTGACCAAGGACGGGCGCATCGGCGTCGCCAACCTGACCTACAAGAAGAGCACCAACGACATCAAGCCCGCGACGCTCGAGAAGGTCGAGAACGCGGCCTTCACGGCCCGCGGCCCGCAGCTGCAGGTCGAGCACGGCGGACCCGGCGCCGAGGTCGTGCGCTTCGCCAACAGCCAGGGGCCGTCGGAGTTCTTCGGGATCATCGCCGCCGCGATCGTCCTGCTCATCACCTTCGGCTCGCTCGTGGCCGCCGGGCTGCCGCTGATCGCGACGCTGCTGGCGCTCGGCACGACGCTCGGCGTCATCACGCTCATCAGCCACGTGGTGGACACGCCGGACTTCGCGACGCAGCTGGCCTCGCTGATCGGCCTGGGCGTCGGGATCGACTACTCGCTGTTCGTGGTCACGCGCTACCGCGCGGAGGTCCGCAACGGACTCGATCGCGACCGGGCCGTCGAGATGGCGATCGACACGGCCGGACGCACGGTGATGTTCGCCGCCATCACCGTCGTCATCGCCCTGCTCGGGCTGCTGCTCCTCGGCCTGAGCTTCATGCACGGCGTCGCGCTCGGCGCGGCCACCGCGGTCCTCGCGACGATGCTCGCGGCGCTGACCATCATCCCCGCGCTGATCGGCGGGTCGGGCAACTTCATCGACGGCGTGCTGCACGAGTTCGACGAGCGCGGCGGCTTCCGCTTCTGGTGGACCAAGCGCCGGCTGACCCTGCCCGGGCACGATTGGCGTTCGCGGCGTGCCGTCCGTCGGGACCGCAAGCGCGCCGAGGGCGCGGGGTGGGAGCGCTGGTCGCACATGGTCCAGCGCCGCCCGTGGATCGCGGTCTTCGTCGCGCTGGCGGTGCTCATCGGGCTGGCCCTGCCGGCGACCAATCTGCGCCTGGGATCGAGCGACGCGGGCGTCGATCCGCCCGGCACGACGCCGCGCAAGGCCTACGACCTGATCGCCGAGGGCTTCGGCGCCGGCACCAACGGCTCGTTCCTGCTCGTCGCCCAGCTCGCCCAGAAGGGCGACAAGGCGGCGGCTCAGCAGATCGCCGAGGCGGTGCGCGCCGACAAGGACTTCACCTTCGTCGCGCCGCCCGCCGTCTCCCCCGACGGCCAGGTGGCCACGGTCAGCGCCTACCCGCGGACCGGACCGCAGGAGGCGGCCACGACCGACACGCTCAAGCGGCTGCGTGACAGCGTCGTGCCCGCGATCGAGGCCAAGACCCACGCACGCGTCGAGGTCGGCGGCTTCACGGCGTCCAACGAGGACTTCTCGCGCGTCGTGGCCGACAAGCTGCCGGTCTTCGTCGGCGTCGTGGTGCTGTTCAGCGCGCTGCTGCTGCTCGCCGTGTTCCGCTCGGTGATCATCCCGATCAAGGCCGCGATCCTGAACCTGCTCTCGATCGGGGCCGCGCTGGGGTTCGTGACCCTGATCTTCCAGGACGGGCACGGGGCTGGACTGCTCGGCATCGGCACGGGGCCGATCGAGTCCTTCGTCCCGGTGCTGATGTTCGCGATCGTGTTCGGGTTGAGCATGGACTACGAGGTGTTCCTGATCTCCCGGGTCCACGAGGAATGGGAGCGCACCGGCGACGCCTCGGGCTCGGTCGCGCGCGGCCTGCAGACCACCGGCAAGGTCATCACCGCCGCCGCGTCGATCATGATCCTCGTCTTCGCCTCCTTCGCCCTCGGCGACGACCGCATCATCAAGCTGTTCGGGATCGGGCTGGCCAGCGCGGTCTTCTTCGACGCGGTGATCATCCGCTGCCTGCTGGTCCCGGCGCTGATGGAGATCTTCGGGCGCTACGCCTGGTGGCTGCCGTCGTGGCTGGACCGCCGGCTGCCGCGCCTGGCGATCGAGGCGCCGCACGAGCGCCATCCGGCGCCGACCGCCGAGCCCGTGCCCGACGCCGTCTAGTCAGTCCAGCCGGCGCTCGGCCGCCCAGCGCGACAGCTCGTGGCGGTTGGAGAGCTGGAGCTTGCGCAGCACCGCGGACACGTGGGCCTCGACCGTCTTGGCCGAGATGCCCAGCCGCAGCGCGACCTCCTTGTACATGTAGCCGCGCGCGATGTGGCGCAGGACCTCGCGCTCGCGCGCGGTGAGCTGGTCGAGCTCGGGGTCGGCGCCGGGGCCCGCCGATGGAGCGTGCCCGGCGAAGGCGTCGAGCACGAAGCCGGCCAGGCGCGGCGAGAAGACGGCGTCGCCGGCCTGCACCCGCGCGATCGCGTCGAGCAGCTCGTCGGTGGCGATGTTCTTGGTCACGTAGCCGCGCGCGCCGGCGCGGATGGTGGCGATGACGTCCTCGGCGGCGTCGGAGGCCGAGAGCGCCAGGAAGAGCGTGTCGGGCGCCTCGTCGGCGGCGCCGCGGATGACCGCCACGCCGCCGCCGTCGGGCATGTGGACGTCGAGCAGGACGACGTCGGGGTGCTCGGCGACGACGAGCGCGACGGCCTCCGCCACGCTCGCGGCCTCGCCCACGAGCTCGACGTGGCCCTCGAGCTCGGCGCGGACGCCGGCGCGGAAGAGCCCGTGGTCGTCGACGATCGCGACGCGCGTCATGCCGCCCCCGGGATGGTGAGCTCGACCTCGGTCCCGGCGCCGGGCGCCGAGTGGATGGCGGCGCGCCCGCCGTGGCGGGCCATGCGACCGACGATCGACTCGCGCACGCCGCGGCGGTCCTCCGGGACGGCGGCCGGATCGAAGCCCGGGCCGCGATCGCGCACGAAGACCTGCAGCGCGTCGTCGGATGCCTCGGCGTAGACGTCGACCGGCGAGCCGCCGCCGAACTTCGCCGCGTTGACCATCGCCTCGCGCGCGGCGGCCACGAGGGCCTCGCCGCGCCCGTCGAGGGCCCGGTCGCCGACGACGACGATCTCCACCGGCACGCCGTGGGCGCGCTCGACCTCGCCGGCCACCGCCTCCAGCGCCGCGGCGAGCCGATCGTGGTCGCCCTCGCGCCCGGCCAGCCACGCGCGCAGCTCGCGCTCCTGCGTGCGGGCCAGCGCGGCCACCGCGCGCGGGTCGTCGGCGCGCTTCTGCACGAGCGCGAGCGTCTGCAGGACCGAGTCGTGCAGGTGCGCCCCCATCTCGGCGCGGGCCTGCGAGCGGATGCGCTCCTCGCGCTCGGCGGCCAGCGAGCGCACCAGCCGGATGGCCCACGGCGCGAAGATGATCCCGAGCACGACTGCGGCGACGACGACCGGCGAGGATGACGTCGCGCGCGGCGGTCAGCGCGTGCGTCGCCGAGAGGAAGACAATGCCGGCGGCGATGACCAGCGTCGCGCCCACGCCGTTGCGCGAGAGGACCTCGGTGCGCTCGCGGCGTTCCTCCTCGGGTGCCGGCGCCGGCTCTGGCGCCTGCACCGGCGTGGGGCGCAGCGACTGGCGCCAGAGCATCCCGGCGCCCGCGGCCAGCAGCACCACCGGCCAGACGATGGCGTCGGAGAGCCAGATCCCGAGCGCCCGCATCGTCAGCAGGAAGGCCAGGGTCACCAGGCCCACCCCGACGGCGACCTCGATCGCGCCGCGGCCGCGCGGCAGGCGCCGCGCCCACGCGGCCGCGCGGCCGTCGGGCACGCCGTCGTCGGCGGGCACGAGCACCCACGCGAGCCCGTAGACCAGGATCCCCACGCCGCCCGCGGTCGCCGCCGCGACGAAGACGATGCGCACGATGAGCGGGTCGATGCGCAGGTGGCGGCCGATCCCGGCGCACACGCCCGCGACGAGCTCGTGCGCCGGGTCTCGGCGCAACGGCTCGCGGCGCGGCGCGGCGGTCTGGGTGGCGCCCATGTCGCCGTCGATCATGCCAGCCGCCGCGGGCCGTCAGTCGCGGCGCGTCAGCCCGGCGGCGAGCAGGATGTCGCCGAGCAGGAAGCACGCGAGCGGAGCGAAGGCCGCGAAGCTGAGGTGGATCGCGTCCAGCGCGTCGGCCATGAGCACCGCGCCGAGGACGACGAGGCCGACGCCGGCGACGAAGGCCGGGAGGTCGGGGCGGCGGCCGTTCATGCGCACGCCTTGTTGCCCGGCGCGCCGGCCCAGTGCTCGTGCTCGTTGTGATGCACGATGAGGGCGCCGATCCCGACGTCTCCGTCGATCACGACGCGCGGCGTGCCCTCCCGGGCGCTGCGCTCGTCGGTCCAATCGGCGTCGATGCCGCCGCTGCTGCGGTTGAAGACGGACGTGCCGCCGATGCCGACGTGGCTGTCGGTCGACACGCACACGCCGGGCGGGACGAGCAGCTCGGCTCCGCCGACGCCGAGGCGGATCTTGATGCGGTGATCTCCTGCAGTCAGGTGTGCGTCGCGCAGGTCGACGACCAGGTGCCCGACGCCCAGGCGATAGGAGTCATGCACCTCCGCGGCGCTGGCCGGGCGGTACTTGACCTCGCCGGTGCCGCCCGTGACGTCGAGGTCGGCGGCGGCGACCACGCCTGCCGGCAGCGCGATGGCCAGCGCGGGGAGGATGAGCCAGCGCGCCCACGAGCCGACGAAGGCGCCGGCGATCAGGGCGAGGCCGGCGGCGATGACGATGCCCGCGACGACGCCGTTGCCGCCCGCGGCCGAGGCCCACGCGGCGCCGATGGCGAGGACGAAGCAGCCCGCGAGGAGCGCGACGCCGAGCGCCATGGCGCGCAGGACCGCTCGCGCGTCCCCTTCAGGCCGCTGACCGGAAGCCAGCCGCCAGACGAAGAGGCCCGCAAGGGCGATGAAGCCGAGTGGCACGAGCCCCCAGCCTGCTCCCCAACCGCCGTGAAAGGGGAGCACCACCCCGATCGCGACGACGAGCAGCACGACGCCGGCGATGGCCAGGCCGCGGTTCGGCGCCTCGGGCGCCTGCCCGCCCTCGCCCTCCTTGGGGATGAGTAGGACGGCGGCCACGTAGGCCAGCAGGCCCGCGCCGCCGAGGAAGGCCAGCGCCACGGCGCCGACGCGGACCAGGACGGGGTCGATGTTGAAGTAGCGCGCGATGCCGCCGCAGACGCCGGCGAGGACGCGGTCGTCGCGCGAGCGGTAGAGGCGGCGCGGCGGCGCCGCGGCGGTCGTCGGCTGCTCGGAGGTGGGCGGTGGCGCGGCGGTAGGGGGCTCGGTCGTGGGCCGCTCCGGGCCCGGCTGCTCGGTCGTCGGCTGCTCGGTCGTGGGCCGCTCCGGGCCCGGCTGCTCGGTCGTCGGCTGCTCGGGCGTGGGCTGCTCCGGGCCCGGCTGCTCGGTCGTCGGCTGCTCGGGGCCCGGCTCGTTCTCGTTGGGCGGAGTCTGGTCGGTCATGGTGAGGACAGGATCGTCCGCCCGAGCCGCCCGCACCATTGGGAATGGCCCCTAGGGGGCGACCCTGAGTTGGCGCGTCGAGGCTCGGCTGGTCGTACGCGGCGCTGCGCGGCCAGGGCATCGAGGGAGAGTGATCCGGACGCTGCGGGCGGGTCCCGGCGGGCGCGATTTGCCCGAACCGCCCCGAGTTAGCGTCGGTTTCCGACGCAAACTCGGGTCGGTTCGCGTCGCGCGTGCGGTGGCGGACCGCCCCGAGCGTCAGCTCCCTTTCCCTCGATGAGCAGTTGGCCGCGCAGAGCCGCAAGCGTCAACCGCAGCCCCCCCGGCGCCGCGGGCACGATGGCCGCGCGGCGCCGGGACGGGCTGAGGTAGGCGCAGTGCGGCCTACCGGCGGGCGCCTCCGCCCGACTTCGACGCCGCCAGCGCGTTGACGATGCCGTCGCCGTAGAACCCGTTGAACGCCGGCGTGCCGACGCACGTCGCGTCGAACACCCCGGGGTTGCTCGGGTACACGAACGGCTCCTGGGCCGGGCACGGCGTGTCGGTCGCCGTGCGGCGGAGGACCTGCTCGACCTTGTCCGGGCTCAGGGTCAGGCCGCCGTGGGCGAAGTCGCGCTTGCCCTTCTCCGCGACGATGAGCGCCGCGACGCCGACCGCGTGCGGCGATGCCATCGACGTGCCCTGGATCCATTGGTACAGCGCGCACACGCCGTTGGCGCAGTTGCGCACCAGCGGCACGGAGCGCGGGACGCTGGTGCCCGGGTTGTTCGGGTCGCACAGCGTCGCGCCGTTCGGCGCCCCGTTGGCGTCGACCTCGCCGCACGCCTGCGCCACGTTGAGCGGGTAGGCGGCGAGGATCCGGTTCTCCGGCGCGTTGTACTGCGGCGTGCCGAAGAACTCGCGGCTGTCGCCGCCCGGTGCGGCGACGACCGTCTGCTCGACGCCGTAGTTGGAGTAGAACGCCTTGCGCGGGTACGGCGACGACGCGGGGTTGACCGGGCCCACCGACGAGACGTCGAGGACGTGCGGCGCCTCGCTCGGCATGCTCAGGCAGCCGTTGTCGATCGTGCGCTCATGCGCCGCGTCCGGCGGGAAGTCCGGGCTCGTGTCGTCGAACGTCGGATTCCCGAGGTCCGTCCACTCGTTGCCCGCGGCCGCGATCAGCGTCACCCCGTGGCGATGCGCGAAGTTCACCGCGCGCGTCGTGGCCTCGATGATCATGCGCTGCTGCTCCTGCTGCTCCGGCGAGTCGGCCGGGTTGCTCGTGCAGTTGAACAGCCACGGGTCGATGTAGAACGACATGTTGACCACGTCGATGCCGACCTTGCCGGCGTAGGTCAGGGCGTCGACCGTCGGCTGGGTCAGGAAGAAGCCCGTGTCCTGGCCGGCGCGGATGTTGACGATGTCGACCTTCGGGGCGACGCCGGCCATCCCGATGCCGTTGAGCGGCGAGCCGATCGTGCTGGCCACGTGCGTGCCGTGGCCGTCGTCGTCCTCGTCGTTGGGGTCGACGCAGCTCGGGTGCTCACACGGGCCGTCGTCGATCCCGGGGTCGGAGTTGTCGATGGTGAAGTTGCGGCTCAGGAAGCGGTCGAAGTTCGGCGCGATATCGGGGTGGTTGCCGTCGACCCCGTGTCCATGATCCCGACGCGCACGGCGTGGCTGCCCTGATCGTGCGCGTAGGAGCCCGTCGGCGTGGCGCCGATGAGCTGCATGTCCCACTGCAGCCCCGAGAGCGGATCGCCCTTGACCGGCTGCGGGCGAGGACCGTTGCCGTGGAAGTTGCCGCGCTCGGACTCGACGTCACGCCACGACGGCTTCGTCGACGCCCCGGGCACGTGTCCGATGGTCTGGTTGCGCGCCGCGCCCTCGAGGGCCGCCTCGCCGTCGGCCTTCTTGGCGAAGCTCGGATTGTTCGACTGCACCGTGGCCACGCCGACGTCGGTGTTCTCGGTGACGATCGTCCCGCCCGCGTCGCGGATGGCCTGGTGGGCGGCGGCGGTGCTCGCGCCCGACTGGTAGACGACGACGTACTGATCGGCGCTGGCGGCGGACGCGCCCACAGCACCACCGCGCCGGCGATCGCGCCCGCGCAGCAGAGAACCTTTCGCATGCTGGCCCTACCTCCTCGTGTGAATGTGGACAGAGGAGACGCGGGCACGCACCGCCCGCGCCTTCACTTATGCCGACGTTATATCCGACTGCATGTCGGGGCGCAGCTGAGATATGGCCCTATCGAGCGGGCAGCGCGGCGAAGAACCGCCAGATCTCCTCGGCGCCGTCGATGCCGATGCCCGGCGGCCCGCCGAGCGGCGGCCAGGCGTGCCGGCCGCCCTCGATGCGCAGGTGCGCGACCCGGACGCCGCCGCGGCACGCCGGCCACTCCAGGCGCGTCACGTGGGGGTCGATCCGCCGCGTGCGGGGGCGGGGGCGGCAGCCCTCGCGGCGCGCCCAGCCGTCCATGACGTCGCGCACCCGCCCGTCGTGGTCGTCGCCGCGGCCGCGGTAGGAGACGATCTGATCCGAGGTCCCGTGCGTGTCGAGGATCGAGATCGGCCGGGCCGGATGGCACGGGGGGAGCGCGCGCGTCCCGCCCGAGACCGGGGCGATCGCGAGCAGGCGGTCGGCGAGCTCGCAGCCGGCCGCGTAGGTCATGCGGCCGCCCGACGAGATCCCCGTCACCAGCACGCGGCCGCGATCGACGCACTGCGTGCGGGCCACCGCGTCGAGCGCCGCGCGCAGGTAGCGCAGGCCGCTGCGCGGGCCTTCGGGCTCGGGGTAGCGCCAGAAGCCGCGCGCGCGCCACGACATGGGGTAGGCGACGACGAAGTGGTGCTCGTCGGCCACCTGGGTGAAGCTGCTCTCGCCCTCGAAGCCGCGCGCGTCCTGGCCGGCGCCGTGCAGGCCGAGCACGAGCGCGGCGCGCCGGCCCGCGCGCAGCCCCTCGGGCACGTGGACGATGACCGCGGGCGTCCGCGCCAGCACGCGCAGGCTGTGGTCGCCGGCGCGCGGCACGACCGCGCATGGGTCGCCGACGGGGGCGGCGGGGACCGCGTGACGGGCCGGCGGCGGCGCGGACCGGGTCGCCGCCCCTCTGCCGCCGCAGCCGGCGACGGTCAGCGCCACCAGCACCACCAGCACCACGGCCGCCCCGCGCATCGCGCGCGACGCTACCGCGCTCGCCGTTAGGCCGCCGTAATCATGCCCGCGCCGACCGTGTCGTTCGTCGCCTCGTCGATGAGGATGAACGAGCCGGTGGAGCGGTTGTGCGCGTAGGGGTCGAAGGCGAGCGGCTTGGAGGTGCGCAGGCGCACGCGGCCGATGTCGTTGAGGGCCAGCTCGGACGGCGCCGGCTCGCGGCCCAGGGTGCTGAGCTCGACGCGATCCTCGAGCGCCTCGACGATCGCGCGCGCCGTGTGCGTGGCGTGCTTGATCGCGTAGCGCCCGCCGGCGCGCAGCGGCGCGTCGGCCATCCAGCACACGTCGGCGGTCAGGTCGCGCGCGAGCGCCGGGCGGTCGGCGGGGCCGCAGATGAGGTCGCCGCGCGAGACGTCGAGCTCGTCGGCCAGGCGCACGGTGACGCTCATCGGCGGGAAGGCCGCGTCGAGCGGGCCGTCGAAGGTGTCGACCGAGGCGACGGTGGTCACGCGCTCGGAGGGGAGCACGAGCACCTCGTCGCCGGGGCGCAGCACGCCGCCGGCCACCTGCCCCGCGTAGCCGCGGTAGTCGCTCTCGCCGTCGCGGATGACGTACTGGACGGGGAAGCGCAGCTCGGACAGGTTGCGGTCGGCCTCGCACCTCGACGGTCTCGAGGTGCTCGAGCAGCGCCAGGCCGCCGTACCACGGCATCGCCTCGGAGCGCTCGACGACGTTGTCGCCGCGCAGCGCGCTGATCGGCACGAAGGCGGTGTCGCGCACCGCGAGCTGCGAGCGGAAGGCGCAGAAGTCGCGCACGACCGCGTCGAAGGCCTCCTCGGAGTAGTCGACGAGGTCCATCTTGTTGACCGCGACGACGAGGTGGGGGATGCCGAGCAGCGAGGCGATGAACGCGTGGCGGCGCGTCTGCTCGACCACGCCGCTGCGCGCGTCGACGAGCACGATGGCCAGGTCGGCGGTCGAGGCGCCGGTGACCATGTTGCGCGTGTACTGCACGTGGCCGGGCGTGTCGGCCAGGATGAAGCTGCGCTTGCGCGGTGGCGAAGTAGCGGTAGGCGACGTCGATCGTGATGCCCTGCTCGCGCTCGGCGCGCAGGCCGTCGGTCAGGCGCGAGAGGTCGAGCTCGCCGTCGCGCCCGCGCAGGTCGTCGAGCTGGTCGGCGAGGATCGCCTTGGCGTCGTGCAGCAGGCGCCCGATGAGCGTCGACTTGCCGTCGTCGACCGAGCCCGCCGTGGCCAGGCGCAGGAGGTCCGTACTAGAAGTAACCGGCAACCTTGCGGTCCTCCATCGCGGCCTCGGAGACCTTGTCGTCGGCGCGCGTCTCGCCGCGCTCGGTGATCGTGGTCGCCGCGATCTCGGCCACGACGTCCTCCAGCGCGAGCGCGGTCGAGGCGACGGCGCCGGTGCACGACATGTCGCCCACCGTGCGGTAGCGCACGCTCTCGGTGAAGGGCTGCTCGCCGTCGATGAACTGGACGTGCGTCGGAGACCGCGTAGAGCATCCCGTCGCGGCGGAAGACCTCGCGCTCGTGGGCGAAGTAGATCGACGGGACCTCGAGGTCCTCGGCCTCGATGTACTGCCACACGTCGAGCTCGGTCCAGTTGCTCAGCGGGAAGACGCGGACGTGCTCGCCCTTGCGGATGCGCCCGTTGTAGAGGTTCCACAGCTCGGGGCGCTGGGCCTTGGGGTCCCACCCGCCGAAGTCGTCGCGGAAGGACATGATGCGCTCCTTCGCGCGCGCCCGCTCCTCGTCGCGGCGCGCGCCGCCGAAGGCCGCGTCGAAGCCGTGCTCGGCGATCGCGTCGAGCAGCGTCGTGGTCTGCAGGCGGTTGCGCGACGCGCGCGGCCCGGTCTCCTCGACCACGCGGCCGGCGTCGATCGAGTCCTGCACGCGGGCCACGATCAGCCGCTCGCCCAGCTCGGCCACGCGACGATCGCGGAACTCGATGACCTCGGGGAAGTTGTGGCCGGTGTCGACGTGCATGAGCGGGAAGGGGAAGCGCGCCGGGCGGAAGGCCTTCTCGGCCAGGCGCAGGAGCACGATCGAGTCCTTGCCGCCGCTGAACAGCAGCACCGGGCGCTCGAGCTCGGCGGCGACCTCGCGCATGACGTGGATGGCCTCGGCCTCGAGGGCCTGCAGGTGGGTCAGCTTGGGGAGGGTCAGCTTCATGCGGTGGCCACCTCGGGGGCCCGCGCGCGCAGGCGCACGATGGCGAACGCGATCAGCCCGACCAGCGCCGGGACGGCGACGATCGTCCACTTCGGGATGTCGACGCCGGCCTTGCTGACCACGCCCAGCGCGGAGCCCGAGCAGCACGCAGCCGAGCGTCGGTCGCAGCGCGCCGGCGGGGACGCGCGGCAGCAGCGCGGTCCCGACCCACACGCCGGGCAGCGAGCCGACCAGGATGTTGGCCATCAGGACGAGGTCGACGTTGCCGACCAGCAGGTGCGCCAGGCCGGCGGCCCACAGCATGAGCGCGGCATGGAAGACGTCGGTGCCGACCACGCGGTGCGGCGTCAGGCGGAAGACCATGATCAGCGCGAGCCCGACGAGCGCGCCCGAGCCCACCGACGTCATGCCCAGGACGACGCCGAGGACGAGGCCGATGCCGGCGGCGCCGCCTTCGCCGCACGCGTGAGCGGAACGCTGTGGCGCTCGCGCGGGACGCCGAACAGCGCCCGGCCGAGGACCGAGAAGGCCACGATGAAGAGCGCCGCCGCGACGATCGACAGCAGCGTCGTGTCGAAGCCGTCGCCGTAGCGGTCGTGCAGCGCGTCGACGATGAGCACGCCGGCGATCGAGCCCGGCACCGAGCCGACGGCCAGCCACTTGGAGACGCCGAGGTCGACGGTGCCCGAGCGCAGGTGGCGCCAGCCGCCGACGGTCTTGGTGATCGCGCCGTAGGCGAGGTCGGTGCCGATCGCGACCACCGGCTGGACGCCGGCGAAGAGGATGAGCAGCGGCGTCATGAGCGAGCCGCCACCGATCCCGGTCAGGCCGATCAGGACTCCGACGCCGAGCCCGAACGCGATGACGAGCGGGTCGATCACGCCACGTGCAGCCCGCACTCGACCTTGTCGGTCCCCGCCCAGCGGCCGTCGCGGCCGGTCCCGGGCTGGGTGCAGGGCGCGCAGCCGATCGAGGCGTAGCCCTGGTCGTGCAGCGGGTGGTAGGGCAGGTCGCGCTCGTGGATGCGCTTCCACAGGTCGCGCTCGGTCCAGTCGGCGAGCGGGTTGTACTTCCACATCGAGCGCTTGTCGTCGAACTCGACGAACTGCGCGTTGGCGCGCGTGGCGGCCTGCTCGCGGCGGATGCCGGTGATCCACGCGTCGGCGCCCGACAGCGCGCGCTCGAGCGCCGCGACCTTGGCGTCGCCGCAGCAGTTCTCAGGCCCCGTCCACGGGCCGCTCGCGTCCTCGACGTCGACGTGCACGCCGAAGCGCTCCTCGAACGCGCGCCACGTCTGCAGCGTCTCGGGGAAGAGCACGCCCGTGTCGATGGTCACCACGCGCGTGTGCGGCGCCGCGCCGAGCAGCTCGTCGAGGATGACCGACTCCTCCTTCTGGAACGAGCACAGGAACACGAGCTGCTCGTGCTCGGCGGCCTTGGCCAGGGTGTCGGTCAGACCGCGCATTCGCCCTCGCCACGCTGCACGACGAAGGGGACCTTGCGCTCCCAGTCGATGAAGTGCTCCATGGTGCCGAGGCCGAACTCGACGGGCAGCGCCAGCTCGCGGACCTCGTCCTCGAAGGCCTTGGTCCCGACGCGGCCCGCGAAGGCGTTGAACTCCTCGCCCTCGGAGCGGTCGCGCTCGTAGAAGCGGATCCAGCGCTCGACCGCCTCGGGCACGCGCTTGGCCGGCAGGCGGACCTTCAGGCGCTGGCCGTAGACGATCTCGCCGCCCTCGTAGTTGCCGGCGATGTGCGCGACGTAGGCCGGGATCGTGTGCTCGCCGGCCTTGATCGAGGCGCCGTAGAACCCGATGTTGGCGATGTGGTGCTGGCTGCAGCCGTTGGGGCAGCCGCTCATCTTGATGTGCAGCTTGCGCGTGAGCGGATCGGTGATCTGCATCTCGTCCAGGCGCTCGCGCAGCGCGGCGTTGAGGCCCATGGACGAGGTGATGCCGAGCTTGCACGAGTCGGTGCCCGGGCACGAGACGACGTCGCCGACCTGGTCGGCGCCGGGGTCGCCCAGGCCCAGCGCGCGCAGCGCCTCCCAGACCTCGTAGACCGTCTCGTCGCGCACCCAGCGCAGCAGCAGGTTCTGGTGCACCGTGGTGCGGACCCAGCCGCCCGAGTACGTGCGGGCGATGTCGGCCAGCGAGCGCAGCTGCTCGGGGCTCAGGTCGCCGCGCGGGACGTGGACCTGCACGGCGGAGAAGCCCTCCTGGCGCTGCGCGGTGACGTTCGAGGCGCGGAAGCGCTCGAACTCCGAGCCGTCGCCGTTGGGCGAGGCGTACGAGGACGGCACGCCGGGCGCGCGGTCCGCCTCGTCGACGTCCAGGCGCAGCCCCTCGACGTCGAACTCGCGCTCGTTGACCCAGTCGCCCTGGCGCTCCTCGTCGACGAGCTTGCGCATCTCGTCGATGCCGATCTTGTCGACCAGGACCTTGATCCGCGCGCGGGCGCGGTTGACGCGCAGCCAGTCCTGGCGGTCGAAGATGCGGAAGACCGCCTCGGCCACCTCGAGGTACTCGCCGTCGTCGAGGCCGACGAAGTCGTAGAGCGTCGGCGCGACGCGCGGCATGATCGACGTCCCGCCGCCGACGCGGACCTCGACGCCGCGCTGCCCGTCGCGCTCGCGCGCGATGAAGGCGATGTCGTGGATGCCGGTCAGCGCGCGGTCCTCGGGCGAGGCGTCGAAGGCCGTCTTGACCTTGCGCGGCATGAGCTGCGTGGTCGGGTGGCGCACGAAGTAGCGCACGTACGCGCCCGCGTACGGGGTGAGGTCGAAGAGCTCGTCGGGCGCCACGCCGGCCCACGGGTCGCCGGTGACGTTGCGCACCGTGTTGCCGCAGCCCTCGCGGCTCGACAGCCCGGCGTCGGAGAGCTCGCGGATGAACTTCGCGGCGTCGTCCAGCGGCATGTGGTGGATCTGGATGTTCTGGCGCGTGGTGATGTGGCCCTTGTTGAGCGGCGCGTAGCGCTCGATGCCGTCCGCGAAGGCCTCGAGCTGCTCGGGCGTGATGCCGCCCATCGGCAGCTTCACCCGGACCATCTGCACGTCGGGCTGGCGCTGGCCGTAGACGCCCTGCTTGAGGCGGAAGCCGATGAACTCCGTCTCCGGCGTCTCGCCGCGCAGGTACTTGGCCGATTCGGTGTCGAAGTCGTCGAACTCGCGCTCGAGGATGGGGATGACGTGACCGGGGACGTTCTCGAGGACCTCCGGGTCCTCGATCGAGCCCCGGCCCTTGGTCACCGGGAGAGAAGCGGGCTCCATTGCGGGGTCGGTCTCCTTGCTCGCAGGGCGCGTGCGGCTACCCAACCTATCAAATGCCGACCGGGATTCAGGCCTTTTGGCTGGTGGCGCCCCGGATAGGGTCGAACGGTGCACAGCCACGACCTCCATGCGGATCTCGGTCTCCAACTGGGCGACGACGTTCGACGACGTCGATCGCTCGTGCGCGGCGATCCTCGACGCCGCCCACGCGCAGACGCGCTCGGTCTGAGCTCGGCCACAGCGTGGATAGGGTCCGGCGATGCACTCGCGCGACCTGCTGACCGCCGCCGCCGGGCACGCGGCGGACTTCCTCGAGACCCTTCCCGACGGCCGCGTCGAAGCCGAGGTGCTCGACGCCGACGAGCTGCGCGCGCGGCTCGCGCTGCCCCTCCCGGACGGGCCGACCGACCCGCGCACGGTGCTCGACGAGCTCGTCGACGCCGCGACGCCCGGCATCGTGCGCAGCCAGTCGCCGCGCTACTTCGGCTACGTGATCGGCGGGACCCTGCCCGCGGCGCTCGCCGCCGACGTCGTGGTCGCCGGCTGGGACCAGAACGCCGGCGGCTACTCGGTGTCGCCCGCCGCGTCGGTCGTGGAGGAGGTCGCCGGAGGCTGGCTGCTCGACCTGCTGGGCCTCCCCGCGGGCGCGTCGTTCGGGCTGACCACCGGCTGCCAGCAGGCGCACGTCACCTGCCTGGCGGCGGCGCGCAACGCCGTCCTCGGGCGGGTCGGCTGGGACGCCGAGGTCGGCGGCCTGCAGGGCGCGCCGCGCGTGCGGCTGGTGGTCAGCGAGGAGCGCCACGTGACCATCGATCGCGCGGCGCGGATCCTCGGCTTCGGCACGGCCGCGCTGGAGCCCGTCGCGGTCGACGCGACGGGCCGCATCGACCCGGCCGCGCTGCGCGACGTGCTCGCCGCCGGCGAGGGGCCGACGATCGTCTGCGCGCAGGCCGGCGACGTCAACACCGGCGCCATCGATCCGCTGGCCGAGATCGTCGACATGGCTCACGGCGCGGGCGCGTGGGTCCACGTCGACGGCGCCTTCGGCCTGTGGGCCGCGGCCAGCCCCGAACGCCGCCACCTGCTCGACGGCTATGCCGGCGCCGACTCGTGGGCGACCGACGGCCACAAGTGGCTCAACGTGCCCCACGACTGCGGCCTGGCCTTCGTCGCCGACCCCGAGCCCCACCGCAACGCGATGGTCGTCAGCGCCGCCTACCTGCGCGGCACGCGCGAGGGCGAGCGCGACGGCTCGCGCTGGGTGCCCGACTTCTCGCGCCGCGGCCGCGGCTTCGCGGTCTACGCGGCGCTGCGCTCGCTCGGGCGCGAGGGCGTCGCCGAGATGGTCGAGCGCTGCTGCGCGTGCGCGCGGCGCTTCGCCGAGGTCCTCGGCGCCGACGAGGCGATCGAGATCCTCAACGACGTCGTCCTCAACCAGGTCCTCGTGCGCTTCGCCGACGACGACGCGACGACCGACGCCGTGGTGGCCGCCGTGCAGGCCGAGGGGACGTGCTGGATGAGCCCGACGACGTGGCGCGGGCGCCGCGCGATGCGCATCTCGGTGTGCAACTGGGCGACGACGATCAGCGACGTGGATCGCTCGTGCGAGGCGATCCTCGCCGCCGCTCGAGCTCGGCCCGCTCCACCGCGTTCGCGCTGAGCTCGATCGCGCGCGCGTAGGCGCCGTCGGCGGCCTCGTCGTCGCCGCTGCGGCGCAGCAGCTCGGCACGGGCGACGTGGAAGGGCTGGTAGCGGTCGAGCTCGACGCGCTCGAGCAGCGCCAGCCCCGCGTCGGGGCTGCCCGGCCATCCCCAGCGCCACGGCGCGGTTGACCTCGATCACGGGCGACGGCGCCATGCACGCCAGCAGCCGGTAGAGCGCCGCGATCTGCGGCCAGTCGACCTCCTCCTCGCAGTGCAGCGAGGCGATCGCGGCCTGCAGCTGGTAGGGGCCCGTGCGGCGCAGGCGCAGGGCGCGGTCGAGCTGGGCGCGGCCCTCGGCCAGCGCGCCGGCGTCCCAGCGCGCGCGGTCCTGGTCGGGCAGCGCGACGTAGCGCCCGTCGCCGCCGACGCGGGCGTCGCGGCGCGCGTCGTGGATGAGCATGAGCGCCAGCAGGCCGGCGGTCTCGGCGTCGTCGGGCATCAGCTGCGTGAGCAGGCGCCCGAGGCGGATCGCCTCCGCGCACAGCTCGGCGCGCACCAGGCGGTCGCCGGCGCTGGCGACGTAGCCCTCGTTGAAGACGAGGTAGACGACGGCGAGGACGCCCGCCAGGCGATCGGGCACCTCGGCGTCGTCGGGGACGCGGTAGGGGATCCGGGCCGCCGCGATCTTGCGCTTGGCGCGCACCAGGCGCTGGGCCATCGTCGGCTCGGGCACGAGGAAGGCGCGCGCGATCTCCGCCGTGGTCAGCCCGCCGAGCGTGCGCAGGGTCAGCGCGACGCGAGCGTCCATCGCCAGCGCCGGGTGGCAGCAGGTGAAGACGAGGCGCAGGCGATCGTCTTCGAGCGCCGACTCGTCCTCGGACTCCGCGCCTTCGTCGTGGCGGTCGAGCTCCATGAGCGTGTGCAGGGTCGGCAGGCGGTCGTGGAAGGCGCGCTCGCGGCGCAGGCGATCGATCGCCTTGCGCCGCGCCGCGGTGGTGATCCAGGCGCCCGGGTTGGCCGGCTCGCCGTCGCGCGGCCAGGTGGCCAGCGCGACGGCGAACGCGTCCTGGAGCGCGTCCTCGGCCAGCTGGAAGTCTCCGCCGAGATGGCGGATCAGCGTGGCGAGGACGCGTCCGGACTCCTCGCGGAAGGCGCGCTCGACCGCGCTGCTCACATCGCGGGGACCTGCATCAGCGGCCGGACCTCGACGTGGCCGTAGGCGATGTTGGGCATGCCGGACGCGTGGTCGAGGGCGACGTCGAGGTCGGGCGCCTCGATGACGTAGAAGCCGCCCAGCCATTCCTTGGTCTCGGCGAACGGGCCGTCGGTGACCACGCGCTCGCCGTCGCGCACCGCGACGGTCGTGGCCGTCGACGGGGCCTCCAGCGGCTCGCCGCTGACGAAGACGCCGGCGTCCTTCAGGCCCTGCGTGTAGGTGCCCCACGCCTGCCACTGCGGCCATGCGCCTCGGGCGAGCCCTCGGCCGGGCCCTGGCTCGGGATCGCTGAAGATGAGGAGCATGTACTGCGGCACGTTTGCCTCCTGATCGTGGACCGGCGCCGGTCGCCGGCGGTGTCAGGACGACGGCCGGCGGGATCGGCGAGATCGACACTACCGCGCGAGTTGGCGCGTTGGCGCTCGTCGCGCTGATCACCCGATGCGGGTGACGGTCGCTCACCCGTCGCGCGCATAGGTTGCGGCTCATGCCGCGGTGGGTGGTGGTCGCTGTGCTGGCGGTCGCTCGCGGGCGCTGCCCGGCCGCGCGGCGGCGGCCGACTGCGCCGACCCCGGCGTGCCCGGGCAGTACGAGTCTTCGCCCTGAACACGTTCACGGCCAACACCGGCGGTACGCAGATCCCGGGGCGCGTCGCGGCGGGCGGGAACGTTCACATCGGGAGCATCACGATCGGCACCCAGCCGCCTCTGACCCCCGACATGAGCCGCACGGACCTCGCCGTCGGCGGCAACCTCACGGTCGACAGCAGTGGCGGGCAGGTGCCCAAGGGCCGCGTGACCTACGCCGGCACCCTCACGGCGTCGGGCACGCTGACCACGTACGGCGGCCTGGTGCCCGGCGCTACGGGGATCGACTTCGCCAAGGAGTTCACCACGCTGCGCGACCTCTCCGCGCAATGGGCGAGGCTCACGCCCAACGGCACGGCCTCGGGGAACGCCGACAACTACGTGCTCACCGGCACCAGCACGACGCGCAACGTGTTCAGCCTCACCCGCTCCCAGCTGCAGGGCATCAGGAACATCACGGTGAAGGTGCCGGCGAGCTCGACGACGCTCATCAACGTCGACGGGCAAGTTCGACGGGCGGCGTCGACTCGCTCAGGCTCGAGGGCCCGCCGCCCGAGCGCGTCCTGTGGAACTTCACGACGAATGAGAGCGTGACCGTCCAGGAGTGGAAGGGGTCGATCCTCGCCCCCGACGCGGCCTTCACGATCCCCTACGGGCAAGTCGACGGCTCGGTGCGCGGCCCGCGACGTCACGCTCCAGAGCCCCGGGTGGACGTACCACCCCTTCAGCGGCTGCCTGCCCCCGCTGCCGACGCCGCCCGAGCCGCAGCGCAACATCTCGCTGGAGTCGCTGTGCACCGATCCGCTGACCAAGCGCCACGCGCTGGTGCTGACCAACAACGACCCGACCGGGTACCTGGTCCACTGGGAGGACACCGGCTCCGGGCTGAGCGACACGCTGACCGCTCCGGCCAACAAGGACACCTTCTTCGACATCCCGGAGGGCGACACGCCCCATCACATCGTCGCCACCTCGGGCTCCGACGACGGTCGAGACGACGACCGGCGTCAACGAGTGCGGCGGCAGCATCGTCGTCAGCAAGGCCGTGACGGGCGAGGGCATGCCGCCGACGGGCCCGTGGGCGATCGTCGTCAGGGGCGGCAACTCGTTCTCGCAGACCGTCGCGCTCGTCGCCGGAGCGCAGGCGACCGTGAAGGTCCCGGGGCGCTACCAGCCCGGGTCGGTGCCCATCGGCCAGATCGCCGGGGGCTATGACTACACGATCTCCGAGCCCGACCCGCTCGGCGCCCGCGCCTCCGTCGACCCGACCCTCGTGACGGTCACCAACGGGCAGACCCACAACGTCGCGGTCACCAACCAGTACGACGCGGTTCCGCCGGAGCCGCCGGAGCCCGGGCCGGAGCCGCCCGTCCCGCCGCAGCCGCCGCTGCCGCCCGGCCCGCCCCAGCCGCTCCCCGGCCCCGACCTCGTCCTGGCGGCCTCGCTGGCCGGCGGCGCGGACCTGGCGGTCAGCGAACGGATCTCCCCGCGCGTCAGCCAGGTGGGCCACGTCGTATCGGTCACCGTTCGGGTCCGCAACCTCGGGCCGCTGCCCGCGGACGGGGCCGTCGTGCGCGAGATCCCCCAGGTCGACCCGCGCCACCCCAACCAGGTGGCCGAGATCCTCGGCGTGACGCCGACCATCCGCGCGACCTCGCCGTGCACGAGCAACGCGGCCGGTGCGCTGCGGCCCGGCGACGCTGGCGGTCGGCGCCGAGGTGGTGGTCCGCGTCCGGGCGCGCATGCTCCGTGCCGGCGCGTTCCAGCAGCGTGATCGTGGTGAGCTCGCTCACGCCCGACACCAACACGACCAACAACGCCTCGGTCTCCGGCGTCGTCGTCAGACGCCCGTCGCACGTCGCTGTCGCCGTCCACGCGCCGGCGGTCGCGCGCGTGGGCGAGCCCGTGTCCTACCGCGTCGTGGCGCGGGGCACGGGCAGCGACGGCGCCGTGTCCGTGCGCTTCTGCCACCGGCCGCCCGCGCGCCTGCTCATGACCTCGGCGCCCGGCACGTTCCGCTACCGCGGGCGCGTGTGCCGCGACGTCTCGCGCCTGCGGCCCGGGCAGCGCGCCGGGTTCACCGTGCACGCGATCCCGGCCTCGAGCGCGGGCGGGCGCACCCTGCCCCTGCTCGCGACCGCCACGGCCCCCGAGGCGCGCCCCGCGGTCGGCGCCGACCGCATCGCGGTCGCGGCGCAGACCTTCGTCGGGACCGGCTAGAGCCAGGGCTCGCGGCCGGGCGCGCGCTCGACGGCCTCCGCGCGCGCCGCCCGCAACCAGCCGCTGACGGGCGCCGGCGCGGCGCGCGGCGGTGGGCGCCGTCTCGCGCATGAAGCGCTCGAGCGCGGCCACGACGGCGGCCGCCTCCTCGGGCGACGCCGCCGGGGCGATGATCCGCAGCTGAGGGCGGCGGTTGGGCATCGCACGGCATCATGGCACCCCGTGAGCGCCATCCCGGTCCTCTCCCACGACGCCGTGCTGGCCGCCGTGTCGCCCGAGGAGGCCATCGCACGCACGCGCGACGCCTTCGTGCGCCACCACGCGCGCGAGTGGTCGATGCCGCCGAAGGTCTACCTCGACAGCCCCGGCCACGGCGACTTCCGCGCCATGCCCGCGCGCGGCGACGGCCTCGCCATGCTCAAGTGGATCTCGTCCTTCCCCGGCAACCCCGAGCACGGCCTGCCGACCGTGATGGGCGTCGTCGTGCTCAGCGACGCGACGACGAGCGCGCCCGTCGCGCTGCTCGACGCGCGCTCGGTCACCGCGCTGCGCACCGGCGCGGTGGCGGCGGTGGCCTCGCGCGCGCTCGCGCGCGACGATGCGAAGACGGCGGGCATCGTGGGCTGCGGGCTGCACGGCGCGTGGGCGGCGCGCTGCCTGGCCGCCGCGGGGTACGGGCCGGGCGTCTGCACCGATCCGCGCGCCGACGTCGCGCAGGCGCTGGCCGACGAGCTCGGCTGGGAGGCCGGCGACCGGGCCGCCGCGCTGGCCTGCGACGTGGTCTGCTGCGTGACGCCGGGCTCCGAGCCGGTCGTCGACGTCGGCGACCTGCGCCCGGGCCTTCACCTCAACATGCTCGGCGCCGACGGCCCGGGCAAGGCGGAGGCGACGGTCGCGGCGGTCATCGCCTGCTCGCTCTTCTGCGACGAGTGGGCGCAGGCCAGCCACGGCGGCGAGCTGACGGCGGCCGTCGAGCAGGGCGTCGTCACGCGCGACCTGGTCACCGACCTCGGCGCGGTGCTGGCCGGCGAGGCCGCTGGCCGCCCGCACGCCGGCGCGGTGACCCTCTTCGACTCGACGGGCCTGGCCATCCAGGACCTCGCCATCGCCGCCGCCGCCTACCACGCCTGGCGCGCGGGGGACATCGAGGCGACGACCGTCGAGTTGTGACCACCCGCACGGACTTCGAGCCGATCACGGTCAAGCTGAACCCGGGCGGCGCGTAAGCGCCGCCCGCTACATCCTGAGGTCGGCGGCGACCTCGTACATCTCGACCGAGGTGCGCTGGCCCATGCCGTCGCCGGGCGGGCTCATGGCGTTCAGCGTCTCGTCGCCGCTGGCGCAGGTCCTCCTCGGTCGCGAAGAGGCTGATGGCCATCGAGCGGCCGCCGTCGGGATCGATGAGCAGCATCAGCCCCTTGGCGGGCAGGCCCTCGGGCGGCCCCGACGCAGCGTCGGCGTTGATGCCCTGCGCCGCGGCGCGGATCTGCTCCGCCTCGGCGCCTTCCCACCTTGCCACGCGCGCGTACATCGCGGGCTCCTCTCGTGTCGTTGGTCCGACACTACCTGCGCTCGTGTCGTCCGCGGTTCGTTTGCGGCGCCGCGCGGCCAACTGCCTCATGCGTGGTCGCAACACCTCCGCGCGGGGGTGGCACGTCTAGGCGAATGCATGCTTCGCAAAGACCGGCCACCCCCTTCCGAGGAGGACGACGGGCGCCTCGGACCCCGACCGGCTCCCTTCCCTCGGTGATGCAGTAGGCGCCGCGGCTGCCGCCAGCGCACGCGGACGAGCTACCGCCGCTCGACCGCCACCCGCACCCCGACCGCCACGAGCGCCGCGCCCATCACGGCGTCGAGCGCCCGGCGCATCCGCGGTCGCTGCAGCGCACGGCCCGCGCGGGCGACCGCCACGCTGTAGACGCACAGCCACGCGAGAGTCATCGCGCAGAAGAGCAGGCCGAAGGCGAGGAGGGTCGCGAAGGCCGGGCCGTGGGCTGGGCGCGAACTGCGGCAGCAGCGTGGTGAAGAAGACCGCGATCTTCGGGTTGCCGAGGTCGTTGAGGAGGCCCTGACGCAACGCCACCCCGGGGCGCAGCCGCGCCGCCGCGTGACCGCTGCCGCCCTCGGCCGGGCGGCCGCGCAGCGCGTGCAGCAGCGTCTGGGCCCCGAGGAGGACGAGGTACGCCGCGCCCGCCAGCTTGACCGCGACGAAGGCCGGCTCGGAGGCGACGAGCAGCGCCGCGAGGCCCGCGCTGGCCGCGGCCGTCCACACCGCCAGCCCGAGCGCCACCCCGGCGGCCGTGGCCACCCCCGCGCCCCGGCCGCCGAGCAGCGCGTTGCGGACGGTCAGCGCGGTGTCGGGCCCTGGCGTGACGATCACCAGGGCGGCGACACCGACGAAGGCCCACAGCGCGCCCACCTACATCGCCGTCCCCTTGATCGACTGCTGCCCGCGGGCGACGCGGTAGTGCATGCCGGTCGAGGGGAGCTTGGCCGTCGTCTTCTTCTTGATCGTCTGCATGCGCACCATCTCGCAGTCGAAGGCGTCCTTCGTGGCCACCACCTTGCCGTAGCCGTGGTGGTCGAAGTCGGCCTGGTCGACCCACGGGTTGATGCCCTTCAGCGCGTCGATGATCGACGGGTCGGTGTGCGGGTTCTTGTCGTTGCCCTTGATGACCACCCCGCCGCCGGCCGGCAGGTCGGTCTCCCCGAGGCCCGAGGAGGTGACCGAGCCGCCGACGAACTCGATCGCGGCGGGGTCGCCGGTGCCCGCGGCGGTGCGCACGTCGCCGGCGATGAAGGTGTGGATGTCGCCGGTGACGAAGACGACGTCCTTGATCTGGCGATCGCGGATGTGGGTGAGCAGGCTCTCGCGCTCCTGGGGGTACCCGTCCCAGCTGTCGAAGCCGAAGAAGGCGCCGCCGAGGACGCGGGTCGGCATGATCGTGACCTCGTTGGCCAGCACCTTCCAGGCGGCCTTCGAGCTGTTGAGCTGGGTCTTGAGCCAGTTCATCTGCCGCGTGCCCAGGAAGGTGCGCGGCTGGTCGTAGTCCGCGCACGCCGGGGCGCCGGTCGCGTCGTCGCACGGCTGGTCGGCGCGGTACTGGCGCTGGTCCATGATCAGCAGGTCGACGGTGCGCCCGAACTGCAGGCGGCGGTAGATGCGGTTGCGCTCGCCCGCCGGCGGCGAGTAGGGCATCGTCTCGAAGAAGGCCTTGTAGGCGGCCGCCTGGCGCTTCTTGGAGTAGTGGTGGCTGGGCGGCAGGCCGCCGTCGGGCGCGCCGCCGGCGTAGTTGTCCTGGACCTCGTGGTCGTCCCACAGCATCACGGTCGGAAAGCGCGCCTGGACCTTGCGCAGCGACTCGTCGGAGCGATAGAGCGCGTACTTGTCGCGGTAGTCGCTCAGCGTCTCCGCGGCGCGGAAGTAGTCGACCCCGGCCTGTCCGGTCGCGGTGCCGTCGCGGCCGATCTTGTCGTCGCGGACGCCCGTGCCGTCCTTGACCGTGTGGTAGGTCTCGTCGTAGATGTAGTCGCCCAGGCAGACGACGAAGTCGAGGTCCTCGCGCGCCATCGCCTCGTGCGCGTTGTAGTAGCCGTGCGTGTAGTCCTGGCAGGACCAGAACGCGAAGCGCACGGGCTGCAGCGAGTCGGCCGGCAGCGCGGTGCGGAAGCGCCCGACGGGACCGTCCTTGGTCGCCGTCGCGAAGCGGTAGTAGTACTGCTCGTGGGCCTTGAGGCCCGTGATCCGCGACTTGACGTTGTGGTTGACGGCCGCGGAGGTCGGCAGCCGCTTGTGGGCGACCACGTGGCGGAAGTTCTTGTCGGTCGCCACCTCGAGGTCGAGGCTGACCTTGCCCTCGGCGTCAGCCAGTCGCGTCCACAGCGTGATCGCGCTCGGCGTCGGCTCGCCCGACATGACGCCTTCCGAGAAGCGCCCGCCGCGCGCCAGCGCGGCCGGGCGCGCCGAGCCCAATCCGGCGGCCAGTGCGCTGGGGGAGAGGATCGCGCTCGCGGCGACGGTGCCGGCGCGAACGACGAACTGGCGACGGGTCTGCACGTTCATGACCTCCTGTCGGTGCTCGGGACCGCGCGAGCCTAACGCCCCGCGCGCACGCTGAGGGGCAGCTTCTGTTGACCGCCCGCGGCGTCGGCCGTCGCCAGCGTGAGCTTCACCGTCTGCCCGGCCCGCAGGCGCCGCGCCACGCGCAGAGCGCCGCGGTTCAGCCGCAGCTCGACCGTCCGCGCCCCGTCCTTGGGCACGGCCGCCGTGACCGCCGCGCCGGCCAGGCGCAGCGTCGGCTTGGACACCTTGCGCCCGCCCGCCAGCACGGTCGTCGCCTTGCGCGCCCGCTTGCGGTCCACGCGCAGGGTGCGCGGGAGGCTCACGCCGACCGACGTCAGCCGCTGGCCCAGTGGAGCCGTGAAGCGCAGCGCGAGCACCGGGTGGTGGCGGCGCAGGCCCTTGAGCGTGGCCTTGACCTGCGGCTTGCAGCCCGCGATCTGCGGGATGACCGACGAGCTCGAGGTCGCGCCGTTCTGGCCGGCGAAGGCCGCGTCGACGCGCGCGACCGCGCCGCTGCACAGGTCGCGCGCGTTGGAGAGCAGCCCGTCCGGCCCGCCGGCGAGGGTCAGGGTGAAGCGGCTCAGCGCGGTGTCGGGCAGGCCGTCGAGCGTCGACTGCAGGCGCCCACCGGCCCCGAAGCCCACGCTCACCGGCAGGCGCAGCGAGATCGGGCCGTGCAGGTCGATGACGAGCTCGGGCAGCGGCGAAGCCGCCGGCTTGACCAGGACCACCGGCCCCGCCAGCGGCGCGGCGAGCGCCGGCGTCTCGGCCTTCGCGCTGCCGATCTGCGCGTTGGCCGCACACCCGCCCTGGGCGAAGACGTCCTCCGGGCAGGCGTGGTTGAGCGTCGTGACCAGGGCGCTGAGCCCGGCGGGGAGGGTGATCTGCACGGTGCGCGCGTTGGCCTGGCCGGGCGGCGACTCGACGACGGTCGTGAGCGTGGGCTGCGCGCCCTTGGCGCCCGGCTCGATGGAGGCGCTCAGCGTCGGGGCGAAGGCGAGCTTGTCGCAGCCCGTCGGCGTGAAGGAGGCCGCTCCCGAGCCCTGCGTGCCGTCGTAGGCCGTGGCGTCGACCGTCGTCGTGGCCGGCGCGCACGACGTGGGGTTGGAGACGAAGCCCTTGGCCGGGCTGCCCGCCATGCCGAGCAGCGTGATGTCGACGGCGTTGATGTCGATGGGGCCGAGCGCCGAGGTCCGCGGCAGGCCGTCGGTGCTCGAGTCCAGGCCGCCGTCGGCGGGGCGCACGGTGACGATCGACTGCAGCAGGATCTCGTCGCCTATCGCCGGGGTCAGGCGGATGCCCAGCCGCGCGGGCTCCGGGCCCACGGGCGCGAGGTTGTAGAGCTTGCCCGGGACGTCGACCGCGAGCCCGGTGATCGGCGTCGGGTAGGCGGTCGCGTGCGTCACCGTCGTGCCGACCTGCGTGCTGGCCGGGCACGCCTTGGCCGCGAACTGGGCCTGCGTGCACAGCGGGGTGGCCGTCACCGCGCCGACCTCGCCGGGCGGCAGGTGGATGACGAAGCTCTTGAGATCGCGCGAGGGCTCGTCGAGCGCGAAGTGCAGCGTGAAGTTCGAGTTGGCGCCGGCCTGGGTGCTGGCCGGGGCGGCGGTGACGCCGGTCGGCGTGAAGGCCTGGGCGCCGGCGGGCGCGAGGAGGGCGAGCGCGGCGGCGACCACCGTCGCGCCGGAAATCAGTCTGTCTGAGCACCGCGGCAGCGTGCCAGATCCTGGGCCGGGGCGGCGCCACCGGGGGCGAATCTGCGCGCGTGCGGCCTTAGCACCACATGGGTCGCATTTGACCGCACGCGACGTCGAGCGGGCGCTCGCCGAGCTCGCCGGCCGGCAGTGGGGCGTCGTCTCGCGGGCGCAGTTGCGGCGCTGGGCCTCGGCCGCGCGGAGCGCAGCGACGCGCGGCCGAGACGCGGGCGGCTGCGCCGCGTCCACCGCGGCGTCTACGCGATCGGCGGCGCCGCGCTCCCGCGCGAGGGCCGCCATCTCGCGGCGGTCCTGGCCTGCGGCCCCGGCGCGGTCCTCAGCCACGTCAGCGCCGCCGTCCACTGGGGGCTGCTCAGCTACGAGGCGCCGCGCCCCGAGGTGACCGCGCCCGCGTCGAGAGCGGGCGCCCCGGGGATCCGCCTGCACCGCACACACTCCCTCGATGCCAGAGACACCACCACGCATCGAGGCATCCCGATCACCACCCTCGCCAAGACCCTCCTCGACCTCGCCGCAAGCAGCCCGAAGAACCACCTCGAGCACGCCCTCGGCCAGGCCCTCCGCAACCAGGTGTACGACCACCGCGCGATCACCGACGTCCTCGACCGCCACCACGGCCTCCGCGGCACGAAGGCGCTGCGCAAGGCCACCGCCGACGATCCGGCCTTCACGCGCGGCGAGCTGGAGCGGCGCTTCCGCGCCCTGTGCCGCCGTGCCGGACTGCCGCAGCCGCTCAGCAACGTGGACGTCGCCGACGCCGACAACCACCCTCACGAGGTCGACTTCTTCTTCCCGGCCCACCGCCTCGTGGTCGAGACCGACGGCTGGCGCGACCACGGGACCCGCGTCGCCTTCGAGCGCGACCGGGCCAAGGACGCCGCCCTCGTCGCCGCGGGCTACGTGGTCCTGCGCTTCACCAAGCGCCAGATCGCCGACGACCCCGACACCGTCGCCGAGCGCGTCAGAGCGGGATGTTCCCGTGCTTTCGCTTCGGCGCCTGCACGCGCTTGGTCAGCAGCGTCTCGAGCGCCGTGATGACCTTCGGGCGCGTCTCGTGGGGGACGATGACGTCGTCGACGTAGCCGCGCTCGGCCGCGCTGTAGGGGTTCGCGAAGCGCGCCTTGTAGTCGTCGATGAGCTTCGCGCGGCGCGTGTCGGGCGTCGGCGAGCCGGCGAGGTCGCGACGGTAGATGATGTTGACCGCGCCCTCGGGGCCCATCACGGCCACCTCGGCGCTCGGCCAGGCGAAGTTGAAGTCGGCCAGCAGGTGCTTGGAGGCCATGACGTCGTAGGCCCCGCCGTAGGCCTTGCGCGTGATGACGGTGATCTTCGGCACCGTCGCCTCGGTGAAGGCGTAGAGCAGCTTGGCGCCGTGGCGGATGATCCCGCCCCACTCCTGCTCGGTGCCGGGCAGGAAGCCCGGCACGTCGGTGAAGGTCAGCAGCGGGACGTTGAACGCGTCGCACGTGCGCACGAAGCGCGCGGCCTTCGCCGAGGCGTCGATGTCGAGCACGCCGGCCAGCTGAGCGGGCTGGTTGGCCACGACGCCGACCGCGTGGCCGTTGAGGCGCGAGAAGCCGACCACGATGTTCTTGGCCCAGTGCTCGTGGATCTCGAAGAACTCGCCGTCGTCGACCACGAGCCGGATCGCGTTGCGCATGTCGTAGGGCTTGTTCGGGCTGTCGGGGACGACCCGGTCGAGCTCCTCGTCCATCCGCATCGGGTCGTCGGTGGGCACGACGTGCGGCGCGGTCTCGAGGTTGTTCTGGGGCAGGAAGGAGAGCAGGTAGCGCGTGTCCTGCAGACAGGCGTCCTCGTCCTCGGCGGCCAGGTGGGCGACGCCCGACTTCGAGTTGTGCGCCATCGCCCCGCCGAGCGACTCGAAGTCGACCTCCTCGCCGGTGACCGTCTTGATCACGTCGGGGCCCGTGATGAACATGTGCGAGGTCTCCTTCACCATGAAGATGAAGTCGGTGATCGCCGGCGAGTAGACCGCGCCGCCCGCGCACGGGCCCATGATCAGGCTGATCTGGGGGATGACGCCCGAGCACATGACGTTGCGCGTGAAGACGTCGCCGTAGGCCCCCAGCGACACGACGCCCTCCTGGATCCGCGCGCCGCCCGAGTCGTTGATCCCGATGACCGGGCAGCCGATCCTGGCCGCCAGGTCCATGATCTTGCACATCTTCTCGGCCATGACCTCGCCCAGCGAGCCGCCGAAGACGGTGAAGTCCTGCGAGAAGACGCACACGCGCCGGCCGTCGATCGTCCCGTGCCCGGTGACCACGGCGTCGCCCCACGGGCGGTTGCGCTGCATGTCGAAGTCCGTGGTGCGGTGGCGCACGTAGGTGTCGAGCTCCTGGAAGGAGCCGGGATCGAGCAGCTTCTCGATCCGCTCGCGCGCCGTGTACTTGCCGCGGTCGTGCTGCTTGGCCTCGGACTCCGCGGAGTGCATGGCGGCCTCCCGCAGCTCGTGCAGGATCGCGAGGCGCTCCTCGTAGGTCTCGGGGTTGTGGGCGCGCTGAGTCATGGCGCGGCGGATGCTACCCGCGGCGTGATGCAGCGCCGAACGTCGGTCTTCCCCCCTCCACAGGGGGCAGGACCGACGTTCGACGCTAGAGGGCGGACACGGCGAGGTCGGCGAAGAGCTGCGCCTTGCTGACGTCCTCCGGGCCGTAGGCGCCCCCGTCGCGACGGTCGAGCAGGGTCAGCGTGCCCACCGAGGCGCCGTGGCGCAGGAGCGGGACGACGAGCATCGTGATCGGCACGTAGTTCGTGCCGCGCGCGATGTCGGCGGCGAAGCGCGGATCGCTGCGGCAGTCGGCCAGCACGATCGGTGCCGCGCTCTCGTGGACGGCTCCGGCGATGCCCTGGCCGCGCGCGAGGCGCACGCCGGTGATCTCACGCGCGCCGGCGCCCCAGGCGGCGTGGAAGACCAGGCCGCCCGTCGACTCGTCGGCCAGCGCGATGGAGGCCGCGGCCGCGTCGAAGACGCCGGCGGCCGTGCGCACGATGCCCTCGATGACCGACCGGAAGCCCTCGGTCGCGTCGATGCTCGTGGCCAGCGACGCGCCCTCGCGCGTGCTCAGCGGCCGCCCCAGCGCCTCGGCGAACGCGGCGGCGCTCGAGATGCGCCGCTCGGGCATGAACTCCATGCCCGCGCGCAGCGCGGTGTCGATCGCCGGCGACACGTCGGCGTAGCGCCCCACCAGCGGCGCGCGGTCGGTGTAGGAGGGCGGCGTGCCGGCGATCAGCGTGACCAGCGTGACCGCCAGGCTGAAGACGTCGGAGCGCTCGGAGACCCTGCCGCCGCTGAAGACCTCGGGCGCCATGTAGCGCGGCGTGCCGACGGCGATCGTCCCGTGGCTCGACTCGCCGAGCTCGCGCGCGACGCCGAAGTCGACGAGCACGACGCCGCGATCGGCCACGATCAGGTTCTGCGGCTTGACGTCGCGGTGGACGATGTGCTGCTCGTGGATGTAGTCCAGGGCCTCGCACGCCTGCCCGCCCCACTCGATGACCTCGTCGACCGGGAGCCCCGGCGTGCCCTCGGCCACGAGGCGGTCGTGGAGGCTCTCGCCGTCGATGAGCTCCATGACGATGTAGTAGTCGCCGGCGTCGCGGAAGTGGTCGACGACGCGCACGACGCGCGGGTGGTCGAGCTGGGCCAGCAGCCGCGCCTCGATCTCGAAGCGCGAGACGTGCGTCGGGTCCAGCAGGCGCTTGACGGCGACGAAGCGCCCGGTCTCGTCGTCGAGCGCGCGGTGGACCGTGCCCATCGCGCCGCTCGAGATGGCGCCCTGGACCGTGTAATGGCCGCCCACCACGGCTCCCGGATCGCGGGTCGCCACGGTCCGAGCATAACTGTAGGGTCGCGCGCACCATGGAGTGGTTCGAGGTCTTCGCGGTCTTCCTCGTCTCACATCTCGTGGGGGACTACCTGCTGCAGACCGATTGGCAGGCCGTCCACAAGCACCGCGGCCTGGGGCCCGACCCGGTGTCCCGCCGCGCGCTCGCCTCGCACGTCGCGACCTACACGCTGGCCTTCGTCCCGGCGCTGATCTGGCTGGGCGGCGACCTCAGCCTCGGCGCGGTCATCGCCTGCGCGGCGGGCATCGCCATCCCGCACCTCGTCCAGGACGACGGCCGCCTGCTCGCCCTCTACGTCAGCCGCGTCAAGGGCTGCGACATCGCCGCCTTCCCGCTGGTGGGCGCCGCGGTCGACCAGACGATGCACATCGTGGCCCTCTTCGGGCTGGCGCTGCTGGCCGCGAGCTGAGTGACGCCGCGAGCAACTTTCCGGAGCCTTCGCGTGTTGTCGTGCGCAGCGGCACCCAATAGGGTCGCCGCACGGGCCGAATTCGGGGGCGTGATGAGCGCAGTGGGCGAGTTGGTGCAGGGCGAGCGACGCGGCCGCTGGATGGTGGCGGCGGTTGCGTGCGGGGCCGCGCTGGCGTGGTCGGCCGCTCCGGCGCGCGCGGCGACGGTCGGCACGATCCCTGGGTCGCCGCTGACCATCAACGCCGACGACAACGGCCAGATGCAGGTGACCTTCAACGGCAGCTCGACCGGAGAGTTCTTTCCCCCTTCGTCGCAGTCGGCCAACGCGGGGCTCAACGTGGCGGTCGCGCAGGCCGAGGCGGTCTACGGCTTCCAGGGGTCGGCGTTCACCTCGCTCGCTGCCCCGACGCTCGCTGGCGACGGCAGCGCCGGGAACCCATGGGTCCTGAGCACGAACTACGCGACAGACACCCCCGGTACCAACTTCGCGACCGTCGTCAACGAGAAGGTCACCTACGTCAACGGCACGACGGACGTCGGCCTCCAGTACACCGTGTCGTACCAGGGCGACAATCCCGGCCCTGTCGATGTCCGAGCGTACGAGGCGGCCGACCTCTACGTCTCGGGGAGCGACACCGGCGCCGGGTTCTTCGCCTCCGGCCCGCCCCGCCAGGTGGGCGGCATCAACGCGGCCCAGGGAAGCTCGGGTCGGCTTGTCGAGCAGACTCCGTGGTCGCACTACCAGGAGGGGCGA
>CAWFMR010000020.1:0-71428 GCA_963816845.1 uncultured Actinomycetes bacterium | reverse complement strand
CTACCTGCGCGTCCTGCGCCGGCAGCCCGCGTTCCTCGGCATCACGCTGACCCAGCCGATCATCTGGCTGCTGCTCTTCGGCGCCCTGTTCAAGGCGGTCACCCAGATCCCCGGCTTCCACGGCGACTCCTACGTCGACTTCCTCACGCCCGGCATCGTCGTGATGCTCGCCGTCTCCTCGGCGGGCTGGACCGGCATGGGCTTCATCGAGGACATCAACGCCGGCGTCATGGACCGCATGCTCGTCTCCCCCGTGTGGCGCGGCGCCCTGAACCTGGGCAGCGTCGCCTACGCGATGATCACCATCGTCATCCAGACGGCGCTGATCGTCCTGCTCGCGCTGGCCGCTCGGGGCCGACTACGTCAACGGCGTCGGCGGCGTGCTCATCCTCATCCTCGTGGCGGCCCTGCTCGGCGCGGCGTTCGCCTCGCTCTCCAACGGCATCGGGATGCTGGCCCGCCAGCGCGAGACGCTCATCGGCGCGGTCAGCCTCGTCCTGCTTCCGCTGACCTTCCTCTCCTCCGCGCTGATGCAGCAGAGCCTCGTGCCCGGCTGGATCCGCACCGTCTCCAAGCTCAACCCGGTCAACTGGGCCGTGGAGGCCGGCCGCTCGGCGGCGATGCAGAAGATCGACTGGGGCCTCGTGGCCAGCCGCGTCGGCCTGCTCCTCGCTCTGGTCGTGCTCTGCGCGTGGTTCGCGACGCGCGCCTTCGGCACCTACCAGCGCTCGCTCTGAGCGGGCGCGACCGCCGCGCCTAGCGCCGCACGTCCTCGCAGTCCCCGGCGACCCTGTCGCCGGGGTCGGCGAAGACGACGTCGTGCCCGGGGCCGCACTTCACGCTGTCGATGTCGCCGCGGACGACGTTGATGCGGTCGTTGCCAGGGCCGCCCGAGATCGTGTCGGGGTCGAGGTTGCCGAAGATCTCGTCGTCGCCCGAGCCGCCGGCGATGTGGTCGAAGCCGCGGTCGCCCGTGATGTGGTCGTCGCCGGCGTCGCCGAAGATGCGGTCGTCGCCGGCGCGCCCGGCCATCGTGTCGTTGCCCGGGCCGCCATGGAGCTCGTCGTTGCCGTACTCGCCGTCGACGTAGTCGTCGCCGCCGGCGCCGAACAGCGCGTCGGGCCCGCCCTTGCCGAAGAGCGAGTCGTCGCCCGGCGTGCCGTGCAGGACGTCGCGCAGCTGGGTGCCCGAGATGACCGAGGCCGCGTCCGAGTCGTTGGCGCCCTCGGGCGGCACCGGCGTGACCGTCTCGCAGTTGAGCAGCACGTCGCGGGTGGGCGCGTCGGCCTCGACGTAGACCGTGTCGTTGCCCTCGCCGCAGTCGACCTCGTCGCGGCTGTCGTCGGCGGCGCGGATGGTGTCGTCGCCGGCGCCGGCGTCGATCGTGTCCGCCCCCGGGCCGCCCACGAGCAGGTCGGCGCCGTCGTCGCCGAAGATCTCGTCGGGTCCCGAGCCGCCGTCGACCTGGTCGGCGCCGTTGCCGCCCTCCAGCGTGTCGTCGCCCGAGTCGCCGTGGATGACGTCCGAGCCGTTGTTGCCGGCCAGGATGTCGCGGGCGGCACCGCCGTCGATGAGGTCGTCGCCGTCGCCGCCGGTGATGTTCTCCGTCCCCGACTCGCCGAAGAGCTGGTCGTTGCCGTCGCCGCCCTTGATGAGGTCCGAGCCGCGGCCGCCCTTGATCGTGTCGTTGCCGGGGCCGCCGTAGAGACGGCGGTCGTTGCCGAAGGTCGAGTCGACGATCAGGTCGTCGCCCTCCTCGCCGAAGACGTGGTCGTCGCCGGGGCCGCCGTCGAGGTAGTCGTTGCCGGGGCCGCCGTGGATCGAGTCGTCGCCGGTGCCGCCGTCGGCGCGGTCGTTGCCGTCGGCGCCCGACAGGTGATCGTTGCCCGAGCCGCCGTTGAGCGTGTCGTCGCCCGCGTCGCCGAAGAGGTGGTCGTCGTAGGAGCCGCCGTGCAGGGTGTCGTTGCCGTCGCCGCCCTCGAGGATGTCGTTCTCGCGCCCGCCGTTGAGCACGTCGTCGCCGCCGAGCCCGGCGATGAGGTCGCGCAGGCGCGTGCCGGTGATGGCGTCCGGCGCGTCGGTCCCCTGCATGCGTCCGAGCCCGGGCTGGACGACCACGCCCAACGGCGTCGTGCCCGGCAGCGCCACGGATCGCAGCCGGCGATGGGCGAAGGGGCTCACGAGCGAGAGGGTCGCCGCGCCGCCGTCGGCGTAGTAGACGCGGACGCCGTCGGGCGACCAGCCCGGCGCACCGGGGCCGCGACCCGAGCGGAAGCGGCGCACGCGATGCCCGGCGACGTCGACGAGCGCGGCCAGGTTGCCGCCGTGCGCGGCGCCGACGGCCAGCGTGAGTCCGTCGGGCGACGCGGCCACGGCGCCCCCCACGCCCTTGCCGAGGCGCAGCGGGTGCTTCTCGGGCTTGCGCGCGCCCTGGCGCACGACGTACAGGCGCCGCGGCGCGCTGACCCACGCCCGCGCCGCGGCATCGAAGGCGGCGCCGGTCGCCCCCTTGACCTTCACGCGGCGCAGCAGCTTCGGCCCGCCCGTGGCGACCATCGCTACGCGCCCGCTGGTCAGGACGACGGCCGCCAGGGTCCCCTCGCGCGAGAGCGCCATCGCGCGCGCGGTGCCCTGCAGGCGCACGCGGTGGCGAACGGCCAGCGTCCGGGCGTCGAGCACGAAGAGCCGCTGCCCGGCAGCCGCGTAGACGCTCGCGCCGCCCGGCGAGACCGCGATGCCCACCGCCGGCACGCCGAGGTCGCGGGTGAGCACGGCGAACGGCGCCGCGGTGCCCGGCAATGGCGCGGCGGGGACCATCCCGAGGTCGAAGGCGGCCACGGCGTTGCCCGCGGCGGCGAAGGCGCGGCGGCCGTCGCGCGTGATCGCCACCGCGCGCGACGGGCCAGGCAGTGCCGGCCGGGCCACCACCAGGTTGGTGGTCACGTCGAGCAGTGCGACGTCGCTGGTGCCCGTGGCCAGCAGCGCGACGCGCGCCTGGGCGCACGCCGCCCCCAGGAGCGCGACGAGGGCGGCGATGGCCAGCGTGCGGCGCACGGGGAGAGGTTCGCCCTTGACCGCCCCTGTCCTACCGCCGGCGGGCCGCGGCCCAGCGCTGCTCGCCCTCGAGCGTACGCTGGTGGCGCAGCCGCGCGGGGTCGAGGTCGCCGGCGGCGATCGCCGCGCGCACGGCGCAGCCGGGCTCGGTCTCGTGGCGGCAGTCGGAGAACCGGCAGCCGGTGGCCAGCTCCTCGACGTCGGCGAAGGCGGCCGCCACGCCCGCGGGATCGGCGCTCATGCGCGGCAGGCGCAGGCCGGGGGTGTCGACGAGCATGCCGGCGCCGTGGGGCAGGGCGAAGAGCGCACGGGTCGTGGTCGTGTGGCGCCCGCGGTCGTCGTGCGCGCGGATGAGCGCGGTGGCCTGTCGCTCGCTGCCCAGCAGCGCGTTGACCAGCGTCGATTTGCCCACGCCCGACGAGCCGATCAGCGCGCCCGTCCGGCCGCGGCCGAGCTGCGCGGTGAGCGCGTCGACGCCGTCGCCGCGCTGGGCGCTGGTCGCCACCACCGGCACGCCGGGGGCGACGGCGCGCAGGATGGCGAGCGACGGCTCGGGGTCGACCACGAGATCGGTCTTGTTGAGCACGAGCACCGGCGCGCAGCCGCCGGCAGCGGCCACGGCGACGAAGCGCTCCAGGCGGCGCGCGTTGAGGTCGCGGTTGGCGGAGGTGACGACGAAGGCGACGTCGACGTTGGCCGCCAGGTCCTGGCCGGCGCGCGCCAGCACGCCCTGGCGGGGCAGCCGGGCGCTGACCGCGCCGCGGGCGTCGACGACGACCCAGTCGCCGATCGTCGCTCGTTCGCGCGCCCGCCCGGCGACGACGGCGAGGGCCTCGCCCTGGGCGCCTGCGACGACGAGGTGGCCGCGATGGACGGCGATCACGCGTGCGGGCGCGCAGCCGTCGACGTCGGATGCCGCGAAGGCCGAGGCGAATGGCTCGCCCCAGCCGAGGTCTTCGAGGTTCAAGGTGCTCTCCAGGCTCGGTAACGGGCTAGACGGTGGGAACGACCGTCAGCACCGAGGCGGCGAGCAGGCGTATGTCGAGGTGGCGCAGCAGGCTCGAACGGTACGGACGCGCGCGCGCCGGCGCAAGCGCGCATAGAGCGCTGAATCCACACCGAACGCACCGGCCGCGCCAGCGCGATCTGGCTTTGGGTGCTCCTTCAGCTCGGCGAATGGGCTGCGCCTGGCGCCGATCGTCCTGACTAGGCGCGTCGCGCCACCGCATCGCGGTGGGCTGGCCTGGCAGCTCACCCGATCGAAGGCCGCGCTTCTGGCCCCCCGCCGGGCGCCCTAATTTCGCTCCGCTCTTCGCTCAGCACTTCCAGAATCTGCGCTCGCGTCGCATTCCCGCCGCTCGCGATCAACGCGACGTGCTTTGAAGCAAGCTCCGCCCGTAGTCGAAGTGCCGCTGCGAGCGGCGCGGCACCCGACGCCTCGATCAGGTTGCGCGTCGCGTCGATCATCACGGCCTGCGCAGCCCGGATCTCGTCGTCACTGACGAGCACAAAGTCGTCGAGCCAGCGCCACAGTATTCGTTGGGGCAGCTCGAAGGCCGTGCGCGTCGCCAGCCCTTCAGCGAACATCTGTGTCCGATCCTCTACCAAGCGCCGCTCCCGCCAAGAACGAAACTCCGCTGGCGCGGCATCCGACTGGACACCAATCACTCGGACGGATGGGTTGATGGTCTTCGCGACGATGCAGGCACCGGCTGCGCCGCTTCCGCCGCCGATCGGAACCACGACCACGTCGATCTGCGGCTGCTCCTCGAGGATCTCAAGCGTCTCGGTGCCGACACCGGCGATCAGCAGGGCCTCATTGCCGGAGTGCACGTAGCGATAACCGTGCTCGCGGGCGAGCTCCTCGGCGTGCTCGCGCGCGTCATCGAAATCGCGGCCGTGGAAGACGAGCTCGGCTCCGAGTCCGCGCATCGAGGCAACCTTGACCGGGTTTGCGTCCTCGGGAACGCAGATCGTCGCCCGCACCTCGAACAGCCGTGCCGCATACGCTATCGACTGGCCGTGGTTTCCCGTCGAGGCGGCGATCACTCCGCGCTGGCGCTCCTCCGGACTGAGCTGAGAGATCAGGTTGACCCCGCCCCTCACCTTGAACGCGCCCACCGGTTGGTGATTCTCGTGCTTGACGAAGACCTCGGCGCCGACCAGCTCGTTGAGGACCGCGTAGCCGTAGAGCGGCGTCGGGCGCAAGTGCGCCGAGATCCGACGTCGCGCATCAAGGACGTCCGTAAGCGTCGGCAGCTGCCACTCCGTCATACGCCTGACCGTAGCCGAGGGCTCAGCGAAGCCGCGAGTAAGCCGTGCCTTCTCAAGCTGCACGCGACGGAGCGCTTATTGGTCGCGAAGGCGCTTCTCCCTTCGCGTGAACCGAGCGGTCCCGATCGCGCGGCCGTTTGGCTCTCCCCTGTCGTCCAACTCGGCATTGTGGGGCCAGCCGCGTCGGCGCTGCCGCTCCTGGGCGCAACGCCACAGTGCTCTACCGCCCATGGCGACGTTCCCCGGCCGCCGCCCCTCGCACCGTGGGGCGCGGAAGCCGCTGTCCCGACGCTCGAGGTGTCGAGCTTCTGCGCGCCCTGGCTGCTCAGCGCAGCACCGACGCGCCGAAGTCCTCCGGGACCGCGTCCATGATCACGATGTCCGTCGGGCGGCCCCGACTCATGACCGCGCCGCGGCGGACGCCGACGCGGCGAAAGCCCGCGCGCTCGTAGGCCGTCAGCCCCGCGACGTTCCACGCCAACGTCTCGAGAAGCACGTTGCGCAGCTCCAGCACGTGGAAGGCGAAGTCGAGCACGAGCCGCGTGGCCTCGGTGCCCAGACCCTGGCCGCGGCGCTCACCGATCGATGATGGCGAACTCGGCTGTGCCGTTAGCGTGGCCGATGTCGAGCAGGCCGGCGGTGCCGACCGGTGCGGAGTCGGTGTGGTCGTAGACTGTGAACTCGACGACCTCGGGCTCGCGCATCGCCCCCTTCTCGATGTTCTCCTCCACCCACTTCTCCTGGCTCTCCGGCGTGGCGATGCCCATCTGGTCGAGCCCACGGCGGACCTCGAGCTGGTTCATCCAGCGGGCATAGGAGGCGGCGAGGTCGCGCCGCAGGGGTCCCAGCGCGACCTTCTCGCCGACGACGATGAAGTCCGGCTCGTGGCTGTCCATCCGGGCATTGTGTCTCGCCCCGGGTACGCTCTACGGTCACGCGAGAGCGCGCACGCTTCCGCTGCTGCTTTCGCTGCTTCTATGTCAAGAAATTGATGGTGATGGCGGTGTTCCTCGGTCGGGGTGGGGCGGTTGGAGGAGGTCGCCAGACGCGGCGGGCGAGGTAGCGCTTGAGGCAGCGGATCGCTTCGCGTGGTGGTCTTGCCTTCGGCGCGTTGGCGGGCGATGTAGTCCTGGGTCTCGGGGTGGCAGCGGAGCGCGGGTGACGATGACGCGGTGCAGCGCGGCGTTGATCTGGCGGTTGCCGCCGTGGTCGAGGCGGTGGCGGTGGGTGTTGCCGGAGCTGGCGGGGATCGGCGCGACGCCGGCGGCGCGGGCGAGCTTGGCGTCGGTGGCGAAGCGGCTGCGCGCCGGCGATCTCGCCGACGAGCTTGGCCGCGGTCAACGGCCCGAAGCCGGGCTCGGAGAGCAGCTGCGGCGCGATCTCGGCGACGAGCTCGGCGATCTCGCGCTCGAGCGCCTTGATCGTCTGCGAGAGCTCGCGGATGCGGCGCAGCTCGTCGCGGGCGATGCGGACGCGCATCGTCTGCTCAGCGCGCGCGAGGCGCCGCGCGACGCGCGGGCGCCCAGCGGCCGTAGAACAGCGAGCTGCCGGGCAGCTCGAGCTCGGGCCAGAGATCGTGCAGATGCCACTGCAGCGTGCTGTTGAGCGCCGACGCGCTGGCGAACGAGCCGCTCGCGGTGATCGACCAGCAGCCGCAGATCGAGCTCGGGCCCATCCAGGTGCGCGACCGGCAAGGACGTCCAGGCCTTCCTGCAGCGCGGCGCGGGCGACGCGCGATGCGCGTCGATGCGGTCGGACTTCCCGCGCCCGCGAGCGCGCTTGCGACGCGACGCGGCCATCAGCTGCGTCGGGATCGCGCAGCACCCGCTCGCCGCGGCGATCAGAAACCGCTCCAACGACCCCGAGACGTGCCGGCAGTCCTCAAGCGCCCAGACCCGCTCGCCGTCGAGGCCGCGCGCCCAGCGCAACAAGCGCATCGAAGCCCTCGGCGGCCGACCTGGACCGTCTGCTCGCCCAGCAGCTCGCCCGTCGCCGCCGCGACCGCGGCGATCGTGTGCGAGCGCTTGTGAGTGTCCGCACCGAGCACGATCATTGACCTCGTCCACCTCCACCTCGATTGAGTCGGACCTCCGGCGGACACGGCTTGCTGGAGGCGGTGCCACGCATCTATCAAGTCACGCCAGACATCCCCGACCGGCGACGAGCGACACAGCGAAAGGAGGTCAGACCCCAACGGCCGACAGCCTCAAAGAGAGTCAGCTCGCCGCCGGTCGGGACCATCTCCTCGCGTCGGACGTCACCGACGACCACGAATCACAACAGCGCTCGGCCAGCAGCATCTCGGCCACGCGCAGGTCGAGCTCGGTCGTGACCTTGAGGTTCTCGCGCGGCGCGGGGACGACGTGCACGGTGCCGCCCATCGCCTCGACGAGCGACGCGTCGTCGGTGGCCGCGCCGATCGCCTCGTGGTCCTGATCGAGGGCACGCTGCAGCGCGATGCGGCGGAAGACCTGAGGCGTCTGGACCGCCCACAGCCGCGAGCGGTCGAGCGTGCGCACGACGCGCCCGTCCGCGCATTCCTTGATCGTGTCGGTGACGGGCGCGGCGGCGATCGCCGCATCGGCGTCACCCAGCGCGTCGAGACAGGCCCGGACGAGCTCGGGCGTCACCAGTGGGCGCGCGGCGTCGTGGACGACGACCACGTCGGCGTCGCCGGACGCCGCGGCCAGCGCGGCGCGCACCGAGTGCGAGCGCTCGCTGCCCCCGAGCACGCCGATGGTGCCGTCCGGCGCCGCGATCCCGGGAGGAAGCGCGACGACGATCTCGGTCACGGCGGCCACCCGCTGGAGCGTGGCCACCGACCATTCGACCATCGGACGGCCCGCCAGGTTGGCGAACGCCTTGGGGACAGGCTTCCCAAGGCGTTCGCCACGACCCGCGGCCACGACGAGCGCGACCGCCAATACCGCTCCTACGCGGTGGCGACCTTCGCGCCCGCCGACTCGGCGAGCAGGTTGTCGAGATGCTCCTCGGCCTCGGTCTCGTCCTTGTCGAGCGCGTACATCAGCTCGGAGGCCAGGATCTTCTTGGCCCGGGTGAACATCTGCTTCTCACCCGTCGACAGGCCCTTCTGATGCTCGCGGATCGCGAGATTGCGGACGACTTCGGCGAGCTCGTAGATGTCGCCGGTCTTGATCTTGTCGCGGTTGTGCTTGAACCGGCGGTTCCAGTTCTTGGGCATCTCCGAGACGTCGTCCTCCAGCACAGCGAGAACCTTCTTGACCGTCTCCTCGTCGATGACCCGCCGCAGCCCGGCCAGGGCGGCGTTCTCACACGGGACCATCACGGTCATGTCGTTGTGCAGGATCTTGATCGTGAGGTACTCGCGCTCCTCCCCGAACATCTTGCGGAGTTCCTTCTTGAGGACCTTGCCCGCCCCGTGATGCGGATAGACAACGTTGTCGCCGCATTCGAACTCGATGTTCTCGAGCTCAGGGACGTCGACGTCGATGTCGTCCACGAGTTGAGCGTCAGTGACTTCGGGAATGGTCATCCTCCTTGGGGGGTTCATGTACGGCTTCAGGTCTGCAGATAGCGGTCCACGAGGTTGATCTCCTGCAGCCTGCGCAGGCCCTCGCGGATGTCCTTGGCGCGGATCTCGCCCACGCCTTCGACGGTCTCGAGCTCCGCATCCGTGGCGGCGAGCATCTCGTCGAGTCCGCCGAACTCCTTGACGATCTGCTGTACGACAAGCTTGGGCAGCCGCGGGATGCGGCCGAGGATCCGGTAGCCGCGCGGCGAGACCGGATAGTCGAGCGTGTTGAGCTTGCGGTCGTAGCCGAGCAGCTCGGCCAGCCGACCGAAGTCGAGGAGGTCCTGATGGGCGAGGCGGCCCATCATGTCCAGCGCGGACGCGAAGTCCTCATCGGTGTCCTGGGCCAGGTAGTCGTGCACGAGCGCGGCCTTGTCGGCGGCCGTGCCGACCATGGTCTCCTCGAGCTGCATCTCGATCAGGCGCCCCTCGGTGCCCAGCTCGACGATGTAGCGCTCGATCTCGACGGCCATGCGCGTCACCAGCTCGGAGCGCTGCAGGACGGTGAGGACGTCGTGGAGCGTCGCGCCGCCCTCGAACTCGAGCGCGGTCAGGCGGGTCGAGACCTGGTCCAGGCGCGTGCGGTACTTGTCGAGGGTCGCCAGCGCCTGGTTGGCCTTGGCCAGCACGACGGGGATGTCCTCGAGGATGTACTTGGTCCCGTCGACGTAGAGCGACACGACCTCGCGGCGCTGGGAGATGGCGATGACCAGCGCGTCGGTCTGCTTGGAGACGCGCTCCGCGGTGCGGTGGCGGGTGCCGGTCTCCAGCGAGAGGATGGTGGGGTCCGGCATGAGCTGGACGTTGGCCATCGTGATCCGCGTCGCGTTGCCGTTGAGGACGATGGCGCCGTCCATCTTCGCCACCTGGTAGAGCAGCGCCGGCGTGTAGTCGATGTCGAGCTTGATGCCGCCCGAGAACAGGAAGCTGAGCTCCTCGGGATCGCCGATCGTGATGAGGCCGCCCGTGCGGGCGTGGAGGATGTTGTCGAGCCCCTCGCGCAGCGCCGTGCCAGGCGCAACCATCTCCAAGGCCTTGACGAGCCGGGGCTCTTGGCGGCCTTCGAGCTCAGTGAGCTCATCCCCGGAACGCTGCGCCATCAAGGCCGATTCTAGCAGCGTTTTTAGACCGAGCTTAGGGACGTCAACGCGGTGTCAAGCCGCGCGTGGCGCCCGCTGGCCACTTGACAAGGCACATCGCAGGGCGTCGCGCAGGGTCGGCGCCTGCGCCGGCGAGACGACGGTCCGCAACCCGAACTTCGCCGCCTCCTGGGCGCGGCGGTCAGGATGGGCGACCGTGCGCAGCTCGCCGGTGAGCCCCACCTCGCCGAAGCAGGCCAGCGGCGAGGGGTCGGTGGCGGTGCCCCGCGCGGCGCTGGCGACGGCCAGCGCGACGGCGAGATCGGCCCCCGGCTCGTCGACGCGCACGCCGCCCACGACGTTGACGAAGACGTCGCTGGTGCCGAGGCCGATGCCGGCGTGGCGCCCAAGGACGGCGAGCACGAGCGCCAACCGGTTGCGGTCGATGCCGTTGCAGACCCGGCGCGGGGGCACGAGCTCGCTCTGGGAGACGAGCGCCTGCACCTCGACCAGGAGCGGACGCGAGCCCTCCATCGCCGCGAGGACGACCGAGCCGGGCGCCTTCGTGGCCTCGCCGACGAAGCGCGCGCTGGCATCGAGGACCTCGACGAGGCCGCCCTCGCGCATCTCGAAGACCCCGACCTCGTTCGTCGAGCCGAAGCGGTTCTTCAGCGCGCGCAGCGTGCGGTAGGTGCGCTCGCGTTCGCCTTCGAACTGCAGCACGCAGTCGACCAGGTGCTCGAGCACCCGCGGGCCGGCCAGCGCCCCCTCCTTGGTGACGTGCCCGACGAGCAGCACGGCCGTCCCCTGGCGCTTGGCCACGGCGCTGATGCGGGTCGCCACCTCGCGCACCTGGCCCACCGTGCCCGGCGCGGACTCCAGCGCGCCCGAGTGCAGCGTCTGCACCGAGTCGATCACGCAGGCATCGGGCCGCTCGGCCTCGAGCACGGCCAGGACGGCGTCGAGGTCGGTCTCGGCCAGCACGGGGACCTCGAGCGCGTCGGGCCCCAGGCGCTCGGCGCGCAGGCGGATCTGCGCGGCCGACTCCTCGCCGGAGACGTAGAGCGTGGCGCGCCCCGCCGCGGCGAGGTGGCCGAGGGCCATGTTCGTCAGCGTCGACTTGCCGATCCCCGGCGAGCCGCCGAGCAGCACCAGCGACCCGGGCACGAGGCCTCCGCCGAGGACCATGTCGAGCTCGCCGATGGCGGTGCTCAGCCGCGGCGCGCGCTCGGCGCTGACCTCGCGCAGGGGCACCGGTCGCGCCACGGGTCCCGAGGCGCGCGCCGCGCGGGCCGCGCCGCTGGGAGCACGCTCTTCGACCAGCGTGTTCCACTCGCCGCACGACGGGCACTGCCCGTGCCACTTCGGCGTCTGCGCGCCGCAGGCGGAGCAGGCGAACACGGAGGTCGGCTTGGGCACCTCAGGAGCCTAGGGCGCGGCGCCGGTCGCATCCGCCCCGGGCCGTTCGGTTCTCCGCCTGCGCTGGTGGCGCTGCGCGGCGCTTACAGCATCACCGAGGGAAGGGAGGCGGCCGCGGTTCGGGGCGCGCGCCGTCGTCCTCAGGCGCGTGCGCTTTGGGGGTGCGATCGCGCGTGTTTCGCAACACCTTCTGGAGGCGCGGGCGTCGAACGTCGGTCCTCCCCCGTCTGGACGGGGGTAGGACCGACGTTCGACTGCCCGGCCCCGCAGAACGTGTTGCGAAACGCGCGCGAACTGCGCAGGAACTCCGCGCCGGAGACCGGCGACGCCAGCGGAGCGGCTCGCGCCCCGCCCACCGCCACTCTCCTTCCCTCGATGCGGCAGTAAGCGCCGCGCAGCACGCACAGACGCGCGCGGAGCAGACACGACCGCGCTACGCCTCGCAGCGCTCCAGGAAGTCCCGCACGACCGCGAGGAAGCGCTCGGGCTCCTCGATGTGGGGCATGTGGCTCGAGTCCTCGAAGACCACCCGCTCGCCGTGGCGCAGGCGCTCGTGCATCGCCGCCGTGAGGTGCGGGCGCACCTCGTCGTGCGCGCCGGACACGAGCAGGACCGCCACCTCGATCTCGGGCAGGCGATCGGTGATGTCGAAGTCCCGGATCGTCCCCACGACGGTGAACTCGGTCGGCCCGTTCATGGTGCCGTAGACGGTCGGGTCGCTCTCCATCGCCTCGAAGCTGCGCACGACCTCATCGGGCCACGGATCGGCCCGGCAGACATGGCGCTTGTAGAACTCCATGACCGCGGCCTGGAACTCCGGCGTCGCGGTCTCGCCGCTGCGCTCGCCGGCGCGGATCGTCGAGCTCACGGCGGGGTCCATCGCGTCGAGCAGCTCGTTGCAGCCCGCGACGAAGCCGGGGATCGAGGACGGCGAGTCGGCCGCGACCACGCTCAGCAGCCCGGCCGGGCGCTCGAGCGCGTGCAGCAGGGCGAGCATGCCGCCCCACGACTGGCCGATCACGTGGTAGCGCCCGTCGATGCCGAGGTGGTCGGCGAGCGCCGTGAGCTCGCGCTCGAAGAGCTCGACGGTCCAGAACGACGGGTCGGCGTCGGGCAGGTGGTCCGAGCGGCCGTTGCCGAGCTGGTCGTACAGGACGCAGGCCCGCCCGGTGGTCTGCAGCTGGTCGGCGATCGGCGCGACGTAGTCGTGGGTGGCGCCGGGACCGCCGTGGCAGATGATCACGGGCGCCTGTGGGGCGGAGGCGTCGAGGTCGCCGACGACGCGGTACCAGGTGCGGTGCCCGCCCAGCTGCAGGTGGCCCTCCATCGGAGGGCCACACTACTCAGCGGCGTCCGCGCGTGTTGGCCTTGGCGAGAGCGATGTGGATGAGCGTGGTCTGCATGCCCATCAGGCTCCCACCGGGCCCGTGGCGCCCCCATGCGGGCTGCATGCGGACGTGGGTACGCCCTGTCCCCCGCGCCCGGTACGGCAGGCCGCACCTCAGCGGCGCTGGCGGGGTTGGCGCGGAAGTAGGGTCCCGCGCTCCCACGCCGAAGGAGGCCGTCGTGAAGCTCCGCCTGCCATCCCCCGCCATGGTCGTCGCCGTCATCGCACTGATCGTCGCCCTCTCGGGCACCGCGATCGCGGCCGTCGACTTCGCGCACAACGCCGGCGCGGTCGACGGCAAGAGCGCGGTCGGCGCGAAGGCGTCCCTGCGCTCGGCGGCCGGCAAGCTCGTGGCGACCTCGACCGGCGGCAACGGGAAGGGCCAGATCCCCGCGCGCTTCCTCGACGGCGTCATGCGCGGCGGGACGCAGACGCTCTCCAAGTACCTGCGCACGGTCGACAACCAGGCCGGGCGCCCGACGCCGCTGCTCATCATCCCGGGCATCGGGCGCTTCGACGCGCAGTGCGACGACGTGGATCCGACCGTGGGCACCCAGACCACGCGCACCTCGATCAACTTCACCGCGTCGGTGAACCAGGGCGTCAACGTCTCGCGTCTGCTCGGGCGCGACATCGGCGCCGGCGACCGACCCGCCGTCTTCAGCGCCCCCAAGGGACAGCCGGTGTCGATCCTGGGCAGCGCCGACGGCCTCTTCGAGGTCATCATGGAGGCCAAGGGGCGCTCGGTCCTCGTCACCGGCGCCGCGCGCACGGACAACGGCCCCGGGCCGCAGGCCGCCTGCCTGCTCTGGGGCACCGCCTTCAGGGTCGGCTGAGCTCGAGGGCGCGCTCGACGTCGGCCACGAGGTCCGGCGTGTCCTCGATCCCGGCGTTGAAGCGGATGAAGCCCTCTCCGACGTCGTCGCTGCCCCAGCGCGCGCGGCGCTCGGCGTTGGCGTGCAGGCCGCCGAAGCTCGTCGCCTCGGCCACGAGCTCGCAGGCTCCCAGGAAGGCGTCGGCGCGGGCCTGCGAGCCGACGTCGAAGCAGATGACCGAGCCCACGCCCGGCCACCGCACGCCGGTCACGTCGTCGCGGGCGCTCAGGGCGTCCGCGAGCGCCCGCGCGTTGGCCTCCTGGCGCTCGAGGCGCAGTCCCAGGGTCGCCAGCGAGCGGTGCGCCAGCCACGCCTCGAACGGGCCCGGGATCGAGCCCGTGGCGATCCGCCAGTCGCGCAGCGCCTTCGCGCGCTCGTCGTCGGCGACCGCGACGGCGCCCATGATCAGGTCGCTGTGCCCCCCGAGGTACTTGGAGCCGCTCATCACCGAGTAGTCGGCGCCGAGCTCGAGCGGGCGCTGGCGCAGCGGCCCCGCCAGCGTGTTGTCGACCGCCACGACCGCGCCGCCGGCGTGCGCCTCAGCGATCAGCGCGGGCAGGTCGAGCACGAGGAGCCCCGGGTTGGAGGGCGACTCGAGCCACACGAGCGTCGCGCCCGGCAGCGCCGCGCGGACGGCGTCGTCGCTCGTCGCCACCAGCCGCACCTCGACGCCGTTGGGCTCGAGCACGTCGCGCGCGATGGCGCGGATCCCCGGATAGGCGTCGGAGGGCGCGACGAGCACGTCGCCCGTGTGCAGCCCGGGGATGACGACGGCGCTGACGGCCGCCATCCCGGCTGAGAAGACGACGCTCTGGGCGCCCTCGAGCTCGCCGAGAGCGTCCTCGAGCCGCGCCCAGGTCGGGTTGTCGTAGCGCCCGTAGTTGAACCGCGAGGCGTCGGCGGGACCGGCCAGGTGGTAGGGCGCGGCGAACGTCGGGCCCGGCAGGAAGGGCTCGCCGTCGGCCCCCGGGGGCAGCCCGGCGTGGGCCGTCCGCGTCGAGTCGCCGGCGCGCCGCTCGGTCACTTGGGCGCGTTCACCTGGACCCGGATGACGTTCACCGCGCCACCCTTCATCTGCGCCGTCACGATCGGGGCGTCACCCTGCACGAAGGCGTCGTAGGCCTTGTAGAGCCAGAAGGCGCCGACGGTGAACTCGGCGCCGGGGTAGAGCTGCTTGAGCTTCGCCGTCGGGTCGCCGACGTGCAGCCCGCGCTCGGTCGTCCAGTGCTTGGAGCGCAACGTGGCCCACTGGATGCGCGCGCCGTCGCCGCAGCCCGACGTGAAGACCGCCCTGACGCCGACCGTCGACCAGTTCGCGTGGCAGAAGCCCCCGCCCGCGCTCTTGCGCGTCGACGGGCGCCCCCACGCCTTCACCGCGTTGCGCAGCGTGCCGTGGCTGCCGTTGGCCCTGAAGCCGCCGAGCGATGAGACGTGCTTGTTGCGGACCGTGATGACGAGGTCGGCAGCGGAGGCGCTCGAGGGAGCGGCCAGGGCGACGAGCACGGCGAGCAGGAGCAGGCGTGGACCGTTCATGCGCGCGACAGGCTACGCACCCGCACGCTCGCACGCATCGAAGCCCGACGCGCGATGGGAGGCGTCGCAGAACGGCTTGGTCTGCGACTGCCCGCAGCGGCACAGCGCGATCGCTCCCTCGGGCACGTCGAAGCGATTGCCGTCGGCGTCGACGATGGTCACCGGCCCCGTGACCTTGTAGGGCCCGTTGTCGCGGACCTTGATGACGACGTCCTCGTCCACCGCTCCCCACCCTAGTCGGGCGCCCCGGTGAGGTCCTCGCCGCCCACGGCCAGGATGCCGTCGAGCCCGTCGAGCTCGGCGGCGAGTGCGTGCAGGGACCCGGGTCCGCGCAGCTCGAGTTCGACGACACCGCGTCGTCGCGGTCGCCGAGATGATGGACCGCGCAGGTCGGCGACGGCGAAGCCCGCCGCTGGTGCACAGCGCCAGCGCGTCGCGGAGGATGCCGTGGCCGTCGAGATAGGTCAGCTGCAGCGACCGCGGGGTCCAGCGCGAGCGCGGCAGGCGCTCCACCACCCAGGGGTAGCCGTAGGCGACGAGGAAGTAGGCGGCCGTCGTGGCGGTGGCGAGGATGCCCAGCCCGGCGCCGGCGGCCGTGCCCACCGCGGCGGTCACCCAGACGCCGGCCGCGGTGGTCAGCCCGCGGACCGAGTCGCGCCTGACGAAGATCAGTCCGCCGCCGATGAAGCCGATGCCCGAGACGATCTGGGCGGCGACGCGCGAGGGATCCAGGACGACGTGGTCTCTGGTCGAGCACGTCCGAGAAGCCGTAGGTGCTGACGAGCACGAAGAGGGCGGCGCCCAGCCCGACCAGCGAGTGCGTCCGCAGCCCCGCGCTCTTCTGGCGCATCTCGCGCTCGAGCCCGATCGCGGACGAGAGGAGGAGGGCGACGGCGAGGCGCCACAGGAGATCCCACTCGCTGGACACCTTTCACATGGTGCCCAATCTTGGCGCCAATCAGGCCTGGTCGCTGCGCTGCGCCACGACGTCGCGCAGGTGGTCGACGGCGTTGGGCGCCGTCTTCTGCAGGCGGCGGATGTCCCAGCTCGTGAGGGTCACGAGCAGCATCGGCGAGGTGGCGACGACTGTCGCGTTGCGCTGCTCGCGCTTGAGCACGCCCATCTCGCCGAACACGTCGCCGGGCCCCAGGTCGGCGATGTGCTCGCCGTGGCGGTCGACGCGCGCGGTGCCTTCTTCGATGGCCAGGACGTCGTAGGAGTAGTCGCCCTCGCGCACGAGCTCCTTGCCCTCGGGCACCGAGACCTCCGCCGCGAGCGCCGCGATGTGGTCGCGCTCCTCGTCGCTGAGGTCGGCGAAGACCGGGATCTTCTTCAGGCGCGCAGGGTCCACGTCGTACTGCTCCTCTTTCCGGGCTTCAGGGCGGCCGCGAGACTATCGCGCACCGTCCTGGGGCGGCGCACGTCTACCGCACGGCCCCGGCGAGCAGGTCGACCTGGTCGGGGTCGACCGACGTCGGGAAGCAGATGACCTCGTCGACGCCGACCGCTTCGAAGCCCGGAGACCACGGCCGCCTCGTCCAGCGCGCTCGCGACTCTAGTCGGGATAGACGATCCGTCGATCCGGGCCCAACGACGAGAAGCCGGCCGCCTCGGCCCGGCGCGCCCACTCGACGGTCCCCCGTCGGTCGACGCCACGCACGGCATTGGGGAGCCCGATTCCGACGTCCATCGTGGGACTCTGCGAAACGAGTGAGGGCCGCCTCGCGGCGGCCCTCAGTAGGTCAGGACTCGTCGGCCTCCGCCGCGGGCGGCGGTGGCACCGGCTCCTCGGGCTGCTCGGCGTCGTTGCCCTCCGACTCCTCGGTCGCTCCGCCGCCGACGGCGGCGGGGACCTTCTTCGGGGCGACGACCTCCAGGGTCACCTCGGGATCCTCGCCCTCGGGTGCGCGGCCGACCATGACCGTCGCGCCCGGGGTGAGCTCCGCGCGCAGGACGAAGTCCGCGAGCGGGTCCTCGATGTAGCGCTGGATGGCCCGGCGCAGCGGGCGGGCGCCCATGGATGGGTCCCAGCCCTTCTCGACGAGCAGGTCCTTGGCGTCCTCCGCGAGCTCGAGCTGCAGCTCGCGCTCCGCCAGCGACTCGCGGATGCGGCGCAGGAGGAGCTCCACGATGGTCTTGATCTCTTCCTTCGTGAGCTTGTGGAAGACGACGACCTCGTCGATGCGATTGAGGAACTCTGGGCGGAACACCTTCTTGAGCTCGCCCATGATCCGGTTCTTCATGTCCTCGTAGGTGATGCCGGTCTCGTCGTCGGAGACCGCGAAGCCCAGCGGCGTGTTGCGCGCGATCTCCTGGGCACCGATGTTCGAGGTCATGATCACGATCGCGTGGCGGAAGTCGACCGTCCGCCCCTGCGAGTCGGTGAGCCGGCCGTCCTCGAGGATCTGCAACAGGATGTTGAACACATCCGGGTGCGCCTTCTCGATCTCGTCGAGCAGGAGCACGCAGTACGGCTTGCGCCGCACGGCCTCGGTCAGCTGGCCGCCCTCGTCGTAGCCGATGTAGCCCGGAGGCGAGCCCACGAGCCGCGACACGGCGTGCTTCTCCATGTACTCGGACATGTCGATGCGCACCATCGCGTCCTCGTCGCCGAACAGGAACTCGGCGAGCGTGCGGGCCAGCTCGGTCTTGCCCACGCCCGAGGGGCCGAGGAAGACGAACGAGCCCGTCGGGCGCTTGGGGTCCTTCAGGCCGGCGCGCGAGCGGCGGATGGCCTTCGAGATGACCTCGACGGCCTGCCCCTGCCCGATGACGCGCTTGTGCAGCTCGTCCTCCATGCGCATGAGCTTCTGCGTCTCGGCCTCGGTGAGCTTGAACACCGGGATGCCGGTCCACATCGAGACGATGTCGGCGATCTCGTCCTCGCCGATGGCGGGCCGCTCGTGCTCGCCCTCGCCGCGCTCCCACTGCTCCTCGAGCTCGCGCTTCTTGTTGGTGAGCTTGCGCTCCTGGTCGCGCAGGTTGGCGGCCTTCTCGAACTCCTGCGCCTCGATCGCGGCCTCCTTGGCCCGCCGCGTCTCCTCGATCTCGTCCTCGAGCTCGCGGTACTTCGGCGGGGAGGTCATCGACTTGATGCGCATGCGCGACGCGGCCTCGTCGATGAGGTCGATGGCCTTGTCGGGCAGCTGGCGGTCGGAGATGTAGCGGTCGGCCAGCTCGGCGGCCGCCTCGAGGGCCTCGTCGGTGATCTCCACCTTGTGGTGGCTCTCGTAGCGGTCGCGCAGCCCCTTGAGGATCTGGACGGTCTCCTCGGTGGTGGGCTGGTCGACGCGGATCTGCTGGAAGCGGCGCTCCAGGGCGCTGTCGCGCTCGAGGTACTTGCGGTACTCGTCGAGCGTGGTGGCGCCGATGGTCTGCAGCTCCCCGCGGGCCAGGGCCGGCTTGAGGATCGACGCGGCGTCGATCGCGCCCTCGGCGGCACCCGCCCCGACGAGATTGTGGAGCTCGTCGATGAACAGGATGATGTCGCCGCGCTGGGTGATCTCCTTCATCACCTTCTTCAGGCGCTCCTCGAACTCGCCGCGGTACTTCGAGCCGGCGACGAGGGCCGCGAGGTCAAGCGTGTAGATCTGCTTGCCCTTGAGCAGCTCGGGCACGTCGGCGTTGGTGATGCGCTGGGCGAGGCCCTCGACCACTGCGGTCTTGCCCACGCCCGGCTCGCCGATGAGCACCGGGTTGTTCTTCGTGCGGCGCGAGAGGATCTGCATGATCCGCTCGATCTCGGTCTCGCGGCCGACGACGGGGTCGAGCTTGCCCTCGGCGGCGAGCTTGGTCAGGTTGCGCCCGAACTGGTCGAGCAGCTTCGAGGACTTCTTGCCCTCGCCCGACGCGCCGGACGCACCGGCGCCCGCGCCCTGGCCGCTCTGGCGGCGCCCACCGGGGCCCGAGAGCATCCGGATGACCTCGTTGCGGATCTTCTCCGAGTCGGCGTCGAAGTCGAGCAGGATGCGCGCTGCGACGCCCTCGTTCTCGCGGACGAGGCCGAGCAGGATGTGCTCCGTGCCGATGTAGTTGTGGCCCAGGCTCAGTGCCTCGCGGAGTGCGAGCTCGAGCACCTTCTTCGCGCGAGGGGTGAACGGGATCTGCCCGGACGTCACTTCCTCGCCAGAGCCGACGATGCGCACGACCTGCGCGCGCACGCGCTCCACAGTGATGTCGAGGGACTCGAGGACACGAGCCGCAAGTCCCTCCTCCTCGCGCAGCAGGCCGAGCAGGATGTGCTCGGTGCCGATGTAGTTGTGCTTGAGCGTTCGCGCTTCCTCTTGCGCGAGAACGACGACCTGGCGGGCTCGTTCTGTGAATCGCTCGAACATGTGCTGCTGGTCCTTCCTGCTGTGCGGGTTGAAGCCTCAGCCTCGGTCGATGCTTGGTCCTTGGGGAGGGTCGGTGGGACGGGATATCGCCCGACTGCTCATCTCTTCGGCCGAAACCGCCTTGAGGATGAGCCGATCGGGTGTTGCTGGCAGGCCATGAGCCAGTCTACCAACGTACCTGCGGGCCCCTGCGCCATGGCTGAGGGCTTCCCGCAGAGTGCGCGAACTACGCCGTCCGGATGGCCTATGGGCCGCCGAGCTCACTGCGGACGGCCGTCTCGTCGACGCCGTGCTCGCGCAGGAGCTCTGCACTGCGCCCGTCCTTCCCCAGGATAGCGAGCAGCAGCCGCGCGTCGACACGGGGATGGCCGAGGTCGCCGATCGGGAAGTCGCGGTCGCCCAGCCACACCGGGACCGCGCCGCCGTCGCGCAGCGCGCGCTCGAGGTCGAAGCGCTCCGGCGGGTGGACGAGGTGGCGCAGCGCCTCGTCGCGCAGGCGCGCGGGGTCGAGGCTGCTGAGCTCGACGGCCTCGGGATCGGCGGCGAGCGCGAGCAGGAGGTGGCGCGGGGGCGACGCTGCCCGTGGCCGAGCCGCTGGGCCTCCCGCGGCGCCCCCTCGAGGACGCGCTTGGCCGCCTCGGTGAAGGGCAGCCCGGCGTCCTCGGCGGCCTCGCCGGCGCCGAGCCGAGCGCGGACGTCGTCGGCGCTCAGCGGCACCAGCAGCGGCAGCGTGCGGAGCACGCCGAGCAGCAGGTGGCCGCTGCCGATCGCGCCGCTGCGCAGCGCGCGCGCCTCCTCGAGGGCGATGACGAGCGCCTGCCGGCCTCCTCGCGTGTAGCCCTCGAACACCGGCGCGAGCCTAGCCCAGCAGGAAGCGCTGCACGGCGCGCCGGCCCTCGCCGCCCGGCGCCCGCGACTGGACCGAGTGGCCCGCGCCGTGGACGACGACGAGCCGTCCCCGCGGCGTGTGCGCCGCCTGCTCGCGGGCCCACGGCAGCGGCGTCGAGAGGTCGCGGTCGCCGGCCAGCAGCAGCGTCGGCACAGGCGGCAGGTCGCCCGTGCGCGGCGCCGGCGGCGCCGGCGTGGGAGGCCAGCGCAGGCACAGCTGCGCGTAGCCGTTGCCGACGACGGTGGCGCGGTCGTACGGCGCCGGGTCGCCGGCGGCCGCCGCCGCCTTGTTCAGAGCCGCCTCGCGGCCGGCCAGGGGCGCGCCGGCGCCGCCCCACGGCGAGCGGGTGTCGGCGCACAGGGTCGCCGCGTGCAGCCCCTGGCTGAGCACCTGCGCGGGCGCGCGCTGGGCGCGGCGCACGACGCGCACGATCCGCTCGAGGTGCTGCGGATGCCCCGCTCGGGCCTCGCGCAGCGCGGCGAGGACGCCGGGGAAGCTGGGCGCGCCGACGCTGAGCGCGACGAGCGTGTCATCGAGTTCAGGCCCACCCACCCCGTCGTGGCGCGCGCGGACCACCGCGGCGAGGTCGGCCGCCGGGTCGCCGGGGCAGTGCTCGGCGCGGCACACGGCCCGCAGCACGCGCGCGGTCTCGTGCAGGCCGTCGACCTCGAGGCCGTCGAGGCCCGCCGCCGGCACCACCGAGTCGAGCACCAGCTTCGCCACGCGGTCGGGGTGGGCGATCGCGTAGCGCTCGGCCACGAAGGTCCCGTACGAGACCCCGTCGAGCGTGAGCTTGTCGGCGCCCAGCGCGACGCGCAGCGCCTCGAGGTCGGCGACGGTGTCGGCTGTCGAGTAGAAGCGCCGATTCGGCCCCAGCGTGCGGGCGCACGCCTCGACCGAGCCGGGCGGCGGGACGGTGAGATCGGAGGTGCCCACCGCGCGCTGGAGGGCCGGGCAGCGCAGCGCCGCCTGGCCGGTGCCGCGCTGGTCGAGCATCACGAGGCGGTAGTCGTGCAGCAGCGCGCGCATGCGCACCCGCGAGCGCGGGACGAAGTCGACCCCGCCCTGCCCGGGTCCGCCGGTCAGGGCGACGAGCACGCCCTTGGGCGCGTCGGCGTTGTCGCCCACCGCCACCGGCAGCCGCAGGTCGCCGGGCGTGCGCCCGGAGTGGTCGAGCGGGACGAGGAGCGTCGAGCACGTGAAGCCCTGCGCGTTGTCGCACGGGTGCGAGACGGTCAGGCGCGGCGCGGGACCGGCGGGCGCCGACGGCTGCCCGGCCTTGGCGGCGGTGCTCGTCGAGTGGGCGGTATCGCTGCCCCCGCCCCCACCCCCGCACGCCGCGATCGCCAGGGCGACGGCGATGAGGGCGACGCGGCGCATCGGCGCTCAGTCGCGCATCGCCGGGAAGAGCACGACCTCGCGGATCGTCCGCTTGCCGGTGAGCAGCATCACGAGCCGGTCGATGCCGATGCCGATGCCGCCCGTCGGCGGCAGGCCCTGCTCGAGCGCCTGCAGGTAGGCCTCGTCGAAGGGCATGGCCTCCTCGTGGCCCTCGTCGGCGAAGCGCCGCTGGGCCTCGAAGCGCGCGCGCTGCTCGTCGGGGTCGTTGAGCTCCGAGAAGGCGTTGGCGAGCTCCATCCCGCCGGCGAAGGCCTCGAAGCGCTCGACGAGCCCCGGCTCAGACCGGTGGTCCTTGGCCAGCGGCGAGATCTCCTTCGGGAAGTCGATGACGAACGTCGGCTGCACGAGCGTGGGCTCGACGACCTTCGAGAAGAGGTCGTCGACCAGCTCGGGCCAGGTCAGGCCGTCGGTGGGGATGTCGACGTCGGAGGCGGCGATCGCGGCCGCCAGCGCGTCGCGGTCGCGCACCTCGAGCACGTCGATCCCGGTCGCCTCGTGGATCGCGTCGCGCAGCGTCACGCGACGGTAGGGCGGCGTGAAGTCGACCTCGCCCGCGTAGCCCGCGGCCTGCGCCACGCGCGGGAGCAGCTCCTCGACGCGGCGCATGACGTCCTCGTAGTCCGCGTAGGCCTCGTACCACTCGAGCATCGTGAACTCGGGGTTGTGCTTGTAGGAGATGCCCTCGTTGCGGAAGTCCTTGGCCAGCTCGTAGACGCGCTCGAGGCCGCCGACGATCAGCCGCTTGAGGTAGAGCTCGGTCGGCGATGCGCAGGTAGAGCGTCGCGGTCCAGCGCGTTGTGGTGGGTGGTGAACGGGCGCGCCATCGCCCCGCCGTAGAGCGGCTGCAGGATCGGCGTCTCGACCTCGATGAAGCCCTGCATCGTCGAGGTAGGCGCGGATCGCGCTGACGACCCGGGCGCGCGCGATGAACACGGCGCGCGACTCCTCGTTGGCGATCAGGTCGAGCTCGCGATGGCGAAAGCGCGTCTCGACGTCCTGCAGGCCGTGGAACTTGTCCGGCGGCGGGCGCAGGCTCTTGGCCAGCAGCTCGAAGCCCTCCACGCGCAGCGACAGCTCGCCGCGCCGCGAGCGGAAGGCGACGCCGTCGACGCCGACGATGTCGCCGAGGTCGAGGTCGAGCAGGCGCGCCATCGCCTCCTCGCCGAGCACGTCGACGCGGGCCTGCAGCTGGATGCGCCCCGAGCGGTCGTCGAGGTCCAGGAAGGCCATCTTGCCCTGGCCGCGGCGGGCGTGCAGGCGCCCGGCGACGCGGTAGCGCGCCTCGGTCTCCTCGCCGGCGGGCAGGTCGGCGTGCGCGGCGTGGACCGCGCTGATCGGCGTCACCCCCGCGATACGCGTGCGGGAACGGCTCGATGCCGTCGGCGCGAAGGCGCTCGAGCTTCGCCCGCCGCGTCGCGAGGAGCTCGGAGCCTTCCTCCTCGGCCATCGCGGCCTTACGCGACGTCGATCTTGGTGATCTTGAGCTTGCGCTTCTTGCCGCTGGGCAGGGACACGTCGACGGTGTCGCCGCGCTTGTGCCCCAGCAGCGCCTTGCCGACCGGCGACTCGTTGGAGAGCTTCTTCTCCCCCGGGTTCGCCTCGGCCGAGCCGACGATCGTGTACTTGTCGCTGTCGCCGGTCTTCTCGTCCTTGATGTTGACGGTCACGCCGATCTTGACGACGTCGGTCGACAGGTCGGAGGTGTCCACGACCTGCGCCGAGCGCAGGCGCTCTTCGAGCTGGGCGATCTTCTGCTCGAGCATCATCTGCTCGTTCTTGGCGTCGTCGTACTCGGAGTTCTCCGAGATGTCGCCGAACTCGCGCGCTTCCTTGATGCGCTCGGCCACCTCGCGACGCTTCGTGGTCTGGAGGTCGTCGAGCTCGCGCTGGAGCGTCTCGAGGCCTTGGGGAGTGAGGATGACGTCCTTGGGCATGGGCGTGGGGAGTGGTGTGGGTGGGCGGCGCCCGAGACACGAAACCCCGCTCAGCGGCGGGGAAAGTTCAGGGGCGACCTGGCTGGACGAGCGGCGCAGTATAGCGCCGCGCTACGCCGCGGCCGCGAGGGCGTCCAGGCCGCCGAGGACGGCTTGCGCCTCGGCCACGTCGGCTGTCGACTGCATGGCCTGCTGCAGCGCCTTGGGGGCGTCCATGCGGTCCAGGTACCAGGGGTAGAACTTGCGCAGGTAGCGCCCGGCACGGTCGGCGCCGAGGTGCTCCACGGCGCGGTCCATCACCCAGCGCAGCTCGGCCAGGACCTCGTCGCGCGTGGGGTCCTCGGCGCGGGTCCCGAGCACCTGCCCGAACAGCCACGGGTTGCCCAGCGAGCCGCGGGCGAGCATGACCGCGGCCGCCCCGGTGCGCTCGTAGCCGGCGCGCACGGCCTGCGCGGTGCTCAGTCCGCCGGTCAGGATCACCGGCGCGTCGAGCGTCTGCACGAGGCGCGCGGCGAGGTCGTAGTCCGGCGTGCCCTTGTGGTGCACCGCGGCGCTGCGCGGGTGGAAGCCGATCGCGCTGACGCCGGCCTCGTGGACGAGGCGGTGGGCGAGGTCGTAGCCGTCGGTCTCCCCCGGGCGCTGGCCCGAGCGCAGCTTGACGGTGACCGGCAGCCCCGAGCCCTCGCGCGCGGCGCGCGCCACCGCCACGGCGGTGTCGGGGTCCTTGATGAGCGCGGCGCCGGCGCCGGTCTTGCACACCTTGGGCACCGGGCAGCCCATGTTGAGGTCGATGAGGTCGGCGCCGTGCTCGGCCACCGTCGCCGCCGCCGAGCGCATGACCTCGGGGTCGTGGCCGAAGAGCTGGATCGAGACCGGCCCGCCCGCGCGCTCGTCGGGATGGATGCGCAGCAGCTCGCGCATCGTCTTCTCGTTGCGGTGGTGGATGGCGAAGCTCGAGACCATCTCCGACACGGCCAGGCCGGCGCCGTAGCGCTTGGCCTGCAGGCGCACGAACCAGTTGCCGATCCCGGCCAGGGGCGCGAGCAGCACCCGGTTGGGGACCTCGACGGGCCCGATGCGCCAGGGCGTGCCGAGCTCAGGCGTTGCGCTCATGCAACAAGCGTAGGCCGGTCAGCGTGAGCAGGTCGTCCGTGTCGTCGATCTCCTCGGTGAAGGGGACGATGTGCTCGGCCAGCCCGCCCGTGGCGATCGTCTCGGTCTCCGGCCCCATCTCGGCGCGCAGGCGGCGCATGATGCCGTCGACCGAGCCGGCGAAGCCGTAGATCACGCCGCTGCGGATGGCGTCGACCGTCGTCTTGCCGATCAGCGAGCGCGGCGGGCCGAGCTCGATCTTGGGCAGCGCCGCGGCGCGGTTGGTCAGCGCCTCCATCGAGATCTCGACGCCGGGCATGATGATGCCGCCCAGGTACTCGCCCTCGGCCGACACCGGGTCGAAGGTCACCGCGGTGCCGAAGTCGACCACCACGCAGGCGCCCTTGACCTTGTCGAAGGCGGCCACGGCGTTGACCAGGCGGTCCGGCCCGATCTCCCGCGGGTTGTCGTAGCGCAGCGCCATGCCGGTCTTGATGCCGGGGCCCACGGCCAGCATGTGGTGGTCGAGGTAGCGCGCCGCCATCGCCTCCCACTCGGGGCGCAGCTGGGGCACCGTGCTCGACACGATCGAGGCGTCGAGGTCGGCCAGGCCGATGCCGCGCAGCTCGAGCAGGTTGCGCAGCACGGCGCCGAGCTCGTCGGCCGTGGAGTCGCGCACGGTCGTGAACCGCCAGTGCTCGACGAGCTGGCCGTCGCGATAGGTCCCGAAGTGGGTCTGGGTGTTGCCGACGTCGACGACGAGGAGCACGGCATAGGATCGTCCCATGCCGGCGAAGCTCTACGTCGTCCACGGCTCGCACCCGTGCGCCACGGTGCAGCGCGCTCTGGAGATGAAGGCCGTTCCCTACAGGGTCGTGGAGCTCCTTCCGCCGATGCACGCGGCGTTGCAGCGCGCTGCGCTTCGGCGTCCGCACGGTGCCCGGCCTGACGCTCGAGTCCGGCGAGAAGCTCTCCGGCTCGAGGGCCATCATCCGCCGCCTCGAGGAGCTCGCGCCCGAGCCGCCGCTGTTGCCGGCCGACCCCGAGGAGCGCGCCGCGGTCGAGCGGGCCGAGGAGTGGGGCGACGAGGTCTGGCAGCCGATGGCGCGGCGCCTGCTGTGGCGGACGTTCACCATGCACCCGCAGGCGATGAAGGGCTACCAGGCCGGCTCGCGCTTCCCGCTGCCCGGCCCCGCGGTCCGCGCGCTGGCACCGCTGGTCAACGCGGTCGAGCGCCAGCTCAACGGCGCCGAGGAGGGCGCCGTGCGCGCCGACCTGCGCGCGCTGCCCGGCCACCTCGACCGCATCGACGGCTGGCTGCGCGAGGGCGTGCTCGGCGGCGAGACGGTCAACGCCGCCGACCTGCAGATCGCCCCCACCTCGCGGCTCATGCTCACGATCGGCGACGTGCGCCCGTACTTCGCCGGCCGCCCGGCCGAGGCGCACGCGATGGGGCTGTTCGCGGAGTGGGCGGGCGAGACGCCGGCCGGGGTGTTCCCGGCGCAGTGGCTCTCAGCCGCGCCCACTCCCGCCTGAGCGGCGCGTCGCGGCTCAGGCCGCCTGCTGTGCGGCGCCCTCGCGCACGAAGTCGCGGATGAGGCCCGCGAGGACCTCGGGCTCGTCCTCGCTCACGAAGGTGCGCGCGCCCGCGACCGGCGCCAGGCGGGCGCCGAGCGCCGCGGCCAGGCGCTCGCCGAGCTCCCGCGCGAAGAAGCGGTCGTCCTGGCCCCAGGCGACGAGCGACGGGATCTCCAGCGAGGGCAGGCGCGCGGCGGCGTCGAGCGTCGTCGCCTTGTCGATCGCGCGCATGAAGGCGATGGCGTCGCGGCGGATGTCGGCGTCGTCGAGGAACGGCTGGATCCAGGCGGCGGTGACCTCGTCGGGGATCTCGTGCGCGAGCCAGCCATAGGCCATCGGCGTCCGCCGCGCCTTGGCCGCGCGCATCGGCTGCATCGCGGCGTAGAGCGCGCCCGGCACGCGCGCGGCCTTGACCATCGGCACGAACTCCTTGGGCGGGAAGACGTCGAAGCAGTCGCAGTTGGTGAGCACGAGCCGCCCGACGCGCTCGCCGTGGTCGAGCGCGACGAGCTGGCTGATGGCGCCGCCGGAGTCGTTGCCGACGAGGGTGACGTCCTCGAGGTCGAGCGCCTGCATGAAGTCGCCGACCAGCCGCGCGACACCCGCGGGCGTGAGGTCGGCATCGGCGTTCATCGCGACGCGATGCGAGCCGAGCGGGAGGTCGGGGACGATGCAGCGCGCCGTGCCCTGCAGCAGCGGCGTCACCTTGCGCCACACCTCGCCGTCGACCAGCAGGCCGTGGAGGAAGACCACCGGCGGCCCCTCGCCGGCGTCGCGGTAGTGGATGGTCCCTTGCGAGAGGGTGATCTCCGGCATGTCGTCCTCACGATCGTCTAGCTTTGCGTACAGGCTGTACGCATAATGAATACAGACAGTATGAATGTCAAGCGCACCAAGCACGCCGAACGCTCCGAGGCCACCCGCGCCGCGCTCATGGCCGCCGCCCGTCCCCTCTTCGCCGAGCGGGGCTATGCCGGCGTGGGCACCGAGGAGATCGTGCGCGCGGCCGGCGTCACGCGCGGCGCGCTCTACCACCAGTTCGCCGACAAGCGCGAGCTCTTCGCGGCGGTCTTCGAGCAGGTCGAGGCCGACGTGACCCAGCGCACGGCCAGGGCCGCCGTCGCCTCGGGGGCCAGCGACCCGCTCGCCGTGCTGCGCGTCGGCGCGATCGGCTGGCTCGAGGCCTGCAGCGAGCCGGAGGTCCAGCGCATCGTGCTCCTCGACGGCCCGGCGGTCCTCGGCTGGGAGGCCTGGCGCGAGATCGGGATGCGCTACGCCCTCGGCCTGATCGAGAACGAGCTCCAGGCGGCGGTCGACGCCGGAACCCTCGCGCCCCAGCCGGTCAGCGCCCTCGCCCACGTGCTCATGGGCGCCCTCGACGAGGCCGCCCTCTACGTCGCCACGGCCGACGACCAGGACGCCGCACGCGCCGAGGTCGGCGCCGTGCTCGACCGCCTATTCGGGTCGCTCGCCTGACGCCGGCAGGCGCAGCGGCGGCCCCTCGCGGCGCACGCCCTCGTCGAGCGCCATCGCCGCCAGGCAGTCGCTCAGGCGCGCCCCGTCGGGGGTCGTCAGGTCGAAGTCGAGCTCGAGCAGCGGGATGAGCACGAAGCGCCGCTGGGTGGCCTGCGCGTGGGGCAGCGTCAGGCGCTCGGAGGCGTAGGGCTCGTCGCCGAGCAGCAGCAGGTCCACGTCGATCGGACGCGGCGCGTGGCGCACGCCGCTCTCGAGGTCGCGCCCCAGCTCGCGCTCGATCTCCTTGCAGGCGTCGAGCAGCGCCTCGGGTGCCAGCGCGGTCTCGATGCGCGCGCAGGCGTTGAGGAAGGACGGCTGGTCGAGGATCTCCCCCACCGGGTCGGTGTCGTAGGTCGACGAGCACGCGAGCACGATCACCCCATGGCCGGGCAGCGCGTCGACGGCGGCCTGCAGGTTCGCGCGGCGGTCGCCCACGTTGGAGCCCAGGCCGAGGTAGCCCCTCATCGCCCGCCGTCCACGAGCAGGGCGAGCTGGCGCGAGTGGGCCAGCAGGATTCCGTCGGCGCTCCACAGCTCGCCGTCCTCCTCGAAGAAGCCGTCGGCGGCCGTCGACGAGCGGAAGACCGCCAGCACCGGCTCGTCGGCGATCGCCGCGGCGGCCGCCGGCGCGCGGAAGTGCACGGTGAGGTCGATCGTGGGCGCCGCGGCCGGCCGCGTGAGGCGCGGCAGCGGCGACGGCCACCACGCGTCGGCGAACATCGCCAGGGCGGGAGCGTCGAGCGGCTGCGCCTCGGCGAAGCGCAGCCAGCCGCCGCTGGTCGACTCGGGCGCGCCGGCGTAGAGCGGCGCGCCGATCGTGGGGCGCATCTCGAAGTGCTCGGTGATCGGGACGATGGCCACGGGCGCCAGGCGCTCGACCTCGGCCGGCGCCGGCATCGGCGGCGGCGCGGCGGCGTAGTCCATGGCGCCGCGGAACTCGACGGCGAAGGCCCCGACGGCGATCACGCACAGCGCGCCCTCCTGCGACAGGCGCGCGCCGATCGTGCTCAGCGAGCGCCCGCTGCGCTCGACCGTCACGTCGAGCCGCAGCTCCCCGGCGCCGGGCGGGCGCAGGTAGTGGCAGGTCAGCGACCGCGCCGCGCGGGCCTCATCGTCGAGCTCGGCCAGCATCGCGCGCAGGATGATCGCGGCCAGGTAGCCGCCGTTCGGCCCCAGCTGGGTGTTCCACGCCGGGTCGCAGGCGGCGCGCCACGCGCCCTCGCCGAGCGGATCGACCGCCGTCGCCCGCGCGAAGGCGCTCACTCGCCCGACTGTCGCCACACCTCGACCGAGACCGACTCGACCGGCAGCGGGATCGGGGGCTCGGGCTTGGTCGCCTTGACCCACACCTCCTCGGCGGCGAAGTCGGCCAGCAGGCGGTCGGCGACGGCCGAGCACAGGCGCTCGAGGGTCTTGTAGGAGCGCTGCTGGGCGACGAGCGCCACGCGCTCGCACACCGCCGCGTAGTCGACGGTGTCCTCGACCAGGTCGGTGACCGTCGCGTCGCACTCGCCGACCTCGAGGCGCAGGTCGAGGACGAGGCGCTGGCCGACCTCGCGCTCGGCGGCGCTGACGCCGTGGTGGGTGTAGAGCGAGAGTCCGGTGACCTCGATGGTCACCTCCGTCTGCGGGGCCGCGCGCTCGTCGTCGTCGTAGTCCTCGTCGTCCTCGAGCTCGTCGTCGAGGTCGTCGTCCTCAGGCGCCATCGGCGCGCAACGTAGCAGTCGCCACCGCCAGGGCGTCCTTCGTGGGCGCGACGTCGTGGACGCGGAAGACGCTCGCGCCGCGCTCGAGCGCCAGCACGGTCGTCGCCACGGTCGCGGCGACGCGATCGTGGGGGTCCTCGCGGCCCGTCAGGCGCCCGAGGAACGACTTGCGCGAGGTCCCGATGACGACCGGCAGCCCGATCGTCGCGATCCGGTCCAGGCGGCGCAGCAGCTCGAGGTTGTGCTCGAGCGTCTTGCCGAAGCCGATGCCCGGGTCGACGATGATGCGCTCCTCGCGCACGCCCTCGCGGACCGCGAACTCGACGCGCTCCTCGAGGAAGGCGCGGACGTCGTCGACGACGTCGTCGTAGCGGGGGTCGTCCTGCATGGTGCGCGGCTCGCCGAGCATGTGCATGAGGCAGCAGTCGCAGCCGCGATCGGCGACGAAGCCGGCGAGCTCGGGATCCTGGCGGAAGGCGGTCACGTCGTTGACGAAGGTGGCGCCGGCGTCGACGGCCGCCTCGGCCACCGTCAGCTTCGCCGTGTCGACGCTGATCTGCACGTCGGCGCCGCGCAGCGCGCGGACGATGGGAACGACGCGGCGCAGCTCCTCGTCGACCGTCACGGGCTCGGCTCGCGGACGGGTCGACTCGCCGCCGACGTCGAGGATGTCGGCGCCCTCGGCGATCAGCGTGCGCGCGTGCTCGACGGCGCGATCGAAGGCGAACCACTCGCCGCCATCGGAGAACGAGTCGGGCGTGACGTTGAGGATGCCCATGATGCGCGCGACCATCGTGTGCTGATCGTAGGTCCACGGGCCCTCAACCGGCCTGCTCGGGCGCCGATGACCTCGTTGATGGCCTCGAGCGGCACATGGCTCTGCCCGACCGAGCTCGATCGCGCCCGCCTGCTGGACATGGAGGCGCGCATCGCGCGCCCGCGCGCGCTGATGTACGCCGCGCTCGCCGTCGGGATGGCCTCGACGATCCCGTGGATCGGCTGGTGGCCGATGATCCCGCTCACGCTGCAGCTGGCCATCTATGCCGCGCTGCGCCCGCGGATCGTCAGGAGCGCGCGGCCGGAGTACGTGGTCGCCGCCACCGTCGTCAGCTCCCAGCTGCTCCTGGGCGCCGGCATCGCGCTCAGCGGCGGGCCGCAGAGTCCCGGCATCGCGCTGATGCTGCTGCCGCTGGTCACCCTGCCGGCGCGCTTCTCGGCGCGCGGCGTGTGGACCGGGCTGGCCTCGCCGTCGTGGTGCTGCTCGGCTCGACCGTCGCCGTCGACCCAGCCGGGTACGCGGCGAACCCCGCCTACACGACCGCCGGCCTGTGCGCCGCGGTCGGGCTCACCGTCTTCGCGCAGTTCCTGATGAGCAGCGAGATGCGCCAGCGCTCCTCGGCCATCCTCGACCCGCTCACGGGACTGCTCAACCGCACGTCGCTCGAGGCTCGCTTCGCGGAGATCGCCGAGCAGGCGGCTCAGACCGACGAGTCGGTCTGCGTGCTCGTGTGCGACCTCGACCGCTTCAAGGCGGTCAACGACCGTTACGGCCACGAGCGCGGCGACGCCGTGCTCAAGGAGGCCGCGTACGTGCTGCGCAAGCAGCTGCGCTCGTTCGAGCTGATCTACCGCCTCGGCGGCGAGGAGTTCCTCATCGTGCTGGCCGGGACGACGCTGGGCGAGGGCCGCGACGTGGCCGAGCGCGCGCGCGTCGCCCTGTCCGCGGCGCGCCCGGGGAACCTGCCGGTGACGATCTCGATCGGCGTGGCCGCGGCCCGCGGCGAGGACGTCACCTACGACGCGCTCTTCCGCCCCGCCGACGCCGCCCTGTACGAGGCCAAGCGCGCCGGCCGCGACCGCGTCGTCGTCGACGGCGACGCCTCCGACGTGAGGCTCGCCGGCGGCCGGGCTCGCCGCCGGGCGGCCTGAGCACGCGCCAGCGCCACCGCGGCAGCCAGCATCGGCAGGGCGCCGGCGAGCAGCAGGGTCCAGCGCGCCCCGATGGCGGCGACGAGGAGGCCGCCCCCGACGAGGGCGATGAGCTCCGCGCCGTTGCGCCCGGCGCTGTAGGCGGCCCAGGCGCGGCCGCGCAGCTCGTCGGGAACGCGCGCGTGGATGAGCGTGCGCACGAGGACGTTCTTCGTGCCGTGCCCGACGCCGCCCGCGAGGTAGGCGCCCAGGGCGAAGGGGAGCACGAGCCACAGCGTCGGCAGCGCCAGGCCCGCGCCCTGGAGCGCCATGGCGGCGAGCGCGCGCCGTCGCGTACGCGGCGGCCGGCACCCGCGAGGCGACGAGCGTCGACCCGACGACCATCCCCAGCGTCCACAGCGTCATGAGCACGCCGTAGCCCGTGTCGCCGGCGTGCAGGACGTCCTTGGCGAAGAACACCTCGGCGGTGGCCGACGCCGTCATGAACAGCAGCGAGACGAAGGCGGCGACCACGACCGGCGCCAGCACGCCGTCGTTGAGCAGGAAGGCGATGCCGTCGCGGGCGCGAGGGGTGCCGGAGGCGGCACGACCGCGTCGGTGAGCCTGGGGCAGGCTGCCGCCGGAGGCGGGCCCCCCGTTCGTGTCTCCCGAGCGGTCGCCGGCTCGCGGCTCGCGTCGGGCGCGCAGGGCCTGCGCCGCCAGCGCGACGACCAGGAAGCTCGCGGCGTTGACCAGCAGCGCGATCCGCGTGCCGCCGGCCGCCGCGAGCAGGCCGCCGAGGACCGGGCCGAGGGTGAAGCCCAGGTAGCGGGCCGCCTCGATGCGCCCGTTGGCCGCGGCGACGCCGCCGGGGCCGGCCGCGGCGGGCACGAGCGCGAACTCGGCCGGCTGCGCCAGCGCGACCCCGACGCCCAGCAGCGCCGTCAGGGCGAGCGTCACCGCGAGGCCGCCGAAGGTCAGCGCGAGCACGGCCGCGATCGCCGCCTGCCCGAGCGAGACGTCGCGCAGCAGCCGCCGGCTCTCGACGCGGTCGGCGAGCAGCCCCGCCGGCCCGCCCAGGACGACCGATGGCGCCCACAGCGCGATGAACAGCCCGGCGACCGCGATCCCCGACCCCGTGCGCTCCTGCACGTAGAGCGCCAGCGGGATGAAGCCGAGGAAGTCGCCCAGCGCGGAGAGGCCCACCGCGCCGGAGAGCAGACGGCGATCGCGCATGGCTCAGGCGCCGGCCGCGGCCTGCATCATCTGGGCCGCGTGCTCCATCGTCTTCGTCCGCTCGTGCGCGGGCGAGAACTCGATGAGGAGCGCGTCCTCCTCGACGACCACGTTGTGGCCCGCCGGCAGGTAGTACGCCTGGCCGGCGTCGAGCGTCTCCTCCGAGCCGTCGGTCGAGACGATGCGCAGGCGACCCTCGATGACGTAGCCCCAGTGCGGGCTCTGGCAGGCGTCGTCGGGCAGCCCCTTGAACAGCGGGGCGGTCTCGACGCCCGCGCTGAGGCGCTCGAAGGCGAGGGTCATCCCGCCCTGCTCGATCGACCGCGCCTGGGCGACGTCGACCTCGAACTCGACCGGGACCTGCTCCTGCGAATAGGCCGGCATGCGCTGCTCCCTTCCTCGTCGTGACATGGCGGCGAGCCGCGCCCGCCGGGGGCCTTGGGGGCGTCCGGCGAGTCGGGCGGCTCTGCATGGCGACGGTACGGTCGGGCGTCGGCGCCGTCATCCGTGGCGGCACCCAATTCGGGCGCCGGCGGTACCCATCCGGCGTGGCGGCTCAGGCGACGCCGGCGGCGAGCGCGTAGGAGGCGGCGGCGGCGCGGGCGGCGCGGCCGGAGGCGCCGATCTTGTCGTAGATGTTGGCGATGTGGCGCTCGACGGTGCGGACGCTGAGCACGAGCTCGGCGGCGATCTCCTGGTTGGAGCGCCCGCGGGCGACGAGCCGCAGGACCTCGACCTCGCGTGCTGTCAGGCCGGCGGGGGCGGTCGCCGCGTCGGGCGCCGTCGCCTGCGCCCCGAGCGTGCGCAGCGCCTCGTCGGCGGCGCGCGCCTCGCGTTCGGCCGCCTCGTCGTGGCCGAGCGCACGCAGGGTCCGCGCCAGCTGGCGCCGCGCGAGCGCGGCCTGCCAGCGCCCGCCGGCGCGCGCGTAGAGGTCGACGGCGTCCTCGAAGGCGAGCCGCGCCTCCTCCCAGGACCCGGCGGCCGCGGCCAGCACGCCCTCGGCGAACGACGCCGCGCCCGCGCTCGCGGTGGTGCCCGAGCGCGAGGCGATCGCGCGCAGCTGCTCGGCGGCCGCGCGCGCCGCGTCGGTCTCGCCGGCGGCCAGCCGCGCGCGGACGAGCGCCTCGAGCGCGGGCGCGCGGTCGGTCAGGCCGCCCTCGGGCAGGCGGCGCAGCGCGCGCTCGGCCTCGTTCACGGCCCCGGCGGCGTCGCCGCGGTCGAGCGCCAGCTCGGCGCGCACGATCGGCGCGAGGAAGTGCCCGTCGGCCGCCTCGAGCAGCCGGCTGGACTCCTCGAGCAGGCCCTGGCGCCGGCGCAGCTCGGCCAGCCGGACCATCCCGTCGGCGATGCGGTTGGGGTGGATGTCGGCCAGCGGGCCCAGGTTGGCGCGCAGCTCGGCCTCCGCCGCGCTCCAGTCGCCGCGCCAGATGAGGATGTCCGCGTAGTGCGCGCGGCAGGCGGCGAAGGTGAGCCGGTCCGACCACTGCTCGCAGAAGCCCTTGACGTGCTCGCACCACTGCGCGGCGCGCTCGAAGTCGCGCACCTGCTTGCAGGCGTCGATGAGGTAGCAGCAGCAGCTCGAGATCGCGTCGAGGTCGTCGAGCTCGCCGGCGACGGTGGCCGCGGTCGCCTCGTCCAGGCGGCGCATCCCCTCGTCGACCTCGCCCTCGCACACGTAGGCGAGGCCTTCGAGCGCGAGCGCCATCATCTCGACGTCGATCGCCCCGCAGTCGTGGCCGATGGCGCGGGCGGCCGCCGCGTGGGTGCGCGCGCGGGCGGGGTCGCGGTCCACCTGCAGAGCGAGGTGCCCGCGCAGCAGCGTCAGCCAGCCCTGCTCGACCCCCGGCTCCATCCCCTCGAGCAGGCGCTCGGCCCGCTCCACCCACCCGAGCCCGACGGCCACGTCGGCGTGGAAGTAGCACTCGCCGAGGCAGAGCTGAAGCGCGACGCGTGCCGCGGAGCGCGCGTCGCCGGCGCGGCGGTGGAGCCGGTAGGCGCGCTGCAGCGCGCGCATGGCGGCCTCCTGCTCGCCGAGCCATCGGGAGGCCACGCCCAGGCCCTCGAACCCGGCCGCCGACGGAGCCTCGTCGACACTCGCCTGGAAGGCGTCGCGCGCCGCCTCCCACTCGCCGGCCGCCAGCGCGGCGCGCCCGGCGTCGACGTGCGCGCCGGCGTCCGAGCCTGCGACGGCGTCTTCCAGCATCGCGCGCAGGATACGCCGGTCTGCCGCCGCGCGCTCGCGTGCGTCGCGCGGCGCTTACGGCATCACCGAGGGAACGAGCGGCCGGCGGCGGTCGCGTGGCGCCCGCGGCTCCGCGCGAGCGCGCGGGCGTGCGACCTATGCTACCGCATGGGACGCATAGGCAGCACGCGCGCCCCGAGGACGACCGCGAGCGCCGCACCGCCGCCCGCTCCCTTCCCTCGATGCCCCGGCCGCGCAGCGCCGCCGAGACGCCGCGCGGACGACTCACATGCGCAGGAACGACGCGCCGTTGACGTCGAGCACGCTCCCGCTCGCCATCTCGGCCTCGGGCGAGGCGAGGTAGAGCACCGCGCGCGCGACGTCCTCGGGGGTCGCCACGCGGCCGAGCGGGCTCTCCGCGCGGATCTCGTCGCCGCGCGGGCCGGCCAGCGTGTCGGCGGCCATGTCGGTCTCCGTCCAGCCCGGTGCGACCGTGGTGACGGCGATGCGGTGCGGGCCCAGGGCGCGGGCCAGCGATTGGCCGAGGGCGACGATGGCCGCCTTGCTCGCGCCGTACGCGGGTGACCTGGGCTCGCCGCGGAAGGCGCCGCGCGAGGAGACGTTGACGATTCGCCCGCCACCGGCCTCGATCATGTGCGGCACCACGCACCAGCTGGCGTTGGCGGGGCCGAGGAGGTTGACCGCCAGCGTGTTCTGCCACGCGCGCTGCCACTCCTCGTAGGTGGTCTCCGTGATCGGGTGGGGCGTGAAGACGCCCGCGTTGTTGACCAGCACGTCGAGGCCGCCGAGGCCCTCGGCGGCGGCGGCCACCATCGCGCGCACCGCCTCGGGGTCGGCGAGGTCGGCGCCCACCACCACGTGGCCGTCGCCCGCCAGCGAGGCCGCCACCTCGTCGGCCGCCGCGCGCGAGGCGCCGTAGTGCACGGCGACGCGGTCGCCTGCCGCCGCGAAGGCCCGCGCCACCGCGGCGCCGATGCCGCGCGAGGCGCCGGTCACGAGCACGGCCCGGCCGCGTCCCGCCATCACGCCACCCGCCCGCGCCGCGCCCGCGCGCGCTCGCCGCGTGGCCCGCTCATGCGCTGCACGAGCTCACCGGTGCCGACCTCGACCGCGCCGAGCTCCACGGCGCGCTCGCGCAGCGGGGGGTGCAGGTCGTAGTGGTCGCCCTGGAAGCGCCGCCGCGGGATCCCCAGCGCCTCGGCGAACGCGTGCAGCTCGTCGAAGCCCTCGTCGCTGACCATGTGGCACCACCGCGTCCAGGGCAGGCCGGCTTCGGGGTACTCGCGAAGGGGGTCGACCAGGACGGCCATCGCGGCATCATGGCGCACATCCGTTGTTAACCATCGGTCAGCAACGGTGTACCTGCCGCCATGAGCATCATCGCGAGCAACCGCCTCTCCACCGTCATGCGCGTCCTCACGGGCGTCGGGGTGGCCCTCGCCGCGGCTGCGCACGGCCTCTTCTGGCTCTTCATCTCGGCCTGGCAGTGCGACGAGTCGTGCGCGTACCCCGACGCCCACGGCCACTACCCGGCGGATGCGACGTGGCACCAGATCCCCGGCGCCTGGGAATGGTCGGCGCTGGGCGCGATGGGCGCGATCGGCTTCGTGCTCGCCGTCGGCTTCGCGATCGCCTTCGCGGCCCGCAGGCCCCGACTCGCGCCCGCGCTGGCGGTGGCGGCCGCGGTGGCCGCCATCATCCCCTGGTTCGTGGCCTAGGCGAGCTCGGGCTTCTCGGGCAGATCGAGGCCGCGGGCCTCGACGCCGCCGCCGGCCAGGCCGGGGCGCGGGAGCGGGCGCGGGGCCTCGCGCCCCGCACGCTCGGGAGCGGGCTCGCCGGGGATCGGCGAGCCGGGAGGCGGAGCCTCGGAGCCGAAGACCTCGTCCTCGGTCTTGCCGGCGAGCAGGCCCTCGAACTCCTCCTTCTCGATCGTCTCGCGCTTGACGAGGATCTCGGAGATCGTGCCCAGCTCCTCGCGGTACTCGGTGAGGAGGTCCTTGGCGCGCTGGTGCGCGGCCTCGACGATGCGGCGGATCTCGTCGTCGATCTCGCGCGCGATCTCGTCGGAGTAGTCGGGCTCGGCCGAGAACTCGCGGCCCAGGAAGGGCTGGCCGTGGTCGTGGCCGAAGACGCGCGGGCCGAGCTTCTCGCTCATGCCGAAGCGCATGACCATCTGCTTGGCCGTCGCCGTGACCTTCTCGAGGTCGTTGGAGGCGCCGGTGGTGATCTCGCTGAAGACGATCTCCTCGGCCGCGCGGCCGCCGAGCGTCATCGCCAGGTTGTCGGTGAGCTCGGCCTTGGTGGTGAGGAACTTGTCCTCCTGCGGCATCGAGATCGTGTAGCCGAGGGCCTGGCCGCGGCTGATGATCGAGATCTTGTGGACCGGATCGGAGTGCTCGAGGAAGTGCCCGACGATCGCGTGGCCCATCTCGTGATAGGCGGTGATCAGGCGCTCCTTGTCGCTCATGACCCGGGTCTTCTTCTCCGGGCCGGCGATCACGCGCATGATCCCCTCTTCGAGCTCCACCTGGGTGATCTCGCGCTTGCCGTTGCGCGCGCTCGAGCAGGGCGGCCTCGTTGACGAGGTTCGAGAGGTCGGCGCCGGTGAAGCCGGGCGTCTGGCCGGCCAGCGCGTCGATGTTGATCTCCTTGGCCAGCGGCTTGCCGCGCGTGTGGACCTCGAGGATCTTGGAGCGGCCCTTGCGGTCGGGGCGGTCGACGACGATCTGGCGGTCGAAGCGGCCCGGGCGCAGCAGGGCGGGATCGAGGATGTCGGGGCGGTTGGTGGCGGCGATGAGGATGATGTTGTCCTTCATCTCGAAGCCGTCCATCTCGACGAGCAGCTGGTTGAGCGTCTGCTCGCGCTCGTCGTGCCCGCCGCCGAGGCCGGCGCCGCGGTGGCGCCCGACGGCGTCGATCTCGTCCATGAAGATGATGCAGGGCGAGTTCTGCTTGGCCTGCTCGAAGAGGTCGCGCACGCGCGAGGCGCCGACGCCGACGAACATCTCGACGAAGTCCGAGCCGGAGATCGAGAAGAAGGGCACGCCCGCCTCGCCGGCGACGGCGCGGGCGAGCAGCGTCTTGCCGGTGCCCGGAGGGCCGTAGAGCAGCACGCCCTTGGGAATGCGCGCGCCGAGGGCCTGGAACTTCTTCGGGTTCTCCAGGAACTCCTTGATCTCGTGGAGCTCCTCGACCGCCTCGTCGACGCCCGCCACGTCGCGGAAGGTGATCTTCGGCGAGTCGACGCTCATGCGCTTGGCGCGCGACTTGCCGAAGGACATGACCTTCGAGCCGCCGCCCTGCACCTGGTTCATGAGGAAGATCCAGAACCCGATGAAGATCAGGAAGGGCAGGACGTAGGTCAGCAGCGACAGCCAGCCGTTGCTCTTGGTGCCCTCGATGTTGTAGTCGTCGAGACGGTGGCTCGGCCTTGGCCGCCTGCAGCTCGGACTCGAGATGCGGCGCGTTGTCGGGCAGGAACCCGCGCTCGTACTGCGCGCCGGTCCGCGGCTTGACGACGATCGTGTTGTCCTTGGTCTTGAGGTTGACCGTCTTGACCTGCCCGCGCCTCGAGCTGGGTGATGAAGTCGCCGTAGGACGGGACCGGCTCGGAGCTGTGCGGCGAGACGAGCTTCTGAACGAAGAACGCCAGGACGACAACGATGAGGATGGGGAAGGCTGCGCTCTTGAAGAACCGGCTCATGAAGACCTAGATCGGCGTCTGGCCCCGCGAACGTGAGGGGGGACCCGGGCACGCAAGGGTACCAGGGGGTTTGGGCTGCCCATGCAGGCTGTACGTGCGTCCAGGCTCGCCGGATGTCCGACAGCCGCTGGGCTACGGCTCCACACCGGTCAACGCCGCGACGTACGGCAGGTTGCGGTAGCGCTCGGCGAAGTCCAGGCCGTAGCCGATGGCGAAGCGGTCGGGGATCTCGAAGCCCACGAACTTGATCGGGAGCTCGACCTTGCGCCGCTCGGGCTTGGTCAGCAGGGCGCAGACCTCCAGCGAGGCGGGATTGCGCGCGCCCAGGTTGCGAAACAGATATTGCAGCGTCAGCCCCGAGTCGACGATGTCCTCGACGATGAGCACGTGGCGGCCCTCGATCGCGGTGTCGAGGTCCTTGAGGATCCGCACCACGCCGCTCGAGTCCGTGGCCGAGCCGTAGGAGGACACCGCCATGAAGTCGACCTCGCACGGGATCTCGATGTGGCGCATGAGGTCCGCGAGGAAGAACACGGCCCCCTTGAGCACCCCGACGAGCAGCAGGTCGCGATCGGCGTACTCGGCGCTCACCTGCTCGCCGAGCGTCCGTACGCGCTGCTTGAGGTCGTCGGGCTGGACGAGGATCTCGCCGATCTTGGGGTCGCGCATCTGGCAGCGGACTATATGAAGCCCCACCGCGATGCAACATCCTGGCCCTTGGCGGGGCTCCTAGAAGGCAATGACCACCATCGACCACGCCGGGGCGCTCGCGGTGAGCCGCCCCGACACCCTCTCCGACGAGCGCGTGGCCGGCCGCGCGCTGCAGGTCGCCCGGCGCACCGCCCTCGGCGTCCTCGGCGACGCCGAGGCGGCCGCCGACATCGCCCAGGACGTCGCCATCACCGCCGTGCGCCGCGCCGGCTCGCTGCGCGACCCCGCGGCGCTCGAGGCCTGGGTCCATCGGATCGCCGTGCGGGCGGCGCTGCGCGAGGCCCGCCGGGCCGGCCGGCGCCGCGCGGCCGAGCGCGCCGGGCACGATCCGCCGCCCCCGGCACCGGACGACGACCTCGCGGGGAGCCTCGCGCTCCTCGACGGCCTGCCCGCGCGCCAGCGCGCGGCCCTGACCCTGCGCTACGTCCACGACCTCCCCGACGCGGCCATCGCCGGCGCCCTGCGCTGCCGGCCGGGCACGGTGCGCTCGCTGCTCTCGCGCGGGCGCGAGGCCGTGCGCGCCGCCATCGACGAAGACCGGAGCCCCCATGCGAACCGCTGACCCCGACCTGCACGAGACCTTCGCGCCGCTGCGCGAGGTCGAGCCGACCCCCGACGAGATCGCCCGGGTGCTGGCGCTGGCCGACGAGCTGCGCTCCCCGCGCTCGCTCGCGGCGCCCCGCCGGCGCGCCGGGCGCGCCGTCGCCCTCGTGGCGGCCACCGCCGCCGTGATCGGCGCGATCGCCGCGCTGCCCGGAGGCGAGAGCTCGAGCCGGCCGCAGGACGCCCACGGCATCCTGCAGGCCGCGGCCGCGGTGGCCGCCGAGCAGCCCGCGCCCGCCGCCTACCGCTACACGCGCGCGTTGGAGCGCTTCGTGTACGGCGTGAACGCCACCGACGGCCAGCACGGCCGCGTCACCGAGCAGCAGACCTCGGAGAACTGGACCTCCGACGGCTGGCGCGGACGCACCACCGCCGCGCGCGGCACCGCCGCGTGGGAGACCCCTCCGACCCCCGCCCTGCTCGCGGCGGCGGGTGACGTCGGCGCGGTCGTCAAGGCCTACGACGGCGACTACCGCTACGGCGACGGCCCACTGGCGCGCGTGCCCTTCGCCGCGATCCCCCGCGACGCCGCGTCGGCGGCGCAGCTGCTCGAGGCCGCGATCCGCGACGGGCGCTGGCTGCCCGACCGCAACGCGCATCCGCACTGGGCGCCCGGCGTCGTCGACTCCGAGGTCGCCCGCAGCGCTGTCCTGCTGCTGGCCATGGGCAACCTCGACGGCGGCCAGCGCCAGGCGCTGTTCGGGCTGCTCGGCTCGCGTCCGGGGGCCCGATCGCTGGGCGAGGTCACCGACGCGGCCGGGCGCAAGGGCGTCGGCGTGGCGCTGCGCCTGCCCGACTTCGGCGACGAGCTGCGCGTGATCATCGACCCCGAGACGAGCGACATCCTGCAGAGCACGGAGGTCATGGCCCCGCCGCCGGCCAGCCCGCCCAAGCTCCCGGCCGGCGTGCGCAAGCCGCCGTGGCCGCCGCCGGCGTGGCTGGCCGAGCGCACCCAGGTCTTCCTGAGCACGGGCAGCGTCGCCGCGCTCGGGGATCGGCCGTAGGACGCGGCTCCGAGTGGCGCTCGCGGCGCTGCGCGACGTCTACAGCATCATCGAGGGAGGGGCCGCGCCACGCCTCCCTCGGGCGCGAACCGCTTCGGTTTGTGTGCGCTTTCCGGACACAGACCGAAGTGGTTCGGCGCTCGGGCCCCCCGGGCGAAGCGGCCCACCCTCCCTCGATGAGCAGTTGGCCGCGCAGCGCCGCAGGCGCCTACGGAGACCGCGGCGGCAGCGGCGGCGTCGCCTCGAAGTGCAGCACCCCACGCGAGACCACCGCCCGCGCGCCGTCCCCGACGTCGAGCGCCCCGTCGTCCCCCAACGCCAGGATGTCGTCCAGGCGCGCCGGCGCGCGAGCGCACAGGCCGCCGGTGGCGGCCTCGGCCAGGCGGCGGACGATGAGCCGCGCGAGCGCCGGCGGCACGTCGGCGAGATACAGAAGCGCGATGCGGTCGCGCCCGGCCAGCGCCGTGTCGACCACGACGTCGAGGACCTCGGCCTCCTCGCGCAGCAGCTCGGCGGTGCGCACGACGTTGGCCGCCGCGCGCGGGTCGACCGCCTCCAGCGCCGCCAGCAGCCCGTGGCGCACGCGCCCGCGCGCGAACGCGTCGGAGGCGTTGGTGGCGTCGTCGCGCCAGGCCAGGCCGCGGGCGCGACACCAGGCGCCGGTCTCCTCGCGCGTGACCGTGAGCAGCGGGCGCACCAGGTGGCCGGAGCGCGGCTGCATACCGAGCAGGGCGCGGCGCCCGGGCGACGCGGCCAGGCGGTAGAGCACCGTCTCGGCCTGGTCGGAGGCCGTGTGGCCCACGGCCACGAGGTCGCCGCCCGCCATCTCGGCCGCCGCCGCGTAGCGCACGTCGCGCGCCCACGCCTGCAGGTTGCCGGGGGCGTCCTCGGGCCGCGACGCGCTGTGCACGGCGAGCGCGACCCCGAGGCGCTCGCACAGCGCGCGGCAGTGCGCCTCGTCGTCGTCGGCCTCCGCGCGCAGCCCGTAGTTGACGTGCAGCGCGCGGGCCGAGCAGCCGAGCTCGACGGCCACGTCGAGCAGGCAGACGGAGTCGCGCCCGCCCGAGAGCAGCACCACGACGTCGGCCCCCGCGGCCAGCAGGCCGGTGGCCCGCACGCGCTCGAGCAGCTCGTCAGCCATCGTCGCCCGCGAGCCGCGCGACGAACAGCTCGGTCGGGTGGTCGAAGCCCTTCAGGCGCACCTCGCCGATGCGCTCGAACTCGAGGTGGCGCCCGGCGAGTTCGACCACGGGGCGGGTGACGAGGACCTCCCCGCCGGCCGCCCGTGCGGCCACGCGCGCGGCCAGGTTGACCTCGCGGCCGTAGTAGTCGCCGTCGCGGTAGAGCGTCGGGCCGTAGTGCACGCCGATGCGCGGCAGCGGTCGGCGGTCGGCGACCAGGCGCTGGAAGCCGACGGCCCAGTCGACCACCGCGGCCGCGTCGGAGCCGACGATCATCACCTCGTCGCCGATGGTCTTGACCACGCGCGCGCCCTCGGGCAGCGTGACCTCCACGTCCTCGATGAAGCGCTCGACGGCGTCGACCGCCTCCTCCTCGCCCGCCTCCTCGGTCAGGCGCGTGTAGCCGGCCAGGTCGGCGAAGGCGACGGCCACGCGCAGGCGGCCGAGGTCCAGCGGCGCCCCGTCGAGGTCGGCCTCCATGTGCCCGACGACGTCCTGCTCGACGAAGTGCGTCAGGAAGCGCTGGTGCACGCGCTCCATGATCGGCGAGGCGAGCGGCAGCAGGGCGCGCGCGAGCTCCTCCATCTCCTCCCCCATCTGCCAGCCCGGGATGCCGTCGCGCATGAGCGGCTCGTGCACGTAGAGATGGAAGAGGCGGACCTCGGCGTCGGCCATCTGCGCGAGCGCCTGCCCGTAGACGCGCACGAGCTGCAGCAGCGCGACGAGTGGGAAGCCGGCGCTCAGCACGGCCGCGACGTGGCGCAGCAGCTCGAGGTCCTCGTCGGAGATCTGCTCGAGCGCGTCCGCGTTGAAGCCCATCGAGAGGAACAGGCGCTCGATCAGCGCGGGCTCGAGACCGGTCTCGGCGGCCGCCTCCTCGAGCGTGTGGGTGCCCTCGTGCGCCGGCAGCATCTCCTCGACGAAGCCGAAGGCCAGGCGCCCGCTCTGCATCGCCCGCCGGATCTCGTCGAGCGAGTGGCCGCGCTCGCGCAGGCGCGCGACGATGCGCGCCTGGGCCACCGCCGCCGGCGTCCAGCGCCCGTCGCGCGCGTGCGGGACCAGACCGTCCCGCGCCCAGCGCGCGAGGGTCTGCGCGGTGACGCCGACGCGCCGCGCCGCCTCGGTGCGGGAGATGACGCCGGGGTCGTTCACGAGCACGCCGCCGTCAGAAAATCAGCGGCGGGACCTCGATGACGAGGGTCCCGCCGCACGCGGGCTTAACGTCCCGCCACGTCGGCCGATGGCGCTCGTCCACGAGGGGCGGCACCTTGCGGGCGGGCGAGCCACCCACTCTTCGGCCTTTTGCCTTGCTCGGTCTGGGAGTCATAAGTGCGGGCGGCGATGGCTGTCAACGTCAAACGTCGCGCCTCATACCTTCAGGTGCGGATACTCGCTCTCGACGACGTCGGAGTACTGGGCGTAGACCGGCTTGGTGATCGGGATGAGCGCCAGTGCGGCCTTGACGTCGCCGCCGGCCTTGATCCGCCGGCGGGCGATCGCGATGGCGACGTTCTCCTTGCCCTGGAAGTACTTGTTGGCCGTCTCGGAGGACATGGTCATCTTGACCTTCGGCTTCCAGCCGACGTCGTCGCTCCACTCCCAGTGCAGGTTGCCGCCCTCGCTCGTCGGTGGCGGCGCGGATGTTGACCACCATGTCCACGTCGGAGAACTCGAAGCGCTGCGGGACGTCGGCCGCGCGCAGCTTCGGGCCCATGTCGGGGTCGGTGTCCATCATCGAGAAGATCCGGTCCATGACCTCCCGGAACTCCTTGGGCGACTTGAACTCCGCTGGCATCACAACGCTCCCTCTCGGTTGACGAGGCTGTCGTACACCTTCTCCTGCACGCGCGCGAGGACTTCTTCGCTCAGCTCGAGGACGAGCGCGCGGTCCTCGGCCGCATCGGGGCCGTGCTGGGCGACCGGCAGCGGCTCGCCGAAGGCGATCCGCCAGCGCGCGGGCGCCGGGGGCACGGGCAGCGGCAGCGGCGGGCGCGGCAGGCGCGCGACGCGCGCCATCACCCGGTCGGCCAGCCCGGGCCCGCCGGCGACCAGCGCGCAGGGGACGATCGGCGCCCCGCTGCGCAGCGCCAGCTCGACGAAGCCGCCGTGCCCGAGGCGCTCGAGGCGGTAGCGCCGCGCGTAGCCCGGTCCGGTCCCGCGCCCGCCTTCGGGGAAGCTCAGCACCAGGTGGCCCTCGGCGAGCAGGCGCTCGGCGTTGCCGGCCACCGCGGGGACGCCGCCGAGCCGGCGCAGCGCGGTCGAGGCGAACGGCAGCTCGAACGGGCGGCCGTGGACGAGGAAGCGCGCCGGGTCGCCGGGGCGCACCTCGTGGCGGCGCAGCGCGGTGGCGAGCATCGCCGCGTCCCACGGCTGGCCCCCGGCCTGGTTGGCGACGACCAGGGCCGGGCCGGTGGTGGGGACGTGCTCGAGGCCGTCGGCGCGCACGCGCCACCAGGTCGTGTAGAGCGCGTCGAGCAGCGGCGCCGCGGTGCGGGCGAAGTCGGGGTCGAAGCCCCAGTCGTCTTCCGTCATGCGGCCGCTCTCTCCAGCGCCTCGAGCGTCGAGTGGTCGGGGCGGAAGCGCAGCTCGCGGCGCATGCGCGTGGTGTCCACGCCGCGACCGAAGCGCAGGTAGCGCGCGATCTCGTCCGGGAGCGCGGGCTGGCCGGCCGCGCTGCGCGCCGCGCCCACGAGCGGGCCCCACAGGGGCGCGGCGATCGGCAGCGCCGGGCGATGGGCGTGGCGCAGGGCGCGCGAGAGCGAGACGACGCCGTCGGCGGCGACGTTCACCGCTCCGCGCACGGGATGGAGCACCGCCTGGCGCAGCGCGCCGATCGCGTCGTCGACGTCCAGCAGCTGCACCCGCGGGTCGTAGCCGAGCACGGTGGGGACGACCGGCGCGCGGACCAGCCGGTTGACCGGCGTGTCGAGATCGCGCCCGACGACCGGCTGCAGCCGCAGCACGGTGCACGTCACGGCGGGGTGGCGGCGGGCGAACGCGCCCACCAGGCGCTCGAGCTCGCCGATGTCGCGCTGGAAGCGCGTGCGCAGTGGGAAGCGGTCGGCGTCCTCCTCGGTGAAGAACGACGGCGCGCCCGGCTCGGAGCCGTAGATGGAGGCCGAGCCGCGGACGACGATCGCCCGCAGGGTGGGCAGCTCGCCGCACATCGTCAGGAGCTGCAGCGTGCCGATGACGTTGATGTCGTGGATGGCCGCGCGCGGGCGTCCGGGCTCGGGGAACTGGACGATGTCGTTGTGGACCACCGTGTCGACCGCCGCGGCGCGCACGGCCGGAGGGAGGTCGGGGCTGCGCAGGTCGGCCTGCACGACGTCGATGCGCTCGGCGAGGTCGGGATCGACGGCCCGCGTGTCGACGCCCGACGACGCGCTCGACGCCGGCGTCGCCCGCGAGGCGGCGCGCGAGCCGCGCGCCGAACGCGTTCGCCACGCCGGTGATGAGGACGCGCCGGCCGGCCACGCGAGCCCTGCGCTCAGGAAGAGGACGCCGGCGGCGGGCTGGCCGGCGGCGGCTTGGCCGTCGAGCGCTTGGCCGGCGTGGTGCGCCGGCGCGTGGTGGTGCGAGCCGCCTCGAGCTTCTCGACGCGAGCCTCGAGCGCCTCGACGCGCTCGCGCAGGGCGACGAGCTCCTCGGTCCCCGCGGGGCGCAGATCCTCGAGCGTCTCGCGGAACCGCCCGGCGGCGGACACCAGCTCGTCGGCGATCTGCTGGGCGCGCTCGCGCGTGAAGCCGGCCTGGCCGGCCGTCGCCTCGATGGCCTGCGCCGCGGCAGCGCGCACGGCGTCGCCGCGGCTCTGCTGCTTCTTGCCCGCCTCGGGGTCCTTCTTCTTCTTGCCGGCGTCCTTCTTGGCCAAGGTGGCACGAGTCTATCCTCGCCGGCCGTGACGCACCTGCACCCGACCGCCGAGCTCGCCGAGCGCGCGCTGCTGCCCGACGATCCCGGGCCAGGCCCTGGCGCTGACGCGCCTGCTCTACGGCGAGACGCCCCGGATGTTCAACCACCACCGCGGCCTGTGGGGCTACACGGGCGTCGCGCTCGACGGCGCGCCCCTGACCGTCCAGAGCACCGGCATCGGCGGGCCGAGCGCGGCCATCGTCGTCGCCGAGCTGCATCGCCTCGGCCTGCGCCGCGCGGTGCGCATCGGCCGGGCCTGGGCGCTGGACGGCGCGCTGCGCGCCGGCGAGCTCGTTGCGGCCAGCGCGGTGCTCGCGTACGACGGGACCAGCCGGGCCCTGGGCGCCGGCCGGCGCATCGAGCCCGACCCGGCGCTGACCGCCGCGCTGCGCGGCGACCGCTCCGGCCTGCTCGCCTCGGCCGACGTCGAGCACGTCGACGACGCCTCGGGCGCGCTGGCCTTCGATCTCGAGAGCGCCGCGGTGCTCGCGGCGGCGGCGCGCGCCGGCATCCCGGCAGCGTGCCTGGTGGCCATCGAGGGAGCGGTCGAGCCCGACGACGTCGCCGCGCGCCTGGGGCGCGCCGCGCTCCCGGCGATCGCGCCCGTGCGCCCTGAGCTAGCTGGCGCTGGGCGTGCGCTTGGCCGGCGCCCGCTTGGCCGCCGGCCGGCTTGGGCGTCGTCTGCGCGGGCGCGGACGTGCGCAGCTCGACGAGCTCCTTGGTGATCGCGTCGAGCGCGCCCTGGAGCCCGGCGAGGCGCTCGTCGAGGCGGTCGACGCCGTCCTCGATGCCCTCCAGGCGCTGGGAGACCGAGCGCACGCGCCGCGTGAGGCGCTCGATGTCGGCCGCCGACGGGATGTTCAGCGCCCCGAAGGCGACCTCCTGGGCCGCGGCGGCCTTCTCGCGGGCCTCGAAGGCGCGCGCGATGGCGCCGTTGACCAAGGGGTTCTCGAGCAGATCCTGCGCCAATCGCCCGAGGGCGTCTTCGCCCTGTCGGGTGAGGCGCTCGCGCAGGCCGTCGCTGCCGGTTTCCTCGTCCATGCCGCCGAACGCTACCGCTTTCAGGCGCTCCCTCAGGACCGGGCCTCCAGATCGCGCCGTTCGAGCCCATCTGGGACCAACTCTCACCCTCGACTAGAGCCTTAGCTAGGCGAAGGTTCATTGCGATTGGGCGCAAATGCGCGCATGTTTCGGTCGAGTCGTGCGTCTAAGAAGTCAAGCGGCCGGGCAGATCGGCCGATCACGGGGGCAGACCCACGGCTACCCACGTTCCCCTTTTGCCTTCAAAAAGACCCGAAAACGTCCGACGCACCGCCAGAATGCCCCATGCTAGGGTCACGCCGCCTGGCGTCCCACGGGCGTCGCGTCTTCGCATGCACAAGCGCAAGCTGCTCATCGGTCTCGCGACGGCAGGCCTCCTCCTGGCGGGTTTCGGCGCCGCGACCATGCCGGCCTCGGCCGAGCAGCGCACCCTCCTCGTCACCCTGGTCGGCGGCGCGCAGGTGACCGTGACGGTCGATGTGCCGCCCGGCACGCCGACCGATCAGATCCCGATTCCCGGCGTCAGCGCGCCGATCCTCAGCGTCCAGGACATCACTCCCGCCCAGCCCGCGCCGGCCCCCGCGCCGACGCAGCCGCCGGTCCAGGTGCAGGTCGATCCCAACGGCGGCCAGAGCGGCAGCGCCCCGGCGCCCTCGTCGAGCTCGCCCTCCTCCTCGTCCTCGGACAACAGCAGCCAGGGCACCACGCAGGACAACTCGTCCAAGCCGACCGCCGAGCCGCTCGCCGGCCAGCAGTCTCAGCAGGTGACCACCGGCAAGCTCGCAGGCAAGGCTCAAGCTCCGGTTGATGCTGCCAAGAAGGCCAAGGACGACGCCGAGCGGAAGGCCAAGGACGCGGTCGACAAGGCGAAGGTCGACGCCGGGCTGACGCAGCCCGACGGCCAGCCCACGCTCGGCAACCCCACGCTCTCCGAGGCGCTCCCCGGTCCGGCGCCGATCGGCGTGCCGAACTTCTTCATCGACAAGTTCCGCATCCCGCCCTTCCTGCTGCCGATCTACCAGGCCGCCGGCATCGAGTACGGCGTGCGCTGGGAGATCCTCGCCGCGATCAACGAGATCGAGACCGACTACGGGCGCAACCTCAACGTCTCGACCGCCGGCGCCGTGGGCTGGATGCAGTTCATGCCCTCGACCTGGAAGCGCTACGGCGTCGACGCCAACCACGACGGCCGCAAGGACCCGTACAACCCGGTCGACGCGATCTTCGCCGCCGCGCGCTACCTGAAGGCCGCCCGGGCCGACCAGGACGTGCGCGGCGCGGTCTTCGCCTACAACCACGCCGACTGGTACGTCGACTCGGTCCTCATGCGCGCGCGTCTGATCGGCGGCCTGCCCGCCGACCTCGTGGGCTCGCTGACCGGCCTCACGCAGGGCCACTTCCCGGTGCACGCCAAGGCCCGCTACGCCGACGACATCAGCGACACCGCCATCGCCAAGAAGCGGATCAAGAAGGGCAACGCCGCGCTGCCGGTCACCTCGTCGAGCACGCGCCGCGGCATCAACGTCTTCGCCAAGGCCGGCTCGCCGGTCATCGCCGTCCAGGACGGCAAGATCGTCAAGATGGGCCGCACCGAGCGCCTGGGCAAGTTCATCCAGCTGCGCGACGTCTACGGCAACACCTACACCTACGCGCACCTGAAGAAGCTCTCGATCGCCTACCCGGTGCCCAAGGAGAAGACGGTCTCCAAGGCGCAGGTCAAGAAGGAGCTGCACCTCGCGGCGCCGACGAAGGACCCCAAGCCGACCGCCCCGGCCAGCGCGGGCACGCAGGTCAAGGACAAGGCCGCCCGCCGCCGCGCCGGCCGCCGACGCGCCGCCGGCACGCGCGACCTCCACGCTCGACAGCGCCGCTCCCGAGGTCCGCAAGGAGCGCCTGTTCGCCAACCCCGGCCGCCCGGGCGCCTACGACGCGGGCGGCGAGGAGCAGCTGCTCAACGCCGGGAGCGTCATCCCGGGCTACACGACCTTCAAGCCTACTTCACCGGCGTCTACGGCCTCAAGCGCGACGACGTCGTGCTCAAGAAGCTCAAGCCCGGCAGCAAGGTCATCGCCGGCACCATCCTCGGCCGCATCGGCCGCACCGAGCAGAAGATGGCGCCGCACATGCTCTTCGAGGTCCGCCCGGCCGGCCGCGGCGCCCCGCGCATCGACCCCAAGCCGATCCTCGACGGCTGGAAGCTGCTCGAGTCCACGGCCATCTACCGCGCCGCCGGCAAGAACCCGTTCTGGGGCCCGGACTCCAAGAACCCGTCGATCGGCCAGATCCTGCTGATGAGCAAGGAGGCGCTGCAGCACCGCGTCCTCACCGATCCCGCGCATCAACATCTACGACTGCGGCCGGCGCGACATCCAGGCCGGCGACATCGACCGCCGCGTGCTCGCCACGCTCGAGTTCCTCGCCGCCAGCGGCCTGAAGCCGACGGTCACCGCCCTGCACTGCGGCCACAGCTACCTGACCACCTCGGGCAACGTCTCCGAGCACTCCTCAGGCAACGCGGTCGACATCGCGGCGATCAACGGGATCCCGATCCTCGGCCACCAGGGCCCGGGCTCGATCACCGACATCACCATCCGGCGGCTGCTGACGCTGCAGGGCACGATGAAGCCCCACCAGATCATCTCGCTGATGACCTTCGACGGCGCCGACAACACGCTCTCGCTGCCCGACCACAACGACCACATCCACGTCGGCTTCCAGCCGCTGCTGCGGCACCGACCCCAAGGGCCGTCAGCTCAACTCCGCGCTCAAGCCCGAGCCAGTGGATCAAGCTGATCGACCGGCTGGGCAAGATCGACAACCCGACGGTCCCGATCAAGCCGTCGAAGTACGCGCTCAAGGTGCCGAAGCGGGCCAGCAAGGCCCACGTCGGCGAGTAGCGCTGTTCGGCTTCGTCCAGCTCGAGTTCCCCTGGGCCCTCGGCCCGCCCGACGGCCGCTACGTCGTGCGCGGTCACGCCGCGGAGCTCGAGCACGTCCTGGTGGTCTCCACGCTGGGCGCGCCCGAGCGCCGCTGGCTGCGCGGCCGCCGGCGCCGGTCCGCCTCGCCCGAGCCCGCGCCGGTGACCACCGGGCGCGTGACGCTGGTCACCGCCCAGCCCTTCTACGACGACGAGGCCGCCGAGAGCTGGCTTCGCTCCGCGGGCGAGGACGAGGCGCGGGCGGCGGTGGCGACGCTCAATCGCGTGCTGCACATGCACCGCGCGGCCACCGCCGATCCGCACGTGCGCGAGCTGCGCCGCGAGCAGGCGGTCGTCGTGCGCGTCGGCTACGGGGAGGGCGACCAGGTGGCCGAAGGGCGCTGGGTCAAGGCGCTCGAGCTGCCCGCCGTGGCGCCGCGGACGCGCCGCAACGCGGCGCTGCGCCCGCAGGAGCGCCTCGGCGCGCTGCTCGGCGGCCGCGACGCCGTGCTGGCCTGCGAGGAGCTCGCCCTGCGCGCGCGCCAGGACGTCGACGCGGGGCGCCGGCGCGAGGCCGCGCTGCAGCTCGACGCCGCGCTGACCGTCGCCCTGCCCGAGCTCGAGCCCTGGTCGCCGCGCGGCGACCTCGGGGCGCGCCTGGCCGAGCTGCGCGGGCTGCACGACGGCGTCCGCGCCGCGGCGCGGGCGGCTCTGCAGGGCGGCGTCGAGGATGCCGACGCCGCCGCCGTCCAGCACGCCCTCGAGCGCCTCGAGGCCGCTCTGCGGGCGCGCACGGCCCTCGGTTTCGACTGACCGTCCACCCGCAGGCGCCAGATCTCGCCGTTCGGGCGGGTGCAGCCCGCCGATCACCGGCGTAGGCTCCCGCGCGCCGGACATCGAGGGATGAGGAGGGATCGGGATGGACCAGGCAATCTCGCGCGGCGAGTTCGTCGAGGAGACGACCGAGCTCGCGCTGGCTGAGAAGAGCAAGCTCGTCAAGTCGCTGTCGCGGCTGGACATGATCGGCTTCACCGTCTGCGCGCTGGTGGGGCTCGACACGCTGGGAACGGTCGCGTCCAACGGCGCCCAGGGCTTCACGTGGCTCATCGTCCTCGCGGTCGTCTTCGTGCTCCCCTATGCGCTGGCGATGGCCGAGGTCGGCAGCGCCTTCACGCAGGAGGGCGGGCCCTACGAGTGGGCGAAGATGGCCTTCGGGCGCTTCCAGGGCGCCATCGCCGCCGTCCTGTACTGGGTCACCAACCCGCTGTGGGTCGGCGGCTCACTGGCATTCATCGCCACCGAGGCGTGGAACGACAACATCTTCAAGATCAGCTCCGGCGGGGCCGGCGACTACCTCTTCAAGTTCCTCTTCATCTGGATCTCGATCGGCGTCGCCATCGTCTCGCTCAAGCGCGGCAAGTGGATCCCGAACCTGGGCGCGCTCATGCGCGTCGTCCTGCTCGGCCTGTTCACCCTGACCACGATCATCTACGCCATCAAGCACGGCGCGGCCGGCTTCGCGGTCAAGGACCTCAAGCCGACGGGCATCGTCTTCTTCGCGCTCGTCCCGCTGCTGCTCTTCAACTACGTCGGCTTCGAGCTGCAGAACGGCGCCGCCGAGGAGATGGAGAACCCGCAGCGCGACGTCCCGATGGCGATCGTCCGCAGCGGCATCACCGGCGTCCTGCTCTACGCGATCCCGATCTTCGCGATCCTCGTCGTGCTCCCGGCCGAGAAGGTCACCGGCATCGGCGGCTTCCTCGACGCGGTCAAGGAGACCTTCAGCGTCTACGGCAGCGCGTCCGGCTTCCTGCTCGGCCTGATGACGATCTGCTTCGTCGGGACGCTGCTGACGTCGGGCGCGGTGTGGATGATCGGCTCGGACCGGATCCTGGCCGTCGCCGCCTACGACGGCGCCTTCCCCGGCTTCTTCGGCGTCTTCAACCGCAAGTTCGGCACGCCGGTGCGCGTCAACACGATGTCGGGCATCTTCGCCACGATCTTCATGGTCGTCGCGGTGGCGGCCTTCAACGGCGGGACCAACTCGAAGTTCGTCGTGGTGCTCGACATCGCGATCTCGACGACGCTGATCTCCTACCTGTGGGTCTTCCCGGCGGTCATCAAGCTGCGCTACACGCACGGCCACGTCCACCGTCCGTATCGCATCCCGGGTGACAAGGCCGGCATGTGGGTCGCCGCCGGGCTGACGACGTTCTGGACGGCGCTCGGCAGCTTCGTCGCGGTCTTCCCGGGCGTGCTCGAGAACCTCTTCGGCATCGACTACAACTTCACCGACACGTGGGGCGTCAGCCGCACGACCTTCGAGGTGCTGACGCTCGGCACGCTGGCGGTCGTCTTCGGCATCGCGATCGTGGGCTACTGGCTGGGCCGCGACGTGCGCAAGCGCGTGGCGGTCATCCCGCTGGAGCCCACCGACGCAGCCGGCGCCGGCAGTGGTCACCTAGCGTCGCCGAGCGCGGCGACGAGCGCCTCGAGCTCTGCCACCACGTCGCCGTCGAGCTTGACGGCGGCGCGGTGGTCCCACGGCGTGGGGCCCTGGGTGACGACGGCCACGGCGCCGCCGTGGGCGCGCGTGATGCCCGGCAGCTGGGCGATCGGGTGGACCTCGAGCGACGAGCCCACGCACAGCAGCACGTCGGCGCTGGCGGCCAGCGCGTAGGCGCGCTCGAGCGCGTCCTCGGGCAGCCATTCGCCGAAGAGGACGACGTCGGGCTTGAGCGGCTCGCCGCAGTCGCAGTGGGGCACGCTGAGCGGGTCCTGGCTCAGGCGCTCGCGGACCTCGGCCAGCGGGTAGCCGGCGCGGCAGGTCAGGCACGAGGAGGACTCGATGGTGCCGTGGACCTCGACGAGCTCGCGCGTGCCGGCGCGGCGATGGAGCATGTCGATGTTCTGGGTGACCACGGCGTCGAGGTGCCCGCGGTGCTCGAGCTCGGCCAGCGCCCGGTGCGCGCCGTTGGGCTCCTTGCCCTCGAGGGTCTGGAAGCGGTTGCCGTAGAAGTGCCAGAAGCGCTCGGGATCCGCGCGCCAGGCATCGATGTGGGCCACCGCCATCGGGTCGACGTTCTCCCACAGCCCGGTGCCGGGCGAGCGGAAGTCGGGGATCCCGGAGGGCACCGAGATGCCGGCGCCCGTGAGCGCGACGACGGAGCCGGCCTCGCGCACGAGGCGGGCCAGCGTCTCGACGCGGCTGTCTACCGCCCGCGCCACGCCGGTTGGCGCTTGCCCAGGAAGGCGCCGATGCCCTCGCGAGCATCCTCGCTGGCGAAGACGCGGGCGAAGCCGGCCTTCTCGGCCTCGATGCCGTCGTCGAGGTCGGGCCGGGCCGAGACCTCCTTGATCGCGCCGACGGCCAGCGGCGCCTGCCCGGCGAGCTTGCGCGCCCACGCCAGCGCGGTGTCGAGGAGCTCGTGGTCGACGACCACGCGGTTGACGAGGCCGAAGACGTAGGCCTCCTCGGCGCCGATGGCGTCCCCCACGAGGTTCATCTCGAGCGCCTTGTTCTCGCCCACGAGCCGCGGCAGGCGCTGCGTGCCGCCGAAGCCCGGGATGATCCCGAGCTTGACCTCGGGCTGGCCGAAGAGCGCCGACTGCGCCGCGATGCGCACGTCGCAGGCCATGGCCAGCTCGCAGCCGCCGCCGAAGGCCAGGCCGTTGACGGCGGCGATGGTCACGACGCTCGAGCGCTCGAAGCTGCGCAGCAGTCCGTGCGCGGTCTCGAGCAGCTCGCGCCCGCCGGCCTCGTCCATCGCGGTGAAGGCCTTGATGTCGGCGCCCGCCGAGAACACGAGGGGGTTCGCCGAGGCGATGACCAGCGCGCGCACGCCGGACGCCTCGACCTTCTCCCACACGGCGCCCAGGTCGACGATCACCTGAGGGGCGATCGAGTTCATCAGGCCGTTGCCCAGCCACGCGATGGCGACGTCGCCGCGGGTCTCGAGCTTGACCGTCTCCCCCGGCTGCTCGTCGTCGGCCTGCGCGTAGGGATAGAAGCCCTGGCCGCTCTTCTGACCGAGGCGGCCCTGGGCGACGAGCCGGCGCAGCACGAGCGGCGGGGCGAAGCGCTCGCCGTGGCGCTCGGTGGCGCTCTCCAGGCGCTCGAGGACCACGTCGAGGCCCTCCATGTCCGCCTTCATGAACGGCGGGAAGAGGCCGCGGCGGGGATCGAGGCCGGCGCCGGCCATCATGCCGACGTCGATGTCGCGGTGGGTGGCCACGCCCTCGTCGAGGACCAGGCAGGCCTCCACGAAGGTCTTGAGCGTCAGGAGCTCGACGAGCTCGTCGACGTCGGGCTCGGCGTCGCCCTCCAGGGCCGGCTCGCCCTGCGGCGTGTAGACGCCGTCGCCGCCGGTCTTGGCGCCCAGCTTGCCGTCGGCCACGAGGCGCTGCATCCCCTCGGGGACGTAGAAGCGATCGCCGTAGGACTCGTGCAGGTGCTCGGCCACGTGCACCACGGTGTCGAGACCCAGCAGGTTGACCAGGAAGTACGGGCCCATGGGGACCACGTTGGCGGCCCCGACGCCCTCGTCGATGGCCTTGATCGACAGGCCCTTCTCCTCCTGCTCGCGCCAGATCTCCGAGATGCCCGAGTTGAGGATGCGGTTGACGACGAAGCCGGGCACCTCGGCGCACGTGATCGGCTGCTTGCGGATCGCCTGCGCGAAGTTGACCGCGATGCCGACGGTCTCGGCCGACGTGTCGTCGCCCTCGACGATCTCGATCAGCGGCATGACCGAGGCGGGATAGAAGTAGTGAAAGCCGACGACCTTGTCGGGCCGATGGGTCGCCTCGCCGATCTCGGTGATCGACAGCGACGAGGTGTTCGAGGCGAGGATCGCGTGGCCGGGCGTGACGGCGTCGAGCTCGGCGAAGACCGCCTGCTTGATCTCCATCCGCTCGGGCACGGCCTCGATCACGAAGTCGACGTCGCCGAAGCCCTCGTACGTCGTGGCGCCCTGGATGCGCCCGACGACCTCCTCCACCTGGGCCGCGGCCTGCTCCTCGGTCAGCCGCCCCTTCTCGACGAGGCCGTTGACCTGCCCCTGCGTGACGTTGCGCGCCTCGTCGAGGCCCGCCTGGACGAGCTCGTCCTTGACGTCCTTGAGCACTACGGGGGTCCCGGAGGCGGCGATGGTCTGGGCGATCTGCCCGCCCATGGTGCCGGCGCCGACGACCGCGGCCTTGAACACGAACATGGCGCCGCAGGCTATAGAGAACCTTCGCGTTCAGCTGCCACCTCGGTGCGGAAGCGCCGCAGCGTGCGCTCGAGCGACTCGCGCTGCGGGCGCCGGATGAACAGCAGGTCCACCACGGCCATCCCGGGCCGCTGCTCCTTCAGCGAGTAGCGCAGCTCGAGGGTGACCGTGACGGCGCCCTCGACCGGCGTGAAGGTCACGCGCTGGGTGCCGCGCAGCTTCTCGTCCTCGACGTCGATGGTCTGGCCCTCGCGCGCGACGTAGCTCGTCACGCGCTCCTGCACGCGCCCGCGTCCGCCCGGCTGCGAGTCCCACAGCACGCGCGCGCCGGCCCGCGGCCAATCGCCCTCCAGCCGCGCGATGTGGTGCAGGCCGTCGACGAAGGTCGGCCAGCGGGTGGTGTCGTACCACAGCTCCTCGGCCTCGCTGGCGAGGCCGGGGACGACGACGCTGGCGCGCACGCGACCCATCGGGCCGCTACAACCGCAGCTCGCGGCGGATGAGGTCGAGGCTCGCGGCGACGGCGTCCAGGCGCGGCGCGAGCTCGCCGGCCAGCCGCCGGCGCTCGGCCTCGCCGGCGTCGGTCAGGCGGTAGAAGCGCCGCGAGCGGCGCTCGGGGTGCTCCCACTCGCCGGCCACGAAGCCCTGCGCCTCGAGCTCGCGCAGCAGCGGGTACATGGTGTTCGGGTTGACCGCGATGAGGCCGCCGCTGACCTCGCCCACGCGCTCCATCAGGCGCCCCCCGTAGGACGGCTCCTCGCGCAGGAAGTGCAGCACGAGCAGCGGGAGCAGGCCGGCGCGGCGCAGCTCGCCGACGAGCGGGTCCTGCGAGCCGGCGCCGCGCGTGCCGGCGGCCGCCTTGGCCGCCTCGAGCGGCGCGGCCTCGGCGACGGCGCGATCCGTGCGGCGCGGGGACATCGGCCCAAGCATCGCGCATCGCGCGGCGAACGCGCCGCGCGGGAGTCGGGGCGCGGTGCGGGGTCAAGCCGGGGCGCGGCGCTTGCGGCGGGCGCGCACCGGCGGTAGCTTCATCGCGCGCGAGGGCGCACCCGGTCCGCGGGAAGGGCCCGGGCGGGCATTGCACTCACCCGACACCCAACTTAGGCTGCACCTAACGCAATCCACTCGCATGTCGGGGTCCGATGGCAGCCATCACCGACCAGTCCACTTCCGAGCTGAGGGCCAACCTGCGGGCCCGGCGCGAGTACGCGGCAACGCTCTCCGGCTGGCGTCTGAAGTCTGCGCTGCGGAGCATCGTCGAGATGGAGGATGAGCTTGAGGCGCGTGGCGAGCCGCCGGAGCCGGAGCCGTCGAAGCCGAAGCAGGCATCACAGCCGAAGGGCTACTACACGCCGCAGCGGCTGAAGATGCACACGGTCAACACGCCGCCGGACGACGAGCCGACGTTGTGCTATCACGAGGATCGCGGCGACGGACTGCCACTCTGCGGCCAGCCGTTGAATCCGTGGACGGACGAGAACGGCGTCGTGCGGGATGTCGAGTGGGCGCCGCATGCTCCCGGTCTGGTGGACTGCGGCAAGTGCGCGAACAATCCAAACCGGGATGACAGGCCTGAGCCGCTTGCGGAGGCGCAGGGCGAATCGGTGCGTACCGTGTCCGGCGGCGCGTTTGAGATGAACCGGAGCCGTCACTGAGGACCGATCCGTCCGTCCTTTGAGTTCCGGCGCCCAGTCCGCGGAGCGCCGACACCTGCGATCGGCCGCGACATCCTCGGCGCCGAGCGCGGAGGAGCGTGACGGGCGCAGTGAACGACGCACGACGCGCGATCGTGGCCGGCGCGCCGGGTCGCATGGATACGAGCACTCCGCTCGCCGCGACCTCGGACTTTGCAGGCAGGCGTAAGCACAAGCGCGGGCCCGCGGCGACTCCGGCCGCTCGGTCGCGTGGAAACCGCAACGTGTGGCGCCGCTCGGGAGGCGCCCAGGCGGGGTGGGTCATCGATCGCCGATCGGCGCCCAGCGAACCCGAGCGAGAGGTCGTGGATGCGGCGCGGCAGCCGTCGCGACATCCGCGAGCGAGCGTCAGAGCTTGACCACGAGCTTGCCGGTGTTCTCCCCGTCGAACAGCATGTTGATCGCCACCGGCAGCTGCTCGAACCCTTCGACGACGGTCTCCTGCGCCTTGAGCTTGCCCTCGGCCATCCAACCGGCCAGCTGCGGGACGATCTCGCGCGCCCGGCCGAAGTGGTCGAGCACGATGAACCCCTCGAGGTGGACGCGCTGGATCAGCAGATTCCCGAAGTTGCGCGGGCCGGCCGAAACGGCCGGCGCGGCGTCGTTATAGCCGGAGATCAGCCCGCACAGCGCCACGCGCGCGCGGATGTTGAGGCGCCCGAAGACGGCCTCCATGATCTCGCCGCCGACGTTCTCGAAGTCGACGTCGATCCCGTTGGGTGTCGCCGCCTGCAGCCGGCCGCGCCAGTCCGGCGCCTTGTAGTCGACCGCCGCGTCGAAGCCGAGACCGTCCGTCAGGAATGCGCACTTCTCCGGCCCGCCGGCGATGCCGACGACGCGGGCGCCGTGGATCTTGGCGAGCTGGCCGGCGACCGAGCCGACGGCGCCCGCTGCCGCCGACACCACGACGGTCTCGCCGGGCTTGGGCCGGCCGATCTCGAGCATCCCGACGTAAGCGGTCAGCCCGGTCATTCCGAGGGCGCCCAGGAAGTAGCTCGGTGACACCCCGGGAATCTCCGGCATTGCCGTCAGCGGTGCGGACGCCGAGGCGACCACGTAGTCCTGCCAGCCCGTGCGGCCCTGGACGAGCTGGCCGACCCGGTAGTCCGGCGAGTTCGACGCGACGACCTCGCCCAGGCCGCCTGCCCGCATGACCTCGCCGATCGCGACGGGCGGCAGGTACGTCGGCGTCTCGCCGATCCAGGCGCGGTTCGCGGGATCCAGCGAGATCCAGCGGGTGCGCACCAGCGCCTCACCCTCGCCGATCTCCGGAACCGGCTCCTCCACGAGCTCAAACGTCCGGTCGTCGATCCGCCCGGTCGGGCGCTCGCGAAGCACGAAACGGCGATTCACATCGGACACGGCTCGAACCCAACACGGTCGCAGACCACAGGCTGCGGAACCTACACCTGGGCGAATCGCAGGAGCGAGCCTTCCGGGCACATCACTGCACGCCGACCCAGGCGGGCGGCGCGACCCGACCCGCACCTCGCTCTCGCGTTGAGGCAAGGGCAGGAGGGGAGGAGCCGTCACGTCGCGCTCGACGACAAGCGGCCCTACCGCGCGGTGGGCAGAGTTCCCGTCGCTGTGTGTCGGTCATGACCGCGTCGCGTCACGGCGTTCGCGCTGGCGGCGTAGTTCCTGGCGCGCGACCGAGAGCTTGTGGACTTCGTCGGGCCCGTCGGCGAGCCGCAGCGAGCGAAGCCCCGCGTACATCATCGCCAACGGGAAGTCGTCGGAGACGCCGCCGCCGCCGTGGACCTGGATCGCGCGGTCCACGACCCGCAGGCAGACTTGTGGGACCGCGAACTTGATGCCGGCGATCTCGGTACGCGCGTGTTGGTTGCCGGCCGTGTCCATCAGCCAGGCGGTCTTCATCACCAGCAGCCGGGCCATCTCGATCTCGATGCGCGATTCCGCGATCCAGTCGCGTACGTTGGCGTTGTGGGAGACCGGCCGGCCGAACGTCTCGCGCGCGTCGGCGCGGCCGCACATGAGCTCCAGGGCGCGCTCCGCCGCCCCGATGGCCCGCATGCAGTGGTGCACGCGCCCCGGCCCCAATCGCGCCTGGGCGATCAGAAAGCCCATACCCTCGCCGGCGATGATGTTCTCCGAGGGCACGCGAACGTCCTCATAGCGCAGGACGCCGTGGCCCTCGGGCTCGGTGTAGCCGAACACCGTCGTGCTGCGCTCGACCGTGACTCCGGGCGTGTCGAGCGGAACCAGGACCACGCCAGCCCCGGGGGCGTGGGCCTGCGGTCAGTGCGTCCGACCCGCACCGCCCGGCGGCGGCTGTGCCTCCTCATCAAGGACCGGCCCAATCAACACGTCGGCACCGCTACGCCCGTCCACTGGGCCAACTTGCGGCATTGCCGCAGGGCGCGTTGTCTGCTCCACGATAATCCCGCGCATGCGGACCATCGGACTCCTGGGCGGGATGAGTTGGGAGTCCTCGATCGAGTATTACCGCCTGCTCAACCAGGCCGTGCGCGAGCGGCTCGGCGGCCTGCACTCGGCCGAATGCGTAATGTGGAGCGTCGACTTCGCGGCGATCGAGCAGCTCCAACGTAGCGGCGACTGGCAGGAGGCCGGACGGCGGCTCGCCGAACTCGCCGGCCGCCTGGAAGTAGCCGGTGCTGAGGCCCTGGTGCTGTGCACGAACACGATGCATCGCCTCGCCGACGACGTGCAGGCCGCGATCGACATCCCGTTGCTGCACATCGCCGACGCGACCGCCGCGCGTATCAAGGCGGCCGGCATCGAGCGCGTCGGTCTCCTGGCCACCCGTTACACGATGACGCAGGACTTCTATCGCGGCCGCCTCGCCGAACGCCACGGCCTCGACGTGCTCATCCCACCCGAGCCGGACCTCAGCCTCGTGCACGACGTCATCTACCAAGAACTCTGCCGCGGCCGCGTGGAAGACCGCTCACGCGCGGCGTACCGCCGTGTCATTTCCGAGCTGGAGGCGGCGGGCGCCGACGGGATCATCTACGGCTGCACCGAGATCGATCTGCTGGTCGGGCCGCAGGACGCATCGGTGCCCGTCTTCGACTCGACCGGCATCCACGTGGAGACGGCGGTCGAGTGGGCGCTGGCAGCCACCGGACACCAAGTCTCGACACGCTCCTAACGGGCCGGAACGCATCTGACGCCCTAGCGGGGCTGGACGACGAGACGGTATTCAGCCCGGGGACGCTCTGAGCTGCGACGAACCCGTGCGCGTCCGGCTCGTGGGAGGCCCTATTAAGCCTGGCGAGGGGCGGCTCGAGACACTGCTACTGTCGGTTGCCCCCGCCTGAGTACCACCGGCGGGGATCCTCATCCGGTTCAAGTTCTCGGCCGGCATGGCGTATCGATCGCATCAGCGAGCGGCGCCGAAGCGCAATCGTCAGGAGACGATCATTTCCATCTCCGCACCGAACCGCCCGACCAATGGGGCGGCTTCGTCGCTCACGTTTGCCGACCTTCCCGAGGGCCTGGCCCTCAAGGCCCAGGGCTTCGTCAAGCCCGGCCGTCTGCTTATCGACGGCGCATGGGTGGAGGCGGTGAGCGGGAAGACCTTCGAGACGTTCAACCCGGCGACTGAGGAGAGTCTCGGTCGCGTGGCCCACGGCGCGGCCGAGGACGTCGCGCTGGCCGTGGCCGCGGCACGCCGGGCCTTCGACGACGAGCGCTCGGACTGGCGCCGGATGACGCCGTCAGAGCGCGGCAAGGTCATCCATCGCATCGGCGATCTGATCGAGCAGAACGCCGACGAGCTGGCCATGCTCGAGACGCTTGACAACGGCAAGCCGCTGGCGATCGCCAAGGCCGCCGACGTCGCCCTGTCCGCCGACCTGTTCCACTACATGTCGGGCTGGGCGACGAAGATCGAGGGCCACACCATCCCGATCTCCGCTGTCACGTCGCCGGGGTCGGAGTTCCTCGCCTACACGCGCAGGGAGCCGATCGGCGTCGTCGGGCAGATCATCCCGTGGAACTTCCCGCTGCTGATGGCGGCCTGGAAGCTCGGCCCCGCGCTGGCGGCCGGCGCGACCATCGTGCTCAAGCCCGCAGAGCAGACGCCGCTCTCCGCGCTGCGACTCGGTGAGCTGATGATGGAGGCCGGGCTGCCAGCCGGCGTGGTCAACATCGTGACCGGGTTCGGGGACGCCGGCGCGGCGATCGCTGCCCACGACGGCGTCGACAAGGTTGCCTTCACCGGCTCGACCGATGTCGGCAAGCTGATCGTGCAGGCGGCCGCGGGCAATCTGAAGAAGGTCACGCTCGAGCTGGGCGGCAAGAGCCCGCAGGTGCTCTACAAGGACGCCGACATGAAGGTCGCGATTCCGGGTGCGGCCAACGGCATCTTCTTCAACCAGGGCCAGTGCTGCAACGCGGGCTCGCGCCTGTACATCGAGCGCGAGGTCTATGACGAGGTCGTCCAGGGCATCTCCGACGAGGCGGGGAAGATCAAGGTTGGCGAGGGGCTCGCTCCCGATACCCAGATGGGGCCGCTGATCTCCGCCGAGCAGCACGAGAAGGTGCTCGGCTACATGTCCTCGGGCGTTGACGCCGGCGCCCACGCGCCGGCAGGCGGCGGCCGGATGGGGGACCGCGGGTACTTCGTCGAGCCGACCGTGCTCACCGACACCACGCCCGACATGAAGGTCGTGCGCGAGGAGATCTTCGGCCCGGTGGTCTGCGCGATCCCGTTCGACTCCGAGGACGACAACGTCATCGAGCGGGGCAACGCCACGAACTTCGGCCTCGCGTCGGGGATCTGGACCCGCGACATCAACAAGGCGCACCGGACTGCCCACCGCCTGCGCGCCGGTACGGTGTGGATCAACTGCTACAGCGTGTTCGACGCCGCCATGCCGTTCGGCGGCTACAAGGAGTCGGGCTGGGGCCGGGAGATGGGCCACAACGCGCTCGAGAACTACCTCGAGACCAAGTCCGTGGTCACGCAGCTGGCATAGCAGGCGACCGACCGTGCACTGGCCGGGGCGGCGCGCCGCCCCGGCCATCACATCGCCGTTGGCAAGCAGGCCCGCGCTGGCCTGTTGAGCCACCTCCTCGACGCCCGGCCCCTCCGTCTTGTTCGCGGGTTTTCTTCTGAGGTGGGTCGCCGGTCCGCTCGAGCTTCCGGCGCTTGCGCTCGCGCCGTCGCTGGATCCAGCCTACGGTCTGCGTCTGCGTTAGGGCCATTGACCCTCCGTTCGGGAGACGCCTTGATGCACGAGCTGCCTGCGAGCGTCCCGATGGGCTCATTGTCCTTCCGCCCTTGTGGGCCGCGCGCGCGACCTAGCGGTTGACGGTCGAGCGACGCGACGCCCGGCTGCCTGGCGATCGGGCGACAAGGCGCTTTGGCGCTGGAGAAGTCGTCCGGGGCCTGACACGATGGGTCGTGTGAGGCGTCGCCTTGCTGGAGTCCCGTGCGACGCGTTGACAGCCGAGCTGGCTGGAGCGGCGTGTTCGGCGATCCCCTCCACGGCGTGGTCGCTGGCCCACCGTGCCGCCGAAGGGCGCCGGGACGTCCATCGTCGCCCTCATCGTTCCGACTTCGACCGGCGGAGCTCCACGCGCCTGCTCGAAGTACCGCCGCCGCCGGCCGATCGTGGCTTTGGCCCACAGCCTGCGGATCGCCGATCAGCTCACCCTCGAGTGGGGCGTCTACCCGACGAGCATGCCGGTGGCGGAGAACGTCGACGCGCTGATCGACACGGCGCTGTTGGTCGCGCGTGATTACGCCGGACTCTCAAGCGGGGCGCGCGTCGTGCTGACCGCCGGCCGCCGGGCCGGCACGCCGGGAGCGACCAACCTGATCATGGTGCGCGAGATCCCCTGAGGAGCGGGCCGCGTGCATCCGCCGCCGTTCGGAGTCCGCGGGCTGCGAGTCGCGACGTCCAGCGCCAGCGTTCCGCGCGCGTAGGGTTGGCAATGTGGAGGGCGCCGACCCCGACGGCCCGCGCCGACGCGCGGCGCGACTGGCTGCTCGCGTCGGATCCCACATGCGGCCAAGGAATAGGCGGAAGAACGAGCTGCCGTCGGCGTCTCTGTGGACAGGCCGCCGTCGAGGCGAGGCGGAGAAGGACTCCAAACCCCCGACGCGCGGATCATGATCGCATCCCGAGGCCCGGAATCTGGCTCTAGTAAGCCAAATATGCTTGGGTTCATGGGGTGTTCGCTCAAGCTGTTTCTGGCGAGTCGGGGACCCTTTCGGGACAGCTCGCGCCGTCCCATCACGCGCCTACCGTCTGGCCCGTGGAGGCACGCCGTGCGGCTCCGGTCAGCGGCCACATCTTTCGCAAGAATCGCCAGCCGGGCGATCGTTGGATGGTCAAACGGCGCGATGCCGAACGCGCTTCTTCGAGGTACGATGAACCCGCTGCGCGCGGTTGGTGATCGTTGCCGTCGCCGAGTTGCGGAAGGCGGAGATCAGAGGTGGCCAGTACGAGCGGCCGGGGAGCGCTCGACGGTCGACGTAGTCCGTCTCCCGATTGGTGATGCGGCGTTCCTTTCAAGACCGAGTCGGATGCCTTTCGGGTCGCGGTCGCGTTGGGGTTGCTTGTTGGCGCCTCGGTTCTGGTGGGTTTGCTTGCTTCGCGCGCCGTACGGCGTGGTCGTGTTTGCCGCCGGCATTGCGGCCGGGATCACGTTCGAGCTCGCCGGACGGGAGACAGGCCGCGGGTCGGCGCTGCAGGAGGCGGCAGACGCTCCGCATCCCCATGGCGCCAGCGGCGGGACGCGCCACGTCCTCGTGGTGACAAGCGTGAAGCTCGCCGGTGAGGAGCTTCGCAGGGAGCTGGCGGCGGCCGGCGGAGCCGGTGTCGAGCTCGACGTGCTCGCGCCGATTCTGGCCTCGCGGTCTCATTACTGGGCCTCGGATCTCGACCGTGAGCGCGAGGAGGCGCGCGAACGACTCGAGGCGTCGCTGGCCTGGGCCGCCGAGCAGGGCTTCGCGGCGAAGGGCGAGGTCGGAGACCCCGATCCGCTGGTCGCAATCGAGGACGAGCTTCGTGATTTCGGCGCCGACGAGGTCATCGTCGTCACGCATCCTCGGGAGCGCACGAGCTGGCTCGCCAACCGCATGCTCGGCCACTTGGCGCGAGAGCTCGACGTCCCCGTGCGCGAGATCGCGCTCGGCGACGACCAAGACCGCTCGGCCCTCCCGCCCCCGTCCCCGGCGGAATAGGATCGGCGGACCATGGGCAACGAGCCGGGGCGCCTTCGTCATCGTCTCGCCCTCGCCCTCGTCGCGGCCGCTCCTGGTCGGTGTCGGGGGCGTCGTCGGGATCCTCGCGAACGCGGGCACGCAGACCAAGGAACGGACGGTCACCGCGACGGCCGCTCAGGCTGCGAGCGCGCCGGTCGACCCGCACGTCGCTGCCGGCGCGCACGACTTCGTGCAGTTCGCCTGCAGCCAGTGCCACGGCGACCGGGGCCGCGGCGGCGTCGCGCCGGCGGTGCCCGCGCTCACCTCCGTCGCGAAGGCGCTGACACCGGCGGAGTTGCGGTCGATCATCGACCACGGGCTTGGCGAGTCGAGCAACCCAACCCAGCCCTACATGCCGGTCTGGGGCGCCGTGATCTCCAAGACGCAGGTCTCCGACCTGATCGCGTACCTGCGTGCAGGGCTGCCCGCGGTCCCGACCGCCGAGCCGCCGACGATCCCCCGGGGCCAGGGAGCCGCCGTCGAGGGAGCGGCGCTCTACGTACGCTACGGCTGCGTCAACTGCCACGGCCCCAACGGGCTCGGCGGCGTGCCCAACCCGCAGTCCCCCGACAAGACGATCCCGCCGCTCTCGGGCCAGGACTTCCGCAAGGAGTTCAACACGGACGCGAAGATCATCGCGGTGATCCGCTCGGGCAGCGTGATCGGGAAGGCACCGATCGTGAGCATGCCGCACTGGGGCGGGATCATCCCCGAAGACCAGCTGCGAGCGCTCGTCGCCTACATAACGACGCTGAAGTGACCGCGTGCAAGCGATCATCTGGGCACGCATCCGGTCGCTACCGCTCCGGACGACCAAGAGGAGTCCGAGCCGCCGAGTAACGCGTGCCCGCTTCGTCCAGCGTCGCCCGCGCTAGCGGATCCCGGCTCGCCCGGGCCCGCACTGTGGTGCTGGCTTCCAGGTGAACGCAGGTCGGCACTACGGCTTGCTCGCGGGCGGCGAGCGATGATGGGCGCGATGCGGGGATTCTGATGGCGCGATTCCGGAGACGCCTGCCCGGCCCTCACGCGGCGCAGTCCGCACGCGTCACCGTCGCCTGGCAGCGAGGACGAATTCGCAGGATCAAGCTTGAGTACGTGCGGCCTCACTGGATCCGGCGCTGGATCAACGCCGTGAGGTGGTAGCCGGGAGGCGCGCCCACGCCTCGTCCGTGAAGTCGGCCCTCGTGGTCATGACTCCAAGCTACGACCCTTGTCGCGCGGAGTGGGAGTCCGGCCCCGACGCGCGGATCAGCTAGCTCATGCCGCCCGGCGCAAGTGTCCGGGACATGCCTGCTCGGCGCCGGTCGCGAAGTACTCGGCCGTTTCCATCAGCTCCGCGCGTAACACGGAGTCCTCTGGCAGGCGAGCGGCGCGCCGACGGAGCAGCACAGCAACCCGGAGCATTGCTCGGACTTCTTGGGGACTGAACCGGATCATCGGTGCAATGGGAACTGCGAGAGAGAGGTGACCGCGGCGGACCGTGCGCGGGCCTTTCCGATGCGTGTTCATCTTCGAGCCTCCATGCTCGACCCCCGTGACGACCGCCACGATGTCCGTGTCCATAGAGGAAACGACCCCTCGGCAGACGCGAAGCTCTGGCATTCCTCCCAATCAACGGTTCCTGTCACCCGAGCTTTCACGAGCGCTGGAACCTTCGCCTCTGAGTCTCGCTCGGATCACCGCTGCCGCTTCACGCTGAAACCGGCTCCGACACGTGCCAAGCCACGAGGGCGGCCCCGTGACCTCAGGCGTGCAATCGCGCGTACCCGTGGGGTCGGCCCGGAGAGCACCCCGCGGGCGAGCCCGTGGGCCGTCCGGCGCCTCGCGTTCGGCCGAAGAAGCTTCAGCCGCTGCCGGGGCGCCGGCGTATAGGCAGCCGAGGGCGATCGCACGTTGTCGCTCGTGTTGTCCTAGGCTCGTGGCCGAACGACGAAAGGAGGGGCTGATGGGGACGATCACGGGTTCCTCGGCCGCCGACATCGAGGCGCCGATCGAAGAGGTATGGGCGATCGTCGAGGATGTCGTGACCGCGCCGGAGTGGCAGGGCGGGCTGAAGGGCATGGAGGAGGTCGAGCGGGACGCCGACGGGCACGTCACGCTCGCCGAGAGCTCGTCGGACGCCAAGGTTCGCACGATCAAGTCGATGGTCCGCTTCGCGTACGACGGTCCGACCCGACTGTCCTGGCGCCAGGAGAAGGGAGAGCTGAAATCCGTCGACGGCTCGTGGGAGCTGGAGGATCTCGGCGACGGGCGCACGCGTGCGAGCTACCACCTCGAGGTCGAACTGGGCCGCATGCTCGGCCTGGTCATCCGCGGCCCACTGGTCGACGTGCTGCGCGGCCAACTCGTGAGTGCGCGTGCGGAAGAGCTGAAGAGGCGAGCCGAGGCTCGCTGAGACCCAGGTACTGAAGCGACGAGCGTCTACCTCCGCGCCGCCGGGCGACTCATGCCCGCCTCGTCGCGCGACTGCAGTCGTCCAGGCTCGGCCGGACAACGCGGTCACGCGTCGTCCCGAGCGGGCGCCGCGTGGGCGTCGGCGACGTGCGCAGTCTCCGCGAAAGCGGGAGCTCGGAACTTCAAGGGATTGCAGCCAGTTGAACCTGGGAGGATCACCCAGGCCCCGTGGCAGCCGCGGGCCTTCGGCAATCAACCGGCGTCTAGGCGCTCGTCGTGATCCTCGGACTGATCCTCGCGCTCGCTTCGGCGCTGGCCACCAACGTCGGCTTTCTGTTCAAGCACCGCGGCGCGGTGCTCGCCCCGCCGATCAGGGTCCGCCATCCGCTGCGCAGCGCCGTCGGTCTCTTTCGCTCCAAATGGTTCTTGGTGGGGTGGATCGTGGCCATCGTGGCCTGGGGCCTGCACGTCGGCGCGCTCTCGCTCGCGCCGCTGTCGATCGTGCAGGCGGTCCTCTCCGGCGGGCTCGTCTTCCTCGCGGTGCTCGCCGAGTGCTTCTTCGGCTTCCAGCTCGGACGACGGCAATAGGTCGGCGTGACGATAACCGCGGCCGGGCTCGCGGTCATCGGACTGACCGGCACCGGCGCCAACACTTCGCAGCGCGCCTCGCTGGCGGCGCTGCTCGCCGTCGAGGGCGCGATCTTCGCGCTCGGCGCCGCGCTCGTGAGAATCTCGACGCGCCGCGGCGTCCCGGACCGCGCCGAGGGACTGCTCCTGGGCGCGGCCGCCGGCGCGCTGTTCGGGGTCTCCGACGTCGCGATCAAATACCTCACAAAGAAGACGCCACCAGGGCCGCTGCTCGGGTCGGTGAGCCCGTGGACGCTCACCGCGCTCACCGCCGGCGTCGTCGCCTTCTATGCCTCGGCCCGCAGCTCCAACTCGGCAAGGGCGTCGAGGTCATCGCGCTCACCTCGGTGGCCGCCAACCTCGCCGCGATCATCGGCGGCATCCTCGTCTTCCACGAGCCGATCGGCTCCGGCCCGGTCGCCATCACCGCCCGCTTCCTCGCGTTCTGCCTCGTCATCGCCGGCGCGGCACTCATGCCCGCCCCGCTGCGCGCCACCCCCGACACGACCTAACACCCGAGCCACGCGACCAACCGACAACGTCCCGACGCATCACGCCGTCGCGGATCCGCTGCTGCGCTGCCGATCCCGTCCGCGTTGACGTGGCCATCTCCGTGCCCGAGATCAACGCGAGCGCGGCCGACATGGCCTCGCGCAGCGGCGCGCCACCTTACCGCGGCTGATCGAGTCACGCTGACGCGGATCCACGTCTAGCTTGTTGGCGTTCGGGGCTGATGCGGACGACGTCCCAGGCCAGGTGGCAGCGCTCCAGACCGCTGATGAGCCAGGCGCTGGGGTCGAGCTGCCGGCGGCCGAGTCCGTGTCGGGCCGAGGTCGGGAAGGCGTGATGGTTGTTGTGCCAGGCTTCCCCGAAGGCGATCGGTGCCAGCCACGCGAGGTTGCGAGCCTGACCGCCGGTGGCGAACGGTCGCCGACCGTAGTAGTGGCACAGCGAGTTGATGCTGAACGTCGCGTGATGCAGCAGGAAGACGCGTACCGCTCCGCCCCACAGCAATCCGGTGAGCCCGCCCGAATCGAGCCGGTGCATGTTCCCACTCTGGCGCCACGGAGACGCGGGAAGTCCCGTGAGGTGTCCCCGGCCGAGTCCCGCCATAGGTTTGCCCGGACAGCCGCCGCCGCGGCGCGTCGACTATCTGGACCGCGCAAAGGCGACTTCGTCTGCACCATCTCGAGAGCGATCGGCGGTCGATCTGGTCGCGACCAATGAGTTTCATCACGCCGGTGCGCGCACGTGACGAAGCCCTTGCCAAATCTCGCAAAATGCGACCGCTTCCTGGAGACTCGCATCTCCGGATTGCGACCGGAATCCGCTGCAGCTACGAGAAGTCAACGGACTCGACCGCCTGGATCGCACCCAGGAGGTCGCCAGGTTCGAGTCAGGCTGGCTCGACTCCGCCCGGACGGTGCGCGGCCCGCGGGTCGGGTATCGCACCGTGCCTCATGAGCGTCCTACGGCAAACGCGGACTCCCTAGAAGATGGCAAGGTCCCCGGAACTCCCTGCAAATCAAGCGAACTCAGTAGCAGGACCGCACGACTGAAAGTCGTGGTGTCCCCGGTTCGAGTCCGAGTCTCGCCACCGACCGAGAACCGCCTGCTATCGCGTAACTCCTCGCAGCGCCGTGGACGGAGAGATGCGTGGCACGAGAGACACGCCCGCCGGCGCCGAGTGGATTACGATCGCGAGCGTGGTGCTCGAGCCGCGTGTCGAGAACGGGCTCCGGGACGTTCGCGTCGCGATCGTCGGCGCGGGATTCGGCGGCATCGGCACCGCGATCAGGCTGCGCGAGGCCGGATACGAGGACCTGGTGATCCTCGAGCGCGACGACGGGCTCGGCGGGACGTGGTGGGCGAACACATACCCGGGCTGTGCGTGCGACGTCGCGGCGCACCTGTACTCGTTCTCGTTCGCGCTGAACCCGGACTGGAGCCGCTTCTTCGCGCCGCAGGCCGAGATCCTCGACTACCTCCGGCACGTTGCGCGCGACCGCGGGATCGAGCCCCTGATCAGGTTCGGCACGGAGGTGACCGGGGCGAGGTGGGACGAGGACGCGAGCCGCTGGCGCGTGGAGACCGATCGCGGGGCCTTCTCGGCGCAGGTGCTGGTGTCCGCCGCCGGCGGCCTCACCGAGCCGAAGCTGCCCGCCGTGCCCGGTCTCGACAGCTTCGCCGGGACGATGTTCCACTCTGCGCGGTGGGACCACGGGCACGACCTGAGCGGCGAGCGCGTGGGCGTGATCGGGACCGGGTCGACGGCGTCGCAGATCGTCCCGGAGGTTCAGAAGCACGCCGCGCGGCTGACCGTCTTCCAGCGCAGCCCCGGGTGGGTGCTCCCCCGCCTGGACCATCCGCACAGCGACTTCCAGAAGCTGCTGCTGCGCCGGTTCCCGGTGCTGCAGCGCGCGATCCGGTCAGCCATCTACTACAACAACGAGCTCCTCATCCTCGGCCTCGTCCGGCGCCCGCGGCTGCTGGCCGGGCTCGAGCGCCTCGCGCTCGGCTATCTGAAGCGGCAGGTTCCGGACGCGGAGATCCGCGCGAAGCTGACCCCCGACTACCGGATCGGCTGCAAGCGGATCATCATCAGCAGCGACTTCCTCGGGACGTTCATGAAGCCCAACGTCGAGCTCGTGACCGAGGGGATCCGGGAGATCGTGCCGGACGGCATCGTCACGCAGGACGGCCGGAAGATCGAGTTGGACACGATCGTCTTCGCCACCGGGTTCGACGTCATGAACCCGCCGCACTTCCGCCACGTCGTCGGCCGCGGCGGGCGGAGCATCCGCGAGGTCTGGGACGAGGACGGCATCCGCGCCTACCTCGGGACCGTGATCCCCGGGTTCCCCAACCACTTCGTCCTGCTGGGCCCGAACACCGCGAGCGGCAACAACTCCGCGCTGCAGCCGATCGAGGCGCAGATCGGGTTCGCGATCGACGCGCTGCGCGCGATGGACGCGCGGGGCGCGACGGCGGTCGACGTGCGCCGGGACGTCATGGAGCGCTTCGACGACGAGATCCAGCGGCGGCTCGCCCCGACCGTCTGGAACAGCGGCGGCTGTCACTCGTGGTATGTGGGCGCCGACGGGCGGAACTTCACGATCTGGCCCGCGTTCGCCAACGAGTACAAGCGGCGGCTCGCGCGGTTCGACCCGGCCGAGTTCGAGCTGACGAGCGCACCGGTCGCAGTGGCCATGGGCTGATTGCCGCACACATGCGCGCGCTGGGCTCGCGGCTCGCGGACTCCGCCCGGCACGCCCAGCGCCGAGAACATCGAGTTCGCTTCGATAACGCGAACGTAGCTCCATATCCCGACAAGCCCTCAGGCAAGTCGCCGGATCAGGCGGCTCTCTCCTGCTCCGGACGACGAGCAGGCGCGGAGGCCGAGACTTCTGCTTCTCGACAAAGGCAGCCCTCTGCGCTGCCAGCATGATGCTCACGGCTCACGCGGCGGGCGAACACGCGATCACTGGGTTCTCCCGACGATTCGCGCAACAACCCATGTAGACGGCAAGGCGATCAGGTCGTCGCGCCGGGCTCGACGTGGGCGCTGGCTGCTGGTTGAGGACGACCATTGGGACCTCTGGCAGGACGCCGATGTCGGGCAGCCGGGTTGCGTGGCGGCGGCGTCGGCGGCCCGTCGTCCTCTCAAAGCGCGCGCCTGGCCGGATGGACGTCCCGGTGGGGAAGGGGTTCGCTCGGCCACGCTCAGGACCGTCACGAGACGTTCGACCGTGGCCGCCGGTTTGCGCTCGCTTTCGCCCGCGGTTGCGGTCGTCGGCACGCGCCGGGACGGCGCGCTCGCGTGTCGACCGGAACGGGCGTCCGAGGCCGAGGCTCGCGGACGCTCGCTTGCGGCACGAAAGAAGGAGCGAGCCGCGGGTGCGCGAGTTGACCGTCGCGGTGTCCGAGTTGGATAGCGACTCGGGTCGCAACTCCCGATCCGCGTGGGGCCACGCGCGCTATCGCTCTGTCGGCAGTCGGGGGTCGAGATACTCCGAGATCCGCTGTGCTGCCGGCGGGTCGATGTTCGCGAGGACCGCGACCACGTAGCCGGGCTTCGGGTAGATCTTCAGGTCGCCGTTTATGCCTGGTGCGCCGCCTCCGTGGCCGACCCAGCCGTTGCCGTCCGCTCCTCGGGCATCTTCGAAGCCGTACGCGTATCTGGTGCCGGGCCCGTCCTTGACCTTTCCGGTGATGAGGAGCTTCGTGAAGTGGGGGGTAAGCCGTTTCGGGTTGCTCA
>CAWFMR010000019.1:0-106922 GCA_963816845.1 uncultured Actinomycetes bacterium | reverse complement strand
AAGGTGTGGATGTCGCCGGTGACGAAGACGACGTCCTTGATCTGGCGGTCGCGGATGTGCGTGAGCAGGTTCTCGCGCTCCTGCGGGTAGCCGTCCCAGCTGTCGAAGCCGAAGAAGGCGCCGCCGAGGACCCGCGTGGGCATGATCGTCACCTCGTTGGCCAGGACCTTCCACGCGGCCTTCGAGCCGTTGAGCTGCGTCTTCAGCCAGTTCATCTGCCGGGTGCCGAGGAAGGTGCGCGGCTGGTCGTAGTCCGCGCACGCCGGAACGCCGGTCGCGTCGTCGCACGGCTGGTTGGCGCGGTACTGGCGCTGGTCCATGATCAGCAGGTCGACGGTGCGCCCGAACTGCAGGCGCCGGTAGATGCGGTTGCGCTCGCCCGCCGGCGGCGAGTAGGGCATCGTCTCGAAGAAGGCCTTGTAAGCGGCCGCCTGGCGCTTCTTGGAGTAGTGATGGCTGGCCGGCAGGCCGCCGTCGGGCGCGCCGCCGGCGTAGTTGTCCTGGACCTCGTGGTCGTCCCACAGCATCACGGTCGGGAAGCGCGCCTGGACCTTGCGCAGCGACTCGTCCGAGCGATAGAGCGAGTACTTGTCGCGGTAGTCGGTCAGCGTCTCGGCCGCGCGGAAGTAGTCGACTCCCGCCTGTCCGGACGCCTGCCGGCGCGGCCGATCTTGTCGTCGCGCACGCCCGTGCCGTCCTTGACCGTGTGGTAGGTCTCGTCGTAGATGTAGTCGCCGAGGCAGACGACGAAGTCGAGGTCCTCGCGCGCCATCGCCTCGTGGGCGTTGTAGTAGCCGTGCGTGTAGTCCTGGCAGGACCAGAAGGCGAAGCGCACGGGCTGCAGCGAGTCGGCCGGGAGCGCGGTGCGGAAGCGCCCGACGGGGCCGTCCTTGGTCGCCGTCGCGAAGCGGTAGTAGTACTGCTCGTGGGCCTTGAGGCCGGTGATCCGCGACTTGACGTTGTGGTTGACCGCCGCGGAGGTCGGCAGCCGCTTGTGGGCGACCACGTGGCGGAAGTTCTTGTCCGTCGCCACCTCGAGGTCGAGGCTGACCTTGCCCTCGGCGTCGGCCAGGCGCGTCCATAGGGTGATCGCGCTCGGCGTCGGCTCGCCCGACATGACGCCCTCTGAGAAGCGCCCGCTGCGCGCCAGCGCGGCCGGCCGCGCCGAACCCAGTCCGGCGGCCAGTGCGTTGGGCGAGAGGATCGCGCTCGCGGCGACGGTGCCGGCGCGCACGACGAACTGGCGACGGGTCTGCACTTTCATGACCTCCGGTCGGTGCTCGGGACCGCGCGAGCCTAACGCCCCGCGCGCACGCTGAGCGGCAGCTTCTGCTCGACCGCCCGCCGCGTCGGCCGTCGCCAGCGTGAGCTTCACCGTCTGCCCGGCCCGCAGGCGCCGCGCCAGACGCAGGGCGCCGCGGTTGATGTCGCAGCTCGACCGTCCGCGCGCCGTCCTTTGGCACGGCCGGCCGTCATCGCGGCGCCGGCCAGGCGCAGCGTCGGCTTGGACGACCTTGCGCCCGCCGGCCAGCACGGTCGTCGCCTTGCGCGCGCGCCTGCGGTCGATGCGCAGCGCGCGCGGCAGGCTCGACGCCGACCGAGGTCAGCCGCTGGCCCAGCGGCGCGGTGAAGCGCAGCGCGAGCACGGGATGGCGCGAGCGCAGGCCCTTGAGCGTGGCCCTGACCTGCGGCTTGCAGCCCGCGATCTGCGGGATGACCGACGCGGTCGAGGTCGCGCCGTTCTGGCCGGCGAAGGTCGCGTCGACGCGCGCGACCGCGCCGGTGCAGAGGTCGCGCGCGTTGGACGAGCAGCCCGTCGGGCCCGCCGGCGAGGGTCAGCGTGAAGCGGCTCAGCGCGGTGTCCGGCAGGCCGTCGAGCGTCGACTGCAGCCGCCCTCCGGCCCCGAAGCCCAGGCTCACGGGCAGCCGCAGGTCGATCGGGCCGTGCAGGTCGATGACGAGCTCGGGCAGCGGCGAGGCGGCGGGCTTGACCAGGACCACGGGCCGTCGAGCGGGGCGGCGAGCGCGGGCGTCTCGGCCTTGGCGCTCCCGATCTGGGCGTTGGCCGCGCAGCGCCCTGGTCGAAGACCGCCTCGGGGCACGCGTGGTTGAGCGTCGTCGCCGCGGCGCCGAGCCCGGCCGGCAGGGTGATCTGCGACGGTGCGCGCGTTGGCCTGGCCCGGCGGCGACTCGACGACGGTCGTCAGCGTGGGGCGCCCGCCCTTGGCGCCCGGATCGATGGTGGCGCTGAGCGTCGGGGCGAAGGCGAGCTTGTCGCACCCGGTCGGCGTGAACGAGGCCGAGCCCGAGCCCTGCGTGCCGTCGTAGGCGGTGGCGTCGATCGTCGTGGTGGCGGGCGCGCACGACGTCGGGTTGGAGACGAAGCCCTTGGCCGGGTCGCCCGCCATGCCGAGGAGCGTGATGTCGACCGCGTTGATGTCGATGTCGCCGAGCGCCGAGGTCCGTGGCAGGCCGTCGGTGCTCGAGTCCAGCCCGCCGTCGGCGGGCCGGACGGTGACGATCGACTGCAGCAGGATCTCGTCGCCGAGGGCAGGGGTCAGGCGGATCCCCAGCCGCGCGGGCTCCGTGCCCCACGGGCGCGAGGTTGTAGAGCTTGCCGGGGACGTCGACGGCGAGGCCGGTGAGCGGCGTCGGGAAGGCCGTCGCGTGCGTGACCGTCGGTGCCGACCTGCGTGTTGGCCGGGCACGCCTTGGCCGCGAACTGGGCCTGCGTGCACAGCGGCGTGGCGGTCACCGCGCCGACCTCGCCGGGCGGCAGGTGGATGACGAAGCTCTTCAGATCGCGCGAGGGCTCCTCGAGCGCGAAGTGCAGCGTGAAGTTCGAGTTGGCCCCGGCCTGGGTGTCGGCCGGCGCGGCCGTGACACCCGTCGGCGTGAACGCGAGGGCGCCAGAGGGCACCAGGAGCGCAAGCGCGGCGACAACCGCCGCGCCGCGAATCGGTCAGTCGGGCACCGCGGCAGTGTGCCAGATCTCGGGTCGGCGCGGCTCCACCAGGGGCGAGATCGCGCGGCGTGCTGCCTGTGCATCACATGGATGCATTTGGCCGCACGCCCGTCGAGCGTGCCCTCGCCGACCTCGCCGGCCGCCAGTGGGGCGTGGCGTCGCGGGCCCAGCTGACGGCCCTGGGGCTCGGGCGAGGAGCGATCGACGCGCGGCTCAGCGCCGGGCGCCTGCGGCGACTCCACCGCGACGGTCGCCGACCGCATCAGAGCGGGATGTTGCCGTGCTTTCGCTTCGGCGCCTGCACGCGCTTGGTCAGCAGCGTCTCGAGCGCCGTGATGACCTTCGGGCGCGTCTCGTGGGGGACGATCACGTCGTCGACGTAGCCGCGCTCGGCCGCCGCGTAGGGGTTGGCGAAGCGCGCCTTGTAGTCGTCGATGAGCTTCGCGCGGCGCGTGTCGGGCGTCGGCGAGCCGGCGATGTCGCGGCGGTAGATGATGTTGACCGCGCCCTCGGGGCCCATCACGGCGACCTCGGCGCTCGGCCAGGCGAAGTTGAAGTCGGCCAGCAGGTGCTTGGAGGCCATGACGTCGTAGGCGCCGCCGTAGGCCTTGCGCGTGATGACGGTGATCTTCGGCACCGTCGCCTCGGTGAAGGCGTAGAGCAGCTTGGCGCCGTGGCGGATGATCCCGCCCCACTCCTGGTTGGTGCCGGGCAGGAAGCCCGGCACGTCGGTGAAGGTCAGCAGCGGGATGTTGAACGCGTCGCAGGTGCGCACGAAGCGCGCGGCCTTGGCCGAGGCGTCGATGTCGAGCACGCCCGCGAGCTGCGCGGGCTGGTTGGCCACCACGCCGACCGCGTAGCCGTTCAGGCGCGAGAAGCCGACCACGATGTTCTTGGCCCAGTGCTCGTGGATCTCGAAGAACTCGCCGTCGTCGACCACGAGCCGGATCACGTTGCGCATGTCGTAGGGCTTGTTCGGGCTGTCGGGGACGACCGTGTCGAGCTCCTCGTCCATCCGCATCGGGTCGTCGGTGGGGATGACCCGCGGCGCGGTCTCGAGGTTGTTCTGGGGCAGGAACGAGAGCAGGTAGCGCGTGTCCTGCAGGCAGGCGTCCTCGTCCTCGGCCGCCAGGTGCGCGACGCCCGACTTCGAGTTGTGCGCCATCGCCCCGCCGAGCGACTCGAAGTCGACCTCCTCGCCCGTGACCGTCTTGATCACGTCGGGCCCCGTGATGAACATGTGCGAGGTCTCCTTCACCATGAAGATGAAGTCGGTGATCGCCGGCGAGTAGACCGCGCCGCCCGCGCACGGGCCCATGATCAGGCTGATCTGCGGGATGACGCCCGAGCACATGACGTTGCGCGTGAAGACGTCGCCGTAGGCGCCCAGCGAGACGACGCCCTCCTGGATCCGCGCGCCGCCCGAGTCGTTGATCCCGATGACCGGGCAGCCGATCTTGGCCGCCAGGTCCATGATCTTGCACATCTTCTCGGCCATGACCTCGCCCAGCGAGCCGCCGAAGACGGTGAAGTCCTGCGAGAAGACGCACACGCGCCGGCCGTCGATCGTCCCGTGCCCGGTGACCACCGCGTCGCCCCACGGCCGGTTGCGCTCCATGTCGAAGTCCGTCGTGCGGTGGCGCACGTAGGTGTCGAGCTCCTGGAAGGAGCCGGGATCGAGCAGCTTCTCGATCCGCTCGCGGGCGGTGAACTTGCCGCGGTCGTGCTGCTTGGCCTCGGACTCCGAGGAGTGCATCGCGGCCTCGCGCAGCTCGTGCAGGATCGCGAGGCGCTCCTCGTAGGTCTCGGGGTTGTGCGCGCGCTGGGTCATGGGGCGGCGGATGCTACCCGCGCCCCGCGCCGGTCTCCCTGGGCGGCGGCCGCGCGGTCAGCCGTCTTACAGCGCCGACACCGCGAGGTCGGCGAAGAGCTGCGCCTTGCTCACGTCCTCGGGGCCGTAGGCCTGCCCGTCGCGGCGGTCGAGCAGGGTCAGGGTGCCGACCGAGACGCCGTGGCGCAGCAGCGGGACGACGAGCATCGTGATGGGGACGTAGTTCGTGCCGCGCGCGATGTCGGCGGCGAAGCGCGGGTCGCTGCGGCAGTCGGCCAGCACGATCGGCGCCGCGCTCTCGTGGACGGCGCCGGCGATCCCCTGCCCGCGCGCGAGCCGCACGCCGGTGATCTCGCGCGCGCCCGCGCCCCAGGCGGCGTGGAAGACCAGCCCGCCGGTCGACTCGTCGGCCAGCGCGATCGAGGCCGCGGCCGCGTCGAACACGCCGGCCGCCGTGCGCACGATGCCCTCGATGACCGAGCGAAAGCCCTCGGTGGCGTCGATGCTCGTGGCCAGCGACGCGCCCTGGCGCGTGCTCAGCGGCCGCCCCAGCGCCTCGGCGAAGGCGGCCGCGCTCGAGATGCGCCGCTCGGGCATGAACTCCATGCCGGTGCGCAGCGCGGTGTCGAGCGCCGGCGACACGTCGGCGTAGCGGCCGACCAGCGGCGCGCGGTCGGTGTAGGACGGCGGCGTGCCCGCGATCAGCGTCACCAGCGTGACCGCGAGGCTGAAGACGTCGGAGCGCTCGGAGACCTGGCCGCCGCTGAAGACCTCGGGCGCCATGTAGCGCGGCGTGCCGACGGCGATCGTCCCGTGCCTCGACTCGCCGAGCTCGCGCGCGACGCCGAAGTCGACGAGCACGACGCCGCGGTCGGCCACGATCAGGTTCTGCGGCTTGACGTCGCGGTGGACGATGTGCTGCTCGTGGATGTAGTCCAGGGCCTCGCACGCCTGGCCGCCCCACTCGATGACCTCGTCGATCGGCAGCCCCGGCGTGCCCTCGGCCGTGAGCCGGTCGTGGAGGCTCTCGCCCTCGATGAGCTCCATGACGATGTAGTAGTCGCCGGCGTCGCGGAAGTGGTCGACGACGCGCACGACGCGCGGGTGGTCGAGCTGGGCCAGGAGCCGCGCCTCGATCTCGAAGCGCGAGACGTGCGTCGGGTCCAGCAGGCGCTTGACGGCGACGAAGCGGCCGGTCTCGTCGTCGAGCGCGCGGTGGACCGTGCCCATCGCGCCGCTGGAGATGGCGCCCTGGACCGTGTAATGGCCGCCCACCACGGCTCCCGGATCGCGGGTCGCCACGGTCCGAGCATAGCTGTAGGGTCGCGCGCACCATGGAGTGGTTCGAGGTCTTCGCGGTCTTCCTCGTGTCACATCTCGTGGGGGACTACCTGCTGCAGACCGACTGGCAGGCGGTCCACAAGCACCGCGGCCTGGGCCCCGACCCGGTCGTCGCGGCGCGCGCTCGTCTCCCACGTCGCGACCTACACGCTGGCCTTCGTCCCGGCGCTGATCTGGCTCGGCGGCGAGCTGAGCCTCGGCGCGGTCATCGCCTGCGCGGCCGGCATCGCCATCCCGCACCTCGTCCAGGACGACGGCCGCCTGCTCGCCCTCTACGTCAGCCGCGTCAAGGGCTGCGACATCGCCGCCTTCCCGCTGGTGGGCGCGGCGGTCGACCAGACGATGCACATCGTGGCCCTCTTCGCGCTGGCGCTGCTGGCCGCGAGCTGAGCGACGGCCAGCAACTTTCCGGAGCCGTCGCGTGTTGTCGTGGCGCAGCGGCAGCGACTAGGGTCGCCGCACGGGCGAATTCGGGGGCGAGATGAGCGCAGTGGGCGAGTTGGTGCAGGGCGAGCGACGCGGCCGCTGGCTGGTGGCGGCGGTCGCGTGCGCGGGCCGCGCTGGCGTGGTCGGCCGCTCCGGCGCGCGCGGCGACGGTCGGCACGATCCCTGGGTCGCCGCTGACCATCAACGCCGACGACAACGGCCAGCTGCAGGTGACCTTCAACGGCAGCTCGACCGGAGAGTTCTTCCCCCCTTCGTCGCAGTCGGCCAACGCGGGGCTCAACGTGGCGGTCGCGCAGGCCGAGGCGGTCTACGGCTTCCAGGGGTCGGCGTTCACCTCGCTCGCTGCCCCGACGCTCGCCGGCGACGGCAGCGCCGGGAACCCATGGGTCCTGAGCACGAACTACGCGACCAGACACCCCCGGTACCAACTTCGCGACCGTCGTCAACGAGAAGGTCACCTACGTCAACGGCACGACGGACGTCGGCCTCCAGTACACCGTGTCGTACCAGGGCGACAATCCCGGCCCTGTCGATGTCCGAGCGTACGAGGCGGCCGACCTCTACGTCTCGGGGAGCGACGCCGGCGCCGGGTTCTTCGCCTCCGGCCCGCCCCGCCAGGTGGGCGGCATCAACGCGGCCCAGGGAAGCTCGGGTCGGCTTGTCGAGCAGACTCCGTGGTCGCACTACCAGGAGGGGCGATACAGCGACGTGTTCAGCGTCGTGGGCGCGGCCGGGACGTTCAACGACACGATCGACTCCACTCTGCTCGACAACGGCGTCGGCGCGCAATGGGACGGAATAACCCTGGCTGCAGGGTCCCCGCAGACCCTCCAGACCACCTGGCGCTTTCGCCGCTTCACGCCGCTGCAGCTCACCCTCGCGGCGGCTGCCAAGTCCCAAGGCCAGATCGCCACGGCGACGGTCACGGCCCGCAACAGCGATGGCAACGCGGATCCCGGCCGCTCGGTCCTCTACGCGATCTCCGGGCCCAACTTCGGCGGCGGCAACGCGACGACGGGCGCCGACGGCACGGCCACCATCAGCTGGCTCGGCGCCAACGCCGGCACCGACACGCTCACGGCGTTCATCGACGCCAACGGCAACGGCAGTAGGGATGCAGACGAGCCCGAGCAGAGCGTCACCGTCGTCTGGGGCGCGCCGCCGCCGCCGGTTCCGGGCAAGTCCGTGGTGGTGAAGGTGGTGTCGGGCACGGTGACGATCAAGTACCCGCCGGGCTACATCGCCGCGGGCCGGCGCCGCCGCGGGCGGCCGGGTTCGTGCCGTTCAAGGGCGCGGCGAACATTCCGGTGGGCTCGCAGCTGGACACGAGCAAGGGCCGCGTCGCGCTGACGTCGGCGGCCGACACCGGCGGCGCGAAGACCCAGACGTCGGACTTCTACCAGGGCATCTTCCAGGTCAAGCAGAGCGTGCCGAAGAAGAAGCCCAAGAAGCCGAAGGCGCTCGATCACCGACCTGGTGATGAAGGGTCAGATCGCGCGCTCGCAGTGCGCGCCGCTGAAGGGCGCGCGCTCCGCGGCGGCGGACGCCAAGAAGAAGAAGAAGGGGCCGAAGTCGGTCCTCGGGAAGCTGTGGGGCAGCGGCAAGGGCAAGTTCCGCACGAGCGGCAAGTACAGCTCCGCGACGGTGCGCGGGACGATCTGGCTGGTCGCAGGATCGAGTGCGACGGCACGCTGACCAAGGTCACGCGCGGGACGGTCCAGGTCCGCGACCTGCGCCGCAAGAAGACGGTGACGGTCAAGGCGGGTCACAGCTACCTCGCGCGCGCCCAGCGGGCGGCCAGCAAGAGCAAGCGGCGGTGACGGGCTCCTGACGTTGCGTCGGAGACGGTGTCGGGGTAGCGTGCGCTGCGTGGGGGCGCGTCACCGCACGCACCCGGGACGCACGGCCGGCCGCTGGGCCGCGGTCGTCGGCGCTTGCCTGACGCTGAGCGCCATTGCGGCCCCGCCCGCCCTCGCCGTCGACGGCGTCATCGACGGATCGCCGATGAACGTCTACGCCAACGACGTCGGGCGCCTGCAGGCCGCCTTCGACGGCGTCGCCAGCGGCGAGTTCTACACGGGCGCCCTGATGCCGAACGACGGCGGGATCAGCGTCGCGGTCCAAGCGGTCGGCGCCAACGCCTTCACGGTCTACGGCCGCGCCGGGGGGAGGACCCTCACCCCGGTGTCGGCGCCGGTGGTCACGGGCAACGGCAGCGCGGGCACTCCGTGGCGGCTGACGACGGCGTTCAGAGCGCACCGATCCGGCCACCGGCGGGGATCTGCTCGACGTCAGCGAGGTCCTGGAGTACGTCAATGGGACCGGCGACCTGACAGTGACCTACACGCTCAGCGCGCCGACGGCGCTGAGCAACGTGCGCCTGTACCACTCGGCTTCGGTGCTTCCCGCCAGCAGCTACCTCGCGACGGGCTTCCTCCAGCCAGGGCCGCCTCGCCGGGTCGGCGCGCAGGCGCTTGGCCGCGACAGCGGCGGGTCCGACAGCCTCGTCGAGGTCACCCCGTGGTCTGCCTTCCAGGAGGCGACCGCGAGCGTGATCAGCAACACGATCAGCGCGGTCAGCCCGGCCGCGCCCGGGTTCAACAACACCGTCGATGCCACCCGCACCAGCAACGGCGCGGGGATGGGCGCGCAGTGGAACCTCGGCTCGCTGGCCTCGCCGGCGACGCGTCGCGGTGACCTGGCACTTCAGCCGCACGAGCTCGCTCGCGCTGGCCGTGCCGAGCGTGGCCCAGACGACGGGCCAGACGGTCCAGGTCCCGGTCACGGCGCGCAACAACGACGGCGGCCCCGATGCCGGGCTCTCGGTCCGCTACACGATCACCGGGGTCAACCCTGGCAGCGGCGCGGTGACGACCGGGGCCGACGGCACCGCTCTGATCACGCTGGCTCGGCGCGAAGACCGGCACCGACACCCTGACCGCCTTCGTCGATCGCGACGGCAACGGAATCTGGGACGTCAACACCGAGCCGCGTCAGATCGTCACGGTCACCTTCGCGCCGCTGCCGCCGCCGGTGCCCGGCAAGTCGGTGAACGTCCAGGTGGTCTCCGGCCAGGTCCTGATCAAGACGCCCAGGCAGCGGGCGCGCGCGCCAGGCGACGCCCCGCGAAGGGCTTCGTGCCGCTCACCGGCGCGGCCAACATGCCGGTCGGCTCGCAGCTCGACACGAGCAAGGGCCGCGTCGCGCTGACGTCGGCGGCCGACACGGGCGGCGCGAAGACCCAGACGTCGGACTTCTACCAGGGCATCTTCGCCGTCAAGCAGAGCGTGCCGAAGAAGAAGCCCAAGAAGCCCAAGGCGCTCGATCACCGACCTCGTGATGAAGGGCGAGATCGCGCGCTCGCAGTGCGCGCCGCTGAAGGGCGCGCGGTCGGCGGCGGACGCGCCGACGAAGAAGAAGGGCCCGAAGGCGGTCCTCGGGAAGCTGTGGGGCAGCGGCAAGGGCAAGTTCCGCACCGACGGCAAGTACAGCGCGGCGACGGTGCGCGGCACCATCTGGCTGGTGCAGGACCGCTGCGACGGGACGTTGACGAAGGTCACGCGCGGGACGGTCCAGGTGCGCGACTTCAAGCGCAAGAAGACGGTGACGGTCAAGGCCGGACACAGCTACCTCGCGCGCGCCCAACGGGCGGCAAGCAAGGCCAAGCGGCCGTAATCGAGCGACGAACGGCGCCCAGCGGCGCCGTTACGGCTCGGAACCTGGCCGGGCGGCTAGGACGCAAGCGCGCCCGGTCGAGGATCGTTGCTCGCGTCGGGGATCTGCGTTCTGCGCGAAGGGATTCGGGGATGAGGGGCAACAGCAGTTCGTGGATGCCTGCCGTGCTGGTCGCGGCCGGCCTTCTGGTCGCCGCGGCGTCGGCGGGCGCGGCGGTCACGCCGAGTCGCGACGCGAACGCGCGTGGCCGCGGCGATCCCGGCCGCCGGCATGTCCATCGGGGCCGCCTCGTTCCTCGCCGATCCCGCCCAACGGCAATCCCGCCGGCGTCAGCGACACCCCGATCGCTCCCTTCCCGGCCGACGGCCCGACCTACGCCGTGCTCTCGACCGGCGACGCGACGCTCTCCGACCAGGCCGACCAGGCGGGCGTCTTCGCCAGCGCGGACGACGGCGGGGCGACGGCGCCCGCCGGCCGCGGCGACACCGCGCGCGACGTGACGGTGCTCGCGATCCCGATCAACGTCCCGGCCGGCGCCAACTGCCTGTCCTTCGACTTCCGCTTCCTCTCCGAGGAGTACCCGGACTTCATCAACTCGCAGTTCAACGACGCCTTCATCGCCGAGCTCGACTCCTCCACCTGGGTCTCGTCGGGGTCCGTCGATCGGTGGCCTCGAGAACGACTTCGCGCTCGATGCGACCGGCGCTCCGCTGACGGTCCACTCCGCGCAGGCCGGCCTCTCGGAGCCCAATGGGCGCGGGAACGCCGTACGGCGGCGCGAGCGCGCCGCTGCGCGCCAAGACGGCGGTGACGCCCGGAGCGCACACGGTCATCCTGTCCATCCTCGACCTCAACGACGACGCCTACGACACGGCCGTCTTCGCCGACGCGCTGCGCACGAGCAACGAGTCGGCCGCCACCTGCGTGCGCGGCTCGCAGGCCATCGGCCCGGGACTCGCGATCACCGGCCCCGGCCCGGGCTTCACGTCGCGCAGCCGCTTCCCGACGCTGACCGGCACGGCCGGCAACGCGCCGGGCGACGATCCGACCGTGACCGTGCGCGTCTTCAACGGGGCCGACACCTCCGGCGCGCTGGTCACGACGCTCAGCGCGCCGCGCAGCGGCGCCGCGTGGTCGGTGACGCCCACCTCGCCGATCCCGGCCGGGACCTACACCGCCCAGGCCTCGCAGCGCGGCGCCAACGGCGGCACCGGCGTGAGCCCGCCCGTCACCTTCACCATCGTGCAGCCGGGCGACCGCGACCACGACGGCCTCCTCGACGACGAGGACAACCTCGACGGCTCCAAGCCGCCGGTCCCCGGCAAGTCGGTCGTCGTGCGGGTCGTCTCGGGCGAGGTCTTCATCAAGTTCCCGGCCGGCAAGGGTCCGCGCGCCGTGGTCCCGGCGGCCGGCTTCGTGCCGCTCAAGGGCGCGGCCAACGTGCCCATCGGCTCGCAGCTCGACACCGCCAACGGCCGGGTGGCGCTCACCTCGGCGGCGGACACCGGCGGCAAGAAGACGCAGACGGCCGACTTCTTCGACGGGCTCTTCCAGGTCAAGCAGTCGGTGCCCGAAGAAGAAGCCGAAGAAGGCCAAGGCGCTGATCACCGATCTGGTGCTCAAGGGCGAGCCGCCGCGCTCGCAGTGCGCGCCGCAGAAGGGCGCGCGGTCGGCGGGCGTGAACAAGAAGAAGGGTCCGAAGGCGGTGCTCGGGTCAGTTGTGGGGCAGCGGCAAGGGCAAGTTCAGCACGTCGGGCCAGTACAGCTCGGCGACGGTGCGCGGGACGATCTGGCTCGTCCAGGATCGCTGCGAGGGCACGCTGACCAAGGTCACGCCGCGGCACGGTCCAGGTGGCGGACTTCCAGCGCCACACGACGGTGTCCGTCACGGCCGGCCACAGCTATCTCGCGCGCGCGGGACGCGCGGCGAGCAAGGGAGCGGCGGAAGAAGTGAGGCGACGCGGGCGATGCGCAGCCCGGGGGCGCCTTCGCCCCCGGGGCAGCACTCGTCGGTGCCGGACTCGCTCGCGCGTCGCCGCAAGCGCCGGCGAGCGCCGCGCATCACGCCGACGCGCGCGATGCGCCGACGCGTCATCCGGCTGCGCCGTCGACCCGGCGAAGCTTCATGCCGGCGCACGCAATCCGTGCCGACCTTCTACACCGGCGACGGGCCAGGTCATCCTCGCTCCCGCCCACCGGCAACCCGGTCGGGACCGGGGACGCCGCCGGCGCCCTCGTTCCGTTCCCGCTCGACGACGCGGGCTTCATCGTGATGTCGACCGGCGACGCGACGCAGGCCGACGCCCCCGATCGGCCGGGCACCTTCCCGGACAGCGACGACGGCGGCCCCGCGCTCGCCGAGCGCGGCCGCGGAGTCGTCGTCGGCGCGCGACGTGACCGTGCTGCAGATCCCCTTCGTCAGCCCCGCCCGGACGCAGGCGTCATGCGTCTCGTTCGACCTGCGCTTCCTCTCGGAGGAGTACCCCTCGCGCCTGACGAGCGCCTTCAACGACGCCTTCATCGCCGAGATGGATGCGACGACCTGGACGGCGACCGGCTCGACCATCTCGGCGCCGGACAACTTCGCCGCGCTCCCGAACGGCCAGCCGCTGACGATCAAGGCGACCGGCTTCGCGGCCATGTCGCCGCGCCGAGGCGGCGGGCACGCCGTACGGAGCCGCCACCGCGCTGCTGCACGCGCACATCACGGTGTCCGCCGGCGCGGCGCACACGCTCTACCTCTCGCTCTTCGATCACGGCGACAGCGCCGTCGACAGCGCGGTCTTCATCGACGACCTCACGCTCTCGACGCCCGCCGGAAGCGACTGCGCCGCGCAGCCTGACGCCCGTCGGCCCGCGCCGTGGCCATCACGGGCCCCGGCCGTCGCCGCGACGGTCGACACGCCGCACGCCGACGCTCACCGGCACCGCCGACCGGGCCCGGCGACGTCACGGTCAGGATCTACCAGGGCCCCGTCGCGGCGGGCACTCCGGTGCAGACGCTGGCGGCCGCGCGCTCCGGCGACACGTGGTCGGTGCCGCGCGGCGCTCGCTGGCCCCGGGCCAGTACACCGCGCAGGCCACGCAGGCCGGCGCCCCGGGCTTCAACGGCGTGAGCGCGCCGTCGAGCTTCACGGTCTTCGGGGCCGCCGGCGCCCGGGGCCGGCTCGAGCATCCAGCAGGCCCCCGGCGATCGCGACAACGACGGGATCCCGGACGACCAGGACACCTCCGACGGCTCCCTGCCGCCGATCCCCGGCAAGACCTTCGACGCACGTGTCGTCTCGGGCGAGGTCTTCATCAAGTTCCCGGCCGGCGCCGGGCCGCGCGCGGCGACCCGCGCGGCCGGGTTCGTCGCCGCTGAAGGGCGCCGCAGAACGTCCCGATCGGCTCGCAGCTCGACACGCGCCAACGGCCGCGTCGCGGTCACCTCGGCGGCCGACACGAGCGGGAGCCGGGCGCAGACGGCCGACTTCTACGACGGGCTCTTCCAGGTCAAGCAGTCGGTGCCCAAGAAGAAGCCGAAGAAGGCCAAGGCGCTGATCACGGATCTGGTGCTCAAGGGCGAGCCGCCGCGCTCGCAGTGCGCGCCGCAGAAGGGCGCGCGGTCGGCGGGCGCGAACAAGAAGAAGGGCCCGAAGGCGGTGCTCGGTCAGTTGTGGGGCAGCGGCAAGGGCAAGTTCCGCACGTCGGGCAAGTACAGCTCGGCGACGGTGCGCGGCACGATCTGGCTCGTCCAGGATCGCTGCGAGGGCACGCTGACCAAGGTCAGCCGCGGCACGGTCCAGGTGGCGGACTTCCAGCGCAACAAGACGGTGTCCGTGACCGCCGGCCACAGCTACCTCGCACGCGCCGGACGCGCGGCGAGCAAGAGATCAGCGGAAGAAGTGACGTGGGGACGCGCGTAACCGCCGGGCCCCAGGACAGTATGCGTCGCGTGGGTGAGGAGTGGCACGGATGCGCCGGTACTCCGGTGGTCTAGTGAGCAGGCGCAGCCGGGGGGCTGTGGCGCCTGCGGCGGCGCTCGTCGCGGCGGCCTTGCTGGCCGCCGCGGCCGCGCCGGCGGGAGCGACGATCACACCGGTCACGCACGACAACGCCGGCGGCGCTCACCGCTGCGGGCGCGGCGGTGGTCCCGGGATTTCCCGCTCGACCCGCAGATCGCGCCGGGCTTCCATGCTCGAGCGCCACCGAGCGGCAATCCGGTCGGCATCGCGGACGCGGCAAGCGCGCTGCCCGGCCTTTCCCGCGTGACGGGACGACGTTCCTCGTGCTCTCGACCGGCGATGCGACGCGCGGCGGATCAGCCCGACCAGGCCGGGACGTTCCCGAGCGTCGACGACGGTCAGGGCGTGCCCATCCGGCAGGGCGGCGACAGCGGCTTCGACACCGACGGTGCTGCAGCTCCCGTTCACAGCCCGGTCGGCAGCCGGGCTCCGCTGCCGGCTGTCTCGTCCTTCGACTTCCGCTTCCTGTCGGAGGAGTACCCGTCGCGGCTCGGCAGCGCCTTCAACGACGCCTTCATCGCCGAGGTCGACAACGGCGCAGGCGTGGACGACGTCGGGACCCAGCGATCACGGCGCCCGAGAACTTCGCCTCGTCGCCGGTCGGCCAGCCGCTGACGATCGATTCGACGGGGCCCGATCGTCATGTCGCCGGCCGAGGCCGCGGGCACGCCGTACGGCGGCGGCCAGCGGCCTGCTGCACGCGCAGATCCTGGTGCCGGCGCACGGCACAGCCACCGGCTGCACTCTCGCTCTTCGACCACGGCGACGCCGTCGTCGACAGCGCCGTCTTCATCGACAACCTCACCTTCACGCACTCGCCGGGCGGTGCCTGTCCGAGGGGCTGACCTCCCTCGGTCCGGCCGTGGCGATCACCGGCCCCACGATCGCCGCCACGGTCAACACGTCAACGCCGACGCTCACCGGCACGGCCGGCAACGCGGCTGGCGATGCGCCGACCGTGGCCGTCCGCATCTACAACGGAGCCGTGCCGGCCGGCGCGCCCGTGCAGACCCTGTCGGCGCCGCGGATCGGCAACTCCTGGTCAGCGCAGGCGGCGGCACTCGCGCCGGGCCAGTACACGGCGCAGGCCACGCAGGCGAACGCTCAGGCCGACGGCGTCAGCGCGCCCACCACCTTCACCGTCCCGCCGGGGGCCGCCGGGGGCGGCGGAGCGGCGGGCGGGGGCTCGAGCAGCCAGCAGACCCCCGGCGACCGCGACAACGACGGCATCCCGGACGACCAGGACACCTCCGATGGCTCGCTGCCGCCGGTCCCCGGCAAGACGTTCGACGCGCGCGTGGTCTCCGGCAACGTCTTCATCAAGTACCCGCCGGGCACCGGGCCGCGGGCGGCGGTGACCCCGCCGAAGGGCTTCGTGCCGCTGAAGGGCGCGGCCAACGTCCCGATGGGCGCGCAGCTCGACACGCGCGGGGCCGCGTGGCCGTGACGTCGGCCCACGACACGAGCGGGAGCACGCCGCAGACGGCGGACTTCTACGACGGGATCTTCGCCGTCAAGCAGTCGACGCCGAAGACGAAGCCGAAGAAGCCGAAGCTGCTGATCACCGATCTGGTGCTCAAGGGCGAGCCGCCGCGCTCGGAGTGCGCGCCGATCAAGGGCGCCTCCGCGGCCGCCGCCAAGAAGAAGAAGCGCGGCGCGAAGTCGGTCCTGGGCGGGCTGTGGGGCAACGGCAAGGGCAAGTTCCGCACGGACGGCAAGTACAGCTCGGCCACCGTTCGCGGCACGATCTGGTTGACCCAGGATCGCTGCGATGGGACGTTGACGACGGTGAAGCGCGGGACGGTGAGCGTTCGGGACTTCAAGCGCCGCAAGACGGTCTCGGTCAAGGCCGGGCACAGCTACCTCGCGCGCGCGGCGCGCGCCGCCAGCAAGGCCAAGGGCGCGAAGTGAGGGCGGCAGGGTGAGCATGGCCACCGACGCGCGCATCGGCTCCGAGCTGGCGGGCTATCGCATCGAGGCTCCGATCGGCCGCGGCGGGATGGGCGTCGTCTACCGCGCCGAGCAGCTGCGCCTGGGGCGCAAGGTCGCGCTCAAGCTGCTGGCGCCCGAGCTGGCCGAGAACGAGGGCTTCCGCGCGCGCTTCGAGCACGAGTCGCGCCTGGCCGCGGTGCTCGACCACCCGAACATCGTGCCGCTCTTCGAGGCCGGCGAGGTCGACGGCCTGCTCTTCATCAGCATGCGCTACGTCGAGGGCACGGACCTGCGCGAGCTGCTCTCGCGCGTCGGCCGCCTCGACCCCGAGCGCGCGCTCGCGATCGCCGCGCAGGTCGCCAGTGCGCTCGACGCCGCTCACGACCGCGGCCTCGTGCACCGCGACGTCAAGCCCGGCAACATCCTCATCGCGAGCGACTCGGCCGCCGACCGGCCCGAGCACTGCTACCTGACCGACTTCGGCCTGACGAAGGACACCTCCTCGCCCGTCGAGCTCACGGCCACCGGCACCTTCGTCGGCACCATCGACTACATCGCCCCCGAGCAGATCGAGGGCGCCACGCCCGCCGGTCGCGGCGATCAGTACGCGCTCGCGTGCGTGCTCTTCGAATGCCTGACGGGCCACCTGCCCTTCGCGCGCGACGAGGAGATCACCGTGATGTGGGCGCACCTGCAGGACGAGCCGCCCACCGTCACCGCCGTGCGCCCCGACCTGCCCGCCGCCATCGACGCCGTCATCGCGCGCGCCCTGGCCAAGGATCCCGAGAAGCGCTACGAGACGTGCACGGCGATGGTCGCCGCCGCTCGCGCGGCGCTGCTGCCCGACGCCGTCATCCCCCCGGCAGCGGTCACCCGTGCGCACGGGAGCCCGGTCGCGCCCGCGGACGCGACCCGGGTCAACCGGGCCAACGTCGCCCCGCCCCTGGCCGCGCCGCCGCTGGCCGCCGCGCCCGGGCCGGCCGCGGCACCGCCGCTCGCCGCGCCCACCGACGAGCGCCGCGGCCCGGCGCCCGCGCCGCCCGCGCCGCCGTCCGCGGGGCGCGCCGCCTCCGCCCGGCGCGGGCCGTTCCTGGCGCTGGGAGCGGCTGTCATCCTCGCGGCCGCCGTGGCCGGCGCGCTGATCGGCAAGGGCGGTGCCGACAAGCCGGCGCCCGCCGCCGGCAAGGTCGCCGCCAACGACCAGCTCGAGCTGACCTACAAGGCGCCCTGGGTCTCCGGCGGCGACGCCGACGTCGTCCCGGGCCTCGAGCTGACGCGCCCGATCGTCCTCGCCAACGGCGACGGGCGGATCGTCGCGGGGCGCATCGCGAAGCCGGGGCCGGGCCTCCTGCCCGACGGGGTCCGGGTGGGCGCGACCGATGCGGTCTTCCTCGGCGTCGTCCCCGCCCTGCGCCACACCGGCGTCCCGGCCCGCGGCGGGCGCCACGCGACCGTGTTCGTGGTCCCCACCGACCAGGGTCCGCAGGCGATCGTCTGCACGAGCGTCGCGGCCTCGCCGTGCGAGGCGGTCGCGGCGACGCTGCACCTGCGCTCGGCCACGGCCCTCGACGTCCATCCCAACCAGGCCTACGCCGCCGGCCTGGCCCGGCTGCTGCGCGACCAGAGCAGGAGCGAGAGCGCCGACCGCCGCGCGCTGGCGGCGGCCAAGACCGGCAAGGCGCAGGGTGTCGCGGCCGCGAGCGCCGCCGCGCACCAGGCTGCCCTCGCGAAGCGCGCGAGCCTGCTGGCCCCGGACATGCCGCGGGCCGCCAACGACGCGGTCGCCGCCGCGATCGCCGGGATCGCCCGCGGCTACGCGCGGCTCTCCTCGGCCGCCAGCGCCGAGAACGCGAGCCGCTATCGCGCCGCCGGCGCAGCGCTGCGCCGTGCGCACGCCGACCTCGCGCACGCGATCACCACCTTGAAGGTGCTCGCCTACCAGATCCAGCGAGGTGGTTGAGATGCCGTCGCGCCCCCTGATCGCAGTGCTCGTGGCCCTCGTCGTCGCGCTCGTCGTTCCCGCCGTCGCCCTCGCGGTCGTGCCGCCCAACGACGACTACCTGAAGTCCACGCCGATCAACCGGGCCGACACGCGCGTGCCGCGCGAGGAGGTCAAGACGACCGTCGACACGACGGAGGCGACCACGCAGGCCGACCTCTTCGCGCCCGAGGTCGCCAGCGGCGGAGGCGGCCCGGAGAACACGGCATGCAGCGGGCGTGCCTTCGGCAAGACCGTCTGGTACGACGTGCATCCCGACGTCGACGGCGCCCTGGAGATCCAGACCGGCGGCTTCGACGTCGCCGTCAGCGTCTACGAGTTCGACAACCGCAGCGCCAAGATCCTGCGCTCGGTGGGCTGCTCGGCCGAGGCCGGCGCGCAGGACTTCATCGTTCCGCGCGTCGAAGGCAAGCGCCACTACACGATCCAGGTCGGGGGCGTCGATCCCGGCACGGGGACCGGCCCGCTCGGGGGCGCCCTGCAGCTCACCTTCCAGTTCTTCGCCGACCGCGACGACGACAACATCTTCGACCCGCTCGACAGCTGTCCCGACCAGCCCGGCGTGCGCCAGGCGGGCGGCTGCCCGCCCGAGCTGCGGGCGACGCCGAAGCTCACGGCCCAGCCGACCGGCAGCGGGATCATCGTCCGGAAGCTGAGCGTCTCGGCGACCAAGGGGTCCAAGGTCGAGGTGCGCTGCAAGCGCGGCTGCTCGGGCCACCAGGCGCGGACCGCCGGAGTCGTGTCCTTCCCGCTGCTGCGCGGTCGCGCGCTGCCGGCCGGCGCCGTGATCGAGATCTTCGTGACCAAGGCGCAGTCGATCGGGCGCTACGTGCGCTACGAGGTCGTGCGCGGCAACTTCAAGCGCGTCGACCGCTGCCTGCGGCCCGGCTCCCACACGCCGCGCAAGACATGCACGTGAACCTCGCCCGCATCGTCGGCATCCTCGCGGCGGCCGTGGCGGCCTTCGCGATCGCCTACGCCGCCTCGCACGGCTCCGGCGACACCGCCGCCGCCGCGGCACCGGTGGTCAAGCCCATGGCGCTGCCCGCGGCGACGGTGGCGGTGCCCGCCGGCGCGCCCGCGCTGCCCGCGCTCGAGCAGGCGGCGAAGCCCAAGCGCGCGGCGGTCAAGCGGACCGTGCGGCCGGCCCCGGCCCCGGCCCCGAGCAGCCGCGCCGGCGCCCAGCGCCCCGTCGAGCGGCGGCGGGAGCGGGGGCGGCGGCGGTGGCAGTGGCAGTGGCGGCGGCGGCATCATCGAAGGCTGAGAGGAAGAGCACATGGACCTGCTGTTGGAGATCGTCGAGGGCCCCGGCGCCGGGCGCCAGATCGAGCTGCGCGGACCACTTGTCCTCGGGCGCGACGAGTCGGCCGACGTGGTGCTCGAGGACGGCCAGATCTCGCGCCGCCATGCGCGCGTGACGCCGTCGGCGTCGGGCGGGATCGTGGTGGAGGACCTGGAGTCGACCAACGGCACCTACGTCAACCACGACGAGGTCCACTCCCCGGTCGAGCTGGTCGCGGGCGACGAGCTGCTCGTGGGCGTGACGGTGATGCAGGTGCGCAGTCCCGAGCAGGTCCGCGCGCAGGCCTCGGCCGTGCGCGCCGTGCCGCCGGGGCTGGCCACCCCCGAGCGCCGACCGGCCTATGTGCAGCAGGACCCCGCGCAGGTCGCCCGCGCCGGCCAGGGCGCCGGCATCCCGGAGCTCGACCGGCTCGTGGACGCGCGCGTGAAGTCCAAGGCGATGCTGGCGCCGCTGGCGCTCTTCGTCCTCGTCGCCCTCGTCGTCGTGATCTACCTGGGGCTCGCGAACTGAGCCCCGCCGCGCGCTACCGCGCGGCGAAGTAGACGATCAGCGCGATCGCCGTCGCGACGATGACGAGGAAGACGACGCCCGCGGCGCCCCACTGGCGCGTGGCGGCGCCGCCGCGACGGCGTGCCGGTGGCGCGGGGGTGAACGAGCCGAAGGGCTGGGCGCCGACAGCGGCCGCCGGCGCCGCGGCCACCGGCGCCGGGCGCCGAGGCTCGGCCGGCGCGGCGCGCGGGGGCACCGGGGCGCCGGCGATCGTCGCGTCCGGAGCCGGCGCCGCGGGCACGGGCGCCACGATCGTCGCGTCGCGCTCGGGCGGTCGCTCGCGCAGGCGCGTGGCGCTCGGGTCGAATTCGGGCTCGGGCTCCTCGACCTCGATCTCGAGCCGGGTCTCGCCGAGGACCACGTGGGCGCTGGACGACACCACGACCACGGCCGACAGGCGCGCGCCGTCGACGAAGGTGCCGTTCGTCGACCCGAGGTCCTCGAGCTCGACGCCGTCCTCGTGGGGGCGGACGGCCAGGTGGCGGCGGGAGACCTCCTCGTCGTTGACCGTGACGTCGGCGTTCTCCCGGCCGACGACGAGCTCGCCGACCAGCTCGATGCGCTCCCCGGCGCGAGGGCCCGAGCGGACGATCAGGAAGGGCATGCGCGCGACACTAACCGGAACCGCCGCGCGCGCCCACTGCAATTAGTCGAGCATAGGCCGTGGCCGTCGACGGGCGGTCGGCCGGCGCCTTGCGCAGCGCGAAGCGGACGGCGTCGCCGAAGCCCTCCGGCGCGTCGGCGCGCAGGGCGCAGGGGTCCGGCGGCTCCTCGTCGAGGTGCCCGGCGCCGACGCCGAACAGGCCCCGCCCAGCGAACGGCGGGCGCCCCGCGACGCACGCGTAGACCAGGCAGCCGAAGGCGTAGACGTCCGAGGCCGCGCTCGGCTCCTCGCCGCGGATGAGCTCGGGCGCGAGGTAGTCCATCGTCCCCAGCATCTGCCCCGGCAGCGTCAGCGCCGAGTAGTCGCGCCCCTTGGCCAGCCCGAAGTCGGTGAGCCGCGCGGCGCCGTCGGCGTCCAGCAGGACGTTCGAGGGCTTGACGTCGCGGTGCACGATCCCCGCGCCGTGCAGCGCATCGAGCCCGGCGCCCACCCCGGCGGCGATGCGCACGACGTCGTCGAGCGGGAGCGGACCCTCGGCGGCGAGGCGATCGCCGACCGACAGGCCCGGGACGAGCTCGAGCGCGAGGAAGTGCTGGCCGTCCGCCTCGCCGGCGTCGAGCAGCCCGACGAGGTGGCGGTGCTCGACCGTGCGCGCCGCGCGGCCCTCGCGCAGCAGGCGCCGGATGAGCCCCTGGTCGCCGGCGAGCTCGGGCCTGAGCAGCTTCAGGGCGACGCGCGCGCCGGTCTGCCCGTGCGCGGCGCGGAAGACCTGGCCCATGCCGCCCTCGCCGAGTAGCGCCTCGATGCGGTATGGCCCGACGGCGTCGCCCACACCAGCCACCCGTCGAGGATAACCGTGCGGGCCTTGACCGCCGGTCCGGCACGCTCGATAGTCGCGTGGTGCGGCGTTCTCGCAAGCCATGGATCGGCGTGCCCGTGGCGATCTGCACCATGGCAGCCATCCCGGGCGCGGGGGCGGTCACCGACCAGGGTCCGGCACCGCTGCCGCCGCCGGTCGCGGGCAAGACCGTCAACGCCAAGGTCAGGGCCGGCAAGGTGCGCTTCAGGCTGCCCGGTACCACCGCCTTCGTCGAGCTCACCGCGCCCCAGCAGCTCCCGATCGGCACGACCTTCGACACCACGGCCGGGCGCGTGACGCTGACCTCGGCGGCCGACACCAAGGGCGCCACCCAGCACGCGTGGTTCTACGAGGGCACCTTCACCATCGGCCAGACGACCGGGTCTGCGCCGATCACGACGCTCGCGCTGGCCGGCGCCCTGCCCGTCTGCGCCAAGGGGGCGCGGGCCGCCGCGGCCACGCGCAAGCAGCGCCACCTGTGGGGCGACGGCAAGGGGCGCTTTCGCACCGGCGGGCGCTTCAGCGCGGCGACGGTGCGCGGCACGCGCTGGGTCGTCATCGATCGTTGCGACGGGACGCTCACCCGCGTCGTGCGCGGGACGGTCACCGTCCGCGACCGCGTGCGCAACAAGACCGTGATCCTCCACGCGGGCGAGCAGTACCTCGCGCGCGCGCCCGGGAGCCGGACGCCGTGAGCTGGGTCTCCGTCTTCGCCGCCTTCCTCGTCGCCCACATGGTCGGCGACTACCTGCTGCAGACCGACTGGCAGGCGCGCCACAAGCGCGGCGGCCTCAGCGACCCCGCGGCCCGGCGCCCGCTGGTGACGCACGTGGCCATGTACACCCTCGCCTTCGTGCCCGCCTTCGTGTGGATCGGCAGCGAGCTCGACGTCGGCTGGGCCGTGGTGGCCGCGCTGCTCGTCTTCATCCCGCACCTGGTGGTCGACGATGGCCGCGTCGTGCGCGTCTACCTCGCGCGCGTCAAGCACGTCGAGGGCTTCGACGTCGGCGTCGCCTCGTCGGTCGACCAGTCCTTCCACGTGCTCTCGCTGTGGCTCGTGGCGCTGCTGCTGGGGGCCGCGTGAACCGCCGCAACCGCCGCCTGCGGGCGACGCTGCTCGTCGTCGCGATGGTGGTCATCGTCGGCGCCGGGCTGGCGCTCGAGGCGACCCACGCGCTGCGCACCTCCGAGCTGAGCAGCGTCGACGAGCGCTTCAAGGTGCGCGGGACCCAGCCCACGCCGTCCGAACGTCGTCATCGTCGCGATCGACGACAAGACGTTCAACGACCTCGAGGTGCACTTGCCGTTCAGGCGCCGCTGCGACGCGCGCGTGATCCGCCAGCTGACGAAGGCCAAGCCCGCGGCCATCGCCTACGACGTCCAGTTCACCGAGCGGACCGACGACCGAGGACGACGGCCGCTGATCCTGGCGGTCCGCGCGGCCCGCAACGTCGTGCTGGCGACCACCGAGGTGAGCCGCACGGGCAAGACCAACATCTTCGGCGGCGCCGGGAAGAACGGCGGCCTGCCCTTCAGCCGCGGCATCCCGGCCAACTCGAACTACCGCGTCGACGTGGACGACCGGATCCGCCACGATGCCGTTCAGCCTGCAGCGCCTGGTCAGCTTCCCGATCGCGGCGGCGCGCACCGCCCTCGGCCATCAGCCGCACCTGCCGAGCGGCAACAGCGCCTGGATCGACTTCCCAGGGCACCGCCCGGCACGATCCCCAGGCTGAGCTACTCCGACGTCGCGCGCGGCAAGTTCAAGCCCAGCGACGTGCGGGGCAAGATCGTCGTCGTCGGCGCCACCGCGGAGTCGCTTCACGACTACCACTCGACCTCGACGTCGGGCGGCGGGCTCATGGCCGGCCCCGAGATCCAGGCCGCGTCGATGGTCACCGCGCTGGCCGGCTTCCCGCTGCACGACTCCCCGCGCTGGCTCGACGTCCTGCTGCTCGTCGCCCTCGGCATCGCCGCGCCGCTCACGGCGCTGCGGATGCGGATCTTCGTGGCCCTGGGCATCGGCATCCTCGCGCTGGCGCTGTTCCTCGTCGGCGCCCAGATCGCCTTCAACCACGACATGATCCTGACCGTCGTCTACCCGACCCTCGCCGGGGTGGCGGCGCTCCTCGCCACCGCCGCGATCCACGGCGTCACCGTGGCCTTCGAGCGCGAGCAGGCGCGCGACGCCTTCGCGCGCTTCGTCCCCGAGGCCGTCGTCGACGAGGTGCTGCGCAGCGCCGACGGGATCCGCCTCGGCGGCGTGCAGCGCGAGGGGACGGTCATGTTCAGCGACCTGCGCGGCTTCACCTCGTTCGCCGAGACGCTCGAGCCGGCGACGGTCATCGGCGCCCTGAACCGCTACCTGACCGCGATGAGCGAGGCGATCCTCGACCACGGCGGCACGCTCGTGGCCTACATGGGCGACGGCATCATGGCCGTGTTCGGCGCGCCGCTGGCGCAGGACGACCACGCCGACCGCGCGCTGGCCGCCGCCCGCGACATGCTCGAGCGCCTCGAGGGCTTCAACGAGTGGCTGCGCCAGGAGGGCCTGCACGAGGGCTTCAAGATGGGCATCGGCCTCAACAGCGGCCAGGTCATGTCCGGCCACGTCGGCTCCGAGCGCCGCCTGGAGTACACGGCGCTCGGCGACACCACGAACACCGCCGCGCGCCTGGAGGGCATGACCAAGGGCACGCCCTACCAGCTCTACGTGGCCGACTCGACGCGCAGCCGCCTCAGCCAGCCCCACGAGGACCTCGTCGAGGTCGGCGAGTTCGAGGTCCGCGGGCGCACGGCGACGGTCAAGCTGTGGTCGCTGCGCGAGCCCGACGAGCCGCCGGCGGCCGAGCCGCCGCCGGCCGTCGAGGCCTCGTCGAGCTCGAGCTAGCTAGACCGGCTCGGGGGTCGCCGACTCCGCCGCCGCCGGGGCGGGCTCGGCGGTGGGCGGTTCGGTTCGGCCCAGTCGCGACGGCCACCAGCTCGCGTCGCCGACCACCGTGATGATCGCCGGCACGAGCACGCTGCGCACGATGAACGTGTCGACGAGCACGCCGAAGGCCACGACGGTGCCCAGCTCCACGAGCACCGTGATCGGCAGCATCGCCAGGACCGCGAACGTCCCGGCCAGGATGATCCCCGCGCTGGTGATGACCGGCCCGGTCGCGACGAGCGCGCGCAGCGCGCCGCGTTTGGTGCCGATCTTCTCCGCCTCCTCGCGGACGCGGTCCATGAGGAAGATGTTGTAGTCGACCCCCAGGGCCACGAGGAAGATGAAGGCGAAGATCGGGAAGCTCGGATCGAAGCCCGTCTCGCCGAGCACCTGCGTGAAGAACACGAGGCAGACGCCGAGGATCCCGAAGAACGACAGGATCACGGAGCCGATCAGGTACAGCGGCGCGACGATCGCCCGCAGCAGCGCGATCAGCGTGAGCAGGATGACGAGCAGGACGAGCGGCACGACGAGGTCGAGGTCGTGCTGGGCGCCGTTGCGGTAGTCGCGCTGGATGGCCGACACCCCGCCGACGTAGCCCTTCAGCTGCGGCCCGAGCCCGGCGAGCGCGTCGCGCATCTCCTGCGTGCGGTCGAGCGCCGGGTTGCCGTAGGGGTCGTCCGGGAAGGCGACGCTGAAGGAGACCGCCTTGCCGTCGGTCGACTTGCCGGTCGGCTGCGTGATCGTGCCGATCTTCGCCACCTTGCGCAGCGCGGCCTGCGCCTTGGCCACGTCGGCGTCCTGGATCGGACCGTCCTGACGGGCGATGACCACGGTGGCCGGGCCCAGCGCCCCCTCCGGGAAGGCGGCCTTCAGCGTGTCGAAGCCGCGCGTGCCCTCGGTGGAGTTGCGGAACGCGCCGAGCACGGTCGCCTCGCTGCTGTACTGCGTGACCCCGATCGCGCCGATGAGGAAGACCGCGGTGACCACCGTGATCGTCACCCAGGGGCGGCGGGTGACGCGCCGGCCGTGGCGCGCCCAGCGCGAGTCGGTGTCCTCGAGCGCCTCGACCGGGGCCTGCGCCGGATCGAACAGCGCCCGCTTGCTGGGCCAGAAGCCCCGTCGGCCGACGATCGCGAGGATGGCCGGCAGCAGCGTGATCGACGCCAACATGACGATGACGATGCCGATGGCGTTGACGGGGCCGACGGTCCGGGTCGAGGCGAGCTCGGCGACGACGAGCACGAGCATCGCCAGCGTCACCGTGCCGGCGCTGGCGATGATCGCCGGCGCCACGCGCGGGATCGCGGTCCGGATCGCGTCGTGCTTGTCCTCGTGGCGGTGGAGCTCCTCGCTGTAGCGCGCGACGAGCAGCAGGCAGTAGTCGGTGCCGGCGCCGAACATCAGCACCAGCAGCAGCGACGTCGAGATGCTGGTCACATGCATCCCCGCGTCGGCGAGGATCTTGATCACGCCGCTGGCGATCGAGTAGGCGATGATCACGGTGACGAGCGGGATCAGGGCCAGGATCGGCGAGCGGTAGATCGCCAGCAGCAGCACCAGCACGAGCAGGCCGGTGACGAGCAGCAGGGCGACGTCCGCCGACTCGAACCCGTGGCGCAGGTCGGTTTCGAGCGCGGCTGGGCCCGTGACCTGTGCCGTGAGCCCGGCTCCGCCGTTGACGATTCGCGCACGTTGTCCGTGACGTCGTTGATGGCCTGCTGCGTCTTGGCGTTGATCGGGATGACCGTGAACGCCGTCCCGCCGTCGCGGGAGACCAGGCCCTCCGGCGCGCCGGAGCTGAACGGGACGACCGGCGGCAGCACGCCCTTGACCTTCGCGATCTTCTGCGCCTCGGCGGCGATCGTCTGCTTGTCGGCGTCGGTCAGCCCGCCGGCGCGGTGGTAGACCGCCACGGAGGAGGTCGTCTGGCCGCCCGGGAAGCGATCCTCGATGACCTTGTCGGCCACGATCGCGGCCGAGTCGCTGGGCAGGAAGCTCGCGATGCGGTCCTCGGTGGCGTCCGTGAGCTTGCCCGGCAGCTGGCTGAGCACCAGCAGCACCAGCCAGATGCCGACGACGAACCACTTCGCCCGGCGCCCGCCGGCCCACCCCGCGATCGTCTTCAGCATCGCTTCACCCCGCCTCTTCCACGCGCTTGCGCAGCGCTTCGTTGAAAGCGTCGTAACCGCGGTAGAGCTGCGCCTCGAGGTTCGGGGCGAACATCACCGGGGTCAACCAGCCGGTGCACTCCTCCGACATCACGAATCGGACGCCCCCGTCACGGGGCTCGATCAGGAACCTGCGATCGACATCGAACACGCCGGGCCGGCCCAAGGTGGCCAGCCAGCGCAGCTCGCGGTTGGGCTCCACCACGGTCACCCGCGGGCGGAACGTCATCTTCATCCCGTGGTCGAGCTGGAGGCGGACCTTGAGTCGCTCGCCGGGCTCCAACCGCCCCTCGGCCCTGAGCATGAAGGGGTTCCAGCTCGGGAACGACGCGAAGTCGGTCATCTGCGCCCACACCCGCTCGGCCGGGGCGTTGATGATCGTCTCGGTCTTGATGACCCGCGGGCGCACCCCTATGCAGCCCGCGCGGGCTCTGGCTGCTCGCGCGGCTCCGGCTTGGCCGCCGCCTCGGAGTGGCGGCGGATGAAGTCGAGCATGGCGGGGAAGCAGTCGCGCGCGACGTGCTCGCCCATGAACACGTCCTGGTGGCCGTACCCGGGGAAGACCTTGAGCTCGTGGTGGTCGCAGCCGAGCGCGCGCAGGCGCTCGTGGCAGACGATGTTCGAGTCCGCGAAGACCTTGTTGTCCTCGCCCGTGGTGAGCAGGACCGGCGTCTCGATCTCGCGCGCGTAGGCGAAGTAGTCGTCGGGCAGCGCGGCGTGCTCCGGGTTGCCCATCTCGTACTTGATCGGCCGGCTGCCCGCCCGCAGCATCTTGTAGACGTGGCGGTAGTAGTTCATGCTCGTCGCGCCGTAGAGGTCGCCGCCGCGCCGGTGCGTGACGTCGGCGAGGTTCTCGTGGCTGTAGAGCGCCGGCCATCCGGTGCCCCACATGAGGCTCAGCATGTGACAGCTCGGGACGTCGCACTCGCGATGGAAGAAGGACACGGCCTTCGAGAAGAGCTTGCCGCGGGTCAGCGCCGGGTCGTCGGCCCAGCGCGGGTTGAGGTTGGGGAACCCGAGCACGTGCTCGACCATGGTCGGGGCGAAGCGCAGCTTGCCGCGCGACCACAGCGGCACCCGCGGCGTGAGGCCGACGCTGTTGGCGATCAGGCTCGTGACGTCCGTGACCGCCTTGCCGAACAGGCTCATCATGAACGTCACCGAGCCCAGGCAGTGCGCGATGACGTGCAGGCGGCGGTCGCCGATGTGCTGGCGGATGATCTCGAGCGCCGGCGGATAGTCGTAGAGGGCGACGTCGTCGAACGTGTAGCGGTGCGCGAACAGGTTGTAGGAGTGCCGGTTGCTCATCCGCATGTCCAGGCACCAGACGTCCGTGTAGCCGTTGTCCAGCAGGTAGCTGACCAGGTTCTCGTGCTCGGGCATGATGAACATGTCCGTCGAGGTGGTCAGCCCGTGGATGATGAGCACGGAGTCGCGGACCTCGTTGCCGGGGTCGCGGTTGAAGCGCAGCATGCTCAGGCCGAGGCCGTCCCCGGTCGAGAAGTAGTGCGTGGTGACCTCGGCGTCCTTGACGCCCTCGAGCGTGTACAGCGGGATCTCGCGCTTCACGACGGCGTCTGCTCCATGCTCGCGGTGTCGCCCACCGACAGCGGCGCCGTCCCGTTGCCCGCGGCCCGCCGGCGCTCGGCGTGGCGAGCGTTCGGATCGACCTTGGCGCGCTTGGCCGGGTCCTTCGACGTGCGCGTGTGCATGTACTTGTAGGCGTTGTTCTCGATGACGATGTCGTCGAACTTCTCGACGATCTCGTCGAGCAGCTCGGGGGTCATCTTGTCGGGGTGCACCCCCACGTAGAACATGAGCTCGCAGAAGCGGTCCTGCCCGTCGCGGGCCAGGTAGTCCGAGCGGATGCTCTTGACGTAGACCGAGAGGAAGGTGAAGCAGCCGTGCTCCTCGCGGTAGCCGTCGAGCAGGCCCCAGCAGCTGCGGAAGAGCTGCTCGTAGCGGTCGAGCGGGCCGAGCACGATGAGCATGCGCGTCGGGTCGCCCACCGTCGAGTCCAGCAGCTTGTCGGTGAAGAACTCGATGTTCTTGATCGACGCGTACTTCGGGCTCAGCATCACGCCGGTCATCCCGACGTACTTCAGGGCCTTGTCCATCTTCTCGGGCAGGTTGCCGGCCACCAGGCCCATGCCGTGCAGCACGCCGTAGGACGTGGTGTTGCGAGCCTTGTGCACCGGGGTCTGCGACGTCTCCTTGTAGGCGGAGAACTGCCCCAGGCCGAGATGCTTGCCGCCGGGGAACACGAAGTCGACCCAGACGCCGCGCTCCATCATCACGTCGCCGGGCTCCTCGATGATCGGCTTCGTGCCCGCGATGAAGTCGTCCATGCTGCGGAAGTGCTGCTGGTCGTTGACCCAGATCGTGCGGTACTTGTCGATCGGGATGATGCGCAGCGTGACCTCGGTGATGACGCCGTGGCGCCCGAGACCGGCGAGCAGGCTGTAGAAGTCCTCGGAGTTCTCGGTGGGGCTGGCGCGCTTGATCTCGCCGTCCCAGTTGACGAACTGCAGCGCCAGGACGTTGTCGATGAACATGCCGAAGCGGTGCGACGCGGGGCTGATGCCGCCCACCGACGCGAAGCCGCCGACGGTGATGTCGCGGTGGTCGCCGATGATCGGAAGCCCGAGGCCGAGCTGGGCGAGGTGGTCGTCGATCAGCGCGCTGATCGCGCCGCCCTGCACCGTGGCCGTGAGGCCCTGCTCGTCGACGTCGAGGATCTGGTCCATGCCCTGCATGAGCAGCACGGCGCCCCGGTCGGAGAGCACGAGATCGTTGCTCGAGTGGCCCTTGCTGCGGACCTTGAGCTCCTGGCCGAGCTGCTTGGTCTCGCGCACCGCGTCGGCCACGTCCTCGGGAGTGCGCGGCAGGTAGACCTTGGCCGGGTACTTGGGCTGGATCTTCGGGTTGCCGATCCGCTCCCAGTCGTAGCCCAGGCTGTCGATGCTGTCGTGCGAGAAGGTCTCGTGGCTCTCGATCTTCCCTCGCCACGTCGTCGACGCCGTCTTCACCCGCCGCTTGGACGGCGGCGCGAGCGCCGACGCTCCCAACAGCGAGGAGACGAAGGCAAAGCTCTTCAAACGCATCAGAATCGGGCTCCCTGGGGCATGTGGCTTACGCTGAATCGGGCCGTCTGGAAGGGGTCATGCGCTGGCGCCGGCGACGGGAATCGGCTCTGGGGCAGCGGCGGCCACCGGCTCCGGCGCGGGCATCTCGGCGGTGACGGGCGACGGCGGCGCGAAGACCAGGAAGGAGATCGCGAAGCCGAGCAACGCGGTCGTGCAGATGACGCCGACCCACAGCGTCGCTCCCCATCCCAGGCCGCCGCGGAACAGGGCGACGCAGAGGAAGAACAGGCCCCACAGGGCGATCGGCACGAGCGCTCCGAACAGGCGGATGCGCCACGTCGGGACGGGCGCCGGGCCCCCTGTGAGACGGAAGAGCAGCCAGTCGCCGATGATGCCCGCGACGACCAGCGCGGGGATGAGGCCCGCCTCGCGGTACTCGCTGAGCATCGCGAAGAGCAGCCCCATCGTGGTGAACATGATCGTCACCGTCCCGACCGGCAGCCGCCAGCGACGGCGCATCAGCAGCAGCGCGGCCATCACGACGGCGGTGAAGAGCAGGATGCCGGCGACCGTGTGGTGGGTCGAGTAGAAGTAGTACGGGAAGGCCGCGTCGCCGTAGTGCGCGATGGCCCTGGAGAGGCCCTCGGTGTGGTGGGCATGGGTGCCGGGCGCGAAGGCGTCCTGGCGCGTGGCGATGTCGCGCTGGAAGGCCGACGTGGTGGACACGCCGGCGTAGAACGGCACGAGCTGGTGGATGATGAACAGCGCCACCGAGCTGAGCGCCGTCATCGAGAACGCGGCGGGCAGGAACTGCCTGAGCGAGGGCGCGACGTCGCTGCGCCGCCAGGCCGAGGCCAGCGGGATGGTGGCCAGCAGGGCGCCGGCGATGAAGAGCGCCTGGTGGGGCGGGCTGTAAGCGGAGTCGATCTGGTTCTCGAAGCCGTACTTGCTGTGCCACGTGAAGTCGGCGGGCCCGGCGACGGCCGCGATCGGCAGCGCGACGATGGCCAGCCAGTAGCCCTTGGGGACGAGCGAGAGGTCCGGGACGCCGCCCTGCTGGTAGCGCAGCAGCATGATCGCGATCCACACGCCGAGCCCGGTCAGCCCGGTGTACATGAGGATGTGGGCCAGCGACCAGAAGTTGTCGATGCCCACGAGGTTGTTGTGGCGCAGGCCGTCCAGGAAGAGCGCGAACAGGGTGAAGCCGGCCAGGCCCATCGTGACGGCGTCCTCCCCGAGCGTCGCCGAGGGCCTGGGTTTGCCGGTCACTCGCACGCTCGGCAGCCAGCTGGCCAACGTGTAGGTCTTCCCGGTTGCATCTACGACCTGGCGCACGCCTCGTCCTCCCCTTGATCACCGCCGACCATGGAGCCCATCCGGAGCTCGCGATCGGCCGCAACTCTTTGATGCCCTCGCGACGTTGCCCCGCGCGACGAGGTCGTCCGCGCAACCGTAGACCGCTCGCAGGACGGGAGCAAGTCGCGCGCGCTGGCCGGACGTCGAGGCTGTTCGGCCGGCGCTCACAATCCGATCCCCGGGACCCCCGAGCCGCCCGGCAGGGACTGCAGATCGTCCCAGGCCTTGGCCGCCATCTCCCAGTCGGCCTCGGAGTCCTGCTCCTCGCTGTGGCGCAGGACCCGGATGAGGTACGTCACGGCGGCCAGGAAGGCGATCGCGGCGAAGACGATCTGCACGCTGACGACGCCCTCCTCGGTCCAGTAGACGTCCTCGAGCTCGAGCAGCAGCGCCGACTCGTCGAGCACGAGCGCGACGCCGACCCCGAACGGGACCGCGAGGTAGCGATCGAGCTCGGAGCCCTTCGCCCCGATGGCCACGCCGCCGGCCGCGAGGCTGATCAGGCCGCCGGGGATGAAGTGGTGGATGTGGCGCTTGCCGACGACGACGTTCTTGATCGGGCCCAGGCCGCCGTGCTCGCGGATCGTCCACGTGATGGCGCGCGTGATCCCGAAGGTGACCGTGAACGACGCGAGCATGTTGAACAGCGTGTTCTGGCGCGTGCGGCTGACCTTGTAGCCCTCGCGGACGACCTCGACGGCCACCAGGGCGCGGTTGCCGCGGCGGTTGGGATCGTGCTCCTGCCGGCTCTGGGGCAGCATGCCCAGGCGCCAGACGCGGGCCAGCTCGGCGCCGAACACGGCGAGCACGGCGCCGCCGGCGAAGGCCCCCAGCACGCGGGTGCGCCCGGACGAGGCCCGGCCGACCTGCTTGGCCTCCTTGAGCCGCTTCTCCTTGCGCGCCGACATGTCAGCGGCGCTTGCGCAGGTAGGCCTGGGCGAGCTGGGCCATGAAGATCCAGCCGAACTTGACCAGCGCGCCGAGCTGCGCCCCGACGCTGGGGCCGCCGGCCCGGAAGGTCGTCAGCTGCTTGGCGAAGTCGCGGATGCGGATGCGCAGCACGCCGGAGGCCACGAGCTCGGCGTCGGCGTCGCCGCCGACCTCCACGTGGCCGCGCAGGACGTGGGTGAAGAGCGTCGTCGTGTCCTTCCAGACGTCGAAGCCCGCGTCGTCGCGCACCAGCTTGAAGCCCGTGAGCGTCAGCGGGTGGCCGACGCCGTCGCGGAACCACAGCCGGTAGAGCATGCGCTTGACGCCGGGCTCGGTGTCGACGAAGAGGTTGAAGACGCCGCGCTCGACCGGCAGCTGGCCGCCCAGCGCGTCGCAGCGCAGGTAGCCGACGGCGCCCGCCTCACGCAGCGGATCGGTGCCGAAGCGCTCGATGTCCGGGACCTCGATGGTCAGGTGGAACATGAGCGCGCCCGCGCCGTCGCGCGTGGGCTCGGCGCCGCGGTCGAAGTCGGACTCGCCAAAGGTGACGTGTCCCAGCATCTCCTCGGTGAAGCGGACGGTTGCGGTCATGCGGCAGTGGCCTCCGCGGCGCGATGGTCGGGTTCTAACATGCTGTCGGCGAAGCGGTCGGCGAGCGCGGCGATCGTGAAGCTCGGGTTTGGCCCGACGGGCCCTGGCATGATCGAGCCGTCGGCGATATGGAGGCCCGGGTAGCCGAAGACGTTGCCGTGCGGGTCGACCACGCCCTCGGTGGCGTCGCGCCCCATGGGGCAGCCGCCGAGCGGGTGGACGGTGACCACCCGGCGCAGGAACCAGATCGGGGCGTCCGAGTAGCGCCCACCGAGCGCGTGCGCGAAGTCGCGCGAGGTGGTCCGCATGCGCGCGAAGTACTCGCTGGAGCGCTTGCGCGTCCAGTCGAGGTCGAGATGGCCGTTGCGCAGGAACATCCGCCCGTCGGGGACGTCGCGGCCCATGCCCAGCAGCGGCAGCCCGCCCGCCGACAGCTCCGAGGACTGCAGCAGGTCGGCGAGGTAGCCCGTCACGTCGGTGTCGGGCGAGCCGCGCAGCCAGTTCTTGACCAGGTAGGCGCCGGCCGCTCGCCACGCCCACAGCGACTTGGGCGCGGCCAGGACGTGCAGGATCCAGGCCAGCTGCTGCGGATAGCCCGCGTCCTGGAGGTAGAAGCCGCGGCCCTCGCCGCCATCCAGGGCGTCGGGCATGCGCGCCGTGCTCGTGATGACCGGGCCGTAGCCGGGGTCGACGATGCGCGGCGTGGGCTTGCCGTCGACCATCTCGCGGGTGTTGAGCGCCAATGTGAGCAGGTCGCCGTTGCCGCAGAAGCGGGTGCCCAGGCGGCGGCTCAGCCGCGGGAAGGCGCTGCGGTTGCGCAGCAGCAGGCTCGTCGTGCCGAGCGTGCCGGCGCTGAGCACGAGGTGGTCGCAGGTGACCGTCCGCAGCGGCGGCGGGCGCCCGTCGTCCTCGGCGGGCGTCACGTCGTCGAGCACGGCGTAGTGGACGGTGTAGCCCCCGCCCTCGCGCGGCTCGAAGCGCCGCACGTCGCACAGCGTGCGCAGGTCGGCCCCGTGGTGGGCGGCGTGGGTCAGGTAGTTGTAGTCGAGGGTGTTCTTGGCGCCGTAGTTGCAGCCCACGTCGCACTCGCCGCACAGCTGGCACGTGGTGCGGCTGCGCCCGTGGAGGTTCTGGAGCTCCTCCACGATGGCCTCGCCGGGCACCGGCGGGCGTCCGTCGTTGGCGAAGGTGACCGCGAGCTTGGGCAGGAACCACTCGAGCCCGTTGGCCTCGGCGGCCGCCTTGAAGGCGATCGTCTTGGGCGTCTTGGAGTACGGCTCGTGGTCGAAGGGATAGGGCTGCAGGCCGATCATGGACTCGACCCGGTCGTAGTGGGGGTCGAGGTCCTCGCGCGAGACGGGCCAGTACTCGTAGCCGCCGTCGCGCAGGTCCTCCTGCACGAACCACTTCTCGTCCTTGCGGATGAAGACGTTGGCGTAGATGAGCGACCCGCCGCCCAGGCCCGCCGACACGAGCGCGTCGATCCCGCGGAAGGACCAGTAGTGGTACATGCCGGTCAGCCCGCGGGGCGGATCCCAGAAGCTCTCGCGGGCGCGGTACGGGCTGCGCGTGAACGAGCCCGGCGGGTAGGCCCGGCCGCGCTCGAGGACGCACACGGACTTGCCGGCCTGCGCCAGGCGGTACGCGGTCACCGAGCCGCCGAAGCCCGAGCCGACGATGACGGCGTCGTAGTGGCCGTCCTTGCCGTTCACGCTCATCGCGCCGAACCGTAACCGCGTGCCGAGTCGATGGGCAAGTCAGCCAAGAAGCGTGCGTCCGCCGCGCGAGCTGAGCGGGAAGGCGTCGAGGTCGAGCGCGACCACGGCGAGGTCGGCGAAGAGCGCGGCCCGGGCGACGTCGGGCTGCTGGTAGGGCTCGCCGTCGCGGCGGTCGAGCAGCGAGATCACGCCGATGGCCTTGCCGTCGCGCACGAGCGGGGCGACCACCATCGTGTAGGGCACGTAGCCGGTCTTGGCCGCCACCTGGCGCGCGAAGCGGGAGTCCTTGCGGCACTCGGGCACGACGACGCCCTCGCCGCTGGAGACCACGGCGCCGGCCATCCCGACGCCGGGCGCCAGCCGCAGGCCGACCACCTCGGCCGCGCCGGCGCCCCACGCCGCCTCGTAGACGAGCTCGCCGCCCACCGGGTCGGTGAGCGCGATCGAGCAGGCCGCCGCGTCGAACATGCCGGCGGCGGTGCGGACGATGGCCTCCATCACGCGCCGGCGGATCGGCCCGTGGCCGAGGCTCTGGGCCAGCGACTCGCCGCGCCCGGCGGTCAGCGGCGCGCCGATCGCCTCGGCGAAGGCCGCGGCCGAGCTGATGCGCTCCTCGGGCAGGAGCTGAAGTCCGGCGCCGAGCGCATCGCGCAGGTCGGGGTCGATCCCGGGCGCGAGCTTCTCGAGCTTGGGCGCGTCGCCGTAGCGCGGCGGCGAGCCGATGAGCAGCGTCCACAGCGTGGCGGCCAGGCTGTAGACGTCGCTGGCGGCCGAGACGGTGCCGCCGGCCAGCACCTCGGGCGCCATGTAGCGCGGCGTGCCGACGGCGATCGTGCCCTCCTCCTGCTCGCCGCCGAGCGCGCGGGCCACGCCGAAGTCGACGAGGATCACGCCCTCGTCGCCGAGGATCATGTTCGGCGGCTTGACGTCGCGGTGGACGATCTGCTGGTCGTGGACGTACTGCAGGGCCTCGCAGCCGTGGCGCGCGAACTCGATGCTGTCGCCGACCGTCAGCCCGGGATCGCCGTCGCGCTTGAGCATCGCGCCGAGGTCGAGGCCCTCGACGAGCTCCATGACGATGTAGGCGCCCTGCTCGTCGCTGGCGTGGTCGAGGACCTTGACCAGCCGCGGATGGCTCAGGCTGGCCAGCAGCCGCGCCTCGATCTCGAAGCGCGCGGCGTGGCGGACGTCGAGCAGGCGCTTGACGGCGACCTCGCGGCCCTCCTCGCGGTCCAGCGCGCGGTAGACGGCGCCCATCGCGCCGCTGGAGATCGGGGCGATGACCTCGTAGCGGTCGGCGAAGGCCTCCCCTGCAACCGGCTCGGCCTGCTCCTGCGGCGTCGACACCGGGATGCCTCGCCTGCCTCAGCCGGTCGCGACGAGTCCGGCGGGCTGCGGCCGATCCAGCGCGCGCAGCATGTCGGCGATGAGCGTGCCGGCCGTGGCGGGACGGTCGTCGGGCGACTTGGCCATGCCGACGGCGATGACCTCGTCGAGGGCGGCCGGGAGCTCGGGGCGGCGCTCGGACACGCTCGGCGGCGCGCCCATGACGTGCGCGTAGGTGGTCGCCGCGTCGTTGTCGCGCGGGAACGGCACCTGGCCGGTCAGCGTCTCGACCGCCAGGCACGCCAGCGCGTAGATGTCGGTGGCGGGCCCGATGCGCACGCCCTCGAGCAGCTCGGGCGCCATGTAGTCGATCGTCCCGAGCACCTGCCCGGGGACCGTGAGGGCGAAGCCCGAGGGATCGCGCGCGAGCCCGAAGTCCGTCAGGTACACGCGCGGGCCGGGGTCGAGCAGGACGTTGGCCGGCTTGATGTCGCGGTGGACCACGTCCGCGGCGTGGGCGGCGTCGAGCGCGTCGGCCACCGCGGCGAGGATGGCGATGGCTTCCTCGACGGGGATCGGGCCCGCCGAGATGAGGTCGCGCAGCGTGCTCGAGGTCAGCCGGGTGGCGATGTAGAGCTGGCCGTCGATCTCGCCCATCCCGTGGATCGGGATGACGTGGGGGTGGTCCAGGGCGGCCAGCATCCGCCCCTCGCGGCGGAAGCGCTCGCGGTAGACGGGGTCGATCGCGATGTCTTCGCGCAGCACTTTGAGGGCGACCTTGCGCCCGGAGGGGTCGATCGCGAGGTACACGACGCCCATGCGCCCCGCCCCCACGATGCCCTCGATCCGATACTCCCCGAGAGTCCGCCTGTCCATAGCGAGCCCTCAGTGTCCCCGCTCGGGCGGCGGTACGCAAGGCGTGCTCGTCGGAAGTTGGGGTTACCTCCGGTCCAGGTCCCGACTATGCTTGCCGCGCTCGATGCCGGACATCGCTCTCGAGCCCAGGCCGGGCGACTCAGTAGGGCCCTACCGGATCACCCGGGTGATCGGTCGCGGGCGCATGGGCATCGTCTTCGAGGCCACGGCCGACGGCGGCGAACCGGTGGCCGTCAAGGTCGTGACGACCGAGCTCACGCAGGACGAGGTCTTCCTGCGGCGCTTCCGCCGCGAGGTCGAGGCGGCGCAGCGGATCGAGCACGAGAACGTCGTCCCGGTGCTCGCCCACGGCGAGGAGGGCGGGCTGCCCTATCTGGTGCAGGCGCTCATCCCGGGCGGCTCGCTGGCCGAGCGCATCGTGGCCGAGGGCAAGATCGGGCTGGCCAGCACGCTCGGGCTCCTGCAGGGCGCCGCGGCGGGGATCGACGCCCTGCACGCCGGCGGGCTCGTGCACCGCGACATCAAGCCGGCCAACATCCTGCTCGACGGCGATCGGGCCTACGTCTCGGACTTCGGGCTGGCCAAGGACAGCCAGGCCTCGAACCTCACGCGCCCGGGGCAGGCCCTGGGCTCCCTGGACTACATGGCGCCCGAGCAGATCCGCGGCGAGGACGTCAGCCCGGCCACCGACATCTACGCGCTGGGCTGCGTGTTCATCGAGTGCCTCACCGGCGCGCCGCCGTTCGGCGGGCGCCCGAGCATGCGGGTCCTCTTCGCCCATCTGCAGGACCCGCCGCCCGACCTCACCGAGCTGCGGCCCGACATCCCGGCCGCCGCGGCGCGCGCCGTCAACCGGGCGCTCGAGAAGGAGCCCGAGGAGCGCCCCGCGAGCGCCACGGCGTACGTCCAGCTCGTCGCGCGGGCCGCCGGCTCCTAAGCGAAAAAGTTCACCTTCTGCCCGCCGGGGGCGTGGATACAGTCCGCCCGTGAAGGCGCCGCGCGGCAGACTCATCGTCTACTACGCGGCCCTTGCCGCCGTCACCATCGTGGTCGTCGTCGTGGTCTTCGCGGCGGGCAGCGACGAGAAGACGCAGCCGTCGATCGCCGGCGGATACGACGTGGCCGCCCCCGCGGCGGCCTGCACCGGGCTGCAGATGGACGTCAGCCAGTCGGGCGAGTTCGTCGGCCTGCGCAACCCCGACGGGACGCTCATCTCACGTGCGCGGCTGCGCGACGGGCGCCTGAAGGGCGACGTGCGCTGTGCCCGCGGCGGCGAGCGCGCGCTCGTGGCCACGATCGCCGTGAAGGGCGTGCTCCTCGGGACGCTCGGCGGCGCCCCGCTGCGCGCCGAGCTCAAGCGCGACCCGCCGCCGCCCGGCGCCCTGCGCCCGCGCCCGCCGCCGTCGATCGCGGGCTCCTACAAGCTCGCGCCGCGCTCGGACTGCCTGGGCGGCGCGCTCGAGCTCGAGGAGGCCGGCGGCGCCTACGAGGTCAAGGGCGGCCTCGGGCGCCTGGTCTACCGCGACGGTCCCGTCGCCGGGCGCCTGACCTGTCGCGACAAGAGCGTGCGCGCGGTCACCGGGCAGGCGCTCAACCGCGACATCACCCTGAACCTGACCCCCGCCGGGGCCGGCGCCGCGCCCGAGAAGGTCGTCGCGACCAAGCAGCGCGACTTCACCGAGACGGTCGCCGCCTTCTTCCTGGCCGTCGTCGTGGTCATGCTCTTCGCACGGCTCATGGGGGCGGCGGTCGCGCACTTCCGCCAGCCGCGCGTGATGGGGGAGGTGCTCGCGGGGATCCTCCTCGGGCCGACGGTCTTCGGACTGCTCTTCCCCGACCTGCAGCGCGCCCTCTTCCCGAGCGACGTCGTCCCGCTCATCGGCGTCGCGGCCAACCTCGGGCTGATCTTCTACATGTTCCTCGTCGGGCTCGAGCTCGACCTCTCGCAGCTGCGCGGGCGCATGGCACAGACCGCGGCGATCTCCAACACCGGCGTCGCGATCCCGATGCTCGCGGGCATCGCCGTGGCGCTGCCGACCTACACCCTGATCGGCCCGCCGGCCAAGGGCGGCTTCACCGCCTTCGCGCTCTTCATGGGCGTCTCGATGTCGATCACCGCCTTCCCGGTGCTGGCGCGGATCCTGGTCGAGCGGCGCATGCTCAAGCAGCCGGTCGGCGCGCTGGCGCTGGCCAGCGCCGCGATCGACGACGTCAGCGCCTGGTTCCTCATCGCCCTGGCCACGGCCGTGGCCACTTCGGGCGGCGGCTTCGACGTCGTGCGCACCATCCTCCTGGCGGTCGCCTTCTGCCTGGTCATGGGCGTCGGCGTGCGCCCGCTGGTGGCGCGCGTCTCGCGGGCCTACGACGAGGCCGGGCGCGTCCCGGTGACGTGGATCACCGCGATCTTCGCGATGGTGCTGCTGGCCGCGTTCACGACCGAGGAGATCGGCATCGCGCTGATCTTCGGCGCCTTCATCGCGGGCACGATCATGCCGCGCCACGCCGGGCTGACCGAGGACGTCACCCACCGCATGGAGGACTTCGTCGTCCTCCTGCTGCTGCCGCTGTTCTTCGCCTATACGGGCCTGAAGACCAACGTGCTGCTGCTCGACCGCTTCGAGCTCGTGGTGCTCACGGTGGTGCTGCTCGTGGTGGCCATCGCCTGCAAGTTCGGCGGCACCCTGCTCGCCTCGCGCGTGACGGGCCTGGGCTGGCGCGAGTCGGCCGTGATCGGCACGCTCATGAACACCCGCGGCCTGACCGAGCTCATCGTGCTCAACCTCGCGCTCGAGAAGGGCGTCATCTCCGAAGCGCTCTTCGCCGCCCTCGTGGTGATGGCGCTCGTGACGACCTTCATGGCCGGGCCGGTGCTCAACCGCCTCGATCCGCGCAACGAGTTCGGCGAGCCCCTCGAGGCCGAGCTCGAGCGCGCACGCGCGGAGACGGCGGCCATCACGCCGATGACGATCCCCGAGCAGTCGATCCTCGTCGCGCCGCAGACCGAGGCGGCGCTGGCCCAGCTGCTGGCGGTGGCCGTGCCGCTGGCGACCTCCGAGCCGCCGCGCGAGCTCATCGTCGCGCGGCTGATCGAGCCGCCGCGCGGCGCCGCGGTGCGCGGCGGCCTTCAGACGGAGTCCTTCATGCTCGCCGACGCCTCCCGCGAGCTCGAGCGCGTGCGTGGCGAGCTGCTCGAGCGCGGCGTGCCCGCGCGCGCGGTGGCCTTCACGTCGACCGATGCCGGGGCGCGACCTGGCCAAGCTCGCCGACCGCGAGGACGTCGACCTCGTGCTCGTCGACGGGCGCCGGCCGCTGCGCGGGGAGGGCGTCCCGCGCGGCGTCGTCGGCTCGGTCCTGCGCCGGGCCCCGAGCGACGTCGCGGTGCTCGTCGCGCGCGAGGACGCGGTCGTGGCGCCGGGCGCCGATGCGCCCCTGGTCGTGCCCTTCGGCGGGGCCGAGCACGATTGGGCCGCGCTCGAGCTGGGCGCCTGGCTGGCCGCGTCGACCGGCGCACCGCTGCAGCTGCTGGGCGCGGCCGACGGCGAGGACGACGCCAGCCGCCTGCTGGCCACCGCCTCGCTGCTCGTGCAGCGCTTCGTCGGGGTCGCCGCCGAGCCGCTGCTGGCCGAGCCCGGCCGCGAGGGCCTGCTGCGCGCGGCGGCCGGTGCCGGGCTGCTCGTCGTCGGCCTCTCGGACCGCTGGCGCGAGGAGGGCCTGGGGCCCGTCCGCCACGAGATCGCCGCGGCCGCGCCGGCGCCGATCCTCTTCGTGCGCCGCGGGCTACGCCCCGGCGCGCTGGCGCCGCGCACCGACGTGACGCAGTTCACGTGGTCGCACGTGGGCGCCGGGATGCCCTAGTGACTGATTCCGCGCCTAGGCGCGCTCGACCACGCGGGGCGGAGCCTGGTGCACGCCCGAGGGGGCCGGCACGTTGCGCAGCTCGTCGGGGATCTGGTTGACCGACGAGAACTCGCGCACGAGGCGGATCTCGCCCGGTGCCCCGACCGGCTCGGCGGCCAGCAGCGGCATCGGCTCGACCTCGGGCGGCACCGACCAGCCCGTCTGGCGGAACTCGCCGGCGTTCTCGATCCAGCTCAGCGAGAGGATCGGAAGGATCACGACCTTGGTCCAGATGGCCAGCGTCCAGGCCAGCCAGAACCACCACAGGGCGTCGATCGGCTTGAGGCCGACGTCGAGGACCTGGGCCAGCGTGTAGGTGATGACGAACTCGCCGACGGCGAGGACGAAGGTCAGCCACGGCGGCTGCCACTTGATCACGTAGGGGTAGAAGAAGACGTCGAGCACGACGCCCTGCAGCAGGAAGATCCCGATGATGACGATGAAGCCCTCGTTGCCGGTCAGCAGCGAGAGGATCGCTCCCAGGATGGCGGGGCCGATGAGGATGAAGGTCCGGGTCTCGATGCGGCCGAGGATCGTTGGGCACATGGTCTTCCTGACCTCCTAGGCGAGCTGCTGCGTGCTGCGCACCTGGCGCAGCGCCGTCGCGGTTTCGCGGCTGAGCGAGATCTGCATCCCCAGGCGGCCGAGGAACGGCCGGCGCTTGAGGTTCTCGGCGCGCGCCACGTCGGCGACGAAGCGCCGCCCGATGTACTTCAGGCCGGCGATGGTGTCGCCGTGGGGGATGACGTTGTTGGCGGTGAGCCCCATGAGGCACAGCCGCGAGTCCTCGCGATCGAGGCCCGGGACGCCGCAGTTCGTGCGCAGCCGCAGGCGGCCGTCCTGGACGGGCAGGTCGTAGTGCTCGATCAGGCGGCGCAGCAGGGGGAGCGTGAGCACGGACTTGTTGAAGCCGGTGCCGGCCACGACGCCGGTCACGTCGAGCCAGCCGGGGTCCTCGCCGTAGCGGCTCGAGACGTGCACGCGCAGCCCGGCGGGTCCGCGCTCGACCGTGTCGATCTCGCCCAGCAGCTCCTCGAAGCGCCCCTCCCGGCGGCCCTTCTCGATCTTCTCCAGCCAGCTGCGCCGGCGCGGGGTGGTGCCCTTGAGCACGTTGCCCAGGAACTGCACGCGCGCTTCGAAGGGCAGGCCGGCGAAGGCGTCGATGCCCAGCGACTCGAACAGGCAGCGCGGCACGTTGAGGTCCTGCTCGTCGGGCGCCGGGTTACGGCGCAGGGCGATGCACTTGGCCCCGACGTCGAGCGCGTTGGCCCACTCGTTGATCGACGCGATGCCGGCCCCGAGCACGATGTAGCGCCCGTCGGGGTGGTAGCTCTTGGCCTGGTAGGCCTGCACGATGCGCTCGTCCATGTCGGGGTCGCTGGCCTTCGCCTTGGCCAGCGTCGCCGGGAACGAGAGCGGCCCGTGGCCCAGCGCGAGCATCACGTGCTTGGAGCGCCCGATGAAGTTCGCGTCCTCGTCGTAGAGCACGAAGTGTGCGGGGTCCTCCTCGCGCTGCAGCCAGCCGACGCGCACCGGCACGCGTGAGCCGTCCCAGTTCAGGCGCTTCTGCACGACGCCGGCCTCGGTGAGGATCTCCGAGACCCCGGGGTTGTACTTGCGCTTGGTGGAGCGCACGAGCGGCGCGAGGCTGCGGTGCGACCAGGCGTCGAGCTCGGCGAAGGTCGGCCAGTCGGCCGGGAGGAAGTGCGACTCGGACTCCGAGCGCAGCACGGTCTGGCCGAGGTTGTAGGCGAACTGCTGGTAGGTGCCGACGGGGTTGTCGGACGGCCCGTAGATCGTGATCTCCTCGGGCTTGAAGCCCAGGTAGATCGCCGTGGAGTAGACGATCAGCGAGCCGAACCCGTCGCCCACCACGGCGAGCGTCGAGTCCCGGGGGGCGGATGCGGGCACGTCGGCGATCCTTCCTGGCGGCGCTGCCGCGGTCAACTCCCCAAACGCTCGGATTTCGAACGCGATGCGCGTGGCGGCGGCGATGTCCGCACGCCGACCACGGCCGCCGGCCCGTGCGAGTCCTCATTGGTGAAGGCCGTTGTCTGCCGCGATGTCCCTGAAGCCATCCGTGATGGTGCTGATGGTCTGCGCCCTCGGATGCGCCGGCCACCTGCACGCGATACCGCCTCCGCCCGGGCTCGACGCCGCGCGCGAGCGCGTCGACGCGCTGCGCTCGGAGCTCGCGCCCCGGTGGCGGTGCGACACGGCGACCCGCCGCGCGCTGCTGACCGACGGCGACGCCGAGCGCCTCTACGACGACGTCCAGGCGGCGTGCCCGGCTGCCCGGGATCCGCTGGCGCCGGGGTAGCCCTCGAACTGCATCATCGAGGGAAGGGAGTGGCGGCGGTCGCGCGGCGCTCGCGGCTCCGCGACGCGGGCCCCGCGGCGTGCCGGCGGGCGCGAGGGGTCGCGGCCGCTCTTCGAACACGTCGGCGCCGGATGAGGGGGTGGCCCGTCGACGTACCATAGCGCAGCAAGCGGCCACCCCCTCGCGGCGCCTCGCGAGGTGTTGCGAAAGACGCGCGCTTCGTGCACCAAGGCGCACACGTCTGAGGACGACGGCCCGCGCTGCGAGCGCCGCCGGCTCCTTCCCCTCGATGCCCTGGCCGCAGGCTGCCGCGGGCGCTACGAGCGCGAGAACGGCCGGTGGTGCGCGGAGCCGAGGTCGTCGAGCACGCCCGTGAGGATCGCCTCGGCGCGCTCGGCGTCGAGCGGCGCGGGCTCGGCTCGGGCTCGGCAGCGAGCGGCTCTGGCTCGGGCTCGACCGCGACCGGCTCAACTTCGGCCTCGGGCTCGACCGCGACCGGCTCCGCCTCGGGCTCGGCGGCAAGCGGCTCGGGGTCGGGCTCCACCGCGACCGGCTCGGCCTCGGGCTCGGCGGCAAGCGGCTCGGGGTCGGGCTCCACCGTGACCGGCTCCACCTCAGCCTCCGGCTCGACCTCCACGACGGGCTCCACCTTCCGGCGGCGCCCGAACATGCGGGCGAAGAAGCCCACCTTCGGTGCCTGCGCCTCGGGCTCGGAAGCGGCGGGCTCGGGGTCGCCCTCGGCGACGGGCTCGGGAGCGGTGGGCGCCGGGTCGGCCTCGGGCGTGGCCGCTTCGGGCTCGGGGTCGGCTCGGGGCGGCCGCTTCGGGCTCGGGCGTGGCCGCTTCGGGCTCGGGCGCGGCCGCTTCGGGCTCCGGCGCCGCCTCGAGCCCGACCGCTTCCGGCTCAACCTCGGCGTCCGCTTCAGGCTCGGGCGCGACCGGCTCCGGCGCGGCCTCCTGCGCCAGCTTCGCCGTGAGCGTCACCTTCGTGCCCCACCCCGAGGGCTCCAGCGCCACCGTGCCGCATGCGCGGTCGCCCTCCCAGGCGACGGTGGTCTCGGGGTCCAGGCGGGTGATGCGGATCTCTCCGAACTCGCCCAGGTGGCGGGCGAGGGCGTCGACGTCCGAGACTTCGGCCCACAGCTCGGGCGGGCTCTTGACGAGGGTCCTCTGCGCGCGTGGCTCTTGCATCGCGTCCGTCTTTCGCCACCCGCGCGGCGCAACCCTCCCGGCGCGAGCGCGGTTACGTCACCTGCAATCCGGCGCCCGTGTCCTCCTCGAGGAGGACTGTTCATCGTTCATTTGGACTATTGACTCCGTGATGTAGGACCGCCTAGGGTCATCAACTTGGGCGCTCCCCCAAGGTCGCGGGCGAGCGAGAAACACCGGCAAAACCACATAGTTCCGACCAAGGGGGGCTCCCTTGTCACATCGCATCAAGGCGGCAGCAGCCGCCGGCGTTGCCGTGCTCGCAGTCGCACCCGCGGGCGCAAGCGCCGCGACGAAGACCGTCGACATGGGCACGCCGATCTCGGCGCAGAAGGCGTTGCAGAAGTCTGTTGCTGACGTCAACGACTTCTTCCCGCACGGGACGACGATCCACGTCGGCGATTCGGTCAAGTTCGTCCCGACCGGCTTCCACACCGTCGACTTCCCGGCCAAGGGCGGCAAGCCGCTCGGCCTGATCGCACCTGCCGGCACCACTTCGGGCGTCCTCGACGCCGCCGGCGCGCCGTTCTGGTTCAACGGGCAGCCGACGCTCGGCTTCACCCCGGCGCTCGGCCCGCCAGGGCTCTACGGCAAGAAGGTGACCTACACCGGCGCCAAGCGCGTCGAGTCGGGTGCCCCGCTGGCGCAGAAGCCGAAGCCGTTCACGGTCAAGTTCACCAAGGCCGGCACCTTCACGTACTACTGCAACATCCACTCGGGGATGAAGGGCACGGTCAAGGTCGTGTCCAAGAGCCACAGCGTCCCGTCGGCGAAGGCCGACGCCAAGACGGTGAAGGCTCAGGTCTCGTCGGCGCTGAGCACGGCCAAGGCCCTGACCAAGACCACGGTCGCGCCGGGCAACGTCAGCGTCGGCGCCTCCGGCCCGCGTGGCGTCGAGTCCTTCGCGATGTACCCCGCGACCCAGACGGTCCCGGTGGGCACCACGATCAAGTTCTCGATGTCGGCCAAGACCTTCGAGGTCCACACGGCCACGTTCGGCCCCGGCAACCCCGAGACCGAGCCGACGAGCTACCTCGGCGACCTGGCGAACCACTTCGCCAACGACCCGGTGTTCCCGTCTCAGGCCGTCTACCCGAGCGATCCGCCGCCGGCCGGTCCGGCAGCCCTGACCCCGACGCTGCACGGCAACGGGTTCTGGAACTCCGGGCATCCTCGACGTCGACAAGGCGACGCCGCTGCCGCCGTCGAACGCGGTGACGTTCGCGGCAGCAGGCACGTACAACTTCTACTGCATGGTCCACCCGTTCATGCACGGGACGGTCGTCGTCCAGTGAGACGCGCGGCCACGATAGTGGCCCTATTGGCTGTGACGGGGGCGGCGACTTCGGTCGCCGCCCCCGCTGCGTCAGCGGCGACCCGCGAGTTCTGGGTGGCGGCCGTGCCGGCGCCCACGTGGAACATGTCGCCCAACGAGCGCGACGCCATCCACGGCATGCCGCTCAGCCCTTCGCAGACCGTCTTCCCGACGGTCGTCTACCGCCGCTTCACGCCCGCACTGGGGCCACCCGGTGCGCAACATCGCCGCGGGCACGAGCAACCAGGACCTCATCCCGGGACCGCTGCTGCGCGCGCGCGCCGGCGACTGGCTGCTCGTCCACTTCAAGAACATGGACACGCTCTACAAGCGCCCGCACTCCATGCACTTCCACGGCGTGCACTACCGGCCCAGCTCCGACGGCGCCTACGTGCCGGGCTTCTCGGGCCGCGACGGCGACGTCAAGCCGGGCCAGACGTGGACCTACAAGCTGAAGGCCGGCCAGGACTCCGTCGGCGTGTGGCCCTACCACGACCACTCGCCCTCGATGGAGGACTCGATCGCCGGCGGGATGTACGGGATGCTCTCGATCCTCGGCCAGCACGAGCAGCGCCCCGACCGCGAGTTCGAGGTCGTCTTCGCCCCGATGGGCGACTTCCAGACCATCGACGGGCGCGCCTTCGTCGGCAACACGCCGGTCTTCACCTCGATCGTCGGCCAGACCATCCAGTGGGACGTCATGGCCATGGGCTCCGAGCACCACACCTTCCACGTCCACGGCCACCGCTGGAAGTCGCCGTTCGGCACCGACGTCGACACCCAGACCGTCGGCCCGGCCGAGACCTTCCGCATCCGCTGGAAGGAGGAGGACCCCGGGACGTGGCTCTACCACTGCCACGTCGAGGCCCACATGATGGCCGGCATGATCGGCATCTACCAGGTCAAGCGCCGATGAGGCGGCTCGCGCTCGCGCTCGGCGCCACCCTCGCGGCCCTCGCCGGGCCGGCGGTGTCGACGGCGCAGATGGAGCACATGCACGGCGGCGCGGACGACCAGTCCGCCGCCACCGTCCCGATCCTCTTCGCGGCCTTCGGCACGCCGCGCGTCGACGTCCTCGCCGGCGACACCGTGCGCTGGATGAACAACAGCATCCGCGTCCACACGGTCACGTCCGACGACGGCACCTGGGCGTCCGGGCGGCTCCCCGGCGACGACACCTTCACCCATCGCTTCGACGCGGTCGGCGTGTCGACCTACTACTGCATGCTGCACCCGTTCATGCGCGGCGAGGTCGACACGCACAACGTCCTGCTCGCGGTGCCGACCGAGCCCGGAGCGCCGGGGCGCTCCTACGTCCTGCACGGCCGCTCGTCGGCGCCGGCGGGGACCGACGTGGGCATCGAGGCCGACACCGGAGCGGGCTTCCAGCCGGCCGGCCACGCCAGCGTGGACGCCGACGGGACGTTCACCACCCAGGTCGAGCCCACCACGACCGCCACCTACCGCGCGGTGGTGGGCGACGAGGCCAGCCCGGCCGTCCAGCTGCTCGTGCTCGACCGCAAGGTCGCGGCCTCCGCCGGCGGCAGGGGCCACAGCGTCACCGTGAGCGCGCGCGTCGCCCCGGCCTCGAAGGGGGCGCCGGTCGTCCTGCAGCTGCGCCTGCCCCAGCACTTCGGCTGGTGGCCGGTGGCCCGCGCCACGCTCGACCGCGACTCGGTGGCGCGCTTCTCGCTGCGCCTGGCGCACCGCTACCCCGCGCGCGTCGTCCTGACCCTGCGCGACGGCGCCACCGCGCTGGCCGTCAGCCGCACGCTGCACGTCGGGCCGCGCTGACCGACAGCGGACCGGCAGAATGTGCACATTCCGCCGGCCGGCCCCTGGGAGGAGACATGACGGACCCTGACGCGCCCATCCGCACGACGCATGTCGGCAGCCTCGTCCGTCCCGCAGAGCTGGTGGCCTACCTGCGCAAGATCGACGCCGGCGACGACTACGACGAGCAGGCCTACCAGGAATGCCTGGCGCGGTCGGTCCGCGACGTCGTCCAGGCGCAGCGCGACGCCGGCATCGACATCGTCAGCGATGGCGAGTTCGGCAAGTCGGCCTGGAACTACTACGTCTACGAGCGCCTCGGCGGCATCGAGCTGCGCCCGAGCCCGCCGGGCGACGCGAACTTCGCCAGCGTCAACGACGCGCCCACCGACTGGACCCGCTTCCCCGAGTTCTACGCCGACTACTTCGCGCACGAGCAGGAATACGAGAGCCCGGGCGGTGACTGGGCCTGCGTCGCGCCCGTGACCTACACCGGCGGCGAGGTCATCGCGCGCGACATCGCCAACCTCAAGGCGGCCATGGACGCCGCCGGGGCGCAGGAGGGCTTCCTGCCCGTCGTCGCGCCCGCCTCCTGCTTCCCGAACCTCATCGACGAGCACTACGGATCCGAGGAGGCCGCACTCCTCGGCATCGCCGACGCCCTGGCCGAGGAGTACCGGGCGATCGTCGACGCGGGCCTCAACCTCCAGATCGACGACGCCTACATCCCGTTCATGTACGACGTCCTCGTGCCCCCCGGCACGATGGACGACTACCGGGCGTGGGCCCAGCCGCGCATCGCCGCGCTCAACCACGCGCTCGAGGGGATCCCGCAGGACAAGGTCCGCTACCACGTGTGCTGGGGCAGCTGGAACGGCCCGCACACCAACGACATCGCGCTGCGCGACGTCCTGGAGCTCATGTTCGCCGTCAACGCCGGCACCTACCTGTACGAGCACGCCAACCCGCGCCACGAGCACGAGTGGCGCGTCTGGGAGGACGTCGACCTGCCGGCCGGCAAGACGCTCGCCCCGGGCGTCATCAGCCACGCGACGAACGTCGTCGAGCACCCCGAGCTCGTGGCCGAGCGCCTCGAGCGCACCGCGCGGCTGGTCGGCACCGAGCACGTCGTGGCCAGCACGGACTGCGGCTTCGCCCAGGGCCCGTACATCCAGCGCGTGCATCCGACGATCCAGTGGGCCAAGCTGCGCTCGCTCGCGGAGGGGGCCGAGCTCGCCTCGCGCGCGCTGACCGCCGCGCGTTAGCGCCGAGCGCTGGCGCCGAGCGCACCGTCATCATCCGCCGGTGCCCGAGGCGCTGGCTCTCATCCTCGCCCTGCTCGTCCTGGCGGGCACGCTGGCCGCCGCCGTCGTGCACTCGCGCTGGCCGGTGGAGGCGCTCGCCGCCGCGGGCGGGGCGGCGCTGCTGGTCGCCGTCGGGGCGCTGAGCGCCTCCGACGCACGCCACGCGCTCGACGACCTCGGACCGACCGTCGGCTTCCTCGCCGCGCTGCTCGTGCTCGCCGAGGGCTGCCGCCGCGAAGGGCTCTTCGAGGCGATGGGCGGGCTCATGGCCGCCGGCGCGCGCGGCAGCCCCCGGCGCCTGCTGGCCCTGGTCTTCGCCGTCGCGGCGACGGTCACCGCCGTCCTGAGCCTCGACGCGACCGTCGTGCTGCTGACGCCGATCGTCTTCGCCACCGCGGCGCGTCTGCGCACGAGCCCGCGGCCGCACGTCTACGCGTGCTCGCACCTGGCCAACTCGGCCTCGCTGCTGCTGCCGGTGTCGAACCTCACCAACCTGCTCGCCTTCCACGCGAGCGGGCTGTCGTTCATGCGCTTCGCCGGGCTGATGGCGCTCCCGACGGGCGCCGCCGTCGCCGTGGAGTGGTTCGTGCTCACGCGCTTCTTCGCGGTCGACCTGCACCGGCCGCGGCGCGCCCGGGCCGACGACGGCGAGCGTCCGGCGCTGCCGCGCTTCGCGCTCACCGTCGTGGCCCTCACGCTCGCGGGCTTCGGGCTGAGCTCCGTGCTCGGGATCGCGCCCGTGTGGGTGGCCGTCGCGGGCGCGGCGGCCATCACCGCGCCGGCGATCGCCCGGCGCACGACGACGGCGCGGACGCTCGTCCTGGCGGCCGAGCCCTCGTTCCTCGTCTTCGTCCTCGGCCTGGGGATCATCGTGCGCGCAGCGAGCGACAACGGGCTCGGTGACGCCGCCCGCGCCCTGCTGCCCTCGGGCGTCGCGCTCCCCGAGCTGCTCGCCGTCGCCGCGGTCAGCGCGATCCTCGCCAACCTCGTCAACAACCTGCCCGCGACGCTGATCCTCGTGCCGGTGGCGGCGCCGTCGGGGGCCGCCGCGGTCCTCGCGGTCCTCATCGGCGTCAACGTGGGCCCGAACCTGACCTACGTCGGCTCGCTCGCCACGCTGCTCTGGCGCCGCGTCCTGCACGTCGAGGACCACGAGATCGAGCTGGGCGAGTTCGTCCGTCTGGGGGCGCTCACCGTTCCGGCGGGCCTCGTGCTCGCGACCGTCCTCCTATGGTTCAGTGCGCAGGGCCTGACCTGAGATGCGCGCGCTCGTCTGGATCGTGGAGGACACCTGGGAGGCGACGGTCGCCGAGGCCGCCGCGTTCCTGCCCGCCGACGCCGAGGTCACGCTCCTGCACGTCGCCCCCGGCGACGTCGAGACGCTGGCCGAGGGCTCGCGTCAGGGGCTGCTCGGGCGCCGCCGCCCGGCGCCCCCCGGCCCGGCCGAGCCGCTGCGGGCCATCTCCGACGAGGCCGCCGAGGCGCTGCTGGGCGAGGCGCGCGAGCGCTTGGGCCGGGAGGCCGGCACCGACCGCCGCCGCGGGCGAGTGGAGCGCGAGGTGGTGGCGGCGGCCGAGGGGATGGACATCCTCGTCCTCGCGCGCGACGGCGACCACTCGCGCCTGGGCCCGCACAGCCTCGGCCCGGCCGCGCGCTTCGTCGTGGACCACGCCCCGTGCCGCGTGCTGCTCGTGTGGGCCGACGCTCCGCCGCAGGTCGACACGATCCCGCCGCCGCCCACGCACCCGCCGAAGCACCCGCCGCCGCACCACCACTAGCCGATGCAGAACGTCCACGCGATGCGTCCCGAGGTGCGCGCCGACTACGGGCGCGCGCTCGAGCACGTGCGCGGCGACGAGGTCTTCGCCACCCGCTTCGAGCGCTTCTTCACCGAGCTGCGCGATCCGCTCGTGACGCTCTACGGCGACGACCCCCGCTTCGACGCGCAGTGGCGCGCGCTGCTCGAGGCGATCGCCCGCACGGCGGCGGGCCGCGCCGGTCCGCTGCGGGCCCTCGACCACGAGCGCGAGATCACCCAGGACTGGCTCCAGCGCGAGCAGGCCGTCGGCTACGTGACCTACGTCGACCGCTTCGCGGGCACGCTGAACGGCGTGCGCGAGCGCTTGCCCTACCTGCGCGAGCTCGGCGTCAGCTACCTGCACCTCATGCCGCTCCTGCACGCCCGCCCGCAGCCCAACGACGGCGGCTACGCGGTGGTCGACTACGGCGCGGTGGAGCCCGCGCTCGGCACGATGGACGACCTGCGCGCTCTGGGCGACGAGCTGCGGGCGGCGGGCATGGCGCTGTGCATCGACGTGGTCCTCAACCACACCGCGCGCGAGCACCCGTGGGCGCAGGCCGCGCTGGCGGGCGACGCGCGGGCGCTGGCCTTCTACCGCACGTTCGCCGATCGCGCCGAGCCCGACGCCTACGAGATGACGCTGCCCGAGGTCTTCCCCGCCACGGCGCCGGGCAACTTCACGTGGGAGCCCGGGATCGAGCGCTGGGTGTGGACCACCTTCAACGCCTACCAGTGGGACCTCGACTACACCAACCCCGAGGTCTTCCGCGCGATGGCCGAGGCGATGCTCGGCCTGGCGTCCGCCGGGGTGGACGTGCTGCGCCTGGACGCCGTCCCCTTCCTGTGGAAGCGCAAGGGCACGAACGGCCAGAACCAGCCCGAGGTCCACGAGCTGCTGCAGGCCTTCCGGGCGGCCATGCGCATCGCGGCGCCGGCCGTCGCCTTCAAGGCCGAGGCGATCGTCTCCCCGCGCGACCTGGTGGGCTACCTGGGCACCGGGCGCCACGAGGGCAAGGAGTGCGACCTCGCCTACCACAACGTGCTCATGGTCCTGGGCTGGAGCGCGCTGGCCTCGGGCCGCGTGGCGCTGCTGACCAACGCCCTGCGGTCGATGCCGCCGGTGCCCCGCGGCGCCGGCTGGGTCACCTACGTGCGCTGCCACGACGACATCGGCTGGGCCATCACCGAGGAGGACGCCGGCGCCGTCGGCGAGGACGCCCATCTGCACCGGCGCTTCCTGGCCGACTTCTACGCGGGCGACTTCCCCGCCAGCTTCGCGCGCGGCGCGCGCTTTCAGCCCGAGCCGCACACCGGCGAGGCGCGCACGAGCGGCACCACGGCCTCGCTGGCCGGGCTCGAGGCCGCGCTCGAGAGCGGCGACGAGCTCGCGCTGGAGCTCGCCGCTGCGTCGCATCCTGCTGCTCTACGCGCGTCGCCTTCGCCCACGGCGGCCTGCCGCTCATCTACATGGGCGACGAGCTCGGCCTGCGCAACGATCACGCCTGGGAGGCCGATCCGGCGCGCCTGGACGACAACCGCTGGATGCACCGGCCGGCGATGGACTGGGCGGCGGCCGAGCGCCGCGGGGATCCGCACTCGGTCGAGGGTCGCCTGTGGGAGGGGCTGCGCCGGCTGGTGGCCGCGCGCCGCGCCACGCGCGCGGCCCACGCGCAGGCAGCGGCCGAGCCGCTGTGGACCGGCAACGACCACGTCTTCGGCCTCCTGCGCAGCCGGGCCGGCCAGCGCCTGCTGCTGCTGGCCAACTTCACGCCCGAGCGCCAGCCGGTCGACCGGGCCCTGATCGACGGGCGCGGGCTCGAGCTGACCGAGGCCGCCGCGCAACCCGATGGGCGCCCGGTGGTTGTAGAGCAGGACGCGCTCGTCCTCGAGCCCTATCAGTACCTCTGGCTGCGCGGCTAACGCAATCCAACATTCGCGGGGGTTGAGGTTTCTCGGCTGCTGCCGATGCAGAGGGTGAGAGATCACGCATGCGAACCCGAACCGACACCATCGTCTTCCGCCTGGGCTTCACGCTCGCCGTGCTCGTGCTGGGCGCCTTCCTGGCCCTCATCGGCGCGGTCGTCCTGGCCGGCGGCATGCTCGTGGGCGGCCCCGCAGGATGGGGCGCCGGCATCGTGCTCGCCATCGTCGTGGCCCAGGCCACGCGCCGCCCATGCGGCGCGCTCATCGGCCGCCTGGTCGCCTCGGTCTAGCTCAGCTGCGGCCGGCCGCCAGCTCCTGCTGGTACTTCTCGGTCATGTGGGCGACGGCCTGGTTCTGCTCCTCGGCCATGCCGGGGCGCGTCTCGGTCGCGCGCGCCTTGGCGTCGAGGGTCGACTGCGCCTGGCCCTGGAAGAGCGGCATCACGTGCTGGGCGATGAGCTCGTAGGAGCGGTGGGTGGCGACCGGGTTGGCCCACTCGTGGGCCAGCAGGAGCATCGCCCCGAAGCCCTGGGACTGGTCGACGAGCTTGGAGACCTGCGCCGCCGCGTCCTCGACCGTGCCCGACGGCTCCGATCCCCGACGTGTTGACGAAGTCGATCATCTCGCGCACGTCGCCGCCCTCGACCGCCATCTGCGGGAAGGCGGCCACCTTCTGGAAGTAGCGGAACCACTGCTCGATGCCGTACTCGACGTCGCGATAGGCCTGCTCGCGCGTCTCGGCGATGTGCATGAGCCCGACGAGCCGCCACTTCGCGCGGTCCACCGTGGTGCCGAAGGTCTCCGCGCGCTCCTCCATCACGTTCCAATGGTGGGCCAGGGCATCGAAGCCCGCCTCGGTCAGCGTGGCCCCGACCGACAGCAGCCCGACGCCGTAGCGCCCGGCCAGGCGCGGGCCGGTGGGCGAGGCCACGGCCGCCACCGCGACGTCCATGTGCGGCTCGGAGTACGGGCGCAGGTGCAGCCGCGCGTCGACGAGCTTGTGGGTCGGCGTCTGCACCGACACCGGCTCGTCGCCGGTCAGCAGCCGCATGACGACGTCGAAGTTGACGTCCATGAGCTCGCGTGTGTCGGTCGGGTTGAGGCCGAGCATGGCCGAGTCGGTGGGCAGCGACCCGGGGCCGACGCCGAGCATCGCGCGCCCGCGCGTGAGGTGGTCGAGCATGACCATGCGCTCGGTGACCCACAGCGGGTTGTGGTAGGCCAGCGAGGTCACGCCGGTGCCGAGCTTGATGTGGCGCGTGCGCTCCGCGGCCGCGGCGATGAAGATCTCCGGCGAGGCGATGATCTCGCTGCCGGCCGAGTGGTGCTCGCCGATCCACGCCTCGTCGTAGCCGAGGCGATCGAGGTGCTCGACGAGCGCGAGGTCGCGCTGGAGGGCCAGCGTGGGGTTCTCTCCCGCCGGGTGAAACGGCGCCATGAAGATGCCGAAACGCAGCCTGCTCATCAGACCCTCCTGCTCGCTCGCGGACCCTGCCGTCCACCCTATGCGGCGGGCGAGCGGCCGTGGGGAACTTGGCGCGGTCAGTGCGGCATGGCGCCCGGGGAAGCGCGGCAGGCCGTCGTCGGGGATCGGCTCCCACGGCGCCGCGTAGTCCACGAACTGGCGGGCGCCCGGCCGGATGCCCGGGTCGCCGTCGAAGGCGCCGAAGCGCACGACCATCACCTCGCCGCTCTCGGGGTCCGAGGCGAAGAGGGCCGAGCCGCAGTCGCCGCAGAAGTCCTTCGCCAGGCCGCCCTCGGGCAGCCAGCGCCGGACGCGCTCCTGGCCGCTGACCACCCGCAGCGATCCCGGCGCCGGACGGGCCGAGGCGGCGGCCGCCGTGCCCGAGCGGTGCTGGCAGCGCGTGCAGTGGCAGTAGAGCGCGCTCTGCAGCGGCGCGTCGATCTCGAAGCGCACGGCGCCGCAGCCGCACCCGCCGGTGATGGGGAGATCGACGTCCGGAGCCACGCCTGGACGCTACCCGCTGCGGGCCCGTGTATCACGGCGCGGGGTCCGCGCCTCCAACGGCGCATGACCATCACGCCCGGCCGTCTCGTGGCCATCCTCACCCCGCTGCTCTTCGCGCCCCTCGCGGGGAGCATCTGCGTCCTCGCCGCCCGCTACCTGCCGGGCGTCGACATCGACCAGGGCCGCCTGCAGGCCATCTTCATCACCGGAGCGACGATCGCCTTCGGCAAGGCCGCCCTGTGGCTCAAGGGCTGGCAGGACTGGGAGAAGCGCGAGGCCGACGCGCCGAGCGACATCGTCGACCTTCCCCTCGACGACGGCAAGGTCGACGCGGACGCGGGTCTCGCCCAGGACACCGCTGTTGCTCAGGATCCCTCTGACGACGGGGACCCGATCGAGGAGGAGGATCCCGTCGACGGCGAGGAGCTCGACTTCGACGACAGCGACCTCGACGACCTGCTCGGCGCTCCGGTCGCGGCCGGCAACGAGGACTGAGCGCCATGACCGCCAAGCTGAGCACCGACAGGCTGCTGGCCGCGCTCGACGAGCTCGACGTCCGCGAGGGCGACGTCGTCGCCGCGCTGCTGGAGCGCGCGGCCGACCTTCGCCGCCGCCGCGCGCTCACCGCCGCGGACCTGGCCGGGCTCACGCAAAGCCTCACGGGCCTCGTGACCGTGGTCGGCGGGGTCCAGCAGGCGATCGCGCAGGCGGGAAGCGCGCCGCCGCCGGCGCTCGACCAGCTCCAGGCCCAGCTCGCCGCCAACGCCGCGGAGTTCGATCGCCTGCGGGCCGAGCTGCGCGCCGGCATCGTCGCGCTGGAGGCCGAGACGGGCGCCTCGCACGGAACGCCCGACCAGCACGGGCGCACGTTCCGCCTCGTCAAGGACCACATGCACGGCACGGATGTCGCCCATTTCCAGCGCGAGCTCAACGTCCGGCTGGCGCGCTGGGGCGTCCGCAAGCGGATCGCCGAGAGCGGCGTGTACGACGCGCAGACGCGCTTGGCCGCCCACCAGGTCGCCTATGGCCTGGGGATCGAGACCGCCGCCTTCAAGCAGGGGATCACGCCCGCGGTCCGCGTGCTCGTCCATGCCCCGAGCCGCCGCACGCCCGACCAGATCGCCCGCGCCCACATGCGGCGCGAGTGGCTCGCCGCGCTGCGCAAGCGCTTCGCCCACGCCGCGCCGAAGGCCAAGGCCAACGCCAAGGCGGGCCCGTCGCACCACGCCGCGGCGCATCACGGCGCGACGTCGCACAACGGCGCGTCGCACAAGGTCGTCGCGCACAAGGCCGTGACGCACACGGACGCCGGCCTGGCCGCGGCCATCCGCGCGCACGGCGGCCACTACGAGGACATCATCATCGCCGAGGCGCGGCGCTCCAAGGTGCCCGTCTCGCTCGTGTGCGCGGTCATGGAGGTCGAGTCGTCGTTCACCAACGTGTTCGGGCACGACGGCGTGGCCAACCCGATCAAGAGCGTCCACGGGCGGCCCAACCTCGTCGTCACCGAAGCGCTCTACAAGACCTACCTGCAGCATCGCAACCGCGGCGAGGGCCGCCAGGGCGTGGGGCCCATGCAGCTCACGAGCGCCTTCCTGCAGGATCGGGCCGACAAGCTCGGCGGCTGCTTCAAGCCCGGCCCGAACATCCGCGTCGGCGTCGAGTACCTGGCGTCGCTCATCGCCAAGTTCGGCGGCGTCCACGGCGGGCTGAAGGCCTACAACGGCTCGAGCGCCTACGCCGACCACGTGATGGATCGCGCTCGCGTCTGGCACGACCGCCTCGAGGGGCATGCCTCCACGCCGTCGTCGAACGGCCACGGCGGCCATGCCGGTCACCCGACACCGGCCCACGCGCCCGGCAGGCCGCGGACCCTCCGCATGACCGAGCCCAAGCTCATGGAGGGGTCCGACGTCAAGGCCTTTCAGCACCTGCTCAACCACCGCTTCGCCGCGTGGGGGATCGGCGAGCGGGTCGCCGAGGACGGCGTCTACGGCATCGCGACCCGCCACGCCGCCCACCAGGTCGCCCTCGGCCTGGGCCTCGCGCCCGCCGAGTACGCCAAGGGCATGACGCCGGCGGTGCGCGCGCTGATGCGCACGCCGAGCCGGCGCACGCCCGAGCAGCTCAAGCGCGCCGCGTCACGCCGCGCCTGGGTGGCAAAGCTGCGCAAGAGCACGGCGGCGCAGGGGCGCGAAGGGCGCGAAGGGCGCGAAGATCGCCTCGGGCCGCTACCCGCTGGCCGTGCGCGGCACGTTCCTCGGAGGCCCGGGCGTGGGCACGCACAGCTTCACCGCGCCGCCCAACAACTGGCAGTCCGACAACGCCGTCGACCTCGGGGTGCCGGTCGGCACCGCGATGATCGCCGTCGACAGCGGCCGCGTCGTCAAGCTCACCCCGCACGCTCAGGACGGCAGCCGCTTCGCCGGCGACGCGATCACCATCGTCGGCGACCACGGCAACACGTTCTTCTACAAGCACGGCGTGTCGAGCGTGAAGGTCGGCGAGCGGGTGCACAAGGGCCAGAAGATCGGCACCTCCGGGAGCGCGAGCGGCTCGGCCCACCTGCACTTCGGCGTCGAGCACGGCAACCCGCTCGACCTGATCAACCAGCACAGCTGACGGCGCCGTCAGGGCTTGGCGACCATGAAGAAGATCGCCACCACCACGAGGCCTGCCGCCGCGAAGGCGACGCGCGCCACCTGGGTGGCCAGCGCCGCGTACTCCGGCCCGGCGCCGGCCTCGGCCAGCTCGGCGAGGCGCTGCTGGCGCGGCGCGAAGTAGCCGCCCGTGATGCCCAACAGGACGATGAGGATGACCAGCGGGACGCTGACCCAGACCTCGCTCCAGTACGAGCGGTCGCTGGCCAGGTAGACCCCGGCGAGCAGTGCGAGCGTTCCCGCGGGGTTGACGACCATGCGCGCCACGCGGGCCTGCGCGCGGTGCGCGGCCGCGTCGCCGCGGACGACGAGCAGCGGGTAGGCGAACCAGACGCCGAAGGCGGCGACGATGGCCATGACGTGGATCGACAGGACGACGTCGTAGAAGACGATGGCGACAGGCATGCGGCGGCGAAGCCTACGGACCCTGGCCCTTTGCCGGTTCAGCCGACCGGGGCCGAGGCGTACGCTGGATGCAGCGATGACACCCACGCGGCGCGACACGACCTCGGCGCATCGTCGCCTCGCGCTCCTCGCCCTCGGCGTGGCGCTCGGGCTCGGCGTGGCCGGGCGCGTGGCCGTCCATGCCGGTGGCCACCTGCCCCATGGCGAGGCGCTGGCCGCGCTGGGCCGCGCCCTCGTCGCGCTCGGCGGCCCGTGGCTGGCGGCCGCGTGGACCATCGGCGCCCTGGCCGGCTCGCGGGCCCGCGGAGCGCTCGGCGGAGGCGCCGCGCTCGCCCTGGGCACGGCGGCCTGGTACCTGCTGACCGTGGCCGCGGGCGGTCGCGCGGCCATGGCCTACGCGGTGCCCGTCGCCGCGGCGTGGGCCGGTGTCGCCCTCGCGGCCGGCGCCCTGTTCGGCCTCGCCGGCGCCAGCTGGCGCGACGGTCAGCCGCGCGTGCGGGCCGCGGCCGTCGCCATGCTCGCGGGCGCCCTGGCCGGCGAGGCGCTGCTCCTCGCCGGGGAGTGGGCGGGCCGCGCCGCGGCGGTGGTGCTGGCCGTCGAGCTCGCCTCGGGCCTGGGCCTGCTGGCCGCCGCCCGCCGCCGGACGCCGGTGCTGCTCACGCTGGCGGTCTTCGCGGTCGCCGCGGTCGCCTTCGCGGGGATCGAGGACGGCGTGCGCGACACGCTGCGCCTGGCCGGCTGGGCCGGTCCCTAGGCGCCGGCGGCGGCCAACCGCTCATCGAGGAACGGCGTCCCCAATGCAGCATCCTTCGCCACCGTGGTCACCTGTGGGGCCAGGAGCCCCACAAACGACCTTTGTCCGGGGTAGCGCACCCCCGCGAGGACGACGACGACGGTCGCGCCGCCCCGGGTCCGCTTCCCCTCGGTGCCCGGCCGCGCAGGGCCGCGAGCGCCGGCGGACAGCAAACGGAGGGTCTAGCGCCCTTCGCGCTCGCGCGCCTCGCGCTCGCGGTCCTCGCTGCGCCCGATGACCCAGAAGGCGGCGGCCACGCCGATCACCGCGCCCGAGCCGGCCACGGCCGTCCCCACGGCGGTCAGGACCTCGCGCCCGCCGGCCGCCGCGGCGAGGGCGATCCCGATCGCGATGAGCACCAGGGCGGCGACGAACCCGCGCATCTAGAAGGTCGGCGCGTAGGCGCCGAAGACGTCCTGCATCGCGCCGCAGACCTCGCCCATCGAGGCGCGGTCGCGCAGCGCCTGCTTGATGGGCGGCAGCAGGTTCTCGCTGCCGCGGGCGGCCTCGCGCAGCTCCTCCAGGCGCCGCTGCACGAGCTCCTGGTCGCGGTCGGCCTTGAACGCCTTCAGCCGCTCGAGCTGCGTGCGCTCGGACTCGGGGTCGACGCGCAGCAGGTCGGGCACCTCGACGTCCTTCTCGTCGACGTAGCGGTTGACGCCGACGACCACGTCCTGCTCGATGCGGTAGCGCTCCTGGTAGCCCCAGGCCGACTCGTCGATCTCGCCGGTGATGAACTCGATGGCGTTGACCGAGCCGCCGAGCTCGTCGACCTTGGCGATCAGCTCGCTCGCACGGGCCTCGACCTCGTCGGTCAGCGCCTCGACGTAGTAGGAGCCCGCGAAGGGGTCGACCGTGTCGGTGGCGCCCGACTCGTGGGCGATGACCTGCTGCGTGCGCAGCGCGATCTTGGCCGCGCGCTCGCTGGGGAGCGCGAGCGCCTCGTCGAAGCCGTTGGTGTGCAGCGACTGGGTCCCGCCGCACACCGCGGCGAAGCCCTGCAGGGCGACGCGCACGATGTTGTTCTCGGGCTGCTGGGCGGTCAGCGTGACGCCGCCGGTCTGCGTGTGGAAGCGCAGCCGCTGGGAGCGCTCGTCGGTCGCGCCGAAGCGCTCGCGCATGATCGTGGCCCACATCCGCCGCGCCGCGCGGAACTTCGCGACCTCCTGGAAGACGTTGTTGTGGCCGTTGAAGAAGAAGGCCAGGCGCGGGGCGAAGTCGTCGACGGCCAGCCCGGCGTCGATCGCCGCCTGCACGTAGGCGATCCCGCTGCAGAGGGTGAACGCGACCTCCTGGACGGCCGACGCCCCCTTCTCACGGAAGTGGTAGCCGGAGATCGAGCACGTGTTCCACTTGGGCACGTTGTCGCGGCAGTAGGCGAACAGATCGGTCGTCAACCGCATCGTCGGGACCGGCGGGTAGATGTAGTTGCCGCGCGCGATGTACTCCTTGAGCACGTCGTTCTGCGTGGTCCCGCGCAGCTGGTCGCCCGCGACGCCCTGCTCCTCGCCCACCAGCTCGTAGAGCAGCAGCAGCACCGCGGCCGGCGCGTTGATCGTCATCGACGTCGAGACCTCGTCCAGCGGGATCCCGTCGAAGGCCGTACGCATGTCGTCGATCGTGTCGATGGCCACCCCCGTCCGCCCGACCTCGCCCAGACAGCGCGGGTTGTCGGAGTCCAGCCCGAGCTGCGTGGGCAGGTCGAACGCCATCGACAGGCCCGTCGACCCGTGCGCGAGCAGGTAGCGGTAGCGCTCGTTGGACTCCTTGGCCGACGCGTAGCCCGCGTACTGGCGCATCGTCCACGGCTGCTTGCGGTACATCTCGCGATGCACCCCGCGCGTGTAGGGAAACGCGCCCGGCTCGCCCAGGCGCAGGTCCTGCGGCAGGTCCTCCTCGGTGTACAGCGGCTTGACCTCGATCCCCGAGTCGGTGAAGCGGCGCGGGTCGTCGGGGCCGACGATGGGGGCGACGGTCAGGCGTTCCTCGGTGGCCATGCCTCCAAGGCTAGTGGTCCCCACTAGGTCACGAGCACCTGCGCGAAGCCACTCGTGCTCGGCGCGGAGTCGCGCGTGCCGAGGTACTCAGCCCGCGCGCGCCAGCGTCCGACGGCGGTCGCGCCCAGGGCGAAGCTCCCGTGCCCGCCGGCCACGTGGACGTTCACCGTGCGCACGTACTGCCAGCCGAACTCCGGGTCCAGGCGCTCGACGGTGACCCGCGCCGTCCCGGCCACGCCCGGGTTCACGCGCACGGTGCCCCCGCCGCGCGCGAGCGAGATGCGCGTCGAGGTGATCGTCCTCGACGAGCGCAGCAGGACGTAGCGCGTGTCCACGCCGGGGCCGGCGGCGACCGACACGAAGTAGCGCCCGGGGCGCACGCGCCGGCTGATGTCGCCGCCCTCGGCGGAGTCGACGAGGTGCCCGCGGTCGTTGCGCAGGCGCAGGGTGAGGTCCTCGCCGGTCCCGCTGATCGCGAGCTTGAGCAGCGAGCGCTTGGTCACCGTGAAGCGATAGAGGTCGACGCGGTCGACGCCCGAGCCCCGCAGCGCTCCGTGGGCGCGCTCGTGGTTGGTCAGCGCCAGCCCGGGCGCGGTGTCGCTGGCGTCGGCGGGGGCGATCTGCAGGTGGAAGCGCTGGGGCCCGCGGGCGAACGAGGGGGCCAGCACGCGCAGCGGGTAGCGCCCGCTCTCCCCGCGTCCCGGCGTGAAGAGGACGTAGGAGCCGCAGTCCAGGCCGCGCACCGGGTCGTCGGCGAAGTCGCGCGTGCCGGGCGCGTAGACGTCCAGTGCCGCGCGGCAGGTCGGCTGGCTGTCCGCGTCGACGCCGGGCAGGTCGAGGCCGATGAAGTTGATGCGGTACGTGGTGCCGGCGCGCATCCGGTAGGAGAAGGCGTCGGCCGGCTTGAGCACGCGGTCGAGCGTGTCCGACGCTCCGTGGCGCCCGAGCAGCCGGCCCGGCGGGCTCACCTCCGGCGCGGCGGCGTCGAAGACGAGCTTGAAGGTGCCGGCCACCGAGCCCACGCGCTGGGCGACCCGCACGAGGTAGGCCTGGCCGGCGCGCACGCGCACGGACACCGACGCCTCGCCCTTGGCGTCGGTCACGTCGGAGTCCTCGCGCGTGAGCTGCGAGCGCTGCTGCAGGTAGGCGTCGAGCGTGGCGTCGAGGTCGCCGGCAGCCGTGAGGGTGAGGATGAGCCGCCCGTCCGTGGCCGCCACGTACCGGTACCAGACCGACCCCGCGTTGCAGAAGCACGGCGAGCGCGGCTCGGCGGGCTCGGTCGTGGCCTCGGCGGTCGTCCCGCTCTGGGTGCTGGGCAGCGCCGCGATGGCCGTGGCGGCGGCGCGCGCGTCGTTGGGCGGTGGCGCGGCGAGCGCCGCGGCGGGCGCCACGGCCATCAGGAGCAGCGCGACGAGGACGGAGCGGACGGCAGTCATGGCGCCCATGCTCTCCGCAGCAGCCGACGGATCGCAAACCGGCGAAGATACGCGCATGGGAGTCGACGTCACCGGCGTGAGCGAGCTCGTCCTCGAGGTGGTCGACCTCGACGCCTCCGAGCGCTTCTACGCCGACGTGCTCGGTCTGCCCGTGGTCGAGCGCTGGCCCGAGCGCGAGGCGATCTGGGTCATGGCCGGCGAGCGCACGCGCATCGGGCTGTGGCGCCCGCAGGTGGGGCTCTTCGGCGGCCGCGGCGGCATCCACGTGCACTTCGCGATGCACATCGCGCCCGAGCGCTACGACGCGGCCGTGGCCCACCTGCGCGGCAAGGGACAAGAGGTCGTCGAGCACGAGTTCCCCGGCTACGGCGGCAGCCGCGCGGCCTACGTCGACGACCCCGACGGCAACGTCGTCGAGCTGTGGACCTGGGACGTCGCCCAGCACCTCACTTCAGGCGGATGACCACCGTCCCGGGCGCGTCGTGCTGCTGCGCGGAGCAGCCGCGGCGGTTCTTGGGCTGAGTTGATGCAAAGGTGCGTTGCGCCGGCACGGCGAGGGCGCCGACCATGGCCGGATGCCCCAACCGTCCCGAGTTACCCTCGGAAACCGACGACAACCCGGGTCAGTTCGGGTCGATCGCTGGTGAGCAGCACGGCATTGTCGGCCCGGGCGCAGCTGCTGGCCGCTGAAGTCGACGGCTCTGCGATCGATCGCGCCCTCCGTGCCGGCAGGCTGCACCTCGTCCACCGCGGTGTCTATGCCGCGGTGGCGCCCGAACTGCTCACCGAGGAGGGGCACCTCGTCGCCGCCCTGTTGGCCGCGGGCGACGGGCGCCCTCCTGAGCCATGGGACGGCGGCCTGGCGCTGGCGCATCATCCCCGCCCCTCCCTCGGTGATCGACGCTCGCCGTGCCGCGGACGCGCACGGCACCCGCGGGCGTGAACGCTCTTCGAGAGCCGCAACCTGCGCCCAGGCGACAGCACCCACAACGGCCGCTTCCCCACCACCTCCGTCCCACGCACCCTCCTGGACCTCGCCACCCGCTACAACCGCCGGCGCGTTGCTGAGAGCGCTCGCCGAAGCCGAGTTCCAGCACGACCTGCGTCCCGCCGACGTCGAGCGCACGCTGCGCCGCGGCCACCCGGGCAGCGCCAACCTCCGCGCCGCGCTGCACGAGCACGCGCCCGGGCCACGGCGAGATGAAGAGCCGCCTGGAGCGCCGCTTCCGCGCGCTGCTCATCCGCCACGGCATCGAGCTGCCGTGAGCGCAACCAGTCCGTCGGGCCGTGGACGGTCGACTGCCTGTGGCGCGAGCGCCGCGTCGTCGTCGAGCTCGACGGGCGCCAGCACGAGCGTCCCCACCAGGCCGACTGCGACGACGACCGCGACCTCTGGCTGCGCCGCCACCGCTACGTGGCCCGCCGCTACGGCAAGCGACAGATCGAGCAGCGGCCCGACGACGTCATCGCCGACCTCCTCGACGCGTTCGCCGCAGCTGTGAAGCTCGGCTATGCGAGCCGGGCCGCGGCGTAGCCGCGCAGCGCAGAGGGTGGCCGGGAGGTCAGGCCAGCAGGTGGCCGGCGATCAACTCGGTCATGACCTGCGGCTGCTCGATGGTGGCCAGGTGCGCGGCGTCGACGAGCTCCAGGCGGGCGCCCGGGATGCCCGCGGCGATGCGCTCGCCGTGCTCGGGCGGCGTCGCCGGGTCCTGGCGCCCGGCGATGACGAGCGTCGGCGCGCGGATCGCGCCCAGCTCGGGGATGAGGTCCATGTGCTCGATGGCCGCGCAGCAGGCGGCGTAGCCCTCGTCGGGCGTCGCGACGAGCATGGCACGCACCGCCGCGGTCTTCTCGGGCTCGCGCTCGATGAAGCCCTCGGTCAGCCAGCGCCCGATGCCCGCGTCGGCGATGGCCTCGACGCCCTCGGCGCGCACGGTCGCTGCGCGATCAGCCCACATCTCCGGCGGGCCCAGGCGCGCCGACGTGCAGCACAGGACGAGGCGGTCGATGCGCTCGGGGGCGTTGATGGCCAGCCACATCCCCACCATCCCGCCCAGCGAGAGCCCGCACCAGTGCACGCGCTCGAGGCCCAGGCGATCGAGCAGCGCCACTGCGTCGGCGCCGAGATCGGCGAGCGCGTACGGGCCGGGCGGCACCGGCGAGCCGCCGTGGCCGCGGTGGTCGTAGCGCACCACGCGCAGGCGCTCGGCGAGCGCGGGCACCTGCGGGTCCCACATGGCGATCGTGCTCCCCAGCGAGTTGGAGAGGACGAGGACGGGCCCGTCGTCGGGGCCGGTGATCTCGTAGCTGACGTCGATGGGAGTCATGAGCGATGGGCGTGCGCGCTGAGCGCGCGGTCGATGAGCTGGTCGGTGGCGCCGAGGTAGGTGGCCGGGTCGAGCACGCGCTCGGCCTCCTCGGCGGAGAGGTGCTCGCGCGCGACGTCGGCCAGCGGGCGCCCGGCGGCGAGCGCCTCGCGCACGCGGTCGCCGGCGTCCGCGCCGCCGATGGCGCCGGCGACGCGCTCGGCCAGCATCGCGTCGTCGAGGTTCGCGCGCATCCGCGCGGGGTCGACCACGAGGTGCTCGAGGCAGTCGCGCAGCCAGGCGGCGGCCGAGCCCGTGGCGCGCAGGAGCTCGCGCAGCGGACCCCATTCGGCGTGCCAGGCGCCGGCGGCGCGCTCGTGCTCGTGTTCCATGGCGGCCAGCAGGTTGGCCACGAGCCCCGGCGCCTGGCGCGCGCCGGCCAGGGCGGAGATCGCGGCGACGGGGTTGTGCTTGTGGGGCATGGCCGAGGAGCCGCCGCGGTCGCCGTCGCCGCCCTCGCGCACCTCGCCGACCTCGGTCTGGGCCAGCAGGACGACGTCGCCGGCGACCTTGGCCATCGCGCCGCTGCATTCGCCCAGGGCGGCCGCGAGCTCCGCGACCCGCGTGCGCGTCGTGTGCCACGGCAGCACGGGCTCGGCCAGCTCGAGCTCGCGCGCGAAGCGCGACAGGACGTCGATGCCCGCGTCGCCCTGGGCGGAGAGCGTGCCCGCGGCGCCCCCGAGCTGCGCGGCCAGGCGCGTGCGGCGCACCGCATCGAGGCGCTGCGCGGCCTCGTCGAGGCCGACGAGCCACACCGCCGCCTTCAGGCCGAAGCTGATCGGCACGGCCTGCTGCAGGAGCGTCCGCCCCGCCATGACCGTCGCGCGGTGCTCGCCGGCCAGCCGCGCGGCCGCCTCGGCCGCGGCGCCCAGGTCGTCGAGCAGCGCCTCCAGCGCACGCCGGGCGACGAGCATCGTCGCGCTGTCGACGATGTCCTGGCTGGTGGCGCCGCGGTGCACGTCGGAGGCCGCCGGCTCGCCGACCTCGGCGCGCAGCGCGCGCACGAGCGGGGCGGCCGGGTTGCCCACCGCGGCGGCCTGCGCGCCGAGGGCGTCGATGTCGTAGCGCTCGGCGCGGCACGCCGCGGCGATGGCGTCGGCGTGCTCGGCCGCGACGAGCCCGGCCGCCGCCTGGGCGCGCGCCAGCGCGGCCTCGACGTCGAGCATGGCCTGAAGCCACGCCAGGTCGGTGGTGGTCGCGCGCACGCGCCCGCGCGCGAGGACCTCGCCGAACAGCCCGCCGCCGTCAGACACGCTCGAGTCCCACGTAGTTCTCGGCCAGCGTCGTGGCCGCCGCGCGCGAGGAGACGACGTAGTGCAGCTGGGAGCGCTGCAGGCGGGGCTCGAACGGGTCGTCGCCGCCGAAGCGGTGCAGCATCGAGGTCATCCACCACGAGAAGTGCTGCACGCGCCACACCCGTCGCAGGCAGGTGTCCGAGTAGGCGTCGAGGCCGCTCTCGTCGCCGCGCTCGTACCACGCGCCGAGCGCCTCGCTGAGCACGCGCACGTCGGCGGCGGCGAGGTTGAGCCCCTTCGCGCCCGTGGGCGGGACGATGTGGGCCGCGTCGCCGGCGAGGAAGAGGCGGCCGTGGCGCAGCGGCTCGGCCACGAAGCTGCGCATCGGCGTGATGCCCTTCTCGACGAGCGGGCCCTGCTCGAGCACGAAGGCGCCGTCGGCCGTGGCCAGGCGCGTCTGCAGCTCCTCCCAGATGCGCTCGTCGGGCCACTCCTCGATGTCGGCGTCGGGCGCGCACTGCAGGTACAGCCGCGTGAGCGTGGGCGAGCGCATGCTGTGCAGCGCGAAGCCGCGGTCGTGATGGCAGTAGATGAGCTCCTCGCTGGAGGGCGCCACCTCGGCCAGGATCCCGAGCCACGCGAACGGGTACTCGCGCTCGTAGACGCGCAGCACGTCGTCGGGGACCGTGGGGCGGCTGATCCCGTGGAAGCCGTCGCAGCCGGCGACGACGTCGCAGCGCAGCTCGTGGTCGGCTCCCTCGTGGCTGAAGCGGATGCACGGCGCCTCGCCCTCGAGGTCGTGCAGCGACACGTCTGAGACCTCGAAGCGCAGCTCGCCGCCGGCGTCCAGGCGCGCGGCGATGAGGTCCTTGACCACCTCCTGCTGGCCGTAGACCGTGATGGCCCGGCCGCCGGTGAGCTCGGCGAAGTCGATGCGGTGCCCGCGTCCGTCGAAGCGCAGCTCGAGGCCGTGGTGGACGAGGCCCTCGCGGTGCAGGCGCTCGGCGACGCCGGCGGCGTCGAGCAGGTCGACGGTCGTCTGCTCGAGCACCCCCGCCCGCACACGCGCCTCGACGTACTCGCGCGAGCGCGCCTCGAGGACGACCGACTCGATGCCCTGCAGATGGAGCAGGTGGGCCAGCAGCAGCCCGGCCGGGCCGGCCCCCACGATCCCGACCTGGGTGTCCATCACCCGTCGGCGTCGGCCTCGGCGAGCACGCGCTGGGCGACGGCGAAGGCCGTGTTGGCCGCCGGCACGCCGGCGTAGATCGCTCCGTGCAGCAGGACCTCGCCGATCTCGTCGGCCGTCAGCCCGTTGCGCAGGGCGGCGCGCACGTGCATGGCGATCTCCTCCTCGGCGCGCAGCGTCATGAGCACGGCCAGCGTCACGGCGCTGCGCATGCGCCGGTCCAGCCCCGGCCGCGTCCACACCTCGCCCCACGCGCAGCGGGTGATGAAGTCCTGGAAGTCGGCGGTGAAGTCGGTGGTGCGCGCCTGCGCGCGGTCGACGTGCTCCTCGCCGAGGACCTCGCGGCGGACCGACAAGCCCTCCGCGTGGCGCTCCTCGTCAGACCGCGAAGAAGGTCGTCTCATGGGGACCCTGGAGGTGGATGTCGAGCTCGTAGCCGTCGGCGCCGCGCCGGGCGACGAGCGTCGCGCGCGCCTGCTCGTCGAGGCCCGCGAGGACGGGATCGGCGTCGTTGGCCTGCGCCTCGTCGCCGAAGTACAGGCGGGTGACGACCTGGTGCAGCAGTCCGCGGGCGAAGATGGCGAGGTCGACGTGGGGCGCCTGGGGGGTCTCGTCGGAGCCTCCCGGGACCGGCCCCGGCTTGAGGGTCAGGATCGCCCAGCGGCCCTCGTCGTCGGTGCCCGCGCGCCCGAAGCCGCGGAAGTCGCCGCCGAACCGCCCGCCGGGATCGGCCTGCCAGCTCTCGACCAGCGCGTCGGGCACCGGGGCGCCGTCGCCGTCGAGCACGCGCCCGCGCAGCCAGACGGCGCCGGCGGTGCCCTCGGGGACCACGTAGCGCCCGTCGCCGTAGGGCAGCTCGATGGCGAAGAACGGGCCGACGGTCTGCGACGGCGTGGTGGGCATCTAGTGCTCCTCCATCGGCGTCGCGTCGGCGCCGCGCAGGACGATGTCGAAGTGGTAGGCCAGCGCCCACTCGGGCTTCGTCTGCTCGAGGTCGAAGCGGCAGATCATGCGCTCGCGCGCCGCCGGGTCGGGCACCGAGTTGAAGATCGGGTCCTGGAAGAAGAGCGGGTCGCCGGGGAAGTACATCTGGGTCACCAGGCGCTGCACGAAGGCGCGCCCGAAGACCGAGAAGTGGATGTGAGCCGGGCGCCACGCGTTGTGGTGGTTGCCCCACGGATAGGCGCCGGGCTTGATCGTGATGAAGCGAAAGCGCCCCTCGGCGTCGGTCAGGCAGCGCCCGCCGCCGGAGAAGTTGGGATCGAGCGGGGCGGGGTGCTGGTCGCCGGCGTGGCGGTAGCGCCCGGCCGCGTTGGCCTGCCAGACCTCGACCAGCGTGTTGGGCACCGGGCGCCGGTCGTCCTCGACCACCTGGCCGTAGACGATGATCCGCTCGCCCTGGGGCTCGCCCTCGTGCTGGCGAGTCAGGTCGGCATCGGCCTCGGTCACGCGATCCTCGCCGAAGACCGGCGCGGTCGTCTCGGTGAGCATGTGGGGCAGCGGGACGAGCGGGCGCGTGGGATGGCGCAGCGCCGTCGACTTGTAGCCGGGGTAGTCCAGCGGCGGGTGGGTGCCCTCCGGGTCGGGGCGGAACGTGGGGACCACGAGGCCGGAGGCACGGCGGGCGGTGTCGGTCATGGCTCGAGGGACATCCTTCCACGATCAGGGCCCCTTACTCACGCATCCCCGATCTGCGAGCCTTGACGAACATGGTCGTCCACATCCGCCTCTTCGCGGCGCTGCGCGAGCGGGCCGGGCGCGATCGGCTCGAGCTCGAGCTGCCCGACGGCGCGCGCGTCGCCGATGCGCTGGCCGCCGTCGACGACCTGGCCGGCGGCCTGTCGCTCGTGCTGGCCGTCAATCGCGAGTACGCGGAGGAGGACCAGGCGCTGCACGCCGGCGACGAGCTCGCGCTCATCCCGCCCGTGTCGGGCGGCGCCGCGACCGCGCCGCACGTCGCGGTACGCACCGAGCCGCTCTCGCTCGACACGCTCGCGGCCGCCGTGCGCGATCCACGCGCCGGCGCCGTGGTGACCTTCAGCGGCGTCACGCGCGACGTCGATCACCTCGACTACGAGGCCTACGCCGAGATGGCCGCCGAGCAGATCGAGGCGATCGTCGCGGCGGCCATCGAGCGCCATGGCCTGTGCGCGGCGGCGGCCGAGCACCGCGTCGGGCGCGTGGCGCGCTCGGAGGCCTCGGTCATCGTCGCCGCCAGCGCCCCCCACCGCGCCGAGGCCTTCGCCGGCGCGCGCGAGATCATCGACGAGATCAAGCGCCGCGCGCCGATCTGGAAGCGCGAGGAGGGCGACTGGGTGGCGGGCCAGACGCCGCCGACGGGGTCCTAGGCCGGCCCGCTTCCGTTCGGCGTCGCGAAGTCGTCAGGCTGCGGCGGCACGTCGTCGTCGCGCACGAGGAAGGTCACGCGGCCCTCGTCGACCTGGGCGTCGAGGACCTTGTCGTCCAGGAAGCCGGCCACGTGGGGCTCGAGGTACACGGTGGCGCCGTCCTCGTCGACCTTCTCGTCGGCGGGCTCGGGCTCTTCGACCAGCGAGAGCTCGAGGGCCGTGCCGTCCGGCGTCTCGGGGCCCGGGGCGATGCGGATGCCGCTCGCCTCGGGATCGTCGGTCTGAGCGCTGAGCTGGCGGATCGCCTCGGAGGCGATGGGTGTGAGAGTCAGCATCATGAGGCGCTACCCCGCAGGTGGGAGGTCAAACACGCCTGAGGCGACCCGCCAGCCGTCGAACGTCGGTCCTACCCCGTCCTGACGGGGGACGACCGACGTTCGACGCACCGCCGCGGCCCGACCACCGCTCACTCCCTTCCCTCGATGCGGCAGTAGACGCGCCGCAGCGCCACAAGCGCCGGCGGACGACCTAACGGCCCAGCCGCGCCAGCAGCCCCGCCCGCACCGCCGGCCACTCGTCGTCGAGCACCGAGTACCACGCCGTGTCGCGCACGCCGATGCCCGGCACGATCCGGTGCTTGCGGTGGACGCCCTCGAACGTCGCGCCCAGGCGCTCCATCGCGCCGCGGGAGCGCTCGTTGGCGGCGTGGGTCTTGAGCTCGACGCGGATGCAGCCGAGCGTCTCGAAGGCGTAGCCCAGCTGCAGCAGCTTGGCCTCGACGTTGGCGCCGGTGCGCCACGCGGTCGGCGTGAGCCACGTCGAGCCGATCTCCAGGCCGCGGTCGTCGGGGCGCAGGACCATGTAGCGCGTCATGCCGATCGGCCGGCCGTCGCGGGCATCGACCGTGGCGAAGGCGAACTCGGTGCGGGCGGCCGTCGCCGCGCGCGCCGCGTCGAGGTAGCGCCCGAAGCTCTCGCGCGTGGCCGGCTGCTCGCTGACCCACGTCCACACCTCGGGCGCACGCGACGCCTCCCACAGGCCGTCGTCGTGGTCGCTCGACAACGGCTCGAGCCGCACGACCCGCCCGGCCAGGACGGGTGCGAGCGGGTCGGGCCAGTCCGTCAGAGCGCCCCTCCGGCGGCCGGCGGGGCCGTCGGGTCGGCGCCCCCCTCGCCGGGGTTCTCGCGGGCGAGGTAGTCCTCGGCGAACATCGGGTTCTCGCGGGCGCGCTCGACCACCCGCAGCAGGTCGGACATCGTGGCGACCTCCTCGACCTGCTCCTTGAGGAACCACAGCGTGAACTGCTCTGAGAGGTAGTCGCCCTCCTCGCGCGCGACCTTCGCGAGAGCCTCGATCTGGTCGGAGACGCGGCGCTCCTGCTCGAGGGCCGCCTGCACCGGCTCGACGATGTCGGCGAAGGAGGTGCGGGGGGCGTCGACGCCCGGGATGACCGGGTCCACGCCGGCATCCATGAGGTACTGGACCATCATCATCGCGTGGTTGCGCTCCTCGAGCGCCTGGGCGTAGAAGAAGGCCGCCAGGCGCGGGAGCGTCTCGGCGTCGTAGTGGACCGCGATCGCGACGTACTGCTGGTGAGCGCCGAACTCGGAGGCGATCTGGTCGTTGAGACGGTCGACGAAGGCGGTGGCAGGCATGACGCGGACGCTACCGGCTGGTTGCAAGAAAGGCGGCGTGACGGCGCCATCGGGTCGCCGCGAACTACCCTTCACACCCATGCCCACCTGTCTTGTCACCGGTGGCGCCGGCTTCCTGGGCTCGCATCTGTGCGACGAGCTCCTGCGCCGCGGCCACCGCGTCATCTGCGCCGACAACCTCGAAACGGGCTCGCTGGCGAACATCGCCCACATCCGCGACCCCGAGTTTCGCTTCGAGCAGATCGACATCATCGAGCCGTACTTCATCGACGAGCCCGTGGATTTCGTCTACCACGCGGCGTCTCCGGCCTCGCCGATCGACTACCTGCGCCTGCCGCTGCACACCCTGAAGGTGGGCTCGCACGGGACCCACCACACGCTGGGCCTGGCCAAGCGCCACCGCGCGCGCTTCCTGATCTTCTCCACCAGCGAGGTCTACGGCGATCCGGAGATCCACCCGCAGCCCGAGAGCTACTGGGGCAACGTCAACCCGATCGGCCCACGCGGCGTGTATGACGAGGCCAAGCGCTATGCGGAGGCGCTGACGATGGCCTACCACCGCCAGCAGGGAGTCGACACCGCGATCGTCAGGATCTTCAACACCTACGGCGCTCGCATGCGCCCCCACGACGGGCGCGCCATCCCGACCTTCCTGCGCCAGGCGCTCTCCGACCGCCCGATCACGATCTTCGGCGACGGCTCGCAGACGCGGAGCTTCACCTACGTCGACGACCTCATCGCCGGCATCATCGCCCTGGCCGAGTCCGGCGAGCACGATCCGGTGAACATCGGCAATCCCGACGAGTACACGCTCCTGCAGCTGGCCGAGGCGGTCATCGAGGTCACCGGCGCGGGCTCGGAGCTCGTCTACGAGGCGCTGCCCGTCGACGACCCCAAGGTGCGCCAGCCCGACATCACGCGTGCTCGCGAGCTGCTCGGGTGGGAGCCCAAGGTGCCGCTGCTCGACGGCCTGCGGCGCACGATCGACCAGGCCGGAGTCGACATGCTCGTCGGCGCCGTGAGGTAGAACCGTCGCCGCCGTGACCATTCGCGCGACATTTCTCCTTGATGGCCGTTAGGAGCCGGGAGATGCCCACGCGCGAAACGATCGAGGACCGGCCGCGGTCCTCGTCGTCGTTGCCGCCCGCGCCGCCGCCGCTCCCCGAGCGCGACGTGCGCCGCAAGCGCCCGCCCGCGCTCTCGTTCCTGCTGCGCTGGGACACGCTGCGCCGGATCGCGCGCGCCGTGTCGCTGCTGGCGCTCGACTTCCTCGCGCTCTTCCTGGCCATCGCCACCGCCCTCGGGCTCAAGGCGGCCGCGCGCGACACGCTCGACACGTCGGTCGTGCTGCACCAGGCCAAGGACTACGTGTGGTTCGCGTTCCTCGTCACGGCGCTGCTGTTCGCCAAGGCGGGGCTCTACGGCGACCGCGCGGTGCGCCCGGGCCTGTCGAGCATCGTCGCGTCGCTCTTCCAGGTGACGGTCGTGATCGCGCTGTACGCGATCGTCAGCGGCCAGGAGTTCTCGAGCTACTACATCTTCTACGGGACGCTCTTCTTCGCCGTCGCCTACGTGTCGACGTTCCGCTTCGCCTACGAGCGCACGACCGGGCTCCTGCTGCGCGCGGCGGGCTACCAGCGCCGCGCGGTCCTCGTGGGCACCGGCGAGCACATCGAGGACGTGGCGCACGCGCTGTCCTCGGGCGGCGGGGACAACATCAACGTCATCGGCTTCGTGTCGCTCGAGCCGCGGCCCCACAACGGGCTGATCTCGCTGGGCACCCTGGACGACCTGGGCGACATCGTGCTCGCCCATCGCGTCGACGAGGTCATCATCGCCGACCCCGAGTTCCCCGAGCGCGAGGCGGTCGAGCTCGTCGACCAGTGCCACCAGCGCGGCGTCGTGGTCCGCATCGCGCCGTCGACGATGGAGATCCTCGTCCACCGCGCCGAGTTCGTCCCCGGGCAGTCGGTCCCGCTCTTCGAGCTCAAGCCGCCCGTCTTCGAGGGCTTCGACTACGCGCTCAAGCGCTCCTTCGACCTCGTCGGGTCGCTGCTCATCACGACGCTCATCAGCCCGCTGCTGCTGGCCTGCGCGCTCGCGATCAAGCTCACCTCGCGCGGCCCGGTCATCTACCGCTCGATGCGGCCCGGGATCGGCGGCGCGCCCTTCGCGTGCTTCAAGTTCCGCACGATGTACCGCGACGCCGACGTGCACCAGCCGGCCCTGGAGGAGCACAACGAGGCCTCGGGCGCCCTGTTCAAGATCCGCGACGACCCGCGCGTGACGCCCGTCGGGCGCCTGCTGCGGCGCTTCTCGATCGACGAGCTGCCCCAGCTCTTCAACGTCATCCGCGGCGAGATGTCGCTCGTCGGCCCCCGGCCGCTGCCCCAGCGCGACTACGAACGCCTCGAGGACTGGCACAAGAAGCGCTACCTGGTCCTGCCCGGCATCACGGGGCTGTGGCAGGTCTCGGGCCGCTCGGACCTCGACTTCGACGACCTCGTGCGCCTCGACTTCCTCTATCTCGAACGCTGGTCCGTCTTCCTGGACCTCTCGATCCTGGTCAAGACCGTGCCCGCCGTGCTGTCGCGGCGGGGAGCGTTCTGATCGAGTTCGCACAGGTCGCCAAGCGCTACGGCGCGCGAGCGCCGGTCCTGCGTGACGTCGACCTCGAGCTGCAGGCGGGCGCGGTCGTCGCCGTGGAGGGCGCCAACGGCGTGGGGAAGTCGACGCTGCTGCGGCTCGTCGCCGGCGTCTCGGTGCCGTCGCGCGGGCGCGTCGCGCGGACCGCGGGGCTGCGCACGGGTTACGCGCCCGAGGGCTTCGCCGCCGTCGCCGGGCTGACCGGCAGCGGATGGCTGCGCCAGCTGGCGTGGGTGCGCGGACAGGCGGACGCCGGCGAGGACGTCGCCGGCCGCCCTCGGCGCGCCGCTCGAGCGCCCGCTGGCCGCGCTCTCCCACGGCCAGCGCCAGCGCGTGGCCCTCGCGGCGGCGCTCGCCGGCCGGCCCGACGTCGTCGTCCTCGACGAGCCCACGGCGGGCCTCGACGACGGCGCCCGCGCGGCGCTCGACGGCCTGCTCACCGCGGCGGCGGGCCGCGGCGCGCTCGTGGTCTGCGCCGACCACGTCGGGCTGCCCGCGGCCACGCGGCACCTGCGGGTGGCCGACGGCGGCGTGCGGTGGGTCGCGGGCGAGGAGGTTGCGCCGCGGATGCGCGTGGCCGGGGCGGGCGCCGTGCCCTCGCGGGACGCGCCCGGCGTCGTCGACGTGGCGCACGGGGCGGACGGGAGCTGGGTCGCGCTGGTCGACGCGGCGCACAGCGACGCCTTCCTGGCCGCCGCGCTCGCGGCCGGCGCGAGCGTGCGCGAGGTGGGGCCGGCGTGATGGCGCACGACGTCGCGGCGAGGCGCGAGCGTGCGCGAGGTGGGGCCGGGCAGCGTGATCCGCCACCAGCTCGCGGTGCTCGTGCGCACGCGCGCGGCGCTGGCCCCCGCGGCCGCCTTCCTCTTCGTGCTGCTCGGCGTCTACGCCTACCGCGACAGCGGCGTGGGGCCGACCTATGCCTTCACCGCGCTGCTGCTGTGCCCGATCGTGGCGTGGCTCGCGGCGGCGGCCGCCTTCGCCGAGCCGCTGACCCAGCAGCAGGTGGCCATGGCGGCCGCGGGCGGTCCGCGGCGCGCCCTGCGCGGGCGCGTCCTGGCCCTGGCCGGCGTCGGCGCCGCGCTGGCCTTCGTCGACGTCGCCTTCCCCGCGCTCTTCGCGCTCTTCGACCGCACGCCGGGGCTCGCCGACCTCGGGGCGGCGGCGCTCGCGCACGTCGCCTGCGCCGCGCTCGGCCTCGGCCTCGGGCTGCTGGCGGTGCCGCCCACCGCGCGGCGTCCGAACGCGGCGTTCGTCGTCATCGTCGCCTACGCGGTGCTCGCCGTGCCGCTCTACGACCTGGCGCCCGTGCTGTCGCCCGTGGCCTGGCTGGCCGCCACCCTCACCGACGCCGCGCCGCGCACGCTGGGCGCCGCCGTCGTCCTCGGCGCCCTCGCCGCGATCGTCCAGGCGGCGCTGGCGCTGGCCGCCGGCGAGGCCCTGCGCCGCCGCGCGGCTAGTCGCTCGGCCGCTCGCGCTCGCGATGCTGCGCGGCCACGGCATCGAGGGGAGGTGCGCGCGGCCGCTCGCGGTCGTCCTCCAGGCGGCGCGCGAACCGCTTCGGTTTGTGTGCGGATTGCGCATACAACCCGAAGCAGTTCGGGGTGTCCTGCCCTGTGGGCCCGACCGCCGCTGACTCTCCTCCCTCGATGCGCAGTTGGTCGCGCAGCGCTGTCCAGCGCTCGCGGACGACCCAGCCGCGGCGGCGACGAGGAATGAAGCAGCTAGTCCCCGGTCGGCACCACGCCGGCGCGCTCGACCATGAGGATGACCGTGCGCCCTTCGGGGGCGCGCGTGCGGTGGACGACGCCCTTGGCGACGCTGAAGCCCTGGTTGGGGTCCAGGGTCACCGTGTCGCCGCCCTCGATGTCGATCAGCAGCCGACCCTCGAGCACGAGGAAGAACTCGTCCTGGTCGTCGTGCTTGTGCCAGTGGAAGTCGCCCTCGATGATGCCCAGGCGCACGACGGCGTCGTCGATCTGGGTCAGCGTCTGGTTGAACCACGGCTCGTGCGCGGCGGCCTCGGCGCCGACGTCGATCAGGGTGCCGTGGGGGTACTTGACGTCGAGCTGGATGTCGTAGTCGGTCATGAGCGCATTGTGGCGGCCCCGCTCACGGCCGAATGAGCGCCTCGACGCGGTCGGCGTACGCGTCCGCTCCGAAGCGGCGCGCGGCCTGGCGCGCGGCGACGCTCATCGTGTCGCGCCGCCCGAGGACGTCGAGCACCGCGGCGGCCAATGCGGCGGGCTCTCCCGGCTCGACGAGGAGCCCCGTGACGCCGTCGTCGACGACCTCGGCGAGACCGCCCACGCGGGTTGCGACGACCGGCGTGCCGACCGCCATCGCCTCGCTGATGACCGTGCCGAAGGGCTCCTGGTGCGAGGGCGCGACGAGGACGTCGAAGTGGCGCATGAGGCCCGGCGCGTTCTCGTGCCAGGGCACGTGGACGACGTCGCGCGCGGCGCGCACCTGCGCCAGGTAGTCGGGGAAGGCGTCCCACGGGTCGTCGCCGACGATCACGACCTCGGCGCCGGGCGAGCCGGCGCGGATGGCCGGCGCCGCGGCGATGAGGTCGAGCACGCCCTTGCGCGGCTCGATGCGCCCGACGAAGCCGACGACGGGCCCGCCGTGCCCGCTCCCGTTGGCCCACGGCGCGTCGGCCGGCGGCGGGTCGAGCTCGACCGGGCAGTAGACGACCTCCGCCTCGAGGCCGTCGAGGCGGTCGGCGACGGCCTGGGAGTCGGCCAGCACGACATCGGCCTGGGCCCAGTGACGCGGCACGCGGTCGACGATGTCGTGCACGTGCAGCACCGAGCGCACGCCGCGCAGGGCGGGCAGGAGCCGTCCGCAGACGGTCGAGTTGAGGTAGACGACGTCGAAGCGCTGGGCCAGGCGCAGCGCGCGCGGCCACGACGCCACGGCTCGCGCGCCCTCGCCCTGTCCCAGCCCGCCGACGTCGAGGCGCAGCCACGGGTAGCCCGCCTCGCTCAGCGCACCCTCGTGCGGGCTGGTCAGCGTCACCTCCCAGTCGCGTTGGCGCAGCCGTGCCGCCAGTCGCAGCAGCCCGACTTCGGCGCCGCCCGGGTGATCGACGGCGTTCACGGCCAGGAGCTTCACGGTCCTCGCAGGGTACCCGGGTAGCCTCCGACGCCCGATGCAGGACTGGCGAGAAGCGGTGTGGCGCGCCGTTCCCGAGGGCGCGGAGCCCGAGCGCTTCGCGGCCCGGCGTGCGTTCGTGCTCGAACACGTGGCGGCCGGGCAGCGCGTGCTCGACCTCGGCTGCGGCGACGGCGCCTTCGCCGCCGAGCTGATCGACGCCGGTTGCGCGGTGACGATGGCCGACGTGGCGGGCGAGGCGCTGCGGCGCGCCCGCGCACGCGCGCCGGGCGCGGAGGCCGTGCAGCTCGTGGAGGGCGCGCCGCTGCCGTTCGCCGAGGACGCCTTCGACGTCGTGTGGGCGGGGGAGGTGCTCGAGCACGTGGCCGACGTCGTGGGCCTGCTGGCCGAGGTGCGCCGCGTCCTGCGCTGGGGCGGGACCCTGCTCGCGACCACCCCGTGGCACGGACGCCTCGTCGTCGCCACCGACGCGCACTTCGATCCCCGCGCCGACCACCTGCGCTTCTTCAGCGCGCGCACCCTGCGGGCGGTGCTGGCCGACGCGGGCTTCGCCTCGATCCGCGTGCGCCGCGCGGGCCGCGGGCTGCACGCGAGCGCGTCCTAGCCGTTCTGCCTGCGGCGCCGCGCGGCCGGGCACCGAGGGGAAGCGGGCCCGGGGGGTGGCGCGAAGGATGCTGACGAAGCGGCCGACCACGGCGGCGGGCGCTCGCGCGACTACTGCCGGCCGCTGGCCTGCAGGTAGGTCGTGATGGCCTCCTGCGAGCGGGGGTCGAGGTAGAGCGCCGAGCCCACGGCCGAGAGCGCCTGGGGCTTGCGGCCCTCGCTGAGCTCGAACTCGGCCAGCGCCAGCCAGGTGGCCGGGTTGGCGGGCTCGTTGCGCACGGCCTCCTGCAGGGTGCTGCGCGCGCCGGCCGTGTTGCCGTCGGCGCGCTCGATCGCCGCCTGCTGGAAGAGCAGGTCGACCGACAGCGGGTTGGTCCGCTGGGCGCGGGCGATCTGCGCGCGCGCCTGGTCGAAGTGCAGCGCCTCGGCGCTGCCGAGCGCGTCGGAGCCCTCGGCGACCGCGCGCTGGGGCTGCCACGACGTCCAGGCGGCCACCCCGGCCACGGCGACGGCGACCAGCGCCAGCCCGATCCGCCACGGCTCGCGCACGGCCAGCCGCGGCGCCCTGAGCCGCACGATCGGCTCGCCGGTGGGTCCGCGGCCGGCCAGCCACCCCGCGCACAGCAGCGCGAGGACGGCGTTGCCGGGGACGAACCACGTCCAGTCGACGAACGAGTGCACGCCGAAGACCACGCAGATGGACAGCAGGGTGGCCATGCCCACCCGCTCGGGCGTCCACGGCGCGTGCCGGCCCGGCCCCCAGAGCCCGACCGTGCGCGTGGCGGCCGCCAGCCACGCGGCGAGGAGCGCGAGCGAGACGCCCATGCCCACGGCGCCGAGGTCGGCCAGCGTCTGCACGACGTAGCCGTGGGCGTGGCGCACGTCGAGGGTGTCGGTGCGATAGCGCGGGCGGACCGTCGCGTAGCCCCCGGCGCCGACCCCGAGCGCCTTGTGCGCCTTGGCGATCTTCAGCGCCTCGTTCCAGTAGCGGGCACGCACGCTGCCGACCGCGGTCAGGCGGTCGGGCGAGTTCGTGATGTTCCCGTTGGCGTGCGGGTCGGTGAGGTTCGTCCAGCCGTTGGAGAGCGAGCCGCCCAGGCCGCGCGAGGAGAGGGCGAGCGCCCCCACGAGGGCCACCGGTACGAGCGACAGCAGGACGAGGACGAGCACGCCGGCCTGCCGGCGCGCGTCGAGCGAGGGCGCGCGCTGGGCGCTGGCGAAGCCGATGCCCAGCCCGGCGACGAGCAGGACGACGAGCATGGCCACGAGGGCGATGCCGAGCTCGTGGCCCGCCGACGCGCGATCGGCCAGCGCGACGTTGTCGGTGCTCAACGGGTTCGAGGCGAAGGCCCAGAAGGCCACCAGGCCGCCGCAGAAGGCGCTCGTGGCCAGCACCGCCACCCCGCGCAGGCGCAGCGGCACGACCGCGAACCACAGCGCGCACCCCACGGCCAGCGCCAGGAGCGCACCGCGCGAGTACGCGAGCAGCAGGGCGACGATGAGCAGTCCGAGGGCCGGATAGGCGAGCGCGCTGACGGCCGCGTGGCCCGAGCGCCGCGCGCCCAGCCACAGGCACGCCGGCCCCGCGGCGGCGGCCATGAGCCCGACGGCGTTCCAGTAGCCGAAGGGCTCGCGCAGGCGGGCGTAGATCTCGTCGGGGTTCAGCGTGCCGGGGAAGACCTTGGTCAGCAGCGCGTAGCCGCACACCACGACGCTGGCGAGCACGACGCCGCCCAGCAGGGACGGCCAGCGCTGCGGGAAGAGCCGTACCAGGGCGACGCCGGCCACCATGGTGGCCAGGTAGCTGAGCGTGCGGTTGGCCTCGATCCACGCGCCCGACGGCTCGACGGCCCACGTGATCGACGCCGCGGTGACGGCGACGAGCAGGGCCATGAGGGTCAGCGTGAGCGCTCCCCACAGGCGGCGCGTGTGGCCGCCGACGACGATCGCCGCCGCGGTCAGACCGCCGGCGACGACGTCGACGGCCAGCTCGACCCTGGTCACCGGCCCGAGCTGCAGCCCGCCGCCGCCCTCGAGGGCGATGGCGGCGAGCACCGCGCCGAAGGCGACGGTGGCCAGCGGCTCGGCCGCGACCCGCGGCAGCGCCAGGCGTCCCGCGAACGCGCGGGGGTCAGCCGAAGCGGCGTGCGAGGACACGACTCCAGAGCCACCAGCCGCCGACGCCGAGGGCGGTGGCGGCCAGCAGGCAGATGAGCGCGATGAGCGGGGTGGGCACGTCGCGGCCCGAGCTCGACAGCTGGCCGAGGCCCAGGGCCCCGGGCTGCACGAGCTGGCCGCCCACGTCGACCGGCTTGGTGGACTTGCCGACCTGGGCGAGCGCCTTGCGCTGCTCGGGCGTGGCGCTGGCCAGCGGGTCGCCGTTGCTCGCCGGCGCGGCGCTCGACGAGCCCGAGGATCCGTGGCCCGCGGAGCCCGAGCCGCCGCGAGGTCCCGCCGCCCCCGCCGGTGCTGGCGCCGCCGCCGCCGTTGTTGTTGGCGCTGTTGCTCTTGCCGGCGCCGAGGGCCGCCAGGCGACCGCGCTGGAGCACCTCGCGGCAGCCCGTGTACTCATCGGAGTCGGCGGCCAGCGCGTCGAGCGCCTTCTTGTACTCCGCCTGCGTGTAGGTGCCGTCGATGTGCTCGTCGCTGCAGGCGTCGCGCAGCAGCTTGGTCACGCCGCCCTGGGCGCCGGCGGTCGCGGGCAGGGCCAGGCAGAGGATGATCAGGGCTGTCAGCAATCGGCGCATGGCGCGGTGGCAACGGGCAGGCGCAGCGGCGATCTCCCTGCCGGGTTGCCTCTTCGAGGCTAGCAAGGCATCTCCTGGCCGGTCGCGCCACGCAGGGCCGCGGCGAAGCCGTCGGCCCAGGCGGCATGGGTGTACGGCGCCACGTCGTGCGCCGCGTTGGCGCCCAGTCGCGCGCGCAGCTCGGGGTCGTCGTGCAGCCTGCGCAGCGCGGCGGCCAGGGCGTCGTGGTCGCCGGCGCGGACGACGAGGCCGTTGCGCTCGTGGCGCACGAGCCCGCCGGCGGCGGCGCCCACGGCATCGGTGGCGATGACGGGGAGGTGCTGGTTCATGGCTTCGTTGGCGACGAGCCCCCACGGCTCGAGGAAGTGGCGTGTGGCGAGCGAAGGTATGACCAGAACGTGGGCGGCGGCGTAGGAGTTGCGGACCTCCTCGGGCGCGACCACGGCGTCGGTCCCGACGATGCTCAGACGGGCGTCGGCGAGGGCGGCCCGCCGCCACGCCTCGACCAGCACCGCGAGCCCCTTCTCGGGCACGTCGCGCCCGACGAACAGCGCCGTGAACGGGCGCGTCGCGTCGCTCGCGACCGGCGTCGCCCAGAAGGCGTTGTCGACCGCCTGGGGCGCGACGGCGACCGCGCGCGCGCCGAGCCGCCGGGCGTAGGCGGTGACGTGGGGCCCGTAGCCGACGACCACCGCGGCGCGGCGGTGGATGCGGCGCAGCAGCGGGCGCGCGGCGAGGTGCGCCGGGGTCCGCAGGTCGCCCCACAGCGCGCTCCAGAGCACGAACGGGGTGTGCGCGCGCTGCGCGCCGAGGAAGGCCGCGGGCAGGGCGACGCGGCCGGCCGTCCCGCACACGACGGCGGCGTAGCGACCGCTCGCGGCCAGCCCGTGGACCTCGCGCTGGGCGACGCGGCGGAAGGGCACGCCCGGGTCGTCGAGCCCGGCGGTCGCGTGGTGCGAGCGCCCGCCGAAGAGCGCCAGCTCGAGCGCCACGCGCTCGTGCAGCGCGCGGAACGCGCCGGCGCGATCGGGCGGGACGTGGTTGGTGACGAAGAGGACCGGCCGGGCCGTCACCGCAGCGCGTCCTCGTAGGCCTGCACCGTCGCGCGCCCGCACAGCTCCCAGGTGAAGGCATCGCACACCGTGGCGCGGGCGCGGGCACCCAGCTCGACCACGTAACCGGGCTCGGCCAGCAGCGCGTCGAGCTCGGCCGCCAGCGCCTCGACGTCGGCGGGCGGGACGAGGCGCAGCCCGTCGCCGGCGGCCGCGATCTCCTGCGGGCCGGCCTCCCCGCGCGCGCCCACCGCCGGCAGCCCGGCCGCCATGGCCTCCACGTAGGCGACCCCGAAGGCCTCGTCGACGCTCGGCATGACGAACACGTGCCCGGCGCGCGCGCGGGCCAGCGCCTCCTCGCGCGGCAGCTGTCCGGCGAGCTCGACGCGGTCGGCCACGCCGAGCTCGCCGGCCAGCCGCGCCAGCGCCTCGCGCTCGGGACCGTCGCCGACGATCAGGTAGCGCAGCTGCGGGTGGCGCTCGCGCAGCAGCCACAGCGCGCGCACGACGTCGGCGTGGCGCTTGCGCGCGACGAGGTGCGCGACGGTGACGAGGGTGAGGTCGGGCTCCTTGTGCGGCGGCTGCTCGGGGACGTCGGTGCCCAGGTGCACCACGCGCGTCGCGCGCGCCCCCAGGCGCCGCGCCTCGTCCTCGATCCCCGCCGAGTTGGCCAGCACGAGCCGCGCGGCGCCGAAGGCGCGGCGCACGGCGCGCTCGCCGGCCGGATAGCGCGGTGCGGTGAAGTAGATGTCGCCGCCGTGGACGGAGACCACCAGCGGGGCGCGCTCGCGCGCGCGCAGCACCGCATCGGCCGCCGGGACCGCGTTGTGGGCGTGCACCAGGTCATAGGGGAACTCCTTGCGCAGCCGCCGCAGAGCGCTCGCCAGCGTCGGCGCCGCCCACGCGCCCCACGATCCGTAGCTGCGCGAGCGCGGCGGGGCGAGGAACGGCACGTAGCGCACGTCGAGGCCGTCGAGCTCGGCGCGCCGCGGCTGGGAGGCCAGCGTGCGCAGGGCGCCGGGCGCGTCGCGCAGGCGCGTCGCGCGTGGCGGGACCGGGCGGTGCAGCACGAGCACCCGCACGTCGGCGCCGGCGTCGCGCGCGGCCAGCGCCTGGCGGTGGGCCCAGATGCCCAGCACCGGGTCGTGGGCGCGCGGATAGAACTCGCTGACGATCGCCACCTTCACCGGTGCACCGCCAGCGTCCGCACCTCGTCGCGGCGCACGTACGGGCGGTCCGCGAGGAACGCGCGCGCCTGCGCCTGCGCCGCGTCGCGGGCGTACCCGCTGCCCGCCGGGCGCTGCGTGTGGCCGATCGGCGTGGCGTCGACGATCCCGATCGGCCAGCCGTGCTCGGCGGCGACGGCGGCCCAATGGACGTCGAGCCCCCAGCCCATCGGCAGGCCCTCGGGGAAGGGGAGCAGCACGTCGAAGCTGTCGCGATGAAAGGCGGTCACCGGGCCGATCTCGACGAACGTGGTCTCGCGCGCGGTGGCGCCGGGGTGCCGGCGCGTCACCGGCCAGGCGGCATGCGAATGCAGTCGATGCGCGGGCTGGGCGAGCTTCAGACCGGTGCGCTCGGCGGCGCACAGGAACGAGTCCAGGAAGCCGCGCGGCAGCGCGACGTCGTCGTCGATCACCAGCAGCCAGTCGTAGGCCGCGGGCGGATGCGCGGCGAGGAGCGCGTTGAGGTTCTCGAACTTGCCGCGCTGGCCCTGAGGGCCGGTGACGACGTCGACGGCGTGACGGCTGCGCACGAGCTCGGCACGCGCGGCGTCCATGAGCGAGCCGGGGCGGTCGATGCCCACCACCAGCACGCTCCGGCGCGGCGGCTCGCGGCGCGCGGCACGGCGCAGGCGCGCGCGCCGCGGAGCCTCGCGCACGTCGAGCCACGCGTCGCGCGCGCGCAGCAGCGCGCCCCGCTTGCCGCCGACCGTCCCGCTGGTGCCCGAGAGGAAGTCCTCGGCGGGGCCCGCGGCGGTGGGGCCCGCCAGCGCGGCGCGCAGGCGCCCGAGCGAATGCGCGGCGAGTACCGGGCCGTTCATGCACGCCCGCCGCGGGCCGTGCAGCAGGCAGCCGGCCAGCACGCGCAGCTCGCCCGCGAGCGAGGGCGCCGTGCCCTTGAAGACGTCGAAGCGCCGGCTGGCCAGGCCGCGGCGGTAGGCGGCGCGGCACAGCGAGCGCAGGCGCGCGTCGTCGCCCGTACGGCGGTGGTCGAGCGCGGCGCCGGCGACGTAGCGGATGCGCCCGCCGGCGGCCTTCACGCGCGCCTGCCACTCCTGCTCGTCGCCGTAGAGCTCGCGCGCCTCGTCGAAGGTCCCGACCCGCTGCACCGCGCTGCGGCGGACCGCCATGTTGGCGCCCCACGCGTGGTCGCAGTCGCGGTCGGCGGCGCCGAGCTCGAGGAAGGTGATCGGGGGGCCCTCGCGCCCGCAGGTCCGGAAGCGATGGCCCTCGAAGCGGGCGTGGATGGGGCCGGTGAGGACGGCGACCTCGTCGGGGCACGCCGCCGCCGCGGCCAGGAGGGCATCGAGCCAGCCCGGGCGCACCTCGACGTCGTCGTCGACGAAGCACACGAGCGGCGCGTCGGTGGCCTGCAGGGCGGTGTTGCGCGCGGCGTTCAGACCACGCGGCGCGTCGTGGCGCAGGTAGCGCGCGCCGTGGCGCTCGGCGGCCGCGCGCGTCGCCTCATCGGGGCCGTCGTCGACCACGACGACCTCGGCTTTCGCCGCGCGGGCCTGCGGGACGATCGAGGCCAGCGCGACCTCGAGGTAGGGCGCGCGGCGCTGGGTCGGGATGACGACGGCAGCCTTCACGGCATGGGGACGTTAGCTTTGCCACGCCCGTGATCCTCTTCCTGCACAACCGCTACCGCGTCGCGGGGGGCGAGGAGCGCGCGGTCGAGGACCTCCTGTGGCTCGCGCGCGAGCACCTGGGCGAGGAGGCCGAGCTGCTGGAGCGCGACAGCGCGACGCTGGGGCGCTCGCGCGCGGCGGTCGCGCTGCTGCGCGGCGGCCTTGCGCCCGACGACGTGGCCGCCGCGGTGCGCCGCACGGGGGCGCGCGCGGTCAGCGCCCACAACGTCAACCCGGCCTTCGGCTGGCGCGCGCTGGCGGCGGCGCGCGAGGCGGGCGCGCGCGTCGTGCTGCACCTGCACAACTACCGCCTCGTGTGCGCGGTGGGGACGTGCTTCAACAGCCGCGGCGAGGACTGCGTGCGCTGCCAGGGGCGCGACACGCTGCCCGGCGTGCGGCTGAACTGCCGCGCCACCGGCCCCGAGGCAGCCGTCTACGCCGCGTCGCTGGCGCTGTGGCAGCGCCGGCTGGCGGGCCAGGCCGACGCCGTCGTCGTGCCGTCGCGCTTCGCCGTCGAGCGGCTGCGCGCGCTGCGCGCGCCGCTTGATCCAACGCGCGTCCACGTCGTGCCCCATGTGGTGCGCGGCTTCGCCGAGGGCTCGCGAGCGGCGGCCGGCGAGCACGCGCTCGTCGCCGCGCGCCTGGCGCCGGAGAAGGGCGTCGACCTCGCGGTGCAGGCGTGCGCGCGCGCGGGCCTCGAGCTCGTCGTGGCCGGCGACGGTCCGCAGGCCGACGCCCTGCGCGCGGCCGGCGGCGCGCGCTTCGTGGGGCGCGTGTCGGCCGACGAGCTGGCCGATCTGCGCGCCCGCGCCGCCCTGGCGATCGTGCCCTCGCGCTCGGCCGAGACCTTCGGCCTGGCGGCGGCCGAGGCGATGGCCGACGGCGTCCCCGTGGTGGCCACCGCGGTCGGCGCGCTGCCCGAGCTCGTCGGCGCCGATGGGCTGGTGGCGCCCGACGACGCCGACGCGCTCGCCGCCGCCGCACGGGCGCGCTTCGGCGACGAGGAAGCCGGCCGCGCCGGGCTCGAGCGCGTGCGCGCCCTCGCCGCTCCCGCGGTCGTCGCGGGGCTGCTCGCACCGATCTACCGCTGACCGACGCTCTCCGTTCGACCGCGGGCGTCACCGTTCGTGGCCAAACCTCAACGGTCTCGGCGCCGCGTGGCCGCCGTTGATCGATGCGTTGAGCGGCCTCGTTTGGCCGCTGCGGGACAGGGCATTACCCCAAGCGTTCGGCCCTCCAGAAGTACGGCGGAGGACCGAGCGAAAACTCTCCCCAGGCAGGGGGGACCATCTGTCCGGCGCAGGCGTGCCTTCGGGCGCGACGAGCGTCTGCGCAGTGTCTCGATCCCGGGCGGTCCAGCCGCAGGGCCCTCGTGTGGCATCCGCTTCGGCATGCCTGCATCTACCCCATAAGAGGTGCATCGAATGGCACGCAGGATTCTCAGTTCCCTCGTCGTGGCTGCTCTGGCAGCCCTCCTTCCCGGCGTGGCCGGTGCCGCGGACTTTCATGCCACGCCGTCGACGTTCGCGTCGATGTTCTCGCAGGCGCAGGGCGGCGACACGGTGTATCTGGCGTCGGGTCCTACGGGTCGTGGAATGGGGGCGCGAAGAGCTCGATGGTCGTGGTGGCGGCGGATAGCGGGGCGTCGCCGACGATGTCGGGCGGCAACTTCGGATCCAGCGTGCGCAACATCACGATCCGGGGGGTGACGTTCACGGGCCCGGTGGAGGTCGCGCCCGGCTCCACCCCGTTGAACCTCGTCTTCGACGGTGACACGTGGGGCAACGTCGGTCACGCCGCCCATGAGGGTCGGCTGTCGATCGTCGGCGGCGGGTCCAGCGCGATCGGCGGCAACGGGGTGCAGGTCAAGAACTCGACCTTCGGTCCCGGTGGCTGCAGCGATGGCATCCAGGACTCGTCGAATGGGACGGAGATCGGCCCCAACAACGAGTTCAAGGGCATCGTGCAGGGCAGCTGCTCCGAGCACGCCGACGCGATCCAGCCCTACGCCTCGAACTACATCTACATCCACGACAACTACCTGCACGACAACGAGCAGGGGATCATGAGCCCGGACGGCGTCTCGACGGGCTACCGGATCACCAACAACGTGATCCACACCTCCACGGCCTATCCGTGCATGCACCTGGGCGACACCCGCTCGGGCACGATCACGCACAACGTCTGTCGCAACGGCCAGATCCGCGTCTACGGCGGCAACCAGAACGTCGCCAGCCAGAACATGGTCGTGCGCGACAACGGGGCCACCATCGACGCGTCGGCCTGCTCGGGCTGCACCATCGACCACAACCAGACCGTGAGCTACACCGGCGGGTCCGGGCGCTGCGCCTACGCGACCGCGTCCCCGAAGGGCACCGCCTCTGACGGCACCGACATCGGCCTCAACGACTGCGGCGCCACCCAGCCCCCGCCGCCCCCGCCGCCGCCGTCGGACACCACCGCACCCGACACCAGCATCACCTCGGCTCCGGCCGATCCGAGCACCTCGACGAGCGCGTCGTTCGCCTTCACCGCGACCGAGTCGGGCTCGACCTTCGAGTGCAAGCTCGACGCCGGCGCCTACGCCGCGTGCACCAGCCCCAAGGCGTACAGCGCGCTGACCACGGGCTCGCACACGTTCAGCGTCAGGGCGACCGACGCCGCGGGCAACACCGACGCGTCACCGGCGACGAAGACCTGGACGGTCCAGGGCGCTTCGACGCCGCCCCCGAGCGATCACCAGCCGGTGGCCGCCTACACCTACAGCCCGGCCGCGCCGACGACCGGCCAGGCCGTCTCGTTCGACGCGTCCAGCGCGACGTGCGACGACGCGCCGTGCACCTACAGCTGGGAGGACGACGGCGGTGACGGTCCCGCCGGCGACCAGTGGCCGCTGGGCAGCGGCAAGACGATGTCCTTCACCTTCCAGGGTGCAGGCGTCAAGAACGTCCGCGTCACCGTCACCGACGTCGACGGCGACACGGCGACCACGATGAAGGCGATCACCGTCGCCGCCGCCGGCAGCACGCCTCCGCCGGCCGACACGACCGCGCCGAACACGACGATCACGTCGGGCCCGACCGGCACCACCACCGACAACACGCCGACGTTCGCCTTCACCGCGAGCGAGAGCGGGTCGACGTTCCAGTGCCAGCTCGACGCCGGCGCCTGGACCGCGTGCACCAGCCCGTGGACCACCAGCGCCCTGACCGACGGCATGCACGGCATCGCGGTGCGCGCCACCGACGCGGCCGGCAACACCGACGCCACCCCCGCGACGCAGTCGTTCACCGTCGCCGCGGCGGCGGCTCCGCAGACGCTGGTCGGCGACTCGACGGTGCAGTCGACGCCCGACTCGAACACCGCCGGCACGGCCGAGGCGTTCAAGGCGACCGCGAGCGCATCGGGCACCACGACCAAGATGTCCGTCTACGTCGCCACGAGCAACACCGCCGGCACGCTGGTGGTCGGGATCTACAGCGACGCCAACGGCCATCCCGGGACGCTGCTGACCAAGGGCACGCAGTCCGGCCTGACCGCCGGAGCCTGGAACACGCGTCACGCGTCCCCGCCGCGTCCGTCACCAGCGCCAGACCTACTGGGTCGGGCTGCTGGGCACGGGCGGCACGCTGCAGTTCCGCGGCGGCTCGGCCGCCGGCTGCCGCAGCGAGGGCTCGAGCTCGAGCACGCTGAGACGCTGCCGCCACCTGGGCGACCGGCGCGACGTGGGGCACCTGCCCGCCGTCGGCCTACGCCACGAGCTGACCCGCAGCACAGACAGCAGGTTGCGACCGCGCCCCCGGGGATCCGTCCTCGGGGGCGCTGCGCGTCTCTCCTAGGCGACGATCCCGCTCGCCACGTTCTTGGTGACGTCCACGCCGGCCTTCGCCGCCTTGACCTTGACGGCGGCGTCGTAGGTGGCCTTCCACTTCTCCGGGTCGGTCGTCAGGAGCTTGTCCTCGCCGTCGATGACCCACGAGCCGACGTTGAAGTCGAGGTAGGCCTTGGCCACCGAGTCCTTCTTGAGCTCGTCGAAGTCGTACTTGGAGCGCAGCTTCTTGAGCGTGTCCGGATAGCCCTTCTTCTTGTCCTCGAGGATCTGCTCCATCGCCCCCTTGAGCCCGCGCATGTAGGCCTTGATCTGGTCGGCGCTGGACTGCAGCCCCTTCTGCGAGGTGACGTAGTTCAGCCCGTCGGTGACGTAGTCGGCCGTGGGGAGGAACATCGAGTCGGGCTGGGCCTCGCGGAACTGCTCCTCCTGCGAGGCGCCGATGACGAACCCGGCGATCCGGCCCTTCTTGATGAGCTCGAAGGTGCCCGGGGTGAAGCCGGTCACCTGGCGCGGGACCTTGTCCGTGGCGATGCCGTTGGAGGCCAGCATCAGATCGAGCGTCGTCTCGCTGGTGCCGCCCTCCGACGGGATCCCGATCCGGTTGCCGACCAGGTTCTGCGGCTTGGCGAGCGGCTTCTTGTTCTTGTCGGAGACGATGGCCAAGGTCGAGCGCCGTCCGGTGAACGCGACGCTCTGAAGTGGTGCGCCCTTGTTGGCGATGTCGATCACCGACTCGAGCCAGCCGACCCACGACAGCAGCGCCGTGCCGCTCAGGATGGCCTGGATCGCCGGCGCCGAGCCGCGCGCCGTGTTCGCCTTGACGGTCAGGCCCTCCTTCTTGAAGAAGCCGTCCATGTCGGCGATGTACTCGGCCGCGTAGCCCAGCTGCGGCGGCAGGATGTTCACCACCTGCACGGTGCCCGAGCTCGCGGCGTTGGTGGCCGCGCCCTTCTGCGCGGCGGGGCTCCCGCACGCTGCGAGCAGCCCGCCCGCACCGCCCACCGCGGCGAGCGCTCCCGCCGACCGCGACATGAACGCGCGGCGCGTGGAGCGGCCCCCGCCGATCTCCTCTGTCTGCATGACCATCGTGTCTCCTCCCGTCTTCAGGTACTCGCTCTGGTGCTGTCGATCGTCGAGGCGTGCCAAGGGATCAGGAAGCGCTTGAGCACGATCACGGCGAGGTAGAGCAGGAAGCCGAGGAGGGTGAGCACGAGGATCACCGCGAACAGCGTCTCGGCCTCCAGGTTGTTCAGGCTGGTGACGATCCGGTAGCCGAGGCCCTGGTCGCCGCCCAGGTACTCGCCGACGACCGCGCCGACCACGGCGAACACGATGCCCACCTCCATCCCGGCGAGGATGTAGGGCAGCGTGCTCGGATACTCCAGGCGCCGGAACGTCTGCCAGCGGCCCGCGTTGAGGCTGCGCATCACGTCGCGGTGGCCGCTGTCCACCGAGCGGACCCCCAGGATCACGTTCAGCAGGATGGGGAAGAAGGACAGCAGCGCGACGATGATGATCTTCGAGGTGATCCCGAACCCGAACCAGATGATGAACAGCGGGATCAGCGCGACCTTGGGCACGACCTGAGAGGCCACGATCACCGGGCGCATCGCCTGCTCGAGCCAGGTGACCCGCCCCAACACGATCCCGAGGGCGATCCCGAGGACCAGCGCGATCGCGAAGCCGACCAGCGTCTCCTCGAGCGTGACCCGCGCGTCGGACCAGAAGTTCTTGGACTGGACGAGGTCGCGCACGCCGCTCAGGACGTCCTCGGGCTGGGGCAGCACGAACGGCGACACGTTGAAGACCGCGATCACGAGCTTCCAGATCGCGACGATCACCACGATCGCGACGGCCGTGCTGATCCAGGGCAGGAGCTTGCCTGCTCGTCCGGTCATTCGCTCACCCCTCCCTCGCGACCGAGGCGTTCCTCGTCCTCGGTGAGCTGGCGGCGCAGCTCGAGCACCTTCTCCTGGAAGCCGGCATCGGCCGTGACCTCGAGCGAGCGCGGCCGGGGCGCCTCGACCTCGGTGATCGAGCGGATCCGCCCGGGCCGGGCCGAGAGCAGCACGACGCGGTCGGCCAGGAACACGGCCTCGGCGATCGCGTGCGTGACGAAGACGACGGTCGCGTTCGTGGCCTCGGCGATCCGCTGCAGCTCCAGGTTCATCTTGTCGCGCGTGATCGCGTCGAGCGCGCCGAACGGCTCGTCCATGAGCAGGATCTCGGGGTTGTAGCTCAGGGCCCGGGCGATGGCGACGCGCTGGCGCATGCCGCCGGAGAGCTCACGGGGGAGCGCCTTCTCGAAGCCCTGCAGGCCGACGAGCTCGCTGAGCTCGTGGGCCCGCCGCCGGCGCTCGGCCTTGTCGACCTTGCGCAGCAGCAGCGGCAGGCCGATGTTCTCCTCGACCGTGTACCAGGGGAACAGGTTGGCGTCCTGGAAGACGAGGCCGAGCTTGCTCAACGCGTCGGCGTCGCGGCTGTCGCCATGCCACAGCGGACGGCCGCTGATCGTCACCTCGCCGTCGCTGGGCTGCGTCAGGCCCGCGAGGATCCGCAGCAGCGTCGTCTTGCCGCACCCCGACTGCCCGAGCAGCGTGACGAACTCCTGCTTGCGGATGCCGAGGTCGATGCCGGTCAGCGCGAGGGTCTCGCGGTTGCGGGCGCTGAAGCGCTTCGAGACGCCCCGAAGCTCGATCTCGGCCTCGCCGTCCGCGAGCGCGCCGCTCACATGGGGGACACCGAGCGCCAGATCCTCGGTGATTGCAGACATCAGTCTCCTTGAAAAGTGTGCGATCAGCGCACAACCGTGCGCTTCCAATCCCTGCCCGCTCTCGCGAGTGTCAAACAGCGGACGTCAGGCACCGACAGGCCCGGGGCGCCCTGACCTGGCGCGCCCCTGACGTAGGATCCGCCGCCCATGCGTGCCCTGGTCACCGGCGGTGCCGGCTTCATCGGCTCGAACCTCGTCGACGCGCTCCTCGATCGCGGCGACGAGGTCCTGGTGGTCGACAACCTGGCCACCGGCAAGCGCGAGAACCTCAGCGGGGCGCTGTCGCGCGGCGCGGGCTTCGACGAGACCGACATCCGCGACGCGGACCGGATGCGCAGCGTGTTCGCCTCGGCGCGGCCCGACATCGTCTTCCATCTGGCCGCCCAGATCGACGTGCGCAAGTCGATCGAGGACCCGGCCTGGGACGCCGGCGTCAACGTCGTCGGCACCATCAACGTGCTCGAGGCCGCGCGCCTGTCCGGCGTCAAGCGCGTGGTGAACACGTCGACCGGCGGCGCGATCTACGGGGAGGCGGAGATCATGCCCACGCCCGAGACCGCCGCGCCGCGCCCGATGGCGGCCTACGGGCAGAGCAAGTTCTGCGCCGAGGCCTACTGCGGCTGGTACGAGCGCCTCTACGGCCTGTCATCGGTCATCCTGCGCTACGGCAACGTCTACGGGCCGCGGCAGGACCCGCACGGCGAGGCCGGCGTGGTGGCCATCTTCTGCGGCAAGGTCCTGGCCGGCGAGACCCCGCTCATCTTCGGCGACGGCCGCCAGACGCGCGACTACGTCTACGTCGGCGACGTCGTCGCGGCCAACCTCGCAGCGGCCGCCCATCCGGAGGCCCACGGCGCCTACAACATCGGTACCGGCACCGAGGCGACGGTCATCGACGTCCTCAGCGCGCTGCGCCGGGCCGCGGGCCTGGGCGACGAGGAGTTCCAGCCGGAGTTCGCCCCGGCGCGCACGGGTGAGCTGCAGCGCAGCTCGCTCGACGTGACGCGGGCCCGCGTGGAGCTGGGCTTCACCGCCGACACCGACCTGGTGGCGGGCATGAAGCCCACGTTCGACTGGGCGGGCGCGGCCGCCGCGAGCTAGTCCCGGCGAGCGTCGAGCCGGATCGTCCAGGGCTCGATCGAGTCGACGCGCAGGTGCGTCTCGCTCCACGGGTCGCGCGCGAGGGTCTCGCGCACGGCCTCCGGCGAGTCGGCCTCGACGGCGTGGGCGACGCGGCCGTCACCGGCCAGCGGCCCGCCGAGCACGATGAAGCCGTCGTCCACCAGCCCGTCCATGAAGGCGGCGTGCTCGGACCATCGCGACTGCTCGTCCAGCGGGCGCGAGCGGTCGAACTCGGGTCCCGACTGGCGCAGCACGACGAGGAACATCGCCATGCCGGCAATCTAGCGTGGAGCGGCGCTGCGGACGCGCTGCTGGCGCTAGGCGTCGCTGCCCGCCGTCTGGACGGCGGCGTCGGCGGGGGGCGAGACGGAGTTCGCGTTGGCCACGGGGCCGAGCGGCCGGCCGGCCTCGGCGGGGACGCCGCTGTCCGACGCGCTGCTGCTCTTGAGCTTGCGCCAGACCACGACGCCGCCGGCGACGGTGACCGGGATCGCGGCGACCTTGACCACCGGGCGGCCGACGACCTTGGCGCCCTTGACCGCGCCGAAGGCCTTCGCGCCCCTCTTGGCCGCGCGGCCGCCGACGGCCGTGACCTTCACGACCGTCACCGCCTTGACGGCGCGTTTGGTCAGGTCCAGCGCCTGCTGGGGCTTCGAGCGGCGCTTGTGCAGAACGGGAAGTCGTGCCATGCCTACGACGCTACCCGACCTGGGCCATCGTGAACAATCGATGTCTAGGCGGTCTGCGGCATCGCCTCGCGCAGCCAGGCGACGGTCTGCGCGATCCCGTCGTGCACATCGATGCGCGCTTCCCACCCCAAGAGGCGGCGCGCCTTCTCGACCGAGGGCCAGCGGCGCACGACGTCGACCTCGAAGCTCGGCAGGTGCTCGAGGGCGAACTCGTCGGGGTCGCGCCCGCACGCCTCCCAGATGATCGCCGCCAGCTCGGCCACCGTGCGCTCGTCGGACGCCGAGACGTTGAAGTCGTCGTTGAGGCCCGCCGGCGATGCCGTCGCCGTGACGATCCCGTCGGCGATGTCGTCGATGTGCGTGAGCGTGCGCGTCTGCGTCCCGTCGCCGAAGATGGGCAGCGGGGCCCCGCGCGGCAGGCTCAGGCACTTGCGGATGAGGTCGGGGACCATGTGGGCGATGCCCGGCTCGTCCTCGGGCATCTCGCCGGGGCCGTAGGCGTTGAAGGGGCGGCAGATCGTGTAGGGCAGGCCGTGCTCGTCGTGCGCGGCGCGCACGTAGACCTCGCCCGTGAGCTTGGAGAACCCGTAGGCCGAGCGCGGGATCGGCGTGTCGACGATGTGCGCCTCGGTCGTCGGGTACTCGGTCGCGCGCTCGAAGACCATCGAGCTCGAGACGTAGGTGAAGCGCTCGACGTCGTGGTCGAGCGCGGCGCGCACGACGGCGTTGTAGAGCGCGTTGTTGACCTCGGTCAGCGTGTGGGGCAGCTTGTGGAAGTTGGCGATCCCGCCGACGATCGCCGCCAGGTGGATCACGTGCGTGCAGCCCCGCGTCGCCTCGCGCGCCTCGTCGAGCACGCGCAGGTCGCCGGTGTGCACCTCGCAGCCCTCGCGCATCCAGTCGGGCGCCTGGCGCTGGTCGGACACGCGCACCTCGAAGTCGGGGTCGCGCAGCAGGCGGCGCACGACCGCCGCGCCGATCGTGCCGGCGCCGCCGGTGACGAGGACCCTGTTCATGGCCGGGGAACGGTAACGGTCAGGCCGTGGGCGCGGGCCGCGGCGATCAGGCGGTCGTCGTAGGCGAAGAACGCGCCGCAGCGCTCGCCGAGCGAGAGGGCCGTGGCGAGGTGGATGGCGTCGAGCGAGCGCAGGCCGGGGTCCGACAAGTCGGCGGCGGCGCGGCGGATGTCGGCGTCGATCTCCAGTAGCTCCATGCCGGCGAGCAACGCTCGGGCGGCGTCGTAGGCCAGCGGATTCGTACGTCGTGCGGCCCGCGGGCCCTCGACCTCGAGCAGCGCGGACGAGGATTTTCGCGGCCACGCTTCGAGCGCGGCGTTGAGAGCTGCGGACTCGGGCTCGTCCTTGACGAGCTTCACGAACGCCGAGGCGTCGAGGTATGCGACCCGCCTGTCAGCCATCGCTCACAGACGCTCTGCGCGCTCCTCCTCGAGCATGTCGCTGATCGACGGCCCGCCGGGCGGGATGTCCTTCGCGGAGCTCGCGCGCCAGAGCGCGCGCCTCCTCGAAGCTCCGCGTCGCTCGAACCACGCCTCCGCGCTCGTCGAGCCAGCGGTCGAGCTCGGCGTCCGGGTCGTCGAGCACGGCCTTCGCTCCGCGCAGCAGGAGCTCGCGCGCCAGCGTCGCCGCGGGCTTCGACGGGCCCAGCACCGCGCCGGCGGACTTCAGGGCGGCGTCGACCTCCGGATCGCGCGTGATCGCGATGCGGTCGTGCTTCGTGGGCATGGCGTCCGAGTGTAGCACTGAGGTGTTACACCTGCGTCGCTCGAGAGCGAGGGCGGCGTGCCGGTCCGGTCAGCGGACGCGCAGGGGCCGGGAGGCGCCGGTCGCGTACGGGTAGTCGGCGGCCGCGCGCACGACGGCCCGCAGCTCGCGGCGGCCGCCGCGCGCTGGCGTGTAGCGCGCGGCGAAGCGGCCGTCGAGCCGCGCGCGGAGGATCCGCACCGTGACCCAGGGGTGGCCGGGCCGGCGCGCCTGGAGCTCGACCAGCTTGCGCGTGCGCGGGAGCGGGCGGCCGACGAGGCGGCCGGCGAGAGCGACGGCGCGGCGGCCTGCCCCGGGCGCGGGGCGAGCGAGAGCGCGACGCCGGCGCGCACCCTCAGGCGCAGCCGCGCCTGGGCGGCGGCGGTGTCGGCGCCGTGGCGGCGGTAGCGCAGCAGCAGGGTCCGCGACGACGCGCCGCGCGGGACGACGAGCGTGAAGCGCCCGTCGGCGCGCGTCCGCGCCCCGCCCTTGTCGAGCGCCATGCCGCGGCGCCCGTCGACGGCGCCGAGCAGCTCGATGCGGGCGTTGCCCACGCCGGCGCCGGCGGCATCGGTCAGGCGCCCGCGGATCACGCTGCGCACGCCGTAGGGGGCGGTGAGGGTCGTGCGCCCCGTCCGCGCCCAGCGCGCCACCAGCACGAAGGCCGGATCACCGGCGCTCGAGTCCCCGCGCTCGGCCACGGCGCCCGCCGGCGCGACCGGGGCCGCGGGCCCGGCGATCGTCTTGCGCGCCGCGTAGACGGTGCGCACGTTGCCCGCGGCATCGGAGACCCGCAGCGCGACGTCGTGGTCGCCTGCCGGCAGGGCGGCGGCGTCCACTCTGACGAGCGCGTCGGCGGCCGCCGGGCACGGCTGCGGGCGCGTGAAGACGTGAGCGCCGGCCGTCGTGTCGACGCAGCGTCCGTCCCGGTCGTCGATCGTCCGCGCCAGCACGGGTGCGCCGTCGACCTCGAGGACGGCCTGATACACGCCACCGCCCTCGTCGGCGGCCGCGAAGGCGAAGGTCTCCGTGCCCTGCCACGTCGCCGACGAGACGGCGCTGCCGCTCGCGGCGCCGGCGGTGGGCGGAGAGCTGTCGGCGAGGACGACCTCCGAGCGCAGGACCTCGATCGTCGCGTGCACGGTCCCCGCCTGGCAGTCGGCGTTGCCGGCCGGGCCGTCGCACTGCGCGGTGGCCTGCAGCCAGGCGTCGTGCAGGCCGCGCACGCTCACCCAGCGCGCCGGCAGCGCCCCCGACCGAGGTCGATGGCGGGGATCGCGCCGGCGGCGGAGCGCAGGTAGACGATCCCCTCGCTCTGGCCGTCGAAGGGGCGCGCGTAGCCCGAGTACTCCAGGGCGGCGCCCTCGACGACGGTCCCGGGCGGCGCGACGAAGCGCCACCACGCCATGCTCCCGACCGGATGGGGCCAGACGCCGCTGACCGTCGCCAGGAACCCGTGCGACGCCTCCGCGCAGCGATCGACGGAGTCCAGGCCGGGGCCGCCGGTGCTCCCGGCCACCCAGCCGCCCGCGGCGTCGCCGAGCGCCACGGGGGCGCCGGCGCGGTCCCGGCAGGAGAGGACGGTGTACGTGCCGGCCCGGGCGGTCGCGACCGGTCCGCCGAGGACGGCGGTGATGGCGACGGCGACGGCGAGGAGGGCGACTTGCCTGCGCAACGTGGTCATGGACCTCGCTAGGGCGCAGCGGCGGCGAACTCGCCCCCGGGGCGGATCGACGGCGGCGCGCTAGCGGTACGTGGCGGCGACCAGCTCGGCCGGCCGGCTGAAGACCTGCTTGGTGTCGAAGCAGTCCCACGGATCGGCGAGCACGGCGTCGCCCTTGGCGCTGTCGGCGATCGCGGCCAGCACCTGGCGGTCGCGGAACTCGCTGTGGTTGGTCGCGATGACCACCGCGTCGGCGTCGAGGATCGCGTCGTCGAAGGACTGCGTCGGCGTGGCCACGTGCGGGATCGTGGACCGCGACGTCGGCCAGCTCGCGCTCGAGCAGGCGGATGAGCTTGTGCGAGAGCGAGTCGCGCTCGTCGTCGGTGTCGCCCTTGAAGGCCAGGCCGAGGACCGCGACCTTGCGCCCGCGCAGCGAGCCGAGCCGGCGCTTGAGCCCCTCGACGAGGAAGAGCGGCACCGACTCGTGCACGCGCGAGACCGCCAGCAGCATGCCCGGCGCGGTCGAGCGCTCCTCGGAGAAGGTGAAGTCCTTGCGCAGGCAGGTCCCGGCCGTGAAGCCCGGCTGCGGCATCCCGCCGCGCGGGTAGTCGCGGTTGATCAGGTCGATGACCTCGAAGACGTTCGCGCCGTACTGCTCGCAGTCCATCATCAGGCAGGTTGGGCAGCGCGAACATCGCGTAGCGCAGGATGTTGGTCCAGATCTTCGCCAGCTCGGCCTGCGACCGGGGTCGTCTGCACGATCGGCGCGCCGAGACGCTCGAACAGCGCGCGCCGCGCGCCGCGCCCGAGCGCCTCGCCGACGCCGCCGACGATGCACGGCAGCGTGCCGATCTCCTCGAAGAAGCGCCCGGCGGCGATCCGCTCGGGGACGTGGGCGACGAAGACGTCCTCGCCGACCTCGAGGCCGCGGTGCTTCTCGATGTAGCCGGCGACGAACTCGGTCGTGCCGCGGCGCGATCGTCGAGCGCAGCACGAGCAGGTGGCCCGGGCGCAGCACGCGGCAGCAGGTCGTCGAGCGACCGCGCGGATGTCGCGCATGTCGATCTCGATGTGCGAGAACGACGGCGTGCCGAGCGTGAGCACGATGTGCGTCGGCCTGCGCGGCGTCGGCCGCGCGCGTCGCGACCAGGCGATGTCGACGCGCTGCGAGGACAGCTCGTCGGCGCCCGGCTCCTCGAACGGCATCCGGCGCTCGGCGCACCGCCGCCAGGCGCTCGGCGTCGTTGTCGACGCCGAGCGTGCGCAGGCCGCGGTCGGCGAAGGCCAGCGCCAGCGGCAGCCCGACGCGGCCGCAGCCCGATGACTGCGACGTCGTAGCTCATCAGCGGCTGCTTGCGACGGTGCGCGCAGCGCACTGGCGCAGGAACCCGGCGACGAAGCGCGGGTTGTAGCGCAGGTAGCGCCGCCACAGGCGCCGCGGCTCCTGCAGCGAGCCGGTACGCCCACTCGAGGCCCATGCGCTGCATCCAGCGCGGCGCCTGGGACACCAGGCCGGCGTGGAAGTCGAACGCGGCGCCGACGCCGACGAGCACGGGCGCCCGCAGGCGGTCGCGCATCGCGGCCATCCACTTCTCCTGCTTGGGCACGCCGATGCCGACCCAGACGACGTCGGCCTGCGAGCGGTTGATCTCGTCGAGGACGAAGCTCCTCCTCCTCGGCGGTGAGCGGCGCGGAAGGGCGGCGCGTAGCCGCCGACGATGTTCAGCCCGGGGTAGCGCGTGCGCAGGTTGCAGCGCCAGCTGCACGAGCGCGCCCTGGTTGCGCCCGCCGTAGAGGAACATGCGCGCGCCGGTCAGCGCCGCGCGCTCGCAGTAGCGCGCCATCAGGTCGGGCCCGTAGACGCGGCTGGAGAGGTCGTGGCCGAGGGCGTTCATCGCCCACACGAGCGGCTGGCCGTCGGGCACCGTCAGGTCGGAGCCCAGGACGGCGTCGCGCAGCTCGCGATCCTCCTGGCACGCCATCACGGTGTGGACGGCGGCGACGCAGATGTAGCCGCGCTGCGCCGGCGGCGATCGTGGCGTCCATCCAGTCGATGCGTCCGCTCGTAGTCGGTGAGCGCGAGCGGGATGCCGAGGATCTCGACGCTGGCCGGCGGCACGGCAGCCTCCGCGAGCGCGGCGCGCTCGGCGGTGTCGGACGAGGAGGGTGTCGGCGTGTGGGCGGGCACGGGCCGAGAGGCTGAGGGTACGACACGCACAACGCAGATGGCGCGCCGAAGTTCCGGGGCACGCGAACTTGCATAGGGTGCCCAGCGTGCCGAGAGCGCTGGTGACGGGGGTTTCGGGCCAGGACGGCTCGTATCTGGCGGCGCTGCTGGCCGACCGCGGCTACGAGGTCGTCGGCCTCGTGCGCGGGTCCGGCGAGGGCCTGCCCGACGGCGTGTCGGCGCTCACCGGCGACCTCCTGGCGCCCGCCACGCTGCGCGCCGCCGTGCACGACGCCCGGCCCGACGAGCTCTACCACCTCGCCGCGCCGACCTTCGTCCCCGACTCGTGGGAGGACCCGACCGAGACCGTGGCCGCGATCGCGACCGCGACCGCGACGCTGCTGGCGGCGGCGCGCGAGGTCGACCCGGCGCATGCGCGTGTGGGTCTCGACCTCGAGCGAGGTCTTCGGCGACGCGGGGGAGAGCCCGCAGACCGAGCGCAGCCCGATGCGCCCGCGCACGCCCTACGGCGCGGCGAAGCTCGCCGCGCACGGCCTCGTGGGCGCGATGCGCGAGCGCCTGGGGCTCTTCGCGTGCTCGGGGCTGACCTACAACCACGAGTCGCCGCGGCGCCCCGAGCAGTTCCTCACGCGCAAGGTCACGCGCGGCGCCGCCGCGATCAAGCTCGGCCTCGAGCGCGAGCTCGTGCTCGGCGACCTCGACGCGGTGCGCGACTGGTCGCACGCCGCCGACGTGGTGCGGGCCGCGTGGCTGGCCCTCCAGGCGCCGGAGCCGGACGACTACGTGATCGCCTCGGGCGTCGGGCGCACCGTGCGCGACTTCGTCGCCGCCGCCTTCGCCGCGCTCGACCTCGAGTGGGAGGGGTACGTGCGCGTCGACCCCGCGTTGGTGCGCGCGGCCGAGCCGGTGGCGCTGGTGGGCGACCCGACGCGCGCCCGCGAGCGCCTGGGCTGGACGCCGGAGCACTCCTTCGAGGACCTCGTGGCCGAGATGGTGGCCGCCGACCTGGCGGCCCTGCGCCGCTAGATTGCCGCCCGCGCCATGGACGACCCCTTCGTGAGCATCGTCGTGCCCGCCTACAACGAGGCGGCCACCATCGAGGAGGTCCTGCGGCGGCTGGGCACCGTGCCCTTCCGCAGCGAGGTCATCGTCGTCGACGACGGGTCGACCGACGGCACGGGCGACCTCGCCGCCGCCGTCGAGGGGGTGCAGGCTCATCCGCCGCCCGCGCAACGCCGGCAAGGGCGCCGCCGTGCGCGACGGCATCGCCGCCACCACGGGGGCGATCGTCGTCATCCAGGACGCCGACCTCGAGTACGACCCCAAGGACCTGCCCAAGCTCGTCGAGCCGCTGATCGAGGGCCACGCCGACGCCGTCTACGGGACGCGGCTGCGCGGAGGCGAGCCCCAGCGCGCCCACCTGTTCTGGCACTACGCGGGCAACCGCTTCCTCTCGCTGGTCACCAACGTCCTCTTCAACACGACGATCAGCGACATGGAGGTCGGCTACAAGGCCTTCCGCGGCGACCTCATCCGCGGCCTGCGCCTCGTCAGCGACGACTTCCGCTTCGAGCCCGAGGTCACCGCGAAGATCCTCAAGGTCCCCGGCATCCGCCTCTACGAGGTCCCGATCTCCTACTACGGGCGCACCGTCGCCGAGGGCAAGAAGATCACGTGGCGCGACGGGATCCGGGCGCTCGGCGCCCTCGTGCGCTTCCGCGTGGGAGGCTGAGGCGGGGGCCGCGGGCCCCTACACTGCGCGCCATGAACGTTGGGATCATGGGCCTCGGATACGTCGGCCTGCCGCTCGCCGTGGCCTTCGCCGAGGAGGGCCACCACGTCGTCTGCGTCGACGTCGACGCGCGCAAGATCGAGGCTCTCGGACGCGGCGAGTCCTACATCGAGGACATCGCCTCCGAGCGCCTGCGCGGCCGTCGCGGACCGCATCGAGCCGACGACGCGCGCGGCGCATCTCTCGCGCTGCGACGCGGTGCTCGTCTGCGTGCCCACGCCGCTGACCGCCAACCGCGAGCCGGACCTCGGGCCGCTGGTGGCGGCCACGCGCGTCGCTCGCCGACGTCCTGCAGCCGGGCCAGCTCGTCGTCCTCGAGTCGACGACCTACCCGGGCACGACGCGCGAGCGCATGGCGCCGATGCTCGAGGAGTCGGGCCTGGTGGCCGGGCCGCGACTTCAACCTCGCCTTCTCGCCCGAGCGCGTCGATCCCGGGCGCACCGACTACACGCTGCGCAACACGCCGAAGGTCGTCGGCGGCCTCACGCGAGGCGTGCGGCGACCGCGCGGTCGACGCTCTACCGAGACGTCTGCGACGACATCGTGCGCGTGTCGCACCCCCGAGGCGGCCGAGCTGACCAAGCTGCTCGAGAACATCTTCCGCTCGGTCAACATCGCGCTGGTCAACGAGATGGCGATGCTCACCGATCGCATGGGCATCGACATCTGGGAGGTCATCGACGCCGCCGCGACCAAGCCCTATGGCTTCATGCGCTTCGAGCCCGGCCCGGGCATGGGCGGCCACTGCCTGCCCGTCGACCCGTTCTACCTCTCGTGGCGGGCGCGCGAGTTCGACCTGACCACCGAGTTCATCGAGCTCGCCGGCAAGGTCAACCAGCAGCATGCCCTACCACTGCGTCGCCAAGGTCGAGCGCGTCGCTCAACCACGCCGGCAAGCCCGTCAAGGGCAGCCGGATCGCGGTCTTCGGCGTCAGCTACAAGCCGGGCGTCGGCGACGTGCGCGAGTCGCCCGCGCTGAAGATCGTGGCGCTGCTCGGCGCGCTCGGCGCCGACATCGTCTACCACGACCCGCACGTGCGCGGCGCTGCCCGACAGCGGGCTGGAGAGCCGCGGCTTCGACGAGGCGCTCGACGGCGCCGACCTCGCCGCTGATCGTCACCGCGCATCCCGGCGTCGACCACGATGCCATCGCCGAGCGCGCGCCGCTCGTCGTCGACCTGCGCGGCGTGACCCGCGGCGCCGGCTCGCGGCGGACGGTGCTGCTGTGACCGGCGCGCCAGCTCAGCGTCGGGGTGGTCGGGCCTGGGCTACTGGGGTCCCGAACCTGGCGCGCAACTTCGACGCGCTGCCCGACACCGAGCTGCGCTGGTGCTGCGACGGCCGCGCCGAGGCGCGCGAGCGCTTCGCGCGCCAGTTCCGCGGGGCGCGGTTCACCGATCGGCTTCGACGACCTCCTCGCCGACCCCGAGCTCGACGCCGTCGTGCTCGCCACCCCGGTGCCCGGCCACGCCGAGCTGGCCGTGCGCGTGCTCGAGGCCGGCAAGCACTGCTTCGTCGAGAAGCCGCTGGCCCAGTCGCGTCGCCGACGCCGAGCGCGTCGTCGACGCCGCAGCGGCGGTCGGGCAAGGTGCTGATGGTCGGGCACCTGCTGCAGTACCACCCGGGCGTCAACAAGCTCAAGGAGATCGCCGACTCCGGCGAGCTCGGCGACATCCGCTACATCTACGGCAACCGCCTGAACCTCGGCCAGCTGCGCGCCGACGAGAACGCGCTCTGGAGCCTGGGCGCGCACGACGTCTCGGTCGTGCTGCACCTCGCCGGCGAGGAGCCCTACGAGCTCTCGGCGCGCGGCGAGTCCTACATGCGCGAGGGCATCGAGGACGTCGTCTTCGGCTTCCTGCGCTTCCCGTCCGGCCTGGCGGCGCACCTGCACCTGTCCTGGCTCGACCCGCACAAGGAGCGCCGCTTCACGGTCGTGGGCTCCAAGCGGATGGCGACGTTCGACGACATGGACCCCGAGCGCAAGATCACCGATCTACGACAAGGGCTTCGACGAGAGCGCCGCGGTCGTACGAGCGACTACGTCGCGCGCTCGGGCGACATCTGGTCGCCGCGCGTCGCCGGCGCCGAGCCGCTGCGCCTCGAGTGCGAGCACTTCGTGGACTGCGTGCGCGACGGCCGCGAGCCGATCTCCGGCGGCGCGCAACGGCCTGGCCGTCGTGCGCGTGCTCGAGGGCCTGCAGGCCTCGCTCGACGAGAGCCGCCGCGGCCCGGCGGCTCAGGCCGTCGTCAGCGGCCGAACGCGCCGCGGCGACGACCGCTTCGGCCTGAGCGCGCGTCCAGCACCGGGCTCATCGGGATCGCCAGGTGGGTGCGGGCGACCTCGTCGGTCGCCGGCAGCTCGACGCCGTCGGCGTACTCGGCCATCGCCGGCTGGCGGTGCGTCGGCGTGCGGTAGTAGGCCTTGTGCCCGATGCCGGCGCCGCGCGAGCGCGGCGGCCAGCGCGTCGGCGTGCTCGCTGCGCACGACGTAGAGATGCCACGCCGGCTCGCAGCCCGCCGACGGCGACCGGCAGCGCGACGAGCTCGCCGAGGCCGGCCTCCTCGTAGTGCGCGGCCGGCGCGCGCGGCGTCCGTCGGCCCACCCGTCGAGGTGCGGCAGCTGGACGCGCAGGATCGCCGCCTGGAGCGCGTCCAGGCGCGAGTTGTAGCCGACGTGCTCGTAGCGTGACCTTGTCCCACGAGCCGTGGAAGCGCAGCATGCGCACGCGATCGGCGAGCGCGTCGTCGGCGGTCGTGATCGCGCCGCCGTCGCCGAAGCAGCCGAGGTTCTTCGACGGGAAGAAGCTGAAGGTGGCGAGCGTGCCCAGCGCGCCGGGGCGCCCGCCGTCCGAGAGCGAGCCCGGCCGCCTGCGCGGCGTCCTCGATCACCGGCACGCCCAGCGCCTCGATCTCGGCGACCGGACGCGACGTTGCCGAAGAGATGGACGGCGATGACGGCCTTCGTGCGCGGCGTGAGCGCGGCCCTGACCGTCTCGGCGCGTCACGCAGAACGTCTCGGGGTCGACGTCGCAGAAGACCGGGCGCGCGCCGGTCGGCGGGATCGCCTCGGCGGTCGCGTAGAAGGTGAACGACGGGCACGACGACCTCGTCGCCGGGCCCGACGCCCGAGCGCGCGCAGCGCGATGGTCAGCGCGTCGGTGCCGTTGGCGACGCCGACGGCGTGCGCGCGCGCCGCAGTAGGCGGCGAACTCCTGCTCGAAGGCCTGCGACCTCGGGCCCGAGGATGAACGCGCCGGAGTCGACGACGCCGGCCATGGCGGCGTCGATCTCGCCGCGCAGGGGCGCGAGCGGCGTCTTGGTGTCGAAGAGGGGTACGGGCATCTGGCGCGAGGGTTAGGGCAACGTGTCCCTTAGTCTCGCAACTCCGCCCGGCGATTCGCTCGGCTAGCGTGCCGGGCGTGACCGTCACGCTCCAAGATGTCCTGCGCGATCAGCCCGCGATCCATGGCGACGCAGACGCGACCGACCTCATCACCTACGGCCTTCTCGAGGCCGCGCTCGTGTTCCTCGATGAAACGCTACGCGGTGGCGATCGGACGCTCGAGACCGGCTGTGGGCACAGCACGCTGACGTTCGCGCTCAAGGGCGCCAGGCACACCTGCATCGTGCCCAACCAACCCGAAGTGGATCGCATCCTTGCCTATTGCCGCGAGCGTGGGATCGCCACAGACCAATTGCGCTTCATTGTCGAACCCTCCGAGCGCGCTTCTCCCAAACTTCAGCTTGATCCCCTCGACGTCGTGCTGATCGACGGGTCGCATTCGTTCCCACAGGTCTTCATCGACTGGTTCTATGTCGCGGAGGCGATCAAGGTGTGCGGCGTCCTGCTCGTCGACGACGTACACCTCTGGACCGGCCGAGTCCTGCGCGACTTCCTCGCCGCGGAGCCCGAGTGGGACATCCTCGACGAACTCGGCGGCCGTACGGCGATCTTCCGGAAGGTCGCCGAGGTCGACCCTGACAAGCTCTGGACCGAGCAGCCCTACGTAGTGGCAAAGAGCCATCTCGGGTTGCCGAGCATGGCTCGGATGTCTGTTTCGATGCTGCGCCACGGCCATGTCCGTGAGTTGCGCGGTGACGCCCGCGTAGCCATCAGCACGCGCGTGTCGCGGCTCGCTAACCGCGTGCGCGGGCGATGAGCTCGACGTTGGTTGCGACGGCGTTGAGTGCCGGGACCCGGCTGAGCGCTCGGTTGACCCCGTAAATTGTCCGCGCCGCGACGGTGGCGGCGCGTCCGGGCAGCGTCAGCGGCAGCATGTTCATACGCCTGATCTCAAGCACCTCGAAGCGATGGCGCTCGAAGGCGGCGCGCGCTGTGCGCACAGTCCACAGCGTGTCGTGCTCAAGCTGGCCGTGGTAATACTGGCCGGTGCGGCGGGCGATCGCCTCCAGGTACGAAAAGCGGTTGGGCAGCTTGTAGCAGTAGACCAGCCCGTCCGCGCGCAATACCCGGTGCAGCTCGTCCAAGGTGTCATCGGGGAACCGACGTGCTCGAGCACGCCCATCGACAGCACCGCGTCGAAGCGTACATCGTCGAACGGGAGCCGCACAGGATCACTCGTGTAAGTGGCCTCGATGTCGGGGAAGCGCTCCAAGTTGCGGACCTCGATGCCGTCCACCCCGGGGTCGTAGTCCATCGAGGTCACATGCAGGCCCCGTCCCGCAGCATCGCGCTGAGCTGGCCGTAGCCGCTGCCCCAGTCGAGCACCTCATCGTGGCGGGCGGCAGCGATCCGATCGGCCGCCGCCTGATACTCGGCCATCTGCGGCGCGGAGTGCAGGTTGATCGGACTGCCATGGACGCGCTTGGGGGTGGCCACGACGCTAACTACTGAGCAGCTCGAGGTCGGCGCGCGTCATCAGCCGGATCAGCTCCTCGAAGCTCGTCCGCGGCTCCCAGCCGAGCTCGCGCTCGGCCTTGGTGGAGTCGCCGATCAGGTGGTCGACCTCGGCCGGGCGCACGAAGCGCGGGTCGATCTCGACGTAGCTGCTCCCAGTCGCCGAGGCCGGCCTGGTCGAAGGCGATCTCGACGCACTCGCGCACCGAGTGCGCCTCGCCGGTCGCGATGACGTAGTCCTCGGGCTCGTCCTGCTGGAGCATCAGCCACATCGCCTCGACGTAGTCCTTGGCGTAGCCCCAGTCGCGCTCGGCGTCGAGGTTGCCGAGCGCGAGCTCTGTCGCGCAGGCCGTGCTTGATCGCGGCGGCGTGCCAGGTGATCTTGCGCGTCACGAACTCGAGCCCGCGGCGCTGGCGACTCGTGGTTGAAGAGGATCCCGCTGCGTCGCGTGCAGGTCGTAGGACTCGCGGTAGTTGACCGTGATGAAGTGGCCGTAGGCCTTGGCCACGCCGTACGGCGAGCGCGGGTAGAACGGCGTCGTCTCGGTCTGCGGGACCTCGCGCACCTTGCCGAACATCTCGCTCGACGACGCCTGGTAGAAGCGCGCCTCGGGGCAGACCTCGCGCATCGCCTCGAGCATGCGCGTGACGCCGACGCCGGTGAACTCGGCGGTCAGCGTCGGCTGGATCCACGACGACGGCGACGAAGGACATCGCGGCGAGGTTGTAGATCTCGTCCGGCTGCGCGGCGCGCAGCGTGTCGACGAGCGAGCGCTGGTCGAGCAGGTCGCCCTGGTGCAGCGTGATGCGGTCGCGGAGGTGCTCGATGCGGTCGAACTTCTCGGTCGAGGCGCGGCGGACCATGCCGTGGACCTCGTAGCCCTTCTCGAGCAGCAGCTCGGCGAGGTAGGAGCCGTCCTGGCCGGTGATGCCGGTGATGAGTGCGGACTTGGGCATGCGGCGGGGGAGGCTAGAGCAGCTAGAGCCAGTTCGGCCGGTAGGTCAGGCGATAGCGCAGGTCGCGCGTCCGCGCCGACGGCGAGCGCTGGGGTGCCCGCGACGACCTCTGTGTAGGGCTCGACGTCGCGTGTCACCGTGGCGTTGGCCGCGACGACCGCACCCTCGCCGATGGTGACCCCGCCGAGGATCGTCGCGCCGAGCGCAATCCAAACGTGATCGCCGACGATCGCCGGCTCGAAGACGGCCGCGAAGTCAGGATCCTGGACGTCGTGCTTGGCGGTCATGAAGCGCACGCCCCCCGTGACGTTGACGTCATGGCCCAGGCGGATGCCCCCGCGCGCGTCGAGCAGGCAGCCGGTCCGACGATCGTCCGCGGTGAGCTGGCCGTGGTAGTGCTGGCCGGCCCGGGCGGGTGATCGACTCCAGGAGGAGAAGCGGTTGAGCAGCCTGTAGGAGGACCCCCTCCCGCCGCGTGCGGGGTCCCGCCCGAGGTCGTGCTCGGCCTTAAAGTGGTCGCCGCGCTCGGGCAGCGGCTCGACAAGGCAAGAGGGCTCTGACCAGCACGCAGATCCGAGCATGCGGCGGCGGAGATTACATGGGTAGGCACGCCGCTCCAGCAGGCCTTCACCGAGGAGCCGGAGCTATGCTGAGGGACGCGTGAATGACAGCGAGTCGACCGTCGCCTCCCACTACCGCGGCGCCGAAGGCCAGGCCTACTTCGCTTACCAGGTCCGCGGGGCGGAGACGGCTGCACCGATTGCGCTGCCGCGGCTTTGCGCCCCATGTTCGGGCGACGGACAATGTGGTGGACTTCGGCTGCGGGACCGGTTGGCTGCTCGCCTGCATGGAGGCGGGCGGCAAGTTGGGCATCGAACCAAACCCGGCCGCTCGCCACGTCGCCGAATCCCTTGGGGTTCCGACCGTGGCAACTCCGGCCGAGGTTGCGGACGAGCACGCCGACGTGGTGGTCTCCAACCACGCGCTCGAGCACTCGCGGTCACCGTACGAAGAGCTGCGCGAGCTGCTGCGGATCCTGCGCCCCGGCGGGACGCTGGTCATTGGCTTGCCGGCTGACGACTGGCGCACCCAGCGCCGCCCCGACCCGGCGAATGTCGATCACCATCTCTACACTTGGACGCCGCTGCTGCTCTCGAACCTGCTGAGTGAAGCAGGCTTCGAGGTGGCTGAAGCGCGCGTCTTCACCTACCTGCAGCCCTACTACAACGAGTGGCTGTTTCCTCGTTTGCCTCGGGCGGCGTTCGACGCCATCGCGCGTGTCTTTGGGACCGTCATGCGGTACCGGCAGCTCCTTGCGGTGGCGCGCCGCCCCGCCTAGTAGAGGCGCTACAGCCAGTTCGGTGGGTGGGTCGGCTGGCGATAGCGCAGGTTACGCGTCCGCTCGCCCACGGCGCGCGCTGGAGTGCCGGCGACGATCGTGTAGGGCTCGACGTCGCGTGTCACCGTGGCGTTGGCCGCGACGACCGCACCTTCGCCGATGGTGACCCCGCCGAGGATCGTCGCACCGAGCGCAATCCAAACGTGATCACCGACGATCGCCGGCTCGAACATGGCCGCGAAGTCAGGATCCTGGACGTCGTGCTTGGCAGTCATGAAACGTGCGCCTCCAGTGACGTTGACGTCGTGACCGAGACGGATGCCCCCGCGCGCGTCGAGGAGGCAGCCGGGTCCGACGATCGTCCGCGGTGCGAGCTCCAGACGCCTCGGCGCGAACACCTCGGTCCCGAGCATGATCAGCGACGATCGCGGATCCGCGATGCGCACGCCGAGGGCAGCGTACGCCCGCATCCTGGGCCCCACGAACGGGATCCGGTTGACCACGTGATTGAGCGCCCACTCGGGCGGCGGCAGGTAGCGGGCGGCAAAGTCGAGGGAGGACAAGACCGCGGAGCCTACGGGCGCCGCGGCACGAGCGCGGCGACGAGGCCGGCCACCTCGGCGCGGTGACGCAGGCGGCACCAGAGCGCGTAGGCAGTGCCCCCGAGCGCCAGAGCGGCGGCGCCGCGGGCCAAGGTGCGGTCGTAGCCCACCAGGACCGCCGCGACGCCGAACGCCGTCGCGGCGGGAAGGACGAATGCTCCCACCGCCTGCATCGCGGGCACGAGCACGATGCCCAGCTTGCGGCCAAAGATGAGCGCGAGCGGCACGCCGGCCA
>CAWFMR010000018.1:0-126200 GCA_963816845.1 uncultured Actinomycetes bacterium | reverse complement strand
CACGGCGGCGCTACTGCCCGCGCGAAGAGGGGCCGTCGCGGCCGGGGGGCGATGACGCGCTCGCTGTCGCCTCTCGACGACAGCAGCACTCGCGGGCTGTCAGTCGACGCAGAGCTCGTTTGCCGCGACCGATGCACAGACCGGGCGTCACCCGGCCCTTGGGGCGATTCGCGCGATAACCCATGTAGACGGCAAGGCGATCGGGTCGTCGCGCCGGGCTCGACGGGGCGCCGGCTGCTGGATGAGGACGACCGTGGCGCGTCCGGCGGGGCGCCGGCATTGAGCAGCCCGACTGCGTGGCGGCGGGCGCCGGCGGCCCGTCGTCCTCTCACAGGGCGCGCATGCCCGGATGGACTTCCGGCGGGGGGTCCGCTCGGCCACGCTCACGAAGATGAGGAGACGTTCGACCGCGGCCGCCGGTTTGCGCTCGCATTCGCCCGCGGTTGCCGTCGTCGGCACGCGCCCGGACGTGTTGGGCTCGCCTTGCCCGACGAGCGAGCGTCTCAGCCGACTTTCAAAGACGCCCGCTCGGGACGAGCAGCGAGGCGTCCGGCGAGCACCATTCACCCCCGGTACGGTCGCGTCCTGCGCCGCGATTTGGAGTGACCACGCCGACCTGCGGGATGTTGCGCGGCACTAGGGGCGGGCGCCGACCTGCACCGCGGTGCCGTCGGAGTCGAAGAGGCCCTCGACGGAGAAGTATCGCTCGCCGGTGTCGTAGCAGAACGTCAGCACGGTGCTGTCGTCGGGGATGTCGGGCAGCTTCTGGGCGACGGCGGCGAGCGAGGCGCCCGACGACGGGCCGACGAAGATGCCCTCCTCGCGGGCCGCCCGCACCGCGTATGCGTAGGCGTCCTCCTCGCTGACCTGGATCGTTCCGTCGAGCGTGCTGGTGTGCAGGTTGGCGGGCACGAAGCCCGCACCGATGCCCTGCAGGCGGTGGGGGCTCGGCTCGCCGCCGCTGATGACCGCCGACTTGGCGGGCTCGACGGCGAAGGTCTGCAGGCTCGGAAAGTGCTCCTTGAGCGCCTCGCTGACGCCGGTGATGTGGCCGCCGGTGCCCACCCCGGTGATGAGGAAGTCGACCCCGTCGGGAAAGTCGCGAAGGATCTCTTGGGCGGTCGCCTCGCGGTGGATTGCCGGGTTGGCCGGGTTCTCGAACTGCTGGGGCATCCAGGCGCCGTCGATCTGTGCGACGAGCTCGTCGGCGCGGGCGATCGCGGCCTTCATCCCGCCTTCACGCGGCGTCAGCTCGAGCTCGGCGCCGTGGGCGGCCATCAGACGCCTGCGCTCCAACGACATCGACTCCGGCATGACGAGGATCAGCCGGTAGCCGCGGACCGCGGCGACCATCGCCAGGCCGATGCCGGTGTTGCCCGAGGTCGGCTCGATGATCGTGCTGCCCGGCCCGAGGACGCCGCGGCGCTCGGCGTCCTCGACCATCGAGAGGCCGATGCGGTCCTTGATCGAGCCGCCCGGGTTCGCCCGCTCGGCCTTCATCCACACGTCGACCTGCGGGCGGTCGGCGTATAGGCGGTTGATGTGGATGTGGGGGGTGTCCCCGATGGTCTCGAGGATGCTCGCGGCCTTCACGCTGCCTCCATGTCCTAGATGTTGAAGTCGAGCGGCTCGTCGTCGCGGATCCCGGGCTCGACCCGGGCGGTGGGGGTCACGACAGAGTGGGCCGGGACGCTGCGGGTCAGCCACACGTTGCCGCCGATGCGGCTACCGTCGCCGATCACGGTGTCGCCGCCGAGGATCGTCGCGTTGGCGTAGATCACGACGTCCTCGCCGATCGTCGGGTGGCGCTTGGTGCGCGCCAGGCGCTTCTCCACGCTCAGCGCCCCGAGTGTCACGCCCTGGTAGAGCTTGACGCGCGCGCCGAGCACGGCAGTTTCGCCGATGACGATGCCCGTGCCGTGATCGATGGCGAACGACGCGCCGATGCGCGCGGCCGGGTGGATGTCGATGCCGGTGTCGCGGTGGGCGATCTCGGTGAGCACGCGCGGCACCAGCGGCACTTCACAGCCTTGGAGCTGGTGCGCGATCCGGTAAACGGCGGTGGCGAAGAAGCCGGGGTAGGCGAGGATCACCTCGTCCACGGAATGCGCGGCGGGGTCACCGTCGCAGATCGCCTGAGCGTCGAGCAGCAGCGCTGCGCGGACGTCCGGCAGAGCCGTGAAGAAGCGCTCGACGACCGCGTCGGGATCCGCGCAGTGCGCCTCGGGCAGCCGCAGCGCGTCGACCAGGAGCGTGCGTAGCGAGGCGAGCTCGTCGGCTACTGCGCCGGCGCGGCCGCCCACCTCGGCGGCGAAATGCGGGAACAGCAGCTCCAGCGTCCGGTGGATGAAGCGCTCAGCGAGCTCGCGCAGCCGCGGCGGCAGCGCGTAGTCCTCGCGCTGACGGGCGAGCTGCTGCAGGAACGAAGCGGTGCCGTCGCGCTCCGAGGCGATGGCCATCCGGTGACAGTAGCCGCGCCGGAGCCACCGTGCCGAGATCGAAGGGCCTCGCGTCAGGCCGCCCGGGTCCGCGCCTGCTCGGCCGCGTCAGAGCATGCGCATCGACGTCGCTGCCAGAGGGATCGAGGGCCAGGCCACGGAGGCCCTCGCTCGACCCGCGTGCCGCACGGCGGCATCCGCCGTCCGCCGGCGCACGGAGCGCGGCGTAGCGGGGCAACGATGGACTGGTACAAGCGGGCGAGCCCGGGATAAGGGCTGCTCCGATCGGCTCAGCGAGGAACGGAGCCGAAGGGTCAGCGCATTGCCGCATCGGCGACCCGACCCGCGTCAACCGACCGTCATCGCACGTGGAGGGTGCTGAGATCATGGCCCGCGTGAGCGCGAACGGCCTCTTCGTCGTGGGCAACGGACCGGCGACGGGCAAGTCCGCCGTGGCGCTCGGGCTGCATCATCAGCTCGCGCGGCGGCTGGGCCGGCTCGGCGTGTTCCGGCCGGTGGTCGAGGACCCGGACGAGACCGACCCGATCGTCGACCTGCTGTCCGCCAGGGCGCCGGCGGACCTCCCCTACGCGGGCTCGCTCGGCGTCTCCTACGCGACGGTCCACGCTGACGAGGAGCTCGCGCTGGAGCAGATCATGGCCCGCTACCGTGCCCTGGCCGCGCGATGTGAAGGCGTGCTGGCCGTCGGCTCGGACTACGGCGACGTCGGCGCGGCGACGGAGCTGGCGTTCAACGCGCGCGTGGCGGTGAACCTGGGCCTGCCGGTGGTCGGCGTCGTCTCCGGGCATGGGCGCACGGCTGCTGAGGTGGTCGCCGCGGTCGACCTCACCCGCTCGGCCCTGGAGGCCTCGGGCTGCGCGGTGGCGGGCTTGGTCGCGAATCGGGTGGAGCCGGCCGACGTCGACGAGGTGCGCGTCACGCTCGCCGAAAGCGAGGTCTCCGTCATCCCGGAGCTGGCGCTGCTAACGGCGCCGACGGTCGGAGAGACGATGGCCGCCTGTGATGCGGAGGTCATCGCCGGCGACGAGGCAGGACTGGAGCGGGAGACGCTCGGCTTCCTCGTGGCGGCGATGACGCTGCCGAACGTCCTCGAGCGCCTCACCGACGGCGCGGCCGTCCTCACGCCGGGCGATCGGGCCGATATCTTGCTGGGAGTGCTGCTGGCCGCGGCCTCCCACCGGCTGCCAGCGGTGTCGGCCGTGGTGCTCACCGGTGGCTTACGTCCGCCGGAGCCCGTGCTGCAGCTGATCGAGGGGCTGCCGCAGCTGCCGCCCGTGGGGCTGACCGCCCACGGCACCTACGAGGCGGCGACGCTGGTCAGCTCGGTGCTCGGGCGGCTGCGGCCGGACGCCCCGCGCAAGCTCGACGCGGCGCTCGCCCTCTTTGAGCGCTGCGTCGACGGGCCCGAGCTGCTGGATCGCGCGGCGGTCACCGGGTCGCCGGTGGTGACGCCGCTGATGTTCGAATACGAGTTGCTCGACCGTGCTCGAGCCGATCCGCGCCACATTGTCCTGCCGGAGGGCACCGAGGAGCGGATCCTGCGCGCGGCGGAGATCCTGCTGCGACGTGAGGTCGTCGACCTCACGCTGCTCGGTGAGGACGACCTCGTGCGCGGCGCGGCGTCCCGGCTCGGGCTGGAGCTCGACGGAGCGACGATCCTCGATCCGCGAGACGAGGCGCTGCGCGAGCGGTTCGCGCAGGAGTACGCGCGCCGGCGCGCGCATAAAGGGGTCACCGTCGACCAGGCGCGCGACGTGGTCACCGACGTCTCCTACTTCGGCACGCTGATGGTCGAGCTGGGGCTGGCCGACGGGATGGTTTCCGGCGTCGCGCACACCACCGCCCACACCATCCGGCCGAGCTTCGAGATCATCAAGACCGCACCCGGCGTCTCCGTGGTCTCGAGCGTGTTCCTCATGTGCCTGAGCGATCGCGTGCTCGTCTACGGAGACTGCGCCATCATTCCGGAGCCGACCGCCGAGCAACTCGCCGACATCGCCGTTTCGTCGGCGCACACGGCAGAGCAGTTCAAGATCGAGCCGCGTGTGGCCATGCTCTCGTACTCGACCGGTGACTCCGGGGGCGGCGCGGGAGTTGAGCGCGTGCGCGCCGCCACCGCGCTGGTGCGCCAGCGCGCGCCCCAGCTCTCGGTGGACGGACCTATCCAGTACGACGCGGCGGTCGACGCGGGCGTCGCGGCGGCCAAGCTGCCGGGCAGCACGGTCGCGGGGCACGCGACGGTGTTCATCTTCCCCGACCTCAATACCGGCAACAACACCTATAAGGCAGTCCAGCGCAGCGCCGGCGCTGTGGCGATCGGGCCGGTGCTGCAGGGGCTCCGAAAGCCCGTCAACGACCTCTCGCGCGGCGCCACCGTTCACGACATCGTCAACACGGTGGCGATCACCGCCATCCAGGCACAGCAGCAGCGCCCATGACCCGGCGGGTCTTTCGTCGTCAACTTCGCTGAAGTTCCGCCTGGTCGACGTCGACGCGGTCAGAGCCCTGGCGTCCGGAGCGATCGAGCGCATCGGCGAGCCGGGTGGTCCGGCTGGGTGGTCCGGCCGATCATGCCGCGGCACTCGAGCAGGTCGTCGCGGGCTCGAGCGGCTAACTGGAGTGACGATGGCTAGCCCGACCGGGCTACCTCGCGGAGCTGCGCCATCCGCACGAGCTTCACGCGCGGGCGGCCGTGCGGCTCGCCGGCCGCGCGCTCGTGCGCGTCGATCGCGCTCCAGCCCGCCCAGGTGACGAGCCCGGGCGCGAGCGCCGCCAGGCGCGTCGCGACGGCGTCGCGGATCGGCGTCCGCCGGCTCGTTGAGCCTCGCCGGCGTCGCGGTCCTCGAGCGATCCGCGCGACCGTGTCGGCCGCGTCCTTCTTGTTCGTGCCGATGACGCCGCTCGGCCCGCGCTTGATCCAGCCGACCGCGTACTCGCCGGCGCAGCGGCTGCCCGTCCTCGCCGCAGACGCGCCCGCCCTCGTTGCGGATCAGTCCGCGGCGCTCGTCGAACGGGATCCCGTCCAGCGGCGCTGCCGCGGTAGCCGATCGAGCGCAGCACCAGGCCGCAGTCGATCATCTCCGTGCTCGCCGGTCGCCACCGCGCGCAGCGTGCCGTCCCGGCAGCGCTCGACGCGGTTGCGCGCGACGCGCAGGCCGGTCACCGGCGCCGTCGCTCGTCGCCGACGATCTCGACCGGCGAGCGCAGGAAGCGCAGCACGATCCGGTGCGCTCTTGCCGGCTGCGCCGGGCGCTGCGCGTAGCTCGCGCAGGATCTCGACGTTGCGCCGCGCGGTCGCAGTCGCGTCATCGGACTCGAGCCACGCCGCGCTCTCGTCGTCGAGCTGCACCTCGGCCGGCTCGACGATGACGTCGGCGCGCGCGAGCTCGCCGAGCTCGCGCAGCTCGGGGTTGGTGAACGCGGCCTGCGCCGGCCCGCGGCGGCCGAGCACGACGACCTCCTCGCACCGACGCCGCCAGCGAGCGCGTCGAGCGCGTGGTCGGCGGTGTCGGTCGTGGCGAGCTCGTCGGGGTCGAGCACGAGCATCCGCGCCACGTCGATCGCGACGTTGCCGTTGCCGATCGACGACGGCGCGCCGCGCCGACAGGTCGAACGCGTGGTCGGCGAAGTCGGGGTGGCCGTTGTACCAGGCGACGAACTCGGTCGCCGCGTGCGAGCCCGGCAGGTCCTCGCCGGGGATCCCGAGCCGGTTGTCGCTCGCGCGTGCCGACCGCGTAGACGACCGCGTGGTAGCGCTCGAGCAGGTCGGCCCGCGTGCACGTCGGCGCCGAGCTCGACGCCGCCGAAGAAGCGGAAGCCGCGGGTGCGCCGCGGTCTTCTCGTAGACGCGCGTGACCGCCTTGATCTTCGGGTGGTCGGGGGCGACGCCGGCGCGCACGAGCCCGAACGGCGTCGGCAGCGCGTCGAGCAGGTCGACCTCGAAGCCCTCGTCCAGCAGCAGCTGGGCGGCGTAGAAGCCCGCCGGCCCGGCGCCGACGATCGCGCAGCGCAGGGCCCTCATCTGGTCACCACTTCCCGCGCGACCATCGCGGCGGCGGTCGGCACCGCGGCGCGCAGCGGGGGGCTGAGCACGTCGGTGAATGCGCGGACGGGCCCGACCTCGGCGCCGATGACCACGACTTCCGCGGCATCGCCGGCCGCCGCGTGGGCGGCGAGGAGTCTGGCCAGGCCGAGCTCGTGGAGGCTGAGCTCGTCGCCGGGCGACTCGAGCTCGCTCGCGTCGAGACGATGGATGGTCCCGACGCGCGCTCCGACTCGTACCGCGTCGACGAGGACCGCCTTGGCGCAGCCGTCGAGCCAGCCCAGGGCGTTCAGGCCCGCGACGCCGGCATCCACGAGAGTGATGCTTGGTGGTAGTGCGTGCAGAACCTGCAGGCGCTGGAAGACGTGGTGGCCGAACCCGTCGTCTCCATGCCACGGGTTGCCCAGGCAGAGGACGCACGCCGCAGCCGTCACAGCGTGAAGCTCCGAGATGCGCCCCGGCCGCGCGCAAGGTGGACGGTGCACACGAGGCAGGCGTCGTGGGAGCGCACGACGTGGAAGAGCTCGACCGGGTTGTCGAGGTCGGCGATCTCCAGGCCGACGAAGCTCTCTTCCCAGTGCCCGCGCCGGCCCGTGTTGTCCCGCGGCGAGCCGTTCCACGCGGTCGGCGTGATGACCTGGTAGTTGTCGATCTTGCCGTCGCGGATCCGGACCCAGTGGCCTAGGCTGCCCCGGGCGGCGTTGATCGCGCCGAATCCGTCGCCGTCGGCGCGCGGTTCGCCCGCGACGTAGGTCGGCTCGCCCAGGTGGGCGCGCAGCTCACCGACGGTCCGGCGCATCTCCTGCAGCGCGTCCACCGGACGGTGCAGGCGGGTGAACTGCCGCAGCCACGTGCTCGGCCCCTGAGTGGCGAGCAGCGAGCGCGTGAGCGGGTCGCCGGCGAGGACGAGGTCCGAGAGCGGGCCGAGCTGCACGACGCGGTCCTTGTAGCGCGTGGCCTTGGCGAGGCTGTAGGGCTCTTCGCGCGCGTCGTCGGGGCGCGTCTCGCTCTCCCACGGGTGGCGCGGGGAGCCGGGGTCCGCGAGCCGGGAGTAGCGCAGGTGCTCGGCGACCTCGAAGTGCGAGAAGGACTCGATCGCGTCCGTCTCGCCGTCGTAGAAGCCGCCGTCGCTGAGGCACGGGCGCTCCTCGAAGGGCGGCTGCCAGCGCTCGGGGTCGTAGTAGCACCCGGTGCTCAACAGGTGCGGCGTCCCCGCGCCGAGGTCCTCGAGCCCGACCGAGGTGGCGAAGGTCGCGAAGACGCCCACCGCCGACTCGTGGTGGGCGGGGACCTCGAGCCAGGACGCGAGGTCCTCGGTGGTCTCGAGCATGAGCCACTCATCGCTGGGGCAGCCGAGCACCGATCGCTCGTACCAGGCCTGGTAGGCGTCGATCGCGGCGTCGCACTCCTGCAGGCGAGCCTCGTCGAGCTCGCAGGTCACCCCGCCGGGCATCATGTAGGTCGAGTGCGGCCACGCGCCGCCGAAAGCGATGACGACCGCGAGGATTCGCTTGGTCTCCTCGACCGTCTCGCGCGCCAAGCGGCCCTTGAACGGCGGCTCGAAGAGCTCGACCACCCGATCGTGGAGCGGATGGTCGGCGTAGGCCGGATTGCAGAAGTCGGGGGCAAACATGAGAAAGCTGTGGCGCGCGTCGCTCATGACCGACTCCGCCATGAGGCAGAGGTTGCGGATACGCGTGCCGTTGGCGGCGATCGGCTGCTGATAGGCGGTCTCGAGCGCCGAGGTCGCCGCGTAGAGCTGCGACGTGCTGCAGATCCCACAGATGCGCGGCGCTATCACCAGCGCGTCGGCGGGGTCGCGCCCGACAAGGATCTGCTCGAAGCCGCGGAACATCGTGCCGACGCACCACGCGTCGGTCACCGTGTGGCCGTCGAGCTCGAGCTTGACCTCCATGTCACCCTCGACCCGGTTGAGCTCCATCCGGATGACGCGTCGCTCGCTCGCCATGAGGCCGCCTCCTTGGTGAATGCTCAGGCGCTCGCCGGGGCCGGGACGCGATGCTTGAAGAGCGCCTTGGGCAGCGGGAACTTCGGGCCGATGCACCCGTAGCACGCGTAGCCGACCTTGTCCACCGTGCGGCAGCGCTTCTCGCCCGGATCCGACAGGCAGGGCTTCTGCATCGCCGGGCGCCCGACCCGATCCAGGCCGAGGTCGCGGCCCTCGAGGACCGCGCTCATCGTCTCGATCATCGTCGTCGCGTCGACCGGGCAGGCGCTGAGGTTGATGACCGGCAGTCCCCCGGCGGACCGCCACTCCGGGTCAAGCAGGCCGCCGGGCTGGCTGTTCGTGTACTGCAGGCCGGTCGACTCGGACGGGTTGGGCGGCGCGGCCGGGATGCCACCGAAGCTCGCGCAACTGCCCATCGCCAGCACGTACTGCGCCCGCCCGCACAACGCGGCGACGATGTCGCGCTTGGGCCGGCCCTCGAAGACGTCGAAGCGCCCCGTACCGTTCGGCCCGTGGATGATGCTGCCCTCCACGCACAGCAGCGTCAGCGGCTGCTCGCCCGCGATCACGCGGTCGATGATCGCCGCGGCCTCGCGCGGTGACTCAAGCGAGAGCGACGGGTGCCACAGCAGACGGGCGCCATGGTCCTCCAGGAAGGCCGGCAGCGTGTGGCCCGGCCTGCCGCGACCTTCCGCGCCGAGGATGGCCATCGACTCGCCGCTGCAGGCGCCGCACTCCATCCAGAGGATCGTTGGCTGTCGTCCCATACTGCGCGGTGACGCCACAGCAGCCCGCCCCTTCCCGCCCGTCAACGTTCTGTGATCCTTCGCACCGTCGCTCGAGCGCGTGGGAACGGGACCGCCAGAGGTGGTGGCGATGCCAGAGCGACCGGTCATGCGCCGGTGACGGTCCCGACCGTCAGCGCCGTGATCTTGATGAAGCTGGCAGTCACCCGGTCGCCGGTCTGCGATGTGCAGCGCAGCGCGACGCTGGGGTTCCTCAGCCGCTTGGGCACGACCGCGCTCAGCGCGATGTTCTCCGAGGACGCGCCGGCGGTTTCGCCGACCTGGGTCTCGTCGAGCACTGCCTTCGGGCCCGCGGTGGCGCTGGTATCGACGAGGCCGCAGCGGTTGGCGATGCCCGACGGCGGCTGGGAGAGCGGCGTCCGGCCAATCGATACGTGCAGCCTGGCCTGGATCAGCCAGTTCCGGCCGGCTTCGGGAACCTGCGGTCCCGGGGCCGGCTCGGTGGGCTGCGTCGGTGCAGGGTTGGCTTGACGGGTTGACTCGGCGGCGGAGGCGAGCGCCAGCTCGAGGCGGTTCGGGCACGCCGACAGGTCGCTTCCGTCGCACGTCGGCACCGTGAGATGGTCCGCGTTCTCGTCGTCGGTGACCTTCAGCTCGCCGCGCAACGCCGTACGGGCGCCGGTCGAGATGTCGGCGGCTCTGATGCTGGCGTCGCGGATCTCGGAGGAGCGGACGGCGCCGCTGCTGATCTCCGGTGACCGCACGGCGTCCTTGGCGATCTCGGGGGAACGGACGGCGTCGCTGCGGATCTGCGGGGACCCGACGCTGTCGCGATCGAGCGTGACAGCGGCGACGCCGGTGCCGCCGAGCGCGACGAACAGCGCCAGGCTGGCGATGACGTTGGCGTAGCTGAGGCGGCCGGCCGGGAACGGGCGCCATCGGATCGGACCCCGGTGCCGGCCGGGAGCGTGGTGCTTGCGAAGCATGTTGACTTCCTTGTGATGGGGTGAACGTGTGACCGCGGCGGAGCCGGCTGCGACGGTCGGCACACGGCACAGCCGTGTCGGCGCCGATCAGAGCGCCGGCTGCCTGAGGTCTGCGCCGATTGTGGCGACGGGCTCCGGACGTGGACGGGTGCGGGCACCGGCGTGCCTGGCGAGGAAGCCGGTCACCGCTGCGGTGACGGTGGCCTGGTCATCGACGAAGGGCCAGTGGCCACTTCGCTCGAGGACGCGGATCTCCGCGCGCGGGAAGGCTGCGCGCTGGCGCTCGGCATTGGTGACGGGCAGGTAGGGGTCGTGACGGCCCCAGAGCACGAGCGCGGGGCGGTCGAGCGGGCGCAGGGCCTGGGCGAGCCGCTCGCCGTCGCCCGCCACGTCCGGGACCGAGCGGTAGAGATCGAGAACGGCGCGACGGGTCTCGCGGTCGAAGTCGTCGTACATGCGGTCGACGAACGCCCGCGGAAGCCCCCGCGGGTTGCCGCGCCGCAGCAGGAGGCGAAAGCCGAGGCGGGTCGCCGTGGCCATGAACAGCTCGCCGGCGTGCGGCGTGCGCCACAGCCGGGCGAGCGCATGCCAGCGATAGCCCGGGAGCGCTCCGGTGCCGAGCAGGACCGCGCTGGCGAACCGATGGGGCTCGCTGGCTGCCCATGCCAGGCCCCAGGGCCCACCGAAGTCGTGTGCGACGAGATGGACGCGCTCGATCCCGAGCGCGTCGAGCGCGCGGCCGACGAACTGCGCGTGTGCCGACACGGTCTGCCGAACCTCGACCTGCGAGACGGCTTGGCCGAATCCGGGGGCGTCCCACGCCACAGCACGCCAGCGGCGGCCGGCGGCGGCGAGCAGCGGCTCCCAGTCCGCGCTCGAGCCCGGGCTGCCGTGCAGGAAGACGACGGCCTCGGCGGCGTCCGCCGGTCCGGCCTCGCGCAGCGGGGTGCGTACTCCGCCGATACGCAGATCGCGCCGGCGCACCCCTTCGACCCGCTCGCTCCAGGAGACGGGGCGCGGGCCCCGCGCGACGCGGGCGGCGATCGCGGGGCGCAGCACGTGCGGTGGGCGTTCGATCATGCCGACGACCGCGATGAGGGCACGCGGCGACGGCAGGGTCGTGCTCGGCCCTCGCGCGCAGCCGGCGCAGATAGGCGTTGACGAGGCGCACGCGCGCGGACCGCGTCCCCTCGATCTCGGGCAGCGCCAGGTCGGCGCCGACCGACAGCTCCCAGGCGTGATCGATGGGGACGCTGGCGGCGCGGAAGAAGCGGCGGGCGAGGTCGCGCTCGCCGCGCTCGAGGCAGTCGCGCAGCGCGACCGCCTGGGCCGCGGCCACCGTCATTCCCTGCCCGTAGGTGGGGTTGAACGAGCAGATCGCGTCGCCCGCGACCAGCAGCCCCGCCGGGAAGCTGCGCAGGCGGTCGTAGCGGCGGCGGATGCTGGCGGAGAAGCGGTGGGTCGCGATCTCGTCGAGCGGCTCGGCGGCCTCGATCGCGTCGAGCACGTCGGGAGGAGCGACGGTGGCCGCAAACGCAGCGAACCCTTCGGGGTCGCTCGGTGGACGGTGCGTCGGGCCCGTAGCCGCCGAGCCCGAGGATCCAGCGACCGTCTTCCTGGGCGAACAGGAACAGCGTGCGCGGGTGACCCGGACGGGCGCCGATCAGCACGAACTTGTCGCCGTCGAGCGGGTCGGCGGGCAGGGAAAGGCGGCCGGCTGGCGTAGGTGACGCCGACCTTGAGGCGCTCCACCGCGGGGCTCTCGTAGCCCAGCGCCTCGAGCCAGGCGGGGATGCGGGCCGCGCGGCCGGTGGCGGCGACGACCAGGTCCGCCGCGAGCGTCTCCTCGGCGCTGCCGTCGGCACGGCGCAGGACCCGCACGCCGGTGATCCGCTCGCCGTGCCGGCCGGTGGTCAGCCCGAGAGCGTCGCAGCCATCGATCAGCGTGATGCGAGGCAGCTCACGGATGCGGCGGCGCACGTGGCCCTCGATGAAGGGCCGGCTCGCGAGAGTCGAGCTGGCGCCCGTCGATGCGCGGGCCAGCTGATGGCCGCCGATCACGAACCGCATCTCCTCGAGCGCCGCGCAGGTAGGCGCCCCGGCGGCGGCCAGCTCGGCGCTGAAGCCCGGCAGCAGCGCGTCGAGGCACGCCTGCCCGTGCGGCAGCAGGGCGTGGGCGTGGCGGCCCTGCGGCACCGCCCGGCGGCCCTCGAGGCCGGCCGGCAGGGCGTCGCGCTCGATCACGGTCACCCGCTCGTAGGCCTCCGTCGAGCGACCGGGCGGCCAGCAGCCCGGCCATGCTCCCGCCGATCACGACGGCGTGCTCACCGATCCGTCTCATGTGCGCTGCCTCCTCGCTACAGTCGTCGCGCAGGATCGGCCGGCCGGCTGCCGAGATGCCAGACGAACTTCTGCCGAGTTTCTGCTCAGCTGGCGGTGGGCCGGTGCCTGCTCACGCGCCGGCGCCGTAGAGCTCGCGCTGCCAGAGCCAGTCCACGACCCGCTCCAGGCCGCGCGTCAGGTGGCCGCGGTAGGTGCTGAAGGGCAGACCGAGCAGCTCGGCGGCGGCCTCCTGCGTCGGCGCGGGTCGCAGGTAGGTGCGCTCCAGGGCGCGCACCAGCTTCTCGCCGCGCGGGTCGGCACGCAGCGCGTCGACCGCCTCGTCCAGCAGCTCGCGCAGCGCCTCGGGCGCGGGCAGCTCGGCCCGGCGCTCGCGCACCACCCGCGTCCGCGCGAGGGGATTTGTGGCCAGCGCGTCGGGGCGATGCAGGTCGCGCAGCGCCCGCCGCACCGCGTCTGCGAACTCCGGCCTGCGAGAGGGCGAGCACCGGCCCCTGGCTCGCCGCTCCGGGCTCGGCGCCGGCGCCTCGTCGCCGAGCTCGCGTTCGGCCATCCGCTCGAGCCATTCCACGCCGCCGAAGCGGCGCCAGTCGTGCGCGAACACCCCGTAGCTGCGCCCGCCGACCTCGAAGTCGGCCTCCGGAGCCCGATCGAAGTAGATGTAGTCCATCAGCGGCGCCATCGCCTCCGGATCGGCGGACGCGATGTAGTACCAGGACAGACGCGGGCGCCCCAGCCACTCCTGCGTGCTGCGCATGGTCACTGACGTTGAACGACCGCGACGGCGCCTGATACGCGTCACGATCCATCATGAACCGGGCGAGGAGCACCTCGTCCCCCGGGCGAGGCGGCGCGTGGCGCTGCGCGTGAGCCCACACCGCCCGTGCCCCGGGATCGCGCGCGAAGTCCTCCTCGCCGGCCTCGTGCAGAGCGATCTGCGCAGCAAAGCCCAGCAGCTCGCCGTCCGCGGCCTCGGAACGACGCAGAACCCCGCGGGCTGGCGCTCCAGCCAGTGATTCGCGATCGCCGCCGACTCCGCTCCCTCGTGGCGCTCGACCATGGCCACGATGGCCTCCGCGTCGCCGGCCCGCAGCCCGTCCGCGTACACCTCCCCGAGGCTCTTCCAATCCCACAACGCCGCCGCCGCCGGGTTTGCTCGATGCAGGAACATCAGGTCGGCGACCGCGCGCTCGTGCTCGCGACCCTCGCTCCCCGCGATCATGCTTGACCACGTGTCGGCGCACCCGCGCGTGCACCTCCCGATAGGCGGCCGGGTCGCGCCAGCGCAGATCCGCGTCGATGACCTCCCGCGCGAGGTCGTGCGGAAACAAGCCGTACGGCCCGTGCTCCATGAACGACAGGCCCCGCAGCCACGAGAACAACTCCTCGCCCTCGCGCTCGCCGAAGACGGTGCCCAGGAGGCCCGCCGTGGTCAGCCGCGCGTGGGCCGCGCATTCGAGCGCCAGCCGATGGCGCGGACTCGGCACCCCGGCCAGGAAGCTCTCCACCAGCTGCCCCACCACGTCGGGCGCCGCGCCCAACTCCAACGGCCCCACATCCCCCGCCGCGGTCGCCTGCCGCTGCGAGAGCACGTCCACCAGCAGCGACAACGCGAGCGGGTGGCCGTGCGAGAGCTCGAGCATCCACCCCTGCTGCTCCTCCGCGACCCCCGCGCTCCGCAGGAAGGCCCGCGCGTCGTCCGGCCCGAGGTTGCGCAAGGAAACCACGCGCAGCAGGTCGCCCCATCCCGGATCCCGGCGCCACGCTCGCCCCGGGACCGTTCCTGCCCGCCACGACGACCAGCGCACGCGCCGGCAGCGCCGGGACGAACTGCTCGCGCAGCCAGTCCTCGAGCCCGCCGCAGCCTCGAAGGTGTCCAGCAGCAGGACAGCACGGCTCGCCGCCGGCAAGCGCCTCCCGCGCAGACGCCTCTGCGGGCAGCCCGAGCGCGCGCCCGAGCTCGGCCATGAACGCCGGTGGCGAAGGCTCGATCGCACGCAGCATCGAGGCTCACGACGCGGCACGCCGGCGTCCGCCGCCGCCTCGCCGAGCGCGCCCAGCAGCGCGGTCTTGCCAACCCCGCCGGGACCGCAGATCCACAACACGCTGAACGGCGGTTCCGACGCAGCGAGCGCCCCCAGGAACAGCTCGAGCTCCGCCGCGCGTCCCACGAACCGCCGCCGCCGCGCACTCTTCAAGCGATCAGCCACCGTCGACGCCGGCGGCGGCTCGTACGAGTCTTGCCGCGCAGTCGGGGACATCCTGTCCTTCGCAGCGTAACGCCGTCACCATCGTCGCGCACGGCCCGCGGGCGTGGTCCTCGCTCGCTGTGTGCTGCGCGAGAGATCGTTCTTCTTGTCTGCCTCAGCCCGGCGGCGTCTGGACGCTCTTGAGACCTCACGCTGAGCGAGTACGTCCCTCGTATGGATGGGAGCAGCCCCGATTCGCAGGAATGGCGCTGTTGCTGTCAGGCGCAAGCAGCAGCGCGGCCGCGTTGTCTGCCCGGCCAGGCGCTCGTAGAGTGCTCGCATGTCCCCAAGGCGCCACCGCGGACGCATCTCCTTCGCGCTCGTCGCGGTGCTTCTGATCCTCTCGCTGTTCGTCCTCCACGGCGCAGCAGCGGGAGCGGCAGCGTTCGCCGCGATGCTCGGGTTCATCCTGGCCTGCATCGACGCGTTGCACCGCCAGGACGCCGACGTTCGCCGCAAAGCAGACCGGACCGGCCTCGCCGGGTGGTTCGGGGGCTGGTTCTAGACCGTCGGCGCGTTGACTCGCTGCTGCGTTGAGGCCTGAAAGGCGAAGTGCTAAGGGATTCTTTGCGCTATTTTCGGCCCGTCGGATGGACCGAGGCCACGCCCGCCCCGCCCGAGGCCGCCTGTCTGCTCGATAGCCGAGGCATCGCCGCCGGTTTCTACGGATGCGGGGTGTGAGTCCCCGGAGCAGGCTCCCGGCAGAGATAGAAAGGAGCCCTCATGCATCACTCTCGCAAGCTCATGTTGCTCTGTGTGAGTTTCGGCGTGCTGGCCGCGATCCTCTCGGCTGCCGGAGCCGGGTTCTGGGCATTGATTCCCGCCGCCGGATGCGCGGTGACATGCGCCCAGATGATCGTGATGATGGTTCGCGGCGGACATCATCAGCCGCACAGCTGAACCTTGGGGGGCCGCACGTTGGCAGGCGTAGTGCTACGGGCAAGCCTAAGGCTCAACCCGCGCCGATGCTGCTAGTGCCTCGCAGCGCTAGCGCCGGTTCCAGCCGTCATCGTGTCCGCCGCGGAGCAAATGGCCCGCCCGACTACTCCTCGTCGACGGAACCGGCAGTCTCCGGCGGGCGGCGGCCCCGCGGCTCACTGCTGCGTCGGACGACGGATAAAAGTCAAGTGCGCTTGATGGGTGACCGCTTGTCGTGGGAGAGTTCGGGTCGGCGCGGGTGACGACGAGTCAAAGCGCAGACTTGGGCCTTGGGGTCTGCCGCGCGACTTGCTCCTTGGTGGAGCCACTAGATGCGCGGCCCGGTGTCGCGCTCGCGCCCGCTTGTTGACGGTCCTTGACCGTGCGCTCGTAGGCGCGCTGGGCTTGGAGCGCGAGTTCGCGTTCGGCGTGGCGCATCGCGGTGTTGGTCGACCAGACGCCGTGGCCGCCCTGCCAGCGCGCAGCGCCGGCGGTGAGCTCGAGACGGCGCATCTTCTTGGTGGTCAGCGAGGGCTGCGCGAAGGCGTAGTCCTCGCCGCGCGTCAGCAGGCACCAGAACAGACACGCGAGCTTGCGCGCGGAGGCGACGATCGCGATCGAGTGACCGCGGCGCGCCTTGATGCGCTGATAGAAGCCGGCGATCGGGCCGGGCTGACGCACCGTTGACCAGCACGCCTCGACGAGCGCGTGGCGCGCGCTGCTTGAGCCCTGCTTGGAGATGTGGCCATGGTTTGCCGGGCCCGCGCCTGACTGGCGCACGCGCGGATCCAGGCCGAGATAGCCGGTCAGCTTGCGGCGATCGGGGAAGCGGCGGATGTCACCGACGGCGGCCATGAACGTCGCGGCGACGATCACGTTGACCCCGGGGATCGTCATCAGCCGCTTGACCTCGGGCCAGGACAGCGCCTCGGCAGCGATCAGCCGCTCGACCTCAGCGATCTCTGTGTCGAGGAACGCGACCTGGCGCACGGCGGAGTCGACGGTCTCGCGCTCGGTGAGCGCCAGCTGCTGCTCGGCCAGCCAGGCCCGGCCCTTGACGCCGAACAGATCCGACGCCGGCGGGCGGTCCTTCAACAGCGCATCAACACCGCGTGGACCTCGTTCTTCGCGCGCGAGCGCGCCCGCACAAGCTGTGACCGGCGCGCGAGGCGCCGCCGCATCGCGCGGATGCGCTCATCGGGCGTCCACACCCCATCCAGTTGGCCCGCCCACAGCAGCTTCGCCAACGCGCGCGCGTCGAGGCGATCGGTCTTGGCGCGCGCCTGGCGGATCCCGGTGTCACTGGGCGAGACGACGATCACCCGCGCCACGTGCGGCTCGAGGATCCGCGCAATCGCCCACGCATTGCCCGTCACCTCCAACGCGACCCGGTCGCGCGGGTCCAGACTCTGCGCGAACAGCTCCAACGCCTCAGGCCGCGTCTGGATCCGGCCGGCGGAGCGCAGCCGGCCCTCGGCAAGGATCGCCACCTCACAGAAATCGCGATGGACATCCAGCGCTACCGCTCTCACCTCTCCTCCTCGCTGTCGGCGACGAACGGGAGAACCGGTGGGCAAACGACATCGACGGATCCGCGCTCGCAGCGCAACCGGGCAAGTCGCAGGGGCGGCCACTGAAAAGCCCGGGCTCGAAGCCGATCGTCCAAAACGGCCTGCCCAACCTGCGTTCTCCCAACAAGGCCCCTCGTCCCAGTCGGCCGAACCTAAGCCCGCCGCCGGACACCACCACGGCCCTCGGGAGAGCAGTTTCATGCCCCGAATACCAGCGGTGCTGGCCGGGACGCCGGTGAAGGGACCCAGTCCGCGTCGGACAGCTCGTGATGTGGCGGCTTCGCTGGCGGGGCCGACTCGGCGCACCGTTGTCTAGGGCTGTGTCGGGCGCGGTCGGTTTCGCGCTCGCGACACGGATGGATTTGCCCGCGGGAGTGAGGCGTTCTTGTGGCTTGATCCTATGGCTCGTCGGAGCGTAGCGTGAGCGGTCTGAACAATCGCTAGGAGCCGCTCCGACCCACCTCCGTGCCTGGCGTGACGCGACAGGGGTGGCATGAGCCGAGCCGAGGCGACTCTCACTTCTCCCGTACAGCTAGGAGGGGAGAACAAATGACGAGGTTCTCTACGGGAACCACGGTGGTCGGCTGCTTGATGTCGCCGAGGCGCACGCCGAGGGCGAAGCCGTCATCGAAGGGCAGACGACTGTTGGCGGGCGTGGCGACCACGGTGTTGCTGGCGGTCGCCGGCGCCACCGCCGGGCAGGCGGCGGCGCTTCCGCCCGGCAACTCCGCCCAGCAATGGAACGTCGTCGCGCAGGACACGGTGATCAACACCCCCGGCATGTTCCAAAACGAGGCACTGCTGTACATGTCCTATGTCCAAGCGGCCGTCTATGACGCCGTCACCTCGATCGAGGGCGGCTACGAGCCCTACGGCCCGGAGATCCGGGCATCGCGGCGAGCGTCGGTCGACGCCGCCGTGGTGGAGGCCGCTTACCGGACGCTGATCCAGTACTTCCCCGCCCAGGCCACGACGATCGATGCGCTCCATGTCGAGGCGCTCGCGCTCATCCCGGACGGGAGCGCGAAGACCGAGGGGATCGCGGTCGGCGCTACGGCGGCGGCGGACATCATCGCGCTGCGCGCCGACGACGGACGCCAGTCGGTGGGCACGCTGACCCCGTATTCGCCGCCAGCCTCGGCAGGACTCGCGTTCTGGGAGCCCACGCCGCCCGCCTTCCTGCCGCCGCAGACGCCGTGGCTCAAGGACGTGCGGCCGTTCGTGATCAAGAGCGCCGACGACTTCCTCCCGGGGCCGCCCCCGGCGCTCGACAGCCGGCGCTGGGTCAACGAGTACAACGAGATCAAGCTCTGGGGTCGCGCGACCGGCAGCCCACGCACCCAGGAGCAGACCGACATCGCGACGTTCTGGACGACCAACGTGATCCGCCAGTACAACACCGCCTTCCGCGACCTCGCGACCACCCACGGGCTGAGCGTGCTGCAGACCGCGCGCCTGCTGGCGATGGGCAACGTCACTGGCGCCGACACCCAGATCGCCTGCTGGAACGCCAAGTACCACTACGGCTTCTGGCGGCCGGTGACCGCGATCGCCCAGCCCGGCAGGGACGACGGCAATCCATCGACCACGAAGGACCCGAGCTGGACCCCGACCGTCGTCACCCCCAACCACCCCGAGTACCCCGGCGCCCACGGCTGCTTCAGCTCAGCGATGGCCGAGGTCTTCAGCACGTTCCTGGGCACCCAACGCATCGACGTCACCCTCACCAGCACCACGGTGCCGACGATGCCCACGCGCCACTTCGAACGAGCACAGGACCTGCGCGCCGAAATCGTCGAGGCGCGCTTGTGGGGCGGAATGCACTTCCGCGACTCCAGCGTCAAGGGCCTCAAGCTCGGGCGCAAGGTCGCCCACTACGTCCTGACCCACGCCTTCCAACCCGACAACGACTGACCACCAACCGGGAGCGGGCGCGCACTGGCCCGCTCCCGAAATAGGCGTCAGCCGCTGCTGATGAGCTTGCGGGAACAGCTGCATGGCTTCGATCCGAGGAGCGAAGACGTCTGTGAATCTTTCAGCGCAGTCCGTCAGCCAGACGAAGGCCTCCGGCCACGCGGCGCGGTCCTCAATGTCGGCTGATCGATACCGGTGGACCCGGAAAACGGTCTGGTCGGCCAGCGGCTCGGTCCACTCCAGGTTGTCGAGCGCGAGCGCTGACTCGATGCTCGCGCGGTCTCGCGATAGGTGGTCGTAGACGATGCGCGCCTGCTGGGTGGCGGTTCGCGAATGCGCGATGGCGAGCGTGCAGCCGAGCCGCTGGGTGCCGCCGCGACGGCCGGGGTGTGCCGTCAAGGTGGTCAGGACGATCCTGGCGCGAGGGGTGCCGATGCCGAGCTCGTGCCAGTTCTGGGCGGCCGCCTTGCGCGGATCGAACGTCGACGTCTTCAAGGACTCGGCGAACGCCGTCCAGAACGCCAGTTGCAGCCGCTTCGTCTCGGTGAGCATCCCGGCCAGACGCTCAGCGTATCCCCCCGTGCGCGGAGGCCGCGGCGCGTTGCCGGGAGGAGACGACGAAGGGCTGCTTGTCGCGCGTTGTGATAGCGCGGTCGCACGGACCGGTGACTACCGCGAGTCGTCCGGAGCGAGCGTCCGAAGTCTTGAACTCGGCGACGTTCGCTCGGACGGTCGAAAAGGAGCAATGCGCTGCTGGTGCGCGGCATGACCGCGACAGCCTCTGGATGCATGGGATATGGCCCATGTCGAGGCCGCTACCCAACACGGTCGAGCTAGGTCTTCCAGTGTGGGCGCTTCTTGTCCGGCCGGGCGTCGTTGACCCAGCGCCGCGGGGTGGCCGTCTCGGGCCCCAGGAGCTGGTGGCGCCGGACGGTCGACCCGGCGTCGAGGATGTCGGCGATCAGCTTCGGTGGCTCGGTCGGGTCCTTGGACTTGCTGTCGTACTGCTCGCGCAGCGCGTCGGAGACCTTGCTCGTCGTCTGATGGCTTGACAGCTGGCGTGTCATTGCGGTTCGTTTCTTCTGATTGATTCGGTGTCCACCGCGATCGGATGCGCCGCCCGGCGAACCAGCCGGGCGCGATCGTGGTCACTGAGCCGACCCTTGCGTTACCAACTCGCACTGAACAGACCTCCACATTCCGCACAGTCACTGATCAATCATCAGTTGACTCACGAGGAGACCCATTCGTAGCGGGCTGTGCACTGAAGGAGCGAGACATGGGCCGTCGTGATACCTGGTCGCCTGGCCGGCCTCGCCTCCTCCACGCTGTCGCGTGGAGGCGAAGGGGGCGTTCCGCCAGCGCGTCCGTTCCGCTCCTCCCTGTCGTCCCAAGCGAGCGCCCGGCGGGGCGCAGGGCAAACTCGCGAGCGGCGGGTGTGTCGAGACCCACACCGCGAGAGGGTCAAAGGACGGGGAACGCGCGACCGCTCACCGGGAGCGTGGTCCGACCAGGGATCGCATCCAGCGCTCTCAAGCCTCGAGGAGTGGGCAATGCCCAAGAACCACAAGAAGAACCTGACGCGGTCGCTCGCGGCAGGCCTGGCGGTCTGCGCGATCGCGCCCGGCACCGCACTGGCCATGCCCGCGACGGACGGCCCTTCCGCCGCCGCGAACAGCGGTTTGGGCGTCAGCGCGCAGGACTACCGCTCGTTGGACTACCGCGCGCCAACTGAGACCGGCAGCCGCGGGGACGGCGCTGCGAAGCAAGACCTCCGCTCGGACCAGACCGACGGCCGTGGGACAGGCGGCGCCGCGGCGCCGGGCCCGCCGCAGTGGCCCGTCAACCCGCAGCCGATCGCTAAGCCGCACTCGGCCGCGACGGCGAACCCGTCGAACGACGGCGGCGTCGACACCGGCATCTGGATCGGCCTTGCGGCAGCCGCGCTCGCGCTGGCTGCCGGCATCGGCTTCGTCGGGTGGCAAGCGCGTGCGGACCGGCCGCCAGCATCAGCCGGCATAGCGCGCGCACCTTGGGGACGCCGCCGTAGGCGGCGTCCCCGGGACGCGCGACCCACGACCGAGACCCTCCGGGTCACGCGACCATCCAACGCGCCCGACACAACTCGCCCGGTCGTAGTCGACGGTCGGGTCGTTGCCGAATACGCTGCTGCGAACACGCGCCGCGCACGGGAACGTGACATGCGAGTCCGAGGCCTTTTCGGCAGGGAGGAGTTCCAGCGGCGGGCGGCCGTTGTCCCGTCCGCGGTCGCACGGTCGGAGCTGGTCGCGACATGCCACGACCAGGAAGGGTGCGCGCGGGGCCCGGCGACGATGCCGGCTGAGCGCCAGCGTGGCAGCGAGGACCCGGCCGAGCTCGTGGCGCACGTCTCGGCCCTCAAGCGCGACGTGCTGCTGCGGGTGCATCGCCATCGCTTGGGCTTCGAGGACCTCGAGGACTGCTACAGCCAGGCGACCCTTGAGTTGGTTTCTCGCGCGCGCACGCGCGCGAGGGCGTTCCAAGGCGAGGCGCACGTCGCCAATGCGCTTGAGCAGCGCTTCCTCTCGCGCATCGCTGATCGCCGCCGGGCGCTGAGCGGCCGCAGCCCGATCGCGGCCGTGACACACGCCGCGCTGCGCCACGCCGATGACCAGGAAGGCGGCCCCGACGGTGCCGTCCTGGCCGCCGTCGCCGACCCGACGGCCGATGTTGCCGAACGCCTTGCCGGGCAGGACGACGTCCGCCGCCTGCGGGAGCTCGCCGACGAGCTGACCGCTGACCAGCGGCTCGTGCTGGCCTGCCAGATCGCGCTGGACATGGACTGCCAGGAGTTCTGCGCGCGCTTCGGGTGGTCGGCGGAGAAGTTCCGCAAGGTCGCCCAGCGCGCCCGCGCGCGGCTGCGTGTCCTGGTCGCCGACTACGAGGCCGGCGAGCGCTGCCGGGGCCTGGCGGACGACCTCGCCGCCTACGTCGCCCACGTGGCTGGTGGCGAGCAGTCAGAGCGCGTGCGCCGCCACCTGACCAACTGCCCGGCGTGCGCGCAGACCGCGCGCGAGCTCGAGCGCGTGGCCCGCGGGGTCGGCGCCCTGCTGCCGCTGCCTCCGACGGTCGACCCCGAGGTCGTGCACCGCTTCGGCGCGGTGGGGCGCATCTTCGGGCGCCTGCTGCCGTTCTGGGACTCGGGCGAGAGCGCGGCGGCGGCCAAGGCCGGGCGCGGCCGCCGCCGCGGGCGGCGGCGGGATCACCGCGGGCGGCTCGGTCGTCGGGCTGGGGGCGGCCAAGCTCGGTGTCACGGCACTGTGCGTGGCCGGAGCCGCGGGCGGCTACGTCGTCTGCGACCAGATCGGGCTCTTCAGCGGACCGCTGCCCCGCGAGCGCCACCACGTCACGACGACCGCGAACGCGGCGCACAAGGCGCCGCCCAAGCGCCGGGCACCCTCGCCGGCGGTCACGCGTACGCCCGCGCCGATCACCCACACGATCCGACAGCCGCCCGCCACGGCTACCTCGGGCGCCCACCAGCGGTCATCGGCTGCGTCGGCGTCGCCTTCGAATCAGGCCAGCAGCGAGTTCGGCTTCGAGGGCGCCGGCGGGACGACGGGCTCGGCACCGGCATCGTCCTCGTCGTCGAGTCCGTCGGCGCGTGCCGCCAGCGCCGGGGCGCAATCAGCGCCGACGACTCCGTCCTCTTCGCGCCCGCCGCCGGCCGCGTCCGGCCACAAGGCGTCGACGGAGTTCGGGTTCGAGTAGGCGCAGGCCGTGGGCCCGGCACCGCTGCTCGACTGCGGACGGGGGCGACCGGCTTGCACCGTCGCTGCGACCACCGTCGCGTCGCTACGGGCGGCGTCGCGGAACGCCCCTGGGGTGACCCCGAAGCGGCGCCGGAAGGCCTTGACGAAGTGCGAGGGCTGGCGGTAGCCCACCAACCGCGCGACGTCGGTCACCGTCAGCGGCTGGTGGGCGAGGAGCTCGGCGGCGTTGCGCAACCTCACCGCGCGCAGATGGGCGGCGAAGGTGGTCAGGCCGATCTCGTCGTAGGCGCGTTCGAGCTGGCGCGGCGAGACCGCCAGGGACTGAGCGAGCGTCGCGAGGGTCAGTGGCCGGCGGTACCCGCGCTCGACGGCCACCTGCGCGTGGATGTAGACCTCGGCCATGAGCTGGACAGTGGCCTCGCGATGGGCGCGGGAACGCGTGCGATGGTGTTGTCGGGCCACGTGGTCGTCTCCGACAAGATCGCTCCCATCGGGACGATCGGAGCGATGGAGCAACATGGAGCACGGGAAACCGAACGATCTGTAGCGGTCGCTTGCCTCACACGCGAGCGCTCACACCCTGCCGAGCTCATCGGCGTGGTTCCGTCGTTGCGCAGATCGCAGACGGCCAGCTTGGCGTAGGGCGGGCGACAGCTTTGCGGCATGACCGTACGCGGTTGCTTCACGTCGTCAGCTTGGGGGTCGATCGTGCGGCTCATGGGAGCGCTTGCGGGCCGTTGGATGTCAGGAAGGTGCCGATTGTGAACACCGGATGCCGCTCCCGGAACGCTGACGGTGCTGTGTCGACACGAGCGCCTCGACGGCCCGGTCCAGGTCACGCGGGGCGTGCCGGGCCGTCACTACGAAGCACAGCTCGGGGCCGTGCAGTCCAGCGCGCAGGACCGTTCGGACGCCGGCGTCGAGCAGCGCCCGATGGGCGCCGACCGGGTCGAGCCAGGGGCCTTTCACCGGCTGCACGGGAAACTGGCTCGCGCTCGCCGTCAAGTTGCAGGCCACAATGTTCGCCCTGAAGCGCTCGATCCGATCCGCGAGGCGCGCTCGCAGTTCGTCGCCCGCGCGCGCGTTGACCCGCAGCGCCCGCGAGAGTGCCCGTAGCGCCGCGGCGGACGGCGGGCTCGAGTGCACCCGGCAGCCGCTGTGGCGCTCGTAGGTGGCCACGGCGTCCCGACAGCCCAGCAGCGCGGCGACCGGCGCCCCGAACCCCTTCGCGAACGACGCGAGGGAAAGCAGCGCCGGGTCCGACACGCCCAGGTGACGCGGCGTGCCCCCGCCGCCCGACCCGTACGGCGGCGTGGCAGTCGGGTCCTCGCCGAGGAGTCCCACGGCCTGGGTGTCGTCGATGACCACCCACCCCTCCCGTGGCACCACCGCCCTGAGGAAGCCCGCAAGCGGGGCGCACCGCCCGCACCGCGGGCAAAGCCCGTCGCACGCAACCACGGGCACCCGGCCAGGCGCGTCCGCCGCCACGAGTAGCGCGAGCGCTGCCTCGTCGTGGTGCGGGAACACGCGCACCGGCACGCCGCGCCCCGCTGCCCGTTCTGCGCCCCAGCGCAGCGTCGCGTAGGCGCCCGCGTCGACGTATAGCGCCGTGCCAGCCGCCTCGAGTTGCCCGAAGACGTCCCACACGAGGTGCAGCGTCGACGGCGCTAGCGACACCTCCTCGCAGCCGTAGAGGGCCGCGACGCGCGCCTCGAGTGGGCGAGTCCCGGCGGCTGGGGCGAGGGCCGCCGGGACGCCGGTGGTCAGCGAGCGCCACGCGGTCAGGCGCGCGCTGGGGTGCTGGAGCCCGAGGTAGAGCGACGACGTGAAGTCGAGCACGCCACCCGCCGTCACACCTCGGCCTGGGCCGGCGGCTGCCCCGCCCGGCCGTTTCCCTGCTCGTCGTCCGACCGCTGCTGGCGAGCCATGCGGCGGCCGATGTGCACCGACGGCTGCTGGTTGCGCGCCGCCGCGGTCTCAGCGGCACGGACGTCGCTCATGTCGGAGGACAGGTCGACGCCGGTGACGGCGCGGTAGGCGTGCGATGTAGCCCTGGATCTCCGGCCGCCAGTACCGCGCCCAGTTGCCGGCCTGGTCGGATCGTTGATGACGCTCCAGTTGCCGTAGCGGATCGACAGCAGGATCTGCTCGCCGATAACGCCGAGGTCGCGGAAGTGCGTGACGCGACACGTCGGTCCAGCCCTGCATCTTCTTCATCGTGTCGACCGCGGTCCATCCACGGCTCCGGATAGGCGACCATCGACGCGGCGTCGGCAGGAACTCGCGCATCTCCGGCCGCGCCAGCAGCCACTGCTGCATCAGCATCTCGATGCCGCGCGGTCCACGGCAGGTCGCCGAACTGGTTGTGCGCGCCCTCGGCGAGCAGCAGGTGCACCTCCTTGAGCGCGTTGAGCACGGGGAAGCGCGTCGGCGATGCACCGTCGTGTCGTCGTCCTCCTTGTAGAAGACGGCGCGTCAGGTGCAGCAGGTTGTGGAAGGCCTCGAGGAACTTCGAGCGGCTGTCGGCCGGGCGCAGCTGGCGGCACCGCCTTGCCCGTAGAGCGTCAGGCCGTAGTGATGGTCGTACTCGTACGCGCGCCGCGACGACCGTGAGCCGGTGCTGCTCGTCCTGGATGTAGCCCCAGAGCAGGTTGTTGAGCGGCCGCAGCGGATCGATGTCCAGGTGCGCGAGCGGATCGCGTGCGCCGCGGCCGCGGCGGTTCTGGAACCGCACGGCCGATCGCGTTCAGCGTCTGCACCAGCATGCCCTCCTCGTGCCAGTAGGACCAGATGAGCTCCAGGAACGACGGCCGCACGAGCTTGTCCTTGAGGATCCCGTAGGCGATCTCCGTCTGCTGGCGCTGCTTGTTCGGGATGAGGTCGGCTTCTTGGAGCCTGCGGCGGATCAGGTTCAGGTACGGCAGGGTCTGCGAGCCGTTGACGCGCTCGAGGTACGCGGCCCACAGTCCGCCGTAGTCCGAGCTGCTCAACCCGGTGCGGCCAGCGTCCTGGACTGACAGGTCGCTGAAGTCCTGGTCCTCGAGGACGACGCCCGAAGAGACCATGAGGAACACCTCAGTGGCGACCTTCAAGAGGCGGTAGGGCTCTATGTCCGGGAAGGGCAGCGAGCGCCGCGCGCCCACCGAGCCGATCTCCTGCTGGCCCTCCTGGACGGTCGCGGCCTCGTGCGAGTCCAGCAGGTGCCACGGCGGCGTCTTGCCGCCGATGACCCAGTCGATGAAGTCGCTGTAGCGGTTGAAGCTGACGGCGTGAGTGCTCTCGCGGATGACCTCCCAGAGCGCGACGTCGGTGGTCCGCGGGATGTCGGAGCGCTCCAGCGACACGCCGATCGGCCGAGCGACCGCCGACGGCGCAGGCTGGACGATGAGGAACGCGCTCCCGCTCTCGTAACGAGGACCGTGCGCATCCGAGCCGGGGAAGATGCGCATGCGGACCTCGTAGGTCCCCGCAAGCAGGTTGTCGGTGTGCCACTTGGCGTTGAACTGGCCGCTCTTGCTGTCGTCCTCGATGCGGCCGCCCGAGGCCCACCATTCGTGCCGCCAGCCCGAGGGCAGGTGGAACTGCGCGGTGCTCGCCTTCTTGAGGTTCACGGCCGCGGTCACGAGCGTGAACGCACCCGCGATGACGGTCGTCGGCATGAGCGAGACGGTGATGAAGTCGACGGTCTTGAGGGGTTGGTCTGTGACCCTGCCGCTGACGTTGGTGGCCATGGGTGGCTCCCTTCTCGTGGATCCGGTTTCAGAGGGCGGCCGCCCGCCTGGCGCGGGCGAGCGCGGTCGTGTGCGCGCTGCAGATCTGGGTGAGGTCGAGGGTGCTGCGCAGGGCGCAGAAGGTCAGGAGGTCGCCGACGATCCGGCTCTCGTCCGCCGGGCTGACGAGTCCGGCCCACCGCCCCTGACCCAGCACGGCGAACGCCAGCGACGGTGGGGCCGGGCGGTACGCGCTGCGGTCGGTCCGCCAACGCTCGGCCAGGGTCGTGAGCGACCGTGGGTCCCGGCCGGCGGTGGGCAGAACCTCGCGCAGGCGGCGTCCGTTGAGCGATGCTGGCCGGTGGTCGCACAGCAGCCGGACGACGCGCGGGAGCGTCTCGCGGAGCGCTGTGAACAGCTCAGCGCGGTCGGCGTCGAGACTCGTGCTGGGGTACACGGCGTCCCACAACTCAGCGAGGCGGCGCCATTGCGGATTGGGGTAGAGCTCCTCGCCGACGGCGCAGCTCAGGTGGACGCGGATGAACGGGCTCGGGTGCGGATCGTCGAGGTTGATCCGGAAGACGAACCACCGTGGCAGGCTGACGACGCCTATCAGGCCGAGCGTGGAGCCGATCCCGAGCGTTCCGACGCTCCAGACGTCGGCGACCACCTCCGAGATCCAGCGCTGCCAGCAGCGCCAGGCGAGACGCTCCCGCTCCGGCGCGGCCTCCTCGGCGTCCGCCAGCGGCGGCCGCAGCGACGGCACCAGGTCGAGCAGGGCTGCTGCCTGGTGGCCGACCTCGTGGACCAGGGACGATCCGATGCCGTGCCCCACCATGCGCTCACGCGGCACCTGCACGACCGCGACCGGGTTCTGGTCGCCACCGGGAAGCCGGGTCCGGGCACGGCGTATGGCCGCGCCCGGACCACGCTGGAGGTAGCAGACGACCTCGGGCGCCTCGAAGGGGACAGCTGGGGGAGAGAGAGCGTCCGCGGCCAACACGTCGAGGCCCGCCAGCCAGACGCCGTTCTCGTTCTCGCTGCGCTGCGAGATGACGTTCGAGAACAGGTCGAACTGCGACAGGACGTCGTTGAAGCGCATGCGGACCAAGGTGAAGCGGCGCTGCGCCTCCTCGGGCGGCGCGGCCCAGCCGGGACCGCGGAGCCACGTCAGGAAGTCCACGACCTGCTGGCGCAGCAGGCGACGACCGCCGACCAGCAGTGCGTCGATCCCTACCTGTGCCGTAGGGGTAAGGGCGGCCGCCGGCAGCATCGTCTCCTGCAGGGCGAACGGGCGCACCTGGCGCAGCCGCGTCAGGAGCGCGAGCGCCTCCTGCTCGAGGAGCCAAGCCGCACCCCTGCCGCGCCCGGCCGCGGACGGTACGAACTCCGGACCGGGCGGCGCACTCTGCTGCTCGACGGCCATGCCCTCATGCCCCGAGAACGACGATTCGACGGCCGCGCCGTACCCAGCGGCCGCCGGTTGCCGGCCGGGAACGGGCACGGCCGTTACCGGACGCCAGGAGGCCCGGGGCGGTCTCGCGGGCCGCATCGGCCACCGCGGCGTTCACCAGCGTCCATGGCGGAACGTCCTGATTGGCGAGCGCCACCTTGCGCGTCGCGTCCGAAGCGAAGCGCACGTACTTCTTCGCCACCTCGAACTCCGCCTGCTCGCGGTCCATGCCCTCGAGCTCGAGCTCGAACAGGTTGCTGGCCGCCGAGCCGAGTTGGCCGCCGATCGCGGTGCCGACGCCCGGCGCAATGAACGACCCGAGTGCCGCGCCGGCCGCCGGCAGAGTGGCCTTGGCGACGCTCTTGAGCGCGCCACCCAGTGCCTTCCCGACGGGCGACTTGATGAAGCCGCCGACGCCCTTGGCAACGCTCTTCACGAGGTCGCCGAGGAACTGCTCCAGCTCCTCCTCGCTCTGGACCTCGAGGAAGTGGTTGGCGAGCTCCTCCTCGAGCTCGCCCCCGAGGACACTCTCGCCCTGGGTCGCGTACTCCTCCTCGTACTGGGTCTCGAAGACACTCATGGCTACTCCTCTCGCAGGGAACGCGGGCGCTCAGGCGCCCAGGAGGACGATCTGGCCACGACGCCGGACCCAGCGGCCGGAGGTCGCCCTCCCGCGCCGGCCGGCCGGCTCCTCGCCGTTGCCGTTGCCCGGCTCGTAGCCGTTGCCAAAGCCGGGCTCGTCGGCATCGGCGTCGCCGAACGGCTCCTCGACAACCCACGGCTGCAGACCGCTCGCCGCGGCGATCTGCGCGGGCCCGCCGGAGGACGGGCGGCCGCTCTGGCGCCGTTGGCGTCGGCCCTGCCCCGCAGAGGACGGGCGGCCGCCGCGCTGTGACTGGCGGCCGGAGCCGCGGCCGGTCACCAGCCCCGGTGCGTGGCGCTGCGCGGCGGCCTGTGTCGCCGCGCGGGCGACCTGACGCGGCGGGGCGTGGCGCGGCGCCTGGGCCGCCACCTTGGCGGCGGCGCCGGTCATGCGCACGACGCCCTTCGCGGCCTCGAACTCGGCCTCCTGGGCGCTCAGTCCCTCGAGCTCCAGGCCGAGCAGGTTGCTCGCCATGGACGCGAGCTTGCCGCCCGCTTCGGCGCCCGGCGCGCCGCCGAAGTAGCCACCGACGGCCTGGCCGACGCTAGGAAGCGCCTGCTTCGCGACGTTCTTTGCCATGCCGGTCAGCGCGCGTCCCGTATCCGAGCGCACGAACGAGCCGATGGCGCTGCCAGCCCGCTTGACGAGGTCGCCGAGGAACTGCTCGAGCTCGTCCTCGCTTTGCACCTCGAGCAGCTCGTTGGCGTATTCGAGCGTCTCCATCTCGCTGAACGGCGACTCGAGCTCGTGGCCGCCCAGCAGGCCGCCGATGATGTTGGTCGCGGGGCCGACCAGGGCGCCCAGGAACTCCTCGCCCTCCTCCTCGTACTCGCCGTACTCCTCCTCGGTCTCGTACGCCTCGAACTGCGTGCGGTCCACGTCGTGCATTGCTTCCTCCTCGGGGGTCGGGGTCCGGAGGTCCTGCTCGGCGTATGAGCAAGGCGCGTGCCAGCCCGGCGGGGCCACAGGGCCGCATCAGGGCGAACTCCGCTTCGTGGTCCGCGGGCTCACCGCGAAGCGCCCTTCACCCGGCGGCCGCGCGCGAGGTGCACGCCGGCTGGACGAGGCTTGTCGCCGCGCGCGGGCATCGGCCTTGCCCGCAACGAAGAGTTCGAGATGCCTTGTGGCTGGCTCACCGCAGGGCGACGGGCGGGATTCCGAGGGCCTCGCGGTACTTGGCGACGGTCCGGCGCGCGACCGGGAACCCGCGGCGTCGCATCGCGTCGGCCAGCGCGGCGTCGGGCAGCGGCCGCGGCTCGCACGCCACCAGATCCCGCAGCGCGTCGCGTGCATCGCACGAGGTCGCGAAGAAGGCGCTCAGCGCGACCACGCCGCCGCCCGGCAGCGCGGCATGCTTTCCCGCCACTGAGCGGCTCACTGTCGACTCGTGGACGCCGAGCTCGCGCGCGATGCGCGCGCGGGTCAGCGGGCGCAGCTCGGCCTGCCCGTGCCGCAGGAACGCGTCCTGGTGCAGCGCGAGCGACTCGCCCAACGCCCGAAGGGCGCGCCAGCGCTCCTCGAGCCGGCCGAGGAAGGCGCGCGCCCGGTGTAGGTCGGCGCCGAGGGCAGCCGCTTCGCGCTTCCCGCCGCCGAACGCCGGCGCAGAGTAGAGCGAGCTCACGCCCACCGCGATGCGCGATGCCTCGAGAACTTCGACGTCGTGGCCGCCGCGGGCCGATGGGCGGAAGGCGATCTCGGGCGGCGGTGCCACCGGTCGCGGGCGCCATCCGGACGGCCGTTCCATGACGGCGCAAGGCCGCAGCTGGGTTCGGATGAGGTCGCGCGCTGCGGCGACGTCGCGGATGCTCACGCGCAGCGCCAGGGCGACCGAGCCGAGCCGGCCGGTCGCCAGCGCGGGCAGGTGGTCGGCGACGACGGCGCGTGCAACGGCATGGCCTGCGCCCCGGCCGCCGAGGGCATCGAGCTGAGCCAGCAGACACTCGCGCAGGCCGCAGGCTGCCGTCCCTGGAGGCCCCGCGTCGCGAAGAGCCGCGACGACGCGCTCCACCCGCTCCGTCGTGTCGCCGAGCTCGCTGGCGAGAACGTCGACCGGCACGGGAAGGAAGCCGCGGGACGTGAGGCTGCCCGCGACGGCTTCCGCGAGCGCGTGGTCGGCCGCCGGCAGCAGCAGGCGCGCGGCCCCGGCGAGCAGCTCGGTGTCGCTCGGCTCGTGCGCCAGCGTCTCAGCGAAATCGTCGGCCCGCGGGCAGCCGGCCCTCGGAGTGTCGGCGACTGGCAGTCGCTCGAGCGCGGGGTTGCTCGCGACCTCCCGCTCGACGAGCTCCTCGAGCGCGTCCGAGGGCAGCGCAAGCGTCTGCGCGAACTGGACGAGCGAAGGTGACGCGTGCTGCGCGAAGTCCGTGGCGGTGCCGAGTTCTTGCTGGGCGTTCACGGGGCTACCTCACTCATGCCGGGGGCTCGCCCGTCCTGCTGCAAGTGGCGTGCCAGACGCCGTGACAGATCGGTGACGGCCACCGTGCAGGATGCGCCGCATAGACCCGTCCGAGGAGGCCGAGGGCCAATGCCGGAGCAGACCAGGCTGGAGCAGATCACGTTCGTCGAGCTCGAGGAGGCGTGGAACCTCCATGCGGAGCGCCTCGAGATCCGCCGCCACCAGATCGCGCCTCGGCGCGACGAGCACAACGGCGAGGGAAGCGTTCACCCGAGGGTCGCGCAGGAGGTCGCCGAGATCGATGCACGCTTCGCGGAGCGTCGCGTCAACCCGCTCGCGACGGCCGTCTGGCACGGTCTGGGTATGCCGGGGAGGCCGCCGGAAGCCGGTGTCATGCCGAGCCAGCAGGAGAAGCCGGCGGAGGACCTCGAGGACGGAGAGCTGCGCTACGCCGTGGTCTACTGGATGCTCGAGCAGAGCGGCCATACAGACCCCGAGGATCCGGGCTTCATCGCCGCGCTCAACCGGCGCCGCATCGAGTTCGACGGCGCATCCGACCGCTACCGGGCCGTTGAGAAGGCGGAGCTCGCCAAGGGCCGGCGCCTGAGCATCGCCGTCATCCACGCCGTCACCCAGCAGCTGATCGAGGCGGGCTTGCCGGCGACCGCGGAGGCCGTCAAGGAGGCCCACGAGGCGGTGCATCGGAGGCGTGCGCATCGCAAGCGGCACGACATCTCGCTCGCCGATCTGGCGACCGACGCCGAGATCGAGATCGTGCCCGACCACCTCAAGGCGGCAGCGGTCGTCTGGTCGTACGCCCGTCACGACGACGCCGGCGTGTTCGACGCGCTCGCCCGCATCGTCGAGGACGCCGACCTCGGCCGGATCGCCATCGGGCACCGCGCGGTCGAGCGGATCGAGGACTACCGGCGCGACAGCGCGTACCCGTGGCTGTCGCCGGAGCGGATCGAGTCGCTGCGCGATCGCGTGCTCGGACCACCCTTCCCGACGCTTTGGCGCAAGCTCGTGATCGCGACCCACGACTTCATCGCGCGCCTGACGACGGATGACCTGATCGGCTCGCCCATCCCGGCCACCGTCGGCCAGGAGCCGGTACGGGTCGCGGCCGCTGCGGTCGCCACCCATCTCTCCGAGCAGGGCTGGGGCACGACGTACACCGCCGCGGAGGCCCTGCAGAGCCAGCTCCGCGCGGCCCGCCGCATTCTCTCGTTGTCGTCGGTCGAGCGGGCCTACTGCTCGCGCGACTTCTTCGGCGTCGTCACCCACGCCGCCGACGTTGACGTCGACCGCATCACATGCGAGCTCGCGCTCTCGGAGGCGGGAACGATCGTGATCTCGTGGCTGGCGCTCAAAGCCGAGGTCTTGTCCGGCGGCCGCCAGGACTCGCTGATCGTGGTCGAAACGCTGATGACCAGCGGCAACCCGCCCGAGGCCCCCAGCGACGGCGACTTCGTCGAGGCGTGCGAGCAGCTCTACCAGCTCCTCGAGCTCGGCGCGTCGATGCAACAGGAATACGAGAACGACGCCGGCGGCCAGGATGCGACCGAGGCCGGGGACGAGGACGAGAACGCGGCGTACTCACGCCGGGCGGAGTCCGAGTCCGGTCTCAGGCTGACGCCGTCGATGTTCGCGGCCGGTCGCGCCGAATCGCGGATGTGATCGGCTGATCCGGCCGTCACGACGAGATCACGGCGCGAGATGCCGGACGAGGCGCACCGTCTCCTCCGACGGTTCGGCCCCCAGGTGCTGGAGCGACAAGGAGCGGCACAGCCGGAACTGCCGGATGGCCTCGAACGCGTTGCCCTCGGCGAGGAAGACGCGAATCAGGGCGCGGTGCGCGGTTTCGCGCAGCGGGTCAGATGTCACCGCGGCGAGGCCCGCCTCGGCGGCTTCGCCGAAGCGACGTCGGTCCGTGAGGCTCTCAGCCAGGCGCTCCAGCGCGCGGGCGCGCAGCAGCCGGAAGCGTTCGCGCTCGAGCTCGAGCCAGTCCTCGTACCAGTCCGGCAGCAGCTCGCCGGGGCGGCACAGCGCGGCGAGAACGTCCTCGTCGGCGGTGTCCCCGGCCAGGACGCCGGCAGCGACGGCCGAGCGCTCGCGATAGTCGACGCGCAGGCGGTGCGCGATCCCGAGCCGCTGCGCGTCGGCATTGATCAGGTGCGGGAGGGCCTGCTGGAGCCGCCACACTGCGGTCCGCAGGCTCGCCGCCGCCCGCGGCTCCGCGCGATCGGGCCACAGGCTCCCGCTCACATGCGCTCGGGCCAGCGGGCGCTCCGCCAGAGCGAGGAAGGCGAGCACGCGTTGAGCGGCCGGCGGCAGCGAGACCGTGTCGCCGCCATAGGTGAGCGCGAACCCACCGAGCAGGATCAGCTCGATTGGGCGGTCGCCCGCCTGAACCCGATCCCCATGGGCGTGTCCACCAGGCAGCGCCATCCCACGCCTTCGGCTGGTGTGTCATCTCTCCGAGCCGTCCACCTTATGGGCCGGGGTGGGGTTGCGCAACCGGTCGGGCCGAGGGTCGGACGGTGAGCCGGCCGCTGGTGCTGTGGTTCGACTCGGAGGTCACAGGAAGCACCCGCGCGGCCATCGCGGACGGGCTTGCTGCGGCGGGGATCGAGCCCGCGGCGCGGGGCGCGCGCGCCGTCGCCGGCGTGTTCTTCGCCACGATTCGCGAACAGGTGCTCGACGCGGTTTCACGCCTCGCCTCGGGGGCCGACGAGCGGTTGGTGGCGGTGGCGGCCACGGGCAGCGACGTGGACGACCGTGACGCCTGGCGCCTCATCGCCGCCGGAGCGGCGGACGTGTTCTGCTGGCGGCACTCGGACACCCCCGCGCAAGAGATCGCGGCGCGCCTGGAGCGCTGGGCCGAGATCGACGCTCAGCTCGAGTCCGACCGGGTCGGCGTCACCCTCGTCGGCCGCTGCCCTTCGTGGCGGCGAGCGCTCCGCGACGTCGTCGAGGTCGCACGCTATTCCCGCAGCGACGTCCTGCTCACCGGCGAGAGCGGTACCGGGAAGGAGCTCGCCGCGCACCTGATCCACGATCTCGATCGGCGACCGGACAAGGGGCCGTTCGTGACATTGGACTGCACGACAGTCGTGCCGAGTCTGGCCGGCAGCGAGTTCTTCGGCCACGAGCGAGGCGCCTTCACCGGAGCAGTCGCGTCACGCGACGGGGCGTTCTCGCTGGCGGACGGAGGCACGCTGTTCCTCGACGAGGTCGGCGAGTTGCCACAGACGCTCCAGGCCGAGCTCCTCCGAGTCGTTCAGGAAGGCGCGTACAAGAGGGTCGGCGGCAACAAGTGGCACCGCACCGACTTCAGACTCATCTCGGCCACCCATCGCGACCTTGCGCAGGAGGCGGCTGCCGACCGATTCCGCCACGACTTCCTCTATCGCATCGCGCCTTGGCGCTGCCGCCTGCCACCCCTGCGCGAGCGCCCGGAGGACGTGCTGGTACTCGCGCGTCACTTCCTCCAGCGACTCGACGGCCGCGTGCCGCCGCTGGACCCCGTCGTGGAGCGTCACGTGCGCCGTCGCGAGTACCCCGGCAACGTCCGCGAGCTCAAGCACTTGGTCGAGCAGATGGCCAGAACGCACGTCGGTCCGGGGCCGATCACGCTCGGCGACCTGCCCGACGCCGAGCGGCCGTCCACCCCGTCTCCCGAGCGCTGGGACGACGGCGACTTCGCCGCTTCGATCCACCGTGCGCTGCGGGATGGCGCCGGGCTCAAGGAGATCGGCGACGCGGCGACGGATGTCGCGGTCGACGTGGCCCTCCACGAGGCCGGCGGCAGCGTCCGTGCCGCCTCAGAGCGGCTCGGGGTGACGCCGCGGGCGCTGCAGCTCCGCGCCGCCCGCCGTCGTATGACCCTGGTGGCCACGACCGCGGAATCCGGGAACGGCGAGACGCCGGAGCGGGACGCGGGCGTCGGTCGGTGAGCCCGACGCCCGGTAGGGGGTGAGCCGGCCGACCGGCACGAAGCCCGCTTCGCATGCCGGACTCACGGGCGAAGGATCGTTCGTCGTCAACGACGCGTCGCGCACGAGGACGACGAGCTGCTCCCTCGCGCGCGCTCGCGCTGCGACCCCTGACCGGTGGCACACCTCGTGCTGCAGACCGGGCAAGCCCGCAACGCGACGGTTCGCGCACTGATCTGCGAGCGCCAGTCACCAATCACGAGGAGCACCGCATGAGCGCTTTCGAGACAGAAGCCCCACGGTCGGGACGATGGATGCGGCGCGGGCGCAACATCATTGTCCTGGAAGACCCCTGGTCCGTCCCACCGTCAGAGTCTTCGTCGGTCCAGGAAACCGCGGCGTGGGGGCATGAGACAGGCGCTCCCGGCCGGGATGAGGTCGCGTGGATCCAGAGCAGCCTGAACCAGGTGATGGGTTCGGGACTCGCTGTCGATGGCGTGATCGGACCCGCGACGCGCGCGGCGATCGCGGCGTTTCAGCGACGCGAAGGGCTGGGCGTCGATGGCATCGCCGGTCCCATCACAAAGGCCGCGCTGCAACGCAAGACCGGGGGCGGGTCCTACGCCCCTGCTGCTCCTGCCGCTTCCGCTCCGTCGGGCGGAGTCGGCACCTTTGACGGTGTCCTGTGCGCGAGCTGGCTCATCCCCTATCTGACCTGGGCACGCGAGCACGGCTGGCAGGGCAGGCTCAACAGCGGTTGGCGCGATCCGGTGTACAGCGAGGGTCTCTGCTTGAAGATGTGCGGCGCTCCGACGTGTCCGGGTCGCTGCGCGGGCCGGTTGTCCAACCACTCGGGCTCCGTGAAGCCGAAGGGCGCCATCGACGTGTCGGATGAGGTCCGCTTCGGGCAGCTCATGGCCGCGTGCCCGCTCTCGCCGCGGATCTTCAACGACCTGCCCAACGACCGCATCCACTTTTCGGCTACCGGGCACTGACCCCCGGTCACGGTTCGCCCCGCGGTCGGGCCGCGGTGCGTCGCGGGCAAGGTCCTGTGCGCGCGAGGCCTGAAGGGAGCACCGGCTCAGGCGCAACGCAAGCTCTGCGGCGCGTCGGGTGCCCCAGCAGGACGGGCAGGTGGCTGGTCCGCGTCGGAGCTGTGTCGCCGCATCGCGCAAGGCTGGTAGGCCTCGGGGACTGATCGGGCTCGAGCCGTCGAACGAGGGGCCCTGTCAACAGGAGCCGAAAAGTGCACCAGGATCAGGAAGCGAAAAGTGCACCGCTGGGTGCTCGGTGGAGCGGTTCAGGCGGAGGGCCGTAGGCCCGGAGCCTGAACCGCTGGCGCTGCGCCGGCGGCCCGCTCTCGCTGAGGCGGTAGCTCTTGCCCTTCAGCGTGACCATGTGGGCGTGGTGGATGAGGCGGTCGATGAGGGCGGCGGCGACCATCGCGTCGCCGAGGATCTCGCCCCACGCCTCGAAGCCGCGGTTGGAGGTGACGATGATCGAGCCGCGTTCGTAACGGCGGGCGACCAGGGCGAAGAGCAGGTTGGCGGCCTGGCGTTCCAAGGGGAGGTAGCCGATCTCGTCGACGACGATCAGCGCGTAGCGCTCGATCCGTCTGAGTTCGTCGTCGAGCGCGTTGCGGTGTTGCGCCTGTTCGAGGCGGTCGACCCATTGCTGGGCGGTCGCGAACGCGACGCGGATGCCCGGCCTGGCAGGCCTTGATCGCAGAGGCGATCGACAGGTGCGTCTTGCCGGTGCCCGGCGGCCCGAAGAAGCAGACGTTGCTGTGCTCGGCGATCCAGCGCGAGTTGCGCGAGGTGCAGGATCAGCGGCTTCTCGGCGCCGGGCTGGGCGGTGAAGTCGAAGTCCTCCAGCGTCTTGTGGGCAGGGAACGCGGCGTGGCGAATACGCTGGCGGGCGCCGGAGGCATCGCGGGCGAAGACCTCGGCCTCCGAGAGCGCCTCGAGGAACTGCTCGTAGGGCCATCGCTCCTCGCGGGCCCGCGCGGCGGTCTGCTCGAGGCGCTCGAGCACGCGCGGCGCCTTCATCTTGAGAGCAGGTAGGGCAGGCGCTCGCCGACCGCCGCCGTCTTGGTCTTCGCGCTCATGCGCACAGCTCGGCGTAATCGGCCAGCGCCGGCGGCACGATCTCCGGGTGCGGCGACCGGGATCACCGGTGCAACGGCGCCGGTGGCTCGGGGCGCATTCGTCGGCTCCGGCTGCCAGGTCCCCGCGACGTAGCTGCGCGGGTAACGCGCGACCGTCTGCGCCGCGATGCTCGATCCAGACCCAGTCGCGATCGAAGCGCAGCTCGACGCGCTGCTGCACCAGCGCCTCAGGGCGCAGGTAGAAGCTCCCGGCGTGCTTGAGATAGCCATCCAACGGCACCCGCTGACGAGCGTCGACCGGCGGCGTCGAACGTGATCGGCGGCAGCGGACCGCAACACCTCGCGCTCGAGGTCAAGCCGCTCGGCGACGATGTAGCCGTCCGGTGGCGTGACGGCGCGGCAGCGCGATCCGGTCGCGCCAATCGGCATAGAGCTCGTCGAGCTCGAGGCAGCGACCCGAAGCGCCGCGCCGGCCAGAACCCCCTCTTGTGATGGCGGACCGCGCCCTCGACCGAGCCCTTCTCGCGCGGCGTCGCCGGCGTGCAGGCGGTGGCGTGGAACGCGTAGTGGCCGCGCAGCTGCACGAAGCGCGGATTCCAGGTCACGACGTCGCCGTCGCGCTTGGCGACCGCCGAACGCAGGTTGTCGTAGACGCACTCGCGCGGCACCCCACCCAACCACGCGAACGCCCGGACGTGGCCCTCCAGAAACGCCTCGGTCGTCATGTCGAAGCTGAAGTGCGCCGTCGACGCCCCCGAGAACGGCAGCGCGCAGACCAGCGCGTAGACCCGGCGCTCGCGACCGGCGATCTGCGGGCGCGTCGGCATCTCGGCCCAATCGACCTGCATCACCTGACCCGGGCGATAGCCAGTCCGCTGCGCCGGCCGTGCCTCGCGCGGGCGCAACGCCGCCATCCGCCTGCGCACCAGATCGACCGACCCGACGTAGCCGTAATCGTCACGCAGGACCTCCGTCGACGCGCGGCGCCTTGATCTGCGGCCAGCCCTCCATCAACTCGCGGATCACCTGCTCCAGCGGGTCCAGCATCGAGCCCGTCGGCGCCCGCTCGTAACGCGGCGGCTCGCTCGGCCCCAGCCAGCGCTTGACCGCCCGGCGGTTGATCCCCAACCGCCGCGCGATCTCGCGCCGGCGACGCCGTCACCCGCCATCGCCCGCACCTGTGCCCACTCCAACGCGCTGCGCACCTCCTCGCGCCCTCCGATCCGAATCGACCACATCGCCGACTCCGACCGTCGAGCGCGAACCGGACACCACCGCCCCCACGGCGGCGCACTTTTCACTTCCTAGACCTGGCGCAGTATTGGGCTCACGGCATCAGGCCCCGACGCCCACGACCAAGCGGCGCTCCGGACAGCCGCGTTCGATCGGGGACACGGAAGACCCTGACAACTTGTCGGTTCTGCACGGCTTCTGCCCCGACAGCACTCCGAAGCCCGGCGACGACGCTCGGGCCGCCCCGTCTCTGCGAGACAGTCGGTTGTACGAGTCGCCGGACCCGTCAGGAGGAACAGCTTGCACGTTCGATCTGCGAGGCCGACTCCGGGACAACGTGGAGCAGCCAATCGCGGTGCGCTCGACCACCACGCTCGTTGTTGCGGGCCGCGGCGCAGTCACTGCGGAGGCCCCAAGGCTGACCGGCACGTGAGCGGCCGAGTCCGCGCTGCGCTCGGCGGAGCGCGACGATGAGCGCCGGGGTCTGCCGTGCGCCGAACGGACGAGCCGCGGACGGGACCACACCTGACCGTGTCTCCACCCGCTTCGCCCTTCGGCTGCTTCGCGACTTCGAACTGCAGCGCCAGGGGAAGGTCGTACAGCTGCCGATGAGCACGCAGCGGCTCGTGGCCTTCCTTGCCCTGCGCGGCCGGCCGACCACCCGGATCCACGTCGCCAGTACGCTCTGGATCGACGGGTCCGAGGATCACGCCAAGGCCTGCCTGCGCACCGCTCTATGGCGGCTGCGCCGCCTGAGTGCGACGATGGTCGATGCAACGAGCACGCAGCTCGCCCTCTCTGAGACGGTTGCCGTCGATGTTCGTGATGCGGCCGTCCGCGCGACGGAGGTTCTGCACGGCGACGCTGGAGGCGACCGCTCGGTCGTCGCGCTTTCGTACACGGGTGAGCTCCTCCCCGACTGGTACGACGACTGGGTGCTCATCGAGCGCGAGCGGCTGTGCCAACTCATGGTGTACGCGCTGGAGCGCATCAGCACTGACGCTCGGCGCGCGGGGCGGTTCGCCGAATCGACGGAGGCCGCACTGGCGGCCGTGGCGCACGAGCCGCTCCGCGAGAGCGCCCACCGCTTGGTCATCGAGTCGCACCTCGCAAACGGCAACCCCGGCGAGGCGATCCGACAATACCGCTTGTTCTCCCGGTTGCTGCGAGGTCACCTCGGGCTCGAGCCTTCGCCGCTGATGCGCAGGCTCATTGCTGGCCTTGTCACTCGGTGACTGAGCCCGGTGACGTGCGGCGAGCAGCATCGGCGGCGATCCGATGACAGGGTGGCGGCGACGACGCCGTGTCCCAGCCGATCGGGCGCGGTTCTGAGAATCGGATCACAGCGACCCGGCGAACCCCTGATCGCGCCGTCCGCGCCGCGCGTCTTTCTTGCGATTGGGCACCAGCAGTCGTCCAGTGCCCAATCGCGTGGGGAACGGTCGCAATTTGCGGCTATCGAGTTGGCCGCGGCGGACGTCTCAATCGCGCTCTACGGCTTGCTTCGGCGTCCGGATCCGTCGGCTCCTCATTCTTCACACGCGAGCGAACGCTGGCTGGAGGCGGCTGTGGGCCGCGGATTCTGCGACGAACGCCACAACGCCGCCCCGGATTGCGTCCGACCTGAAGCCGACCGCCGGGCTCAGGTTGATGAGCAGCCAGATGGCGATCTCGGTGAGCCGACGGCTGTAGTGCCGGCCGCGCTCGCTGGTGTCTTCGACGAGGGCGGCGTGTCGAGCGATCGCAAGCCTGCAATGTCGGGACGGTCGAAGGGCGTTGCGCTAGCCTCCGGCGTGAAATGCCGCGCCTACGGTGTCCGGACTGCGGCTTGACCACGTATTGCGTGCGCGAGGAGGAGTGCCCGCGCTGTGGCCGGTTGTTGCGGGCTCCGCGCAGCCGGTCTGACGCTGGTGCTGATCCCATCCAGCGCGCTCTGGCACTGGTGCGCGAGCAGCTACGGGTGAACGTCAGCTTCGTCTCGGAGATCGTGGATGGCCGGGAGGTTGTGCGACACGCCGCCGGCGACGACAGCTTGCCCGGGTTCGTCGCGGGCGCCGCGCTGCCGTTGGCTGACACGATCTGCGAACGGCTGCTCGCGGGGCGCATCGGCCACCTCGTGGCGGACGTAGCGGCCGAGCCGGCGCTGGCCGATCTCACCTGGCCGGCGCGGATCGGGGTCAACGCTTACCTCGGCGTGCCCATCACCTCCACGAGCACGCGGATGTACCTGTTGTGCTGTCTGGCGCGTGAGCGCCGCCCCGACCTCGGGGCGGCCGACGTGGAGTTTGTGCGGAGCGTGGCAGCCAGCCTGTGCGACCACTTTGCCGGGCGCGTGATCTAAGGGCTGCGGGGGCGCTCGTGCCGGCCGAGCAGCAGTGCGACGAGACGCCTCGCGGCGGCAGGACGCAGCTCGACGTGGACGGCACCGTGCCCGGCCACCGCCTCTGACGAGGCGGGACGGTCCCGGGCGGGCATGGCGCCGGCGTCGATGACCTCGAGCACGACGTTCGGGCCGCGCGAAACGACGAACTCGCCGGTCTGTTCAAGGTCGAGGCCGCCGTTGTAGACGAACACCTGGCTGCCGTCCTCTGCGCGCACCGAGCCGCGGAATTCGGGGTTGGCAGCAGAGCTGCCACGGATGGTCTGGCGATCCGCCATGGGAGCCAGTCGCTCCCTGCCGACCGAGGGCCGTTGAGGGGAGTCCGGGCGGTCCTCGCCGTCGCGCAGGGGGCGACGCTACGCCCGTGCGAGGGCCGGAGTCAAGCCAGCCGCCCGACTGTCTGACCTTGCACTGTCGAATCTTGCACAGGATCCGCTGCCGAACCTCCACCAACGGCATGAAGGTGCGGTGGCGATGGACGATGGCGCGCACGCAGTCTGGTAGGCACCCTGCGACGCCGGCCGCGGCTCTCGCAGACCGCGTTGGCGCCGCGGCCGGCGCGCCGAGGTATTCGCGCTGCCCCGGGTCCGCTCCTTTGGGTGGATGCTTCGCAAAACGACCCGAACCCCCCGTGAGGGAGCCACCGCGCGCGCCGCCGGCGCGATCGCGGTAGCCCTCGTCCTCGCTGCGGCCGCTCCCGGCGCCCAGGCGCAGTCGGGATTCGTCGCCATCGACTTCACGACGGCCACCACCAGCGGCAACGCGCAGGCGGGCCGGACGGCCGGGACCTTCACGATCAGCGGTCGTGTGCGCGACGCGGGGAGGATGACCACCGCCTACCGCGCCGTGGGAACGCAAGTCGACGCCACCGCGATGCTGATCGGTACGCGCGGGATCCTCACGATCGGCCTTGGCGGAGCGCTCGGCCCGATCCTCGATGGTCGTCAGAGCGTCGCCGGGCGCTGGCGCGTGTGCGGTGGCACGGGTCCCTACCTGCGCCTCGCCGGCAAGGGGCGGTGGCAGGCCGTGACCGAGCTCGGTGCAGCGCCGGCGGGCATGACGGCGCCCACAACCCACGGGGCGTTCGCTCGGTCGCGTCTCTCGCGGCCCCCGGCTCGGCCGTCCAGAGGGTGACTCGGCCGAGGCCCCTCGCTGCTGACCCCCAGACCCGCGGTAGGCATACTGCCGCAAGCGAGCGTCTCTCGGCCGTCGTTTCAGACGACCGCTTGGGACTGCGATGAAAGAGGGCCTCCCCGGTGGCACGCTGCGCGTGTCTACCGAGGAGCGAGCTCGAGGAGGCCCACTCGTCATGTTGCATGTTGGATTGGATCTGAGTCGACGTCGGCTCGACGTTTGCGTGCTCGACGGGCACGGCGAGCTGGTCGCGGAGACCGCGGCGCCCGCGGACGCCGATGGCTTGCGCGGCTTGGCGCAGCGCTTGGCGGGGCGCCGGGTGCGGGCGGTGATCGAGTCGATGAACGGCGCGCGGTTCGTGCACGACACGCTGGAGGAGCACGGCTGGGAGGTGCTGGTCGCCGACGCGCAGAAGGTCAAGGGGCTGGCGCCGCTGGCCTGCAAGACCGACAAGATCGATGCGCGGGTGCTGGCCGAGCTGTCCTGGCGCGATCTGGTGCCGGCGATCTGGCTGCCCGACCCGAGCATCCGCCGCGAGCGCGAGCTCGCGCGCTTCCGGCTGCACCTGGTCCGCCACCGCACGACGCTGAAGAACCGCATCCACGCGACGCTGATGACCTTCGGGCACCCCTGCCCGGTCTCTGATCTGTTCGGCTCGGCCGGCCGCGAGCTGCTCGATCGCCTGGAGATCCCCGACCCGTGGCGGCGCAACGTCGACGTCAGCCTCGGGCTCATCGACGACCTCGAGCTGCAGATCGCCCGGCTCACCGTCGAGCTCAAGCGCCAGGGCGCCGATCACCGCTACATCCCGCTGCTGGTCACCGCCCCGGGGTTCGGGTGGATCAACGCGTTCACCGTCGCCTCGGAGATCGGCGACATCGAGCGCTTCGCCTCGCCGGCCAAGCTGTGCGGCTACACCGGCCTGTGCCCTCGCGTCATCCAGTCCGGCGCCACCGACCGCCGCGGCCCGATCTCAAAGCACGGCCCGCGCTACCTGCGCTGGGCGCTGTTCGAGGCGGCGCTGAACGCCTGCAAGCACCCGCTCTACGAGGAGCGCTACCAACACACCAAGCAACGGCTCGGCCGCCAACGCGGCCCCAAGGTCGCCCAGATCGACCTCTCCAGAAAGCTCACCGAAGCGATCTGGCACATGCTCACCCGCAACCAACCCTTCGCTCCGGCAGGCGCCCGTTTTCGTCTAGCCGCCTGACGGCTCTCTTTGGAAATGCGCCGCCGGAACGAGCCTCCCATTTCGCCAATCCCCACACCGATGGGGCGATAGAGACATGAGCGCCGCTCGCCACCACCACACCGCCCGCGGACCCTAACCACGCCGCCGCCAACCCCACTTGACCACAACCCCTCTTTCATAGAGACGACGAGCAGGACTGCAGGGCGAGACTGCTGCTTCGCGATGAACGAAGCCGTCTAGGGCCCAGTCCGTGACCGCCGTCTCGCTGCCGAGATGGACGAATAACAGCAGTGGGGGCCGTGGTGCTACGGGTTGCGTCGCCCCGCCCACCGCCCGAGTGGATGCTAGCCCTCGCGCGCGTCGCCGCTGTCGCCTGGCATGGAGGCTGTCGCGCAAAGGGGTCCAAAAAGCTTAGGAACCTGAGTAGGGGGAGACGCATCGCGATTCACAGCTCTGGCGAGGGCCTCGTCCCATTTGTCTGGGACCTTCGGCCACTCCAAGCATGGGTCGTCCCATCACAGATTGACGCCCCGGATCCCAGGGTGGTTTGTGCAACAGCCTCCATGGAACGCAGCACTCACGGGCTCGCTGCTGCCTTGCAACAAGAGGGGAGCGATGCGTACGCGACGTGACGCGTTGGCCGGGGCCGGGGCGGGACGTGGCGCAGCGCGCGACCTTGCGCTGGCTGGGCGCGGCGCGAGACGATGGGCGTCGGACGATGGGGCTTCCGGCCGGCACAGTCACGCTGCTGTTCAGCGATATTGAGGGCTCGACTCGACTGCTTGAGCGGCTTGGCGGCGGCTACGACGACCTACTCGAAGAGCACCGCAGGATCGTCCGCCGTGCGCTTGGTCAGCATGGCGGGCACGAGGTCCGCACGGAGGGCGACGCGTTCTTCGTGGCGTTCGCGCGGGCGGGCGATGCGGTGCGTGCCGCGGTGTCGGCGCAGCAGGGTCTGGCCGAGAGCGAGTGGCCGCCGGACGGCACGGTGCGGGTGAGGATGGGCGTGCATACCGGCGAGCCACGCGTGGTGAGCGGCGATTACATCGGGCTTGACGTGCACTGTGCAGCGCGCATCTGTTCGGCAGCGCACGGCGGGCAGGTGGTCGTCAGCGAGGCAACGCAGGGGGTCCTGGCCGCCCAGCCGGTCGAGGGCGTGAGTTTGCACAGCCTCGGCGTGTGTCGGCTGAAGGATCTTTCCCGTCCGGTGGGGCTGTATCAGGTCCGCGCCGAGCGGTTGGTCGAGAGCTTTCCGCCGTTACGTGGGCTCGGAGGCCCACCTAGTGGTCCAGTCGAGGCTGGCAGGCAACGGGCGATCTTCGTCGGACGTGACCGCGAGCTGGCCGAGCTCCTGGCCGCCCTCGACGGCCTGCCCAGCCGGCGTGGCGCCCTGTTCCTGCTGAGCGGGGAGGCGGGGATCGGCAAGACCCGGCTGGTGGAAGAGTTCGCGGCCCGCGCCACGAAGAGGGGCGCTCGCGTCATTTCGGGCCGCTGCTGGGAGTCCGGCGGCGCTCCGGCGTACTGGCCTTGGGTGCAATGCCTGCGCGCGCTCATCCAGGAGGCCGAGCCGGCCTTGCTGGCAGCGCAACTCGGCGCGGGCGCAGGCGACGTAGCCCAGATCGTTCCCACGCTTCGGGAGTTCTTCTCCGACCTCCCACAGCCGCCGTCGCTCGATCCGGAAGGCTCGCGCTTTCGGCTTTTCGACGCGGTCACTTCGTTCCTGCGCAACGCGGCAGCAGCGCAGCCGCTCGTCGTCGTCCTCGAGGACATCCAGGCCGCCGACGCGCCGTCATTGCTCCTGCTGCGGTTCGTGGCGGCTGACCTCGCCAACGCGCATCTGCTGGTGATTGCGACGCGACGCGACGGCGATCGGGCATCGACGGAGGCCTTAGCCTCCGCCCTTGCCGAGTTGACACGCGCCGAGGGCTTCCACGAGGTCCCGCTTGCAGGACTCGGGCGCGAGGATGTGACGCGGCTGGTGAAGGCGGACGGTGCAACGAAGCCGACCGAGGGGCTGGTTGCCGCGATCCACGATCGGACCGAAGGCCACCCGTTCTTTGTCGGTGAGACCGTCCGCATGCTGGCGTCGGGAGGCGGGCTCGATGCCGTGCCGCTCAGGGTCCGGGCGGTGGTGGCCCAGCGCCTCGACCTTCTATCGGAGACGTGCAGGCGGGTGCTCGCCGTCGCGGCCGTGGTGGGGCGCGAGTTTGACACCGATTTGCTCGCAGTGGTGGCCGAGGTGGAGCCGGCGCGCCTGCTTGATCGCCTTGAGGAGGCCCTGGTCGCGAAGGCGCTCGCGGACGTGCCCGGAGCTCCTGGCCGCTTCCGCTTTGCGCACGCGCTCATCCGCGAGGTGCTCTATGAGGAGCTCACGGCGACTCGCCGGATGCGCCTCCACCGCGGCGTGGCTGAAGCGCTCGAAGCGATCCACGCCGCCGAGCTCGAACCGCGCCTGGCTGAGCTGGCCCACCACTTCCTGATGGCGGCGCCGGCGGGTACGGCCGCCAAGGCGGTCGACTACTCGACACGGGCGGCCGAGCGCGCGGTGGCCGAGCTCGCATACGAAGAGGCGGCGCGCCTCTACGAGATGGCGGTGACTGCACACGAGCTGGAGGCCGGCGCGAACGCGCAGGCACGCTGCGAACTGCTGCTCGCGCTCGCTGGCGCCCGAGCGAGCAGCAACGACATGATCTCTGCGAAGGATACGTTTGTCAGGGCGGCGGACGTCGCACGCAGCGCCGGCTCGGCCGGCCAGCTAGCGCGCGCCGCGCTCGGCCACGGCGGAGGCATGGTCTGGCTGCCCGCGGACGACGCCCGCGTCGTGCCGCTGCTCGAGGAGGCACTGGCCGCGGTCGGCGAGCACGACAGCGTGCTGCGAGCAAGGCTGCTCGCCCGTCTCGCGTGTGCCGACCTAAGGCCGTCGTGCGGTCTCGAGGCGGTCGCCATCGCGCGGCGCCTCGACGACCCCGCGACGCTGGCGTGGACGTTGCAGGCGCGGTTGACACTCGCCTGGGGCCCGGACAACATCGCCGAGGTCGTCGCGCTCACCGACGAGATCATCGCCGCCGCCGAGGAAGCCCGAGACCTCGAGCAGGCGCTCAACGGTCACCTGATTCGGCTCGAGCTGCTCGTCAAGCTCGGGAGAACCGCTGCTGCTCAGCACGAGTTCGCGGTGGCCACCCGGTTCGCGCACGAGTTGCGGCTGCCCTCCGCGCGCTGGCACTTGGCGGTTCACGAGACCGGGCTTGCGCTGCTCGGCGGGCGCTTCGCGGAGGCCGACGTGCTCATCGAGCGTGCAGAAGAGCTGGGTGAGCGGTCCTCCGGCGCGGAGGTGACGATCACCGCGGTCGCCCAGCGCTTTCTTGTGCGAATGGAGCAGAGCCGCTTGGAGGAGCTTCGCCCGGCGCTGCAGGAGATCGCGGCGGCGCATCCGGAGAACGGCGTCTATCTATGCCTGGTTGCACGCTTGGAGTGCGAGGCCGGCAACGACGCGGCCGCCGGAGCGATTCTCGAGCTCCTCGCCCGTGACCAGTGGGCGACCGTCAGCCACAACCTCGAGTCGCTGCTGGCTATGGCGCTCCTCGCCGAAACCGCTGCGCTCCTCGCCCACGAAGCACACGCTGCCGAGCTCGACCAGCTACTCGCTCCCTACGGGTCGCTCATCGCGGTGGCGGGACACTTCTTCCCCATGGGCGCGATGTCCCGCTACATGGGAATGCTCGCGGCCGTGCTGTCGCGTCTCGACGAGGCCGCGCGCCGCTTCGAAGACGCCGCAGCGACAAACGCCGCGATCGGCGCCCGGCCATGGGTCGCGCACGCAAAGGCCGACCACGCACGCGTGCTCCTCACACGCCAGGCACCCGGCGACCGCGAACACGCCTGCGACCTCCTGCGTGACGCCCGCGCCACCTACCAGCAGCTCGCGATGACAGCCTCGACGGCCAAGGTCTCCATGCTGCTGGAACAGGCCCGCGCCCGCACCGCCTCCTGATGCGATGGGTGCCTGCTGAATACCAGACCACGGACGGCGGGTCCTGCTGTCGCGTCCAGGCGAAAGCAGCGGTGCGTCGCCGGCGCAGTGATCCTCGTGCACCGGTTCGCCGCGCCGTCCCTATGATGAGTTCGCGGGTGCCCCGGGGGCTCATACCGGCGCCTGCACTCCCGAGCGGTCGCCAGTAGTCCGGTCAGTTGGTCTTGGGTGAGCATGCGGCGGTTCTGTCGATCCCGAGACCGGACCGATCGAGGCACCACGCTCTGCAGCTAGGAGCAGCAAGAGCAGCGCATGCGCACGGTGCCGTGACCTTCGTAAGGGACGCCAGCGATGGCGGAAGGGACCCGCGCGGCGAGCGTCGCGGCTCTCGCGAACAGCACCCCAGCGAAAGCCGCTTGCCGCTCATTTGACGGTCAGCGTGCCCTGCATCCCCGCGGCGCGGTGCGCGTCGACCGAGCAGTAGAAGACGTACTCGCCGGGCGTCAGGTTCGCGGTGGTGGTCGCCGAACCGCCGGAGATCGTCTTTGTCTGCGCGACGACCTTTGCGCCCTTGGCGACCGTCAGGTTGTGTGGCAGCGAGGAGTTGTTGACCAGCCGGATCGGGAACCGGCCCGCGCGGACGGTTGCTTGCTTCTTGTCGTAGGCCAGCTTTCCCGTCGGGTCAGCACTCAGGTTCAATGCGCTCGTCGGCGCCGCCGAGCCAGTCGGCCCGGCGGCCCCGCCCTCGTTCGTGACCGCCTCCCCGGCGGTGGTCACCGCCGTTGTGAGAGTCGCCGCGACGAGCACCGCCGAGGTCAACATGACGATCCGCGAGGCCCCGGCCGAACCAGGAAAGTCGGGATGCGTGAACCCAAAGGCGCCCAGCAGCACGGCCCAGGCGGCCAGCAGGCAGCCGGCGAGGTAGAACGGGGTCTTGCTCGGCTCCGACGCGAACACCCACGCGGCGGTCGCCACGCCAGTCGGGTGCATGTGGCCGAGGGTAGCGCCAGGGCTCCCTGGCGACCACCCTGCGCACCGGACGTGGCGGTCGAGCGCGCCAGCTGGACCGGCCCCTTCCCACATTGCGATAGCGAGCTGACGCTTGGCGACGACGCGCGCGCTTCTTCCCCGCGGGCGTCCGCAGCGCCGGGGCGGAAACGCCCGGATCCACGCGGAACCAGGCGCGAGCCGAGCGCAGGTCGGCGGCGATCGGGACGCTCGATCCACAGCGCACAGCTTGCTTGGCGCGCGTCATGACGACCGATGGCGGCCCCGGCTGGGTGCGCCTGGACTCGCTCGGGGCGAGGATGGCCTGCTGACGCCGGAGAGGGAGGCCTTTGACGAGCGAGCCGACCGCAGACGTCCTCGGAAGCGACGGCGCGGAGATCGCGCGCCGGGCCTCGCCGAGGAAACCGGACGTCTGAGCTAATTGGCACGCCGCCGCGAGGTCGGCTCGCGTTGGCGTCGAGCAGGTACGCCGGCGGTGGACAGGCGTGCTGGAGATCAGTCGCTAGGCCGCGTTGCGGCGAGCGTCCGCGACAGCCGTGGCGTGCTCGGCGAGCCCGTCCGTCAGCTTGGCGATGAAGCCGTCGAGTGCGCGGCGCATCAGCCAGCCGGTGCCTGGCAGCTTCGGGTCGAAGGCCGACACCCAGCGGATCGCCGTCCCCTGGGAGATCGGCTCGAGGTCGACGTCGGCGCGGTAGTTGCGGATCGGCAGGTTCGAGGTGTGGGTGTAGGAGAAGCGGCGGTCCGGGATGAGTTCGACGATCTCGTCGTGGCCGGTGACGCGCCCGGAGCGAAACAGGCGGACGGCGCCGAGACCCTCGGGCTCCCATGTGCCGGGCCGCTCGAGCTCGAAGGATTCGATCGGCGACCAGGTGGGCCATCCGGCGCCGTCGCGCAGCAGCGCGTAGACGGTGGCCGGGTCGGCGGTGGTGGTGGCGTGGTGCTCGATGCGCTGACGTCCCATGACGCTCCCTCGTAAGTGTACCATGTGGTACATGTACCACATGGTACAGATGAGCGCTAGTATCCCCGCGATGGCGCCCGGCCAGGACCGAACGGGATCGCGCGACCGTCTGCTCGCGGCCGCGATGGATCACGTCGCGCAGCACGGCGTCAGCGACCTCAGCCTGCGCGGCTTGGCCGCGGCGCTGGGCACCAGCCACCGCATGCTCAGCTACCACTTCGGATCCCGCGAGGGGCTGCTGATCGAGGTGATCCGCGCGGTCGAGGCTCAGCAGCGCGCGGCGCTGGCCGAGATGCTGCTCGACGCCGACGCGTCGCCGGTAGACACGATGCGCCGCATGTGGCAGCGACTCGCCGACCCCGCGCTATGGCCGAACGAACGGCTGTTCTTCGAGATCTACGTGCAGGCGCTGCAGGGCAGCCCGCATGCGCTCCCGCTCCTCGACGGCATCGTCGATCTCTGGGTCGATCCGCTGACGAGGATCGCGGTCGCGCAGGGACGCCCGGAGGCCGAAGCTCGCGCCGAGGCTCGCCTCGGTGTCGCCGTCACACGCGGCCTGCTGCTCGACCTGCTGGCCACAGGTAACCGCGAGGCCGTCGACGCGGCGATGGAGCGGTACATCGCCGCGCTGGACCCCGCCGGCACAAGCCCACCCGCAACCGAGGAAGCTCCAGAACAACCGCCCGTTGCGCGACGCGCGACGCGCGGCCGCTCCGCCTGAGCCGCGCCGTCCCTGTGGCGGGCCCGTTCGACCACCGCCGCTTCGTCCCGCGGCGTTGTAGGCGGCTCATGGACCCGAGGCGTCGGCGTCGGGTCCGGCAACCACCCGGGCTACGCGGTCAGTACCACTTGCCTCTCGCGAAACCACCGAACGCGATCAGCCCCACCAGAGCGATGATGAGCCCGATCCAGAAGCTCCACACGATCATGAGAACGACGCCGACGATGACCAGAATGCCGCCGACCCCGATTCCCCCCGCACTGCCGCCCCTTCCGCGTTCTGCCGCCATCACGTCTCCTTTGAATCGGTGCTTCACGTTTGGTCGCGGACGCACCCCGTACAGCTGGAGTGTTCCCTTGCGGGCGCCGCCCGTATCGCCCGCGCAGGCAAGTCGTCCTCCGCCGCTCCGATACCACGGCAGTCCGATCGCGCGGACCGTCCCGGTGACTGCGGGCGGCAGCGCGCCGGCGTGGCGGGTCTGGTGGATCAGCGCCGGCGCGAGCGCCGGTTGATCCAGACGGCGCCGGCGGACAGCGCCATCAGGACGCCAATCCATCCCGCCAAGCGCTCGTCGGAGGACCGCTGCATCGTCTCAGGCAGTTCCATCGACGATGAGGGTACCCCCCGACGGTGCGTGGTCGCACCGGCGGCGCGAGCCTCAGCGGACATCTAGAGCGCGAGCGGGCCATCTCCTGCACGGACCTCACCGCTGGCGCCTTAGGCCACGCCTTTCTCGTCGTGGCCGGGGCGCCGGTCCAGCGGGATGAGGAAGCGGCTAGCCGGGTTCAAAGTTGAGGTCCTGCAGGAGGTCGTCTTGCTGAGGAGCAAAATCCGGTCGCCGGCAGTTGCCCGGTCGAATTCGCCGGCAAACGATGAGATGTGGGGGTCAGATTCTCGGAGCTCTGCGCGCCGAACCCGTGCAGTCCACGGCTGTCAGCAGGTCGTGATCGCCCCCGTGAGATGGTGGCCCACGACGGCGCACTCGGTACCCCTGTGCGCCTTTGACGGCGGCGAACCACGATGCGAATCGGACCGCTCTCTCCGAGGACACGACGAGCGCAGCGTTGAACACCAAGGCGCACGCCTCACGGCGATCACAACCAGCGCCAAGACGATTCACGCGAAGACCACCTGGACCGGCGGCTATCGTCGTCTGGCTGCATCTGTGGAGTGGTCAGCGTCCCTTCCCCGTAGTTGCATTCGCTGATCACGGCAGCGGGGTGCTCCTTGCGAGTCTGCTCGCGGTTGCGCACGCAGGTCTGTTGGAGCGTTTCCCTGATCTGCTGCGCCGACAGCGGGCTGGGCTTGGGACTGGGACTGGGACCGGGGCCGGGATTGCTCTGCTGAGCGCTTCCGAATGCTGTGCCCCCGCCGATCACCGCAGCGGCAGTTGCGGCGGTGATGACGGCGTACCTCATGAGGAGCCTCCTATGCGGTCGACTTGAGACCAATCGCAGGTCTGCTACGACGATCTCTAGCGCTAAGAGAGCTCTCCACGCAAGTCGGAGCAATGATCAGAACCTGTGGATGGTCCTCGGCGGGGTGACGTGAAGGGGCGCACCTCCCGAGGAAGATCGATAGCCCATGATCCGCAGCCGCTGACAAGGGTCACGATCGTCATCTGACAAGACCCGCCTGATTCCTCCCGGCTTGACGTATTCCGATATCGGAATATGATTGCGCCATGGCACGAGCAGCGACGACGTCGGACGTCTTCAACGCGATCGCCGAGCCGCAGCGCCGGGAGATCCTGGTGCTGCTGCGGGCGGGTGAGCGGCCGGTGACCGAGTTGGCCCAGGAGCTGGGGATGACCCAGCCGGGGGCGTCCAAACACCTGCGGGTGCTCCGGGAGGTCGGACTGGTGCGGGACCGCAAGGCAGGCAAGCAACGCCTGTACGGCCTTGACGCCCGCGGGCTGCGACCGGTTCACGAGTGGACCGGCGGGTTCGAGCGGTTCTGGAACGAGAGCTTCGACCGGCTGGACGAGTACGTGCAGGACCTCAAGCAGGCAAGGCAGGAGGAGTAGCTGATGAGCGCGACGGGACGAGGAGCGCCGGCGCAGTCCGCGACGGCCGACCGCGAGATCGTGATCTCCCGGGTCATCAGTGCCCCACGGGAGCTGGTGTTCGAGGCGTTCACCGAGGTGCGGCACCTGTCGCGGTGGTGGGGACCGGAGGGGTTCACCACCACCACGCGGGCGTTCGAGTTCCGCGTCGGCGGGGAGTGGGACTTCGTGATGCACGGACCGGACGGGACGGACTACCAGGAGTGGATCTCCTGGACCGAGATCGCCCCGCCGGAGCGGATCGCGCTGCTGCACGGTGAGTCCCGCGGCGACCCGAACGCCTTCGAGTCGGTCTTGACGTTCGCGCCCGACGGCGCGGCGACCCGGATCGAGATGCGCACGGTGTTCCCCACCAAGGAGCTGCGCGACGAGGCGGTCGAGAAGTACCACGCGATCGAGGGCGGCCAGCAGACCCTGAGCAACCTGGCTGCCTACGTCACCGAGATCGTTCGGAAGGGAGCGGAGGGCTGATGGCCGGGAAGGTGTTCTTCAGCGTGTCGATGTCGCTGGACGGGTTCATCGCGCCCGAGTCCCTCGAGGACTTGATGGGGCAGCAGTGGATGGAACTGCAGCAGTGGATCTTCCCGCAGCGGTTCTTCCGGGAGAACCTGAAGCTCGGCGAGGGCGGCGAGGAGGGGCGCGACAACGACATCGTGCGGGAGACGTTCGAGCGCACCGGCGCGAGCGTGATGGGCAAGCGCATGTTCGACGCCGGCGAGCAGGCGTGGCCGGAGGAGGCGCCGTTCCACACGCCGGTCTTCGTCGTGACGCACGAGAAGCGTGACCCCTGGGAGCGGCCGGGCGGGACCACCTTCCACTTCGTCAACGACGGCATCGAGCCCGCGCTCGACCAGGCCCGCGAGGCCGCCGGCGACCGCGACGTCCGCATCGCGGGCGGCGGCGCAACGATCCTGGAGTACGTGAACGCCGGCCTGATCGACGAGTTCACGATCGCGCTCTCACCCGTGCTGTTCGGCTCCGGAATCCGCCTGTTCGAGGGCGTGGACGCGGGCCGCGTGGCCCTGGAGCCGGTCCGCGCGGAGCCGACGCAGCGGGTGACCCACCTGACCTACGCAGTCCGGGAGCGGTAACTGTCTCGACCTCAGCGCTCCCCCGCCGAGGTCAGCAGCGCGGTGAGATCCTCGACGCTCTGAGCTCAGGCGGGGCTTCTCTATGTCGCGGCGGCGGTTCCCGGCGCGCCGTCGAGCTGGATCTCCACGGTGACCCCCGTCTGCTCATCGCCGCGGGCCTGCCCGGTGCCGGCCCGGCGGACGCCGGCCAGCCAGATCTCCACGGGCGCGGCGTCGATGAGGTTGCGCCACCAGCGCTTGCGCTCCGGCGAGGCCACGCTGATCGTCACCCGGTCCCCGTCCCGGTGGTATCCGACGGGGAAGGTGAAGGTGCGGCCGCTGCGCCGACCGGTGACGCTCAACAGCGCGAGACGACCGCTGAGCAGGCCGTGGGCCGGCGAGCGCAGCAGCCCGCGCACGAGCGGGTTGACGACCCGATTGAGAACGACGAAGGGCGTGTGGGAGCCGGCCATCACGCGCGATCTCTCATGAGCCCGGGGGCTAGACGGTCCTGGGATCCGTGACGGGACCCACGCCGAGCTCCCCTCGGCACGCGGTGTCGTGGAAGTAGACGCGCAGCGTCGACGTGCCACCGGGCGGCGTCACGCGCAGCCATCGCGCCAGGTGGCACGGGGTGCTGCCGCTGGGGATGACGTTCCAGTGCAGCGCGACCGCGGCCGCGGCGCCGGACTTGACGGTGACGGTGTGGGGCGTGGCCCCGCTGCGCTGGACGTGGGTCGTCAACGGCTGGTCGTTGGTGTCGATCAGCTGGCCGCCGATGAAGCCCTTCGTGTGGCACGTGTGCGTGGACGTGTTGACCAGGATGAGCCTGGCGTCCCGCGAGCCCGCGCCGCCCTGCGTGTCGATGATCGCGCCCGCGAGGTCGCTTGCGCGACAGCGCGGCGTGCTCTGCGCGCCCGCACCTGCCGGCAGCAGGACGGCCGCGCCGAGCGCGGCGGCGAAGCCTGCGCGTGCCAGCGTCGCGAATCTGAGCGTCACGGTTGCCTCCAAGCAGTCGGTCGGCTGACGCTACCGGCAAGGGCGAGAAACGACCAGTCTCGGAGGCCGGACGTATCAGCGGGCCCGACGGCGCGCTCCAAACCCGCAAGTCAGGGGCACCGACAGCAGGGGGGAGCAGCATGCGCGTTGTTGAGCCGAAGGGCCCGGCGCCTGCCGGGAGTGGGGCGGCGGCACGCCATCGCGGTGTGCGTGGTCGTGGGGGCGTGCCTGCTCGGGGCGGTGTCGACGGCATCGGCGTCGAAGCTCTACGTGGATCCGAGCGGCACGCTGCGCTTCGCGGCGGGCGCGGGCGAGGTCAACCGGGTGGACGCGACCGACCTGGGGACCGGGGGCTTCACCGTCATCACCGATCCGGGGTCGCTCATCCACACCGGACCGGGCTGCGTCTCGGTCTCGGCGCACCAGGGGAGCTGCGCGCTGCCCGCCAGCGGTGGCCAGGACATGCGGATCGACCTCGCCGACAAGGACGACTCGGCCCGCGCGTTCAAGCTCGGCGGCGGCTCGATCACGATCAACGGCGGCGTCGGCAACGACACCATCGCGGACCTGCCGCAGTACGGGGCCGATGTCAGCGGAGGCAACGGCGACGACACGATCACCGTGCACCCGAACTACGGCGGGAGCGCGGACGTCCACGGCGACGAGGGCAACGACACGATCACGGCGATCAGCGCGTCGGGCGTGGTCAGCGGGGACGCCAACAACGACGTCATCACGCTGAGCACGATGGTCAACCCGCCCTCGGGTCCCGCGTCGGCCGCGTACGGCGGCGCGGGCAACGACAAGATCGTCGCCAACCGCGGCACTTCGGTGGGCCTGCTCGACGGCGGTGACGGCAACGATCGCCTCAGCACCGACGAGTTCGCCACCGCCGCCACGCTCGACGGCGGCGCCGGCAAGGACCTGATCACGACCAAGAACCTGACCGGTGGCGGGCCGTTCCCGTATGCCGCCCAGATCCTCGGCGGTGCCGGGCCCGACACCATCGACGGCGGCGGGGCGGGAGACACCCTCGACTGCGGACCGGACGTCGACCACTACAAGGTCTACCTCGGCGACACGGTCGCGGGCTGCGAGATCCCGATCTAGGGGGAGCGCCAGGGACATGGGCGCCGGCGAGCGATCGCACTCGCCGGCGCCCTCGGCGCGCGCCGGGGGCGCGGGTGTGGTCCCATATCCACGTGGCCACCGCGACCTCACAGCAACGCCGGCGCCTCAACGACGCCGCCACCGAGCAGCTGCTCGACGACCTGCGTGCGCTGCTCGGCGCCGATCGCGTGCTGACCGGGCGCGACGTGCGCGACCAGCACGGCGTCGACGAGTCGTTTCACCCCGCCGCCGCCCCCGACGCCGTCGTCTACCCGGCGAGCACCGAGGAGGCCGCGGCGATCGTCGGCGTCTGCGCCCGCCACGGCGCGCCGATCGTGCCCTTCGGCGCCGGCACCTCGCTGGAGGGTCACGTCTCGGCGCTGCAGGGCGGGATCAGCGTCGACATGAGCGAGATGAACCGCATCCTGCGCCTGTCGGTCGACGACCTCGACGTGACGGTCCAGGCCGGCGTCACGCGCAAGCAGCTCGACCAGGTGCTGCGCGCGGAGGGCGTGTTCTTCCCGGTCGATCCCGGCGCCGACGCCACCCTCGGCGGGATGGTCGCCACCGGCGCGTCGGGCACGACGACCGTCCGCTACGGCGCGATGCGCGAGAACGTCCTCTCGCTCGTGGTCGTCACCGCCGACGGCCAGGTGGTTCGCACGCGCTCGCGCGCGCGCAAGTCCTCGGCGGGCTACGACCTCACGCGGCTGTTCATCGGCTCGGAAGGCACGCTCGGCCTGGTCTGCGAGGTCACGCTGCGCGTCCAGCCCACGCCGGAGGCGATGTCGGCCGCCGTGTGCGCCTTCCCGACCCTGCGCGACGCGGTCGACTGCGTGCTCAGCGTCTCGCAGAACGCGATCCCGGTCGCGCGCATCGAGCTTCTCGACGAGATGCTCATCGAGGCCATCAACCGCCACAACGACCTCGACCACGCCGTCGCGCCGACGCTCTTCCTCGAGTTCCACGGTACGCCCGACGAGGTCGCCGCGCAGGCCGAGGAGACCGAGCGGATCACCGCCGAGCACGGCGGCACCGGCTTTCGGTGGGCGACCGACGAGGCCGAGCGCCGGCGGATGTGGGACGCGCGCCACCACGCCTACGACGCCACCCGGGCGCTGCGCCCCGGCACGAGCGCGCTGACCACGGACGTGGCGGTCCCCGTCTCGGCGCTGGCCGACACCATCATCCGGACGCGGGCCGACCTCGACGAGCACGGGCTCACCGGGTCGATCCTCGGCCACGTCGGCGACGGCAACTTCCATGTCACGCTGCTCATCGACCGCGACGACCCGGCCGACGTCGCGGGCGGCATGGAGTTCCACGACCGCGTGGTGCGCGGCGCGCTGGACGCCGGCGGCACGTGCACCGGCGAGCACGGCGTCGGCTACGGCAAGGCGACCTATCTCGAGCTCGAGCACGGCGCCGCCGGCGTGCGCCTCATGCGCGCGATCAAGCACGCGCTCGACCCCGACGACATCTTCAACCCGGGCAAGATCGCCGACGCCGCCGTCCTCGCCGACGATTGACGGCGCCCAGAGCCGGCCCGTTACGATCGCCTCCATGGAGCGTGCGGTGCACGATCGCGGTGGCTGGCCGACCGACGCGCCGATCGATCGCAGCGAGCACGAGCTCGCCGACTGGGAGCTGCGCACCGACGCACTCCTGGGAGCGCTCGCCCGGCACGGCCTCATGAACGTCGACCAGCTGCGACGCGGCATCGAGAGCATGGCGCCCGAGGACTACGAGCGCGCGTCGTACTACGAGCGCTGGCTGTTCTCCATCGAGACGCGCCTGGCCGAGGAGGGCGTGCTCGCCCCCGGCGAGCTCGACGCGAGGCTCGCGCCGTGAGCTATCGCCCGGGCCAGCGCGTGCGGGTCGATGCCCGCGAGCACGAGGGCCACCACCGCACGCCGGCGTACCTCAAGGGCAAGACCGGCACCGTCGAGCGCGCTCACGCGGCCTTCCGCAACCCCGAGACGCGCGCCTACGGCGGCGATGGGCTCCCCGAGCAGCCGCTGTACCTCGTGGGCTTCGCGCAGCGCGACGTGTGGCCCGACTACCGCGGCCACGCCGACGACCGGCTCTACGTCGACGTCTTCGAGCACTGGCTGCGGGAGGCGCAGTGAGCGACCACGACCACGAGCACGACCACGACCACGCGCCGATCGCCGACGGCGACGAGCCGCCGGCCGCCGCGCGCGTGCGCGCGCTCGAGGCGCTGCTGGTCGAGAAGGGGGTCATCACCCATGAGGACGTGCGCGAGGGGATCGACTGGCTGGTGTCGCGGACTCCGGCCGACGGGGCGCGCGTCGTCGCACGCGCGTGGGTCGACCCGGCCTACAAGGAGCGCCTGCTCGCCGACGGGCGCGCGGCCGCGCGCGAGCTCGGCATCGACCCCGGGCCCGCCCCGGTCCTCGTGGCGGTCGAGAACACCGAGCGCGTGCACCACATGGTCGTCTGCACGCTGTGCTCCTGCTACCCGCGCGGCCTGCTCGGCCCGCCGCCCGACTGGTACAAGAGCCTGCCCTACCGCTCGCGTGCGGTCAGCGACCCGCGCGGCGTGCTGGCCGAGTTCGGCACGACGCTCGACGACGACGTCGAGCTGCGGGTGCTCGACTCGACGGCGGACATCCGCTACCTCGTGGTCCCGCGCCGTCCCGAAGGCACCCAGGACCTGACCGAGGACGAGCTCGCCGCGCTCGTGACGCGCGACGCGATGATCGGCGTCGTCCAGCCCGCCGCGCCCGCGACGGCGGGCGCGTAGGCGCTCGGACCGGCTCAGGCCACGACCGCGCGGCGCAGCCGCCACGTGGCCAGGGCGATCGCGACGCCCGCGAACGCGAGCAGGACGGCGACCTGCGGGAGGACGTCGGCGGCGCCGCCGCCGTGCTGCAGGAGCTTGGAGAAGGCGTCGTTGGCCCAGGCGTGCGGCGTGAGGTGCGCCGCGGCCCGAACGGACGACGGGAAGACCTCGAGCGGCACCATCGAGCCGCCGAAGGCGGCCAGCGACAGGCCCAGCAGGAGTGCGATCGGCCCCGCCTGCTGCTCGGTCGAGCACACCGCGCCCAGGAGCATCCCCGCGCCCGTGCCCACCAGGCAGAAGGCGAGGACCACGGCCGTGGTGCCCAGCGGATCGCCCCATCCGACGCCGAAGAGCAGCGAGGACCCGACCACGATGATCAGCGCCTGCAGCAAGGCGATCGCCAGCCGGCCGAGGAGCACGCCCCCGAGGATCGAGCGCGTCGAGGTCGGGGTGGAGAGCATGCGCCGCGCGATCCCCAGGCGGCGGGTCTCGATCAGCCACACGGCTCCGCTGAGCGAGTTGAGGAAGACGAACAGCAGCAGCTGCGTGCTCGCGCCGCTCGAGAAGCGACCCTCGGCGCGCGGATACGCGGCGCCGTCGGGTGCCGTGAGCGCGACGGTCACCCGCGGGACGTGTGCGGCTGTCGCCGACGCCCGCGCCAGGGCCCGCACGAACGGCTCGCCGCGCTCGCGCGCGGCGAGCTGCGCGGCGCCGAGCACGGCGCCTTCGTCGGCCGCCACCGCCTGAACGGTGGCCGCGAGCTGCTGGGCGGACGAGTCGGGCCGCCCGAAGTAGCGCAGCGTCACGGCGCGGCCCGCGCTCACGCGCGCGTCATAGTCGCCGGGCACCACCAGGCCGGCTTCGACGCGACCGCGCGCGACCGCCCGCTCGAGGTCGCGCTCGCCGGCGAAGCGGTGCACCTCGACGGACTGACGGGCATCGATGCCGGCGACGAGGCGCTGGCCCAGCCCGTCGTCCCGCCGACCACGCCGATCCGCGCCGAGGACCCGCCGAAGGCCGCGCCGAGGAGCAGGATGATCAGCATCGGCAGCAGGAAGAGGAAGAACAGGTTGGCGCGCCAGCGCAGCAGGCGCCGGAGGTCCGTGCCGGCGATGGCCAGCGCCTTCACAGCGTCACCAGACGATGGATCCGCATGGCCGCGAGGCCGCCCGCCACCACCGCGAAGGCGAGGATCGCCGCGACCGGGCCGAGCGCGGCGCTCACGCCCGCGCCGCCGGAGATCTCCTGCAGGCCGCGCAGGAACCACGCGTGCGGCGAGGCGAGGCTCAGCGCCGCCAGCACGCCGCCGGCCTGGGCGATCGGGAAGAACGCGCCGCCGAGCATGCCCAGCACGAGCGCGGCCATCGAGCCCCAGGACTGCGCCTGGTCGGGCGTACGAGCCAGCGTGGCGACGAGCGCCATCACGGCGGTCGCCGCGAGCACGCCCGCGACGATCAACAGCCCCACGCCGAGCGGATCGCCCCAGTGCGCGCCGAGCAGGAGATGCGTCGCCACCGCCAGCACGACCATGCTCACGATGCCCAGCGCGACGCTCGTCAGCAGCTTGCCCACGAGGATCGACCCGTGGTGCACGGGCGCCGCGAGCATCCGTGCCAGCGTTCCGTCGCGGCGCTCGTCGAGCAGGCTCGTGACCCCCAGCTGGACGGTGAAGAAGAGGAAGAAGACGGCCATGCCGGCGGCGTAGAAGGTGGTCGCGTCGAGCTCCTTGGTCTGGGTCGAGACGTCCTGGATCACGATCGGGCGCTCAGCCGCGGCGGCGAGCGAGGCGGCGCGCCGCGATCCGCCGGCGGCCGCGGTGGCGATCCGCACGCCGTCGATCCGCGCCCCGTAGGAGCGCGCGATCGAATCGGCCACCAGCGAGCCGATGGCGCTGTCGACGTTGCCCAGGACGACCATGCGGGCGGGCCGTCCGCCGGCGACCGCGGCCGAGAAGCCGCGCGGGATGACGATCGCCGCGGACACGGTGCCGCGATCGGCCAGGCGCCGTGCCGCGGCGACGGAGCCCTCATGGCGCAGGTCCAGCAGGCCCTCGCGCTCGAGCGGGCCCAGGACGTGGGTGGTGAAGGCCCGCGCCGACGCGCCGCGGTCGAGGTCGACGAGCGCGTAGTGGAAGGTGGTGCGCCCGCTGCCCACGTCGTGGAGGATCAGCCCGAAGATCGACGCGAGCGCGAGCGGAAGCACGAACGCGACCAGCAGGGCCGAGCGGTCGCGCATCCGCTGGCGCAGGTCCTTCCCGGCGATGAGGAGCGCGGTGCGCATCAGTCGCGCAGCGCCCTGCCGGTCAGGTGCAGGAAGACGGCCTCGAGGTCGGGCTGGTCGACGTCGACCCCGCGGACGGCGGCGCCGGCGTCCGTCGCCGCGCGCAGGAGCTCGGGCAGCAGCGTCCTCGCGTCGTCGACGATGAGGGCGAGCGACCCGTCGGCCGCGCTCGCGGCCACGACGCCCGGGAGCGAGGCCATCGCGTCCGCCGCGCGCTCGAGCCCGCCGCTGGCCTCGATGACGACGCGGTCGTGCTGGCCCACGAGGGCGACGAGCTCGGCGCGCGTGCCCTCGGCCTTGACCTGACCCAGGTCGACGATCCCGATCCGGTCGCACAGACGCTCGGCCTCCTCCATGTAGTGCGTCGTGTAGAGGACCGCCATGCCCTCGGACGAGAGGTGCTCGACGCTCTCGAGGATCGCGTTGCGGCTCTGCGGGTCGACGCCGACGGTCGGCTCGTCGAGGATGAGCAGGCGCGGACGGTGCAACAGGCCGATGCCGATGTTCAGTCGCCGCTGCATGCCGCCCGAGTAGGTCCTGGCCTGGTCGTCGGCGCGGTCGGCGAGACCGATGACGTCGAGGACCTCCGCGACGCGCACGCGGGACCGGCCCGGCGCCATCCCGTACAGCTGCGCGAAGAAGCGCAGGTTCTCGCGCGCGGTGAGGTCCGGGTAGATCGCGAGCTCCTGAGGGACGTAGCCGATCGCCGCCTTGGCCTCGACGCTGCGCGTGGTCAGCCGCTGCCCGGCGACGACCACCTCGCCCGCATCGGCTTCGAGCAGGCCGCAGATCATCGAGATCGTGGTGGTCTTGCCCGCTCCGTTGGGACCGAGCAGCCCGTAGGTCTCGCCGGCGCTGACCTGCAGGCTCACGCCCTCCACGGCCACGGTCGTGCCGAACCGCTTGTGCAGGTCGCGGCACTCGAGGACGAGGTCGCTCACCGGGCTCCTCCTGCCGGATCGCTGGTGACCGCCGCAAGGACCCGCTCCGGCGCTGATCGTGGTGAGGATCGCACGCGCCCTGTCGGCCGGCGACCGGAGTTTCCCCGGATTGCGACGCTTGGTCCGTCAGGACCGGGGCGCGTGCTGCGTCGGGCCCGCGTGCTCGCGCACCCAGCGCACGAGCGGCGTCGCGGCGTCGAGCTCGTCGCGGATCGTGCGGCCGGCCTTCGGACGGTGCAGCCATGCTCCGAGGGTGTGGCGGCGGGTCACCGTGAGGCTCTTGCAGCGCAGCAGGTCCAGCCGCGGATGGTCGGCCGGATACCCGCGCGGAGCGCGCACGAGCTCGGGCTCGCTGAGCGCGAGCCCGGCCTCCCGCGCGCGGGCGATCGCCCGCGTGAGCGGCGCCGCCGTGCGGCCCGCGTCGATCGCGCGGCGGATGCGGTCGAGCTGATCGGGCGCCGGGCGATAGAGCCCCCCGGCGACGAGCAGCCCGTCGAGCGAGAGCTCGACGTAGAACCCGCCCGCGCCCTCGTAGCCGACGGCCAGGCCCACGTGCTCCTTGACCGGCGGCCGGGCATGGAAGCGCGTGTCGTTCCAGGGGCGGAACATGTGCGGGCGCCCGAGGTCGGCGAGATCCTCAGCGAGCGCCCGCGTCGGAGCGACGAGGTGCTCGTCATACCGTGCGCGGTTGGCCTTGAACCACTCGCGGTCGTTGTTGGCCTCGAGCTCGCGCAGGAACTCGAGGGCCTCGGGCGGGAAGCCGCGGAAGGCGGGCACCGCCCGAGGCTACGGCACCACCACCGGGGCGATCGTCACCGGGGTGTGGATCGTGTAGTCGAGCTCGTCGCTCTGCGCGACGCCGGTCGGGGTCAGGACGTCGACGGCCTTGGGCACCTGTCCGGGATCGAAGGTGCAGTGCGGATCGCTGCTCGCCGTCGCGCACACGCCGAACTGGAAGCCCTGCGGCGTGGGCTGGAAGCCCCGCGCCTGGTCGGAGCTGAAGCCGTCCTGGCCGGTGAGGACCACGGTGAAGCCCCAGCCCGGCCCGGGTGTCCCGAGCGCGGCCTTCGGCACCGCGAACGTGATGTTGCGCGAGATCGCGTTGCCGCGGATGCCCACGGTGCCGAGCGTCGACTCGCTGGCGTCGACGAAGCGCTGGCCGAAGCCCTGCACCTCGATGAGGCGGCTCCAGGCCCCCGCGGCCGCGATCGAGTAGCGGCGCTCCGGGAACGACGCGGCCGTCGAGGTCGCGCTCGCGCCCGGCACGTGGACGTAGACGTCGACGAGCTGGGCGCCGAGCGGGCTGCCGAACGTCGGCGTCAGGTCGCGCGTGCGCAGCTGGAAGACCACGGTCGGGCCGGCGTCGTAGACCGCGAAGTGCTCGATGTCGAAGGCGCCGGCATGGAACGCCGCGTCGGTGGGATAGGCGTAGTTGCCGGGGCCGTTGTCGTCGTTGTCGGGATCGTCGACGGCGAAGACCTGCGTGCCGGGCGGCTGGTCGAAGACGACCGTGCGCGCGACGCGCGCCGTGGCCCCGGACGGGCTGGTGGCCGCGGTGTTGAGCACGTAGGTGCCGCCCGCGAGCGGGATCGCGACCGAGAACGACCCGTCGGAGGCGACCGTCGCGGTGTGCAGCGTCGTCGTGAAGTCGGTGTCCGTGTTCGTGGCCGCCACGATGACCGAGTTGCCGGGCGTCGTCGTGCCCGTGACCGTCACCGAGTTGCCGACGAGGATGTTGTCGGCCGGCGCCGTCACCGTGAGCGCGGTCTGGCCCTGCGTGTGGCGGATGTAGCGGTCGACCGTGTAGGCCGGCCGGTCGAGGATCGAGCCCGCCGCCGTGTCGAGCGTGAGGCGCACGAACTGGCCCGCCGACCACGTCAGGGCCGAGGCCGAGCCGTCGGCCTTGCCGTTGCGGAAGCCGATCGACGCAGTCGTCGGGTCGCTGCCGAAGGGAGACGCGGGCAGGTCGGGGAGGTCCCACGCCTGCTCGGGGATGAGGCCGACGCCCGAGCTCATGTTGCGCATTGCGTCCAGGCGGGCGATGGCCGAGCCGACCGCGCCGCGGTCGACCTCGTACTGGCCGCGCTCGCCGGCGAGCACGGGCCACGGGTGCCCGGTGCCCTTGTTCGACGGCGCCCACGGATGCCCGTCGGTCGCGCCGTCGCCGTAGCCGTCGCCGTTGTAGCGCAGGAAGCCGTCGCCGCTGGCGGTGGTCCGCTTGATCGTCGCGTCGACCACCGGCAGCGAGGCGAGGATGTCGGCGTCATCGGGCTTGAGCAGGCCCAGGCGGGCGTACTCGAGGAAGCCGGCGTCGATGACCGAACGCTGGTCGAGGTCCGGGCCGCCGTTGCCGACGTTGTAGACGACCGCCTCGTTCGGGTCGCCGTTCTTCGACAGGCGGATGAAGTACGGGTGCGTGCTCAGCGGGCCGTTGGTCGTCAGCGTCCACTTCTTGAGGTTGCGCTGGAACTCGTCGGCCGTGGCGCGCCACACGCGCGCCGAGTCATGGTCTCCGTTCTTGTCGGCGATGATCGCGGCCGCGATGAGGCCCGCGATCTCGGCCGAGATGGTCGAGGGCGAGAAGCCGCTCTGCTCCTCCCAGCGCTCAGGCCCGAACGACGGCCCGTGGCTGGCCACGAAGTTGGCGGCCGGCGCGATGTGGGCCTTGTAGTAGCCGTTGTCGGTGAGCCCGACGGCCAGCGCCATGATCAGCGGGTAGGCGCACTCGTCGAGCTGGGTGTTGAAGCTGTCGGGCGCGAGCTTGCCGTTGGGCAGGCTGTTGCGCGGCATCGAGCCGTCCGGCTGCTGCTGGCGCTCGAAGAGGAAGCGCGTCATGTCCTTGGCCGTGCGCCGATCGCCGTCGAGGAAGACCGCCGTCCACGCCTCGTAGAGGTCGCGCGCGAAGACCTCGCGGTAGGAGCCGAAGTAGGTGTTCTTCGGGTCGCCGGCCGAGACCGCCTGGCCCCACGGCGAGGTCAGCGAGGCGGCGACCGCGCCAGGGAAGGTCTTGTCCTCGGTGGCCTTCACGTAGTTGGCGCTGAGGTAGTACTCGTCGAGGATGTCGCGCCAGTGCTGCGACGAGGCGCCGTTGGGCCGCTTGGGCTTGACGAGCTTGTCGTCGTAGGCGTGCCAGCCGCGCTCGTAGTCCTTCTGCGCGTCGTCGAAGCCGTGCTGCAGCGACCGCTGGCTCGCGGACACCGCGCTGGCCTGCGTGTCGCCGTAGCCGAGCGCGAGCGTGAAGCGCCCGTCGTGGCCGAGGGGCACGCGCCCCGTCTGCACGACGTTGCCGTGCACGGCGCTGTCGTGCAGCGAGGAGAGCGTGTGGCCCGTGTCGAGTTGGACGAGGCCGTCGCTGGGCTGGCCGGCGAAGCCGTTGGTCGCCTGGTCGAAGCCGCGGCTGACGTCGAGCGCCGAGTACACCGGGATCGCGTAGTCGCGGTTGGCGGCGTTGGTCTTCGTGACGGTGTCCGAGCCGACGAGCAGCGTGTGGCCGCCGGCGCTGGCCAGCGCGCCGTCGTCGGCGCCGCCGTTGGCGGTGGTGGCGCTGCCGCCGCCGCCGTTGCCGTTGAGCGTCGGGTCGTGGCGGACGTAGAGGCGGTAGTCGGACAGCCTGCCCTTCAGCGCCACGAACTTCGAGCGGATGAGGACCGTCGGGCGCGACGGGTCGGTCGTGTAGTCGGTGACGATCTTGTAGCGCCCGCTCTTGGCCGTCGTGGTCACGCGGCATGTCAGCGCGCGGTCGTCGGTCGCCTGGACCGTGTAGGTCGTGTCGCGCGTCTGCAGGTCGGTGAAGCTCGATCCGTCGCTGACGAGGTACTGCAGCGTCTCGACGTTGGTGTTGTCGTTGGTCGGGAAGTAGACGTCGCTGAGCACGCCGTTGGCGACCGTGAACCACACCTTCGAGGTCGTGTTGCGCGCCGTGCCCACGCAGTCCTTGCGCGCGAGGTCGAAGTGCGAGAGCGCACCCGGCCCGTCGGTGGCCGGCGTCGCGGCGGGCGCGGCGGGCGCGCACCACAGGACGACCAGCGCGGCCAGGGGAAGGGACCGGGCGGAGCGGGACATGGAGACTCCTGGGGAGAAGAGCTGCGGGCCGCCCGAGCCTAGCGGCGGGCGGGCATCCGCTGCAAACGCCCCGGCACTAGGCTGACGCGCCATGCGCTTCGGGATCTTCTACGAGCACCAGATCCCCCGCCCGTGGGGCGACGACGGCGAGCAGCGGCTCATCCAGGAGGCCCTCGAGCAGATCGAGCTCGCCGACCGCGTGGGCCTGGACTCGGCGTGGGAGGTCGAGCACCACTTCCTCGAGGAGTACTCGCACTCGAGCGCCTCGGGCGTGTTCCTGGGCGCCGCCTCGCAGCGCACGAAGCGCATCCGCCTGGGCTTCGGGATCCTCCCGCTGCCGCTCGGCTATCAGCATCCCGCGCGGGTGGCCGAGACCGCCGCGATGCTCGACCTCGTGTCGGGCGGGCGCGTCGAGCTCGGCACCGGCGAGACGTCGAGCGGCGCCGAGCTCGAGGGCTTCGGCGTCGACCGCGAGACCAAGCGCGCGCAATGGGAGGAGCTGCTCCCGGTCGTCGCGCGGATGATGGTCGAGGAGCCGTTCGCCGGCGCCGACGGCCGCTTCCTGACGATGCCGCCGCGCAACGTGGTGCCCAAGCCGGTGCAGAAGCCCCACCCGCCGCTGTGGGTCGCGTGCTCGCGGCGCGAGACGATCCGCCTGGCGGCCGAGAAGGGGATCGGCGCGCTCAGCTTCTCGTTCGTCGAGCCCGAGGAGGCCAAGGCGTGGGTCGACGAGTACCACGCGATCGTCGACAGCGAGCGCTGCGTGCCCGGCGGCTTCGCGGTCAACCCGCAGGTGGCGTGCGTCCTGCCGATGATGTGCGCGCCCGGACGAGGCGCAGGCCATCGAGCGCGGCATCGACGGCGCGCACTTCTTCGGCTACTCGCTGGCGCACTACTACGTCTTCGGCGACCACCGCCCGGGGCGGACGAACATCTACGAGGAGTTCCTGGCCCGCCGTGACGACGTCGGCTTCGCGCGCTCGATCATCACGGCCGACGCCGCTCCGCTCGGCGTGCGCGTCCTGCAGCAGGGGCTCGGCTCGCTGCGCGGCGCGATCGGCTCGCCCGAGCAGGTGCGCGACCTGTGCCGGCGCTACGAGGCGGCCGGGGTGGACCAGCTCATCTTCGTCATGCAGGCCGGACGCAACCGCCACGAGCACATCTGCGAGTCGATCGAGCTGTTCGCCTCCGAGGTCATGCCCGAGTTCGCCCAGCGCGCCGACGAGGCCGACGCGCGGCGCGCCGAGCGCTTCGCACCCGCGATCGCGGCGGCGCTGGCGCGCCGCGAGCCGCCGCGCGTCGCCGACCCTGACTACTCCATCGCGCCCGTCGCCTCCGGTCCGCCGGCCGCGACCCGCCTGCACCTCCCGTCCAACGGCCGCCCCCGCCAATCGCGGGTGCAGGCGCTGCTGGCCGACCAGGGCGAGCGGGCGTTCAAGGCCTTCGTGCGGCGCTCCGACGATCGCCGCCTGGAGCGCACCGCCGGGTCGGGCACCGGGCTGAAGGTGCTCTTCGGTGCGATGGCGCAGGCCTATGAGCCCGACAAGGCCGCGGGCTTCAGCGGCGAGCTGCAGTACGACCTGCGGCGCTCGAACGGCGAGCTCGTCAGCTGGACGGTCACCCTCGGGCCCGAGCGCGCGGACGTCCGGCCCGGCACCGCGAGCGCCCCGGCGCTGACCCTCAAGCTGGGCGTCGTCGACTTCGTGCGGATGGCGGGCGGCGACCTCGACCCCGGCAAGGCGCTGCTGACCGGCCGCATGGACATGGAGGGCGACCTGGCGATCGCCGCGCGGCTGGGTGAGATGTTCGGCCAGCCGCCCGCGATCTGATGGTCGTCCCGCGCTACGACGGCGGCGGCTTCGCCGCGCTGCCCGACACGGTGGCGCGCCTGCTCGGCGCGGGGGAGGGCGGCGTCGTGCTCGACGGCCTGCCGGCGCGCGCTCGGCACGTCGTCCTCGTGCTGCTGGACGCCTTCGGCTGGCCCTTCTTCACCCGCCACGGCGACCACCCGCTGCTGCGGCGCTTCGACGCCGTCGTGCCGCTGACCACGCAGTTCCCCTCGACGACGACCGCGCACGTCACGACCCTCAACACCGGGGTCGCGGTCGGCGAGCACGGCCTCTACGAGTGGAACGTCTACGAGCCCTCGCTCGACGCGATCATCACCCCGCTGCTGTTCTGCTACGCGGGCGACGCCGCACGCGACACGCTGCTGCGCGCGGGTGTCGAGCCGGGCCTGCTGTGGCCGTCGGCGCCGACGTTCTACGAGCGCCTGGCGCGCGACGGCGTCGCCTCGCACGTCTTCGGGCCGGCGACCTTCACGCCCTCGACCGTCGACGGCGTCCTGGCGCGCGGCGCGGACATCCACCCGGTGGCCGACCTGCCGTCGGGACTGGCCGCGCTGGCCGCGACGCTGCACGCGGCGGACGGGCCGGCGTACGCGTACTTCTACTGGGACGAGGTCGACGCCATCGGCCACCAGTACGGGCCGTCGTCGCCCCAGTTCGCGGCCGCCGCGCAGCGCTGCCTCGACGCGCTCGACACCGGGCTGCGCGCCCTCCCCGAGGGCACGATCGTGCTGTTGGCGGCCGACCACGGGCAGGTCGACGTCGACCCGGCGACGACGGTCTACGTCAACGAGGCGTGGCCGGAGATCGTCGGCCTCCTGGCGCGCGATCGCCGAGGACGCCCGCTCGTGCCCGCGGGCTCGGCGCGCGACCTCTTCCTGCACTGCAGGCCGGAGGCGGTCGGCGAGCTGGTCGACGGCCTCGAGCGCCTGCTGGGCGAGCGGGCGACGGTCCACCGCGTGGCCGACGTCGTCGCCGCCGGCTGGCTGGGCACGGTCGGCGAGCGCCTGCGCGCTCGGCTGGCCGACGTCTGCGTGCTGCCCGCGCCGGGCGAGACGGTCTGGTGGCGCGAGCGCCATCGCTTCGACATGCGCTTCCGCGGCCACCACGGCGGGCTCTCGGAGGACGAGGCGCGCACGCAGGTCGCCGCGCTGGTCGTCTAAGCGCCGCGGGGCGCGGGCGCGGGCCGCGTCCTTGACGGCGCGCACCAGGACCGGCCGCAGCTCGCCGTCGTGGCCGGCGGCCCGCCAGCGCTCCTGCCACTCGGCCTCGATCGCGGCGATGTGGTGCAGCCCGCGGATGACGAGGTGCCTGCCGCTCGGCGGTCAGGCAGACCAGCCGCGCGCGGCCGTCGGTGGGGTCGGGCCGGCGCTCGACCCAGCCGCCGCGCTCGAGCGAGGCCGACGAGCTCGCCCATCGCCTGGTGGGTCATGGCCGCGCGCGCCGCCAGCTCGGTGAGCCGCGTCCCCTCGGCGTCGATGTTCTCGTAGAGCGCGTGATGGGAGGGATGGACGCCCTCGTGGCCGTCGGCCTTCAGGCGCTCGATGAGCTCCTCGATCATGAGCCGGGCCGTCTGGCGGAAGGCCATCATGATCGTGAACGGCCGCTGATCTTCGTCGCTCAGCATGGTGCTCCTTGACAAAGCGCAGGGACCCTGCGTAAATATGCGCAGGTTCCCTGCATAGTAGCGAGGCCTCCGGCGATGTCCCACACCACCCTCTGGCGCAACCGCGACTACGACCTCGACCTCGCGCCGGGGCTGCTGCACGAGGAGGCGCTCGGCGGGCGCGCGGCGCGGGGCCGAGCGGGTCGCGCGTGCGTCGATGCGGCGACCGGCGGCTCGCTCGCCTACGGCGAGCTCGCCGAGCGGCGCGCGGCGCCTTCGCCGCCGGCCTGCGGGCCCGCGGTGCGCGGCGCGGCGACGTCCTCGACGCTCGTCGCCTCCAACGGGCCCGACTTCCCGGTCGTCGATGCACGGTGCGCTGCGCGCCGGCCTGACGCTGGCGCCGGCCAGCCCGCTGCTCACCGCGCGCGAGCTCGGCGCCTTCCTGCGTCAGGTCCGCGCGCGCTTCGTGGTCGCCGACGACGGCCGCCATGCGCGACCGCCGCGCGAGGCCGCGACGGCCGCGGGCGTCGAGGCGCTGCTCGCGCTCGAGCGCTGCCGGTCGGCGAGCCCGGGTCGGCCGGCCCGAGGCCGTCGACCCGCGGCGCGATCGCGCTGCTGCATGAGCTCGAGCGGCACCACCGGGCTGCCCAAGAGCGCCGCCCACACCCACGCCGGCGCGGTGGCGATGCTCCGCGGCTTCGCCTCGTTCCCGCTCACGCGCCTCGGGTCCCGACGACGTCGTCGCCGGGCTCGATCCCGATGGCCCACATCTTCGGCTCGGTCATGCTCAACGCGACGCTGCGCGCCGGCGCGCGCATCGTCACGCTGCCGCGCTTCGAGCTCGAGGCCTTCCTGGCCATGGTGCAGGAGCACCGCGTGACGACCGTGGCCGCGGTGCCGCCGCTCGCGCGGGCCCTGGCCCGCCATCCGCTGGTCGACCGCTACGACCTCTCGTCGCTGCGGCTCGTGCTCATCGGGGCCGCGCCGTGCCCGACCGAGATCGAGCGCGAGTGCCGCGAGCGCCTGGGGTGCGCGGTCGGGCCAGTCCTTCGGGCATGACCGAGCTCGCGCCGATCGCGCTCCCCGAGGAGCACGTGGTGCCCGGGCTCGCTCGGGCGGCTCGTGCCCGGCGTCGAGGCCGTCGTCGTCGATCGTCGACAGCGGCGCGCGGCTGGGGGCGGGGGAGACGGGCGAGCTGTGGCTCCGCGGGCCGGCGCTCATGGCGCGGCTACCTCGGCGACGAGACGGCGACCGCGGCGACGATCGACGCCCAGGGCTGGCTGCACAGCGGCGACCTCGGCGCGCTTCGACGAGGACGGCCACCTCTTCGTCGTCGACCGGCTCAAGGAGCTCATCAAGTGCCGCGGCTATCAGGTGGCGCCGGCCCAGCTCGAGGCCGAGCTCGCGCTGCACCCGGCCGTGGCCGACGCCGCCGTCGTGCCGCGCCCCGACGAGGAGGCCGGCGAGCGGCCCGGTGGCCTACGTCGCGCTGCGCGCGCCGGCGCGAGCCGGGCGACGATCCTCGCGTGGCTCGCCCGCGCGTGGCGCCCTACAAGCGGCCGGTCGAGGTCGTCGTCGTCGACGAGATCCCGCGCAACCCGACCGGCAAGCTCCTGCGGCGGGTGCTCGTCGAGCGCGAGCGCGAGCGGCGCCGGCCGCCGCATCGCCCTGTCGGGCGAGCGCCTGAGCGACTCCGTTCTACCCCCCGTTGAACGGCCTGACGAGCGGGTTGTAGCTGGCGAAGAACCCGTTGGGGTTCGGGTACCAGAGCCACACGTGGAGCGTCACGAGGTCCGGGTGCCAGAAGGTGAAGGCGGCGCCGGTGTCCGGGGCCGTCTTCGCGCAGCGATCCTGCGACGCCTGGGGCACGAAGGTCCCGTCGGCGTAGTGGCAGGCCGCCGGGAACGAGCCGTAGCGAGCGCTCGGGAACGGCGACTTGGCGGGCTTCTTGGGGAAGACCCACTCGAGCGCGGCCAGCTGCCACGTCGTCGGGCTCGTCTTCTCGTAGACGAGGATCGGCGGGCGGCGGACGTCGAAGTCCTGGATCTTCGGGTTCATGAAGTGCCACCCCATGTTCGGGATGTCACGCGTGATGATCTGGTAGCCGTCGGCCTTGGCCTGGTCGAGGTCGGTGGCGTACTTGGCGGTGGCCTGCCGCGCGGAGGCGAGCTGGTTGGCGAACCCTGACGAGTGCTCGCCCCCCGACTGCTTGGCGGTGGCCACCACGCCGGCGGCGAGGGCGATCGCCAGGGCGGCGAGCATCGCCACCAGGGCGCGTTTGGAGATGGAAAGTCGACTCACTTGTCCCCCTTGGTCTGTGTGTGCGTCGACGCTAGGAGCGCGTCACTCGGGTGCCATCGGGCATGCGACCGATCTTTTGGGGTGGGACTCCCTAGGTTTCGCGGGGGCGCTTGTGCCGATAGGCGTCGAGTGCGAACATGTGTTCGATGCCCGTCGTGTGCGTTCTGCTCCCCCGCTTCGAGCTCGTGGTCGCCGTGGGCGCGCGCGAGGCGCTGCTGCAGGGCCCGGCCGCCCTGGCCCCCGAGTCGGGTCGTGAGCAGCTGGTGGGCGAGGTCTCGGCGGCGGCCGAGGGCTTCGGCATCCACCCGGGCATGCGCATGGGGGAGGCGCTGGCGCGCTGCCCGCGGCTGGCCCTCGTGCCGCCCGATCCCGTCGGGGTGGCCGACGCCTGGGAGCGCGTGCTGGTGGCCCTGGAGGCCGCCGGGGCGATGGTCGAGCCCGGACGCCCGGGCCTGGCCTGCTTCGAGGCGCGCGGGCTGCGGCGCCTGCACGGCGGCTCGCTCGAGGGGGTGCTGGAGGCCACGCGCGAGACGCTGCGCCGGGCCGGTGTGGGCGCGACGCGCCTGGGCGCCGGCCCGTCGCGCTTCTGCGCGATCGTGGCCGCCGCCGCGCGGGCGCGCGCGCGGCGTGCGGGCTTCGTCGCGGGCGCCGACGGCCTGGCCGGCGAGCGCGTCGCGCTGCTGCGCCATCGCTCGGAGCTGGCGGCGCTGCCCGAGGAGCTCGAGCGCCTGGGGATCGCCACGCTGGGCGCCCTCGTCGCGCTGCCGCGCGCCGCGGTGGCCGATCGCTTCGGCCGCCCCGGGCTGCTGGCCCACGACCTCGCGGGCGGTCACGACACGCCGCTGCACCCGCGCCGTCCCAGCGAGGTCCTCGAGGAGGTGCTCGAGCTCGAGGAGTCCTCCTCGGGCACCCAGCTCGAGCGAGCGCTCGGACTGCTCGTCGACCGGCTGCTGTCCCGGCGCGAGCGCGACGGGCGCACCTTCCGCGTCGTCGTGCTCGGCGCGACGCTGGTCGAGGGCGGCACCTGGCGCGAGCGCGTCGTCTTCCGCGAGGCGCTGTCCGACGCGGGGCGCATGCGCCTCGTCCTCGCCCAGCGCCTGGCGCTGCTGCCCGCGCCGGCCGAGAGCCTGCGCCTGTCGGTGGAGCGCTTCGGCCCGCCGCATCCGGCCGGCGCGGCCCTCTTCGACGACTCGAGCGCCCGCCGCCAGGCGCGCCTGCGCGAGGCCATCCGCCAGGTGCGGGCCGCCGCGGGCCCCGGGGCCGCGCTGCGCATCCTGGCCGTCGATCCCGACTCGCGGGTGCCCGAGCGCCGCGCGGTCCTGACGCCCTTCGAGGTCTGATGGCCGACTCCGCGAGCACGCCGGCCGCAGAACCGACCATCTCATGAGCCCCGGCAGTCGCCGTCTCGGCGTGCCGCGGCCCGCCACCGTCCAAGCGGGGCCCGGCGGGCGCCCGGAGGCCGTCGACCACCAGGAGGTCGTCGCCGTGCGCGAGTCGTGGCTCATCGAGGACCGCTGGTGGACGGATCGTCCGCTGCGCCGGCGCTACTGGGAGGTCGTGACCCTCGACGGCCGCGACCTCGTCGTCTTCCGCGAGCTCACGGGGGGCGGGTGGTACCGCCACCGCTGACGCAGCTCCTGCGCACTTGCTTGACGGTTGCGCGGTTGTCCCGTGACGCGATCGTCGCGAGGGTGCCGGAGTGCCCCCCCAACGCTCTCCAGGACCGCCGGATCGAGGCCAGGCGGGCGTCGACTACGTCGGCGTCCTCTTGCTCGTGACGGTGGTCCTGGGGGCGGTGGCGCTGGTCGCCGACGGCTCCGGGATCCCGGCGGCCGTCGACCACCAGATGATCCGCGCGCTGTGCATCGTGCGCGGCGGCGAGTGCGAGCAGGACCGCGCCCCGTGCCCGGTCCGCAGCGATCGCCGCGACGATGCCGTGAGCGCCAGGATCCTGGTCTTCCACGTCGGCGCGGACAAGACGCTGATCCGCGAGGAGCGCTCCGACGGCACGGTCGCGGTCACGGTCACCTACGGCGAGCAGGCCGGCCTCGCGGTCAGCGGTGGCGCGCATCTCGCGGTGGCGCTCGGGCGCGGCGGGCTGGGGCTGGGGGGCGAGCTGACCGCCGCCGCGGTCGCGACGCGCGAGCACGGCTACACCTGGGTGCTGCGCGACGGCCGCGCCGCCGATGCGCTCATGGGGCGCCTGGGCGTGGGGGCGGGGACGCTCGACGCGCTGATCGCGAGCGGACGGGTTCCCGCGCCGACGCAGCGCTACCGCCACGGCGGCCTGGGAAGCCGGGGCTCGGCCGCGGGCGGCAACCTGCCGGGCGCGACGCTCGGGCTGTCCTCGCAGGACGTCGCGGGCACGCGCACCGACGCGAGCACGGGCCGGCGCACGTTCTACGTGCAGCGCACGGTCGAGGGCTCGCTGTCGCTGACCTACGGGACCGCCGGGGCGACGGGTGGGCGCACCGACCGCGAGCGCTACGCGGTGACCTACGACGCCGCCGGGCGCCCCGTCGATCTGATGGTGCTCACCACCGGCATCTATCGCGGGTCGTTCGACCTGCCCGCGCGCCTGCAGCCGGCGGTGGGGCTGCTGTCGGCGCCGACGGGGCACGTGCGCACGTACGTCGAGGAGACGCACCTCGACCTCACCGATCCCGAGAGCCTGCACGTGGCGCGCGCCTTCCTCGATCAGGTCCGCCATCCGGACGCGGTCCATACCGGCGCCGCGGTCGCGATCGCGGTCGCCCTACGCCGGCGCCTGGACGCGGTGGGCGTGGTGCACGCCCGCACCTACGACGCCGACGAGCGGCGCTACGGCATCGACGGCACGGTGGGCCTCGAGGGGGTGCAACTCGGCGCGTCGGTGTCGCGCACGCTGCTCGACTCGCACCTGGTGGCCGCGGCCACGAGGGGCCTGGACGGGGTGTGGCGCGTGCGCGGGGATTGCCTGGGGCGGGCGGTTTAGGTCGTCCGCTCCGCGCTTGTGGCGCTGCGCGGCGCGAACTGCATCATCGAGGGGAAGGAGTGAGCGGCGGTCGGGGCGCCTGCGGCTCCGCGGGGCGGGGTGTTTGCGCAGTTCGCGCGTCTTTCGTAACACCTCTCGAAGCGCCGCTGGGGGGTGGGCTCTCTTAAGCACCCTATGCGGTGCATTAGAGAGCCCACCCCCTCGGGCAAGCTCGAGAAGGTGTTGCAGAACGCACTCGAACCGCGCAGAACCTCCGCGCCCCGGGGACCCGGCACCGGCGCCGGGACACCCTTCCCTCGATGATGCTGTTCGCGCCGCGAAGCGCCTCGGCGATCAGGGCCGCATCCGTCCTCCCAGCCATGCGAACATGCGTTCGCATGCCTTACGTCGAGCTCCACTGCCACTCCGCCTTCTCCTTCCTGGACGGCGCCTCGCTGCCCGACGAGCTGGTGGCCGCCGCGCTGGAGCGCGGGCACACCACGCTGGCGCTCACCGACCACGACTCGGTCTCGGGCTCGATGGAGTTCGCGCAGGCCGCGCGCGACCTGGGGGGCCTGCGCCCCATCCACGGCGCGGAGGTGACGGTCATCGACGAGACGTCCGACGATCCGCGCCACCTCACCCTGCTCGTGCGCGACGCCCGCGGGTGGGCCAACCTCTGCCGGCTGCTCACCCACGCCCATGCCGACACGCGCGTGTACCGCTCCGATCAGCCGGTGCCCCGACGCGAGGGTCCGCGGCGCTCGCGCGGCTCGGCGACGCGGATGTCGCGCGTGGTGGAGGATCCGCGCGTCAGCCTCGAGGACGTCGTGGCCCATGCCGAGGGACTGGTCTGCCTCAGCGGCTGCGCGCGCCAGGGCGTCCGCGACGAGCCGACCATGCGCCGGCTGCTGCGCGCCTTCGGTCGCGACGCTTCCGCGTCGAGCTGCAGCGCCCCTTCCACCGCCACGACCGCGCGCTCAACCGCGGCCTGGCCGCGCTCGCCGCCCGCCTCGGCGTCCCCTGCGTGGCGACGGGCAACGTCCATGCGCACACGTCCGCGCGCGCGAGGCTCCAGGACGCCTTCGTGGCCATCCGCGAGCACACCACGCTCGACGCCTCCGAGCCCCTGCGCCGCGGCAACCACAGCCACGTCCTCGCCACGCCGGAGGCGATGGCCGCGCGCTTCGCCGACCACCCCGAGGCGGTGGCCGAGACCGAGCGCCTGGCCGACACCCTGCGCTTCGACCTCACCAGCGACCTCGGCTATCGCTACCCCGGCGCCGAGGACGGCGGTGCCGATCGCAAGCTGGCCGAGGTCTGCCACGGGTGCTTCGAGGCCCGCTACCCGGTGGGCTCGAAGCTGCGCGCCGAGGCCGCCGCGCGCCTGGAGGACGAGCTGCGCCTGATCGCCAAGCTCGGGCTGTCGGGCTTCTTCCTGCTGCACCGCGAGATGCTCGAGCTCGCCCGGGACGTCGCCATCGAGGTGCGAGGGACCGACACCGTCCGTGCACTGCTGCCGCCCGGGCGCGGGCGCGGGTCGTCGGTGTCCTCCATCGTCTGCTACCTCACGGGCCTCTCGCACGTCGACCCGATCGCCAACAAGCTGCTGCTCGGGCGCTTCCTCAACGAGGAGATCTCGACGCTGCCCGACATCGACCTCGACTTCCCGCGCGATGTGCGCGAGGTCCTCATCCCGCGCGTGCACGACCGCTTCGGGCGCGATCGCGCCGCGCTCGTGGCCGCCTTCCCGACCTTCCGCGCGCGCGGCGCCATCCGTGAGCTGGGCAAGGCGCTGGGCCTGCCACCGGGGGAGATCGAGCGCGTCGCGCGCGGCTCGGAGGGCTGGCACGGGGAGGACGTCGACCGTGACATCGCCACCGCGCTGGGGGCCGGTCGCGAAGCCGAGGGCCGCTGGAGCTGGCTGGGCGAGCTGGCCGAGGAGGCCCACGGCCTGCCCCGGCACCTCTCCCAGCACTCCGGCGGCATGATCGTCGCCACCCGCCCGCTGATCGACTGCTGCCCGGTGGTGCCCGCCGCCATGGAGGGGCGCCAGATGGTCATGTGGGACAAGGACTCCTGCTCGGACGCGGGCTTTCTGAAGATCGACCTGCTCGGGCTGGGGATGCTCTCCTCCGTCGAGCGCTGCGTCGAGCTCATCGCCGCGCGCCGGGACGAGCGGATCGACCTCTCGCGCATCCCCTACGACGACCCGGCCACCTTCAAGGCCATCCAGGAGGCCGAGACCACCGGCGTCTTCCAGATCGAGAGCCGCGCGCAGATGGGCTCGCTGCGGCGCACGCGCCCCGAGAACCTCGACGACCTCACCATCCAGGTGGCGATCGTGCGCCCGGGCCCGATCCAGGGCGGCGCGGTCAACCCCTACATCGAGCGCCGTCAGCGCCTGCGCGTGGAGCCCGACTACGAGGTCCCCTACGACCACCCCTCGCTCGAGCCCGTCCTGCGCGACACGCTGGGGACGATCATCTTCCAGGACCAGGTCATCGAGGTCTCGATGGCCTTCTCGGGCTTCTCGCCGGGGGAGGCCGAGGGTCTGCGCCGTGCCATGAGCCGCAAGCGCTCGGCCGAGGCGATCGAGGCCCACCACCGCAGCTTCGTCGAGGGCGCGAGGGCCAAGTGGCCCGACGTCGACGAGGCGCTGGCCGAGCGCGTGTGGTCGATGGTCGTCGGCTTCTCGGGCTTCGGCTTCCCCAAGGCCCACGGCGCCGCCTTCGGTCTGCTCGCCTACCAGTCGACCTGGCTGCGCGTCCACTACGGGCCCGAGTTCCTGTGCTCGCTGCTCGACGAGCAGCCGATGGGCTTCTACCCGCCCGACGCCCTCGTTCACGAGGCCCAGCGCCGCGGCATCGAGATCCTGCCCCCCGACGTCAACGCCAGCGCGGTCGGCTGCACGGTCGTCGACGTCCCGGGGGAGGTCCTGCCCTTCCGCCCACGCGCGGCGCGCGAGCCCGCCCTCGCCGGCGCCCCGCCGCCGCCCGCCGCGCCACCCACGCCCCTGCCCGTGCGCACGGCCGCCGCTCCCGCCCGCGCGGCCGTCCGCCTCGGCCTCGGCTACGTCCTCGGCGTGCGCGGCGACGAGGTCGCCGCGCTGGTCGAAGCCCGCGAGGCCGGCGGCCCCTTCTCCTCGCTCGACGACCTCGCGGCGCGCGCGGGGGCCGGACGCCCGGCGTTGGCCCAGCTGGCGTGGTCGGGCGCCTGCGACGCCCTGGCCGGCGGTCGCCGGCCCGCGCTGTGGCGCCTGGGCGCCGCCGCGCCCGCCCACGCGGCGGGGGCGGGGGCCACCCAGCTCTCGCTCGGGCTCGAGCTGCCCGCGGCACCAGAGCTGGCGCCCCTCGACGACTGGGACGCGATGATCGCCGACTACGCGACGACCGGCCTCACCGTCGACCGCCACCCGCTGCGCCTTCTGCGCGAGGGCCTGTCGGCGCGAGGGATCGTCTCCAGCGCCGACCTCGACGACCTGCCCCACAACGCCCACGTGCGGGTCGGCGGCATCGTCGTCGCGCGCCAGCGCCCGGGGACCGCCAAGGGCGTCGTCTTCCTGCTGCTCGAGGACGAGACGGGAACGGTCAACGTCATCATCCCGCCGAAGGTCTACGCCCGCGACCGCCTCACCGTCCGCACCGAGCCGCTCGTGGTGGTCGAGGGCGCGCTCGAGCGCTTCGCCTCGGCCGGGGGCGCGATCAACCTCCTCGTCCAGCGCATCGCTCCGCTCGACGCGCCCGACCTGCTCTCACGCCGTCCCCACGCCCAGGTCAAGGACTTCTCGATGCTCGACGCGCGCGAGCTCGCCCGGATCGCGGCCGAGCAGCCGCGCGTGGCCGTGGCGGCGGCCGGTGGCGCGACGGCGGCCCACGTGCGTCCCGCCGCCCCGGGTGTCGCCCCGGCCGCCCGGGGTGTCGCCCCGGCGGCCGGGGGTGCCGCACCGGCCGCCGCGCACGCGACCACGCCCGGCACGACCGTCGCGGGCCGCAACTCCGTCAGTCCGGCCGCCGCCAACCTGGCCGCCGCCAGCCCGTCCGCACCGGCGCCGAACGCCTCCGGTCCGCCCGCGCACGACGCCGCCGAGCCGGACGAGCCGCTTCCCGCGAGCGGCACAGGCGCCGAGGACTTCCGGGCCGTGGCACCGCCGATCATGAGCTTCGCCCAGGGTCGGCGGCGATGATGGGCGGCCGGACATGTATGTTCCCGCCCGATGATCGCCGCGGTGATCTTCGTCCTCGCGTTCCTGGTCCTCGGGCTGGGCGTGATCGTCTTCGCCTTCAGCGGCAGGGCGGGCGCCCGCTACCGGCGTGGGGCGCCCACGCGTGCCAGCCGCCGCTTCGTGGCGGTCATGGTCACGGTCGTGATCGTCGCCCTCGGGGTGGCGGTGCCGCTGGCCATCGGGGTGGTCAACAGCAACGACCACGCGACGAACGCGCCCGGGGGAGTGGACCTCAATGCCGCCCAGACGAACGGCCGGGCGGTGTTCGGCAAGTACTGCGCGACGTGTCACACGCTCAAGGCGTCCAACGCGGTGGGCAAGGTCGGGCCCAACCTCGACGTGCTGCATCCCGCCGAAGGGCCTCATCCTCGACGCCATCGCCAAGGGCCGCGCGCGCGGGCAGGGCCAGATGCCGGCCGGCCTGGTCGACGGGCAGGACGCCCAGGACGTGGCGGCCTACGTCGCCGCCGTCGCCGGCCGCGGATAGCCACCGCACCGCGGCGCCTCGGACGCCGCCGATCGGGCGCCGCCGGAACCTGCCTCGTTGCAGCCGCTACGTGGGCGGAAAATCATCTGTCAGCGCGGGCGACGCGTGTTAGAGTGACCGCCGTCAAGACCGCTGAGTTCCCCATTCTCGAACCGTGTTGTGGCACGGGAAAGGGTGGGGAAGCGGGGGACCCAAAGTTGGGGCGAATCGCGTCGTCCGACGCGTAGCGCAAGCTCTTTCAGCGCGAGCCCGTCAGCTAACCCCGTAAGCACCCGAAAGAGGACGGCTACACCGGTAATGCCCCAGCCCGACCGTGCGTGGTGGGACGACGTGCAGTACCTGCGCGAACCGCTCGAGCGCAAGCGAGAGAAGGAGGCCCGTCGCGGCCTGCGTCTCGACGCGCGCGCCGCGGCCCGCGCCGTGGCCGAGCGCCATGCCGGCGCCCCGGCGGCCGAGTCCGAGCTGGACTCCATCCACGAGCTCGACCTGGATTCCATCCACGAGCTCGACGCCATGCCGCGCACGCGTCGCTTCGCGCGCTCCGCCCCGGACGCCGACGCCGTGCCGCGGACGGGTCGCTTCGCGCGCTCCGCCCCCGAGCGTCGCGGCCGCTTCGCGCGCGCCGAGCACGCGACCCCCGTGCGCGCGCCCGAGGCGCCCACCCCGCTCCCGGCGCCATCGCGCCGGCGGACGGTCGAGATCACCGGGCGCACCGTGGGCGCGCCCTCGCTGCCCCGGCTGGTCCAGATCGACCGCCGCCGCCCGGCGCGCCGGGCGACCGAGCGCGTCGGCGCCAGGCCCGATCGCCTCGCGCTGTGGGCCGTCGTCCTGGGCTTCTTCCTCATCTTCGTCGCGGTGACGAGCACGTCGCATGCGGCCACGCGCGCGCACAGCGCGGGCGCGGTCAGCGGTCGTGTCGTCCACCAGCAGGTCGTTCGCACTCACACGGCGGCGCTGCGCGCTATCCCCCCGGCGCGCTGAACACCGGTCGGGGCGGCCCATGAGGGGTCGCTCCGGCCGCGTCGCCGTCACCGAGCCCCCTCCGCGGTAGCCGCTCCCACCGCGGCCGCGTCGTCGCACCCGCGGCCGCTCCGGCCGCTGCCGCTCCGCCGCCACCCGAAACGCCACTCCGCGGGCGCCATCGCGCGTCCCGCGCCCCTGACCATGCATCGGAATGGCGCGATCGTCCGTATCTCCTCTGACAGGCCGTTGTCAGCCGGGCCTCTCCGACCTACACTTACTGACTGTAAGCAGGTTGCTTTTCGTAGGCCACGGCACGGACGCCGGCCACTCGTCCCCCCTCCGCGAAGGCATTGCCATGAAGAAGATCTCCATGAGCCGGTTCCAGATCCACGACGAGCTCACCGCCCCCGAGGGCTCGGTCCCCGTCCTGCGCGGGGCGCTGGCCACGGGGGGCCAGCTGCCCAACTTCCTCGGGGTGCTCGCCGGTGCGCCGGCGGCGCTGCGCGGCTACGCGCGCTTCCGCTCGGAGCTGCGCCACGGCACCCTCTCCCATCAGACGCTCGAGCGCATCGCCATCGCGGTGGCCGAGCACTACCACTCCGAGCCGGGCATCGCCCTGCACGCCCGCACCGCGCGCCAGGCGGGCATCGGGCTCGACGAGCTGGCGCTGGCGCGCGAGTTCGACTCCCGCGACGAGCGCGAGGCCACGCTGCTGCGCTACCTCAAGACTCTCGTCGAGGGCGAGGGCAAGCCGCCGATGCACCTCCACGAGGAGGCGCGCGAGGCAGGCTGGTCCGATGAGCAGATCCTCGAGGCGGTGGCCGTGGTCGCGCTCGAGGGCTTCACCGCCATGGTCAACGTCGCCGGCGACGTCCCGGTCGACGGCTCGACCGAGGACGCCCGGACGCTCAAGGCGGCGTGAGGTCGGCCGACAGCGCTAGGCTGAGCGCATGAGCCCGGAGCCTCAAGCGGCCGGCTCGAGCAAGCAGGCGGGCACACAGCCGCCCGCCTGCTGCCCGCTCTACCACGAAGCAGTGGAGTTGATCGGCCGCCGCTGGACGGGCGCCATCGTCGCGGTGCTGCTCGACCACGGTCCGATGCGCTTCTCGGAGATCGCCCAGGCGGTCCCCGAGCTCAGCGACCGCCTGCTCTCCGAGCGCATGAAGGAGCTCGAGGCGCGCGGCGTCGTCGCGCGCCACGTCGAGCCCGGGCCGCCGGTCAAGGTCACCTACGGGCTCACGGCCATGGGCAGCGAGCTGCAGCCCGCCCTGGCCGAGCTGAAGTCATGGGCGCGCCACTGGCTCAACCAGGACGAGGAGCGCCGCCGCCGGCGCTCCGTGCGCACGCTGTAGAGACGACGCGCCGCGCTTGACCCTTCGCGCGTGAGCCGCATCTTCCACATCACGACGTCCTCGGCGTGGGACGAGGCATGCGCCACCGGCGCCTACGAGCCGCCCTCGCTGGAGCAAGAGGGCTTCATCCACTTCTCGAGCGCCGATCAGGTGGCGGGTGTCGCGAACCGTGCGTTCCGCGGACAGCGCGACCTCGTGCTGCTCTGCGTGACGTCCGAGCGCCTGGCCGCGGTCGTCCGGCACGAGCACGCAGAGGACGCCGGCGAAGCCTTCCCGCATCTGTACGGCCCCTTGAACCTCGACGCGGTCGCCGAGGTGATCCCCTTCGTCGAAGGCTCGGACGGCTTCGAGCTTCCCGACACCGGAGGCGCCTCGGAGTCCCTACGCGTTGCGCACGGCCGCAGCGTCCTCCAGCCCGAGGCGCTCGATCGACGCGTCGCGCATCCTGAACTTCTGGACCTTGCCGGTGATCGTCATCGGGAACTGGTCGACGAAGATCACGTAGCGGGGCACCTTGAAATGCGCCAGGCGCCCGCGGCAGAAGTCGCGCACCGCGTCCTCGTCGAGGTCGGCGCCCGTGCGCGGGAGGACCCAGGCGCACAGCTCCTCGCCGTACTTCTCGTCGGGGACCCCGACGACCTGGACGTCGGCGATCGCGTCGTGCCCGTGGAGGAACTCCTCGATCTCGCGCGGGTAGATGTTCTCCCCGCCACGGATGATCATGTCCTTGCTGCGCCCGACGATGTTCAGATAGCCCTCGTCGTCCATCGTCGCCAGGTCGCCGGTGCGCATCCAGCCCGCGCTGTCCACGGCCTCCGCGGTCAGGGGGCTCGGGGTCGGGTGGGTGGGCCAGTACCCGAGCATCACGCTGTAGCCGCGCGTGCACAGCTCTCCGGGCTGGCCGCGCTCGACGACGAGGCCGGTCTCCGGGTTGATGACCTTGATCTCCACGTGCGGGCCGGCCCGCCCGACCGTGCCCACGCGCCGCTCGAGCGGGTCGTCGACGCGCGTCTGGGTCGACACGGGCGAGGTCTCGGTCATGCCGTAGCAGATGGCCACCTCGGCCATGTGCATGCGATCGACCACCTTCTTCATCACCTCGATCGGGCACGGCGAGCCGGCCATGATCCCGGTGCGCAGCGAGCTGAGGTCGAAGGAGTCGAAGTCCTCGTGGCCGAGCATCGCGATGAACATCGTCGGCACGCCGTAGAGCGAGGTGACGCCCTCGGCCGCCACCGCCTGGAGGGTCGCCAGCGGCTCGAACGACGGGGCCGGGATGACGACGCAGCCGCCCTGGGCGAAGGTCCCCAGGTTGCCCATGACCATGCCGAAGCAGTGGTACAACGGCACCGGCAGGCACGTGAGGTCGTCTTCCCCGATGCCCAGCAGCTCCGTCACGAAGAAGCCGTTGTTGAGGATGTTGTGGTGCGTGAGGGTCGCGCCCTTGGGAAAGCCGGTCGTCCCGCTCGTGTACTGGATGTTGATCGGGTCGTCGAAGGACAGCGCGGCCATGCGCGCCGCGATCGCCTCGCGGTCGGGCTCGCCGGCGCAGAACTCGGCCCACTCGGGCCGGTCGACGAAGATGGTCCGCTCGAGGGCGTCGACCCCGGGGGAGACCTCGTCGATCATCGCGGCGTAGTCGCTGGTCTTGAACGTGCTGGCGCTGAACAGCAGGCGCACGCCCGCCTCGCGCAGCACGTACTCGAGCTCGTGCGTGCGATAGGCCGGGTTGATGTTGACGAGGATCGCTCCGATCTTCGCGGTGGCGTACTGCACGATCACCCACTCGACGCAGTTGGGCGCCCAGATCCCGACACGGTCGCCCGTGCGGATCCCGGCGCGCAGGAGCCCGGCGGCCGCGGCGTCCACCGCCGCGTCGAGCTGCCCGTAGGTCAGGCGCACGTCCTGCCGGCAGCTGACGAGCGCGGGGCGGTCGGCGGATCGGGCCGCCGTGCGCTGGAAATGGTCACCGATGGTGTCGCCGAGCAGCGGCGTCGTCGAGGTGCCGTGGCTGTAAGACGGAGCGGGCATGGCCGCATTGTCCACCCACCTCCAACCTGCGGTCGAGCGTCGCTCCGCTAGGTTCCCCGCCCATGAGCACGACCGAGCAGCCCACGACCGCCGACGACGTCAAGGCGATCGTCGAGGAGCACGACATCCGCTTCATCCGCTTCTGGTTCACCGACATCCTCGGCCAGCTCAAGTCGTTCTCGATCAACGCGGCCGAGCTCGACGACGCCTTCGAGGGCGGGATGGGCTTCGACGGCTCCTCGATCACCGGCTTCAACGCCATCGAGGAGTCCGACATGATCGCGATGCCCGACGCCTCGACCTTCGCGGTGCTCCCGTGGCGCCCGGACGAGCAGGGGGTCGCGCGGATGTTCTGCGACATCGTCACGCCCGAGCGCACGCCCTACGAGGGCGATCCCGCGCCACGTCCTGCGCCGCGCGCTCGAGCGCGCGAGCGCGATGGGCTTCGACACCTTCAACGTCGGCCCCGAGCTCGAGTACTTCCTCTTCAAGGACAAGAACTCGACGGAGGTCCTCGACGAGGGCGGCTACTTCGACCTCACGACGCTCGACGCCGGCTCCGACGTGCGCCGCGAGACCGTGCTCGCGCTCGAGCAGCTCGGCATCCACGTCGAGTACACCCACCACGAGGTCGGGCCCAGCCAGCACGAGATCGACATGCGCTACGCCGACGCGCTGAAGATGGCCGACGACTGCATGACCTACCGCATCACGGTCAAGGAGTACGCCATGAAGTACGGCTGGCATGCGACGTTCATGCCCAAGCCGCTGTTCGGCGAGAACGGCTCGGGGATGCACACCCACATGAGTCGCTGTTCAGCGACGGGCAAGAACGCGTTCTTCGACGCCGACGACGCCGTACTTCCTGTCCGACGTCGGCAAGGCGTTCATCGCCGGCCAGCTCAAGCACGCGCGCGAGATCTCGCTCGATCTTCGCCCAGTGGGTGAACTCCTACAAGCGCCTCGTGCCCGGCTACGAGGCGCCGGTCTACGTCGCGTGGTCGCGGCGCAACCGCTCGGCGCTCGTGCGCGTGCCGCTCTACCACCCGGGCAAGGAGCAGGCCACGCGCATGGAGCTGCGCTGCCCGGACCCGGCGTGCAACCCGTACCTGACCTTCGCCGCGCTGCTGCAGGCGGGCCTGGAGGGGATCGAGAAGGGCTACGAGCTGCCCGAGCCGATGGAGAAGAACCTCTACCACCTGGCGCCCGACGACCGAAAGCGCCTGGGCATCGAGCAGCTGCCCGAGACGCTGGGCGAGGCGATCGAGCTGACGGCCGAGTCCGAGCTCGTGCTGCGCACGCTCGGCGAGCACATGTTCAACCGCTTCGTCGAGATCAAGCGCCAGGAGTGGGAGGACTACCGCGTCCAGGTCACGCAGTGGGAGCTCGACCGCTACCTGCCCGTGCTCTGACACCGCTAAAAAAACTTGCGCAACTGCGGTAGTGTCGTCGCGTTGCTTCGCCGTACGGGGCACCCGTTGGGGGGTGGTGCCCCGCGCGCGGGTGCCGCCCGACGATCACCCCGAATGTCGTCGGGCGGCCCCGCGCCAGTTGATCTGCCTCGCGCGCCGAGGGACGAGGCTGTGCCTTGAGCGAGTCACGTCCAGTCACTAGATCTCTGTGGCGTGAACCACGCACGCCATGGCGAGCCCGCGCCGCGTCGTGTTCGACTCCGCGACGAGCCAGTGGTTCGTCTTCGCCTACGACGACGTGCTCGCGGGCCTGTCCGATCCGCGCCTCACCAACGACCGCATGCACCGCTTCGCCGACCGTGCGGCGCCGAGCGCGGTCGAGGCGGTGCGTCGCCGTGCCGCGTGGCTCATCAGCCCGGAGGGCAGCGACTACGACTGGCTGCGCCCCGTGCTGCACGCCGGCCTGCGCGAAGCCGTCGGGCGCCGCGCCGAGGGCGCCGTCGCGGCCGCGGCGCACGAGCTGCTCGACGAGCTGCTGGCCCGCGAGCGCTTCGACGTCGTCTCCGACTACGCCTTCGCCCTCAGCGGCGTGGCGCTGGCCGACTTCCTGGGCGTCGAGCGCGCTGACGCCGGCCGGCTCATGCGCTGGGCGGTCGACATCGTCGCCTTCTTCAACGACGCCGAGATCACCACGCCGGCGGCGGCGACGATGGCCTCGAGCGCGGCCGAGATGGTGGCCTACGCCCATGGCCTGCTCGGGGCCGAACGCGCCGAGACGGCCGGAGGCTACCTCGGGCTCGCCGCGCGAACCGCGCAGCGCAGCGGCCACGAGCTCGGCGACGAGGCCGTCGGCAACCTCGCCCTGCCCTACCTCACCGGACAGGTCGCGGTGGCGCAGCTGGTGGCCAACAGCGTGTGGCTGCTGCTCGGCCACGAGGACCAGCGTGCGAGGCTGGCCGCCGACCCGGCCCTCGTGGTGCGGAGCGCTCGGCGAGACGCTGCGCTACCTGCCGCCCGCATCGCTGGCCACGCGGATCGCGCTCGAGCCGATCGACCTGCGCGGCCATCGCGTCGAGGCGGGCCAGACGATCCAGCTCAGCCTCGCCGCGGCCAACCGCGACCCGCAGCGCTTCCCCGATCCCGACCGCTTCGACATCGCCCGCGGGCAGGCCGGCGCTCTCGGCCTCGGGCACGGGGTGCACAGCTGCATCGGCGCCGGGCTGGCGCGGATGCAGGCCGCCATCGCCCTGCGCGCACTCCTGGACCGCGCGCCCGAGCTCGCGCTCGATGCCGAACGCGAGGTCGTCTGGAGCCCGCTGGCCGGCATCGAGGGCCCGCAGGCGCTGGGCGTCCGCGCTACAGCAGCGCCCGCAGCTCGTCCGGGTCGGTGACCGGCGTGCGGCAGGCGAAGCGCTCGCACACGTAGGCCGCCGCGCGGCCGTCGACGGGCGTGCGGTGCTCCATGAGCGCCACCGCCGTCGGCCCCTCGCCCGGGCCGGCAGCGACCACGAGGTGCGGCCGGCGCGCCTCGCGCACGACGGCGGCCAGCGCCGCCACGCCCGCTGGGTCGCCGGCCAGGGCGACCTCGCGCCGCGGCGCGAGGTAGAGGTCGAGCGCCTGCAGCAGGTGCCCGAAGGCGCCGGGGTGGCGGACCGCGACCTCGTGCAGCAGCGCGAGCTGCCCCTGCGCCTGCTCCTCGTAGGCGTGCTCGCCGGTGAGGGCGGCGAGGCGCAGCAGGCCGAGCGCGGCGCTCGAGGCGCCCGACGGGATCGGCGAGTCCTCGAGATCCTTGCGCCGGGCGATGAGCGCCTCGTGGTCGTCGGGGGTCGAGAAGAAGCCGCCGCGCTCGGGGTCGCCGAAGCGCGCGACGATCGTGTCGGCCAGAGCGCGCGCCTCGACGAACCAGCGCTCCTCGAAGGTCGCCTCGTAGAGCACGAGCAGCGCCTCGAGCAGGAAGGCGTGGTCCTCGAGGTAGGCGCCCAGGCGCGCCGTCCCGGCGTTGAAGGTGCGCAGCAGGCGGCCGTCGGGTGTGCGCATGCGGTCGAGCACGAAGGCCGCGGCGGCGCGCGCCGCGTCCAGGTAGTCGTCGCGGCCGAGCACCGCGCCGGCGTCGGCCAGCGCGGCGATCATGAGCGCGTTCCAGGCGGCCAGGCGCTTGTCGTCGAGGCCCGGGCGCACGCGCTGCGGCGCGGACGTCGAGCAGCGCCGCGCGGATCCTCTCGCGCTGCTCGGCGGGCGGCTCGGGCCCGCGCGACTCGAGGATGTTGGCGCCCTCGAAGTTGCCGCGCTCGGTGGCGCCGAACCAGGCGATCGCCGCGTCGGCGTCGTCGCCCAGCGCGGCGCGCAGCTCGTCGAGGCTCCAGACGTAGAACTTGCCCTCGACGCCCTCCGAGTCGGCGTCGAGCGCGCTGTAGAAGCCGCCCTCGGGGGCGCGCATCTCGCGCAGCGCCCAGTCGAGCGTCTCCTCGGCGGTGCGCCGCAGCAGCGCATCGCCGCTGGCCTGGAAGCGCGTGCAGGTACGCGCGCGCGAGCAGCGCGTTGTCGTAGAGCATCTTCTCGAAGTGCGGGACCGTCCAGCGCGCGTCGACGCTGTAGCGCGAGAAGCCGCCGCCGACCTGGTCGAAGATGCCGCCGCCGGCCATCGAGCGCAGGGTCTGCAGCGCCATCGGCAGCTCGTCGCGGGCCAGGAGGAACTCGATGACCGAGGCCTGCGGGAACTTGGGCGGCGCCGCCCCAGCCGCCGTTGATGCTGTCGAAGCCCTGGCGCAGCACCGCGACCGCGTCGTCGAGCGAGGCGCCGTCGAGCGGCTGCTCGGAGGGCGTGAGCAGCGCTCCGCCGGCCAGCCGCGGCGCCACCCGCTCGCCCTGGGCGCGGATCTCCTCGCGCTGGGTGTCCCACGCCTCGGCCACGGCGCCCAGCACCTGGCTGCCAGCTCGGCATCCCCATCCGCGCCTGCGGCGGGAAGTAGGTCCCGCCGTAGAAGGGCGCCTGCTCGGGGGTGAGGAAGACGTTCAGCGGCCAGCCGCCGTGGCCGGTCATGGCCTGGACGGCGTCCATGTAGAGCGCGTCGACGTCGGGGCGCTCCTCGCGGTCGACCTTGACGCACACGAAGCGCTCGTTCATCAGCGCCGCGGTCTCTGCGTCCTCGAAGGACTCGCGCTCCATGACGTGGCACCAGTGGCAGCTCGAGTAGCCGATCGACACGAGCAGCGGCCGGTCGAGCTCGCGGGCGCGGGCCAGGGCCTCGTCGCCCCACGGCAGCCAGTCGACCGGGTTGTCGCGGTGCTGGAGGAGGTACGGGCTGGTCTCGTGCGCCAGTGCGTTGGGCATCAGCCCAACTGTAGGAGGCGGCGGTAGCGCGGCAGCTTGACGGGCAGCGGGCCGGCTCACCGCCTGCGCCGCGCGCGCGGCCGGCGCGGAGACCTTGCGCCCGGCCAGGGTGCCCGTGACGCGGCCGTTGGGGTGGTAGGTCAGCTTGCCGTGCGGGCGCCGAGCGGCCGCTGATGGTCAGCGTCGTGGTTCCGGGCTGGGCCGGGATGAAGCCGTTGACGACGACGCCGGGCACGAACTCGACGCGGCGCAGGTTGAAGCCGCGCGAGGTCGCGGTCGCGTGCCCTGAGCGCAGGCCGCCGACCTTGGAGCCGACCGGCGTCGCGCGCCCCGCGGCGATCTCGTCGCCCAGGAACTGCAGGCGGACGTCGCGCACCGTGGCCGTCACGGCGGCGACCGTCTTGAGCGCCGTCGTGCGCCCGTGCAGCTTGGCCAGGCGCGTCGGGGCGATGGGTGACGGCGGGATGACCTGCTTGACGTTCGGGCACTGCGCCGCGGGCTGGCCCGCGAAGAAGGCGGCCATCGCGTTCTTGGCGCAGTCGCTGAGGTCGCTGGTGACGACCGAGTGGCCGGTGAAGGGCACGGCGACGAGCTGGGCCCCCGGGATCCGCGCGGCGACGCCGGCGGCGTCCTCGCGCGGGGTGCGCAGGTCGAAGCCGCCCGAGAGGATGAGCGTGGGCACGGCCGGCAGCGGCGTGGGCGGCGCCGGCGGCGGGCTGGCGTTCGGCCAGGCCACGCACACCGGGATCGACTCGCTGCGCAGCGCGACCTTGTAGTTGAAGGGCTGGAAGTCGGTGGCCGGGTGCGCTCGGGCGGCGGCCACCGCCTGGCCGGCGCGCTGCTCGGGCCCGGCGGCGCGATCCCACGGGAAGGCGGACTCCTCGCAGCGCGTGGCGGCGAAGAGCGCATCGGAGTCGGCCTCGTCGAGGGCCCCCTGCTTGCGCGCCTCGGGGATCCCGGTCAGGCCCTTGGCCCGCAGCAGCAGGCGCAGCAGCGGGCGGTTGTCGTCGCGGATCGCGCTGCGCATCGCGCCGGGCAGCTCGGAGCGCAGCGTCGGGTTCAGGTCGCCGGCGAGCAGGATGTCGAGCACGCCGTCCTGGTCGAGGTTCACCGTGAGGCTGCGTCCGCCCGGGGTGTTGACCTTGCCCGTGATCTTCTTGCGGCCGACCTTGTGCACGAGGTTGAAGAGGTCGTGGCCGACGCTCGTCGTGATGCCGTTGCAGGCGCCGTTGCCGCACAGCTCGCCGAGCGCGCGCGGCATGGTCTTGAAGGTCGAGACGTTGAGGACGTCGGAGCCCTCGGGCGGGACGACCGAGTCGAGCACCAGCGACTCGACGTTGCCCGGGTACTTGGCCGCGTAGTCGAGCGCGACCTTGGTGCCGTAGGAGACGCCGAAGAGCACGAGCTTCTGGTAGCCGGACTCGACGCGCAGGGCCTCGATGTCGTCGACGGAGTCCGCGGTGCGGTAGAAGCCGCGGGGCGGCCCGAGCTGGTTGGCGCACGCGGCGGCGGCGTCGACGATCGACGAGACGCCGCTCTCGAAGGCCGGGCAGGTGAGGCGCCCCGAGCTGCCGGTCCCGCGCTGGTCGTAGACGAGCAGGTCGCGCGTGGCCAGCGAGGGGCCGAGGATCGAGGCGAACTCGGTCGCGACCGGGATCGCGGCCTGGCCCGGACCGCCGGCCAGCGCGACGACCGCGGTGGCGGTCGGGTTGCTCGCGGCGACCACGCGCTTGACGTTGAGCGTCAGCGTGCCCGGGACGGCGCCGGTGCGGTCGAGCGGGACCGGCAGCTGCCCGCACTGGAAGCCGGCGGGCTCGCACGGGGCATACGCGATCGCCGCGTGTGCGCCCGGGGCGAGGACGAGGGTGGTGGCGACGGCCGCGAGAGCGGCGAGGGTGGACCGGGCGCGCATGGTCGGGCAGGGTAGTGGACCGTGGAGCGGGCGGAGCCGCCCGCTCACTAGTGTCCGGACACATGTCCCACCATCGCGACACCGTCACCGCGCCCGGCGCGCCCGACGCCGTCGGGCCCTACAGCCACGCGGTTCGCAGCGGCGGCGTGCTCTACTGCTCGGGCCAGGTCCCGCTCGATCCCGCGACCGGCAAGCTCGTCGAAGGCTCGATCGGCGACCAGACGCGCCGCTGCCTGCAGAACCTGAGCGCCGTCTGCGCGGCCGCCGGCGCCGAGCTGACCGACGCGGTCCGCCTCGGCATCTACGTCACCGACATGGGCTCCTTCCCCGAGGTCAACGAGGCCTACGGCAGCTTCTTCGGCGAGGGCCCGCCCGCGCGCAGCACGATCGGCGTCGCGGCGCTGCCGCTGGGCGCCGCGGTCGAGATCGACGCGATCGTCGCGCTGCCGAGCTAGCCGCACCGCGCGCCGATGGCCACCTCGCCCGCCAGCGCGACCGTCACCGCCGAGGACGTCGGGCGCGCGCGCCATGCGATCGCCGACGTCGCCAAGCGCACGCCGGTGCTGCCGTCGCTCACGCTCACGCAGCGTGCCGGCGGCGAGGTGGCGCTCAAGGCCGAGAACCTCCAGCGCACCGGCTCGTTCAAGATCCGCGGCGCCCTGAACAAGCTCGCCGCGCTCGGGGACGCGTGCGCGCAGGGGGTCACCGCCGGGAGCGCCGGCAACCACGCGTGGGCGCTCGCCCAGGCGGCGCGCGCTCGCGGCGTGCCGTGCGAGGTCTTCATGCCGGTCGAGGCGCCGCTGTCCAAGGCCGAGGGCTGCAAGGACCTCGGCGCCGTCGTGCACCGCGGCGGCAGCTCGGTCGAGGAGTGCGTGGCGGCGGCCAAGGAGCGCGCGCGCGAGGCGGGCATGGCCTTCGTGCACCCCTTCGACGACCCCGACGTGGTCGCCGGCCAGGGCACGCTCGGCCTCGAGCTGCTCGACGACGTCCCCGACCTGGCCAAGATCGTGGTCCCCGTGGGCGGGGGCGGGCTCGCGAGCGGGGTCGCCATCGCGGTGAAGTCCGCGCGGCCAGAGGTCGAGGTCGTCGGGGTGCAGGTCGACACCGTCGCCTCCTATCCCGAGTCGCTGCGCCGCGGCGAGCCCGTCGAGGTCGCCCCGGGGCTGACCATCGCCGACGGCATCGCGGTCAAGCGCCCGGGTGAGCTGACCCTCGGCCTCGTGCGGCGCTGGCTCGACGACGTGGTCGTGGTCCCCGAGGACGAGGTGGCCGAGGCGATGGTCGTGCTCATGGAGAAGGCCAAGCTCGTCGTCGAGGGCGCGGGCGCCGTCGGCGTCGCTGCGCTGCTGGGCGGCCAGACCGCGCCGGCGCGGCAGGGCACGACGGTCGTCGTGCTCAGCGGCGGCAACGTCGACGCGGGCCTGCTGGCCCTGATCGCGCGCCGCCACGAGAGCCAGGCGGGCCGGCGGCTCCTCCTCTTCACGCGCGTGCCCGACCGCCCCGGCTCGCTGGCGCGCCTGCTCTCGCTGGTCGGCGAGGCGGGCGCGAATCTCGTCGACGTCGAGCACATGCGCGAGGGGCTCGACCTCCACGTGCGCGAGACCGCGGTGCAGCTCGTGCTCGAGACGCGCGGGCGCGAGCACGCCGACGACGTGCTCGCGCGGGTGCGCGACGCGGGCTACGAGGCCCGCGTCGTGCGCTAGCGGTCGAACGTCGGTCCTACCCCCTGTGCAGGGGGGAAGACCGACGTTCGACGCCCCACGGGGGTCAGCCGATGCCGAGGCCGTAGGGGTCGGCCTGCTGGCCCTGGTCCTGGCCGTAGGGATCCTGCTGGCCGTAGGGATCCTGCTGGCTCTGGCCCTGGCCGTAGGGGTCGCCTGCTGGCTCTGGCCCTGGCCGTAGGGGTCGGCCTGCTGGCCCTGGTCCTGGCCGTTGGGGTCCTGCTGGCCCTGGCTCGGGTCCTGGCCCTGGCTCTGGCCCCACGGGTCGCTCTGCTGCTGCTGCTGCGCCTGCGGCTTGAGCTTGCCCGCCTGGGCCTCGGCGATGAACGACTTGACGGTGCTGGCGGGGATGGCGAAGCCGATTCCGACGTTGCCGGCCTCGGCGCCGCTCGAGCTGCCGGTCTGGATCTGCGAGTTGACGCCGATCACCTTGCCGCTGGCGTCGAGCAGCGGGCCGCCCGAGTTGCCGGGGTTCAGCGCGGCGTCGGTCTGGATGGCGCCGGAGATCGTGGCTCCGTCGGGCGCCTGGAGGTTGCGCTGCAGGGCCGAGACGATCCCGGTGGTCAGCGTGTGGTCGAGGCCGAAGGGGTTGCCGATCGCGTACGTGGGGTCGCCCACGCCGACCGACGAGGAGTCGCCCAGCGAGAGGGTGGGGAGGTTGCTGGCGTCGACCTTCAGCAGCGCGAGGTCGCGCGAGGGGTCTGCACCGACGACGGTGGCGGCCTGGGCCTGGTTGCTCGTGCCGATCTTGACCTGGACCTGGGAGGCCCCGTCGACGACGTGGTCGTTGGTGACGATCAGGCCGTCCTTGGAGACGACGAAGCCCGAGCCGGTCGCCTGACCTTCGGGGGTGTCGGCGACGATGTAGGTGACGGCGTTCTTGGACGCGTTGTAGATCTGGCGGGCGTTGAGGTTGTCGGAGATCGCATGCGTGGAGGCGGTGGGCTGAGAGCCCGCCGCGGGGGATGGGTTGTCGATGAATTCGTGCGCGATGACGGCGCCCCCGCCGACGGCGAGGGTCGCTGCGACGCCACCGGCGAGCAAGCTCTTGGGGATGGGCATGCATCGAGGATGCGCCACCTCGCTGACCGGCGGTTAAGGAGAAACGAAGCGCCTCGTAAGGAGGCTTATTCGGGGGTGACGTAGGCGCCGCTCAGGCCGCCGTCGACGAGGAACGTCGTGGCGGTGACGAACGACGACTCGTCGCTGGCCAGGAACAGGGCGCCGGCGGCGATCTCCTCGGCGCGCGCGAAGCGCCCGATCGGCACGTGGACCAGGCGCCGGGCGGCCTTCTCGGGATCCTTGGCGAACAGCTCGCGCAGCAGCGGCGTGTCGACCGGGCCCGGGCACAGCGCGTTGACGCGCACGCCCGCGGCGGGCGAACTCGACGCCCAGCTCGCGCGACATGGCCAGCACGCCGCCCTTGCTGGCCGTGTAGGAGATCTGCGAGGTCGCGGCGCCCATGACCGCCACGAACGACGCGGTGTTGATGACCGACCCGCCGTGCTCGTTGTCGAGCAGGTGGGCGATGCCGTACTTGCAGCACAGGAAGACCGACTTGAGGTTGACGTCCTGCACGCGCTGCCACGCCTCGTAGCGTCGTGTCGAGCACGGACGCGTCGTCGTTGGGCGAGATGCCCGCGTTGTTGAAGAGCACGTCGACGTGGCCGTACTGCTCGCGCACGCGCGCGTAGAGGTCGCGCACCGCGTCCTCGTCGGTGACGTCGCAGGCCAGCGCGAGGTCGCCGGGGCAGTCGTCGTCGAGGTCGACGCCGACCACGGTGGCGCCCTCGCGCGCCGAACAGCTCGGCGCTGGCGGCGCCGATGCCGCCCTTGGCGCCGGTGATGACGCACACCTTGCCGTCCAGGCGCCCCATCAGCCCGCCCCGGTGGCGTAGTAGACGGTCTTGACCTCGGTGTAGGCGTCGGTCGCGTGCGGGCCCGAGCTCGCGCCCGTAGCCGGACTGCTTGAAGCCGCCGAACGGCGTCGACACGCGCACCGACGTGTTGGAGTTGATCGAGATCACGCCGGTCTCGATGGCGCGCGCGACGCGCAGGGCCTTGGCCCCGTCGCGCGTCCAGACCGAGCCCGAGAGGCCGTAGATCGTGTCGTTGGCCAGCGCGACGGCCTCGGCCTCGTCGCGGAAGGGGATGACCGCGGCCACCGGGCCGAAGATCTCCTCGCGGGCGGCGCGGTCGTCGTTGCTCACGGGGCACAGCACGGTGGGAGGGAACCAGAAGCCCGGCCCGTCGGGCGCCTCGCCGCGGATCGCCACGGGCGCGTCGTCGTCCACGAAGGAGCCCACCTGCTCGCGCTGGGCGGCGCTGATGAGCGGGCCCATCTGCGTCTCCTCGTCGAGCGGATCGCCGACGCGCAGCGCGCCGACCGCCTCCTCGAGCGCCTCCATGAAGCGGTCCAGGGCGCTGCGCTCCACGAGGATGCGCGAGCGCGCGCAGCAGTCCTGGCCGGCGTTGCCGAACACGCGCCAGGGGCGCCATCGCCGCCGCCTGCTCGAGGTCGGCGTCGGCGAACACGACGTTCGCGCTCTTGCCGCCCAGCTCGAGCGTGACGCGCTTGATCGTCGCCGCCGCGCCCGCCGCGATCGAGCGCCCGACCTCGGTCGAGCCGGTGAAGGCGATCTTGGCCACGTCGGGGTGGTCGACGAGGCGCTGGCCGCACTCGCGGCCCGGCCCGGCGACGACCTCGACCACGCCCTCGGGCAGGCCGGCCTCGAGCGCGAGCTCGGCGAAGCGCAGGGCGGTGAGCGGCGTCAGCTCGGCCGGCTTGAGCACCACCGTGTTGCCGGCCGCCAGCGCCGGGCCCATCTTCCACGAGGCGATGGTCAGCGGGAAGTTCCACGGCACGATGAGCCCGACCACGCCGAGCGGCTCGCGCACGGTGAACCCCAGCCCGCCCGACACCGGGATGGTGTCGCCCAGCAGGCGCTCGGGCGCCGCGGCGTAGTAGCGGAAGGTGTCGGCCACCATCCCCATCTCGCCGCGCGCGTCGCCGATCGGCTTGCCGGCGTTGCGCGCCTCGAGGACCGCGAGCTCCTCGTGGTGCTCGGTCGAGGGTGTCGGCGAGCCGGTGCAGCAGCCGGGCGCGGTCGCCCGGCGCCATGGCTCGCCATGCCGGGAAGGCGGCCTTGGCCCGCGCGACCGCTGCGTCGACGTCGGCAGCGGTCGCGCGCTGTACCTCGGCCAGGACCTCCTCGGTTGCCGGCTCGATGACCTGCAGGGCCACCGGGCTGTCAGGCCTGCGGAGCGAGCTCGCCGCCCGCGTGCGGCTCGCCGAGCTCCGCGTCGATCTCGCTGATGGTGTGGCGCGGGCCGGTGAACGTGTGGCGCGCGCTGACGCAGCCACCAGATGCCCGACGGCGAGGATCACCGCCGCCCGTCACCAGCGGGGCGTAGTTGACGAGCTTCCAGTCGAACTCGTCGTTCCACGGCACGCCGCCGGGGTTCGTACGGCAGGATGAAGATGATCGTGATGAACGCGACCCAGACCGTGGCGAACGGGTTCATCCACTTGTACTTGCGCCCGAGCGTCCAGGGCCGGTCTCGAACGCGTCGCCCATCCGCCAGCGCAGGTAGATCGGGATCACGTAGGCGATGTAGAGGCCGATCACCGCGATCGAGACGACGGCGAAGAAGGCCACCGGCACGCCGTTGCCCGCCGGCCAGTACGCCGGGACGGTGATGAGCCCGGCGCACACGGCCATGAAGAGCACGGCGTTGAACGGGATCCGCGTCGAGTTGACCTTGCTCCAGATGCCGCCAGCCGGGAATCGCGCCGTCGCGGCTGAACGCGTAACACATGCGCGACGCGCTGGTCAGGCACGCGGCGCCGCAGAAGAGCTGCCCGACCGTGGAGATGACGAGCACGAGCTTGAACCACCCGGTGTCCAGGGCGTGCTGGAGGATCGACACCGCGACGTAGGCGCCGCCCGCCGCGTCCTTGTTGACGGCGTCGACGTTGGTGGCGCGCGAAGGTGATGGCCAGCAGCAGGACCCAGCCGAAGATCGCCGAGTAGAAGATCGACCGCCACACGCCCTTGGCGGCGTTGTCGGCGGCGCCGTGGGTCTCCTCGGAGATGTGCGCGCAGGAGTCGAAGCCGGTGATCGTGTACTGCGTCAGCAGGAAGCCGAGCGGCAGCACGTAGAACCAGAACATGCTGTCCGGGAAGCCCGAGTTGTTGAAGCGCTGCGGTGAAGACGAAGTCCGCCGACGCGTGCTTGTCGGGGACGATGATGAGGACGGCCAGGATCACCGCCACGCCGAGGACGTGCCACCACACCGAGATGCCGTTGATGCGCGCCACGAGGTGGCTGCCGGCGATGTTGACCAGGGCGTGGAAGGCCAGGATGACCACGAAGAGCCAGAACGTCCCCGAGAAGAAGTCGCCCGAGACGCCGTTGAACAGGTTGAAGTTGAACGCGCCGAAGGTCACGTTCATGAAGGTGGCGCAGCCGTAGTCGACCGACGCGGTGACCGCGACGAGGCCGATGAGGTTGAACCAGCCGGTGAACCAGCCCCAGGCGGGGCCGCCGAGCTTGGAGGCCCACCAGTAGATCCCGCCGGCCGTCGGATAGGCCGAGACGAGCTCGGACATGCAGAAGCCGATGATCAGGATCGGGATCGAGATCAGCGGCCAGCCCCACGAGATCGCGATCGGCCCGCCGTTGTTCCACGCCTGGCCGTAGGTGGTGAAGCACCCCGCCAGGATCGAGATGATCGTGAACGAGATCGCGAAGTTCTGGAAGCCGCTCCAGCTGCGGTCGAGCTCCTGCTTGTAGCCCAGCTCGGCCAGCCGCCGCTCGTCGCGATCGTGGATGCCGGTTCCGGTCTTGACCGCCATGCGCTCTCCTCCAAAAGGTCTAGCCGCCGATCCTCTAAGCCGAGGCGACCCTACGCCGCGTCGCGGACGGAAGTCAACCGTCCGAAAGTCAGATGCCGCTACGACCGATGGTCCGAAACGGCGGTCGGCGGTCGGACGGATGGCGTGTACGGACGCAGGACATCGGGTAGGACCGATGGCCGGTATGGGGGATCAGCAGCAGGGGCGACAGGACAGCGTCGAGGAGACGGCCCGCCGGGCGCGCGCCGAGATGCACTCGGTGACCGCGAGCCTCCGAGCGCTGCTGCAGGATCTGCGCGACGAGGCCGAGCCGCCGCCTACAGGCGCTCGAAGCCCCGGAAGCGCTCCCAGTCCGTGACCGCCGCGTCGTAGGCCTCGAGCTCGACGCGCGCGTTGTTGAGGTAGTGCGCGACGACGTCCTCGCCGAAGGCGTCGCGCGCGACGGCGCTCGACGCGAACAGGTCGCGGGCGTCGCGCAGGTGGCAGGCACCTGCGGGCGGTCGGTGGCGTCGTAGGCGTTGCCCTCCAGCGCCGGCTCGAGCTCGAGCTCCGACTCGATGCCGTGCAGGCCCGCGGCGATCAGCGCGCTGAGCGACAGGTAGGGGTTGACGTCCGCGCCCGCGACGCGGCACTCGACCCGGCGCCCGGCCCCGTGGCCGACCACGCGCAGGGCGCAGGTGCGGTTGTCGTGCCCCCAGGCCACCGTCGTCGGGGCGAAGGACAGCGCCGAGTAGCGCTTGTAGGAGTTGATGTTCGGCGCCAGGAAGAGCGTCAGCTCGCGCAGGCCGGCGAGCATGCCGGCCAGGAAGTGGTCGAACAGCCCTTCCTGCTCGTCGAAGACGATCGAGCCGTCGGTGCCGCGCAGCGACAGGTGGATGTGGCACGAGTTGCCCTCGCGCTCGTCGTACTTGGCCATGAAGGTGATCGCCTTGCCGTCCTGGGCGGCCATCTCCTTGGCGGCGTTCTTGTAGATCACGTGCTGGTCGGCGGCGCGCAGGGCGTCGGCGTAGAGGAAGTTGATCTCGTGCTGGCCGAAGTTGCACTCGCCCTTGGAGTCCTCGACCACCATCCCCGCGTCCATCATCGCGTTGCGGATGCGGCGCAGCAGCGGCTCGACGCGCGCGGTGCCGAGCATCGAGTAGTCGACGTTGTAGCGGTTGGCCGGCGTCAGCCCGCGATAGGCGCTGTCCCACGCCTGCTCGTAGCTGTCGTCGAAGACCATGAACTCGAGCTCGGTGCCCGCGTGGGCCTGCCAGCCGTGCTCGGCCAGGCGGGCGAGCTGGGCGCGCAGGATCTGGCGCGGCGAGGCCACGACCGGCGAGCCGTCCTCCCACTCGACGTCGGCCAGGCACAGCGCGGTGCCCTCGAGCCACGTCGTGCGGCACAGGGTGTCGAGGTCGGGCTTGAACACGAAGTCGCCGTAGCCGCGTTCCCAGCTCGACATCTCGTAGCCGCCGACGGTGTTCATGTCGACGTCCACGGCGAGCAGGTAGTTGCAGCCCTCGGCGCCGTGGCCCACCACCGATTGCAGGAACCACGGGGCGGTCAGGCGCTTGCCCTGCAGGCGCCCCTGCATGTCGGTCAGGGCCAGCAGGACGGTGTCGATGTCGCCTGCCGCGATCTCGGCCTTCAGCTCGTCGAGGGTCATGGCTGGCGACCCTACCTTGCCCGAGCGGCATCCGTGCCAATTATGGTCGGCCCGGCACACCAATGCCCGAGCTCGCCGCCATCATCGCCCGCCTGGAGCCCGAGCTCGGCCCGCTGGAGGGGGAGCCGCAGCCGCTCGAGGGCGGCATCACCAACCGCAACTACCGCCTGCGGATGGGCGGCGAGGACCTCGTGCTGCGCCTGTGCGACCGCGGCGCGGAGGTGCTGGGGATCGATCGCAGCACCGAGGAGATCGCCTCGCGCCGCGCCGCCGCCGAGGGCATCGCCCCGCCGGTCGTCGCCTTCCTCAGCGACGTGCCGGCGCTCGTCACGCGCTGGCTGCCGGGCGGCGACGTCGCCGTGGAGCACATGCGCACGCCGGGCGTGATGGCGCAGGTCGCCGCGATGCTGCGCCGTCTGCACGGCACCCCGGCGCTCCCCAGCGCGTTCGCGATCTTCCGGCTCATCGAGCAGCAGCGCCCGCTCGCCGGCGCCCTGCCCGACAGCTACGAGCGCCTGCTGGGCCTGCTTCACCGGATCGAGGCCGCGGCCACCGGCCCCGAGCACGTCTCCGTCTCCTGCCACAACGACCTGCTGACCGCCAACTTCGTGCGCGACGGCGCGCGGGTGTGCATCGTCGACTGGGAGTACGCGGGGATGAACGACCGCTACTTCGACCTCGGCAACCTGTCGGTCAACAACGGCTTCGACGACGAGCACGACCGCGCGCTGCTCGAGCTGTACTTCGACGAGCCGGTGACCGAGGCGCGCTTCGCGTCGCTGCAGCTGTTCCGCATCGTGTCGGACTTCCGCGAGGCGATGTGGGGCGCGGTGCAGCTGCGCCGCTCGGAGCTCGACTTCGACTACGCCGGCTACGCGGCCGAGCACTTCGAGCGGCTCGAGCGGGCCGCGGCCGATCCGCGCGTGGAGGAGTGGCTGGCGCTTGCCGCGACCGCGTGAGCTGCCCGAGCGCGCGCGCGTCGTCATCGTCGGCGGCGGGGTGGGGGGGACGTCGATCGCCTACCACCTCGCGCAGCTCGGCGAGCGCGACGTGGTGCTCGTCGACCGCGCCGAGCTGACCAGCGGCTCGACCTTCCACTCGGCCGGGCTCGTCGGCCAGCTGCGCGGCAGCGTCTCGCTGACGCGGATGATGATGGACTCGGTCGCGCTCTACCGGAGCCTGGGCGAGGCCTGCGGCTGGGTCGAGTGCGGCGGCCTGCGCCTGGCCTGCACGCCCGAGCGCGAGGAGGAGCTGCACCGCCAGGTCGGCTGGTCGCGGACCTTCGGGCTCCCGCTCGAGCTGCTGTCGGCCGACGAGGCGGCGGCGCTCTTCCCGCTCATGTCGACCGACGGCGTGCGCGCGGCGTCCTACCTGCCGACCGACGGCTACCTCGACCCCTCCCAGCTGACCTACGCGCTGGCCGAGGGCGCGCGCGAGGGCGGCTGCCGGATCTACACGCACACGCGCGTGACCGCGATCGACGTCGAGGCCGGGCGCGTGCGCGGCGTGCAGACGGAGTGGGGCCCGATCGAGGCCGAGGTCGTCGTCAACGCGGGCGGCATGTTCGCCGCCGAGATCGGGCGCATGGCCGGCGTCCGCGTCCCGGTCGTGCCCTTCGCGCACGAGTACCTCGTCACCCAGCCGTTCCGCGACCGCGACGACGGCCACCTGCCGACGCTGCGCGACCCCGACCTGCTCGTCTACTACCGCGAGGAGGGCGGCGGCCTGGTCATGGGCGGCTACGAGCGCCACAGCGCGCCGTGGTCGCTGCGCCCCGACGGCCTGGACGCCATCGCGCCCGACTTCAACGGCATCCTGCTCGAGGAGGACTGGGACCGCTTCGAGGAGATCGCGGTCAACTCGCGCAAGCGCGTGCCGGCCATGGAGGACGTGAAGGTCACGCGGCTCATCAACGGGCCCGAGGCCTTCACCCCCGACAACGAGTTCCTGCTGGGCGAGAGCGAGGTGCGCGGGCTTCTTCGTCGCGGCCGGCTTCTGCGCCCACGGGCTCGCCGGCGCCGGCGGCCTGGGCAAGGCGATGGCCGAGTGGATCGTCGCCGGCGAGCCGGCGATGGACCTGTGGGAGATGGACGTGCGGCGCTTCGGCGCGCACTACCGCTCGCCGAGCTACACGCTCAAGCGCACGCGCGAGGTCTACGAGACCTACTACGACATCAAGTACCCCGGCCACGAGCGCCAGGCCGGCCGCCCGCTGCGGGTCTCGAGCGCCTACGCCTGGCATCGCGAGCACGGCGCGGCCTTCGGCGAGAAGTCGGGCTGGGAGCGCGTGAACTGGTACGAGTCCAACGCGCCGGCGGGCGACGCGGCGCTGCGCCCGCGCGGATGGGCCGGCCGGCTGTGGTCGCCGGCCATCGGCGCCGAGCACGTCGCCTGCCGCGAGCGAGCAGCGCTCTTCGACGAGTCCTCCTTCGCCAAGATCGAGGTCGCGGGCCCGGGCGCCGCGCGACTACCTGGAGTGGCTGTGCGACAACCGCGTCGCGCGCGGCGTCGGGCAGATCACCTACACCCAGATGCTCAACGCCCGCGGCGGCATCGAGTGCGACTTCACCGTCACGCGGCGTCGAGGACGAGCTCTTCTCGATCGTGACCGGCACCGCCTTCGGCAACCACGACCTCTCGTGGATCCGCCGCAACGCGCCGGCCGACGGCTCCGTGCGCGTGAGCGACGTGACCTCGCGCTGGGCGTGCTTCGGGCTCTGGGGCCCGCGCGCCCGCGACGTGCTCGCGCCGCTGACGCCCGACCCGCTCGACTTCGGCTACATGACGATGCGCGAGCTCGCGGTCGGCGACGTCCCCGTGCGCGCGCTGCGGGTGACCTTCACCGGCGAGCTGGGCTGGGAGCTCTACTGCCCGACGGAGTTCGGCGCGGCGCTGTGGCGCGCGCTGTGGGAGGCCGGCGAGCCGCACGGGCTCGCGGCCGGCGGCTACCGGGCGATCGACACGCTGCGCCTGGAGAAGGGCTACCGCGTGTGGGCGGCCGACATCACGCCCGACGAGACGCCCCACGAGGCCGGCCTGGGCTTCTGCGTCGCGAAGGACAAGCAGTTCGCCGGGCGCGACGCGCTCGAGGGCCGCGAGCCGGCCAAGCGCCTGCGCTGCCTCGTGCTCGAGGACCCGCGCTCGGTCGCGCTGGGCAACGAGCCCGTGCGCGTGGACGGCGAGATCGTCGGGCGCGTGACCACCGGCGGCTACGGCTACACGGTGGGGCGCTCGATCGCCTACGCCTACCTGCCGCCGGGCCATGACGTCGGCACCGCGGTCGAGGTCGACATCTTCGGACGCTGGGTCGCCGGCGAGGTGGCGGCCGAGCCGCTCTTCGATCCCCGCGGCGAGCGGGTGCGGGTGTAGGGTCGGTCCGACACCGGGGAGGACCAAATGGATCCACGCGACGTGCAGTCGATCCCGCTCTTCGCGGGACTCAGCAAGGACGACCAGAAGGTGGTCGCGCAGTACGCCGACGAGGTCGACGTCGAGCCCGGGGCCGTGCTCGCGCAGGAGGGCCGGCTGGCCTACGAGTTCTTCGCCATCAGGGCCGGCAGCGCCGAGGTGAAGCTCGGCGGCGAGCACGCCGCCGTGCTCGGCCCGGGCGACTTCTTCGGCGAGATCGGGCTGCTGGCGGGCGACCGCCGGGTGGCCACCGTCGTCGCGACGACGCCGATGAGCCTCGTCGTGCTGACCGGCTCACAGCTGCGCGCGATCGACAGCCGCATGCCCGGGGTGGCCGATCGCATCCGCAGCGCGATGGCGCAGCGCATGGCGGCCAACCGCGTGGCGTCGGGCTAGTCGGACTAGCCTGCAGCGGGTGGCGCTGGCAGCGAACGCCCGTGCGCGGGCGCGCGTCGGGCTGGGCGGGATGGGGCCGTTCCTGTTCGCCGCGGCCGCGATGTTCACGGCGATGTACTCGACGCAGGCGATCCTGCCCGAGCTCGGGCGCGACTTCTCGGTGGCGCCTTCGCAGACCGGGCTCACGGTGTCCGTCGTCATCGGCGCGCTCGCCGTCGGCGCGTGGTTCTGGGGCCCGCTGTCGGACCGCATCGGGCGCCGCGCGTCGCTCGTGCTGGCCAGCGGCGCGCTCGTCGTGCCGTCGCTCGGCGTCGCGCTGGCGCCGAGCTTCGCCGTCCTGCTGGCGATGCGCGGCGCGCAGGGGCTGTGCATGCCGGGGCTGCTGACGGTCGGCGTGCCCTACGTGACCGAGGCCTTCAACGAGCGCATCGGCTCGCGGGCGATGGGCATGTACGTCTCGGCCCTCGTCCTCGGCGGGCTCGTCGGCCGGGTCGGGGTCGCGCTGCTCACGGCGGCCACGAGCTGGCGCGTGGCGCTGGGCGCCGTGGCGCTGCTCCCGCTGGCGGCGACGCTCGTCATGCGCCGCTCGCTGCCCCCGGAGACGCTGGGCCCGCCGTCGGCCGGCCTGTCGGCCGCCACCTTGCGCCGGCTGCTGGGCAACCGCGCGCTGGTGGCCGCGTGCCTGACCGGCGCGGGCCTGTTCTTCTCCTTCATGGGCGTCTTCTCGTACATCGACTTCCGCCTCGAGCGCCCGCCGTTCTCGCTCTCGCCGGCGCTCATCGGGCTCGTGTTCGTGCTGTGGGTCATGGGCGCCGCGGGGCCGCTCGCGGGCCGGCTGGCCGACCGCCACGGCTGGCGAGCGGTCGCCCTCGGCGGCCTGCTGCTGTGCGCGGGCGGGCTGACGCTGTCGCTCGTGCCCGTGCTCGGCGTCGTCATCGTCGGCCTCTCGCTGGTGACCCTGGGCAACTTCTCGGCCGTGACCGCCGCGCAGCTCGGCGTGGCCGGCGCCACCGATCGCGACCGCGGCGTGGCGAGCGCCATGTACTTCAGCGGCTACTACGTGGCCGGCGCGCTGGGCGCCTACGTGCCCGGGCTGGCCTGGGAGCAATGGCACTGGACCGGGGTGTGGGCGATGGCGATCGCGGCCTATGCCGTCGGCGCGGCGGCGCTGATCGCGGCGGCTACCCTGGCCCGTCCGTGCGCTCCTTCTCCTGCGACACCTGCGGACAGCTCGTCTTCTTCGAGAACACGGTCTGCCTGCGCTGCGGCTCAGACCTCGGGTTCGAGCCGCGGCGGCGCGAGCTCGTCACCCTGAGCTCGGGCGCGGCGCGCTGCGCGAACCTCGAGCTGGCCGGCTGCAACTGGCTCGTCGACGCCCCGGGAGAGCTGTGCGGGAGCTGCCGGCTGACGCGCACGCGCCCGTCCGACGCCGACGCCGAGGGGATCGAGCGCTTCCGCGACGCCGAGGCGGCCAAGCGCTGGCTGCTCTTCGAGCTCGGGGAGCTGGGGCTGCCGGTGCAGAGCTGGCGCGAGCGCGACGGCGGCCTGGCCTTCGAGCTGCTCTCCGGCGACCGCGGGACGGTGACGACGGGCCACGCCGACGGCGTCGTCACGCTCGACGTCGCCGAGTCCGACGACGCGCACCGCGAGGCGCTGCGCGAGCAGCTCGGCGAGCCCTACCGCACCGTCCTCGGGCACTTCCGCCACGAGATCGCCCACTACTACTGGCCGCTGCTCGTCCCCGAGGGCCCGGCGCGCGAGCGCTGCCGCGCACTGTTCGGCGACGAGCGCGAGGACTACGGCGCGGCGCTCGAGCGCCACTACGAGACCGGTCCACCGCCCGACTGGTCGCAGCGCTTCGTCAGCGCCTACGCGACGATGCACCCGTGGGAGGACTGGGCGGAGACCTTCGCGCACTACCTGCACATCTGGGACACGCTGCAGACCGCCGGCGCCTTCGGCGTGAACGTGCGCGGCGCCGAGGCCCCGGCGCCCGACGGCGGCGACTTCCAGGAGCTGCTCGACGACTGGCTGCCGCTGACCTACGCGCTCAACGCGCTGAGTCGCAGCATGGGCCGCGACGACCTCTACCCGTTCGTCCTGCCCGCGCCGGTGGTCGAGAAGCTCGCCTTCGTCCAAGAGCGGGTCACGGCAGCATCACGCCGGGATTGAGCAGCCCGTCGGGGTCCAGCGCGCGCTTGATCTGAGCCATCGCGCGCAGCTCGCCCGGCGAGCGCACGAGCTCGAGCCAGCGCGCCTTGGCCACTCCGACGCCGTGCTCGGCGCTGATCGTGCCGTCGCATGCGGCCGCCACGCGCAGCACCGCCTCGTCGACCGCGTAGTCATCGGGCTCGAGGTCGAGCACGTTGACGTGGACGTTGCCGTCCCCGAGATGGCCGAAGAGGATCACGCGCGCGCCCGGAGCCAGGCGCGCCACCTCCGCGCGCACGCGGTCGGCGAACTCGGCCAGGCGCGCCAGCGGTACGCCGACGTCCATCTTGTGCGGAACGCCCGCGGCCGAGAGCGCCTCGGTATGTGCCTCGCGAAAGCGCCACAGTCGCTCGCGCTCGGCACTGTCGTCGGCGACGACGGCGTCCTCGATCCCGGCCTGCGCCAAGGCCTCGGCGAGCTCGTCGGTCGGGTCGGCCAGGGCCGCGCACTCGAGCAGCACGTACACCGGCGAGCGCACGGGGACCGGCGCCGGGAGGCCGAGGTGGTCGAGCACGAGCTGCAGTCCCTCGTCCGGACATGAACTCGGCGGCGTCCAGCGAGGGCAGCCGGGGGCGCACGTCGGCGAGCAGGTCGGCGGCCTGGTCGAGCGACTGCAGGCCGATCATCGCGGCCACGCGGCTGGTGAGCCGCGCCACCAGCCGCCAGCGGACGGCGGTGATGATCGCGAGCGTCCCCTCGCTGCCGACGAGCAGGGCCGAGAGGTCGTAGCCGGCGTTGTCCTTGAGCAGGGTGGGCCGCTCGATGATCGAGCCGTCGGCCAGGACCGCCTGCAGCCCCGCGACGCGGGCGCGGACGGTCCCGTAGCGCATGGCGCGGATCCCGCCGGCGTTGGTGGCGGCGAGGCCGCCGACCGTGGCGCTGTCGCGCGCGGCGAAGTCGACGCCGGCATCCAGGCCCGCCGCGCGTGCGCTCTCCTGCACCCGGGCGAGCGTGACCCCCGCGCCGGCCTTGACCTGCGCGGAGGCGCGATCGACCGGCCCGAGCTCGGTCAGCCGCGCCGTGCTGAGGACCACCTCGCCGCCGCGCGGGACGCCGGCGCCGACCATGCCGGTGTTGCCGCCCTGGGGCACGACGGGCGCGCCGTGCTCGCGGCAGGCGGCGAGCACCGCGGCCACCTGCTGCGCGTCGGCGGGGCGCACGACGGCGCGCGCGACGCCCCGGTAGCGGCCGGTCCAGTCGACCTCGAAGGGCGCGCGGACGTCGTCGTCGACGAGGACGTGGCGCTCCCCGACCGCCGCCGCGAGGCCTTCGATGAGATTGTCGGTCACATGTAGCATGCTACCGTCCACCGGAGAGGACGACAGGAGGAGAGCGATGACGGCTGCCCGCGAGCACGAGACGATCTTCACGCTGGAGGCGACGCCCATCAAGTACGGGCCTGGCGCCGCCGCCGACGCCGGCTGGGAGCTCAAGCGCCTCGGCGTGAAGCGCGCGCTGCTGGTCACCGACCCCGGCGTCGCCGCCATCGGCCATCCCGAGCGCATCCGCGCCAGCATCGAAGCCGAGGGCATCGAGGTGGTGGTCTACGACCGCGCCCGCGTCGAGCCGACGCTCGACTCCTTCCAGGAGGCCGCCGACTTCGCGCGCGACGCGGAGGTCGACGGCTTCGTCTCGGTCGGCGGCGGATCGAGCATCGACACCGCGAAGGTCGCCGACCTCATCACGACGCATCCGGCGCCGGTCATGGAATACGTCAACCCGCCTGTCGGCGAGGGGCGCAAGCCGCCGTCGCCGCTGCGCCCGCACCTCGCCATCCCCACCACGTCCGGGACCGGCGCCGAGGCCACCACCGTCGCGGTGCTCGACATCCCGGACATGAAGGTCAAGACCGGGATCTCGCATCGCTACCTGCGCCCGGCGCAGGGGATCGTCGATCCCGAGCTCGTGCGCACGCTGCCGGCGGAGGTCACCTCCTCCACGGGCCTCGACGTGATCTGCCACGCGGCCGAGTCGTTTCTGTCGCGTCCCTACGACGAGCGCGAGCGGCCCGCGTCGCCCGACGACCGGCCGCCCTACCAGGGCGCCAATCCCGTGGCCGACGTGTGGTCCGCCAAGGCGCTCGAATACGGCGGGCGCTACCTGCGACGCGCCGTCGCCGACGCCGAGGACCTCGAGGCGCGCGGCGCCATGATGCTCGCCGCGACGATGGCCGGCGTCGGCTTCGGCTCGGCCGGCGTGCACATCCCGCACGCGTGCGCCTATCCGATCGCCGGGCTCAAGCACGCCTACCAGCCGCCCGGCTATCCGGACGACCACCCGTTCGTGCCGCACGGCCACTCGGTCATCGTGACGGCGCCCGCGGCCTTCCGCTTCACCTACGAGGCGGCTCCCGAGCGCCACCATCACGTCGCCGGGCTCCTCGCCGGCGAGCCCTTCGCCGACGCGGGCGCCGACACCCTGCCCGAGGTGCTGCGCGCGCTCATGCGCGACGTCGACGCGCCGCGTGGCATCGCCGAGCTCGGCTACGACGAGAACGACGTCCCCGCGCTCGTCGAGGGGGCGCTCAAGCAGCAGCGGCTGCTGGTCGTGAGCCCGCGCGACGTCACCGGCGACGACCTCGGCCACATCCTCAATGCGTCCATGACCAACTGGTGATCGGAGGCCAGCCACCCATGCCAGAAGATGTCCGCCTGTACATGTTCGAGTGCGGCACGCTCGAGTGCCACGTCGAGAACATCAAGATGAACCAGGGTCTCGGAGACGAGTACTCGATCCCCGTGCCGTGGTTCCTGCTCACCCATCCCAAGGGCAATGTCGTCATCGACGGCGGCAACGCCGCGGAGTGCGCCACCGACGCGCGCGGGCACTGGGGGGCCATCTGCGACGTCTACTGGCCCACGATGACGCCGGAGCAGGCGTGCGTGCCCGCCCTGCGCGCGGCCGGCTTCGATCCGGCCGACGTCAAGTTCGTCGTCCAGTCGCACCTGCACCTCGACCACACCGGCGCGCTGGCGGCCATCGACGAGTTCCCCAACGCCAAGGTCGTTGCCACGCGCGCGGAGTACGAGTACGCCCACGCACCCGACTGGTTCGCCGACGGCGGCTACATCCGGGCCGACTACAACAAGCCCGGCGTCGATTGGGTGCTGCTCGAGGACTCCGACGACGGCTACGACCTCTATGGCGATGGAACGCTGCGGATGTGGCAGACGCCCGGTCACGCCCCCGGCCACCAGTCGTTCGAGATCGGGCTGCCGAACACGGGTTCCGTCCTGCTCACGGTGGACGCTGCCTACACGATGGACCACTGGAACGAGAAGGCGCTGCCGGGCTTCCTCGCCTCGGCCGTCGACTCCGTGCGCTCCGTGCGCAAGCTGCACCGGATCGCCGAGCGCTCTGGGTCGACCGTGGTCACCGGCCACGATCCCGAGGCGTGGCCGAGCTTCAAGCAGGCACCGGAGCACTACGACTGAGCTCGCCGGACACCGCCCATGGAGAAGGCTCGCTGCAGAGCCTGACGCTCGACCACTCGACGCTGGCCGCCCGCGCCCACGACGCGATCCGCGCTGCCATCGTCGACGGGCGTCTGGCGGCGGGCGAGCGCTATTCGGTCGCTCGGCTGGCCGAGCGCTTCGGCGTCTCGCGCACCCCGGTGCGCGAGGCGCTGCTCCTGCTCGAGCGCCAGGGCGTGGTGCGCTTCGAGCGCAATCGCGGCGTGCGCGTGCTCGAGACCTCCGTGCACGATCTCGAGGAGGTCTTCACGCTGCGCCTGCTCCTCGAGGTCCCGGCCACCTACCGTGCCTGCACGCTGCTGACCGACGACGACCTCGACGCACTCCAGCGCGAGCTCGACGCCATGGCGACGCTCGCCGACGACGGCGACGAGAACGCCTTCATGGCCCACGACACGCGCTTTCACGAGATCGTCCTGACCGCCGCCGGGAACCGCCGCCTGGTCTCCGTCGTCGGCGGGCTGCGCGACCTCGTGCGCTTCCGAGGCGCCTCGACCGTCGGGCGCAGCCGCGACCTGCGGTCGATCCACGCCGAGCACGTCGCCGTCATCGCGGCCCTGCGCGAGCGCGACGCCGCGCTCGCCGCCGAGCGCATGCGCGACCATCTCCTGCACACGGCGCAGCTGCTGCTGGAGCAGGAGGGCGGCGGACCGCACGCGCTCGCCTGGGCGCCGCTCGTGCGCGTGCCCGCGGCCGGCTGACGACGTCGGGGCCTAGGCGTGGCCCGGGAGGAACAGGCCGCCGAGGATGTGGACGGTGCCGTCCAGGTGGCGGCGCAGCAGGCGCACCGCGCGCGTGGCGTCGTGGCGCTCGAGCGCCTCGATCATCCGCGCGTGCTCGGCGTTGGAGTGGTCGAGGACCTCGGGCGGGTGGGCGATGTGCGCGATGAGCTCCGAGACCTCGGCCTCGATCTCGCCCACGAGCCCGACCAGCCGCGGCACGCCGCTGGCCTCGGCGATGGCCATGTGGAAGCGGATGTCGGCCCGCCGGTACTCGTCGAACTCCTCGGCGACCGACATGCGCTCGACCGACTCGCGCATGGGCACGAGGTCCTCCGCGGTGGCGCGGTCGGCGGCCAGCGTGATCGTGCCGATGCCGATCGCCGCGCGCAGGTCGAGGACCTCGCGCCAGTCCTCGCGCACCGGGCCGGTCGGGCTGCCCTCGGCGAGCGGCGGCTCCTGGACCACGAACGTCCCGCCGCCGCGACCGCGCACCGACGTCAGGTGGCCGGACTGCACCAGCGTCGTGATGGCCTGGCGCAGGGTCGAGCGCGAGATCCCGAGCTGCTCGGCCAGCTCGCGCTCTGAGGGGAGGCGGAGCCCGGGGCCGAGGATCCCCAGGCGAATCGCGGTGCCCAGGCGCTCGACGGTCTCCTCGAACGTCGTCGGCGGCTGGACCGGCTCGAAGACGGCGGCCACAGTGGCGTCGCCAGGCATGGCGCAACGGTACACCTGTGCGCCGCGTACGACGGACGCATGGTCAGTTGGCCTGCGTGGTCAGCGGTCCCGCGCCTAAACTCAGCGCCATGGCCACCACGCATGTCGAACTCGACCGCCAGCGCATCAAGGAGCTCACCGAGCGCGAGGAGAAGCGCCTCAACGAGCGCACGCAGGCGTCGCTGAAGATGTACGACCGCGCGCGCAACGTGCTCACCGGCGGCGTCGCGTCGTCCTACCAGCTGCGCGAGCCGTGGCCGATCTACCTCGAGCACGGCGACGGCCCGCGTGTGTGGGACGTCGACGGCAACGAGATGTACGACTTCCACAACGGCTTCGGGTCGATGGTCCAGGGCCACGCGCACCCGGCCATCGGCAAGGCCATCGGCGAGCGCTACGTCCGCGGCACCCACTTCGCCGCGCCGACCGAGGACGCGATCGTGGTGGGCGAGGAGCTCGCGCGCCGCTGGGACATCCATCGCTGGCGCTACACGAACTCCGGCTCGGAGTCGACGATGGACGCGATCCGCATCGCGCGCGCCTACACCAAGCGCCACACCGTGATGAAGATCTTCGGCTCCTACCACGGCCACCACGACACGGTGATGGTCTCCATCGGGGTCGAGTACGACAAGATCGGCCCGCACGAGGCGCCGGCCTCGCTGCCCTACGGCGCCGGCATCCCGCAGTCGGTCGTCGACGAGGTCTTCTCGGTGCACTTCAACGACGCCGAGTCGCTGGACCGCCGCATCGCCGAGCTCGATCGCGAGGGCCGCAAGCCGGCCTGCATGATCATGGAGCCGGCGATGATGAACCTCGGGGTCGTCCTCCCCGAGCCCGGCTACCTCGACGCCGTCCGCGAGATCACGAGCCGGCACGGCGTCGTGCTCATCTTCGACGAGGTCAAGACCGGCCTGTGCATCGCCGCCGGCGGCGCCGTCGAGCGCTTCGGGGTGATGCCCGACATGGTCACGCTGGCCAAGGCGCTGGGCGGCGGCATGCCCGTCGGCGCCATCGGCGGCAGCGAGGAGGTCATGTCGGTCGTGGAGGACGGCTCGGTCTTCCAGGTCGGCACCTACAACGGCAACCCGCTCGGCATGGCGGCCGCCCGCGCGAACCTGACCGAGGTGCTCACGCCCGAGGCCTACCAGCGCCTGGACGCGCTGAACGAGCGGATCCTGCGCGGCTGCACCGAGGTCATCGAGCGCTACGGCCTGTCGGGCTACTCGGTCGGCGTGGGGTCCAAGGGCTGCGTGACCTTCTCGCCGGCCAAGATCGTCGACTACGAGACGTTCAAGGAGAACCAGGACGCCGAGCTGGCCGACCTCGCGTGGCTGTTCAACATGAACCGCGGCATCTTCATGACGCCGGGCCGCGAGGAGGAGTGGACGCTCTCGGTGACGCACACCGACGAGTCGGTCGATCGCTACGTCGCCGTCTTCGACGAGATGGCGCGCGATCTGACAGCGTGACGCGCCAGTCGTGCTCACAGCCACCGCCACGCTGGCGGCGCTCGCCGCTGCCTTCCCGAACCCATGTCACGAGCCGGGGCTCGCTCTGCGCTGCCCGGACCTCGTCATGGCGCCGCCCAGCCACCTGCGGGTCGCGCGCAGTCCCGAGCAAGCGGCACGTCGTGCTGCGGATGGAGAACCGGATCGTCAACCTCGGCGCCGGACCGGCGGAGCTCTTCGGCGAGCGCGTCTCGCTGAGCGAGATGCGCGCCCGCCAGGTCGTCGCCGACGCCGCGGGCAGGCGCTACCGGATCGTCACCGGGGCGGAGCTCTACTACAAGTCGGTGCCGTCGCGCGGCGGGTCCTACTGGAAGTTCAAGGACGCCGCGCGCTTCGAGCTGTGGGCCATCGACCTGGCCGGCCGGCGCACGACCCTGGTGCGCACCGGGCCCAAGCACGACTACTGCCTGCGCGACCTCGACCGCGTGCGCGGCGGGCCGACCGTCCGGCGCCGGCGCTTCTTCGGCGCCTGCAACCAGCGCGCGGGCACGCGCCAGATCACGCTGGGGACGTCGGTGGGCTGGGCCGACGTCTACCCGTCGACCTATCCCGACAACTGGATCGACGTCACGGGCTTGAGCGGCTGCTTCGCGGTCGTGCACCGCGCCGACCCGGGCAACGGCATCTTCGAGTCCAACGAGGACAACAACGCCTCGTCGACGATCGTGCGCCTGCCCTACAAGCCCGGGCCGCAGCGCTGCCCGCGCAAGGCGCCGCCGGTGCCTCCCGCACCGCCCGTGCCCGCGCCCGCTCCCACGCCTCCGGCCCCCGACGTCGTGATGGACCTCGGGCTCGCCGACAAGGTCGCCTTCGTCACCGGCGCGACGCGCGGGATCGGCCGGGCGATCGTCCTGCGCCTGGCCGACGAGGGCTGCGCCGTGGGCCTGTGCGCCCGCGACGCCGACGAGGTGCAGCGGTCGGCGGGCGAGCTGCGCGCGCTGGGCGTGGGCGCGCACGGCGTCGCGGCCGACGTCACCGACGAGGCCGCGCTCACCGCGGCCGTCGACGAGTGCGCGCGCGAGCTGGGCGGCCTGGACCTCGTCGTCGCCAACGCCGGCGGCGCCGCCGGCGGCTCCGCGCTCGAGCAGACCACCGCGGCCGACTGGGAGCAGACGCTGGCCCTCAACGTCGTCCATCCCGCGGTGGTCATGCGCGCGGCCGTGCCGCACCTGCGCGCCCGCGGCGGAGGGGCGGCGCTGCTGATCGCGTCGATCTCGGGCACGAGGCCCCAGCCGCGGGCGCAGTACGCCGCGGCGAAGGCGGCCGAGATCCACCTCGCCCACACGCTCGCCCGCGAGCTGGGGCCCGACGGCATCCGCGTCAACGCGCTCAGCCCGGGCTCGATCCTCTTCGAGGGCGGCGGCTGGGCGCAGCGCCGCGACACGCAGCCCGCGGCCTTCGACGCGTGGGTGCGGCGCGAGTTCCCACGGGGACGTCTCGGCACGCCGAAGGAGGTCGCGGACGTCGCGGCCTTCCTGCTCTCCGAGCGCGCGAACTGGGTCAGCGGTGCCAACGTCGTCGTCGACGGCGCGCAGAACCAGCCCGGGATGGGCGGGTTCTAGCCGCTTTGTGGTCGTCCGTGTCGCGCTTGCGGCGCTGCGCGGCGCCTAACCGCTGATCGATCGCGAGGGGGTGTGCGGCCAAACCCGCGATATACGCGGGTTTCGCAGCACACCCCTGTGGACGGCGGCCGCGGGCGTTGTGATTCGCACGCGAACTACTCGCGTCTCAGCGCCGCCCGGCGGACCTTGCCGCTCGCCGTCTTGGGCAGCTCGCCGGCGAACTCGACGATCCGCGGGTACTTGTAGGGCGCCGTCTGGGCCTTGACGTGGTCCTGCAGCTCGCGCGCGAGCGCGTCGGAGGGCTCGTGGCCGTCGCGCAGGACGACGACGGCCCGCACGACGGCGCCGCGCTCGTCGTCGGGGCTGGAGACGACGGCGGCCTCGGCCACGGCGGGATGCTCGACGAGGGCCGACTCGACCTCGAAGGGGCCGATCCGGTAGCCGGCGGAGATGATGACGTCGTCCGCGCGGCCCTCGAAGAAGAGGAAGCCCTCGTCGTCCTGGGTGACGCGATCGCCGGTGTGCCACGGGCCGCTCGGCGCCTCGTCGCCGAGGTAGCCGCGGAAGAAGGTCGGGACCGTGGCGGGGTCGAGCACGAGCTCTCCGTCCTGCACCCAGGCGTCGATGCCGGGCAGCGGGCGGCCCATCGAGCCCGGGACCGCCTCGCGGTCGACCGGCATCCCGGTGATCTGCCCGGTCTCGGTCTGGCCGTAGCCGTCGCGGACCCACAGGCCGGTGGCCTCGTGCCAGGCGCGCAGGACCTCGGGGTTGAGCGCCTCGCCCGCGGCCACCAGGCCGCGCAGCGTCGGCGTCGGGCGCGGCTGGGCGCGCTTGGCGATGATGCGGTACTCCGTCGGGGCCATGCACAGGACCGCGACGGGCTCCTCGTCGAGGAGCGCCAGGCGCTCGTCGGGGTCGAAGCGCTCGTCGTGCAGCAGCGCGGCCGCGCCGCGCAGCCACGGCGCGATGAAGACGTTGCGCGCCGACTTGCTCCAGCCGCTGGCCGCCGTGCACCACACGAGCTCGCCGGGGCGGGCGTCGAGCCAATGCTCGGCCTGCAGGCGCTGGCCGTCGAGGTAGCGCTGGGCGTGCACGACGGCCTTGGGCTCGCCGGCGGTGCCGCTCGTGAAGGTGATCAGGCACGGGTCCTCGGGGTCGAGCTCGGCCGGCGACGGCGGCTCCTGCGCCGGCCACTCGCCCCACGGGCAGCGAACGGTCGTCCCGCTCCAGCCGGCCGCCCGCAACGTCTCCTCGTTGCGCTCGTCGCAGACCACGAGCGCCGGCTGTGCGACCTCGAGGCGCTGGCGCAGGTCCTTGGGGCGCAGCTGCTCGGTGCACGGCAGCACGACGTAGCCCTGGCGGAAGCACGCGAGCATCGTCAGCACCCACTCGGGGCGGTTGCCGATCAGCGTCAGCACCACGTCGCCGCGGCGCAGCCCCATCTCGTCGAAGTGGTACGCGACGGTTCCCGCGAAGCGCGCGACCTCGCCGAAGCTCCACTCGCGCCGCCCGCCGCCGCGCGGGCGCTCGACGAGCGCGAGCCGCTGCGGGTCGGCGGCCTCGACGACGTCGCGGGCGAAGTTCATCGCCGCCTGACCCTAGTGGGCCAGCGCCACGCCGAGCCACACGACGGCCAGCGAGGCGACGAAGATCAGGCCCTCCATCCAGTGGTCGCCGGGGCGGCGCATGTGGACGACGACGAGGACGCCGATGAGGGCGACGAGCGCGAGCTTGGCGTGCAGCGTGCCCGAGCTCCAGTCGCCGAAGTGCGAGGCCATCGCCGCGCCGGTGGCCAGCAGGACGGCGAGGGCGACGAGCGTGCCCCAGCCGAACCGGCGTGCCACGGCCTGGATGCGCGGGCGGTCGTCGCGCACGACGGGGACGACGCAGACGGCCAGGAAGAGCTGGCCGCCGACGAAGAACGCCATGGCGAGCAGGTGCAGCCAGCGGATCGCCTCCCAGCCGGTCACGCTCGCGAGCGTATCGACTGGCCAGTCAGCCAACGAGGTATCCTGCGGCGACCATGGCCGCCGCCACGTTCACCGAGAAGACCGACGAGCAGAAGGCGATCTGCGAGATGGTCCGCCAGTTCGCGGACGAGCAGATCCTTCCGAACGCCGAGCACTACGACGCCGTCGACGAGTTCCCCGAGCCGATCGTCGAGCAGATGAAGGAGCTCGGGCTCTTCGGCGTGACCATCCCCGAGGAGTACGGGGGCATGGGCCTCGACCTCACGACCTACGTGATGATCGTCGAGGAGCTCTCGCGCGGCTGGATCTCGATCTCGGGCATCGTCAACACGCACTTCATCGGCTCCTACCTGCTGATGAAGTTCGGCTCCGACGAGCAGAAGCAGAAGTACCTGCCGCGGATGGCCACCGGCGAGATCCGGGCCGCCTTCAGCCTCTCAGAGCCCGAGCTGGGCTCCGACGTGCAGGCCATCAAGACGAGCGCGCGCAAGGGCGACGACGGGCGCTGGGAGATCAACGGCCAGAAGATGTGGGTCACCAACGGCCTGCTCTCCTCGCTCGTCTTCGTGCTGGTCAAGACCGACCCCGACGCCGATCCGCGCCACAAGGGCTTCACCTGCTTCATCGCCGAGAAGGAGCCCGGCGTCTCGGAGAACACGGGCGAGTACGCGGGGTTGAACGTCCCGCCCAAGATCAAGAAGCTCGGCTACAAGGGCGTCGAGTCGACCGAGCTCGTCTTCGATGGCTACAAGTGCCCGGCCGAGAACATCCTGGGCGGCGAGGAGGCCGGCCTCAACCAGGGCTTCGCGCAGATGATGGACGCGCTCGAGGTCGGCCGCGCGAACGTCGCCGCCCGCGGCGTCGGCATCGCCCAGCGCGCGCTCGAGCTGGCCCTGCGCTACTCGCAGGAGCGCAAGGCCTTCGGCAAGCCGATCGCCCAGCACCAGGCCATCCAGTTCAAGCTCGCCGACATGGCCACCCAGATCGAGGCCGCGCGCCTGCTGACCCTGCGCGCGGCGCGCCTGAAGGACGCCGGCGAGCGCTCGGACCTCGAGGCCGGCATGGCCAAGCTCTTCGCCTCGGAGGCCGGGCGCTACTGCGTGGAGGAGAGCTTCCGCATCCACGGCGGCTACGGCTACTCCAAGGAGTACGAGATCGAGCGGCTGTACCGCGACGCGCCCCTGCTGCTGATCGGCGAGGGCACCTCGGAGATCCAGCGCATGGTCATCGGCCGCAAGCTGCTGCAGCGCCACAAGCTCTAGCCCGACCTCCGTCGAGTTTGCGCAACTTCCCCGGATCCCGGGTATGAAGAGCGCGGAGTGAAGGCAGGGAGGGGATTTCTCGCACTCTTCGCGGTCCTGGCCGCGGGCGCGCTCGGCGCCCCGCTGGCGCATGCCGGGAGCTACGACGTCCTGTCGTGCACGATCGACGGGGGCTATCACGCGAATAACGCGTGGGTGGCGGACAACAACCCCGCGGGCGACGGCGCGCTACGTCACCGATGCGTCGTGCCCGAAGCTCAACGACCCGCTCACGCGTGGCGCTCGCCGGCGGCGAACACGTTCGCGCCGGGTACCTTCGCCGCGCTGTGGTTCTACGCCCCGCCCAACACGACGATCACCGAACTACAAGTGACGCGTCCACCACTACTGGTACGCGCCGGGCAACGGCGCTCCCGACGAGACGACCTACACAGCTGCGTCGAGCTTCGGCCCCACGTTCTTCAGCGGTGCGGGCCAGTTCGATCCAGGCCACGCAGCAGGCACCTGGCCGCAGAGGGGCACTGGTACGGCTATCGCTCGGCGGGAGCGTCCGGGGCCGCCGACACGGGCCTCGTCACGCGGACCCTGAGCGACTCGACGTCGCACGAAGCTCAGGGCACCGCGACGTACATGACCTTGTCGGCCGGCTGTTGGGCCAACACCGGGGCTGCACGCTGGGCGCCGACGGCGAACGTCTTCCTCGAGCTCTATGGCTCGCGCGTGACGATCACCGACAACACGGCGCCCGCGCTCTCGGCGCGCTCACCGCGGCACCAGGGCCTGCTGGCGCCCGGGCACGCGGTCGGGCGACGAGCCCGTGACGTTCAGCGCGACCGACAACGTCGGCATCCGCCGCGCCGAGATCGTCGACGTGACCGATGCCGCGAACCCGTCGGTGGTCGCCTCCAAGGACTACAACTCGACACAGACCTCGCAGAACGCCCGTTGCGATTTCACGAGGCCGCGTCCGTGTCCGGACCTGAAGAACGAGTCGATCGCCGCGTCGCCCGCCATCGCCGGCAAGCGCACGCTGCTGCTGCGCATCACCGACGCCGCCGGCAACCAGACGGTGTCGGAACCCTTCGGCGTCACCGCACGTGGGCCCGTCAACGGCTCCGGAGGCGGCGACGGCTCGCGCCTCGTCGCGGGCTTCCCCGGCCACACCTTCCGCGGCCGCGGCAAGGCGCGCAAGAAGGTCGGCGTCCTGCGCCCGACCAAGACCGTCGGCTGGGGTCACAGCGCCCCGGTCAAGGGCATCCTGCGCAACGCCGCCGGTCAGCCGGTGGCGGGCGCCGAGCTGCGCCTGCTCGTGCGCGAGCTCCGCCTCGGCGCTCGCTACGTCGATCGCGGCGCGGTCACCACCGGCGCCGACGGCCGCTTCACGTTCCGCATCCCGCGCGGCTCCTCGCGCCGCTACCGCGTCGCCTATCGCGCCTACCCGGGCGACGCCGGCCTCGCCGCCAAGTCCGACGTCTCCTTCAACACCAAGGCGCGGATCACCATCCACGTCCCGCGCCATGTCCGCGGGCACGGGAGCGTGCGCTTCCGCGGCAGCCTCCCCGGCCGCCCGCTGCCCCCGCGCGGGGTGACCCTCGAGCTCCAGGCCCACCAGCCGGGCCACGGCTGGCGCACGGTCAAGACCACCCGCACGCGCAAGGGCGGCGCGTACTCGACGCGCTATCGCTTCAATTCCGCCGGGGGCCGCTTCACGTTCCGAATCCGCCTGCGACCGAACGACAGCTATCCCTACGCGCGCGGGACGAGCGCGGCCCGGCGGGTGAGCGTTGGCTAGACGCGCGCTGGTCGCCGTGGTTCTCGGTGCCTGCGCACTGGCGCCGGCCACGGCACAGGCGGGCAGCTACGACGTCTACTCCTGCAAGGTCGGGTCCGCCTTCTACGGCAACAACGCGTGGGTGGGTGTCAACACCGCTCTCGCCGGCGATCCGGCCTTCACGGCGCCCGACACGACGTGCGCCAATGCCTCCGATCCGCTCATCGCTCTCATGCGGCCCGCTGCGGCGGGTGCGACCGTGGCGTACGCGGCGAACGTGTCATCTGCGTTGCGCCTGAACGTCCCGGCCGACACTCGCATCACCAACTTCGCGCTGACCTTGCGGCATTGGTTCAGCACGCCGAGCAATGTCGGCTTCAATCTCCTGCAGTTCGGGACCACGGGCGTGTCGCTCGCAGGCAGCTGGGATTCGAACCCCGCGGGGGATCAGGCAGCGATCAACACCGAGAAGCACTGGTACGGCGCGGGCGCCGCGGTCGACTCCGGCTTCGTCACGCTCACGAAGGCCGACTCCCCTCAGGCCCAGCGCCAAGGCTCGGCGACATCGATCTCGCTCTACGCGGGTTGCTCCAGCGCCGGCACGTGCACGTTCGACCAGAACAGCATCGACCAGCTGCAGCTCCTCGGGTCACGTGTCACGATCGAGGACACGCGGCCGCCGGACCTGACAGCCGTCCAGGCGGGGCGCGGCCTCCTCGCGCCGGGCATCCGCTCCGGCGATGAGCCGGTGACGTTCAGCGCGACCGACAACTCGGGCATCGAGCGAGCGGAGATCGTCGACGTCACGGACGCCGCCAACCCGGTCGTCGTCGCCAGCGAGGACTACAACAGCGGCCCGAACACCGACACGGGCACGCGCTGCGACTTCACACGGCCCCGTCCGTGCCCGGACGTCAAGGACGAGACGATCGCTGCGCCGACGCCGATCGCCGGCCACCGCACGCTGATCGTGCGCGTGACCGACGCCGCTGGCGAGGTCACGGTGAGTCCGCCCGTTCACCGTGCAGGCGCGCGGGCCGCTCAACGGCGCCAATGGCGGCGACGGGTCGCGGCTCGTGGCCGGGCTTCCCGGCCAAGGTCTTCCGCGGCAAGGGCAAGAAGCGCCACGCCGTGTTCGTGCTGCGCCCGAGTCGCACCGTGTCCTACGGCAAGGGCGCGACCATCCGCGGGACCTTGAAGGGCGCCGACGGCCAGCCGGTCAGCAGCGGCGACGTCCGGATCCTCGTGCGCGAGAACCGGCTCGGCGCGCAGTACGTCGACCGCGGCGGCGTGACGACCGGCGCTGACGGCCGCTTCGTCTTCCCGGTTCCCGCCGGCAGCTCGCGCGTGCTGCGGCTGGCCTATCGCGCCTACCTGGGAGACGACGCCTACGCCACGCGGTCGACGTCGACGCTGAACACCCGCGCGCGCATCTCGGTGCGGGGCCCGAAGCATGTCCGCGGGCACGGGATCGCGAAGTTCAGCGGTCGGCTCGTCGGGCGCCCGTTCCCGCCGCGCGGCGTCACCGTCGACCTGCAGATCTTCCAGCCCGGCGTCGGATGGCGCGTCTTCGCCAACGCGCGTACTCGCAAGAGCGGCACCTTCACGGTCCGGTATCACTTCCAGCGGGCAAGCCAGGGACGTTTCACCTTCCGGATCCGCCTGCGCCCCAACGACGCTTATCCGTACTCGCGCGGCGTAAGTCGACGGATGCGCGTGCGCGTGGGATGATCGGCGCGTAGGCGTCGAACGGTTACGCAGGGGAGAGTTCTCGGTTGCAGCACCTACTCGTGGCATGAGGCTGCTCGCGTTGGCTCGACCGGTGCTGCTGACGTGTGCCTGGCTGCCTGCCATGCTGGTGCTGCTGTTCGTGTCAAGCGCGACGGCCGGCAGCTACACGGTGTCGAGCTGCAGGTCGGGTTGGTCGCCTGAGGTGCAACGCGCTCCTGGTGAAGGCGCCCCGGGTGCCTATGACTACTGCGACCGCGTTGAGCATGGCCTCCGAGCTGACTTACCTGGCGCCGCGAGCCGGGTGGCCGCCGGCGACTACGCGGGCTGGAGATTCGATGCCCCAGCCGATACGGCCATCGCCCGCGCGGTGGTCAGATGGAACGGAGTAGGCGACTACGCGACCGCGGATTGGGGCGCGATCGATGCGCGGATCGATGCATCGACCACTCCCGGCCTCGGTCATTTCGATCGGTTCGAGACGACCGACGCCATCGACTTGGCTGACGCGAGTTGGGTGCGGCTTTCCTTGAGGTGCGAACCCTCGTCGAGTGGCTGCCGGAGCGTCATCGCACCGTTTGAGTCCACGTGGTTCTTCATCAAGGGGTCGAGTGTCACCCTCGTCGATCGGTTCGCGCCCATCGTGCAGGCAGTCGGTGGCCCAGCCGTCACCGACACCACATGGACCGGGTCCGAGCCGCTGACCTTCTCGGCGACGGACCGGGGCGGCGGGTTGTTCCGGGTGGTCGTGGAGGCCGACGGCGTGCCGGTGAAGGCGCTTCCCGCCGTCGTTGACGATCGGTGCGTCGATCGCACCGGTGCTCGCGACTTCGGTTACCCGGTTCCGTGTCCCACGCAGGGTGCGGGGAGCGTGAGCATCGCCGCGGCCGATCTCCCGAGCGGCTCGCACACCGTCGCCGTCTACCTCGAGGACGTGGCGGGCAACCGGACGGCGCTGGTTGCACCTTCGCAGCGACTGATCGTCAACGACTACCGGGCGGTCGGCTATTACGCCAACGGGATGTTCTTCAACCCTCGGTTCGCGATGCCGCGGGTGGCCAACGGCGCCGGGGCCATCAGCGGGGCGCGGCTCACGGCCTCCTTCGTGCGCCAGGTCGGCAAGCGCGCGCGTCACTCGGTGCGCGGCGACGAAGCGCGAGGTGCGCTTCTCGCAGAGCCCGACGGTCAGGGGCACGCTCACCGCTCCGTCCGGCGAGCCGATCGCCGACGCGACGGTGTTCATCGGCCAGCAGCCCGAGGGTCAGCAGTGGCGCCTCGACGGCGCGGTCCGCACCGACTCCGCGGGGGACTTCGTCTATCGGCCGGCGGCGCGGCACCCCAATCGCCAGCTGCGCGCGGTGTACTTCCCGTTCTCCGACAGCCATGAGAGCGTGGCGAGCGATCCGCTCACGATGCGCGTCCGTGCCGGACTCATCCTGCACGTCGACCGCCACCGGCTGCACAACGGCCAGCGCCTGATCTTCACCGGTCGAGTCCTCGGGCCGCTGCCGGCGGAGGGGATCGCGGTCACGCTGCAGGCCAAGGTCGGGCGCCATTACCGCTCGTTCCGCCAGCTGCGCGCGAGCAGCCGCTCGGATGGGCGCATCCGCACGGCCTACCGCTTCGAGCGCACGACCGGCCCCGTCCGCTACCGCTTCCGCCTGAAGGTCGTCCGCCAGGCCGGCCTGCCGTTCCAGAGCGGCGCCTCGCCCGTGGTCTCGGTCTCCGTCCGGCCCTAGAGCGCCGAGAGCCCTGGCGATCTGGGGTGCGGCTACCTCGCTTGCGGCGCGCGGGCGCTCCGGTGGACAATCGCGCCGGGGGCATCAGCGGATCCGTGTCCACAGCACCGGCGACCCAGCTCGCACAGGCGAGCGACCTGCTCGAGCGCTCGGGGCAGCTCGAGACGCTCGCCGCGATGCTCGACAGCGTCCGCAGCAGCTCGCGCGGGCGGCTCGTGCTGGTCACCGGAGAGGCGGGCGCCGGCAAGACGGCGCTCGCGCGACGCTTCACCGACGAGCACGCCGGGTCGGCGCGGATCCTGTGGGGGGCATGCGACGCGCTCTTCGCGCCGCGCGCGCTGGGGCCGCTGCTCGACGTCGCCGAGGAGACCGGCGGCGAGCTGGCGCAGGCCGCGGCGGGCGACGCGGGGCCGCACGAGGTGGCCAACGCGCTGCTGCGCGAGCTCGCTCGACGTGCCCCGACGGTCCTGGTCATCGAGGATCTCCACTGGGCCGACGAGGCCACCCTGGACGTCGTCCGGCTGCTGGCGAGAAAGGCGGACACGGCGCCCGCGCTGGTGCTGGGCACCTACCGCGACGACGAGCTCGACCTGCGCCACCCGCTGCGGGTCGTGCTCGGAGAGCTGGCCAGGGCCAGCAACGTCGCCCGCTGCGAGCTGCCCCGGCTCTCGCCCGACGCCGTCGCGCAGCTCGCCGAGCCGTACGGCATCGACGCCGACGAGCTCTACCGCCGCACGGCGGGCAACCCGTTCTTCCTCTCCGAGGTGCTCGCGAGCGGGGACCGTGAGATCCCGCCGACGGTGCGCGACGCGGTGCTGGCCCGCGCGGCGCGCCTGAGCGCGACGGCCGGGGGGCTGCTCGGCGCGGTCTCCGTGTCCCAGCCGCAGGCCGAGCTCTGGCTGCTCGAGGCGCTGGCCTCCGAGCCGCAGCTCGCCTGCCTGGAGGAGTGCGTCGGCTCGGGCATGCTGGCGCAGACGACCGACGGCGTTGCGTTCCGCCACGAGCTGGCGCGCATGACCATCGAGGAGACGCTCGCACCCCACCGCAGGGCCGCGCTGCATCGCGACGCGCTGGCGGCGCTCGTGGCCCCGCCGGCCGGCGCCCCGGACCCGGCACGGCTCGCGCACCACGCCGAGGCCGCTGGCGACGCGGCAGCCGTGCTCGAGTTCGCTCCCGCCGCGGCAGCCCGCGCGGAGGCCGTCGGCGCGCATCGGCAGGCGGCGGCCCAGTACGCCCGGGCCCTGCGCTGCGCGGCCGACCTGCCGCCTGAGCGGCGGGTCGCGCTGCTGGAGGGGCGCTACCGCTCCGCCTTCCGCGCCGACGACTGCGACGAGGCGATCGAGGCGATGCAGGAGGCGCTCGAATGCCATCGGGCGCTCGGCGACCGGCGATCCGAGGGCGACAGGATGCGCCGCCTCTCCGGTGTGCTCTTCTGCCCCGGCAACCGCATGGCCGAAGCCGACCGCTTCGGCCAGGACGCGGTGACGGCGCTCGAGGGCCTGGCGCCCGGACGCGAGCTCGGCCTGGCCTACGCGAACATCGCCATGCTGCGGATGAACCGCGAAGACCCCGAGGGCACCGTCGCCTGGGCCTCGCGGGCGCTGGCGCTCGCCGACGAGCTCGACGACGTCGAGGTGCGCGAGCACGCGCTGAACACGATCGGGACGATCGAGCTGCTCACCGGCGATCCGGCCGGACGCGAGAAGCTCGAGCGCAGCATCGCCCTCGCGCACGAGGCCGGGCTGGTGGAGGACGTCGCGAGAGGCTACGTCCACCTGGCCTGGACCGGGCTGCGCAACCGCGACCACGCGATCGCCGACGCGGCGCTGGTTGCCGGCCTGGACTACTGCGAAGCGCCGCGGCTGGACCTGTGGCGGCTGTACCTGCAGGGCCTGCAGTCGCGCTCGCAGCTCGATCAGGGCCACTGGACCGAGGCCGCGGAGACCGCGTCGGTCGTCCTGGGCGACTCGCGCACCTCGTCGATCCCCCGCATCCATGCCGGCGTGGTGCTGGCGCTCGTACGCGCGCGACGTGGCGATCCCGGCTCGTCGGAGCCGCTCGACGGCGCCCTGGCGTTGTCGCGCCTCGCCGAGGAGCTCCAGTACGTCGAGGCGGTCGCCGCGGCGCGGGCGGAGGTCGCCTGGCTGCGCGGCGATCGCGAAGGCGTGGCGCAGACGACCGAGGCAGCCCTCCAACTCGCGACGAAGCTGGGGGCCGGAGGGGTCGTCGGCGAGCTCGCCCTGTGGCGCCGGCGTGCGGGCGTCTCCGAGCAGGTCGCCGACGTCCCCGAGCCCTATGCGCTGCAGCTCGAGGGCGACTGGGAGGCGGCGGCGGCCCACTGGGCGGCCATCGGGCGCCCGTACGAGGCGGCGCTGGCCCTGGCCGACGGCGACGGCGCCGCCCGCCATCGCGCGCTGGACCAGCTGCACGAGCTCGGCGCCGGCCCGGCGGCGGCCATCGTCGCGCGCCGGATGCGTGCCCGCGGCGCCCGGGGCCTGCGCCGCGGCCCGCGGCGCACGACGCGCGACAACCCGGCGAACCTGACGCCGCGCGAGGTCGAGGTGCTGGCCCTGGTCGAGCAGGGGCTGCGCAACCGCCAGATCGCCGATCGGCTGTTCGTCTCGGCCAAGACGGTCGATCACCACGTGGGCGCGATCCTGCGCAAGCTCGGCGTCCACACGCGGGGCGAGGCGGGCGCGGCGGCCCGGCGGCTCGGCCTCGCGCCCGACGACGACTGAGCGGTTGCACGACCGCCCCGCCGGCGGCGATCAGTCACACTAGGTCCGATGATCCGACGCCTGCCCCACGTCGATCGCATCGGCATCGAGGAGCGCGCTGCCTGGCTCGGCAAGCGCTCGATCAAGACGAGCGCCAAGCTGCAGGGCATCCGCCTCGCGGTGTCGATGGTCGACCTCACGACGCTCGAGGGCCAGGACACGGCCGGCAAGGTGCGCCAGCTCGCCGCCAAGGCCGTGTGCCCGGCTCCGACGATGCCCGAGATCCCGAGCGTCGCCGCCGTCTGCGTCTATCCGGCGCAGGTCCCCGTCGTCCACGCCGCGCTGCAGGGCACCGGCGTGCACACCGCGGCGGTGTCGACCGGCTTCCCGGCGGGCCAGACCTCGCTGGCGATCAAGCTGCAGGAGACCGAGGAGGCCGTCGCCGCCGGCGCCGACGAGATCGACATGGTCATCTCGCGGGAGGCGTTCCTCGAGGGCGACGACGCGCGCGTGATGGAGGAGATCGTGCGCGTCAAGGAGGCGTGCGGCGACGCGCACCTGAAGGTCATCATCGAGACCGCCGAGCTGGGCTCCTACGACCATGTGCGCCACGCCTCGATGCTCTCCATGGAGGCCGGCGCGGACTTCATCAAGACCTCGACGGGCAAGGCGTCCAGCGGCGCGACGCCCGGAGTCACGCTGGTCATGCTCGAGGCGATCCGCGACTACGTCGAGCGCACCGGGCGCCCGGTGGGCATGAAGGCGGCCGGCGGCGTGTCGACCTCGAAGGCCGCGCTGCACCGCCTGGTGCTGGTCAAGGAGACCCTCGGCGACGAGTGGCTGACCCCCGATCGCTTCCGCATCGGCGCGTCGTCGCTGCTCAACGACCTCCTCATGCAGTACGCCAAGACCCAGGAGGGCCGCTACGGGCGCTCCGAGGACTTCTCGAAGGAATAGCCACATGGCTGCCACCGACGACACCCCGCGCACCCGCATCACCTGGGACTACGCGCCGGCGCCCGAGTCCCCCGACCACGTCCGCCTGCGCGACAGCTATGGGCTCTTCATCGGCGGCGAGTTCGTCGAGCCGCGCGACGGGCGCCGCGCGCCCTCGGTCAGCCCGGCCACCGAGGAGCCGGTGGCCGAGGTCGCCTTCGCCGGCGAGGCCGACGTCGCCGCCGCCGTCGAGGCGGCCCGCGCCGCGCAGCCCAAGTGGGCCAAGCTGCCGGGCCGCGAGCGCGGGAAGTACCTCTTCCGCGTCGCGCGCCTGATCCAGGAGCGCGCTCGCGAGCTGGCCATCGTCGAGTCCATGGACGGCGGCAAGCCGATCCGCGAGTCGCGCGACGTGGACGTCCCGCTGGCCGCCGCGCACTTCTTCTACTACGCCGGCTGGGCCGACAAGCTCCAGTACGGCGTCGGCGGGCGCAAGGCCAAGCCCCACGGCGTCGTCGGGCAGATCGTGCCGTGGAACTTCCCGCTGCTCATGGCCGCCTGGAAGCTCGCTCCGGCGCTCGCCTGCGGCAACACGGCGATCCTCAAGCCGGCCGAGACGACGCCCCTGACCGCGCTGCTGCTGGCCGAGATCTTCCAGGAGGCCGAGGTGCCGGCCGGCGTGGCGAACATCGTCACCGGCGACGGGGTCGCGGGCGCCGCGCTCGTGCGCTCCGACGTCGACAAGGTCGCCTTCACGGGCTCGACCGCCGTCGGCAAGGACATCCAGGCCGCGCTCGCCGGTCGCGGCGTCGGGCTCACGCTCGAGCTGGGCGGCAAGTCGGCCAACATCGTCTTCGAGGACGCCGCCATCGACCAGGCCGTCGAGGGCATCGTCCAGGGCATCTTCTTCAACCAGGGCCACGTCTGCTGCGCGGGATCGCGGCTGCTGATCCAGGAGTCGGTGGCCGACGAGGTCACCGCCAAGCTGTGGGACCGCATGCGCCTGCTGCGCGTCGGCGACCCGCTCGACAAGAACACCGACGTGGGGGCCATCAACTCCGCCGAGCAGCTCGAGCGCATCGAGGCGCTGGTGGCGGCCGGCGAGGAGGAGGGCGCCGTGCGCCGCACGATCGCCTGCGACCTGCCCGAGCGCGGCTGGTGGTTCGCTCCGACGATCTTCACCGACGTCGCGCCCGCGCATCGCATCGCCGTCGAGGAGATCTTCGGCCCGGTCGTCTCCGTGCTGACCTTCCGCTCCCAGGCCGAGGCGATCGAGAAGGCCAACAACTCGGCCTACGGCCTCGCGGCGGGCATCTGGACCGACAAGGGCTCGAAGGCCTTCGAGGTCGCCAGCGCCCTGAAGGCCGGCGTCATCTGGCAGAACACCTACAACAAGTTCGACCCCACCGCCGCCTTCGGCGGCTACAAGGAATCGGGCTTCGGCCGCGAGGGCGGCCCCGCCGGCCTGCGTCCCTACCTGCGCGTGTCATGACGAGGCTCAGCGTCCGCAAGACCTACAAGCTCTACGTGGGAGGCGCGTTCGTGCGCTCGGAGTCCGGCCGCTACGACCGCGCCCTGAGCGGCGACGACGAGCACGTCGCCAACGTCCCGCGCGCGTCGCGCAAGGACGTGCGCGACGCGATGTCCGCGGCGCGCAAGGCGGCGGGCCCGTGGGCGGCGCGCACCGCCTACAACCGCGGGCAGATCCTCTACCGCGCGGCCGAGGCGCTCGAGTCGCGCGCCGACGCGCTGGCCGAGCCCGACGAGCTCGCGGCCGCCGTCGACGTCCTCGTGCACTACGCGGGCTGGACCGACAAGCTGCCCGCCGTCCTGGGCGGCGTGAACCCGGTCGCCATGCCCTTCCTGTCCTTCTCGCTGCCCGAGCCCACCGGCGTCGTGGGCGTGGTGGCGCCCGACGAGCCGCCGCTGCTCGGGCTCGTCGCGGAGATCGCGCCCGCGCTGGCCGCGGGCAACACGGTGGTGGCGGTCGTCTCCGAGCGCTGGCCGCTGCCGGCGCTCGACCTCGCCGAGGTCTTGGGTGTCTCCGACCTGCCCGGCGGCGTGGTCAACCTGCTCAGCGGCCGCCGTGCCGAGCTCGCGCCCGCGCTCGGCGCCCATCGCGATCTCAACGCGATCGTCGATGCCGCCGGCGACGACGAGCTGGCGGCCGAGCTCGACCGCCTCGCGGCCGAGACGGTCAAGCGCACGCGCCACGGCGCCGCCGCCGGGAGCTACGAGGCCGCGACCGACGACGCCCTCGCGCGCCTGGAGGCCGTGACCGAGATCAAGACGGCCTGGCACCCGATCGGGGCCT
>CAWFMR010000017.1:0-16494 GCA_963816845.1 uncultured Actinomycetes bacterium | reverse complement strand
CGCCTCTGGCACAGGCCGACGCCCTCGGTCACGAAGATCGTCTGGCCGAGCGGGTGCGTGTGCCACGCGGTGCGCGCCCCGGGCGTGAAGTGCACGAGGTTGGCCTGCACCCGCGCGGGCGCGGGCGCGGCCGCGACCGAATCGATGTAGACGTCCCCGGTGAACCAGGCGTCGGGGCCCTTGGCGGTGTCGATGCTGCTTCTCGTGATCTCCATGGCGAGGTGCCTCCTCTGGTTTGACAACGGCGGGTGCCGGCCCCGCGCCTACGCGCACGCCCGGCGCAGCGCCTCGACGTCGCGCATCAGCCGCTTCTCGGGCATCGCCGGCGGATCGGGATCGGGGAACGGGAAGGGCCAGCCCGGGCGCGGGTCGTCGGCGTAGCGCGGGACGATGTGGGTGTGCAGGTGCGGCACCGAGTTGCCGAGCAGGTCGTAGTTGAGCTTGACCGGCGCGAGCACCTCCTCCAGCGCGCGCCCGACGCGCAGGACCTCGCGGCCGTAGGCCGCCGCCTCGGCCTCGGACAGCTCCGTCGGCTCGACGACGTGGCGCCCGCGCCAGACGACGATCGAGAGCCCGCGCTGGATGTCGGCGCGGACCAGGTAGGCGTCGGAGACCTCGCCGGCGAAGAAGCGCACGGCGTGCGCCGTCGCCTCGGGGCGCCCCTCCTCGCACAGCGGGCATCCGACGCCGGCGCGGCGGTCGTAGAAGGCCGTGGGCCACTCCACGCGCCGAGCGTAGCGGCACATAGGATCGGGGCCATGCCCGAGAGCGCCAGCGAGATCCACCGCCGGTCGGCCGGCGCGCTGCGGATGCCGCCCGTGGAGGAGTGGGCGTCGTTCCCCTTCGACGGCGACATGCGCCCGCGGGCGCTGCGTCCGCCCGAGGACGAGCCGGCGCTCGAGGGCCAAGGGGGCGTCGACTGCCGCGCGTGCACCCGTCCCGACGACGAGTTCCTGTGGACCGACGAGCGCTGGCGGCTGAGCGCATTCGAACCCAGCGGGCTGCCCGTCGTGGTGATCCTCGAGCCGCGCGCGCACCACGCCGCGCCCGGCGACCTGCCCGACGATCTCGCGCGCGAGTGCGGCGTCTTGCTCGGCCGGGTCGAGCGTGCCGTGCGGTCGCTCGACGGGATCGGGCGCGTGCACGTGTGCCGCTGGGGCGAGGGCGCCGAGCACCTGCACTGGTGGTTCATGGGGCGCCCCGCGGGGCTGACCCAGCTCATGAGCAGCTTCGCCGCCATCTGGGACGACGTGCTGCCGCCCACGCCCGAGGACGTCTGGCGCGACAACCTCGCGCGCGTGGTCGAGCACCTCCGCTCCGGCCAGCGATAGCCTCCGGCGCCGCGATGGCAGCAACGGTGATCGATGGCAAGGCCGTGGCGGCGCGCGTGCGCGCCGAGGTCGGCGAGGGCGTGGCCGAGTTCACGGCCGAGCACGAGACCACGCCGGGGCTGGCGACCGTCCTGGTGGGCGAGGATCCGGGCTCGGCCATCTACGTCGCCAACAAGCAGAAGGCGACCGCCGAGGTCGGCATGCGCGGCTTCGACCATCGGCTGGGGGCCGATGCGACGCGCGAGCAGGTCGTCGACCTCATCCAGCAGCTCAACGCCGATCCGGCGGTGAGCGGGATCCTCTGCCAGCTGCCCGTGCCCGACCACCTCGATGGCGTCGAGCTGACCGGCCTCATCCAGGCCGGCAAGGACGTCGACGGGCTCACGCCGGTCAGCGCCGGCCTGCTCGCGCTGGGGCGCGAGGGGCTGCGGCCCTGCACGCCGACGGGCGTCATGCTCCTGCTCGAGGCGGCCGGCGCGCAGCTCGAGGGCGCCGAGGCCGTCATCGTCGGGCGCTCGAACCTCTTCGGCAAGCCGATGGCCCAGCTGCTGCTGGGCGCCAACGCGACCGTCACGATCTGCCACTCGCGCACGCGTGACCTGCCGGGCGTCTGCCGGCGCGCGGACGTGCTCATCGCCGCCGTCGGCCGCGACCGCATGGTCAAGGGCGACTGGATCAAGCCGGGCGCCACGGTCATCGACGTCGGCATCAACCGCTCCGACGACGGCCTCCACGGCGACGTCGACTTCGACGCCGCGGTCGAGGTGGCCGGCGCCATCACGCCGGTCCCCGGAGGCGTGGGCCCGATGACGATCGCCTGCCTGCTGCGCAACACGCTGCAGGCGGCGCGGATGGCGGTGGCGTGAGCAGGCTGCGGGCGGGGGAGTGGACAGCCGCCTGCGGCGCTGCGGCCCTGCTGGTGACGCTCTTCCTGCCCTGGTTCGGCATCGAGCTCCCCGGACCGGCGGGCAATCTCGTCAACCCGCTCCTTGCCCAGGTCGGCGGGACGAGCGGCTGGAACACGCTGGGCTGGCTCGTCATCGTGCTCGCGCTCGCCGCCGTCGGCTGCGCGGCGTGGCTGGCGATCGCCAACGCCACCGGCGGCCCCGTCGCCCAGTCCGTCGCCGCCTCGATACTGACGGCGACCGCTGGGACGTTGGCGTTCGTCGTCCTCGTGCTGCGCGTGCTGGTCTTCCAGCCCGGCCCCAACGACCTCATCGTCGTGCGCTACGGGGCGTGGCTCGGCCTGCTGGCCGCCCTCGTCCTCGCCCTCGGCGGCTGGTGGGCGACCAAGGACGAGCGCACCGACGCGCCCGAGAGCGCCTTCACCCCGCCCGAGCCGCGCCCGGCGCCGCCGCCTAGACTGACCGAGACCAATGATCGATCGTGAGCAGGTCCTGCACGTCGCGCGCCTGGCGCGCCTGGAGCTCAGCGACGAGGAGGTCACCAAGATCTCCGGCGAGCTGTCCAACATCCTCGAGCACATCGAGAAGATCGGCGAGCTCGATCTCGACGGCGTCCCGCCGACGACGCACGTCGTCGACGTCCCCAACGCGCTGCGCCCCGATGAGCCGCGGCCCTGCCTGCCGCGCGAGGTCGTCCTCGAGCAGGCGCCCGACGTGGCCGACGGCGGCTTTCGCGTGCCCAGCCCGACGGCATGACCGACATCATCGCCCTCACCGCCGCGCAGGCGGCCGCCGCCGTGCAGAGCGGCGAGCTCGACCGCCGCGAGCTCTTCGAGGCCTACCGCGACCGCGCCGCGGCCGACGAGCTCAACGCCTTCCTGTGGGTGGCCGACGAGCAGCCGAGCGCGAACGGAGGCCCGCTGTCCGGCGTCCCGCTGGCGGTCAAGGACCTCTTCTGCACCGAGGGCGTGCCGTCGCAGGCGGGCTCGCGCATCCTGGAGGGCTACCGCCCGCCCTACACCGCCACGGTCGTGCGCCGGCTGGCGCAGGCGGGCGCCCCGCTGCTGGGCAAGACCAACCAGGACGAGTTCGCGATGGGCTCGTCGAACGAGAACTCCGCCTACGGCCCGGCGCTCAACCCGTGGGACCGCACCCGCGTGCCGGGCGGCTCGTCCGGTGGCAGCGCGGCGGCCGTGGCCGCGGGCAGCGCGCCGTGGGCGCTGGGGACCGACACCGGCGGCTCGATCCGCCAGCCCGCCGCCCTGTGCGGCATCGTGGGCCTCAAGCCCACCTACGGCGCGGTGAGCCGCTTCGGCATGATCGCCTTCGCCTCGAGCCTCGACCAGGCCGGTCCGCTCACCCGCGACGTCACCGACGCCGCGCTGATCTTCCGCCACATGGTCGGCCACGACGACCGCGACTCCACCTCGGTCGCCTTCCCCGAGGAGGTCGTGCTCCCGACGGCCCAGCGACTCGACGGGATCCGCCTCGGCGTCCCGGACGATCTCACCGGCGAGGGGGTCGAGCCCGGCGTCATGGAGCGCTTCGAGGCCACGCTCGCCATCGCGCGCGACCTCGGAGCGAGCGTCGAGCGCGTGTCGCTCCCGCACGCCGACTACGGCCTGAGCGCCTACTACGTCCTCGCCCCGGCCGAGGCGTCGTCGAACCTCGCGCGCTACGACGGCGTGCGCTACGGCCTGCGCCGCGAGGCCGACGACCTGCTGACGATGTACACGAAGACCCGCCACGACGGCTTCGGGGCCGAGGTCAAGCGGCGCGTGCTCATCGGGACGTACGCGCTGTCGAGCGGCTACTACGACGCCTACTACGGGCGCGCCCAGCGCGTGCGCACGCTGATCGCCGAGGACTTCAAGAAGGCCTTCGAGCGCGTCGACTTCGTCGTCACCCCGACGAGCCCGGGCGTCGCCTTCGAGCTCGGGGCCAAGACCGGCGACCCCTTGGCCATGTACCTCAACGACTACTTCACCGTGCCGATGCCGCTGGCGGGGATCCCCGCGATCTCGATCCCGTGCGGGCTGAGCGAGGGGCTGCCCGTGGGCTTTCAGCTCTCGAGCCCCGCCTTCAGCGAGAATCGCCTCCTCGACGCCGCCCACGCGCTCGAGCAGGCGATCGGCTTCGACAACTCCCCGGCCCGGGCGCCGGAAGCGCATGACCGACTACGAGCCCGTCATCGGCCTGGAGATCCACGTCCAGCTCAGCACGCGGACGAAGATGTTCTGCGGCTGCGCGCTGTCCTTCGGCGCGCCGCCCAACACGCACACCTGCGAGGTGTGCCTGGGGCTGCCGGGCTCGCTGCCGGTGGCCAACGCCGAGGCGATCCACTACGGCCTGCTCATCGGGCTCGCGCTGGACTGCGAGCTGGCCCCGCGGTCGATCTTCCACCGCAAGAACTACTTCTATCCCGACAACGCCAAGAACTACCAGATCTCCCAGTACGACGAGCCCCTGTGCCGGGGCGGGCGGCTGGGGGACGTGCGCATCCATCGCGTGCACCTCGAGGAGGACGCGGCCAAGCTCGTGCACACGGGCACCAGCGGGCGCATCCACGGGGCCGAGACCTCGATCGTCGACTTCAATCGCGGCGGCACCCCGCTGGTGGAGATCGTCTCCGAGCCCGACGTGCGCTCGGCCGAGCAGGCCGGCGAATGGCTGCGGCTGCTGCGCACGACGCTGCGCGGGCTCGGCGTCAGCGACGTGAACATGGAGGAGGGCTCGTTGCGCTGCGACGCCAACGTCTCCATCCGCCCGGTCGGGACCCGCGAGCTCGGGACCAAGACCGAGCTCAAGAACATGAACTCGTTCCGCTTCATCGAGAAGGGGATCCGGGCCGAGATCGCGCGCCAGGAGGGCATCGTGCGCGCGGGCGGCGAGGTCGAGCAGGAGACCCTGCACTTCGATCCGCGGACCGAGGCGATCACGTCGCTGCGCTCCAAGGAGGAGGCGCACGACTATCGCTACTTCCCCGAGCCCGACCTCGTCCCGATCGCCATCAGCGAGGCGATGCTCGAGCGCGCCCGCGTGGCGCTGCCCGAGCTGCCGGCCGCGCGCGCCGAGCGTTTCGAGCGCGACCTCGGGCTGACGACGGACTCGGCCCGGCTGCTGGCGTGGCGCGCCGAGCTGGGCGACTACTTCGAGGCCGCCCTGTCGAGCGACGGCGTCGAGGCCCAGCCGCTGGCCAACTGGGTCAACGAGCTCGTCGCGCGCATCGACGTGGAGGACCCGGCCGAGTCGAAGGTGGCGCCCGGGGCGCTGGCCACGCTCGTCGGGCTCGTGAGCGAGAAGAAGGTCACGCAGGGCGCGGCCAAGCAGGTCCTCGACCGGCTCGTGGCCGAGGGCGGCGACCCGGCGCGATCGTCGAGGCCGAGGGGCTCGGCGCCATCGGCGGCGCCGACACGCTCGACCCCGCCGTCCAGGCCGCTCTCGACGCCAACCCCGACATCGCCGAGCGCCTGCGCGCCGGCGACATGAAGCCGATCGGGGTCATCGTCGGCCACGTCATGCGCGAGACGCGCGGGCGCGCCGACGGCGGCGAGGTCACGCGCATCGTGCGCGAGAAGCTCGGCCTCTAGCGGCGCAGGCCCCACCGCTGAAGACCTTTAGACGGACGATCGTCCAGGGGCTGGCGCGTCGCCGCTACCTTGCCAGGCAACGCGGGCCAGGGAGGGCCGGCGCGAACCTCGGAGGTCCAGCACCCTCATGCCAGTCGTTCGCGCCGCGCGGCGGGCCCTGCCCGCCGCGCTGCTCCTCGCCCTCGTCCTCGCGCTGCCCGCCGGCGCGCAGGCCGCGGCCACCATGTCGGTCAACGGCTCGACGCTCACCTTCACGGCGTCCGACGCCCTCGACCATCAGACCTACCCCTACCTCGCCTCCAACGGCCACCTGCGCATCGAGGACCTCGACGGCATCTCGCCCGGGGCCTCGGGCTGCACGAGCGTGAGCCCGGGTACCGTCGACTGCGGCGCGCCGAGCACGTTCACCCGGGTGGTGCTCAGCTTCGGCCTCGGAAGCGACACGGTGGCGGTCGCCGACGGGCTGCACCTGCCGGCGACCATCGACGGCGGGGCAGGCGACGACGAGATCGACGGCGGCGACCAGCCCGACGTGCTCGACGGCGGCGACGGCGCCGACACCGTCTACGGCAACGGCGGCGCCGACGTCGTGCGCGGCGGCCCGGGCGACGACGAGATCAGCGCAGGCACCGGCATCGACGTCCTCGACGGCGGCGGGGGCAACGACGCCGTGGGCGCGTGGGACGAGGCCGCCGACGTGGCGCCGGTCACCTGCGGTTCGGGCGTGGACAGCGTCGACTTCGACTACGACCTGGACACGATCGCCTCCGACTGCGAGACCCTCCCGCCGCACATCGAGGGTCCGGTGGTGATCTCCGGTCAGCCAACGGTCGGCATGACCCTCACCCGCTCGACGCCGGCGACGAGCGGCGGCGCTCCCACCGTCTGGTACACGTACTGGGAGCGCTGCGACGCCTCGGTCTGGTTCTGCGAGGACATCCAGGGCGCCGAGGACCCGAGCTACACGCTCACCGCCGCCGACCGCGGCTCGCGCATCGACGTCATCGTCTACGCGGGCAACGCCGCCGGCTACGACGGTGTCGCCTCCGACCTCACGGCGATCATCGGCCTCCCCGACCTGCCGAGCGAACCCCGCGCTCCGGCCCGCCGCCCACGACGACATTGCCCGTGAGCCGGCCCGCCCCCGACGCGTTCGGCGTTGCCGGCCCGCCCGCGGTGTCGATGCGCGGCGCCACCGCGATCGTCGACACCGGACGCACCGTCGCGTGCCCCGCGGGCGGGCCCGCCTGCTGGCTCAGCGCGACGGCCCGGCCGGGAGGGGCGTCCGCGAAGCTGCGCGGCCGGCCCACGATCGCGGGCACGGCGCAGATCCAGCTGCGGGCGGGCGCCACCGCGAAGGTCGCCATCCGCCTGACCCCCAAGGCGGCGCGGCTGCTGCGCAGCAAGGGGCGGCTCACGCTCTCGATCAGCGCGGTCCTCAGGCGCGGGGCGGCGCAGCACGCCACGTCGTCGTTCGCGCTGACCGTCAAGGCGCCCAAGCGCAGGCGCTGAGCCGCGCCAAGCGCGACCGGCGCTTGCGCGACGGGCGTACCATGGGTCCACCGAAGCCGAGGAGGGGCACATGTCACGTCTCATTCGCATGGACCAGACCGGCCACACCACGCTGGCGCAGTGGACGGCCGACGATCCGGGGGCGGTGGAGGCCGCTGTGGCGGCCTTCCGCGAGGAGCTCGACCGCGGCTACTTCGCCATGGTCTCGACCGGCGAGGGCCAGGCCGAGCAGGTCCGCGAGCTGCCGGTGGGCGCCGAGCTCGTGATCATGCGCCTGCCGATCTCCGGCGGATAGCCCGGCCCGGTGGCCGCCGAGCCGCTTCCCGAGCTGGCTGCCGTCCACTGGCGCCCGCGCGCCGATGCGCGGCGCCTGGACCGCACCAACCTGATGTGGACGGCCATCACGGTGGCCCACGTGGTGCCGTTCATCGCGGCCGGCATCGCGCTGTTCCTCGTGCAGCCGCTGGCGCTCCCGATGAGCCTGGCGAGCTTCGCCCACGCCTGGGTCATCCCCGAGCTCTACGCCCAGCGCGGGGCCAACGTCGTGCGCCCCAAGGCCAGCCGCGCACCGGCTGACGCCGAGGCGCGCTCGGTCGGCCTGCTCGGCGACCTCGTCGGCCACGAGGCGCGCGCGATGCACGCGCAGACGGGGCTCGTGCCCGAGCGCGGGCGCCTGGGCGTGTGGCTCGTCGGGCCCGCCGGCGCCCTGCTCGTGCGGGGCGGTGGGGGCCGATTCGGACGCGTGGTCTGCTACTGCGTGGGCGTCAAGGATCCCACGCTGCCCAGCGGCGATCGCATCGCCCACCTGCTGCTGGCGCTGCGCTGCGACGAGGAGGGCTTCGCCACCGTGGCCAACCTCGCCTTCAGCGGCGCGCGCTGGCGCGTGCGCCGCCGGCTGGCGCCCGCGATGCGCCCCGCGCTGGAGGCCGGCGCGGCCGCCGCGCGGCGCCTCGACACCCGGGCCATGCCGTGAGCAGCCATTTTCGACCTGCGGGCTGTGTCCGAACGGCCTCCTTACCGCCACGATGAAGGACATGAGCGCCCCCTCCGCCGTCTCCGCCGCACGCGTCCTGCTCGTGGAGCGCCGCGACACCGTCGCGCAGCGCGATCCCAATGCCCCGAAGGTCCGCCGCTACCGGCTCGCCCGCCTGCAGCTCAACGGCCGCGCGACCGGCCGCAACCGCTTCGAGCACCTGCGCCGCACCTACGACTGAAGGCCGCAACCACGCCCTCGCGCGGGAGTACCCTAGGGGGTATGGAGAACGAGAAGACCGGCCCGTCGTTCGGCGCGCGCATCCTCGCCGCCATCGTCCTCGCCTTCGCGGCGTGGATCCTCTTCAAGGTGATCATCGGGATCGTCGCCGGCGTTGCCTACTTCCTGGTCGTCGTCGTCGCGGTCATCGCCGTCATCTGGGCGGTGCGAACGCTGTTCTAGAGCGCGCCCGTGCCCTTCCTCGTCATCGCCTTCTTCTTCGGGCTGGCCGGCGGAGTGATCGGGAAGATCAAGGGCAGCTCGTTCCTGCTCTGGTTCCTGCTCTCGGCCATCCCGCCCTTCATCGGGCTCGTGGCCGCCGTGCTGTATCGCAACGAGTACGACGAGCCTCACCGCCGCTGCCCCACGTGCGGCAGGATCGTGCCCCTGCACGACGCCCTGTGCACCCGCTGCGGGACCGAGCTCGAGTTCCCCGGCCCGCCGGTCGCCCCGGCCGAGCCGGTCGCGCACTGACGGTACACTCGGACCCCGCGAGCCGCCGTGGGCGGCTCGCTGCACATCTCCAATGCACCGAGAGGGGTGAATGCGCATGCGGGCGGTCGATGCCCTGATGGAGTGTCTGAAGGCGGAGGGTGTCGACGTCGTATTCGGCCTTCCGGGCGGCGCGAACATCCCCACCTACGACGCGCTCTTCGACGCCGGGATCCGCCACGTCCTCGTGCGCCACGAGGCCGGCGGCGGCCACGCCGCCGAGGGCTACGCGAAGGCGACCGGCAAGGTCGGCGTCTGCCTGGCCACCAGCGGCCCGGGGGCGACCAACGTCGTCACGCCGATCCAGGACGCGATGATGGACTCGGTCCCCACCGTGTTCATCACCGGCCAGGTCCGCACCGACCTGCTGGGGACCGACGGCTTCCAGGAGGCCGACGTGCTCGGCATCACCATGCCGGCCGTCAAGCACTCGTTCATGATCCAGCACCCGATGGAGATCCCGCGCGCGCTGCACGAGGCGTTCTACCTCGCGCGCACGGGCCGCCCGGGGCCGATCGTGGTCGACATCCCGACCGACCTCTCGCGGGCGGACATCCCCTACGAGCCGGTCACCGACCTGCGCCTGCCCGGCTATCAGCCCACCACCGAGGGCAACGCCAAGCAGATCCGCCAGGCGGCCAAGGCGCTGGCGGCCTCGCGCCGTCCCGTCCTCTACGCCGGCGGCGGGGTGGTCAACGCCAACGCGTCGGCCGAGCTCGTCGAGCTCGCGACGGCCGACAGGTTCCCGATCACCTGCACGCTCATGGGCCTGGGCGCCTTCCCGGCGCCCCACGAGCAGTGGCTGGGCATGCCCGGCATGCACGGGACCCGCACCGCCAACTACGCGATGGACGAGGCCGACCTCATCTGCGCGATCGGGGCGCGCTTCGACGATCGCGTCACCGGCAAGCTCAGCGAGTTCGCGCCGCGGGCCAAGTTCATCCACATCGACATCGACCCGGCCGAGATCTCCAAGAACGTGCCCGCCCACATCCCGATCGTGGGCGACGCGAAGAACATCCTGGCCAAGCTGGCCGCCGAGTACCGCGCCCTGGAAACCGACGGCGCGCGTCTGGACGAGTGGTGGCAGCGCATCCGCGGCTGGCAGGAGCGCCATCCGCTGCATTACGAGGAGTCCTCGACGGCCGAGATCAAGCCGCAGTACATGATCGAGGCGCTGCTGGAGGCCACCGGCGGCGACTGCATCCTGACCAGCGACATCGGCCAGCACCAGATGTGGGCGGCGCAGTACTTCCCGTTCAAGCGCCCGCGCCAGTGGATCAACTCCGGCGGCCTGGGGACCATGGGCTTCGGCCTGCCGGCCGCCATGGGCGCGAAGGTCGGCTGCCCCGATCAGGTCGTGGCGTGCATCTCCGGCGACGGCTCGTTCCAGATGAACATCCAGGAGCTGGCCACCTGCGCCGAGGAGGAGATCGACGTCAAGGTCTTCATCATGAACAACGGCTATCTGGGCATGGTCCGCCAGTGGCAGGAGCTGTTCTGGGACCGGCGCTACTCGCACGTCGCCCGCGGGCGCTGGCCGGACTTCGTCAAGGTCGCCGAGGGCTTCGGCTGCACCGGCATGCGCTGCGCGGACAAGTCGACCCTCGTCGAGCAGATGCGCGAGGCGCTCGACACCCCCGGACCGGTCGTCGTCGACGTCGCGGTCACCGAGGAGGAGAACGTCTACCCGATGATCTCGCCCGGCGCCGCCGCGCGGGACATGAAGGGCTGAGCCATGGGCGAGCCAGGGACCAAGCACGAGGTGCTGAGCCTCGAGGAGCTCGAAGCGGCCGGCGGCATGCGCACGGGGCGCAAGCACGTCCTCACGATCCTCGTCGAGAACCGCCCGGGCGTCCTGACCCGCATCGCCGGGCTCTTCGCGCGGCGCGGGTTCAACATCGACACCCTCACGGTCGGGCCGACCGACAACGAGCACCTCTCGCGGATCACCCTCACCGTCGACGGCGCGCTGCACCCGATCGACCAGGTGACCAAGCAGCTGCACAAGCTGGTCAACGTCCTGAAGATCCGCGACCTCGAGCCCGGCGACACCGTCACGCGCGAGCTCGCCCTGTTCAAGATCGCCGCCGACGGCAGCCAGCGCGCCGAGGTCATGCAGGTGTGCGAGATCTTCCGCGGGCGCGTGGTCGACGTGACCAAGCGCTCGGTCATCGTCGAGGTCACCGGCACGACGGACAAGATCGAGGCGTTCGAGCGCATGGCGCGCCCGTTCGGCCTCATCGAGATGATGCGCACGGGCGAGATCGCGATCTCCCGCGGCCGCGGCGAAACCTAGTCCGAGGTGCTGCGGGCTCTCGTCGCCTTCGCGCCGGTCGCCGCGCTGCTGACGGTCACGCCCGGGGCGGCGACCGCGCTCGTCGTGCGCAGCGCCGCGACGGGCGGCCAGCGCCGGGCGCTGGCGACGACGGTCGGCAACTCCGTCGGCGTGCTGGCCTGGGGCTGCTTCGCCGCGATGGGGGTCGCCGCCGTGGTGGCGGCGTCGGCCGAGGCCTTCACCGCGGTCAAGCTCGTCGGTGCCGTCGTGCTCGTGGTCCTGGGGCTGCAGTCGCTGCGCGGCCATCGTGAGCACGGGGCGCGGCCGGCGCCCGCGCCGCGGCGCCCCGCTGCGCGACGGCCTCGTCACGAGCCTGGCCAACCCCAAGCTCGCGGTCTTCTTCGTCGCCCTCTTCCCGCAGTTCGTGCCCGCCGGCGCGCCCGTGCTGCCCTCGGCGCTGCTCATGGTGACCATGATCGTCGGCTTCGATCTCGTCTGGTACTCGGCGCTCGCCTACCTCGTGGCCCGCGCGCGGCGCGCCTTCGTCGAGGGCCCGTGGCTCGCGCGGGCCCAGCGCCTCACCGGCGCCGTGCTGGTCGGGCTCGGCGTGCGGCTGGCCTTCGAGCGGCGCTAGCCCTCGCCGCCGCCCTCGGGCGCTGGAGCGGGGCGCTCCCAGTCGCGCAGCAGCAGCGTCGAGCCGCCGACGCCGGCGACGAGCGCGGCCAGCGCCCATCCGTTGCCGCTGCGCTCGTGTGCCCAGCGCGGCGTCGAGCGACACGGGGCCCGGGCCGAGCTCGACGACCGTCAGCACGGTGGCGATGATCACGGCCGGGTACTCCCAGCCGTTGTCGGTCACCCACGGGCCGTTGGGCTGGTGGACGGTGCGGATGGCCGTCGTCATCACGCCGGTGATCGCGGCGCCCGCCGCCGGCGTCGCGAGCCCCAGGGCGAGGAGCGCGCCCCCGGCCATCTCGGACGCGCCCGCGGCCATGGCGTGCTGGCGCCCGGGCTTGACCCCGAGCGACTCCAGCCAGCCGCCGGTGCCGTCGGGGCCGAAGCCGCCGAACCAGCCAAAGACCTTCTGGGCGCCGTGGCCGAAGAACAGCCCGCCGAGCAGCAGGCGGGTGACGAGGACGAAGAGCTTCATGGCTCCCGCCTACCCGATCGGGTCGTCGTCATCTCCTCGCGGCAGGTCGCGGGCATGGTCCGGGTCGTCGAGCTGCCGGTCGTCGCCGGGGTCGGGCAGCTCGGGCGCGCCCTGGGCGGCACGCAGGCGATCGCGCTCGCGAGCGCGATCGCGGCGCGCGTTGCCGTCCTCGAAGGACTGCATGAGCGGCTTGATCAGGTCGATGGGCACCGGCAGGACGATGGTCGAGTTCTGGTTGGTCCCGATCTCGAGCAGGGTCTGCAGGTAGCGCAGCTGCAGGGCGGCGGGGTTGCCGCTCATCACCTCGGCGGCGTCGAAGAGGCGCTCGGAGGCCTGGAACTCGCCCTCGGCGTTGATGACCTTGGCGCGGCGCTCGCGCTCGGCCTCGGCCTGACGGGCCATGGCGCGCTGCATGCCCTGCGGGATGCCGACGTCCTTGATCTCGACCGTGGTCACCTTGACGCCCCACGGCTCGGTCTGCTCGTCGATGATCTGCTGCAGGTTCTCGTTGAGCTGCTCGCGCTCGGCCAGCAGCGTGTCGAGGTCGGCCTTGCCGAGCACGGAGCGCAACGTGGTCTGGGCGATCTGCGACGTGGCGTTCGCGGATGCGCTCGACCTCGACGACCGACTTGACCGGGTCGACCACGCGGAAGTAGGCGACCGCGTTGACCTTGGCCGGCACGTTGTCGCGCGTGATCACCTCCTGCGGCGGGACCTCGAAGGTCACCGTGCGCAGGTCGACGCGCACCATGCGGTCGATGAGGGGGACGAGCAGCACGATGCCCGGGCCCTTCGCCCCGACGAGCCGCCCCAGGCGGAAGACGACCGCGCGCTCGTACTCGCGCAGGATCCGGACCGAGGCACCGGCGGCGGCGATCGCCAGCACGAGGATGATGACCACCGCGACGAGGACCGCGGTCATGGGTCGACCTCCCATTCCTCGGCGAGGCGCACCGAGAGCACGAGGCCGTTGACCCGCTCGACCACGACCTGGTCGCCGACCGAGAGCTCGTCCTCCATGCACGGCCTGGCGCGCCACAGGGCGCCGTCGACGAAGACCTGGCCGAGCTGGAGCCGGTGCGCTGCGGATGACGCCGACGTGGCCGACGAGGCCCTCGACGCCGGTCTTCGACCCGCGAGCGTCCGGCGGTGAGCGTGGCGCGCGCGATGAGGATCAGCAGCGCCAGCGCGGCCAGGGCGACGAGGATGACCACCGCGACGATCAGCGCCGTCCCGCCGCCCGCGCCGTCCACCGCCAGCGCCGCGCCGCCCGCGAGGGCGACGACGCCGGCCAGGCCGAGGGCGCCGTAGCGTGGGCAAGTGGGCCTCGGCGATCAGGAGACCTGCGCCGGCGCCCATCAGCACGATGCCCAGGAGGACCATGGCTCTCTGGCCATCGTAGCGCCGCGCGGTCGCGGGATCGCCCGCCCGACCGCCCACCTAGACTGCCGGGCATGCCCACCGCGCTCCTGCAGGCCGCGGGCCGGCCGCTGCTCGGCGACGGCGACCGCGAGCTCCTCCGCGCCCGCGCCGTCGAGGGCGTGCGCCGTGCCCGTCGCTCGGGCGAGTGCCTGGTGGCCATCACGGTGGCGCTCGCGCCCACCGTGGACCCCACCGCGGTGGCGGTCGCCTCGCGGCGCCCGGGCGAGGACTGGTTCTGCTTCGAGCACCCCGATCGCGATCGTTTCGCGCTGGCCACGGTCGGTCGCGCGGCCGCGCTCGACGACCGCGGCGCCGGGCGCTTCGGGCGCGTCGCCGCGCGCTGGCGCGGGCTGGTGGCCGACGCGCCGGGGGAGGACGGCGGCGCGGTGGCCGTCGGAGGCTTCGCCTTCGCGCCCGACGGCGGCTCGACGCCGCACTGGGCGGGCTTCGAGCCCGCCTCGCTGCACGTGCCCGAGGTGGCGCTGGCGCGCCGCGGCGAGCGGGTGACGCTGACGCTGGCCGCCATCGCCGCTCCCGACGACGATCCCGACGCGCTCTGCGCCCGGCTGCTCGAGCGCGCCGCGTCGCTGCGCAGCGCGCCGCTGCCGCTGCTCGACCCCGCCCCGACCGGGCGCTATCGCGTGGTCAGCGCGATGCCGCCCGAGCACTACGAGTCCGCGGTGGCGCGAGCCGTCGAGCGCATCCGCGCGGGAGCGCTGGACAAGGTCGTCCTCGCGCGCGAAGTGCAGGTCCACGCTCCGCGCGCGCACGACCCGGCGGCGGTGCTCGGCGTGCTGCGCGAGGCCTTCCCGTCGTGCTTCACCTTCTGCGCGGGGCGCGGGGAGAGCGCGTTCGTCGCCGCCAGCCCCGAGCTGCTCGTGCGCCGCGACGGCCTGCGGGCCGGGACGCTGGCGCTGGCGGGCTCGACGCGGCGCAGCGCCGACCCGGCCGTCGACGACCACCTGGGCGAGCAGCTGCTGCACTCCGACAAGGATCGCGAGGAGCAGGCCATCGTGACGCGGCGCATCGTGCGCGCGCTGCGCCCGGTGAGCGTGTGGGTGACGGCGGCCGAGGAGCCCGTCGTCGCGCGGATGGCCAACATCCAGCACCTGGCGACGCCGATCCGCGCGCAGCTCGCCCGGCCGGTGAGCGCGGTCGAGCTGGCCGGGATGCTGCACCCGACGCCCGCGGTCGGCGGCGAGCCCTTCGCCGCCGCCGCGCCGCTCATCCCCGCGCTCGAGGGCCTGGATCGCGGCTGGTACGCGGGCCCGGTGGGGTGGACGGACGCCAACGAGGACGGCGAGTTCTGCGTCGCCCTGCGCTGCGCGCTGCTCACGGGCCCGGTGGCGCGCTGCTACGCGGGCGTCGGCGTGGTGCGCGACTCCGACCCGACGGCCGAGCTGGCCGAGACCGAGGTCAAGCTGCAGGCGCTGCTGCCGGTCCTCGCCGCCTGAGGCGCCTCAGCGCCCGAGCAGCTGGGCGCAGGCCGTGTCGGCGAACCACTGCTCCCACTCCTCCGGCGTCCAGCCGCGCTCGCCGACCAGGAGGTGCCAGACGTCAGGGTGGTTCAGGGTCCAGAGGATGTCGGCGGCGCGCGCGGCGTCGAGCCCGGGAGCGAGGGCTCCCTTGGCCTCGATGGTGTCGACGACGGCACGCTGGTTGGCGAGGAAGTCGTCCTGGATGCGGCGCCACAGCGCGGCGCTGTCGGCGTCGGTGCCCGCCGCGTCGCGCATGACGCGCATGAGCTTCGCGGCGCGCTCCTTGACCAGGCGCGCGTTGTGCGCGCCGAGCCGCAGCTGGCGCTCGGGGTCGGGCTCGGCGATGACGTCGCGGTACCACTGGCGTTCGGCGATCGGGACGTCGGCCTCGTCGCCGCGCAGGCGCAGATGCCACAGCGCGCGCAGCAGCCCCGCCTTGGTCTCGAACCCCAGGTAGACGGTCTTCAGCGCGACGCCCGCCTCGGCCGCGACAGCGGCCATCGTCGTCGCGACATAGCCGTCGCGCTCGAAGAGGCGCTGGGCCGCCTCGAGGATCTCCAGGCGCGTCGCCGCCGCCTGCTCGCGGCGGCGCGTGGAGTCGTAGCGGCGCGTGGCCTTGACACCTTCGGGCATTTCGCTACTCTAGCCGTAACTTCAATACATGCAACGAGTAGTGAATCTCTTCTTGGGGGGTCGCGATGAGCAGCGAGACGATGATGGTGGAGCAGTCGGACGAGCGGGATGCGCTCCGTGCGCGGCTCGCCGCCATGTGGGCCTCCGTGGCGGGGGGCTGGGGCCAGCACGCCGACTACGCCGATGCGCGCGGAGCGCGGAACGCGGAGCGGATGCTGGAGCTGGCGCGGGTGGGCGCCGGCGACCGCGTGCTCGAGCTCGCCTGCGGCCCCGGGGGGCTGGGGCTCGCGGCGGCCGAGCGCGTCGGGGCCGGCGGTGAGGTCGTCCTCACGGACGTCGCCGAGGAGATGACCGCGATCGCCGCCGCGCGCGCGGCCGAGCTGGGCCTGGGCAACGTCGCCGTCCGCCGCCTCGACCTCGAGCGCATCGACGAGCCCGACGCCTCCTACGACGT
>CAWFMR010000016.1:0-130492 GCA_963816845.1 uncultured Actinomycetes bacterium | reverse complement strand
GGCACAGCCCATTCGCCAGGCTGGGCGAGCACCTGAAGCTGGACGTCGTCGAAGAGGAACGCTTCCAGAGCGGAGCTCTCGCGCAGATCCTGGTGCCGAAGCGATGAGCGACCGCCCAAACTGATCCGCGCCGCCGCGGCTCCGAGCGGCTCATAACCCGAAGGTCGCCGGTTCCACGGGACCAGATGAGTTCGACGTCCCCGCGAATCAAAGCCTGATCTCTTGAGCCCAACGCGTGCCCCACGCCCGTCGCTCCCGCCACCCAAAGAAGCCCCGCAAACGCGGGGCTTCTGTCGTTTTCGGGCCCGTGTGCAGCGAGATTGCCGACGAGCGGAGGAGCGCTGTGGAGTGGCGCGCTCAGAGCTCTTTCGCGTCGGTCATCGCTGCTCAAGGGTGCACAGGCCGAGGATGCGCAGGTGGCCCGCAGTGGCTGAGGAGCGTCCTGTCTGTGGCGATCCTATGCTGCGGGGATATGACGCTTCAGCGGATGGACAACGTGCTCATCGTCGTCGACGACCTCGAGGCTGCCAAGGCGTTCTTCGTCGAGCTCGGGATGGAGCTGGAGGGCGAGACGCCGGTCGAGGGGCCGTGGGTGGACAGCATCGTCGGGCTCGACGACGTCCGTGCCGACATCGCCATGATGCGGACCCCGGACGGCCACGGCCGGGTCGAGCTGACGAAGTTCCACACGCCGCCGGCGGTCAGAGCCGAGCCGGAGAACGCGCCGGCGAACACGCTGGGCATCCGCCGCATCATGTTCGCCGTCGACGACATCGACGACGTCGTCGCCCGCCTGCGCACCCACGGCGCCGAGCTCGTCGGCGAGATCGCGCAGTACGAGGACAGCTACCGGCTCTGCTTCGTGCGCGGCCCCGAGGGCATCATCATCGGGCTGGCCGAGCAGCTCGGCTGAACCTCGACGGCGCGCGGTCTCGGAGCTAGATGAGTGATTCCATGTCGAGAAGCTCTGACCGGCTCCGCTCACCAGGTGAAGGGCCGCGACAGGCGCGGCCCACGACACCAGGAGACCACCATGCCGAAGTACCTGCTCCTCAAGCACTACCGCGGCGGCCCGGAGCCGCACCATCCCGTGCCCCCGATGGACCAGTGGGCCCCCGAGGACGTGGAGGCGCACATGGCCTTCCTCAGGCACGTCAGCGAGCTGCTCGAGGAGAACGGCGAGTACGTCGACGCGCAGGCGCTCACGCCGGCGCGCACCTGGGTGCGCTACGGCGGCCCGGACGCCGCGCCGGTCACCACCGACGGCCCGCTGCCCGAGACCAGCGATCTCGTGGCGGGCTGGTACATGATCGACGTCGAGTCGCACGAGCGCGCGGTCGAGATCGCGGCCTACGTCTCCTCCGAGCCCGGCCCGGGCGGGGAGCCGCTGTACGAGTGGATCGACGTCCGGGAGGTCATGTCCGAGGCGCCCTCGGACGACTGACCCGGCGTGATCGACGAGCCGACGCGACGGCTGGACGAGGGCGCGCTGCGCGCCCTCGTCCCGCGGGTGCTCGCGGGCCTGGTCCGGCGGGGCGAGGACTTCGACGCCGCCGAGGACGCGCTGCAGGAGGCGCTGCTGGAGGCGCTGCGGGTGTGGCCCGAGCACCCGCCGCGCGACCCGCGCGCGTGGCTGGCCACGGTCGCGACCCGGCGGCTCGTCGACGCCCGCCGCAGCGAGGCCGCCCGTCACCGCCGCGAGGAGGCGACGTACGCCGAGCCGCGGCCCGCCGCCACCGAGGAGGGCGACGACACCCTCTTCCTGCTCTTCTGCTGCTGCCACCCCGACCTCGCGCCCGCCTCCCAGGTGGCGCTGACCCTGCGCGCCGTCGGCGGCCTCACCACCCGGGAGATCGCCGACGCCTTCTACGTGCCGGAGGCGACGATGGCGCAGCGGATCAGCCGGGCCAAGCGCGCCCTGCAGGGGCGCCGCCTGGACCAGCCCGGCGACCTCGCCGTCGTGCTGCGCGTGCTCTACCTCGTCTACACGGCCGGCCACGCGGGCCGGGTGGACCTGGCCGGCGAGGCGATCCGGCTCGCCCGCCAGCTCACCCTCGCCACCGAGGAGCCGGAGGCGCGCGGGCTGCTCGCGCTGATGCTCCTCAACCACGCCCGCCTCCCGGCGCGACTCGACTCCGAGGGTCGGATCGTCACGCTCGACCGGCAGGACCGCGGCCTGTGGGACACCCGCGAGATCGCCGAGGGCGTGCGCGTCCTGCAGTCGGCGCTGGCCGTGCAGCGCCCCGGCCGCTACCAGGTCGAGGCCGCCATCGCCGCCCTGCACGACGACGCGGCAAGCGCCGAGGAGACCGACTGGCCGCAGATCCTCGCCTGGTACGACGACCTCGTCGCCCTCACCGACGACCCGGTGCGCCAGGACCCCGCCGCGGTGCTCGGGCGCGCGGTCGCGGTCGGCCACGTCCTCGGCGCCGCCGCCGGGCTGCGCGAGACCGACCGGCTGCGCGACGTGATCGGCGAGCGGCACCGGTGGCACGCCGTCCGCGGCCACCTGCACGAGCTCGGCGGCGACCTCCCCGCCGCCGCCACGGCGTACGCCGAGGCCGCCCGCCGGGCCACGAACGTCGCCGAGCGCGACCACCTGGTCCGCCAGGCCGCCCGCGCGCGGGCCGGCGACCTGACCGGTCGACCGCGCGTACCCCGATGACCGCCCCTAGCTGACAGACCCGAGGAAGGGAAGATCGTGGACGCGCAAGAGATCACCGAAGAGCGGCTGGGCGTGCGTGATACGGTTAACCAAATGGTTAACGATCCGTTCAAGGCGCTCTCGCACCCGATCCGCCGCGGCATCGTCGAGCGCCTCGCCGCCGGCCCGGCGACCGTCGGCGAGGCCACCGGCGGCTTCGGCGTGTCCAAGCCCGCGATCTCCAAGCACCTGAAGGTGCTGGAGGAGACCGGCGTCGTGACGCGCGTGGTCGAGGGCCGGACGCACCGGCTCTCGCTCGAGCCCGACGTGCTCAGCGAGGCGGCCGACTGGATGGATCGCCAGCGCGCCCTCTGGGGGCGCCTGTTCGATGTCGTCGACGAGTACCTGAAGGAGGAAGCATCGCGATGAACATGCCGCCGATCGTCTCGCCGCAGGAGTGGGAGGCCGCCCGCGAGGAGCTGCTGGTCAAGGAGAAGGAGCTGACCCGCGCCCGCGACGCGCTGGCCGCCGAGCGCCGCCGGATGCCGAGGATGGCCGTCGAGAAGGACTACCGCTTCGAGGGCCCGGACGGCCCGGCGAGCCTGCTCGACCTGTTCGAGGGGCGCCGCCAGCTGATCGTCTACCGCTTCTTCTTCGAGCCCGGCGTGGCCGGCTGGCCCGAGAGCGGCTGCCCCGGCTGCTCGTTCATGGCCGACCAGGTCGCCCACCTCGCCCACCTGAACGCGCGCGACACCACGCTCGCCTTCGTCTCGCGCGCGCCGCAGGCGGACATCGAGCGCTGGAAGGCGCGGATGGGCTGGGAGCATCCCGTGGTACACGATCACCGACGACTTCGACGCCGACTTCGGCGTCGACGAGTGGCACGGCACCAACGCCTTCTTCCGCGACGACGACGACCGGATCTTCCGCACCTACTTCATCAACAGCCGCGGCGACGAGGCGCATGGGCAGCACCTGGAGCTACCTCGACCTCACCGCGCTCGGCCGCCAGGAGGAGTGGGAGGACTCGCCCGAGGGCTACCCGCAGACGCCGCCCTACCAGTGGTGGAACCGCCACGACGAGTACGACGAGCCGACCGTCCGCGAGGCGGCCGAGCAGATCGCCGCGCGCCACGGGCGCGCGCGAGCCGCGTGATCGCTCACGTGGGCGGCGTGCCGGTCGAGGAGGTCCTGCCGTCGCTGGCCGGCGCCGGCGCCGGCTTGCTGCTCGCGCGCGCCTGGCTGATGCTGCGCCTGCGACGCCGACGGGAGCCCGAGGAGTGACCGACGACACGACGCTGCGCATCGAGCGCACCTTCCAGGCGCCCGCCCAGGCGGTCTTCGACGCGTGGACCAGCGAGGAGGTGATGCGCCGCTGGTGGCACGCCGAGCACGACTGGGAGACGACCGAGGCCGAGGTCGACCTGCGCGTCGGCGGCGCCGTGCGCGTGGTCATGCGCGACCCCGACAAGGACGCCGAGTACGGCGGCGGCGGCCGCTACACCGAGATCGACCCGCCGACCCGCCTCGCCTTCACCTGGATCTGGGACGGCGACACGCACGCGGACGCTGATCGAGCTCGACTTCGAGGAGACCGACGGCGTCACCACCGTCCGCTTCACCCACAGCGGCCTGTGGGACGAGGAGGCCGTGCGCTCGCACGAGGACGGCTGGGGCAACGTCCTCGACAACCTCGCGCGCGAGCTGGCGTCGGCCCACCGATAGCGCGGCGCTTGGGGACCCGTCGTCGTCGCCACTAGCTTGCTAGCATCCGAGCAATGCCCACGGGTCAGGCGGACGAGGCCAAGCAGCAGTTCAACGTCTACCTGCCGCCGGCGCTCATCCGCCGGGCCAAGCACGCTGCGATCGATCGGTCGATGTCGCTCTCGCGGCTCGTCGAGGTCGCCCTCGTCGCGCAGCTCGACCGCTTCGACGCGGAGGAGGCGGCATGAGGCTGCGCCCGATCCACTTCGTCCCCGACGTACCGGAGGCCGTCCGCTTCTACGAGGCGCTCGGGCTCGTGCTGGACGACCGCGCGCGGACCGGCCACTGGGTCGAGATGAGCGCCTCGGCCGGCGAGCTCGGGCTGCACGACGCCGCGGTGGCCGACGACGGCGCCGGGCGCACCGGCATCCAGCTGAACCTGGTCAGCGACGAGCCCCTCGAAGAGGTCGAGGCGCGGCTGCACCGGTCCGGCTTCCCGCCCGAGGGCACGATCGTCGACCAGGCGTGGGGCCGCTCGCTCTACGTGCGCGCGCCCGACGGGATGGTCGTGCAGATCGACGAGCAGGAACGCGAGCTCTACACATGAGGAGGAAGACGCAGATGGCCAGCATCAGCGTCCGCTACATCGTCGACGACGTCGACGCCGCGATCGCCTTCTACCGCGACCGGCTCGGCTTCACGGAGGTCATGCACCCGGCCCCGACCTTCGCGATGCTCAACAAGGACGAGCTGCGGCTCGCCGTGAGCGCGCCGGGCGGCCCGGGCGGCGGCGGGCAGTCGATGCCCGACGGCACGGCGCCCGAACCCGGCGGCTGGAACCGCTTCATGCTGGAGGTCGATGACCTCGAGCGAACGGTCGACGAGCTGCGCGCCGCCGGCGCGAGCTTCCGCAACGACATCGTCGTCGGCGTGGGCGGCGACCAGATCCTGCTCGAGGACCCGTCGGGCAACCCGATCGAGCTCTTTCAGCCCAAGCGTCCGGAGGCCCGCCCCCGGGATGACCCTTAGGGGACGCGCACCGGCTAGCTCCCGGCGGGCCGGCGGTTGTCCCGCTGGGCGGCGAGGCGTGCAGAGGCGATGGTGGTCGCACGCAATCGAACCCCGGGTCGCCCCGGGAGAAACCGAGAGACCACCGCAATGACCGCCACCGCAGATCACCAGGCCAACGCCCACGACGCCTCGCTCGCCGGAGCGCGTGCATGGTTCGCCGAGAAGGGGCTGTCGCGGCCTCGCGAGGGCCGCATACTGGCCGGCGTCGTCGCCGCGTACACCCGCCGCTACGACCTCAACCCGCTCGTCGGGCGCATCATCGCCATCGTGGGCATCCTCACCTTCACGCCCATCGCCTACGTCGTCGCGTGGATCCTCATGCCCGCCGACGCCGCGTCCGAGGCCGCGCCCGTCGCCGCCACTCCCGCCTGACCGCGAGCAGCCGCGGCCCCGGCCCGCCGGGGTCGGAGCCGCGGCGCTAGGGTCCCGGCCATGCGACGGGGCTCGCACCGGTCGCGCCGGGTCGTGGTCGTGGCGCTCGTCGCCCTGGCCTCGCTGACCGTGGCCGGCAGCTCGAGCGGGACGCCGTCGGCCGGCGCCGCGGCCCAGGGCTGCGTGCGGACCAAGCACAAGGCCAAGGTGTCGGCGCCGCGCTTCGTGCGCCACATCGCCACCGGGGAGACCGGGTGGTTCTCCTCGCCCGGGCTCGTCGACCTCAACGGCGACGGCAAGCTCGAGATCGTCGCGCCCGACTACTCGACCTTCGTCTTCGACGCCAACGGCCACCTGCTCGGCAAGGGCACGGCGACCAAGGGGCGCGTCTACGCCCCGGGCGTCGTCGCCGACCTCGACGGCGACAAGGTGCCCGAGATCGTCGTGGGCGGCAACGAGGGGACCGTGGCGGCCTACGACCTGGTCGGCGGCCAGCTCCAGCTCAAGCCCGGATGGCCGGCGTCGACGTGCAGCGGCGGGCAGTGTCCCGAGGCGCGCGGCATGGCGGCCGCCGACCTCGACGGCGACGGCAAGGTCGAGGTCGTCGTCACGACGACCAACACGTCGGACACCGGGTCGCAGGTCTTCGTCTTCGACGCCGCCGGCGGGCTCTACCGACCCGCGGGCGCGCCGGCGACGGCGTGGCCGCGCTACAACGCGCTCCCCGGGCCCGGCAACGACGCCGACTTCAACGGGGTGGGCAACCACGGCTACGGCGCCTACGGCGAGAACGTCGGCATCGGCAACCTCGACGACGACCCGCAGCTCGAGATCGTCGTCACCTTCGACAACCACCAGATCAACGTCTTCAACCACGACGGGACCTCGGTGCTGGCGTCGCCGTGGTTCACCAACCGCCAGAACGACCACCTGGGCGCGCGGCTGGGGTGGGGGCAGTTCATCCGCTGGCTGAGCCCGACCGTCGAGGCCAACCAGTACCACCGCCACGTCGGGCCGTGGCCCGACGTGCGCAAGACGCGCTGGCTGCAGTGGACCGCCTCGCCGCCATCGGTGGCCGACCTCGACGCCGACGGGCACAACGAGGTCATCGGGCTGCCGAACACGGAGATGAAGGAGCCCTACGAGACCCAGAACTACGCGTTCATGGTCCTCGACGGCGCGCAGAACGGCGGCGCGCGCTCGGCCCGCCGCCACCGTGGCTTCACCACCCTGCCCCTGAGCCGCAAACCGGCGGTGCGGGGCCCGAGCGACTACTACCCGCCGAGCGGCATCCCGGCCCCGACCGTCGTCGACATCTCCGGCGATCGGCGGCCGGAGATCGTCGCCTCGGTCCCTGACGGCGCCGTCTACGCGGTCGGCCCGACCGGACAGGCGCCTGTGGCGCTACGACTACGCCCACGGGAGGGCGAAGACCTTCGCCTCGGAGGTCGTCGCGGCCGACCTCAACCGCGACGGCACGCCCGAGCTCGTCTTCGGGACCTATGCGCTCGCGCCGAACTCGGGCCGCCTCGTCGTGCTCTCCGCCGCGGGCAAGAAGCTCTTCGACATCCGCCTGCGCCACCAGGGCAACGACGGCAACGGCATCGGCGTCCCGGCGGCGCCGTCGATCGCCGACCTCGACGGCGACGGGCGCCTGGAGATCGTCCTCTCGAGCTTCGACCACGGCCTCGACGTCTACCGCGTGCCCGGCTCGGGCACGAACTGCCTGCCGTGGCCGACCGGGCGCGGCAACCTGCTGCGCAACGGGGCCGGCCCGGCGACGGCCTGATCGAGGGTCGTCGCCGCCCTACTCGACGACGTCGACGTGCGCCGCGTGGGCGAGGAGATCGTCGATCGCCACCACCTCGAGCGCCCGCGCGTGCGTCGCGCCGAGCACCACCGACGGCGCGCAGCCGGCGGCGTGCGCCTCGAGCCAGCGCGCCGCGCACACGCACCAGCGGTCGCCGGGCGACAGCCCGGGGAAGCCCCATTCCGGGCGCGGCGTCGAGAGATCGTTGCCGGCGATGGCGCTGAACTCGAGGAACTCGGCCGTCACGACCGCGCACACCGTGTGGCTGCCGACGTCCTCGGAGCCCGGTCGCGCAGCAGCCGTCGCGGTAGAAGCCGGTCACCGGATCGCGCGAGCAGGCCAGCAGCTCGCCGCCGACGACGTTGAGGTCCTCGTCGCGGGTCATGCCGGCATTGTGGCGGCTCAGCGCCGCCGCGCCTGCAGGGCCGACGCGGCGATGCTGCCGATGGCCACGAGCACGATGCCGGTCGCGGCGAGCACCGCCACCAGCCAATCGGGCACGGCGGTCTTGGCCACGAGCACCGCGCCGGCGGCGAGGACCGCGACCACGCCGGCCGCGATGCGCCAGTCGTCGCCGACGATGAAGTCCCACCAGAAGCGCGCGAAGCCCTTCACGAAGCGCACTACGCGACCTCCCGCGCGCCCCGCGGCGCCAGCAGCCTGACCGTCGCCCACGCCAGCGCGCCCCAGGCGGCGAGCAGCGCCAGCAGGGCCAGGTCGCCGCCGGGCCAGCTCAGGCTGGCGTCGTCGGGCGCGAACCAGCCCAGGCCCTCGACGGCCCAGAAGGTGCCGAAGGTGCTGAGCAGCAGCCCGACGACGAACTTGATCGTGTTCTCGGGCACGCGCGCGAGCGGCTTGTGCAGCGCCACGCCGGCGGCGAGGACGATGATGCCGCCGATCGCCGCGCCGAGCGTCGCGAGGGCGATCGAGTCGGCGTTGAGCCCGAAGGTGATGACGATGAAGACGATCTCGAGGCCCTCGAGGAAGACCCCCTTGAAGCTGACCACGAAGGCGAACCAGTCGAGCCCGAGGCGGCGCTCCTCGCCGGCGGCCCGCGCGGCCTCGACCTCCGAGCGAAACGTGTCCTCCTCGTCGTGCAGCGCCTTCAGGCCGGCGGCGCGCAGGATCGCCTTGCGCAGCCACTGCAGCCCGAAGATCAGCAGCAGCGAGCCGACGACGAGCTGCAGCAGGGCCTCGGGCAGCCACGATCGCAGCGCGTACCCGGCCAGCGCGGTGATGACGGCGAGCGCCGCCAGGGCGCTGCCGACGCCGATCAACGTCGAGCGCCAGCCGCGGGTCGTGCCCATCGCGAGCACGATGGTCAGCGCCTCCACGAACTCCACGCCCGAGGCGAGCGTCGTCGCCGCCACCACGCCAACCGCGTTGCTGGTCACGAGCAGAGAGTAGGGCGGACATCGGGTCACGGCGCAGGCTCCGGCGGCACCCGACGACGCGGCAATGCGGTCGGGGCCTTGACAACACCCCCGTCGGTGTGTTTAGACTGCGCGCAGCAGTTCCAAAAACGTTTTCGATGACTGATCAGAGAGTGACAATCCGACAGCTGGCCCGCCTCAGCGGCGTGTCGATCGGCACCGTCTCCCGGGCGCTGAACGGCTACTCGGACGTCAACCCTGACACCCGCGAGCGGATCGTCCGCCTCGCGCAGGAGCTCGACTACACCCCCGCCGCCGCGGCCCGCAGCCTCGTCACGCAGCGCTCGCATCTGATCGGCGTCTTCCTCGAGACCGGCGAGGGCCACCCCGATCCGTTCAGCAACCCCTTCTTCTACGAGGTGCTCGTCGGGCTCAAGGACGCCATCGGCGCCGGCGGCTACGACCTGCTGCTCTTCGCCAGCGAGCGCCCGGGCAACGGCTACGGCGACCACTCCTACCTCAAGCGCGCGCGCCACCACAACGTCGCCGGCGTCGTGCTCATGGACGTCGATCCCGAGGAGCCCGAGGTCCGCCGCCTGGTGCGCTCCGAGCTGCCGTGCGTGGGCGTCGACGTCGAGCTCGTCGGTCCCGCGACCGAGTTCGTCATCTCCGACAACAAGTCGGGAATCGCCCTGGCCATGCGGCATCTGCACGAGCTCGGGCACCGGCGGATCGCCACCATCACCGGCCTGCTCGACACCGCGCCGGGCGCCGAGCGCCTGCGCGCCTACCGCACCGAGGTGCAGGCCCTCGGCCTCGCCTACCGCGACGAGTACGTCGCCTACGGAGACTTCTACGTCGACAGCGGGCACCGCGCGATGGCGGGCCTGCTCGCGCTGCCCGAGCCCCCGACCGCGGTCGTCGCGGCCTCCGACCTCATGGCCCTCGGCGCGGTCCGCGCCGTGGCCGAGGCCGGGCGCAGCGTGCCGCACGACGTGTCGGTCGTCGGCTTCGACGACATCCAGCTCGCCGGCCACGTCCATCCGCCGCTCACCACGCTGCGCCAGGACAAGGCCGGCCTGGGGGCCGAGGCCGGACGCGCGCTCATCGCGCTGATCGGCGGCAAGGGCGACGAGCCCGACGCCGTCACCCTGCCCGTCGAGCTCGTCGTCCGCGGGTCAACCACAGCACCGCCCTCAGGGGCCTAGCAAGGGGGTGGCGGACGGCACCGGGACCCACGACGGGAGCGACCATCACCAAAATCGTTTTCGCGCAGGAGGAGAACAGCATGCGCAGGAAGCTCGCGACAGCTTCATGGCTGGTCGCGGTTGTAGTCGCCTTGGTCGTCTCGGCCTGTGGCGGCAGCAGCAGTGACAGCAAGGACAAGGCCGCCAGTACGCCGGCCGCCAACGCCAACGCCCTCAAGAAGGGCACGACCGTCAACTTCTGGATCATGCCCAACGGCCCGCAGCCGCAGGCCGACATGGAGAAGACGGTCAAGCCGTTCGAGGACCAGACCGGAGTCAAGGTCAACGTCGAGGTGGTCGGCTGGGACGTCCAGCTCGACCGCATCAAGAACGCCGCCGTCTCGGGCCAGGGCCCGGACGTGACGCAGGCGGGCACCACGCAGGTGCCGTTCTTCGCCGCGCTGGGCGGCTTCCAGAACCTCAACAACCGCGTCGCCGACATCGGCGGCAAGGACGCCTACGCGCCGGGCGTCTGGCAGACGACCCAGCTGCAGGGCACCGACGGCACCTTCGCCGTGCCGTGGTTCACCGAGGCGCGGGCCATCTACTACCGCAAGGACGTCCTCAAGAAGGCGGGCATCGACCCCGCCACGGCCTTCACCGACGTCAACGCGTTCCAGCAGACGCTGCAGACGATCAAGGACAAGGTGCCGACCATCGGCGGCAAGCCGATCTCGCCGTTCGGCATGCCGGGCAAGAAGGCGTTCGACCTCGTCCACCACGTGATGCCCTTCGTGTGGGACAACGGCGGCGCCGAGCTCAACGCCGACGCCAGCAAGTCGACCATCAACAGCACGCAGGCCGCGCAGGGCGTCGACTTCGTCGCCAACCTGGTCACGAAGGGCCTGTTCGACAAGAGCATGCTCGAGCGTGACGGCACGCAGGTCGAGAACCAGTTCAAGGGCGGCCGGCTGGCCGTGTGGATCGGCGGCCCGTGGGTGCTGTCGACGATCTCGCGCACCGACGACAAGAACTGGGTCCCGGCGGCGCGTGAGAACGTCGGCGTGGCCGCGATGCCGACCGGCCCGGTCGGCAAGGCGTTCACCTTCGTCGGCGGCTCGAACCTGATGATGTTCAAGGCCTCCAAGAACCAGAACGAGGCCTGGGCGCTCATCAAGTACCTGTCCAGCGACGCCGTGCAGAAGAACTACGCGGACCTGCTGAGCTTCTTCCCGGCGCGTCTGGCGCCGCAGGAGCAGGTCGGCAACTCCGACGAGAACCACAAGGCGTTCTTCTCGGCCATCAAGGAAGGCCGCACCTACGCGCCGATCGCGCAGTGGGGGCAGATCGAGAACGCCTACAAGGGCCGCTTCGGCAACATCCTCGATTCCGCTGCGGGGCAGGGCAAGAAGCCCTTCAGCCAGGGCGAGGTGCAGTCGCAGCTCGATGCGGCGGCCAAGGAAGCCGACGCCCTCCTCGCCCAGGGCGGCTAGGCGAACATCCACACCTCCTCCCGTCAGGGGGACGCGGGCCATGGCCCGCGTCCCCTGGGAGCGACCCCTGACATGAGCACTCCCACCCTCCACCCCGAGGTCCAGGCCGACGTCACGACGTCGAGCCGGCCGGCGCGCCCGCCGAGCCCTCGGCGGCGCGGGCGGCCCAACCGGCTGCCCTACGCGCTCATCGCGCCGGCGCTGGTCGTGATGGTGCTCATCCACGTCCTGCCGGCCATCGGCGGCGTGGTCCTCTCCTTCAAGAAGTTCAACATCTTCACGTTCCACGAGCTCTTCGGCGCGCCGTGGAACGGCCTCGAGAACTACCGCTCGATCCTGCTGGACACCGACAACCCGCTGCACTCGGGCTTCTGGGGCGCGGTCGTCAACACCGTCCAGTACACGTTCTGGACCGTCAGCGGGACGCTGATCCTCGGGCTCGCCGTCGCGCTGCTGCTCAACCGCAAGATGCGCGGGCAGCGGGTGGCGCGGACGCTGATGCTGGTGCCGTGGATCGTGCCGAGCTACGTCGTCGCGGTCCTGTGGAGCTTCATGTGGCAGAGCGACGTCGGGATCATCAACAAGGTCCTCGTCGACTACACGCACGTGCTCGGCCACCGGCCGATCTGGCTGCTGGGGCCCAACACGATGTGGGCGATCGTCATCCCGAGCATCTGGCGCGGGATGCCGCTCGCGATCCTGATCTTCCTGGCCGGGCTGTCCGCGCAGCCGCAGGAGCTGCACGAGGCGGCGGCCATCGACGGCGCCGGCCCGTGGCGGCGCTTTCGCTTCATCACGCTGCCGCTGCTGCGGCCGCTGATCGGCGTGCAGCTGCTCTTCGGCGTCATCTACGCGGCCTACCAGTACGCCATCCCGACCGTGATGTTCGGCTCCAACCCGGGGCCCGACGCCGACCTGATGATGACCTTCATCGTCCGCCAGTCGTTCTCCAACAGCCTCTACGGGCTCGGGGCGGCGGCCTCGACGATGCTGATGCTCGCGATGCTCGTGTGGGTGGCGGTCTGGTACCGCGCCTTCCGGCGCGACCTGGAGGTGACATGACCGCCATCACGCTCTCGCCCCGCGCGCGCAAGCGGCTGATCGACCGCGGCCTCGACGTGGTCACGTGGCTGGTGGTGGCCCTGATGCTGGCCCCGGTCTTCTGGCTGGTGGCCTCCTCGCTGCAGGACGACGGCCAGCTCGCGCGCGGCAGCTACGACCTGCTGCACCCGACCTTCGCCGCCTTCAGGCAGATGTGGAAGACGATCGACTTCGAGCGCTACCTCATCAACAGCGCGATCATCTGCACGGCCGCCGCGCTGCTGGCCACCGCCTTCGCCAGCACCGCCGGCTACGCCCTGGCCCGCTTCCGCTTCCGCGGGGCCAAGCCCTTCGGCCTGGCCGTCATCGGCACCCAGCTGATCCCCGGCTCGATGTTCCTGCTGCCGGTCTTCATCGGCTTCCTGTGGCTCAAGCGCACACGTCGGGATCACCCTCTTCGACACCCGCACGGGGATGATCCTGGTCTACACGGCGTTCTTCACGCCGGTCGCGATCTACTTCATGCGCTCGTTCTTCCTGGCCATCCCGCGGGACCTGGAGGAGGCCGCGCAGGTCGACGGCTGCACGCGCTTCTCGGCCTTCGTGCGCATCATCCTGCCCAGCGCCGCGCCGGGGCTGGTGGCGACCTTCGTCTACGCCTTCCTCTTCGCGTGGGACGAGCTGCTCTTCGTCGCCTCGCTCACCGAGCACAACGCGGAGACCCTGCCGCTCGGCATCCGCCTCTTCATCGGCAACTACAGCCAGTACTACGGGCAGCTCATGGCCGCCGGCGTGATCTCGACGATCCCCGTCGTGGTGGCCTTCTTCGCCGCGCAGCGCTGGCTGGTGCGCGGCATCACCGCGGGGGCGGTCAAGGGATGACGACGATCGACCCGCAGGTGCTCGACCTCGGCGGCGAGCCCGACGCGACCGCCTTCCCGCCCACGGTGCGCTTGGGGGCGGCGACGGCGTCGTTCCAGATCGAGGGGGCGGTCGACGTGGACGGGCGCGGGGAGTCGATCTGGGATCGCTTCTGCGCCACTCCCGGCGCGGTGGCCAACGGCGACACGGGCGAGCCGGCGTGCGATCACTACCGCCGCTGGGAGGCCGATCTGGATCTGATGGCCGAGCTGGGGCTGGAGAGCTATCGCTTCTCGATCGCCTGGCCGCGGGTGCAGCCGCACCGGCCGCGGGCCGGCCAACCCGGCCGGGCTGGAGTTCTACCGGCGGCTGTGCGAGGGGCTGCTCGAGCGCGGGATCGAGCCGATCGCGACGCTCTACCACTGGGATCTGCCCCAGGCGCTGCAGGATCGCGGCGGCTGGGGTGAGCGCGACACCGCTGAGCGCTTCGCCGACTACGCCGCCCTGGTCGCCGACGCGCTGGGCGATGCCGTGTCGCAGTGGATCACCCACAACGAGCCGTGGGTCGTGGCCTTCCTCGGTCACGCCTACGGGACCAAGGCGCCGGGGATCCGCCACTGGCCCACCGCGCTGCGGGCGTCGCACCATCTGCTGCTCTCCCACGGGCTGGCCCTGCGGGCGCTGCGCGCGCAGCTGGGCGACCTGGCCCAGATCGGCATCGCGCTCAACCAGTACCCGTTCCACCCCGCCGGGCCGAGCGATGCCGACCGCGACGCCGCCCGGCGGATGGACGGCCATCTGAACCGCTGGTTCCTCGACCCGGTGCTCAGCGGCTCCTACCCGGCGGACATGGTCGGGGTCTACGAGGGCCTCTACGGCCCGCCGGAGTCGGTGCGCGACGGCGACCTTGCAGCTGATCCACGCGCCGATCGACTTCCTCGGCGTCAACTACTACAACCCGCAGCGCATCGCCGCGGCCCCTGGCGACCTCCCGCTTCAGGCCCGCCAGGCGCAGCCGCTGCCGCCGACCACGGCGATGGGCTGGGAGGTCCACCCCGACGGCCTGCACCAGGTGCTCACGCGCCTGCGCCGCGACTACGGCCCGCTCCCCATCTACATCACCGAGAACGGCGCGCGCTTCGACGACCCTCCGGCCACCAACGGCCACGTCGACGACCCCGAGCGCACCGCCTACCTCCAGGGTCACCTCGCCGCGGTGGCCCGCGCCGTTGCCGACGGCGTCGACGTGCGCCGCTACTGCGTCTGGTCCCTGCTCGACAACTTCGAGTGGGAACAGGGCTACGACAAGCGCTTCGGCATCGTCCACGTCGACTTCGACACGCAGGTCCGCGTGCCCAAGCGCAGCGCGCTGTGGTACCGCGACTTCATCGCCCGCGTCCGCGCGGCAGGAGGAAGCTGATGGCTGCACTCGCCTTCGAAGGCGTCACCAAGGTCTTTCCCGACGGCACCGAGGCGGTCAGCGACCTCGACCTCGACGTGCGCGACGGCGAGCTGATGGTGCTCGTCGGCCCGTCGGGCTCGGGCAAGTCGACGGCGCTGCGGATGCTCGCCGGGCTCGAGGACGCCACCGCGGGCACGATCCGCATCGGGACGCGGGTGGTCAACGACGTCGCGCCCAAGGACCGCGACATCGCCATGGTCTTCCAGAGCTACGCGCTCTACCCGCACATGGACGTCTCGGGCAACCTGGGCTTCGCGCTGCGCATGCAGCGCATGCCGCGCCCGTCGATCGCCGAGCGCGTCACCGCGGCGGCGCAGCGCCTCGGCCTCTCGGACCTCGTCGGCAAGCGCCCGAAGAACCTCTCCGGCGGCCAGCGCCAGCGGGTGGCCGTGGGGCGGGCGATCGTGCGCGAGCCCGCAGGCCTTCCTGATGGACGAGCCGCTGTCGAACCTCGACGCCAAGCTGCGCGTCGAGATGCGCGGCTATCTCTCGCGGCTGCGCCAGGAGCTCGGCACCACGACCGTCTACGTCACCCACGACCAGGTCGAGGCCATGACGATGGGCGACCGCGTCGCGGTCATGCGCGACGGGCACCTCGTGCAGTGCGACCGCCCGCAGGTGCTCTACGACCGCCCGACGGACCTCTTCGTCGCCGGCTTCATCGGCTCGCCGGAGATGAACTTCGCGCGGGGGCACCTCGAGCGCAGCGACGGGGAGCTCTACCTGGTCCTGGGTTCCCAGCGCATGCACCTGCCCGGCGCGGTCCCCGACGCGGTGCTCGCCCGCGGCGACGCGCCCGTCGTGGTGGGCATCCGTCCCGAGGCCCTGTCCCACGCACCCCCCGGGCGTGACGACGACCAGGTCCTCGAGGCGACCGTGGAGCTCGTCGAGTCGCTCGGTTCCGATCTGCTGGTCCACGCCACCGTGGACGCTCCGGCGGTCCTGACGGAGGACCAGCTCGAACTCGCGCGCGAGGTTGGCGGAGACCCGGCTGCCGACCTCGCGCGCGCTCGCTTCACCGCGCGCCTGCCGCCCGACGTGCCGGTCGCGGCGGGCGACCGCCTGCGCCTGCACGTGAACACCGAGCACCTGCACTTCTTCGACCCCGACACGACGCTCGCCATGAGGTGAGGCAGTCGCGTCCGCGAAGTTGAGGGGAGACCCGCCCCTCGCACGGCCCAATGGCCGCCGTCGGCTCCGGGCAGGGAACTCGCTCCCACCCACCCAGAGCCGGCGGCGGCCGGGCCGCCGGTAGTTTCCCCGCCTCGTGCCCAGCTTCCCGCCCGGATTCCGCTTCGGTGCCGCCACGGCCGCCTACCAGATCGAGGGGGCGCGCACGAGGACGGGCGCGCCGACTCGATCTGGGACACCTTCTGCCGCGTTCCGGGCGCCATCGCCAACGGCGACACCGGCGACGTCGCCTGCGACCACTACCACCGCTGGCGCGAGGACCTCGACCTCATGGCGGCGCTGGGCCTCGAGTCCTACCGCTTCTCGATCTCGTGGCCGCGCGTGCAGCCCGACGGCGCCGGGCCGCTCAACCCGGCCGGCGTGCGCTTCTACCGCCGCCTCGTCGAGGGGCTGCTCGAGCGCGGCATCGAGCCGGCGGCGACGCTCTATCACTGGGACCTCCCGCAGGCGCTGCAGGACGCGGGCGGCTGGGCCAACCGCGACACCGCGGAGCGCTTCGCCGAGTACGCGCAGCACATGGCGCGCGAGCTCGGCGACCTGGTGCGGACCTGGATCACCCACAACGAGCCGTGGGTGGTGACCTTCCCGGGCCACGCCCAGGGCCGCTTCGCGCCCGGCGTGCGCGACTGGCCCACGGCGCTGGCGGTCAGCCACCACCTGCTGCTCTCGCACGGGCTCGCCCTGCCGGCGCTCCCGGGCAGCGTCGGGATCACCCTCAACCTCTCGCCCGTGTACCCGGCGGCGCCCGGCGAGGAGGAGGCGGCGCGGCTGTACGACGGCCACCTCAACCGCTGGTTCCTGGACCCGGTGCTGCGCGGCGCCTACCCGCAGGACGTGCTCGAGCACTTCGAGCGCCGCGTGGGCCCGATCGACGCGATCCGCGACGGCGACCTCGACCTCATCGCGCGGCCGATCGACTTCCTCGGGGTCAACTACTACTTCCCCTCGCGCGTGCGGGCGGACGCGGGCGAGGAGCCGCTCGGCGTCGTCTTCGTCGAGGGACCGCCGCCGCTGACGGCGATGGGGTGGGAGGTCGAGCCCGACGGCCTCTACGAGCTGCTCGTGCGCCTCCAGCGCGACTACGGCGTGCCGATCGCCGTCACCGAGAACGGCGCGGCCTTCGAGGACCCGCCGGCCGGCAACGGCCTGGTCGAGGATCCCGACCGCGTGGCCTATCTCGAAGGCCACATCGACGCCGTGGCCCGCGCGATCGAGGACGGCGTGGATGTCCGCCGGTACTTCGCGTGGTCGCTGATGGACAACTTCGAGTGGAGCCGCGGCTACGACAAGCGCTTCGGGATCGTGCACGTCGACTACGCGACGCCAGCGACGAACGCTCAAGCGCAGCGGCGCCTGGTACCGTGACCTCATCGCGCGTACGCGCGACGCGCGCCGCCCCGACTGAAACGTTGCCCCTGCCAGACGCTGAGGTTCGCTCAGGCTGGCGAAAGGTTCGCCAAAGGTGGCGGTCCTAACATCGCCTAACCGTCCACGCCCGTGACGTCCAGGGTCGGACGGGGTAGCTCATGGCAGACGGCACCGCATCTTTCCCCTCGCGGTGGCGTTTAGGGAGGGCGGCCCTCAGGAGGTTGCGCGAGCAACCAATTCAGGGTAGAATACCAACTGTAGTAATCGGATTTACCCCAGATGGAGGATCTTGCTCGAAACGAAGAACCCCCTCCGAGACGAGGCGCTCGTTCACGCCGACGCTCTCGATCAACTCCTGCAGCGCGCAAACGAGTTCCGTCTCCTGCGCCCTGCGGAGGAGCTCGAGCTCGCGCAGCGCATCGAGCGTGGCGACCTCGTCGCCAAGGAGCGGCTCATCAACTGCAATCTGCGACTGGTGGTCTCGATCGCCCGTCGCTATCAGGGCCACGGTCTGACCCTCAACGACCTCGTGCAGGAAGGGATGCTGGGCCTCATTCGCGCCGCCGAGAAGTTCGACTGGCGCAAGGGCTTCCGCTTCTCGACCTACGCGACGCTGTGGATCAGGCAGGCCATCCAGCGCGGCCTGGACAACACCGGCCGCACGATCAGGCTGCCCGCCCACGTCGCCACCAAGGCGCGCAAGGTCGGCCGCGCCCGCAATGAGCTCGCGGTGAAGCTCGAGCGCGAGCCCGAGCCCCACGAGATCGCGGCCGCGGTCGAGATGCCCGTGGAGGAGGTCGAGGCCATCGTGGCCGTCGACCGCACCCCCTCGAGCCTCGACATGCGCCTGGGCGACGACGACGACTCGGCGACCCTCGGCGACCTGCAGGCCGGCGAGGCCCCTCCGCCCGAGGAGGAAGTGCACGAGACGATCGTCTCGGAGACCGTCTCGGAGGCGCTCCTGCGCCTGCCCGAGAACGAGCGCAAGGTCATCGAGCTGCGCTTCGGCACCACCGGCGAGCCCCGCACCCGCGCCCAGGTGCAGCGCGAGCTGCGCATCGGCGCCCGCGAGGCAGAGCGCCTGGAGTCCTCGGCCCTCAACCGGCTGAAGGACATGGACGACCTCGCCGCGCTGCGCGAGGCCGCCTAGGCCCACCAGCCACACCGACGCTGTACCCGACGCCCCGTCGCGCCCTGCGCGGCGGGGCGTCTGTCGTTCGGCGCCCGCGGCGCGGCGGGGCGTCGCTGCTGCTCTCAGAGGCCCGGCGGGGTGGCGGACGGTGAAGCCCGCCACCGTCCGCGAGTCCGCCTGCCAGCGCGAGCCGCCGGCGTCGCGCCCCGAGGTGTCGAAGCGCAGCCCGGCCACGGTCATGAACGCGTGGCCGGCGTTGGCGTAGATCGTCACCCAGCGCCCGGGGCCGGCCCTCCCGAAGTGCGCCAGCGCGGAGGAGTCCATCGGGCTGTCCAGGAGCCCGGCCGCCGCCAGCGCGAAGGAGACCGAGCCCGAGCAGTCGTAGGCGGTGTCGACGAACGTCTCGTCGGCCAGGCGCCCATGGCCGCCGCCGTAGACGTAGGGCTTGCGCGCGACGGAGTTGGCGGCGTTGATGATGGCCGCCACGCGCGCCGGCGCGGCCGGCGGGACGGTGGCCAGGCCTCCGGAGCCCAGCCCGGCGGCGTCGATCGCCCGTCCCGCCCGCGACCCGAAGGCCTGCTCGAGCTCGCGCCGGACCTGGGCGTCGGTCGGGGCTCCGCGGCCGCTGCCCGAGCGCGCCTCGGCGGCCTTCTGAGACGCTGCCCTCGAGGCCGCGCCGGACGTGCTCGCGGCCTGCCCTGCGGGCCCCGCGCGCCCAGGCTCCGGCGGCGGGATGTACGGCGGCCCCGTCCGCCACTCGGCAATCTGGTGCATCTCGGCGGAGCCGCAGCCGGCGGCCATCAGGGAGGCGATGCAGGAGGCGATCGCGACGCCGCGGCGCACGCTCCCGAGTATGGCGGCCATAAAGGTGTGTGTGCGCTGACGCACAGAGGTCCGGCGAAGGGTTAGGTGCGTCGCGCACGGGGCAGCCTTGACTTCACAGTGCCGACCGTCACCGATACCCGGGAGATGCTCCTGGCTCTCGAGCCCCGCCCGGAGTCGGCTCGCCTGGCCCGTCGTGCCCTGCACGCCCACGGCCTCAACGAGGACATCGAGCACACGGTGACCCTGCTGGCCACCGAGGTCGTCGGCAATGCGGTCCGCCACGCGTCGCTGCGCTCCGATCAGCGCATCGTCTTCTTCGCTCGCCTCGGCGACGACTTCGCTCGCATCGAGGTCGCCGACCCGGGCGCCGGCTTCGATCCCGAGCACGTCGAGACGGACGGCTACGGCCTGAAGCTGCTGGCCAAGCTCGCCGCCCGATGGGGCGTCGACAGCACGCAAGGGCTGCCGCGTCTGGTTCGAGGTCGACCGCCGCTCGCGCGGCAGTCGGCGCTTCGGTCGCGCCGCCTGAAGATTAATGCGCAAGATTTCGGTTCGGCGGCCGTTTCAGCCGCTGACATGCGCAGGATCGCCCCCCTCTCTGCGCTGACCGGGGTGGCCGCCGCTCTCGTTTCCCCCCAGAGGGCGGCGGCCCACCCTGACCTGCTCTCCGGGGCCGCGCGCCCCAGGCTGACTCCGGCCTGACGCGCGGTACGCCACCATGGGGTGGCGCGCTGAAGACTCGCGCGTCCCTGCCGAGAACCAGAGAGAGCATGAGCACCGATCCCAAGCCGACCAAGCAGGAGCGCCGCGACGCAGCGCGCGCCGCTCGCATCGAAGCCGAGCAGGCCGAGGCCGGCGCGGCGCTGCGCCGCCGGCGCCTGCGCACGCTGCTCGTCGTCCTGGGCGGTGCCGCGGTCCTCGTCGTGGTGGCGATCCTCGTGAGCTCGGGCGGCTCCAACGGAGCCAAGAGCCGTCCCGGCGCCGCGCAGAAGGCCGCCGGGTCCTCGGGCACCATCCCGGGCCAGAAGGAGTCGGCCGAGATGCTCGCCGGCATCCCGCAGAGCGGCATCCATCTCGGCAGCCCGAGCGCGCCGGTGCGGCTCGTCGAGTTCGCCGACCTGCAGTGCCCCTTCTGCCGCGAGTACACGCTGCAGACGCTGCCCCAGCTCGTGCAGGACTACGTGCGCTCGGGCAAGGTCCGCATGGAGTTCCGCGACCTCGCCTTCCTCGGCAAGGACTCCGTGGCGGCGGGCCGCCACGCCGCCGCCGCCGCCGAGCAGAACAAGCTCTGGAACTTCGTCGACGTCTTCTACTTCAACCAGGGCGAGGAGAACTCGGGCTACGTGACGCCGAGCTTCCTGCACAGCATCGACAAGGCCGCCGGAGTCGACTCGGCCAAGGCCGACGCCTTCGCGGCGTCCGCCGCGTCGCTGACGCCGATCAAGCAGGCCAACGCGCTGGGCGACCAGCTGGGCGTGCAGTCGACGCCCACCGTCTTCGTGGGCAAGCGCGGCGGCGCGCTCAAGCAGATCGAGGCCGGCCCCACCGACGTGTCCGCCTTCAAGCAGGCCATCGACGGGGTGCTGGGGCAGGCGTGACGACGGACCGGCGCCTGCGCCTCGTCGCGATCGTCCTGGCCGCCATCGGGCTGTGCGTCGCGGCGTACCTGACCTACATCCACTACGAGGGCATCAAGCCCGTCTGCGGGCTGGGCGGCAACTGCGAGAAGGTGCAGAGCTCGGAGTGGTCCAAGCTCGCCGGTGTCCCGGTCGCCGTGCTCGGCCTCGTCGGCTACGTGGCGATCCTCGCGACGCTGTTCATCGACCGCGAGGAGGCGCTCATGGCCGGCGCCCTGTTCTCGCTCGCGGGCTTCGGCTTCAGCGCCTACCTGACCTACCGCGAGCTCTTCAGCATCGACGCCATCTGCCCCTGGTGCGTGGCCAGCGCGGTGATCATGACCGTCCTGGCCATCGTGACCACGGCACGCCTGCTGATGGCGCCCGCCACCGGACGACGAGGTGCGGTACCCTACGTAGGGTGAAGAAGACGAGCCTCTATCTGGATCCCGATCTGGACGAGGCTCTCGCCCGCCGCGCCGCCGACGAGGGCCTCACCAAAGCCGAGTTCATCCGCCGTACTTTGGCGGCCGCGATGCAGAAGCCACGGCGGCCCAAGCCGCATGTCGGCATCTTCCGCAGCAACGACGGCCTGAGCGTCCGGCGCGATTGGGACAAGATGATGGAGGGCTTCGGCGAGGATTGACCGTCGTCCTCGACACCAACGTCGTCGTCGCGCTGTACGACGCGGCCGACCCCGACCACCGGCTGGTCGCAGATTGGATCGCGACGGCCGACGAGGATCTCGTGGCGACCCCGCTGGCGGTGGCCGAGATGGACTACCTCGTCGAGCGCCGCGGCGGGGCCCGGGCACGCCAGACGCTGTGGGATGACCTCGAAGCCGGGGCATACGGGGCGCGCTGGTGGGCTGACGCGCTGACCGAGACGGTCGCGATCGCCCGTCGGCATCCCTGGCTCGGACTCACGGACGCGTCGCTGGTTGCGCTCGCCGGCCTGCTGCGCACGAACCGCATCCTGACCTTCGACCGACACTTCCGGAGCTTGACAACGCCTCGCGGGGAACCCTTCGTGCTGCTCCCCGACGACGCCTGAAAGGACCCTGACCATGCCCGAGAACCCGAACTCGTTCGATGCCAGAGACACGCTGAAGGTGGGCGACGTCGAGCACACGATCTTCCGCCTCGACGCGCTGCAGTCGAAGTACGACGTGGCCCGGCTGCCGTTCAGCCTCAAGGTGCTGCTCGAGAACCTCCTGCGCACCGAGGGCAACGGCTCGGTCCAGGCGGACGACATCGAGAAGCTCGCGCGCTGGGACGCCAAGGCCGAGCCGAGCGAGGAGATCGCCTTCACGCCCGCGCGCGTGGTCATGCAGGACTTCACCGGCGTGCCGGCCGTCGTCGACCTCGCCGCCATGCGCGACGCGATGGCCGACCTGGGCGGCGATGCGAGCAAGATCAACCCGCTCGTGCCCGCCGAGCTCGTCATCGACCACTCCGTGCAGGTCGACGTCTTCGGCACGCGCGACGCCTTCACGCGCAACGCCGAGCGCGAGTTCGAGCGCAACCAGGAGCGCTACGCCTTCCTGCGCTGGGGCCAGGACGCCTTCGACAACTTCTCCGTCGTGCCGCCCGACACCGGGATCGTGCATCAGGTCAACCTCGAGTACCTCGCGCGCGTCGTCTTCGTCGACGACAAGACCGGCATGGCCTACCCCGACACGCTGGTCGGGACCGACTCGCACACGACGATGATCAACGGCCTCGGCGTACTGGGCTGGGGCGTGGGCGGCATCGAGGCCGAGGCGGCGATGCTGGGCCAGCCGATGTCGATGCTCATCCCCCAGGTCCTCGGCTTCAAGCTCCACGGCGAGCTGCCCGAGGGCGCCACCGCGACCGACCTCGTCCTCACCGTCACCGAGCTGCTGCGCAAGAAGGGCGTCGTCGGGAAGTTCGTCGAGTTCTACGGCCCCGGCGTGTCGCGCCTGCCGCTGGCCGACCGCGCGACGATCGGCAACATGAGCCCGGAGTTCGGTTCGACCTGCGCCATCTTCCCCATCGACCGCGAGACGCTGCGCTACCTGGCCTTCTCGGGCCGCCCCAAGGAGCTCATCGAGCTCGTCGAGGCCTACGCCAAGGAGCAGGGCCTGTGGCACGACGAGGACGCCGAGGAGCCGACCTTCTCGGACACCGTCGAGCTCGACCTCGGCGAGGTCGTGCCCTCGCTCGCGGGCCCCAAGCGCCCGCAGGACCGCGTGCCGCTGCACGGCGCGAAGGATGCCTTCCGCACCGCGCTGGCCGATCTCGTCGGCCAGGACGTCGAGGAGGAGATCGCCCACGGCCACGACGAGGCGATCGCCGAGACCTTCCCGGCCTCCGATCCGCCGGCCAACGGCGCGCCCGGCCACGAGCCCGACCCGCACGAGCCGGTCTCGGCGCCGGCGGTGGCGGCGGGGACCGTGATCGCCGAGCACTCCGAGACCGCGGCCGACGTCACGCTCGACGGTGAGACGTTCAAGCTCGACCACGGCCACGTCGTCATCGCCGCCATCACGTCGTGCACCAACACGTCCAACCCGTCGGTCATGCTCGGGTCCGGCCTGCTCGCCCGCAACGCCGTGGCCCGCGGGCTCACGAGCCAGCCGTGGGTCAAGACGTCGCTGGCGCCGGGGTCCAAGGTGGTGACCGAGTACCTCGACCGCGCCGGGCTGACCGAGCCGCTCGAGGCGCTGGGCTTCAACCTCGTCGGCTACGGCTGCACGACGTGCATCGGCAACTCCGGCCCGCTGCCCGACGAGATCAGCGCCGCGGTCGGCGAGCACGACCTCGCGGTGTGCTCGGTCCTGAGCGGCAACCGCAACTTCGAGGGGCGCATCAACCCCGACGTGAAGATGAACTACCTCGCCTCGCCGCCGCTCGTGGTCGCCTACGCGATCGCCGGCACGATGGACATCGACCTCGTCGACGATCCGCTGGGCGTCGACGCCGACGGCAACGAGGTCTACCTCAAGGACATCTGGCCCACGACCAAGGAGATCGCGCAGACCGTCGAGGAGGCCGTGCAGTCGGACATGTTCCGCAAGAGCTACGGCGAGGTCTTCGACGGCGACGAGCGCTGGAACGGCCTGGAGGTGCCGACCGGCGACCGCTTCGCGTGGGACGAGGACTCGACCTACGTGCGCCAGCCCCCCTACTTCGAGGGCCTGCCGCCCGAGCCGACGCCGGTCGAGGACGTGGAGGGCGCGCGCGTGCTGGCCAAGCTCGGCGACAGCGTCACCACCGACCACATCTCGCCCGCCGGCTCGATCAAGGAGGACGGGCCCGCCGGCGCGTACCTCAAGGAGCACGGCGTCGAGAAGCGCGACTTCAACTCCTACGGCTCGCGCCGCGGCAACCACGAGGTGATGATGCGCGGCACCTTCGCCAACATCCGCCTGCGCAACCAGCTCGCGCCGGGGACCGAGGGCGGGGTGACCAAGAAGGACGGCGAGGAGATGTCGATCTACGACGCGGCGATGGCGTATGCCGAAGAGGGGACGCCGCTGGTCGTCCTCGGCGGCCAGGAGTACGGCTCGGGCTCGTCGCGCGACTGGGCGGCCAAGGGCACCAACCTGCTCGGCGTCAGGGCGGTCATCGCCGAGTCCTTCGAGCGCATCCACCGCTCGAACCTCGTCGGGATGGGCGTGCTGCCGCTGCAGTACCCGGACGGAGAGTCGGCCGAGTCGCTGGGGCTCACCGGCGAGGAGGAGTTCTCGATCACGGGCCTGGCCGAGCCGCTGAACGCCGGCGAGCTGCCGCGCACCGTCTCGGTGCGCGCGGGCGACACGGAGTTCGAGGCGCGCGTGCGCATCGACACGCCCAAGGAGGCGGACTACTTCCGCCACGGCGGCATCCTGCAATACGTGCTGCGCTCGCTGATGGGGAGCGACGCCTGATGCCCGCGGTCCTCATCTGCGGCGACACGCTGCGCTCGCCCGAGCTGCGCCACGAGGTCCCGCTCGGGATCGGCGACCCGTTCCTCTACCTCGAGACCGACGGCCGCCGTGCCGTCCTCACCAACGTGCTCGAGGTCGACCGCATCGCCCAGCAGGCGCCGGAGCTCGAGCGCCTGCTCGGCGAGCAGTTCGGCCGCGACGAGCTCATCGCCGAGGGCCTGTCGTACGCGGCGATCGACCGCGAGCTCTTCCTGCGCGCCGCGCAGCGGCTGGGGATCGCCGCCGCCGTGGTGCCGCCGGACTTCCCGCTCGCGGTGGCCGATCGCCTGCGGGCCGAGGGCATCCAGCTGACCACCGACGATGACTTCTTCGCCGAGCGCCGGCGCCGCAAGACCGACGCGGAGCTCGCGGGCATCCGCCGCGCCGCGCACGCCGCCGTGGCCGGCGTGGAGGAGTGCGCGCGCGTGCTGCGCGAGGCCGAGATCGACGGTGAGGGGCTGCGCCACGAGGGCGAGGTCCTGACCTCCGAGGCGTTGCGCGCGCGCGTCCGCGAGGTGTGCGCGCGCCTGGGCGCGCCGGCGCCCGACGACATCATCGTGGCGCCCATGCGCCCCGGCGACGCCGTCGGCCACGAGGCCGGCAGCGGGCCGCTGCCCGCGCACGCCCCGATCTGCCTGGACCTGTGGCCGCAGGACGAGGCCTCGGGCTGCTGGGCCGACATGACGCGCACGTGGGTGCGCGGCGACATCTCCGACGCGGTGGCCGACCTGCACCGGCTCGTCCTCGAGGCCCACGAGCGCTCGCTCGCGGCAACGCGGCCCGGCGTGCTCGGCGTCGACGTCTACGGCGCGGCCTGCGACGTGTTCGAGGCGGCCGGGCATCCCACCCAGCGCACCAAGAAGCCCGGCGAGACGCTCCAGCACGGCTTCTTCTTCGGGCTCGGCCACGGTGTCGGGCTCGAGGTCCACGAGGCGCCCGCGCTCGGGCGCAGCGGCCGGGCGCCGCTCATCGCCGGCGACGTGGTCGCCATCGAGCCGGGCACGGTCGACCCCGAGCACGGAGGCATGCGCGTCGAGGACCTGGTGCTCGTCACCGAGGACGGCTACGAGTTGCTCACCGAACGGTCGTACGATCTCGTGCCGTAGTGAGCGAACCGGAGCCCTGGGGCGAGGATCCACGACTCGACGCGCTGCTCGGCGTGCAGGGCGCCGCGGGGTTCCGCGCGCTGCTCGAGAGCTTTCCGGAGGCCGTGGGCGTGCTGTGGGCGATCCGCGACGACGACGGGCGGGTCGTCGACTTCGACTTCGGCTACGGCAACCCCTCGATCATGCGCAGCTTTCGCCTCGTCGCGAGCATGCCCGACCGCTACACCCTGCTGGACGCCCTGCCGCAGATGCGCGGCAGCGCTGCCTTCGACGCCTACGTCCGGGTGTGTGACGACGGCGAGCCCTGGGTGCAGGAGATCACGTACGACACGCCGTTCGGCGATGGCTACATGCTCGGCACCTTCATCCAGCGCACGGCGAAGCTCGGCGACGGCCTGGTCGTCTTCCTGACCGACGTGACCGACCAGCGGCGGATGGAGGCCGAGCTGCGCAGCTTCGCCGACGTCGTCGCCCACGACCTCCGCGAGCCGGTCTCGGGCATCACGCACCTCGTCACGCTGCTGGAGCGCCGCGCCGGCGAGCCGCCCTCCGACGACGTCCTGCGACTGCTGCGCGCGAGCGCCGAGCGGGCGCGCGAGCTCATCGACGGCGTGCTCGGCTACGCGCGGGCGGGCGAGCTGCAGCGCGAGCGCGTCGCGCTGGACCGCGTCATGGGCGACGTCGCCTCCGACCTGCGCCCGACCCTGGAAGGGGCCGGCGCCACGCTCGACGTCGGCCCGCTGCCGGAGGTCGACGGCGACGTGCGCCAGTTGCGCCGCCTCCTGCAGAACCTGGTCGGCAACGCGGTGAAGTTCCGCGGCGAGCAGTCGCCGCGGGTGGAGGTCTTCGCCGAGGCCGACAGCGAGGAGTGGGTCGTGACCGTGCGCGACAACGGCGTGGGCGTCGACCCCGACCAGGCGAGCCGGATCTTCGGGATGTTCGCCCGCGGCAACGGCGAGACCGAGGGCACCGGGATCGGCCTGGCGGTGTGCCGGCGCGTGGTCGAGGCCCACGGCGGGCGCATCTGGGTCGAGGCCGCGGAGGGCGGGGGCAGCGCCTTCCGCTTCACCCTGCCCGTCGGCTCGTGACCGCCGCGGAGGTCGTGGGCCGCTGTCGCGAGCTGGCGGCGGTCAGCGAGGAGGAGGGTCGCCTCACGCGGCGCTTCGCGACACCGGCCATGGCGCGCGCCAACGCCCTCGTCGGCGGGTGGATGGCCGCCGCGGGCCTGCAGGTGCGCACCGACGCGGCCGGCAACCTCGTCGGCCGGCTCGAGGGCGGCGATCCAGGCGCGGGGACGCTGCTGCTCGGCTCGCACCTGGACACCGTGCGCGACGCCGGCGCCTTCGACGGCCCGCTCGGTGTGCTCGCTGCCGTCGCGTGCGTCGAGCGCCTGCGCGCGGACGGGACCGCGCTGCCCTTCGCGATCGAGGTCCTGGGCTTCAGCGACGAGGAGGGCCTGCGCTACGGCACCGCCTACCTCGGCAGCCGCGCCGTGGCGGGCAGCTTCGAGCCCGCGCTGCTGGACCTCGTCGACGACGACGGCGTGAGCCTGGGCGACGCGCTGCGCGCCTTCGGCGGCGCGCCGGAGGACGTCGCCGGCGCCTCGCGGCGTGGCGAGCGGCTGCTCGGCTACTGCGAGGTCCACATCGAGCAGGGGCCGGTGCTCGAGGGCCGCGACGTGCCGGTCGGCGTGGTCAGCGCGATCGCCGGGGCCACGCGGGCCGAGCTCGAGTTCTCAGGGCGCGCCGGGCACGCCGGGACCGTGCCGATGGACGCGCGCCACGACGCTGCCTGCGCGGCGGCCGAGTGGGTGCTGGCGGTCGAGGCGGCCGCGCGCGCCGAGCCGGGCCTGGTGGCCACCGTGGGCCGGCTGGAGGCGCGGCCCGGGGCCGCGAACGTCGTGCCCGGGGCGGCGGTCGCCTCGCTCGACGTGCGCCATGCCGACGACGCGGTGCGCGAGGCGGCGGTGGCGGCGCTGCGCGCCGAAGCGCAGCGGATCGGCGCCGCGCGCGGCGTCGAGGTGGCGTGGCGCGAGGTCATGCGCGCGCCGGCGGTCGCCGCCGACGATGCGCTGACCGCGGCGCTGTCGGCCGCGGTCGCCGGGCGCGGGCTGCCGGTGGTCACGCTGGCCAGCGGCGCCGGGCACGATGCGGTGGCGCTCGCGGAGCTGACCGGCGTCGCGATGCTCTTCGTGCGCTGTGCCGGCGGCATCAGCCACCACCCCGACGAGTCCGTCGACGAGGCCGACGTGGCCGCGGCGCTCGACGTGCTCCACGCCTTCGTCCGCGGGCTGGCCCGGTGAGCGACCTCGACCTGCTGATCCGCGGCGACGAGCGCGACCTCGCGGTGGCCGACGGGCGGATCGTGGCCGTCGGGCGCGAGCTCGGCGGTCCGGCGCGCGAGGAGCTCGACGCGCGCGGGCTGGTCGTCCTGCCCGGCGTGGTCGACGCCCACGTCCACCTCAACGAGCCCGGGCGCGCCGACTGGGAGGGGTTCGCCACCGGCACGGCCGCGCTGGCGGCCGGCGGGACGACCTGCGCGATCGACATGCCGCTCAACGCGGTGCCGCCCACGATCGACGGCGCCGCCTTCGACGCCAAGGTGGCGGCCGCGACGGGGGTCGCGCGCGTGGACGTGGCGCTGTGGGGCGGGCTCGTCCCCGGCGACCGCGACCGCCTCGACGAGCTCGCGGCCCGTGGCGTCGTGGGCTTCAAGGCCTTCATGTCGGCCAGCGGGGTGCCGGAGTTCGAGGCCGCCGACGACCTGACGCTGCTGGAGGGGATGGCCCGCGCGGCCAGCCTGGGCCTGCCGGTGGCCGTGCACGCCGAGAGCGAGGAGCTCACGAGCCGGCTGGCGCGCCGGGCCGTGGCCGAGGGACGGGTCGGCGTGCGCGACTACCTGGCCTCGCGGCCGGTGCTCGCCGAGCTCGACGCCATCGCCCGCGCGATCGCGTTCGCCGCCGAGACGGGCTGCGCGCTGCACGTCGTCCACGTCTCGAGCGGGCGCGGCGTCGCGCTCGTGGCCCAGGCGCGGGCGCGCGGGGTCGACGTGACGTGCGAGACGTGCCCGCACTACCTGGTCCTCGACGCCGACGACGCCGAGCGCCTGGGCGCGGTGGCCAAGTGCGCGCCGCCGCTGCGCGGCGCCGACGAGCGCGAGGGCCTGTGGGCGGCGCTGCGCGCCGGCGACGTCGACCTCGTGGCCACCGACCACTCGCCCGCGCCCGCGGCGCTCAAGGAGGGCGACGACTTCTTCGCCGTGTGGGGCGGGATCGCCGGCGCCCAGACGCTGCTGGCGCTGCTCTACGACGAGGGCGTGGTGGAGCGCGGCCTCGCGCCGGCGGCGCTGGCCGACCTGCTCGCCGCCGCGCCGGCGCGGCGCTTCGGCCTGGCGCCGGCCAAGGGCGCGCTCGAGGTCGGCGCCGACGCCGACGTGGCGCTCGTCGACCCGGCGGCGACGTGGACGGTCGCCCGCGAGGAGCTGCTCGATCGCCACCGGCTGAGCCCGTTCGTGGGCCGCGCGCTGCGCGGCCGCGTGGTGCGCACGATCCTGCGCGGGCGCACGATCGCACTCGACGGGCGGACCGTCGGCGAGCCCTGCGGGCGCGTGGTGCGGCGCGCCGCCTAGGCTTGTGCGCCGTGAGCGCCCTGGACGACGCCATCGCCGAGCTGGCGCGGTTCAACGACGACCCCGAGGCCGGCGGGATCACGCGCGAGGTCTACACGCCGACCTACGCGACCGCGCTCGAATGGGTCGCCGAGCGCATGCGCGCCGCGGGCCTCGAGACTCGGCTCGACGCCGTGGGGAACCTCTTCGGCCGCTGGGAGGGCAGCGAGCCCGACGCGCCGGTCGTCATCACCGGCTCGCACGTCGACACGACGCTCAACGCCGGCGCCTACGACGGCGTGCTCGGCGTGCTCGGCGCCATCGAGGCGGTGCGCGCGCTGCGCGAGCGCGGCGCGGCTCCGCGGCGCTCGATCGACGTCGTCGCGTGGGCCGGCGAGGAGCCGCGCTTCGGCACCGGGTGCGTGGGCAGCCGCGCGGCCGCCGGCGAGCTCGAGCGCGCCGACCTCGACCGGCTCGTCGATCGCGACGGGACGAGCATGGCCCAGGCGCTGAGCGAGGCCGGCTTCGAACCCGACCGGCTGGCCGACGCGCGCGTCGATCCCGCCGGCGTGCACGCGCTCGTCGAGCTGCACATCGAGCAGGGCATCGTGCTCGAGACCCACGGCGAGCAGGTCGGCGTCGTCACCGCGATCGCCGCGCCGCACGACTTCCGCCTGACCTTCCGCGGCGCTGCCACCCACGCGGGCGCCACTCCGATGGGCCTGCGCCGCGACGCGCTGGCCGGCGCGGCCGAGGCGATGGTGGCCCTCGAGCGCGCCGCCCGCGAGTCGCCCAGCGGGACGACGGTCGGGACGGTGGGCGTGCTGCGGGCGCGCCCCGGGGCGATCAACGTCGTCCCCGGCGAGGTCGAGCTCGACGTCGACGTGCGCGACAGCGACCTCGCCGCGCGCGAGCAGGTGGTGCAGGCCATCGTCGCGGCCGCGCGCGCGATCGGGGCGCGGCGCGACCTCGAGGTGGAGGTCACCCCCATCGTCGAGGACGTGCCGGTGACCTGCGACGAGGGCGTGGTGGCCGCGGCGCACGAGGCCTGCCGCGAGCTCGATCTCTCCGTCCGCCTGATGACCAGCGGCGCCTACCACGACGCGATGATCATGGGCCGCCGCGTGCCCGTCGGCATGATCTTCGTCCCCAGCGCCGGCGGCGTCAGCCACCACCCCGACGAGTACACCGCGCCCGAGGATCTCGAGCGCGGGGTGCAGGTGCTGGCCGGGACGCTGTCGCGGCTGGCGGCCTAGCGGTCGCCTTCGTCCGCGCGGCGTCTTGGGCGCTGCGCGGCGCTTACTGCCGCATCGAGGGAAAGGAGGGTGGCGGTGGCCGGCGCGCTGGCCGCTCGGCGGGCGTCGGCGGTGCCCGGCGCGGAGTCCCTGCGCACTTCGAGCGCGTTTCGCAACACCTTCGGCGAGCGGCCAGAGGGGTGGTGCGCTCTTAGCACCCCATAGTGCAGCAAGAGCGCCCACCCCCTCGGGCGTCTCCAAAGACTGTTGCGAAACACGCGCGATGGCACCCGAAAGACGCACGCGCCTGAGGACGACGACCCGCGCCGCGAACCGCCCCCCAGCTCCTTCCCCTCGATGATGCTGTTAGGCGCTGCGCAGCGCCGCATGCGCCAGCGGACGAGGCCGCGAGCCGGCAACAGCGGCTCAGCGCGGCGCCTTGGGCTTCGCCGCGAGCGTCTCGGCCGCCGCGGCGCCCTCGCGCGAGATGCGCACGCTCACGCCGTAGGCCCGCGGCGAGGTGGGGTGGTCGAGCTTGGTGACGCGGTAGAGCGTGACCTCGGCGACCGCGGTGCGCAGCGGCAGCCCCGTGACGCGCAGGGCGCCCTTGCGGAAGCTGACGGCCGGCTTGCCGGCGGCGGCCAGCAGGCGCGGGGCGGCGCCCTTCTTGGGCAGCCAGAGCTTGTAGCGCAGCGGCTTGGCCTGCCCGCCGACGTAGAGGCGGATGAAGCCCGCCACGCGGCGCTTGGCGCTCTGCGCCGGCAGCAGCGCCGCGGGCACCTTGAAGGACAGCTGGGTCAGCGCGGTGCGCGAGTCGACGCGCAGGCGCAGCCCGGCGCCCGCCGTCGTGCGCCAGCGCTGTGCGGTGAAGAGGGTCTGGCAGGGCTGGGTCTGCAGCGTGAGGGCGACGGTCTTCGCCGCGCCGCGGCGGCCGCGCACGGCGGTCCGCAGCGTGTGCGTGCCGACCTTGCCGAGCTGCGCGGGGGTGAGCGTCGCGCTGTGGCGCGGGTCCTTGGCCGCGCCGATCGGGCGCCCGTCGAGCTGGTAGCTGACGCGCTTGGCCTTGCCGCCGGTGACCTCCGTCGTCAGGCGCAGCGGCGAGGAGCGCAGCGCGGGCCCCGTCGTGTAGGCGCGCACGCGGACGGTCCCGATGCCCGCGAGGGCGACGCGGCGGTACTTGGCGCCGCCGACGAGCTGCTGGCAGCTGGTCTCGTCGATCAGGCCGCCGGCGACGCCGGCGAGGTCGTCGGGATCGGAGGCCGCCTGCACGGGCGCGCTCGGGGTCGTGGTCGCGCTGGTGGCGCCCGCGTCGTTGGTGGCCGTGATCTCCGCGCGCACGGTGTGGCCCACGTCGGCGGCGGTCGGCGTGTAGGTGTCGTCGGTGGCGCCCGGGATGTCGACGCAGTTGGCGCCCTTGGCGTCGCAGCGCTGCCACTGGTAGGTGTAGGTCGCCGGCCCCGGCGCGCTCCAGGTCCCCGGATCGGCCGTCAGCGGGTGGCCCTGCGCGGCCGGGCCGGAGAGGACCGGCGGCGTGGCGCTGACCGGCGCCGAGGAGGCCTTGATGGCGATCGGCGCCGAGGCGGTGGGCGTCGAGGTGCCGGCCTCGTTGGTGGCGGTGACGACCACGCGGACGGTCCCGCCGACGTCGGCGGCGCCCGGCGTGTAGTGGCTCGCGGTGGCGCCCGGGATGTTCTGGCAGTTGTCGCCGTTGGCGTCGCAGCGCTGCCACTGGTAGGCGTAGGTCAGCGTGCCCGTGCCGTTCCAGGTGCCCGGGTCGGCGCTCAGCGCCTCGCCGTCGTGCGCGACGCCGCCGGCGGGCGCGCCCACCGTCGGGCCGGCGCCGGTGCTGGTGGCCGGGCCCTCGTCGGAGACCAGGAAGAAGGCCGAGGGCATGAAGTACTCGTTGGTCGAGCTGAAGGCCAGCGTGGCCGCGCTCTGGTCGTTGGCCAGCGCGCCCGGGTTGGAGTAGACGTCGAGGTCCATCCCCAGCTGGTTGGCGTAGTCGGGCACCTTGGCCGTGAAGTTGGCGCCGCCCGCCTCGATGGTCGAGTTCATCACGTTGCCGACCGGGTTGAGCGCGTCGGTCAGCGCGTGGCCGTTGAAGGTCGCGGTCTCGCTCGCGATGCCGGCGTCGCCCTCGAAGGTCAGCAGCCCGGCCTTCGTGGTCACCGTGCCGGTGGCCGGCGTGTGGAAGGGCGCGATCGTGGTCTGGAAGCTGTGCGTCGGGTCGACCGTGCCCAGGCCGTCGTAGACGTTGAGGCGCCGGATCGGCTGCCCGTTGTCGCGGTAGGCGACGAACAGCGCCCAGCCAGCGAAGCGGTCGGTGCCCGTCGTCGACAGGACGTCGCCGACCCAGTAGGTGCCCGCGCCGGCCGCCGCCACCTGCGTGGTGACGTTCGCGAAGGCGCGATAGCGGATCGACTGCGCCGAGGAGGTGAGGAAGTCGGCCGGGGCGGCGGTGACCTGCTGGTAGCTGCCGCCGGGGACCTTGAGCTTGGCCTTGTTGGCGTTGGCGGCGTTCGAGTGCCCGCTCCAGTAGAGCCCGGCCCACAGCACGGTGGCGCCCGCCGGGAGCGTCACGGTGGCCGACGAGGAGTCGACCGTGGTGGCGGGATCGGCGTCGGCGTCGACGTAGGCCATCGCGAAGTCGTTGTTGCTGTACGCGGCGCCGCCCTGAGCGGCCGCGCAGTTGGCGGCGCCGACGGGGCACGTCATGACCGTGTTGCCCACGGCGGCGACGTCGCCGCGCGCGGTCTGGGCGAAGCGCGGCGCGAAGGGCGCGTCGGCGGCGTACGCCGGCGCGGCCATGAGCGCCAGCGCCAGGGTGGCGCCGAGCAGGCGGGCGGAGCGGGAGATGGCGACGGGCGTGCGCATGGTTGCGTGACGTGGTGGTCAGCAGACCGGCAGCCGAGCCATCTCCGCGGCGGAGACCTCTTGCTTTGCGTCCCCGCCTCACGACGGGTTTGCCCTTTTCGTTCTCTGTGGATCCGGTATCGACCGGCGCAATCCACGGGTTCAGCGGCCTGGACAAAGGGTTGAGCGGCGTCATCGTCAGAAGCCGTCCCGCCACACGTCCTTGTAGAGCAGGTACTCGGAGGGCTCGTCGCCCGCGACGAAGGACTGCGGGCAGTAGGGCGCCATGTAGATGAAGTCGCCGGCACGCACCTCGAGCTCGCGCTCCTCGAGCAGGTAGGTCCCGCCGCCGGCCGTCATGTACAGCCCGTGCTCCTCGTCGTGGATCTCGACCTTGTCGAGGCCGACGCCCGGGTCGAAGGCCAGCAGGCTCATGTTGAAGTCGAACGCCGGGTCGGTCGTGGGCAGCAGCTCGCGGCGGCGGAAGCCGGGGACGTCGGTGTCGGCGAACGGCTCGTCGTCGCGGTGCCCGGACAGCGCCCGCGGCGCCGGGAGGTCGGGATGCGGCTCGTAGCGGCGCTTGACGATCAGCAGCCGCGCGGGCTGCTCGCCGGCGGCGACGTGGTAGACGTCGTCGCCGGGGAGGTACACGAAGCCGCCCGCGTGCAACGGCAGCGCGTCGCCGCCCGAGAGGACCGCCGCGTCGCCCTCGAGCCCGTAGAGGAACGTCTCCAAGCCCGCCTCGACGGGGCGCGCCGTGCCCTCGCCGGCCGGCAGGGAGACCAGGTACTCGCCGATCCGCGAGGGCGCCATGCGCGGCGTGACGAGCTTGACCACGGGCGCGTCGCCGAACGCCGGCAGGCGGCTCGGGTAGTGGTTGGCCGGGGTGACGAGCGTGTACGACAGCCCCCGGACGCCACGTGAGGTCTGCATCCGTGCATCATGCTCGAACCGGTGGAGATCCTCGCGCCCGACACCTGGGAGCAGGCGCTGGCCATGAAGGCGGCGCAGCCCGAAGCGGTCCCGATCGCCGGCGGCACCGATCTCATGGTGGCGCTGAACTTCGATCGCGCCCGCCCGCAGGCCATCCTGGACCTCACGCGCGTGCCCGAGCTGCGCGACTGGGAGGCCGACGACGGGCGCCTGCGCATCGGGGCCGGCGTCACCTACACGCGGCTCATCGAGGAGCTCGGCGAGCGCCTGCCCGGCCTGGCCATCGCCTCGCGCACCGTGGGCTCGCCGCAGATCCGCAACCGCGGGACGGTGGGCGGCAACCTCGGCACCGCCTCGCCGGCCGGCGACGGCCTGCCGCCGCTGTACGTCTCCGACGCGGAGGTCGAGCTGGCGAGCGCGACCGGCACGCGCCGCCTGCCGGTCGCGGACTTCGTCACGGGCCCCAAGCGCCAGGCGGCCCGCGAGGACGAGCTGATCGCCGCCTTCCACCTGCCGGCCGCGACCGGGGCGCAGCAGTTCGCGAAGATCGGCACCCGCAACGCGATGGTCATCGCCGTGTGCTCGCTCTCGCTGGCCATCTGGCCCGAGCGCCGGGCGGTCTGTGCGTGCATCGGGTCGGCCGGCCCCACGCCGATCCGCGCCGGCGAGGCCGAGGCGTTCATCGCCGGCGTGCTCGACGAGGAGGGGCTGTGGGAGGGGCGCGGGCCGCTGGCGGGCGCGGCCCTGGAGCGCTTCGGCGAGCTCGTCGCGGCGGCGGCGGCGCCGATCGACGACGTCCGCGGCAGCGCCGCCTACCGCCGGCACGCGCTCGCCGTCCTCGCGCGGCGCACGCTGACGTGGGCGTGGGAGGAGCAGCGGTGCGCCTGACCCTCACGGTCAACGGCGAGCGGCGCGAGGCCGACGGCGTCTGGGAGGGCGAGAGCCTGCTCATGGCCCTGCGCGACCACCTCGACCTCCCGGGCTCGAAGAACGCCTGCGAGCAGGGCGAGTGCGGCTCGTGCTCGGTCTACCTCGACGGCGAGCTCGTCTGCGCGTGCCTCGTGCTCGCCGGGCAGGCCGAGGGCCGCGAGGTCGTCACCGTCGAGGGGCTGGCCGCCGGCGACGACCTCCACGCCGTGCAGGAGGCCTTCGTGGAGGCCGGAGCCGTGCAGTGCGGCTTCTGCACCCCGGGCCTGATCGTCGCCAGCCACGACCTGCTGGCCCGCAACGCGTCGCCGAGCGATGCCGAGATCCGCGAGGCGCTGGCCGGCAACCTGTGCCGCTGCACGGGCTACGAGAAGATCCTCGACGCGGTGCGCCTGGCGGCGGGGCGGCTGGGTCTCGGGCGGCCGGAGGCCGAACGACGGCATCAGGACGCGGGGCTGGATGCCCCGCGGAGGTGACCATGTTCGTCGTGGAGGGGTGCGCGATCGCCACCGTCGACGCGGCCGGCACGGAGCACCGCGACGGCCACATCGTCATCGAGGACGACCGCATCGTCGCGGTCGGCGAGGGGCCCGCGCCCGCGCCCGACGGCGACGTCGCGCGCATCGACGGCCGCGGCTGCCTGGCCACGCCGGGCCTCGTCAACTGCCACCACCACCTCTACCAGTGGGCCACGCGCGGCCTCGCGCAGCAGGCCACGCTCTTCGAGTGGCTCGTCGAGCTCTATCCGGTGTGGGCGCACGTCGACGCCGAGGTCGAATGGGCGGCCGCTCGCGCCGGCCTGGCCGCGCTCGCGCGCTCGGGCTGCTCGACGTCGACCGACCACCACTACGTCTTCCCGGCCGGCGCCGGCGACCTGCTCGAGGTGGAGATCGAGGCGGCGCGCGGCCTCGGCGTGCGCTTCCATCCGTGCCGCGGGTCGATGGACCTCGGGCAGTCCGCGGGAGGCCTGCCGCCCGACGAGGTCGTCGAGGACCGCGACGCGATCCTCGCGGCCAGCGAGGCGGCCATCGACCGCTTCCACGACCCGGCGCCAGGGGCGATGGTGCGCATCGCGCTCGCGCCGTGCTCGCCCTTCTCGGTCACGCCCGAGCTGATGGCCGACACGGCGATGCTCGCGCGGCGTCGCGGGGTGCGCCTGCACACCCACCTCGCCGAGACGCTCGACGAGGAGGTCTTCTGCCAGGAGCGCTTCGGCGTGCGCCCCGTGCAGTACCTCGAGGATCTCGGCTGGCTGGGCGACGACGTCTGGCTCGCGCACTGCGTCCACCTGAGCGCGGAGGAGATCGCGCGCTTCGGCGAGACGGGCACCGGCGTGGCGCACTGCCCGAGCTCCAACGCGCGCCTGGGCGCGGGCATCGCCCCCGTGGTCGACCTCACGCGTGCCGGCGCGCCCGTCGGCCTCGGTGTCGACGGCGCCGCGTCCAACGAGTCCGGCGCGCTGGCCGTCGAGCTGCGCGAGGCGCTGCTCTACGCGCGCCTGGCCGGCGGCCCGGCCGCGATCACCGCCCGGGGCGCGCTCGCGCTGGCCACCATCGAGGGCGCGCGCTGCCTGGGCCGCGACGACGAGCTGGGCTCGCTGGAGGTCGGCAAGCTGGCCGACGTCGCGCTGTGGCGCCTGGACGGCCTCGACCACGCCGGGATCGAGGACCCCGTCGCCGCCCTCGTCCTCGGCGCGCCGCGCCCCGTGGACCTGCTGCTCGTCGGCGGTCGCCCGGTCGTGGAGAGCGCCGAGCTGCGCACGGGCGACGTCGACGAGGTCGCGCGCGACATCGCGCGCCAGAGCCGGCGCCTGCTCGAGAGAGTGCGAGGCGGCGGCATGACCATCGTGCCGGCGCCCGAGGCACCGACGCGCGAGCGCCGCGAGATCCAGCGCCCCAACGAGGTCGGGATCACGACGGTCCGGGCCGACGGCATTCCGAAGGTCAAGGGCGAGTTCGAGTACGCCTCGGACATGCGCATGGAGGGCATGCTCCACGGCGCGACGCTGCGCAGCCCGCACCCGCGCGCGGACATCTGGGGCATCGACATCGGCCCGGCGCTGGCCATCCCCGGCGTCCACGCCGTGCTCACCCACGCCGACGTGCCGGGGCGCAAGACCTACGGCATGGAGGTCCCCGACCAGCCCGTGCTCGCCATCAACCACGTCCGCTACCAGGGCGAGCCGGTGGCGATCGTCGCCGCCGACCATCCGGAGACCGCGCGCCGCGCGGCGGACGCGATCGTCGTCGACTACCGCGAGCTCGCCCCGCTGACCGACGCCGAGGCGGCGATGGCGCCCGGCGCGCCCGAGCTGCACCCCGACACGCCGGACACGCCGCGGCTGCACGGGACCGGCAACGTCCTGCGCCACCTGCGCATCAACCACGGCGATCCCGAGGCGACGGCGGACGTCGTGGTCAGCGGCGAGTACGAGGTGGGGATGCAGGACCAGGCCTTCCTCGGGCCCGAGTCGGGGCTGGCGGTGCCCGACGGCGAGGGCGGCGTCGACCTCTACATCGCCACCCAGTGGCTGCACGTCGACCAGGGCCAGGTGGCCGAGTCGCTCGGCCTGCCGCCCGAGAAGGTGCGCCTCACCCTCGGCGGCGTCGGCGGCGCCTTCGGCGGGCGCGAGGACCTCTCGATGCAGATCCACGCCTGCATGCTCGCCCTGCACACCGGGCGCCCGGTGCGGATGGCCTACAACCGCGAGGAGTCCTTCTACGGCCACGTCCACCGCCACCCGTGCACGATGCGCTACGAGCACGGCGCCACGCGCGACGGCCGCCTGGTCTTCGTGCGCGCGCGGATCGTCCTCGACGGCGGCGCCTACGCGTCGAGCTCGACCGCCGTGTGCGCCAACGCGGCGTGCTTCGCCTGCGGGCCCTACGAGGTGGCCAACGCGCGCATCGACAGCTACGTCGTCTACACCAACAACCCGCCCTGCGGGGCGATGCGCGGCTTCGGCGCCGTGCAGGTCGCCTTCGCCCACGAGGCGCAGATGGACCGCCTCGCCGCGGCGCTCGACATGGACCCCGTCGACCTGCGCATCCTCAACGCCATGACGCCCGACAGCCGCATGCCCACCGGCCAGCGCGTCGGCGAGCCCGCGCCGGTGGCCGAGCTGCTCGAGCGCGTGCGGGCGATGCCGATGCCGCCCGAGGAGGCCGACGGCCTGCCCGGCGGCGTCGCGAACGTGACCCACGGCGAGGGCGTGCGCCGCGGCGTCGGCTACGGGATCGGGATCAAGAACATCGGCTTCTCGGAGGGCTTCGACGACTACTCCACCGCGCGCGTGCGGTTGTCGATGGAGGGCGGCGAGCCGCTGGTGGAGGTCCACTCGGCTGCCGCCGAGGTGGGCCAGGGGATCGTCACCGTGCAGGCGCAGATCGCGCGCACCGAGCTCGGGGTGCGAGCGCGTGGCGGTGCTCGACGCCGACACCAGGGTCGGCTCGGCCGGGTCGACCTCGGCCTCGCGCCAGACCTACGTCACCGGCGGCGCCGTGAAGGCGGCGTGCGAGGCGGTGCGCGAGCGCCTCGAGGCGCTGGCCGCCGAGCGCGGCGTGACGACGGACCCCGCCGCCGTGCTCGAGGAGGGCGAGGCGATCGAGGAGACGGTGCAGTGGCGCCACCGCCCCACCCACCGCCTCGACGAGGACGGCCAGGGCGACGCGCACGTGCAGTACGCCTTCTCGGCCCACCGCGCGGTGGTCGACGTCGACACCGAGCTGGGGCTCGTGCGCGTGGTCGAGCTGGCCACCGCCCAGGAGGTGGGCAAGGCCATGAACCCCCAGGCGCTCGAGGGCCAGATCGAGGGCGGCAGCGCGCAGGGGCTGGGGCTCGCGCTGCTGGAGGAGATCCAGATCGTCGACGGCAAGGTCCTCAACGCCTCCTTCACCGACTACCTGCTGCCGACGATCCTCGACATGCCGCCGATGCGCATCGAGGTGCTCGAGCACGCCGACCCCGAGGCGCCGTACGGGCTGAAGGGCGTCGGCGAGCCGCCCAACATCTCCACGCCGCCCGCCATCGCCGCGGCGCTGCGCGCCGCGACCGGTCGCGCGCTGGCGCGCATCCCGGTGCGCCCCGAGCACCTCGTCGGGCTCGACGCGCTCGCAGGACTTCGTCGCGCGCTACGGCGCGATCTTCGAGAAGTCGCCGTGGGTCGCGCGGGCGGCGTTCGCCGAGGGCCCCTTCGCGGGCGTCGACGACCTGCACGCGCGCCATGGTCGCCGCCGTGCGCGAGGCGCCGCGCGAGCGCCAGCTCGAGCTCATCCGCGCCCACCCGGAGCTGGCCGGGCGCGAGGCGCAGGCCGGCGAGCTGACCGCGGCGTCGGCGGGCGAGCAGGCCTCCGCGGGCCTGCAGCGCCTGACCGCCGAGGAGGCCGAGCGCTGGCGCGCGCTCAACGCCGCCTACCGCGAGCGCTTCGGCTTTCCCGCTCGTCGTCTGCGTGCGCGAGCACACCAAGGCGTCGATCCTCGCGTGGGGCGAGGAGCGCCTGGGCCACGAGCCCGAGCAGGAGGTCGAGATCGCCCTGGGCGAGATCGCCAAGATCGGGCGCCTGCGCCTGGAGGACCTCGAGCGATGATCACCACCCATGTCCTCGACACCGCGCGCGGGCGGCCGGCCGCCGGCGTGCCGATCGTGCTCGAGCGCGCGACCGGCGACGGCTGGCAGGAGCTCGGCCGCGGCGCGACCGACGCCGACGGGCGCCTGCGCGACCTCGTGGCCGACGGCGCCTCGCCGGGGGCCGGGCGCTACCGGCTGACCTTCGACACCGGCGCCTACTTCCGCGACCGCGGCGAGGCCGCCTTCTACCCCGAGGTCGCCGTCGTCTTCACCGTCGCCGCCGACGAGCACCACCACGTCCCGCTGCTGCTCAGCCCGTTCGGCTACAGCACCTACCGAGGGAGCTGACGCATGACGTTCGTCCTCAGCCAGAGCAACTACGGCAAGTCCGCCATCCGGCTGGTGAAGGTCGTGCGCGACGAGGGCCGCCACGAGCTGTCCGACGTCACGGTCGACGTCATGCTCGACGGCGACTTCCGCGCCGCCCACGACGAGGGCGACAACAGCGCCCTGATCGCCACCGACACGATGCGCAACGCGGTCTACGTGCTGGCGGCCAAGCACGACGTCTCGGAGCTCGAGACCTTCGGGCGCGCGCTCGTGGAGCACTTCGTCGTGGCCGGGCCGACGGTGCAGCGCGCGCAGGTGCGGCTCGTCGCGCACCCGTGGGCGCGGCTGGGCGAGCACGAGCACGCCTTCCAGCGCGGCGGCCGGCGGGGAGCGGATCGCGATCGTCAGCGGCGACGGGCACAGCAGCCGCATCGAGGCCGGCGTCGAGGGGCTCGAGGTGCTGCGCACGACCGGCTCGGGCTGGTCGGGCTTCGTGCGCGACGAGCTGACCACGCTGCCCGAGACCGACGACCGCATCCTGGCCACCGCGGTGAGCGCGCGCTGGACCTACGCCGAGGGCGGGATCGACTACGGCGCCGCCTGGCAGGCCGCGCGCGACGCGATCCTCGAGGCCTTCGGCGACCACTACAGCCCCTCGGTCCAGTTCACCCTGCGGCGCATGGGCCGCGCCGTGCTCAAGGCGGTCGACGCGATCGACCGCGTGCGCCTCTCGCTGCCCAACCGCCACCACCTGCTCTACGACCTGTCGCGCTTCGGCCTCGAGAACGCCAACGAGATCTTCCAGGCCACGACCGAGCCCTACGGGCTCATCGAAGGGACCGTCGAGCGAGCCCACCTGTAGGGTCGCCCGCGATGAAGATCCGCGCCGCTGTCCTCGAGGAATTCGGCGCGCCGTTGGTGGTCCAGGAGGTCGATCTCGCCGAGCCGAAGGCCGGCGAGGTGCTGGTCCGCCTGGAGGCCTGCGGCGTGTGCCACACCGACCTGTACACCGCCTCGGGCGCCGACCCGTCGGGGTACGCGCCCACCGTGCTCGGCCACGAGGGCGCCGGCATCGTCGAGGCCGTGGGCGACGGCGTGCAGAGCGTCGCGGTCGGCGATCGCGTGCTCACGCTCTTCTCGCCGCAGTGCCGCGAGTGCATCCACTGCCTGTCGGACAGGACGAACATCTGCCTGGCCATCCGCGAGCAGCAGGGCCTCGGCCATCTGCCCGACGGGACGACGCGCCTGTCGCGCGCCGGCGAGCCGATCCGCCACTTCATGGGCACGAGCGCCTTCGCGGAGGCGACGGTCCTGCCCGAGATCGCGGTGGCCAAGGTCGACAAGGCGGCGCCGGCGGACGTCGTGTGCACCCTGGCCTGCGGAGCGACGACGGGCATCGGTGCCGCGCTCTACATCGCCAAGGTGCAGCAGGGCTCGACGTGCGTCGTCTTCGGCGCCGGGCTCGTCGGCCTCGGGGCCGTGGCCGGCTGCCGCATCGCCGGCGCCGAGCGCATCGTCTGCGTCGACCTCTCCGAGGATCGCCTGGCGATGGCCCGCGGCCAGGGGGCGACGGACACCTTCGTCGGCGGCGAGGACGCCGTCCAGAAGGTCCTCGACATGACCGACGGCTTCGGCGCGGACTACACCTTCGAGGCGACCGGCAGCGTGAAGGTCATGCGCCAGGCGGTCGAGTCCGCGCGCATGGGCTGGGGACTGTGCACCGTCGCGGGCGTGGCCGGCCGGGGCGAGGTGCTCGAAGTCGTCCCGCGCTACCTGATCACCGGGCGGCGCATCGCGGGCGCCTCGTTCGGCGGCGCCAAGGGCCGCGACCGCGTGCCCGAGCTGGCCCGCGCCTACCTCGAGGGCCAGCTCGACCTCGAGGCGCTGATCTCCGCGCGCATGCCGCTCGACGACGTCAACGACGCCTTCGCGGCGATGGAGCGCCAGGAGGGCATCCGCTCGGTCCTGACCTTCGACTGATCCGGGCTACGCGGGGCGCGGCGTGGTGAAGGTGCCGCGCCACTCGAGCACGAGGCGGTCCTCGCCCACGCCGATGCGCAGCGCCACGTCGGCGCACGCCGGGCAGCGCAGCACCACCCCCGCGCCCTGGTAGGCGAGGTGGGCGCCGAGCGCGTTCTCGGCGCCGCACGAATGACAGCGCCGCTGCACGGCGGTGACCTCCACCGCGAGCACCTCGCTGAGCAGGCCGGCGACGCCGTTGCCGTCGGTGTGGACCTCGGTCATCTCATCCTCCTGTGGGGCCGAAGCGCTCGGCGTGGATGGTGCGCGGGTCGTGGCCGCCGTCGACCAGCAGGTCGGCCACGGACTCGACGAAGGGCGTCGGGCCGCAGACGAAGATCAGCGGCCGGGCGTCGGGGGCGGGGGCGACCTCGGCCAGCATGGCGGCGTCGACGCGCCGCGCGTAGCCGCCCCAGCCGGGCGGCGGCGTGCGCGTGAACGTCCAGGCGACGTGCAGCCCGGCGCGCGGCTCGAGCCGTTCGAGCTCGTCGCGGTACAGCGCGTCCTCCTCGCTGCGCGCGGAGACGAGCACGTGCGCCTCGACGTCCGCGGCGCGGGCGCCGCGATGGCGCAGCATCGCCATCAGCGGCACCAGGCCCGAGCCGCCGCCGACGAGCAGCAGCGGGCCGCCCTCGTCGACCGCCCACGAGAAGTGCCCGCCGATCGGCCCGCGCAGCTCGAACTGGTCGCCCGCGCGGAGGTCGTCGCACGAAGTAGGGCGAGACCTCGCCGTCGTCGACGAGCTCGATCGTGAGCTCGAGCGTGTCGAGCTCGGGCGCCGAGGCGATCGAGTACGAGCGCTGCGCCTGGTAGCCGTCCTCGGCGGTCAGGCGCACGTCGGCGTGCTGGCCGGCGCGGTGCCCGGGCCAGTCGGGCACGTCCAGCACGAGCGTGACCGCGCGCGGCGTCTCGGCGACGACCTCGCGCACGGTCGCCGTGCGCCAGGCGATCGGCCGGCGGCCGATCAGTCGCCCCAGTACCGCTGCTCGCGCCATGGGTCGCCGTAGTTGTTGTAGCCGGCCGCCTCCCAGAAGCCCGGCTCGTCGTCGAGCGTCAGGGCCAGGCCGCGCACCCACTTCGCGCTCTTCCAGAAGTACAGGTGCGGCACGAGCAGCCGCGCCGGGCCGCCGTGCTCGGGATCGAGGGGCTCGCCGCCGTACTCGTAGGCGATCCACGCCTTGCCGTCGCGGATGTCCTCGAGCGGCAGGTTCGTCGTGTAGTCGCCGTCCGACCACGCCGTGACGTACTCGGCCTCGGTGGCGACGTCCTCGAGCAGGGTGTCGACCGAGACGCCGGTCCACGTCGTGTCGAGCTTGGTCCACTTCGTCACGCAGTGGATGTCGACGGTGAAGGTCTCAGCGGGCAGCGCGCGCAGCTCGTCCCACGTCCACGAGACCGCCTCGTCGACGGCGCCGTGGATGGTGAGGCTCCACTCGTCGAGCGGCGTGTGGGGCGTGGGGCCGGCCGAGAGGACCGGGAAGTCGGGGGTCAGGTACTGGCCGGGTGGGAGGCGACCGGCGTCGGCGTCGTCTCGGCGCCGCCCGTGGAAGCCGCGGGAGATGGGTGGCATGTGCCTAGCTTGGCCGATTCGAGCAGCGTGCGCACGCGATCGGCGAGAACCTGCACCGGAGCCTCGACGCCGTCCTCGTCGTGCGCGGTGGCGGCGCGCTCGGCGATCTCGGCGATGAAGGCGGCGACGACCTGCGGATCGAACTGGCTGCCGGCCATGTCGCGCAGCTCCTGGCAGGCGGCGTCGTGGCCCACCGCGGCGCTGTAGGCGCGGTCGGTGGTCATGGCGTCGTAGGCGTCGCACACCGCGACGACGCGCGCGGCCAGCGGGATGTCGGCGCCGCGCAGCCCATCGGGATAGCCCCGGCCGTCCCAGCGCTCGTGGGTCGAGCGCACGATGCGCGCGACGGGACGCAGCGCCGGCGCCGCGTTGAGGATCCGCTCGCCGAGGATGGTGTGCTGGTACATGAGCTCCCACTCGGTGGCGTCCAGCCCGGCGGGCTTGTCGAGGATCACGTCGGGGATGCCGACCTTGCCGACGTCGTGCAGCTCCGCGGCGCGGGCGATCTCGTCGATCTCCTCGCCGTCCATGCCGAGCCGCCGCGCGACGGCGACGGCGAGGTCGGCGACCTCGCTGGAGTGCTCGCGCAGGTCGGGCTGCTTGGCCTGCATCGTGCGCATGAGGACGTCGCGCGCCTGCTCGCGCGCGCCCGAGCGCCCGTGCTTGTGCGAGTACATGCGCTCGTCGGCGAGCTGCAGCGCCTGCTCGAGCGTCGCGGCCTCGTGCGGCAGCAGGACCACGCCGTGCGAGGCGGTGATGGAGAACTCCTCGCCGCTCTCGCTCAGCGCGAGCGAGGCGCCGGCCATGACCTCCTCGAGGCGGTCCTCCTCGACCGTCACCACGGCGCAGAACTCGTCGCCGCCGAGCCGGTAGGCCTCGCCGTAGGTCGCCACCGAAGCGGCGAGCTTCATGCCCAGGTGGGCCAGCAGGGCATCGCCGGCGGGGTGGCCGAAGGTGTCGTTGTAGGACTTGAAGCCGTCGAGATCGAAGAGCATGAGCAGCAGCGGCGCGCGCTCGTCGGCCGTCGCGAACCACTCGCCGAGGCGCTCGGCCATCTTGCGCCGGTTGCCCAGGCCGGTCAGCGGGTCGCTGATCGCCTGCTCGCGCAGGGCGTGGTGGCCGAGGATGTCGGCCGCCGCCGTGCGGCCCTTGGCCACGAGCTCGGTCAGCAGCGCGACCTCGTCGTCCTGGAACGGGCGCTCGCGGCGCGCGATGGCCACGGCGCCGCGCAGGCCTTCGGGCCCGCCGACGCGGAAGGGCAGCGCGAGCGCCCAGCCGGCGGCGTCGTGGGCGTGCTCGGACCGGCCGCTGGCGGTCGCCGCCGAGGCCGCGGCGTCCAGCGCGCGGCGCAGGTCTTCAGGTGCGTCCTCGGGGACCCGCAGCGGCGGGCTGCCGACCAGCCGCAGGCAGCCCGTGTCGGCGTCGAGCGCCTCGATCGAGCCGCGCAGCATGATGTCCACCAGCGCGTCGATGTCGAGCCTGGCGGCGAAGGCGTCGCCCATCCGGCGCACCGCCGACTGCAGGCGGCTGCGCTCGCGGATGGCCAGCTGCAGCCGGCTCTGGGCCTGCTCGATGCGCGTCGCGGCGGTCGCGGGCGAGCAGCATGAGCAGCCCGGCGAGCGGGAGGACGAGCAGGACGCCGGCCAGGTGGTGGACGGCCGCGTGGCCGGCGAGGAAGCCGATCGGCGCCAGGCAGGCGTCGACGAGGATCACGTGCGCGAAGACCTGGATCTGCAGGTGCGGCGCGATGCCGCGGGCGGCCGCCTCGCGCAGCGTCGCGGAGGCGGCGTCGAACAGGCAGCCGCACAGCAGCGCCAGGCCCAGCAGCGGAAGGTTGGAGAGGCCGAGCTGCGGCGCGCCGGCGATGACGAGCACGAGGGCCGGGCCGAGGGCGTGCCAGGCGTCGGGGATCGCGAAGAGCAGTCGCAGGGCCGAGCCGCGGCGGCGCACCAGGTCGGTCGCGCGCGCGAGGACGAGGCCGGCGGCCACGAGCAGCGGCACGGTGGCCGGCGGGAGCAGCATGAGCATCGGCACGAGCACGAGCTGCGAGGGGAAGACGTAGCCGGCGCCGACGGGGAACTCGACCCGCGAGACCAGCGTGTAGAGCGCGACGAGCACGACGGCGGTCGCGACGTCGAAGCCCGACAGCGCGCCGGGCACGAGCAGGAGCGCGACGGCGCCCAGCCCGAAGAGCAGACCGGCCACGACCTCCGTCAGGAGCTCGCGGCGGTCGACTCCGCGCGACCGCGCCTCCCAGGACTCCTCGAGGAGTCGCTCGGCGGCGTGGTCGCTGCGGATGTCGTCGCCTGCGGTCATCCCCGTCCGTAGGGATCGACGTAGACGTCGTCGATGGCCCAGGAGCCTCCGTAGTTCTCGGGGTCGAAGACGAACTGGACGCTCGAGTCCTGGTCGGCGTTCCACAGCCCCAGCAGGCTCGCGATGTTCAAGACGGGCGACGCGCGCCCACGCCGTCCCGAAGTTGCTGTCGAGCGCGGCGATCGTCGTCTCGTTGGTGTGGCCCGACGAGTCCTGCCAGCGCACGCGCAGGTTGAGCACGCCCCAGCTGCCGCTCGTCCGGCGCGCGAAGAAGCGGTAGGTCGGACGGTTGATGTCGATGCACACCGTCGGCGAGACGGCGGTGCCGGTCGCGTCGATGGCCAGCGACTTCGAGTCGCCGGCGCGCGCGCACCGACCACGACTCGTTGCCGGCGGCCACCCGGGCGCGCCGACAGCGACCAGCCGCCGGCGCCGGACTCGAAGCCGCCGTTGGGCACGAGGCTGTAGTCGTTGGAGTCGCCGAAGGCCTGGAAGGCCTTGGTCGTCGGCGTCGACTGCGCACGCGGCCTGGGCGGCGGCGGGCACGACGAAGACCGCGACGGCGCTCAGCAGGGCGGTGAGCCCGGTGCGCAGCCCTCTCGGTCGAAGTACATACGGCAAGTCAGGGTCCCCCTTGTCCATGTCAACCCGCGCTCCGCGCGGGTGCGGCTCGTTGGTCGGCAGGTGAGCCGTGTCCTGGAGACCACGGTCGCCGACAACAGGCAGTTCGGCGCCCTGACACGCCGCCGATAGCCCTTGGCCGGTCCGCTGGACGGTCGTTCGACGGGGGATTACCGCCGTTCGGCGACGCAGCGCGCCATTCGGCGCGCGCTACGCCGCTTGGCGCCCGCCGCGCACGGCGAGCCGCAATGTGTCGAAGAGCTCGTCGATGTCGGCGCTCTTCTCGACCACGGCGTGGGCGCCGGCGGCGCTGGCCTGGCCGTCGAGCCCGGGATCGGCCGTGGCGGTGTAGAGCACCACCTCCGGCGGCGCCGGCTCGGCGCGCAGCGTGCGGCACAGCGCGAGCCCGTCCTCGTCGCCCAGGCGCCAGTCGAGCAGCACCACGTCGGGCCGGGTGTGGCGCAGGGCGGCGAGCAGCTCGTGCCCGTCGCCGGCGGTGCCGACGCAGACGAAGCCGGGCTCGGTGCGCAGGACCGCCTCCAGCCCGGCGCGCAGAACGGGATGATCGTCGACGACGAGGACCCGGATCATGTGCCCATGATGCTCGCATGAGCCGTTCCGTGTCGCGGTACGGCTAGCCCCCGAGCCCGCAATTTGCGCGGGACCGGGGGCCGCCGTCGGGGGAGTGTCTAGGCGGCCTTCGCGGCCACCGTGGCGGTGCCGAGGGTCAGGCCCTCGGCGAAGGCGGTCGTCCCGAAGGCCTGGTTGAGGCCGTCAGCCGCCGTCTTGGTCAGCTTCGCCGTCACCGGGCCGACGGTGACCGTGCGCCCGGAGGTCGCGACCTTGGCGGCGCTCAGGTCGAGCGTCGCGAGGTCGAAGCGCGCCGTGCCGAGCAGCGCCGTGAGCTTGGGCGCGGGCGCGGTCTCGATCGTGAAGTCGCTCACCGTCACCGCGGTCGCGCCCTTGGTCAGCGTGAGTCCGCCGCTGTGGGTGATGGTGCCCGCCAGGGACTTCGCGTCGACCTTGCCGCCGGTGATGGGGAAGGCCAGGCTGCCGTCGGGGCTCGCCGTCGCGGGCGCCGCCGGGGCGGCGCTGATGCCCAGCGCGGCCAGCGCCTGCGCGGCGCCCGGATCGAGCGCCAGGGAGGTCGCTCCGCCGGTGAAGGCGATCTGTCCGGGGCGTGGCCTTGACCGTCGCGGTCCCGATGCGCAGCCCGCGCGTGAAGGCCTTGACCCCGAACGCCTTGTTCAGCGCCGCGGCGCCCTTGGCGCTGAGCTCGACCGCGACGCCCGTGACGCGCGTGCCCAGGCCGGCCCGCGAGACCTTCGCCTTGGCCAGCGAGAGCGTGAAGGCGGTCAGGCGCGCCTTGCCCGCCTTGACGGAGATCGAGGGCGTCTTGTCGACGCCGATGGTGAAGCTCGTCAGCCGCACGCGAGTGGAGCCCGCGCGCAGCTGCAGGCCGCCGCTGTGGGTGATGGTGCCGGCGGCCGTCGCCGGGTCGATGGTGCCGCCGGTGATCGGGAAGGAGACGCCCTTGGATCCCGCCTTGGCCGGCGTGATCGGCGTGACCGACACGCCCAGGCCCTTCAGGGCCTTGGCCGTGCCGGCGTTCAGTTCGAGGGTGGTCGAGCCGCCGGCGAGCTTGACCGTGGCGGCGCCGGCGGGCGCGGCGACGGCGAGCGCCACGAGGGCGCCGGCGGCCGCCAGACGGAGGATGCGCGTGAGAGTGGACATGCCCGGTCCTCCGAGGGCGGGCGCCGCTTCGGTTGAGTCGGATTGCGCCACAACCGGTCGTCGCTCGTAGCCGTAGGTGATGGACGAGATGCCAGTCGACGCGCTCACGCTGCCAGCGCCGGCCTCCGCGCCGGCCGCCGGCGACGAGCGCCGTCGTCGCCCCGACCGCGCCGAGCGGCGCCTGGCCGCCCGCCTGCGCGCCGGCGACGCCGACGCGCTGGCGGACGTCCACGAGGCCTACGGGGCCGCGACGTTCGGCCTCCTGGTCCGCATGCTCGGCGACCGCGCCGGCGCCGAGGACGTCCAGCAGCAGGTCTTCACCGAGGTCTGGCGGCGCGCGGGCGACTACGACCCGCGCCGCGCCGGCCTGCTGACGTGGGTGCTGACCATCGCGCGCAGCCGCGCCATCGACCACCTGCGCCGGCGCGTGCCCGAGCCGCGCGACCCGCAGCTGCCCGACCCCCGGACCGTCGAGGCCGACGGCGACGCGCTGCTCGAGCGCTGGCGCCTGGCCCAGCTGCTCGGCCGCCTGCCCGAAGCCGAGCGCGCGCTGCTGCGCCTGCGCTTCTACGACGAGCTCAGCCAGAGCGAGATCAGCGCCGCCACCGGCATCCCGATCGGGACGGTCAAGGCGCGGATGGTGCGCGGCCTCACGCGGCTGCGCGAGATGATCGAGGCCGAGGGCGCATGACACGCCACGACGACGACATCCCGGTCGAGCTGCGCGAGGTGGCCGCGCAGCTGCGCGCGCTCGGGCCCGAGGAGTGGGAGCCCGCCGTCCCGCCGCCGCTGCGCGTCGCCGTGCCCGAGCGCCCGCCGCCGCCGCCGTCGCTTCGCCACCACCTTCGTGCTGCGCCCGGCGGTCGCGGCCGCCGCGGCGCTGGCGCTCGTCGCCCTCGGGGCGGCCGGCGGCGCGCTCATCGCCGGCGGCGGCGGCGACGGCGCCGTCGCGGGCCGCGAGGTCGCCCTCGCGCCCGTGGGCGACGGGCCGCGCGGCGCCCACGCCGACGCCCGGCTGCGCAGCGCCACCATGCACCTGACCGTCAGCGGCCTGCCGCGGGTCGGCCGGCGGCGGCTTCTACGAGGTCTGGATGCTGCGCGACGCCGCGCATCTCGTCGCCGCTGGGCAGCTTCCGGGTCGGGCCCGACGGGCGCGCGCGCGTCGACCTCCCGGTCACGGCGAGCTCGCGGCGCTTCCCGGTGCTCGACATCTCGCGCGAGCCCGCCGACGGCGATCCTGCCCACTCGGGGCATTCCGTGCTGCGCTCGCGCCCCATTCACAGCTAGGGTCCCGGCCGATGTCGATCCCTCCCGTCCTGCGCGCACTGCTGACCGCTCACGGCCCGTCCGGCTACGAGACGGCGCCGGCCGCCGTCTTCCGCGACGCCGCCGCGGCCTACGCCGAGGTCACCACCGACGTGATGGGGTCGGTCTGGGCGCGAGTGCCCGGGACCGCCGGCGGCCCAACGCTGGCCATCGTGGGCCACATCGACGAGATCGGCCTGATCGTCACGCACATCGACGACGGCGGCTTCCTGCGCTTCATCGGCGTCGGCGGATGGGACCCGCAGATCCTCGTCGGCCAGCGGGTCAGCGTGGCCACGCGGGAGGGAGAGGTCGCGGGCGTCGTCGGGCGCAAGCCCATCCACCTGCTCAAGGACGACGACCGCAAGAAGGTCGCGCGCCTGGAGGAGCTGCACATCGACATCGGCGCCAAGGACGGCGACGAGGCGCGCGGGCGCGTGCGCATCGGCGACGTGGCGGTCATCGAGGGCGAGCCCGTCGAGCTGCCCAACGATCGCGCCGTCGCTCGCTCGATGGACAACCGCCTCGGCTGCTACGTCGCCTACGAGGCCGCGCGACTCGTCCACGAGGCCGGCGGCGCGCCGGGCGACGTCGTGGCGGTCGCCGCCGTGCAGGAGGAGACGAGCTTCGGCGGGTCGCGGACGACCGCCTACGCGCTGCGTCCCGACCTGGCCATCGTGGTCGACGTCACCCACGCCACCGACGCGCCCGGCGTGGAGGTCAACGAGCTCGGGGCGCACCCGTTCGGCTCGGGCCCGGTCATCGAGCGCGGCTCGAACCTCAACCCGCGCGTCGTCGAGCTGCTGTACGAGACCGCCGAGGCCGAGGCGATCCCGTTCACCGTCCAGGCCTCCGCGCGCTCGACCGGCACCGACGTGGACGCGATGCACTTCTCGCGCGGGGGCATCCCGTGCGGCGGCGTCGGCCTGCCGCTGCGCTACATGCACTCGCCGGTCGAGATGGTGCAACTCGAGGACGTCGCCAACGCGGCCCGGCTCATCGCCGCGGCCGCGCAGCGCCTGACCGCGGAGACCAGCTTCGCGCGGTGAGGGCCTGCGCCGCCGCGCTCGCCGCCCTCGCTCCTCGCCGCCTGCGGCGCCAAGGACGAGTCCGGCGGCCGGGGGACCACGACGAAGGCGGGCCCCCGACGCGAAGGCGGCCGGCTCGCCGGCGGCGCGGCCGTCCCCGCGCTTGACCGACGCGCAGCTGGCCGGCCAGCACGTCGTCTTCCCCTTCGCCGGGCGCACGCCGCCGCCGGCGCTGCTCGCGCGCATCCGCCGCGGCGAGGCGGCGGGCGTCATCTTCCTCGGCGCCAACCTCGGCACGCCGGCGCAGGTGCGCGCGCTCACGCGGACGCTGCGGCGCGTCGCCGCGGCCGGCCGGCCTGGGGGCGCCCCTGCTGCTCATGGTCGACCAGGAGGGCGGCAGCGTGCAGCGCCTGCCCGGCGCGCCGTCGCGCAGCGCCCCGGCGATGGCGGCCACCGGACGACCGTCGGTCGCCCTGGCCGAGGGGCGCGCGACGGCCGCGACGCTGCGCGCCGCGGGCATGAACGTCGACCTCGCGCCGGTGGTCGACGTCGTGCGGCCCGAGAGCGCCCTGCACGCCGAGGGGCGCGGGTTCGGCTTCGGCGCTCGCGGCGCGGCGCGCTTCGGGGCGGCCTTCACGCGCGGCCTGCGCGCCGGCGGCGTGGCCGCCACGGCCAAGCACTTCCCCGGCTTCGGCGCGGCGCCCGCCAACACCGACCTCGGCGCCGTGCGCATCCCCGTCGGGCTGCGCGAGCTGCGAGCCGTCGACCGGCCGCCGTTCAAGACGGCGATCCGCGCCGGTGCCGGCCTGGTCATGCTCTCGAGCGCGATCTACCCGGCGCTGTCGCGCGCGCCGGCGGTGCTGTCGGCGCGCGTGGTGCAGGGCGAGCTGCGCGACGGGCCTGGGCTTCAAGGGCGTGACGATCTCCGACGACCTCGAGGCGCCCGCCTTCGCCTCGCGCGGCGGCGCGAGCGGCGCGGCCCTGGCCGCGACCCGGGCGGGGGTGGACGTGCTGCTCTTCGCGCGCACCTACGACGGCGCCGACCGCGCCGCGCGGGCGCTCGCCGACGGCCTGCGCTCGGGACGCGTGGACCGGGGCGCCCTCGAGGCCTCGCTGGCGCGCGTGCTCGCCCTGCGCGCGGCGTTGCCCTAGGGCTCGCTCCTGCGACTCGGTCGCACCTGCACGGCAGTCGCAGAAAGCGCCTGATTTGCAGGGAGATTTATGTGATCCGCGGTGCTCCGGCGTGCGTCATTGCAGCTGTGATGTCCCACAACCTCCCAAGGAGGAGCAGCTTCATGCGCAAGCTCGCGATCCTGACGGTGGCGCTGCTCGCGGCGCTGTCGGCAGGCGTACTCGCGGTGACCGCCGGCTCGGGCTCGAGCCATCGCGAAGCACCGCTGTCGGCGCTCGACCCCACGGCCGACGACACCGACGTCTATGCCTTCGTGGCCCCCGACGCCCCAGGGTCGCGTGACCCTGATCGGCAACTGGATCCCGTTCGAGGATCCGGCCGGCGGCCCGAACTTCTATCGGTTCGACGACCGGGCCTCGTACTACCTCAACGTCGACAACACCGGCGACGGCAAGTACGACATCCGCTACCGGTTCAAGTTCAAGACGAAGGCCCGCAACCCCAACTCGTTCCTCTACGCGTTGCCGGGCGTGAGCTCGATCAACGATCCGAAGCTCAACCTCGTGCAGACGTACTCGGTCTGGCGCGAGCGCTACGAGCGCGGCCATCTGGTGAGCAACAAGCTGCTGGCCACGCGGCCTGCCCACGGCGCCGAACAACGTCGGGCCCAAGACGTTCCCCAACTACGACGCGGTCGCCAACCAGGCGATCAAGGGCCTGCCGGGCGGGGGCAAGGTCTTCGCCGGCCAGGTCGACGACCCGTTCTTCGTCGACCTCGGCTCGACCTTCGACGCCATCAACATCGACATGCCGGGCCGCACGGGCATCGGCACGGGCAACCAGGGCGGCGGCAAGGACGACCTCGCCGGCTACAACGTCCACACGATCGCCCTGCAGGTGCCGAAGTCCGACGTCACCCGCGACCACAAGACGCCGGCCGATGCCAAGGCCTCCGACGCGGTCGTCGGCGTGTGGGCCTCGACGTACCGCCCGGTGTTGCAGGTCACCCGCCAGAGCCCGGTGGCCAGCGGGGCCGCCTCCAGCGCGTCCGAGCGCGGGCAGCGGGTCTCCGACGACCACGGCGAGGGCCAGGTCAGCCGCCTCGGCAACCCCCTCGTCAACGAGGTGGTCATCCCGCTGGGTCAGAAGGACAAGTTCAACGCGACCCAGCCGTCCGACGACCTGAAGAACTTCGGCAAGTACGTGCTCTCGCCGGAGCTCGCCAAGGTCATCAACATCCTGTTCCCGGGACTCAACGTGCCCGAGAACAACCGCACGGACATCGTGCAGGCGCTGCTCACCGGCATTCCGGGCCTGACCCAGATCGCCCCGGGCGCGCCCCCGACCGACACGCTGAAGATCAACCTCGGCGTGGCGCCGAACCCGCACCCGAGCCGCTTCGGCGTCCTCGGCGGTGACACCCAGGGCTTCCCGAACGGGCGGCGCCTGACCGACGACGTGGTCGACATCTCCGAGCGCGTCGTGGGCGGCTTCCTCAAGGGCAACAAGCTGCCCCTGGGCGACGGCGTGGACCAGAACGACAAGGCGTTCCGGACCTCGTTCCCCTACCTCGCCTCGCCGGCCGCGGGCTTCGACTCGCAGCTCAAGCGGACCGAGCCGGCGCACGCGCCGGTCCCCGGCGACCCCACCGGGTCCCGCTAGGAGGAGGACGCAACGGGCGGGCGGGGCGCATCGGCCCCGCCCGCTCAGCGCTCCGCGCCCCGCCAGCCAGCACCACACCCACCCCGAGGCCACCCACCCATGCGCCGCCTTCTCATCAGCTTCGTCGCGACCTTCGCCGTCGCGCTCCCCGTCTTCGTCCTCGCCGCGCGCGGCGGCTCGCCGCCCGCCGCCACCGAGGCCGCGGCCGCCCTGCCGCCCGCGCCGACGCCCAACGCGTCGACCGACCAGCGCATCGGCGCGCTGCAGGCCACCGTCAAGGCCGCGCCCAAGCGCGCCGACGGCTGGACGCTGCTGGCCGGCGCGTACCTGCAGAAGGTGCGCGAGACCGGCGACGCGGGCTTCTACGCCCGCGCGCAGGGCGCCGTCGATCGCGCGCTCTCGCTGCGCCCCGACGACCCCGGCGCGCTGACCGAGCGCAGCGCGCTCGAGCTCTCGCGCCACGACTTCAGGGCCGGGCTGCGCGACGCGCTGCGCGCCCGCGCGCTGGCGCCGACGGTGGTCCAGCCGTTCGGCGCCGTCGTCGACGCGCTCGTCGAGCTGGGGCGCTACCCGCAGGCCGAGCGGGCGCTGCAGGAGATGGTCGATCGCAAGCCCAACCTCGCCGCCTACGCGCGCGTGTCCTACTTCCGCGAGCTGCACGGCGACCTCGACGGCGCGCTCGCCGCCATGCGCGCGGCCGTGTCCGCCGGCGGCGCGGTGCCCGAGCAGGACGCCTACGTGCGCGCGCTGCTCGGCGGCCTCGAGCTGCAGAAGGGCCGCATCGGCCCCGCCGTGCGCCAGTACCGCGAGGCCCTGCAGGCCGTGCCCGGCTACCCGGCCGCCGAGGCCGGCCTGGCCCAAGCCGACGTCGCGCGCGGGCGCCTGACCCCGGCCATCGCCCGGCTGCAGCGCGTCGTCGACCGGCTGCCGCTGCCGAGCTACGTCATCGCCCTGGGCGAGGCGCAGGCCGCCGCGGGCCGGCGCGCGGCGGCGGCGCAGACCTTCGCGCTCGTGCGCGTCGAGACGATGCTCCAGCAGCGGGCCGGCGTCAACGCCGACGTCGAGCTCGCCCTCTTCGAGGCCGACCACGGCAGCCCGCGCCGGGCCGTGGCTCTCGGCCGCCGAGCCTGGGCGGCGGCGCCGAGCGTTCGCTCGGCCGACGCCCTGGGGTGGGCCCTGCACCGCGCAGGGCACTCGCGCGCCGCGCTCGGGTGGGCGCGGCGCGCGCTGGCCCTCGGCTCGCGCGACCCGGCCTTCCTGACCCACGCGGGGCTCATCGCGCGCAGCGCCGGCGAGCCGCGCCTGGCGGCCCGCTGGCTGGCGGGCGCGCGCGCCGGGCGCGCCGCGCTCGGCGCGGGCCTGCGGGAGGCGCTGCGATGAGGCGTCTGCTGCTCATCGCGGCGGTCGCGCTGCTCGCGCTGGCCGCTCCGGCCGGCGCTCACCCGCTGGGCAACTTCTCGGTCAACCATCTGACCGTCGTGCGCGCGTCGAGCGACCGCGTCGACGTGCGCTACGTGCTCGACCAGGCCGAGATCCCGACCTTCCGCGAGCGCGGGCTGCCCGCCGGCGCGCGTGCTCGAGCGCAAGCGCGCGGAGGTGGCGCGCGGCGTGACCCTGACCGTCGGCGGCCGGCCCGTGGCGCTGACCCTGCGCCCGGGCGGGCGCATCTCCTTCCCGCGCGGCGCCGGGGGCCTGCACACCACGCGCGTCGAGCTGCTGCTGAGCGCTCGGGTGGCGCCCCGCGGCGCGGTCGTGGTGCGCGACGCCACCTTCGCCGGGCGCGTGGGGTGGCGCGCGGTGCTCGCCGAGCCCGGCCGCGGGACGGCGGTGCGCAGCGACGTGACGAGCGCCGACCCGACCCGGCGGCTGCGCGTGTACCCGACGGCGCTGCTCGCGAGCCCGGCCAACCGCACGGTCGCGCACCTGCGGGTGAGCCCGGGCAGCGGGACGGTCACGGCGCCGCGCGGCGACGGCGGCGCGGGCACGACGACGACCGACCGCGGCGCGGGCGACCGCTTCGGCTCGGTGTTCGAGCGCGCGGCCGCCGGCCAGGGCGTGCTCGCTGCTGCTCCTGCTCGCGGCCTTCGGCTGGGGTGCGGTGCACGCGCTGTCGCCCGGCCACGGCAAGGCGATGGTCGCCGCCTACCTGGTGGGCACGCGCGGCACGGCGCGCCACGCCGTCGCGCTCGGGCTGACCGTGACGGTCACGCACACGATCGGCGTCTTCGCCCTGGGGGCGGTGGCGCTCGCGCTGTCGGCCTACGTGCTCCCCGAGGACCTCTACCCGTGGCTGAACCTCGTCTCCGGGCTGCTCGTGCTCGGGGTCGGGGCGTCGGTCGTGCGCTGCGCGGGTGCGCCGCGCGCGCACGCCCGATCACGGGCACGACCACGGCACGGGCACGACCACGCACCACGAGCACGGGCACCACGGCCACGGCCACGAGCACGGCCACGATCACGGTCACGGGCACCACGACCACGGCGACCTGCGCCCGCGCGCGCTGCTGGCCATGGGGGCCTCCGCCGGGCTCATCCCGTGCCCCTCGGCGCTCGTCGTGCTCCTCGGCGCGGTGGCCCAGCACCAGATCGGCCTGGGCATGGTCCTCATCGTCGCCTTCTCGGCCGGCCTGGCCGCGACGCTGACCGGCCTCGGGCTGCTCGTGGTGGCGGCGGGGCGCGTCTCCACGCGCCTGAGCGGCGCGCGTGCGGGCCGGGTCCTCACGGTGCTGCCGGCGCTGAGCGCGGTCGCGATCGTCGCCGTCGGGCTCGCCCTGACCGCCCAGGCGGTGCCCAAGGTGCTCTGAATTACCCCCAACTGCGACCTCGTTGCAGTTGCGACGGCGCCGCGCTACGTTCGCGGCCGGGGTCCACCTTGACCGTTTCGCGCCTCACTCCGGCAGTCGAGGCGGAGACGCCCGTGGCTGCCGCGGCCGCCTTGCGCGAGCGCGGACTGCGGGTCTCCGCCGCGCGCCGCGAGCTGCTCGAGGCGCTCTTCGCCGCCGACCGGCCGCTGAGCGCCGAGGAGCTCGCCGGCGATGGCGACCTCGCCTCGGCCTACCGCAACCTCGAGGTGCTCGAGGAGGTCGGGCTCGTGCGCCACGTCCATCTCGGCCACGGCCCGGGCCTCTACCACCCGGCCGGCCGCGAGCGCGAGTTCGTGGTCTGCGAGTCGTGCGGCGCCGTCCGCGCCGTCGCGCCCTCCGAGCTCGACGACGTGCGCGCGGCGGTGCTCGACGCCGTCGGCTACCGCGCCCGCTTCACGCACTTCCCGCTCGCCGGGCTGTGCCCCGCGTGCGCGGCGAAGGGCGACGCGTGATCGGCCGCGTTCGCGGCGCGCTGACGCCGGCCGAGTGGGCGCGGGCGGGCGGCCTGGCCGCCGCGGTCCTCGGCCTGCACGTCGTCGGCTTCGGGCTGCTCTTCGGGGTCGTCGTCCCGCACCACTTCAGCCTGGGGGCCGGCGGCGCGTTCACCGCGGGGGTGGGCCTCACCGCCTACACCCTCGGGCTGCGCCATGCCTTCGACGCCGACCACATCGCCGCGATCGACAACACGACGCGCAAGCTCATGAACGACGGCCAGCGACCGCTGGGCGTCGGGTTCTTCTTCTCGCTCGGGCACTCGACCGTGGTCTTCGCGCTCGCGCTGCTCTTCGCGCTCGGGGTCCGCGCGCTGGCCGGCCAGGTGCAGGACGACGGCTCGACGCTGCACTCCGCCACCGGCCTGATCGGCACCGGCGTCTCGGGCGCCTTCCTCTACGTGATCGCGGGCCTCAACCTGGTCGTCCTCGTCGGCATCGTGCGCGTCCTGCGCGACATGCGCGGCGGGACGTACTGCGAGGCCGAGCTCGAGGAGCTGCTGCGCTCGCGCGGGCTCATGAACCGCCTGCTCGGGCGCTTCACCAACGCGGTGACCAAGCCGTGGCAGATGTACCCGCTGGGCGTGCTCTTCGGCCTGGGCTTCGACACGGCGAGCGAGGTCGCGCTGCTCTTCCTGGCCGCGGGCGCGGCCGGCGCGGGCCTGCCGTGGTACGCGATCCTCTGCCTCCCGATCCTGTTCGCCGCCGGGATGTCGCTGCTGGACACGATCGACGGCTCGTTCATGAACTTCGCCTATGGCTGGGCCTTCTCCCAGCCGGTGCGCAAGGTCTTCTACAACCTCACGGTGACCGGCCTCTCGGTGGCGGTGGCCCTCGTCATCGGCACCGTCGAGCTGCTGTCGATCGCGGTCGACCGCCTCGAGCTCTCCGGCGGCTTCTGGGCCTGGATCGCCGGGCTCGACCTCAACACGGTCGGCTACGTCGTCTTCGGGCTGTTCGTCGCCACCTGGGCGCTGGCGCTCGCCGTGTGGCGCTTCGGGCGCATCGAGGACCGCTGGGCGCCCTCTCGCGAGCGCGTCTAGCTCGGCGCTCGCGGCGGGACGAACTGCATCATCGAGGGAAGGGAGTGGGCGGCGGTCGGGGCGCGGGCGGCTTCGGTCGAGCGCGTCGGGCGCGGTCGAACGTCGGTCCTGCCCTGTGCAGACGGGGGAAGACCGACGTTCGACGCACCGGGCGCACCCGCGGCCACCGCGGTCGCGCCGCGGTCCCGGCGCCGGCGCCGGGACACCCTTCCCCTCGATGCGCAGTTGGCCGCGCAGCGCCGCCCGCGACCGCGGATGCCGCGCGCGAGAACGGGGCTGCGCGAAGTCCTGTGATCCGCTCCTGCGGGTGGTGCGCAATAGCACCCAGAACGCGCCATGCGGGTGGGGCGATCGACCAGGAGGAGTAGCTCTCGTGACCGTTCCGCACCTCACGCCTGCGGCGCAGGCGTCGACCGCCCCTGCCGCCTTCGCCGCCGTCCGCGCCAGCGGCCTGCGCCTGTCCACCGCGCGCCGGCTGTTGCTCCACGCGCTGTTCGACTCCGACCGGCCGCTGAGCGCCGAGGAGCTCGCGGGCGACGGCGACGTCGCCTCGGCCTACCGCAACCTCGAGGTCCTCGAGGGCCTCGGCCTCGTGCGCCACGTGCACCTCGGCCACGGGCCCGGGCTCTACCAGCCCGCCGGCCGACCGCGCGAGTTCGTCCTGTGCGAGAGCTGCGGCGAGGCGGCGCCGCTGCAGCCGGCGGCCCTGGACCGCGTGCGCGAGGCGGTGCTCGACGCGATCGGCTACCAGGCCCGCTTCACCCACTTCCCGATCGCCGGCCTGTGCCCGGCCTGCGTGTCGGAGGACGGCGCATGCTGACGCGCATCCGCGGCGCGCTGAGCCCGGCCGAGTGGGCGCGGGCGGGCGGCCTGGCCGCCGCGGTCATCGCGCTGCACGTCGTCGGCTTCGGGCTGCTCTTCGGGGTCGTCGTCCCGCACCACTTCAGCCTCGGCGCCGGCGGTGCCTTCACGGCCGGAGTCGGCCTCACCGCCTACACGCTCGGCATGCGCCACGCCTTCGACGCCGACCACATCGCCGCCATCGACAACACGACGCGCAAGTTCATGCAGGAGGGCCAGCGGCCGCTCAGCGTCGGGTTCTTCTTCGCGCTCGGGCACTCCACCGTGGTCTTCGTGCTGGCACTGCTGCTCTCCGTCGGCGTCAAGGCGCTGGCGGGGCCCGTCCAGGACGACGGCTCGACGCTGCACTCGGTCACCGGCCTCATCGGGACGGGCGTCTCGGGGACGTTCCTCTACGTGATCGCCGCGCTCAACCTCGTCGTCCTCGTGGGCATCCTGCGGGTCTTCCGCGACATGCGCCGCGGCGCCCTGTGCGAGGACGAGCTCGAGGACCTGCTGCAGTCGCGCGGGCTCATGAACCGCTTCCTCGGGCGCTTCACGCGAGCCGTCCGCAAGCCGTGGCACATGTACCCGCTGGGCATCCTGTTCGGCCTGGGCTTCGACACGGCGACGGAGGTCGCGCTGCTCTTCCTGGCCGCGGGCGCGGCCGGCGCGGGCCTGCCGTGGTACGCGATCCTCTGCCTGCCGGTGCTCTTCGCCGCCGGGATGTCGCTGCTGGACACGATCGACGGCTCGTTCATGAACTTCGCCTATGGCTGGGCCTTCTCCAAGCCCGTGCGCAAGGTCTATTACAACATCACGATCACCGCCCTCTCGGTGGCGGTCGCGCTCATCATCGGCACCATCGAGCTGCTCTCGATCGCGGCCGACGAGCTCAGCCTGCGCGGCGGCTTCTGGGACTGGGTGTCCGGGATCGACCTCAACTCCGTGGGCTACATCGTGGTCGCGCTCTTCGTGGCGACGTGGGCGGTGGCGCTCGCGGTCTGGCGCTTCGGGCGCCTGGAGGAGCGCTGGGCGCTGCCGGGCTCGTCGCCCGAGCGCGCGTGACGCAGGCCGCGGGCGTGCCGGCCGGGCACAATGGCGCGCTGTGCTCTGCCTCTTCGACATCGACGGCACCCTGCTGCTCCAGGCCTCCGCGGCGCACGCGCAGGCGGTGCTCGAGGCGATGGGCGCCGTCTACGGGCTGACCGAGCGCCCCGACGGGCAGCTGCAGGCGGCCGGGCGCACCGACCTCGAGATCGCGCGCCAGCTCGCGCTGCTCGGCGGGGTGAGCGCCGAGCGCTTCGACGCCGGCCGCGACGACTTCCGCGTCGCGGCCTCGGAGGCCTACGCGCGCCTGTGCCCCGACGACCTCAGCGCCCACGTCGCGCCCGGGATCGTCGAGGTGCTCGAGGCGCTCGACGCGCGCGACGGCGTGCGCCTGGCCGTCCTGACCGGCAACCTCGAGCCGATCGCCCACCTCAAGCTCGCCCGCGCCGGGCTCGGGCGCTTCTTCGAGCACGGCCAGGGCGGCTTCGGGTCAGACCACGAGGACCGCACCGAGCTGCCCGCCATCGCCCGCGCCCGCGCGGGCGGCTACCCGCGCGCGCAGACGGTGATCATCGGCGACACGCCGCGCGACATCGCCTGCGCGCGCGCCGACGAGGTGCGCTGCATCGCGGTCGCCACCGGCCCGTTCACGGCCGCGCAGCTGGCGGACGCCGACGTCGTCCTCGCGAGCGCGCACGACCTGCTCGACGTGCTCTGAGCCCGGTCAGGTCGCGCAGCGTGAGAGCCACGAATTCGGAGTTCGTGACCAGGTAGCGGCGGAAGAGCCGCCGCGGCTCCTGGGCGAGTCGGAACGCCCACTCCAGACCCAGCCGCTGAAGGGATCGCGGCGCCCGCTTGGTCACGCCCGCGACGACGTCGATCGCGCCGCCGACGCCCATCGAGAAGGGAACGTCGAGCTCTGGGCCCCAACGCCCCAGGAAGTACTCCTTGCGGGGCGTGGACATCGCGACGAAGAGCAGGTCCGGGCGCGCAGCACGGATCTCCGCCACGACCGACGGCTCGTCCGCGTCGGAGAAATAGCCGTCTCGGTAGCCGGCGAACTCGAGCCGTGGATGGAGCTCCCGCAGGTGCGCGACGGCGAGTTCGAGCACTTCGGCGCTGAGCTCCGAGCACGTACACCCGATAGCCCCGGTTCTCGGCGAGCGCGAGCAGTTCGAGCATCAGATCGATCCCGGCGACGCGCGTGGGAAGCGGGTCGCCCAGCAGGCGCGACGCCCACACCACCGCCTGGCCGTCGGCGGTGATGAGCTCGCAGCGGTCGACCAGCCGATGCAGCGCGTCGTCGTGGCGCATGGCGACGATCTTGGCCGCGTTGACGGCCATGTGCTGTGCGCCCGCCCGGGTGCGCACGAACCGGTCGCAGCGTTCGGCCGCCTCGCTCATGTCGACGCGGTCGATCGAACAGCCGAGGACCTCGGCACGGTCGCCGACGACGGTCATGCAACCGCCTTCGCGGGACGCGCGCGGAGGTGGGACGCGATGACACCGGCGGCGCGCTCCCCCGCGTGCCCGTCCCAGCCTTCGACGCGGATAGGACGGTGCTCGAGCTCGGCGCGGCCGGATGTCGGCGATCGGCGCGGGGTCCTCTCCGAGCAGCGTGTTGGTGCCCTGGGTGATCGTGATCGGACGCTCCGTGTTGGGGCGCAGGGTGAAGCACGGCACGCCGAGGGCGGACGCCTCCTCCTGCACCCCGCCGGAGTCGGTGACGATTGCGCCCGCGCCGATCTCCAAGCCGAGGAAGTCGAGATAGCCGATCGGCTCCATGGCGCGGACGCCGGCACTCTCGAGGCCGAACAGCAGCCGTTCGGTCCGCAGCCGTTCCGCGGTGCGCGGGTGGACAGGGAAGAGGACGGGAGCGTCGGCGGCGAGAGCGGCGAGCGCTGCCACGACGCGTCGCAACTGGTTGCTCTCGTCGACGTTGGATGGGCGATGCAGGGTCACGAGCACGTACTCGCCGCGGCGGACCGAAAGCGCCTCCCACGGCCGGCGGTCCTCGGCGCTCGGCTCGAAGCGGCGCAGGGAGTCGATCATGGTGTTGCCGACGAAGTGGATCCGGCGTTCATCGATGCCCTCGGCGACGAGGTTCGTCGCGGCTTCGGGGCTGTGGGTGAAGAGGAGGTCGGAGAGCCGATCGGTGAGGACGCGGTTGATCTCCTCGGGCATCGTCCAGTCCCAGGAGCGCAGGCCGGACTCGACGTGCGCAACCGGGATCCCGAGCTTGGCTGCCGCCAACGCCACGGCGAGCGTCGAGTTGACGTCGCCGCCGACGCACACCAGTTCCGGTGGATCCTCGAGCAGGACGCGCTCGAACGGCCTCGAGAGCGCGCGCCGTCTGCGCGCCGTGGGATCCGGATCCCACGCCGAGGAAGACGTCGGGCTCGGGGAACTCGAGGTCCGCCAGCAACTCGGCCGACATCCGGGCGTCGTAATGCTGTCCGGTGTGAACGACGCGCTGGACCATGTCCGCCCGCTTCTCGCAGCGCCGAGATGACCGGGGCCATCTTGACGAAGTTCGGGCGCGCACCGACCACGTGGACGACGGTGGGGGCCATCTACGGCGTAACCAAGCACTTCAAGCAACGCTCGTGTAGGAGTGGGTGCGAAAATGCATAAGTCCCGCATACATCAAGAAAATGGCGCATCGGTAAGACTGGAGAAGACCTCGAGCGGCGGGATGACACGCGCGTCGCGTGACGCCCTCGCGAGCCGGTGCCTCGACGCTGCGCTCGCTCTCACAGAGTCGGCAGCGCGGCACGACTTCCGCGGGCCCGATCCCTTCGACGGCCTGTGGTGGCAATGGCCCGGCGTGTTGGTCGGCGGGCGTCGTCGCCGGCAAGCCGTCATGCAGCTGCATGCCCGATCGCCGATCGATGTCCGCTGGCTCTATCGCAGACGCCACCCGCTGATCCCAAAGGCGCTGGGGATCTTCGGGTCGGTCGGCGCGCGCGTCGTATCGGCTCAGCGGCGCCGCCGCGCCACTGCGAGCTCGGCCTGAGGGCCGTCGACCTCTTGCACGCGGATCGGATGGCCGGCTCGCGCGCATGGGGCTACCACTGGGACATGCAGACCCGCTGGAGCTTCTATCCAGCTGGGAGTCCCAATGTGGTCGTGACCGCCTTCGGGGCCAGCGGTCTCCTCGAGGCTGGCGCACTGACGGGGCGGTCCGATCTCGCGGCCCGCGCGACGGAGGCCGCCCGCTGGGCTGCTCGAGGAACTGTGGGTCGAGCCGGATGGATATTTCGCGTACCACCCCGGGCGTCCGGTGAACATCCACAATGCGAACCTGCTCGGCGCCTGGCTGGTGCACGTCGCCGGTACGGCCGGGGCCGCCGGACACGTCCAGCGCGCGATCGACCGGACGCTCGACGCCCAACGCCCCGACGGGTCATGGCCCTACGGCGAGGCGAGCAACCTCGGCTGGGTCGACTCGTTTCACTCGGGCTACGTCCTCATCTGCCTCGACCGGCTGCGGAGCGTGGATCCCCGGATCGGCGAGGCCGTCGCGCGCGGCGCTGCTCACTACCGGACCTTCTTCGATGCCGTGTCAGGGAGCGCAAGCCTTTGGGCGCACAAGCGGTTTCCCGAGGACGCCCACTCTGCGGGAACCGGCATGAGTGCCCTGGCGCTGCTCCTGCGCCGGGAGCTTGTCGAGCGGGAGATGCTCGAGCGCGTCGCCATGCGAGTGCTTGATGCCGGGCTGCGCAACGGACGTGCGGTCCACCGCCGCTATCGGCTCGGCCCGACGACCGTGCGCTACCTGCGCTGGTCCGACGCCCACGTAGCACTCGGGCTCGTCGACGCGGCGGCCGCGCTCCGCGGCGAGGAAGACCTCGCGCCGCCTGCGCCGGACGCCTGATCGCGCAACCGGGCCTCCGCCACGCGCAGCAGCGCTGGATGCATGCGGTAGTACTGACGACCCTCATCCGAAGCCTGAGGTACGAGGCGCGCGGAGCCGTCCCGAAGCTGGAGCGCGGCCTGCACGACGAGGCGGGCTGCGACGTCCCGGTGCCTGCGCCGCAATGTCGCAAATGTCTCGCCGTCCTCGACCGAGATCTCCTCCTGCAGCAGGATGTCGCCGGTATCCACCCCCTCGTCCACGAGGTGAACGGTCACGCCGACTGGGTCACCGCGAAAGACGCTCCACTCCGTGACATTCATGCCGCGGTAGGCGGGCAACAGACCGTAATGGGCGTTGATGGTGCCCAGCCGCGGTACGGCAAGCACGGCGGCGGCCACGATGTCAGCACCCATGAGGATGAGAAGGTCAGGGGCGAGGCGACGCAACGGTGCGAGGTCACCGAGTCGGCTCACCCCTTCGACCGGGATGCCCCGCTCGCGCGCCCAGGCATCGAGCGTCTGGGCGGGCGGCTCGCCCGCCCTTCCGCTCCCGCGCAGGGTCAGATAGCGGTGGACCACCCCCACCCCTTCCTCGCGGAGCCCGGCGCGCGCTTGGTCGATGAGCGTGGCCCTGCTGTAGAGGATGGCCAGGTCGACTCCGGCATCAAGGAGTCCGCCGGCAACGCGACGCTTCCACTCAAGGGTGTCGACCCGCGGATAGCGCGAGACGAGGACGGCTCTCACGCGAGCTGGTCCTCGTAGAGCATCAGCGCGTCGGCGAGGAACTTGGTCGCCCAGTTCGGGTACTGCAGCGGCGCATATCGGCCCCAGACAGGAAAGGAACCCGGCAGGGCACCGTGGATCGATTCCCAGTGGCCGCCCTCTTGATGGCTGGCGGCTTCCTCTATCGCCTTGAGGCCGGCGTTCAGCCAGCGTGGGTCGCCGGTCGCGTCGTACAGCCGCAACCACACGCCGCCCAGCTGGACAGTGCCCGTGAGGCACGCATAGCGGGCGGCGGGGAGCCAGTCGTCGTTGTAGTTGGCGGCGAGCCGAGGAAGGGTCTCCAGCTTCCGGATGAGGACCTCGGATGCACCTTCCACCGCCCTCAGCCATGCCGGTTCGCCGAGAAGGAGGTGACTCTCGAGCAGCCCCCGGAGCGTGTAGGCCAACCCGTGTGTGCTCGGCGTCATGTCGGGGCGGAAGACGCAGTCCTCGAACCAGCCGTTGGGGCGCTGCCGCGCCACGACCCAGTCGAGGTGGCATCGAGCGGCGGCCTCGGCGTCCTGGTCGTCCGCATGGCGCGACCAGCGCAGCATCGCCCATGCCACGCGCGAGTTGTAGGTGTGCGGCAGACAGGCGTACTCGACCCGAGGATCCCACGTCCCGTCCGCACGGAGGTGGCCGGTCAGAAATCGTGCCGCCCTGGTGGCCGCGCCTTCGTATCCGTCGATTCCTGCCTCGAGCAGATCGAGCCAGCCGTGGAGCACCATGCCGGTGTTGAACACGATGGACCGCCGCGGAAGGTTGCCGATGGCGCCCTCCATGATCCCGCCGTCGGCGCCCTGGATCTGCTGCTCCCAGTCGCCCATCTCGCGGGCACGCTGTACTAGATCCGGCCGCCCGCCATGTCGCCCGGCGTAGGCGAGCAGCGTCCCGATGACGTAGCCGGTCGTCTCCGGATAGGCCGGCAGCCAACCCCGGAGCAGCGAGAACCCTTTGGACGATCCCTGGCGGCCTGTCGCGTCGTGGGTCCGGCCAAGCCAGGTGATCGCCTGTTCGAGAGCGTCGGGCCGCACCCGACGGCGATCCGGCACAACCGCGCCGCTGGCCAAACTGAAACCGTCCAGCGTGACCCGCGTGGTGAGAGCCGCTGGCCGCAGCAGAACCTACGCTGCGTTCAGGAGAAGCAGCTGGGACCGCCGCCGCAACCCGTCCCGGTCGGGCTGCCCTGCGGGACATCGCTGAATGTGCCGCCGACGTTCGCGGTCAACTCGATCAAATCGCCGTAGTCGCGAATCGCCGGTGGAGCGTACGGCCTGCGCTGAGCAGAACTCGCCTGTGGCATAGCGGAAACACTCCCGCTCGGAGTCATGACCGCGGACACCTTAGGCCCGTCCGCCGCCGATGGCAAGGGGTCGTGCACGTCAGCTTGCATGCCGCGAAGCCACAGCTCTGCGGTGGCGACGTTCCACACGTTCACCGCCCACGCCCGCCAGCCCGCGCTCGCCGACCGCGGGCGGCCGATCGAGGTGATCGCGACGCAGTCGCTCGAAGGTCGACGTAGGCGCCCACGGCCGCGCTGCGCTCGTCGAGAAGACGTCGAGCCCACTCCAGGTTCTCGGTCCTCTGGAGCGTCTCATGCTGCATGGCCGCGAAGTCCCGCTTGTCCTTGCGCGCAAGCACCTCCGGAGGCAGCGCACCGCGCAGCGCCTCCCGCACGAGTGGTCGCGATGTGACCGGATCGAAGCTCGTCTCGGGCGGGATGCGCAGGGCGAGCTCGACGAGCCGCAGGTCGAGCAGGGGCGACCGGGCTTCCAAGCCGCCCATGCGCCCGCGGCGGCGCAGGTAGTCGGCGATGTCGGCCGTCTCGCGCCCGCGTGTCAGCGTGTCGGCCAAGGACGCCCACCAGCGCGGCCCGTCGAGCCGCTTCCACCGCCAGGGATCGTGCGTGTCGCGGTACTGCCGGGCGAGGCCGGGGCGCAGCCAGGCGGGCGCGTATCGGCCCGGGTCGCGCCGACGGCGGACGCGCGTCGTGCAGGCCGGGCGGCAGCAGCGCCACGAAGGCCGCCGCCCACGAACACCTGCCAGACGTGACGCAGCGGCGGATTGCTGCCGAGCCAAGGATGCCGGCGGGCGAGTCGCCATGCCGAGCGCGGTCGCAGCTGCAGCAGACGGTCCGCGACGAGATACGGCGTCGCGCCGAAGAGCTCGTCGCCGCCCTGGCCGTCGAACACCACCTTCGCCCCGAGTCGATGCGCCGTCGCGATCAGCGGCTCCTCGATGATGAGGCCGGGCACCGGCAGTGGCAGCTGCCATGCTCGCAGGTAATCCTCCGCCGCCCGGAAGCGGTCACGGCGCTCGATCGGCACCGTGGTCAGCGCGCATGCCGGTGTGGTCAGCGACTCGGCGAGCCCAGGACGGTCTCATCGAGCTCGGGCTCGGCGGGGAAGGCCGCCGAGATCGCCTTCAGGCCCGCGCGCGCGTGGTGCTGCCAGCGCCGGCCACCACTGACGAGTCGAGTCCGCCGCTCAGCAACATGGCTCCGGTTCGATCGGTGGCCACCGCGTCGCCCACGGCGGCCACGAGCTCATGGCGCAGCCGCGCGGCCAGGTCGGCCTCGCGGCTCGCGCAGCGGCGGCTGGTATCGCGGCGCCCAATGGCGCCGCTCGACGTGACCTGAGTCGGAGAGCTCGAGGTGGCATCCCCCTCCGAGCCGGCCGATGCCGCGGAAGAGCGTGCGCCCATCGGGCACGCCGTGGTCGACGAGGTGGTGCACGAGGGCGATCTCGTCGGGATCGGGGCGGCGGCGCAGCATCGCGAGCAGCACGCTGACCTCGGTCGCGAAGAGCAGCGCGGCGCCCGTCGATGAACGGTGAACAGCGAGCGGCCGCCCAGTTGGTCCTGTGCGAGCAGGCCGCGCTGCTCGTCGCGACTCCAGACGACAAGCGCGAACGGCCCGCGCAGGCGGTCCAGCAGCCGCGGTTCCCCAGCGTGCATACCCCGCGGCGAGCGCCTTCTCGATGGGCGCCTCGGGACGCAGCCGCAGTTCCTCGCGCAGCGCATCTTCGTACTGCACGCGGCCCGCGACGCCGGCGCAGACGTCGCCTGCCCAGCTCGGCGCCGAGCACGCCAACGACAACGGGCCGGACTCCACGACGGTCTGCCCCGGTAGCGCGCGGCGCACCAGCGGCGCTGTCCGCGCGGCCGCGCGGGTCGTGCACCCCGGCAAGCTCGCCGTCGAGCAATCCAGTCATCGTCCTCGGCGCTCGCCGAGCGCGGAACGTGCGTGGCGCAGCACGGCTTCGGCGACGTCAGCCGAGGCAGTACCGCGGCCCCACGCGCACCTGGTAGAGCGGCGTCGTGTCCGCGATGGCCGCGCAGCACCTCGAGCTGGCGTCGCAGGCGTCCGGGATCGGTGAGGTAGGGCAGGAAGGCGTTGCCCGAGCAGCAGCGCGGGATCGTAGGGATCGACCGCGACGATCTCGGTGCCCTCGACCGTCTGCGGGGCGCACGAGGTGGTACGTCAGGCCGAGAGGGAGGCGGGCGGGCGCGAGGGCCGGCGTCACATGCCACTTCTCGCCGCGTCCCTGCACGGCGCCCAGCGCTCGCCGCTCGTCGGGAGTCATCGCCCGCAGCTCTCGAGGGTCGATGCGCGCCACCGCGCCGCCACGGTGGGCCCGGACAGCCCTTGGACGTCGTCGACGGCGAGGACGTCGTCGGTCATCGAGCAGCGCTCCGTGGGCGACGATCCGCCCGGCCAGCGTCGTCTTGCCGACGCCGGAGCGGCCCATGAAGGCGACGGCGCGGCCGGCCAGCGCCACCGCGCTGGCGTGCAGCACGTGCGTACCGCGCAGCACCGCGGCCAGCGGCAGGACCTGAGCCAGCACGAGGCGTTCCCAGCGCCACGCAGGTCCTGCCGGTGGCGCGGCGATGACGCGCCGGCCGTCCGGCGTGACGAGGTAGCACCCGTGGCGAGGCGCCCAGACGCGAAAGCCGATCTCCTCGTCGCGCTCGACGGAAAGCCCGACGCTTCCGTCGACGAGCCGGCGTTCCAGCAGGGTGTGAGGGCGCGCCGATCGCCAGCGGCGGTCGACGGCGGCTGCGGGACGCGCGCTCCAGCCACGTGTCGACGCGACGCGCGGGTCGCACCGGCGCGACGCTCGCCAGCGGGAGGTCGCCGGCGAGGACAAGCCCGAACGCGACACCGGACCAGCCATCGGCGTTGCCGCTGCCCACCCTGCGACGATACCGCCACGCGCATGCCGCTGACCGAGGACGACCGCTCTGGAGCGGCGCTCCCCGCTCGCGCTCAACCGACGTCGGGCGACGTCGCCGATCCGCTGCTCGAGGTCGAAGGGCTGCGCAAGACTTGGCCGGGTCGCGCCGCGCCAACGCTCGACGATCTCGACCTCGAGCTGAACGGCCGGGCGACGTCGCCCTGGTCACGGGGCGCAACGGCGCCGGCAAGACCACGCTGCTGCGGATCATCGGCGGGCTGGTGGCCCCCGAAAGCGGCAGCGTGCACCTCGCGGGGATCCGGCTGGGCGACGAACGCCGCTCCTACCAGCGCCAGATCGGCCTGCTTGACGCCCGGCGACCGGGGGCTCTACGCGCGCGTGACCGTGCAGCGCAACCTCGACCTCTGGGCGCGGCTGGCGCTTCTCGACGCCAGCGCGCGAGCGGCCGCGATCGAGCTACTGCTACACGCGCTTCGATCTCGCCGAGATCGGCGAGCTGCGGGTCGACCGCCTCTCGATGGGTCAGCGGCAGCGCGTCCGCCTGGCCTTGACCTTCCTCCATGCGCCGACGCTCGTCCTCCTGGACGAGCCGGCCACCTCGCTCGACACGTCCGCGCTCGAGCTGCTCCGCGGCGCGGTCGACGATGTCGTGCGGCGCGGCGGCATGTGCCTCGCGGTCGCTCCCGAGGGCGCGGAGATGGGGCTCGATCGCGGCCGCCGCGCTCGTCCTGCGCAACGGACGACTGGAGCCGCGTATGACCGCTCTGCGGCCGCACGCTGGCGGCCGCTGCCGGGATCTTCCGGCGCGACGTGACCGTGTACCTCAGCTATCGCTGGCGGCTCGGCACGCAGTACGTCGGCGTGCTCTTCAGCCTGGCGGTCTTCTACTACATCTCCCGCCTGGTGCGCGTGGGGCCGTTCCCGTCGCCCGACACGTACTTCTCGTACGCGGCAGTGGGCGTGATCATCCTGCAGGTGCTGCAGTCGACGCTCGACATCCCCGTCGCGGTCCGTCAGGAGCTCGTCGCCGGGACCTTCGAGCGCATGGCGGTTTCGCCGTTCGGCCCGGTCTGGAGCATCCTGGCGCTGTTCCTCTTCCCGTTGGCTTTGGCCGTCGTCACCATGCTCGTGACGCTGGCACTGGGCGTCGTCGTCTTCGGCCTCGACGCCGAGCTGGTCGACCGTGCCTTTGGCGATTCCCGTGGCGCTCGTCGGCGCCATCGCCCTGGGCGCCATCGCGCTGCTGTTCGCGGCCATGATCGTCCGCTACAAGCAGGCGCCGGGCGCCGCGTACGTGCTGGCGGCGATCTCGCTCGTGGCGGGCTTCTACTTCCCGCCGTCGCTGCTCCCGTGGTGGCTGGGCTGGGCTTCGGACGTGCAGCCGTTCACCCCCGCCGTCGACCTCCTGCGCCACCTGCTGGTCGGGCAGCCCCTGCGTGCACTCGGCGTGGGCCGACGTCGCGAAGCTCGTCGGCTTCTCCGCCGCCTTGCTCCCGCTCGGGCTCGCGGGGCTGTGCGTGGGCGATCGATCGCGGCCGCCGGCTGGGCACGCTCACGGAGTACTAGATGACCGCCGCGCCGATCCGGAGCGACTGGCCGTCTCGCGTGCCCGAGCACGTCGTCTACCGCGACTTCGCCGAGCAGACCGTCGCCCTGAACCTCCAGACCGGCCGCTACCACGGCCTCAACGAGACCGCCGCCACGATGCTCGATGCCCTTCGTGAGGCGCCGACCGTCGCGGCGGCCGCCGAAGCGGCTGGCGCGCGAGTGGAACGTCGTCGCCGGAGGTGCTGCTCGCCGACCTGCTCGAGTTGTGCGAGGGCCTGGAGAGTCGCGGCCTGCTCGAGACCCATGTCACCGACTGACGGCCACTCGCAGGCCCCGGCGCCCCCGCCCGGCGGCTGACAGTGCTCGAGCGGGCGTCTGTCGTTGGCGGAGATCGTCGTCACGTACGCCCGCGTGCGGTGGCAGGTTCGGCGGCGCGATCTCCCCTCGGCCGTGGCGGCCCTGCGGACGACGCGGCGTCGCGGCCGACGCCCGCTCGTGCTCGCGGACGCGACGATCGCCGTCTGGCGGCAGCCGCCGAGCGTGTGCTGGCGAGGCTGCCCGGCGACTCGCGCTGCCTCACGAGGTCGCTCGTGGTCCTCACGATGCTCGCGCGGCGCGGGATCGAGGTGCGGCTGGTCCTCGCAGCCCGCCCGACTCCGACGTTCGCTGCGCACGCCTGGGTCGAGCGTGCCGGCCATCCCCTGCTCCCGACGCGCGGGTTCGGCGATGCCCGACTGACCGAGCTCTGACGACCACGATGCTTCGCACGCTGCGCGCACAAGAGGAGCTCATGCTGCTGCTGGCGGGCACTCGTGCGCGCCGTGCCCGGACGGCGGGCCGCATGCGCAAGTTGTGCGAGCAGATGTCGTGGGACGCGCTACTGGCCGACCTGGCGCATCAAGGCCTCGTCCCCCTGCTGGGCGGTCGCCTCCTCGAGGCTGCCTGGACTCCGAGTCGCCGCCACGACTTCACCCGCGCCGTGCTGGACCAGACCGAGGCGTCGCGAAGGACCGGGGCGTTGATGGAGCTCGCGACGCTGCGTGTCGCCACGGCGCTCGAGGCGAGCGGCGTTCCGAACGTTCCGTTGAAGGGACCGCTCCTCGCCCGTGCGCTCCACGGCGATCCAGGGATGAGGCAGTCGCGCGATATCGACGTGCTCGTCGAGCGCGGGAAGCTCGAGCTCGCGGCAGGCGCCTTGGGGCCGCTCGGGTGGCGACGCGAGGACGGACCCGCGGCCGATCCGATCCTTCACGTCCGCCTCGTCCACGACGACGCCCTGCCCGACATCGAGCTGCACTGGCGGGTCCACTGGTACGAGACGCGAGTTCGGCGCGAGGGCGCTCGCGCGGGCGCAACCTGGTCCCGACGGGCGTCCGCCGCCTGTGCCTCGTGGACGATCTCGCCGCGCTCATGCTCTATCACGCCCGCGACGGGTTCGCCGGGCTGCGCCATCCGAGCGATATCGCAGCATGGTGGGACGCGCAGGAGCCAGCGTCCATGCGCCGCTAGCTGGAGCCGATCGTCCGCGCGTACCCGAGCCTAACGCGCGCGCTGGTCGCGAGCGCGACGCTCCTCGAAGGGCTTGTGGGCGTCCCTGCCGCCGATCTCGTCGAGCCTCGGTCGCGCCTGCCCTGGGGTCCGCGCGCAGCGGTCGCCCTCGCCAATCCCCTGATGCGCGGCTCGCCCGCGCAGATCACGGCCGAGGTCTCGCTGGTCGACGGCCTTCTCGCGCCCAGGGGTCAGCGGGCGGCGTTCCTCCGTCGCCGCGCCATGCCCAGCGAGCGACAGCTTCCTGCCTCGGCTCTGGGCCGGCCGATCGCCGTGGCCCGCGTGGAGCACTCGTTGCGCCTCCTGCGGCGGTACGCGCTCGCTCTCGTCCGGTCGCGGCCCCGGCTGCCGGCTCGGGCGCAGAACGAAGGCGAGGAGTGACCGCTTGCCGGTTCCTTGCCGCCGCCCGTGGATCTCCGATCGCCCGGGCACGCATTCGTTCAACATGGCACGTGGTTCTTGTGCCAGTGGGTATTGGCGCCGATAGATCGATGTGGCCCTGTTCCGACATCTCAAATTGACCACGATTCTGGTGGTTCTCGCCATCGTGGCGATGCCTGCCGCCGCTGGAGCCAAGACCCATCGATTCGCGCCTGCCACGGATGTGACCGTCAGCTTCGGGCTAGCGAAGCGCCACGCGTCGGGAACGCTCATCCGCTTTGCGCGCAACCGCGTTTCGCTGGGCCGTACTCGCGCCGGTGCGCTGACGCTCCACGCGAGCGGCCGACGGACGCGGCCCGTCGCTGCGCGTAGTCAGCCAGCCGCGAGTGGTCGTTTCGCTCTCGGCGATCAGCGGTCGGGCGAAGCTGAGCGTGGGCCGCGCGACAGCGAGCATCGCGGGGCCGTTCTCAGCCGAGCAAGCGGTGACGGTGCGACGGGGTCGGGGACTGGTCGCGCTACGGATCACAACCGGCCGACGTGGGTCGACCGTCACGGCTGCGACTCCGGCGGCCGCTCAGCCCCTCACCGAAACCCCTGCGCCGAGCAGGACGCGGCTCTTCGCGCCCGACAGCGTCTGGAATGCGCCACTGGCGTCCGATGCCCCCCTGGATCCTGCCAGCCAGACTCTCGTCGCCACCCTGCGCGCCACCGTGGCGCAGAACGTCACCGCCGGGTGGGGACCCTGGATCGCGACCTACGACACGCCGCCCCTCTATGTCGCCCCGGCTGATCAGCCCACCGTGCGGGTGCAGCTTGACCCGGGCTCGTGGAAGGTCGGCCTGCAGCAGGCGTTCCAAGCAGTTCCAATACCAGCGAATGCTGCGCCGGCGGCTGGTGCCGATGCGCAGCTCACCATCTGGCAGCCGTCCACGGACCGCCTCTGGGAGCTCTTCCAGGCGCGCAAGCTCGCCGACGGATGGCATGCGAACTTCGGTGGCGCGATGGCGAATGTCTCGCGATCGCGCGGCTACTTCGACACGGACTCCTGGCCTGCACTCTCTCAGCCGTGGTGGGGCGCCACCGCCACCAGTCTTCCTGTCGTCGCGGGCACGATCATGATCGACGAACTGCAGGCGGGCGTCATTCCGCACGCACTGGCGATGAACATTCCGTGGGCGAAGCCAGGCACCTATTCATGGCCGGCCCAGCGGACCGACGGCGCCAGCACGGACACGAACGCGATCCCTGAAGGCGCACGGTTTCGCCTCGACCCAAATCTCGACATCGATGCGCTGAATCTCCCGCCGATGACGCGGATGATGGCCATAGCCGCCCAGCGCTACGGCGTGATCGTCCGCGACCAGACCGGCCATGCGATCTCCTTCTTCGCCGAGAACCCCGCCGACCTGGGGACCGATCCGTACACGTCGCCCGGCGGGTTCTACGGCGGCCCCTACCCGAACGCAGTGATACAGGCGTTCCCATGGGACCACTTGCAGCTTCTGAAGATGGACCTGCGCGCTTCGAACTGACGGCTCCGCTTCACTCCGATGACGAGGCGGATGGGCCGTAACCAAGAGTGCCCCTGGGTCCGTGTTCAGAGAGGTCCTAGGAGCGGTTACTGGCGCGGCGGCTGAGTTCCTCGGCATCGATGAACGGCTGCCATTCCGTCCCGCGACGCGGCGCGTCGAAGTCGGCGACCGGCAGATCAGGCTTCTCGATCACGACCACCAGCGGGTAGCGATGCACAGAAGACACGTGCTGCTGAAGCGTGCTCGGCGCGGTCCGCAAGAACCCGGGAACGTTGCTCAGCGGGCGGGTGAAGCCGTCTGCGAAGGCATGGAAGTCGTGGTGGGCCTGATGAACGTCTTCGCAGAGGAACACGCCGCCAGGGGCCATGGGCGGCAATAGCGCCTTGAGGGTGGCAATCTGCTGATATGCCTGATGCCCGCCGTCATCGACAACGATGTCGATGCGCGGCACCTCGCGGAGGAAGCGTCGCCAGAAGCTAGGGTCGGCCTGATCGCCAATGAAGACGCGGACGTCGTCGGCCTCGTACGCACGGCACGCCTCCTCGATATCGACGCCGTAAATCCGAGCGCCATCCCCGAAGTAGTGACGCCACATGCCCAGGCTGCCGCCGCTGTAAATACCAATCTCGACGATGTGAACCTCGCGGCCGATGAATTTGGCGAAGTGGCGGTCATAGATGTCGAAGTAGTGTCGCCACTTCCAGATGCCAGGACCCTCGATGTGCTGGTCGAAGTACTCGGCAAAGGGGTTGGTCCGCGGCGCCGCGCACGCCGTGTGCTCAGGCGGCGGCAATCGACGAGCGTAGCGGTAGCCGTCCATCGCCGCGCGCGTGTGGCGGTAGAGATCGATCGGGACCCGCACGTGCGGCCAAAACGGCATCAGTGCTCGCCTCACTGGCCTCAGTGCTCGCCTGACCCCGCGAGGGGAACGAACTCGAAGCGCCATAGTACGCGAGTCTAATCGTGTTCCCAGATCACCGGCGCGAACCGCATCGGACGGAAGGCGACAGCGACATGGCATCGGTTGCTCTTGATCACTGGTCCGGTTTGGCACGGCGTGCCGGCAGCGCACCGGTGGCAGAAGGCCAGGCGGCCGGTGCTTCCATCAGATCACGGAGATGCGGCACGGCTGTTCCTGCACTGGCGCAGCCCGCCGGTTAGCGTTGGCTGGAATGGGACGCGCCGTCAGCGTGATCGTAAGGTGTCGGGACAAGGCAGACACGATCGAGGCGACGTTCGCCTCGATCAGGGCCCAAACGGTCCCATGTGAGATCGTCGTCGTCGACTCGGGCTCCACCGACGGCACCCTGGAGATTGCACGGAGGTCGGCCGACGCACTCGTCGAGATCGCGCCACACGAGTTCTCGTTCGGCCGTGCGCTGAACGTCGGCGCTGCCGCTGCTCACGGAACCGTCCACGCCGCTCTCTCCGCGCACACGCGGTTCCCGCGCGACGACTGGCTCGAGCGGGCGCTCGATTACCTCCGACACGATGACGTCGCCGGGGCGTCCGGAAGCCTGGACCGCCCCGATGGCCGGCCGCTGCTGGAGCCCTTCTACCAGGGCGCGGCAGATTGGGTCCCCGGATGGGGGTTCAGTAACACGGCCGCCGCCTGGCGAGCTTCGGTCTGGCGGGAGCATCGGTTCAACGAGGACATGACCGCTTCGGAAGACAAGGAGTGGGCGTGGCGAGTGATCCTGGCTGGCTGGCGCATTGCGTTCGATCCGCTGCTGGTTGTGCCCGCCAGCCATCGCCGCGCCGCTGGCGTGCGCGACCTCTTGCGGCGAAGCAGCGCCGAAACCCGCGAACTGGTCAGCCACATCGGGATGCCACCAGTCGGGGCTCGCGAGGCTCTCGCCTCGTGGTGGAGCGAAATCGTGCGCGACGAGCAAACACCGCCGGTGCTCCAGCGCTTGAACTACTACCGGCTCACCGAGATCTTGGGCAGCTACATCGGGAGTCGCCAGGCGATCCCGCGGGCACGGGCGCCCGAGCCCGCATGCGAAGCGGTTGTGGGTTCGCGCTCGATCCGGTCCGGGCGCGCAAGCTCGCCGGCCATCAGCATGATCTTGACCTGCAGGCGTGAGCCGCAGCGGCTCCAGCGGACGATCGCCTCCGTCCTGGAGCAGTGCGTGACGGTCGAGATCGTGGGCGTCGTCCCGCCGCATGACCGGGACGCGACGCGGGCGATCGCACCCGAGATAGACGTCCTCGTCGACCTCGACACAGCGCATTGGACGCCTGGGCCGCGCCTTGAACGCGGGGGCGGCGGCCGCCACCGCGCCGATCCACGCGACAGTGCGCCCAGGCCGGGAGCTGCCGCGCGCCGACTGGCTCGAGCGCATACTGGCGCATCACCGGCGACCCGAGGTCGCCGGCGCGTCCGGGGCGCGCTTGGCCCCCGAGGGGGGATTCCTGCTCGAAGCTCGGGACGTCCGGGAAGCCGACTGGACGCCGACGTGGGCATTCTCGACCGCCGCCGCGGGCTGGAGGGCGACCGCCTGGGCCTCTCGGCCGTTCCACGCAACCGCCCTGGCTGCGGAGGATCTGATCTGGGCCTGGCAGGTGCTACGCAGCGGACATGTCTTGGTCGTGGACCCCTTCCTCCAACTTGAGGGTCCTCCCGACGACCGACCGCGAGCGTCGTCGATCCTCCGCAGAACCGCGGACGACTGGGCCAGTCTTGTGGGCGCGGGCACCCCAGTGATCGCGCCATCGGTCCCACAGGCGCTCGCTGGCTGGTGGGGAGAGATCGACAGCGCGTCAGCGACACCGCCGGCTTTGCAGCGGCTGAACTACTTCCGTCTTGCGCGGGCGCTCGGGCAGTGGCTGGGCGGCCGCCGCGCGCGACGAGGACTCCGCCAGCCGTAGATGTGAGGCTGCACCACCGCGCGGCGTGCGGATTCGGGCGCAGTAGGTGGGCACTCCCAGATATTCGAGGGTTGGGGACCGAACGCGGGACTGTCGCAAAGTGCGACGAAGGCTACGACCCGACCGCCGAGTCATCCGGAACGTATGGCAGCGAGCGTTTTTTGGTCTGTCGCGTGAAGATCAAACCACTCATCCAGGCCGATGACGCCGCGGTCGTGGCGTTCCTCTATGAAGCGAATCAGGCGCCGCGCCGAGGGATACGAGAGCCAGCGGCCACATGTCTTCTCCGGCAGTGGCCCGGACGAGCCCATTGCAAAATGCCATCCGCGGTCTTCACGGCGAACACGTAGAACGCGATTCAACCGCTCTATCTCGCGGTGGATCCGAGCCTGCGGGAAGAGCGACTTGGCTCGATAAAACAATCGACTCGCCGCGGCAAAACGAGATTGCTCGATGACCTTAAAGCGATCGTATCCCAGGGCCGCGAGGCGGTCTAACGATTCCCGGAACCCCAGTTCTACGGACACGAACGCAGGACGATGGTCTGAAGACATGGCGTCGACGCACGCCATGTCAGAGCCTTCGATATCGATCTTGCAGTAGTAAGGCACGCCATATTCGTCTAACAGGTCCCGAAAGGGTCGAAGCATGACGCTGATCGGATGGTGTCGCGCCCCATCGCGACTGGCGAAGGCGCGATCGAAAGAGCTCCAATCGGAGTGATCGTCGCAAATCCAGAACCTTGCCACGCCCGCCACTTCAGCAATGCCGACATTGAGTACCGTCAGCCGATGACTGGCGATCTCATCCCGAAACCTGCGCTCCGCCGCCCGCACGAAGTATGGATTGGCGTCGACAGCGACAACCCGGTACCCCTCGCGCAGGTAGTATGCCGAATCCTTTCCGTCATGCATGCCGATGTCGTAGATTAGGCCCCTCTCGCCGGTTGCCATGGCAGACACTGTAACGACGGCGGAGTCCACGCGCCGCCGTACCGGCGCGGCGAACGGGGGGCGTCCTCGAGCCTGCTCTTCCGAACTCCAGCGCATGGGGACCTAACCAAGCCTCGCATGGAGGTCATACCAGCCCGCCGACTGGCCGGACAAATGCGAGAGCATCCATCGGTAAGCAGCTGTATGCACGACGAGTACTCCACCGGCCGCCAAACCCGGCCAGGTTGTGATGTAGCCACAGGAGGGTACCGTGCCCGACCGTAGTCCAGAGTGGCCTCCACTTGCATGGCGCCTCGTCGCCGAAGGGCCCGCTGGACAACTCGCTGAATTCCATGGCCACGAAGATTCCTTCGCGAGGCACCGCCGGCAGCACAACACTCGAGTGGTTGCGCTGATTGACGTATTGGAACCGCCGATAACCCAGCCGCCACAGATGCGCCAGTTCATCCATCGCGCGAGACAGGGACGAGTCAGCGACGCTGACCTGCGATTCAATCGATATGAAGGTCGGCCGCTCCCGGACGCGATGCAGCGCCCTTACGCACAGCATGTCAAGACCCTCAATGTCGACTTTCATGTAATACGGCACGCCGACCTCGGCCAACAGGTCCTCGAAGCGGATCGCCGGCACATCGACGTAGTGATAGCGGGTCCCTACGAGTTCATTGCGCTGCACGAATGTCCGGCGAAAGCGAACTCCAGATAGTCATATCGTCCGCGACGGCGAGCGATTGCGTACCAGACCGCTCGGCTATCGCGACATTGTAAATGCGGAGTCGGCCGCTGGCGGTCGCCTCCGAGAAGCGGACACGCATGTCCTCAGCGAGACTGGGGTTGGCCTCGACCGCGACAACGTTGAAGCCCTTCGCCAAGTAAAACGCGGTGTCTTCGCCCGCATGTGCCCCGGCGTCGATGATGAGGTCATCTCGCTTCATGGACGTGGTTCGTAGCAGATCGCACGGGACGTGGCGTGCCGCAGCCTAAATCGTCGGGGGACGCGCCGGCGCGCCGGCAATCCTGATCCCAGCCTGCGTCAGCGACCACCCCGCGCCCTCAACGCGCTCGACCAACAACGCGCGGCCCTTCAAGCTGAGCCTGACGTTAGCGTGCAGCTTCATCCGGTGTCCTCCTTGGGACTGGCGGCTTCGACACCAACCAGCCTCCAAGGAGGCCCGGATGAACAACGTGGCTAGGAACTACACCTGATATGGCCTGAGGTTTGTCAAGTGGGCAGCACGGAAGGCCTCGCTTTGCGGGGCTTTTTGTTGGTCTGGGAGGCGGCGGGCCGGGGCGGTGGCGCGACGCGCGGTCACACTGATATGCGCGGGTTGGATACCGCAGGACCGGGTTTCGTCTAGAGCCCGCCGTCTAGCATCGGGCGTGACCGCTGGTGGCGGCTGCCCATAGGTGTGTCACGGATGCTCTGGCGCGAAGGGCCCGTCGGTGCCCGCCGCCTCTCAGACCAGCAGGTGCGAGCGGCGGCTATTCGGTGGTGGCGACCGCCCAGCAGAACCCGGCCAGCTCGCGGGCGGCGGCGACGGCGATGATCGTGCGGCGCTTGCCGCGCTGCTCCATCCGCGACCACACGCGGTGCAGTCGTCGCTGGGTCTTCCAGGACAGCGCGACGATCGCTGGGGCAGCGCCGGCCTGCCGGCGCCCGAGGGGCTCGCTGACCCTGGGGGGCTGGCGGTAGTGCCAGGCGGCCTCGACGAGCAGCCGGCGGGCGTGCTGGCTGCCGGACTTGGTGATCGACCCTTGCCGGCGCCGCGTGCCGGAGGAGTGCTCGGACGGCACGACGCCGAGGAAGCTCATCAGCTGCTCGGGGTGACGGAACCTGGAGAAGTCGCCGACCTCGGCGCACAGCCCGGCGGCGGTGAGCGTGTCGATCCCGCGCAGGCACATCAACCGCTTGGCCGTCTGCGCCCACGGCGACAGCGGAAGCTGCTCGGCGATCCGGGCCTCGAGCTGCTGAGCGGCGGATGACCAGCGCCTCGACGGCGCCGCGATAGTCATCAAAGGCCGCCTGGGTCGCCGGGCTGCTCGAACGGATGGTCGACAGCCAGCCGCAGATGCGGCTGGGTCCAGTTGCCCTGCGTGCCGTCAAAGCGCACGTCATGGCGCAACAGCAGCTTGGACAGCCCGGTGCCGCGCGCGCATCAGCTCCCCGCGCAGATCCTCACGGGCGCGGACCAGATCGCGCAGACGCCTCCGCCTCGACGGTCGGGACCGCGACACGATGCAGCTCGCCGGCGATCAGCAACCTGCACCAGCCGCTCGGCATCGCGCTGATCGGTCTTCACGCGATCCGACGGCCCCCGCGGGATCAACCCCGGCGCGCACACCAAACAGTCCACCCCCGCGGCCTGCAACCGCCGGGCCAACGCGAAACCCGTCGGCCCCGCCTCATACGTCGCGCGCACCGGACCCGGCAACCCGGCCACGAACTCGCACACCTCGCCGCCCCGTCCAGACAGCCGCTGACGTCGCAGCTCCCCCGAATCGCGATCAATGATCGCCGCCACCGTCGCGCTGACATGCACATCCAGCGCCACGAACGTCTTAGCCTGCGCCATGGTCGGCACCCCCATGATTGCGGTCCCCGCCGAGGCCACTCCTCGACGGCAAACCCGCGCATCTCATGCGCGGGTGCCGACAACATAGCGCGCCGCGCTCCGTGTCGTCCTCGCGGCCAACCAGGTCATGTAATGGCTCGCCGACATGTGCCTTGGAATTGGAGGTGCTCAGTCGGGTCCCCCCGTGTGTTCGTGCTGGCCGGACGAGGCTCCGTGCGTTCGCCGCCTGCCAACGGCGGTGGACCCGGAGGGTCGACTCGATAGCGACTTCCGGGGGCTTGCCGGGCACCCCCCTGGAGGTAGCGGCGCCCAGCTCGCACTTGGTCCACACGCCATACGCAAGGTGCCGCCCGAATGGCGACCGCGGCCGCACCAGAGACGCGAGCCCGGTGGGGCAATACGCTAGTCGTCCACTAGACCGCCGACGATCTAGGCCCAGCGAGGTCTCGATCCGGTCCCACCGTCACTGAGACGTTGTCGAGGAGGAAGGATGATTTGCTACGTACTCTTGTCCCACCGCCAGCCCCGGCAAATCGTCCGTCTCGCGCACACACTTGTTCAGAGTAGTGATTCCGCGGTTGTGGTCCACCATGACCAGTCAGTGACGCAACTTGGGCGCGATGAGCTGGGAGATGCAGCCCAGATTCACCTGGTAGGGTTCCAGCAGCGGATACGCTGGGGGACGTGGGACCTCGTGGAGGTCATGCTTCACTGCCTGCGCTGGACATATGACAATATTGGCTTCGACTGGGTGGTCTTCTTGTCGGGCCAGGACTATCCCCTCACTTCGCCCGCGGCAATCGAGCAGTTCTTTGCGACCAGCCCGAGTCGACGCCTACAGCTTCGGGGTCCCGGTCGACCCGCGTCCTGCGACAGGTTGGCGGCCGTCGTCTGAGGGCCTCACCAGTCGCCGCTATTTCTACCGCTATCACGAGGTCCCTGTATTGCGGATGGGGACAGCTAGTCGTACCGGCCAGACGGTTCGGCTCGGCGCTAGACTGCTGACCGCGCGCCAACCGTTGGTGGCGGTCGAGCCCTTTCCCGACGGCGCCATTCGCATCGGACTCCGCCGGTTTCGCACGCCGTTTTCCAAGGGAGCCACGTGTTTCAAAGGCTCCCAGTGGTTCGCGGCCTCGCAAAAGGCAGTACAGACACTTATCCGACAGACCAGGCTTGTAAAATACTACCGCCGCTCTCTAATTCCCGACGAGTCTTTTGTCCAGACAGTCCTACTAAACACACCGGAGCTCAGGGTGTGTAACGCCGATTTGTGGTTTACGCGTTGGCAACGCGATGCAGATCACCCCGACGTGCTTACCGCTGATGATGTCCCTGACGCGATAGCGTCTGGGAAGCTCTTTGCCAGAAAGTTCGACATAGGGACCGACGCGGTGGCACTGGATCGTATTGACAAGCATATTGGATCATCGGCGACAACAAGGTAAGTGTGGGCGTGATCCCAGCCGAGCCAAACCGAGCCGTTCGATCACCGCAAGTAAGGCCGTGGCGTGTCATGCACCTGACGGCCGGCACGGCCTGTGGCGGAGCGGAACGCGTCGCGAGCGTTACGAAAGACCTTTGCGGCTCCGGGACCGCGCGCTCAAGTAATCGGTTCTCGCGGCACGAGCTGTGTTCGCCGCTTCTGCGCCGGCGTGTTCCAGTCGCGGCCGGCACGTTCGGTCTCCGTCGCCCGATCTGCATGGATCGGTGGTGCGAGAGCCGCGTGGAATTGATGCTACGTTCATCAGGAAGGGATCGGGTGACCAGAGCCCCGGCGGAGATGGGTCGGAGACGCGAGCGAGTGCTCTCGGCACTGAGAAAGCCATTCGAGCGTTACTCGTGGGAGAGTGCGCTTTACAGGGCGCTGACCCTTATGCAGCTTCTTGGTCTCGTTCGCGATCGTCCTTCGCAGCTACGACTGGTCTTCGTGTGGTTAGCCCTGACGCTGAAAGATAAGGTTCAGGTGGGCCGCGCGGCGAGCTTCTGGGTCGCCTACGAGTACGAGGGGCAGCGGATCACGCATCGCGTCTGGGATCTGTCGGAACTCGAGGTCATTGCAGAGGTGTTCGTTGCGCGGCAATACGAGCTTGCTGCGGACCCAGACGCGCAGGTCGTCTTAGATCTAGGTAGCAATATCGGTGTCTCGATCCTGTACTTCCACCTACGTTGCCCGCAGGCTCTGATCGTCGGGGTGGAACCCGATCCCGAGACGTTCCGGAGGCTCGAGGCGAACACTGGGCAGTTGCCGCGCGTTCGCTTGGTCAATGCGGCTGTTGCCGCTGAGGCGGGAACCGTGCATCTGTATTCCAGCGGCCGCAGTTGGGAGGCATCGCTTTATCCGAGACGACATCTCCCGACTTGCACGGACGTAGTAGCACGGACCGCCGATGAGATCATGGCGGCGCTTGGCTTGGAGAACGCTGATGTGATCAAGGCCGATATTGAAGGAGCGGAAGTGGAAGTCCTCTCGACCGCGAACGTAGTTCACGCGGCGCGCGCGATCGTCTTTGAGTATCACGCAGAATACTCGGATGTGACGATGGTGGACCTCATCGCGCGGCTGAACGAGTTCACCATGGAGCGGGTTGACGGCAGTTCGGCTGGGCATGCATTGGTAACGATGCGGCGAGACGTGGAGGGCTAACTTTGTGCGGCGGGAGCCGCGGTAGCGGTGCGCCGCCCGCCCAAGGCCGGAGCGATCATCATGCGGACGGGATGGTCTGCCGTTGGTCCAACGGTCGCCGCAATGCCTTGATTCCCGCGCGGAGGCGTTCGCGGTCCTCCGGCATCAACCCGCCACCACCGACGAACACGAGGACGAAGGTAAGGAAACCTGCACCTAGTGCGGGCGCGAGGCCCAATGGACCCGTGATGAGCGAGCTCGCCAGGCGCGCGGCGGCAAAAGCGATAACGGCTGCGACCAGGGTGAGCACCCGTTGCCGGTAGGGCCACAGCATGCGGAAAGGCGGTCGCACGTGTCGACGCACAACGCGCGTGGAGAGGACGATGCCGGCGACCCCGCCAAGTGCGAGGGCCAGCGCGGGGCCAGTGACGCCGAGGGGCTCGGCTAGGACGACGGTCGCGACGACGGTGATGCACGCGCTGACGATCGCGACCATGCTGGTCGACCCTGGAAAGCCAAGGGCGAGCAGCGCACACCCCTGGAGAGTCGCGACCGTCGCGAACAGAGGAACGAGGAGCGTCAGCGCTAGAGCGGTCGACGCAGGGGTGAAGTCCGGTCCGAAGAAGGCCATAACGGCCGTTGCGGCGCCTCCTCCGATTGCGGCGAGCGCGACAAGGGCGGTCGTCGCGTAGCGCAGGGCCGTGACATAGACGCGATCGAACCCGGAGCGATCCGCTCGAGCTTCTCGTTCGACGAGCGCCGGAAAGACCATTTCGCCGAGTCGCCAATTGACATCGACGAAGCGAGAGCTAACGCTCCAGGCCCTGCTGTAGGCACCGACAGCCGCGACCGGCGCAACCACGCCGAGCGTCCACACCCCAGCCTGCGTCGCTAACCCGGAGGCGATCGAACCGGGCGTCATCTTGAGGCCGAAGCGAATGATCTCGTGGAGCTGTCCGAAGCCGCCGCGAACGGCCGATCCACTGGGTCGAAAGGACATCCAGGCGCGTACGAGGAAGAGCCGATGAATCAGCGCCGTGCTCCAGCCCGCGATTACCCCGACGATAGGTCCCCACATCGTGGGATGAAGGCTGAGGGCGGCGGTGACGCCGAGCGTCATGAGCGCCTCGTGGAGCCGTAGGACGAACAGGTTCTGGCCGTCGCCATATGCGGCGAAAACCGAGTCCAGATTCCATGATGTGTTCGCAAGGATGATGTAACCGCCGAGAAGGACCATGGCGGGAGCAATCAGCTCGGGTTGCCCGACCGGACCGGCAAAAACGATGGAAGCAACCACGGCGACCGGAATCGCGACAGCCAGCGTCAGGCCAAACGAGAAGGCGAAAACCGCCACCCAGAGCCCAGTCACGCGTTCCTCACGGGGCGGCAGCGGAGCGAGGAGCCTCACTAGCGCGGGCTGCTCTCGAACCGTGGACAGCAGCCCAAGCACACCCACGGGAGCGCTCGCCAGAGCGACTTGGCCGAGGATCGCCGCGCCGTACAGGCGCGCTGTGACGACGCTGCTCACCAGAGCTACTACCACGGAGCTCACAAAGCTGGCCCCGGCGAAACTCACGCCATGGGTCACCGAGCGTCTGGCCGCGGGTCGGGCAGAACCCGACAAGAGACCCAGCTGCGATCGCCTCTTGGGTGGTCCGTCGTCGTCGGACGTTCTTGAAGTCATCTGGACAGCCGCGGAGGGAGGGTGGCGCGTCGGACCGTCTGCGAAGTTCTCGCTATCTCGAGCGAATCCTGGAGATCGAGGAGACGTGGACCTGGTGTGCGCCCACCGTATTGGGAACCCCGCGATGCGGATGCGGATGCAGGACCGAGACTCGGGCGTACGAGAAGCAGCGTGGCACGAGCCTAGCTTGCCGGTCGACGCCACGCCCGCGCGAGCACGGCCTCGGCGCGCCCTGGTGTGGGCGCCCCCCGAACCGTTGGCTGGGCCGTGACATCGCAGCCATTCGAGGGGTTGGTGGGTCTGGTCCGGCGAGGCTGATCCATCGCCTGGCATCTGACCGGCAGGAGGGGCGGTGCGCGAGTTGATGCCGTGAGCCCAATACTGCGCCATGTCTAGGAACTGAAAAGTGCGCCGCTGCGGGGGCGGTGGTGTCCGGTTCGTTCTCCACGGTCGGAATCGGCGATGTGGTCGATTCGGATCGGAGGGCGGCGAGGAGGTGCGCAGCGCGGTGGAGTGGGCACAGGTGCGGGCGATGGCGGCTGACGGCGTGGCGCAGCGCGAGATCGCGCGGCGGCTGGGGATCAACCGGCGGACCGTGAAGCGTCTGGCTGAGGCGAGCGAGCCGCCGCGTTATGAGCGTGCGCCGACGGGCTCGATGCTGGATCCACTGGAGCCGGTGATCCGCGGGTTGCTGGAGGGGTGGCCGCAGATCAGGGCGCCGCGGGTCGCGGAGATCCTGCGCGACGACTACGGCTATGTGGGGTCGGTCGATCTGGTCCGCAGGCGGATGGCGTTCATGCGGCCGCGGGAGGTGCGTGTGGCGCAGCGCACGGGTTACCGGCCGGGGCAGGTGATGCAGATCGATTGGGCGCGAGATGTCGACGCGCCCGCGGATCGCCGGTCGCGAGCGGCGGGTCTACGCGCTGGTGTGCGCGTTGCCTTATTCGGGCGCGTCGACGGCGCACTTCACCTTCGAGATGACGATCGAGTCGTTTCTGGAGGGCCACGTGCGGGCGTTTGCGTGGCTGGGTGGCGTTCCGCGCGAGTGCGTCTACGACAACCTCCGTTCGGCGGTCGCCAAGCGCGACGGCGACGTCGTGACCTGGAATCCGCGGTTCGTGCAGTTGCGCGGCCATTACGCGTTTCATGCGACGGCGTGCACGCCGCAGACGCCGCGCGAGAAGGGATCGGTCGAGGGCGCGGTCCGCTACCACAAGACCGGGTTCTGGCCGGCGCGGCGTTTCGCGTCGTTGCCCGAGCTCGATGAGCTCTACGCCGATTGGCGCGACCGGGTTGCGCTGCCGCGTCGCCACGCGACCGGCCGGCACATCGTTGCCGAGCGTCTTGAGGTCGAGCGCGAGGCGTTGCGTCCGCTGCCGCCGATCATGTTCGATGCGGCCGGTCGCCGCGCTAGCCGTGTCCCGCTGGACGGCTATCTCAAGCACGCCGGCAGCTTCTACCGAGCCCCGGAGGCGCTGGTCCATCAGCGCGTCGAGTTGCGCTTTGACCGCGACTCGGTGTGGATCGAGCATCGCGGCCAGACCGTGGCGCGCTACCCGCGCAGCTACGTCGCCGGGAGCTGGCAGCCGGCGCCTAGGATGCGCCCCGAACCGCCGACGTCACGCCGATCATCCCGATCGCCGTCCCGGAGATCGTGCCGCCGGCGCTGGCCGACTACGCCGAGCTGTGCGCATGAGCGCAAAGACCAAGACCGCGGTCGGCGACCGGCTGCCCTACCTGCTCTCCAAGATGAAGGCGCCGCGCGTGCTCGAGCGCCTCGAGCAGACCGCCGCGCGGGCCCGCGAGGAGGGATGGCCCTACGAGCAGTTCCTCGAAGCGCTGCTTGGAGGCCGAGGTCTTCGCCCGCGATGCCTCCGGCGCCCGCCAACGGATCCGCCACGCCGCGTTCCCCGCCCACAAGACGCTGGAGGACTTCGACTTCACCGCCCAGCCCGGCGCCGAGAAGCCGCTGATCCTGCACCTCGCCCAACTCGCCTGGATCGCCGAGCACAGCAACGTCTGCTTCTTCGGGCCGCCCGGCACCGGCAAAACGCACCTGTCGATCGCCCTGAGCATCAAGGCCTGCCAGGCCGGACACCGCGTCGCCTTCGCCACCGCCCAGCAATGGGTCGACCGCCTCGAGGCCGCCCAGCACCGCAACGCGCTGGACGACGAGCTGCGCCGCATCGAGCGCTACGCGCTGATCGTCGTCGACGAGATCGGCTATCTCCCCCTCGAACGCCAGGCCGCCAACCTCCTCTTCGCCCTGGTCGCCCGCCGCTACGAACGCGGCTCGATCATCGTCACCTCCAACCGCGGCTTCGAGGCGTGGGGCGAGATCCTCGGCGACGCGATGGTCGCCGCCGCCCTCATCGACCGCCTCATCCACCACGCCCACATGGTCACGCTGAAGGGCAAGAGCTACCGGCTCAAACAGCGGGCCGCCGGCGCAGCGCCAGCGGTTCAGGCTCCGGGCCTACGGCCCTCCGCCTGAACCGCTCCACCGAGCACCCCAGGCGGTGCACTTTTCGCTTCCTGATCCTGGTGCACCTTTCGGCTCCTGTTGACACGAGTGCGGCGCTGCGCGCAAATCAGGCGGATGAGGGAGTCGACGGGCTCTCGATCCGTGAGATCGCCAGCGCCGCGCCGGCATGACCGCAACTGTTTCGCGCGCGCTACACCTGAGGCCTCGCCCGCTAGGCGTTCCCATACTGCCGCGTAGCGGGAGGTCAATCGCTGCGGCGATTCCCCGTCGAGATGAGAATGGCTCGACCTGCCGCATGACCGAGAACCTTGCGGAGGCGTGTCGATCGCGCAGGCGCAGGGCGCGCAGCCCGCAGGTGCTCATGCCCGGCACTGAGGATCCGGTGCCTGATGCGGATGGGCCTGATCAGCCGCACCCATCGCGACTCTCGGGCGATCACAGAGGCCGCTGAAGGTCGGCCAGAAACAATGTCGCTAGCCGCGGCCGGCGCTTGGGCAGAACACCGTCGGTGTAGCGCTGGAAAGGCAGGGCGAAGAACGTGATGCCTCTCATCTCGAGCTCGGCGGCCCTTGCCATCTCGCGCACGGTCCCGGGGTTGTACTGGTGCCGCTGGTGCCGGGATGCCGAGGCGGCGAACAGGGGGGTGCGCTTCAGCGCGCGCTGCAGCCGCCAGAAGACAGAGCGCCGGTTGGGGAAAGAGGCCAGCAAGTGTCCGCCGGGGGCGAGCATTCGCGCACATTGGCGCAGCATCTCGTCGTCGGCCTCGATGTACTCGATCACGCTGGACATAACGATCAGCTGTGCTTGCCCGGCGAGGTCTTCTACCAGCTTGAGGGGAAGGGGCAGGGGAGTCGGCGAAGATCCGCGCCGCGATGCCGTGCTGCTCGCAGGCGCTCGCGCGTGCGAGCGAGCATTGCCTCGCTGCCATCGATCGAGATCGTCTGAAAGCCACGCGCCGCAAGCTGGTGCGTGAGATGTCCAGGGCCGCAGCCGAGGTCGATCGCCGTCGCGCCTGCGCCGCCGCCCGGCATCAGGCGGTCGATGGCCGCTCCCCATAGCCTGAACCGCTCCTCGAACTCGGGCCGTCGCTCGGCGTGCGCCTCGTACGCACGCGCCTGGTCCTCGAAGTAGTCAAGGGCCTGCATCAACTCCGCTCCACGTTGCTCAGCGCACGTAGAGTCGGCCGTAGTCCGCGAGCGCCTGCTTCATCGCGTCCACCTCGGATGGACTGAGTCCGCCCGGTTCGGCCGGTCCCTTTTCGAAACGGGGGTTCTTCGGTCATAGCGCGGCGATGGCGGTCGATGAACTCGCCAGCACCGCCAATCACGCGGGCGGGGTTGCCCACGGCGACGGTGTCCGCCGGGATCTCGCCGGTGACGACAGCGCCCGCGCCGACGACCGCACCGTCGCCGATCACTGCTCCTGGCAGGATCGTCGCACCTGCACCGATGTAGGCCTTGGCTCCGATCTTCACGGGCCGGACATGCGTGTACCCCATCACGCGGAACATGGCCGAGTCGTGCGCGATGATCTGGACGTTGGCCGACAGGGTCGCGTCGGCCCCGACTTCCACCGCCCAGGCGAAGCCCGGATCGATCGACACGTGCGCTGCGATGTAGAACGGGTCGGGCGCCTGGAGTCCCTGCAGCCGCATCCGTCGGATGGTCTGCTCGCCACGCAGGCGCGCGAGCAGTTCGGGCGGCGACCATGGGCTCGGATCCCCGCGACCCGCAACGGCGCGGAAAAGCCCTTCCACGAGGCTCCTGAGCGCGGACACGGGAGAGAACCTAGCGATCGGCGTCCGTTAGGTTCCGGCGCCGATGCCTTCGCGGGACAAGCGTGTGCGAGAGCGCCTCGATCTCGGCGCCCTGCGCCTCGTCTTCATCACTGACATCATGACTCCGTACATGGCGCCGGTTTTCGAGGCGCTGGCGTCGCGGTGCGAGCTCACCGTCCTCTTTGGCTCCCGGACCGCGTCCCGGGCGATGCCTTGGGCCCCGCAGCGTCCGAGCTTCCGCTATCGCGTCGTGGGTGGACCCGCCATTTCCAGGCGGATCGACGCCGCGGATATCTACCCCAATCCCCGAGTGTTGGCGGAGCTCTGGGAGGTGGGACCGGACGTGGTGATCAGCTCGGGTTTCTCCTTTCCGTCGCTCTACGCGGCGATGTACTGCCGTGCCCGAGGGGCCCGCGTCCTCGTCCAGAGCGACGGCACGAGTCAGTCGGAGGTTGCCATCGGATGGGACCAGCGGCTTGCTCGGGCTGTACTCGCGCGCGTTGGGCATGGCGCCGTGGGCAACTCCAGTCTTGCTGTCGAGCGTTTGGGTGATCTCGGCTTCAAACGGGTGTTCGAGGCGCCGCACACCTGCGACCTCGAGCGGTTCCTGGAGGTGGGGCGAGCACGGATCCAGCTGGCCGACGATGTGATCAGGGTGCTGACCGTTGGGCGGCTGTTGCCCGCAAAAGGCGTCGATCTACTCATGCGGGCGGTGGCTGACGCACGGGCAAGAGGGGCGGCGGTGGGCCTGACCATCGTGGGCGAGGGCGACGATGAACCACGCCTCCGCGCGCTGGCCGACGATCTGATGCTCGACGACGTCGACTGGCGGGGGTTCGTCGAACCGAGTGGCCTTCCGGTTCTGTTTGCGCGCGCCGACGTGTTCGCGTTCCCCACATTGAGCGATACCTTCGGAATCGTCCTATTGGAGGCTGCGGCCACGGGACTGCCCCTCATCTCCTCCCCCTACGCCGGGGCCACCCGGGATCTTGTCGAACGCCTCGGTACCGGCCTCGTGGTGGAGCCGCGGGACACCGCCGCGCTGGCGCGAGCCCTTGTCGCCCTCGCCCGGGACTCAGGGCTTCGCCGCCGGATGGGTCGCGCGGCGTACGACGTCGCCGCGCGACGCACCCCTGCGAGGACAGCTGAGGCTTACCTACGCGCCGCCACGAGCGTGGCGCTCGGCTGAGCAGCCGAGCGTGACAGTTGCTTTCTGAACAAATCACCCAGCTGGAGCCCAACGGCGCGCGACTCGAATTCGCGCAACACTTTTTCTCGTCCGGCTCGGCCCATCCGCGCCCGTAGATCGGAATCGCCGACCAATCTTTCAAGCGCTTGGACCAGGAGGTCGCTCCGGCCAGGACGTACCAGCAGACCGCTCACCTCATCTTCCACCAGCTCCGGGATGCCGGTGATGTGGTTGGCGACGACCGGAAGCCCGCTCGACATCGCCTCCATGAGCACGACCGGGATGCCCTCGGCGAAGCTGGGTAGGCAGAAGACGTGTGCGGCGTGGTACTGGGCGCGGATCCCGTCCTGCCCCACCGTGCCGGCCCACGTGATCAGCTGATCGATGGAATCGCGCGCAGCAAGGCGTTGGAGATGGTCGCGCTGAGGGCCGTCGCCCACGACGGTCAGCGCCACCGGCGCCCCACGCCGCCGCAGCTCCGCCGACTGCCTCGATCAGGATCGCGACGCCCTTCATGTTGTCCAGACGACCGACCGTGAGGATGCGGATCAGACCATCGTGATTCGGGCGTTGCTCGGGGGGAGCGAAGTGCTCGGGGTCGATCCCGCAATGCACGACGTGGAGCCTGGGCCAGTGCGTATTGTCCACCAGGGCCATGAGCTGGCTGCGTGTGAAGTCGCTCACGCAGACCACGAAGCGCGCGGCCCGCACCTTACGTGCCAAGCGCTGGCGGGCGACGTCGAAGAATTCCTTCGAACCGTGCACGGTCATGCTGAACGACCACGGACCAGTCTGCGCGCCGCCGTTGCCGAGATGGGTCACCAGCAACCCTACGGCTGGTGCCGTGCCGTCGAGGTGGACGTGGACGTGACGGATGCCGCGCCGCTCGCACCTGCGCTGCACGACGACGGCCTCGAGAAACCAGGACAGGCCGAGCAGGCGTCCGCGCAGACCATGGGAAGACAGGCGCAGCGACCGAGTCAGCGTTCGTACGTATCGGCGCGGCGATCGTAATGCCGAACGGAGGTGGGAGCCGCAGGTAATCCGCGGGTCGCGGTGGCAGCAGTGCATAGGTGTTTTCATGCTCGGCACGGTCCACCCGCGTCAGCAACTGATCCTCGCGAGCGCGCCAGATGGAGTACGTCTCGATCTCGAATCCCTGCCGGCGGAGCTGCTGGATCTCGCGCTGAATGAAGGTATGGGTGACGGCCGGGTAGTGGCCGATGAGGTAGGCGATGCGCATCGCGACTGGCAGGCTAGCCACCACGCGCCGCCTCCGCGTCCGCGGAGCTCAGCGGACTGCCCGCATGCCCAGGATCCGGACAAGCATGCGTTCGGCCCGCCCATCCACCAGGACCGCGGCCGCAGGACGGCGGGCGAGCGCCGCGTAGCGCGCGAGCTTCGTCCGACCGGGTGGGATGACCACACTGAAGCCGGCGGGGGGCGGGGTGGCCGCCGCTGCCGGGTCCACCACGGCGAGCGTCTGCGTGCCTGATCGCGTGATTTGCGAAGACCGGCGGCGAGCTGCGTGTCGGACGCGGAGCTCACGCAAGAGCGCTCGCAGTTGTTTGCGGATTGCGCGCGACGCGGCCCATGTGACGCAGCGCGCCCCGGCCGTCGCCGGACCCCTCGCCAATCGAGCGGCGTCCCATCCCATGACACCGTCCCACTCGTCGAGCAGCTGAGGCCGAAACCAGGGGCGCGCGGAGTAGGACTCGAGGACCATCGCCGGGCCAGCTGCAAACGATTGCCTTCGCTGGACATCTGGGCGGCGTGCTCGTGGTAGAGCACGCTGACTCGCGCCGAAACGTAACCCGTGCCGTGCTCGAGGAGACGAAGCCACAGATCGACGTCCTCGACGCCGTGCATCGGGCCGTGGAATTCGCGGAATCCGCCGGCGGACTCGACCGCGTCGCGTCGTGCGAGGACGGCGCTCACCACGACGATCGAGCTCGTGGCGACGTCCGCGGGCGACCGCAGCGCCCGGCCACCAGGCTCGGGCGGCCCCACGTGGAGCTGCTGCCCGTCGGGCGCGCATCGCAGGGCAGACGCCCGCCAGGAGGACGTGTGGGCCACGCAGAGGCCACAGCGATGCCAGGTGGTGCGGCAGCCATTCGTCGTCGGAGTCGAGAAGCGCGATCCACGGCTGTGTTGCGTTGGATAGACCCGTGTTGCGCGCCGCACCGAGGCGACGGTTGACGGAGTGCCGGACCACCCGCGCACCGGCGAGCCGGGCGGCCTCGGCGGTGTCGTCCGCGGAGCCATCATCGACGACCACGACCTCGGCGGGTCGCGCCGGCCGCTGGGCGAGGGCGCTCGCCACGGCGCGGGCGACGGTGTCGGCCCGGTTGTAGGCGGGGATGATCACTGTGACTGGCAGCGGATTGTCCTCAGGGCGAGCGATGACGCTCTTTCGAGGGGCGGGGGTCACCTATGCGGCCTCCGATGCCCGCCGTGAGGTCGCGTAGCGACCGCTCCACGCCACCCCGGCCAGCAGCCAGATCGCGCGGTTGGGCCAGGCGCTCGGAGGCACTGCGCTGATCACGATCAGCGTCGCGACCGCAACGCTGAGCAGACCGACACGCCAGGGAAGGAGATCCGGCGGCCCGCGCGTCGCGAGTGCGCCGCCCACCCCGAACAACAGCCCGAGCGCCCAGAGCGTCACGCCGATGAGACCGAGCTCGGACGCGTAGGCCAGAGGGCTGTTGTGGACGCCGAACGTCGTGGCGGTCAGGGGGAAGTCGGCGGATTGCTGGAAGTAATCGGCGCTGTCCTGCTGGAACTGGGCCCAGCCGAAGCCGAACAGCGGTCTGGCCTCGACCATGTTGATCGCCGCGCGGGCGAGGTTCTGCCGGTCCCAGAGCGTCTCCTTCTGGTCGACCCGCTGGGTGACCCGCTGCCTGGAAGCCGGGAATGAAGAGAAGGGTTGCCGAGATGCCGAGCGCGAGCGTGACGATCGACCGGGATGAGATACACGCGCGCCCCACGGGTAGCGAGCATTCCGACGCATGTCCCGACCGCGGCTCCGATCCACACCGAGCGCTCGAGACACAGGAACGCGCCTACCAGGCAGAGCAAGCCGATGCTGCCGGCCAGGAAGCGCGCGCTGCCGTCCGCGCCATTGTGCGACCGCGATTGCGCAGACGACAGCGCACGTGAACAGCGCCAATCCGTTCGTCACCGCCTCCACGAAAGGCCCGCGGCCGCGGCCCGCATGGATGCCGTAATTGGGATCGAGGATGTACTTCGGGAAGACGAGCGCATCCAGCTTAACAGTCTCGAAGAGGACGGTCAGGCCGAGGTATGCGCCGAGCGTCACGAACGCGACGAGCAGGACGCCCCGCTGTCGCTGCGTTCGGAACGCCAGCGGCGCGACCAGGAAGAGCAGGAACGGCATGATCCCGAACGTGTCGATGAGCCGCAGCAGGGGGTCGTTGTGGAGCAGCGTGCCTGCGACCAGGGCCGAGACAACGGCGTAGAGCACGGCCAAGGCCAGCAGCACGTGAGTGCCGGTGATCTGCAGCTTCGGCCGATCGGCCGACGCAGGCGAGCGCAGGAGGATGGCGACGATGACGGCCGCCGAGCAGGAGCCGGTCGGGCGAGAGTGGTCCGGGAACACCAACGCCCGACCAGTTGCCCGCGAGCGCGGACAGCACGACCACGCCGCTGATGGCGTAGGCGGGATCGACTTCCCAGACGATGTAGCCGACCGACAGGACGAGCAGCAGGCCGATCGCCCAGGGAAACAGCGAGGCGCCGCGTGAGATCTGCGCGGGGGACGCGAGGTAGATGAAGCGCGGCGAGGGACGCCGTGAGCGCAAGCGCCCCGACGAACGCGGCCGCCGAGCTCCGAGCGGTCACCCGCGCCGACTCGGCCGCGACTCGCGATAGGTCCGCAAGAGGGCGAGCGCTACGCCGGCAGCGATGCCGCCCAGCACGCCGACGAACACGAGGATCTGCATCGTCCGAGAGCGATCGCTCGAAGCCGGGCCGGCGCGGGCGAAGGGCTGAACGGCAGCGGAAGCAACCCCTCCGGCGACGGCTTGCTCGTAGCTGGCTCTGAGCGTCTGAAGCGTCAGCAGGGCGCTGTCGGTCGCAGCACCGGACTCGTCTCGGGCGGTCTTGTTGCGCCGGGTGTGATGCAGCTCGTAGCGGCGCTCCATGCGATCGCTGCGATCCTTCGTTTGACGATAGGCGAGAGCGGCGTCCTTGTAGCGCTTGGTCAGGGTCCCCGTAACGTCCGTCGCGCGGACCTCGTGGTTGACGTAGTCCACGAGCGCCGCTGCCCCGGCGTTGGCGAGCGCCGTCGCGCCGGTCGCGGATGTCGCCTCGGCCGTCACCTTGATGAGGGGCGTGTTGGGTAGCGGGGTGGCAGAGAGGCCACCGGAGACGGGCACCGAGGCTCGCTTGAGCCGCTGCGCCACGTCCTGCTGGACGCCGGTCGCCTGGATGGTCCGGCTGTAGACCCCCGCAAGGGTCTGAGTCGCCTCGATGATCGTCGACACGCCGGCCGGGTTGCTGACATACACGTGCCCCACCTGAAGCGTCGCCGTGGCCGTGTACTTCGGTGGGCGCTTGACGCCGAGGGCGATCGCGCCGCCCACCAGCAGGAGGATCGGGAAGACCAGAGCCACCCAATGGCGACGCATGGCACCGAGGACGTCGATCCCGGGCGCGGAGGTGGTGTCGTAGACGCCAGCAGCCAAGACGAGCCTCGCTTCTCCGGAGCCCCGAGAGTACCGAACGCTTCGGCGGCTGCCGCCGGTCCGCCAGATGACGAACCTATGATGCGTCCATGCCCTCCCGGACGGCCCTTGAGCTGTTCCGCTGCCCGGAGTGCCACGCCGAGATCGACCTGGTGCCCGCGACCGCTGTTCGTTGCGAGGCCTGCGGGCTGCAGTTCGATGCGGCGGACGGAGTTGTCGATCTCGTCGGTGATCGTAGGCGCGGCAACGAGCGCGCGTTCTACGACGACTACTACAGTCACGCGCCCGATTTGGGCGAGGTGCCCGGACCCGCGAGTCTGGCGGGCACGTGGACGGGCCCTGATGCGCCTTGGGAGATGCAGCGTGTCTGGCGTCACCTCGGTGAGCTGACCGACCGGACCGTCGTTCTGCTCGGGAACGGGGAATCGGTCGCCGAGCTGTACATGCTGGTCGAGCGGCCGAGGGCTCTGATCTATTCAGACCTCTCGCCCGTCGGCTTGCGTGCGTTGGGACGGGGCCTCGATCTCGGTCTTCACAACCGGGTGGTGCTCGCCGCGATGGATGCCCTTGACCTTCCGCTGCGTGACGGGTCGGTCGACCTCGTCTACGGATTCGCGTTCGCTCACCACCTGCCTGATCGAGAGCGATTTCTGGCCGAGGTCGCACGCGTGCTGCGTCCGGGCGGGCGCTGTGTGTTCATGGACGATGCTCGGTCTCCCGCATGGCAATGGCTGAAGCTCGGGTGGCTGCGGCCGTTGATGCGGCTGAGCCATCGCCGGGAGCCGCGGTCTCCCGAGGACCTTCGAGAGACGCTGAGTGGTGGCTTCCGCGAACCGGAGCTCGAGGCGGCGATCCGCCGCGTGGGCGGAGAGCCGTGGTTCGAGCGCGTCGCGCTCCTGTACTACATCTGGATGCGCGCCGCCGGGACGCTCCTGCCGGCGAAGGTTCGGCAGTTTCGCGTACACGGACTCGTCGCGCGAGGATGCATGCGCGCCGACAAGCTGCTCATGTCGTTCGGATGGGGTCGCCGCAACATGGTCCGGCTCGTCTGGGGGTTCGACATGCCGCCGGCGACCTGAGACTCAACCTCCGAGGCAGGGCGCCTTCGTGCAGAGCCGCATCCGTAATACGCGGAGGCGGTCCCATGGGAACCGCGACAGAAGATCCAAAGGCGTCTGACTCGCGAAGGCCCGACTGAACACGCTCGCACGCGCGCCCCGGGCATCCTCGCCGAACAGGGAGATGCCCTTGTGCGTCTGATCCCGCACGACCATTCCATAGCGCTGCGCCGCCTCGGCGATCATCCTCACGAGCCGGGGCAGGTGCAGGCTGTCGAGGTTGAGCTGCGGGTCGAGTTGCAGACGTGCTCCCTCCGGGAGCTCAGTGGGGCCTCCGGTGCCATCGGTGCGCTGGGCAGGCCACGCGAAGGTCCGGGCGCGCGGCGCCGGCAGTGCGACGGCGACGGCGTGCCGGATGCTTCCTTGCCGGAGGTCGTCGACGGTGATCGTGCCGCCGATCACCGGCAGGCTGCTCGCCGTCGCGCCCCAGTTGCGTCGTGCTCCCGGCCATGCGGACGCGGTGTAGTAGCCGGGGCTCTGCGAGACACGACGGATGGCTCCGCCCCAACTTGCGTGCCATCCGTCAGACGCGCGACGGGCCTGCCAGAACTCCCACAGGCGATCGGTCGACGGCTGCCAGATGGTCATGTGCCGGTCCTGGCCCGCCGCGGGCCTGGCGTCGCCTGTTATCGGAACGGCGGCAAAGGCCTTTTGCAAGGCGGCCTCGCCCGGCGTGCCCTGCGCATCGAGGCGGACGCGTACCGATCGCTGACCGCGGCCGACGCGATACAGGGGCGTGCTCGAGATGTTCGTGGCGATCCATGGTCCGATGCGCGATTGCGTTTCGCGTTGGACCTCCTGCGCGAGTTCCTGAACGAGCGCTGCCGAGCTCGCGTCGATGGGCTCGTCGCCGAGGCGCCTGTTCCAGAAGCTGTTGGGGCCGAAGAGGCGCATGGCCTTGGTGCCCGCCGGCCGGGCACCCTCGCCTATCGGGCTCGCCGGCCCTTGCGATGGCGGCGATGCTTGGACCCGATGGCCCTCGAGGGTGCGCGGGCGGAGCGCAACGAACAGCAAAGCCGCGATCGCTGCGATGGCCACGACTCCCACAGCGCACGACGCCCGCAGTATCTGCCGACGAGATTCGACCTCGCGAATCATCACGTCACGGCGAGAGTAGCCGGTACGCCCACGCGTCACTGGGGCGGGGGTGGGCACGGCGCCGCCGTGCAGAGATGCATCTGGAGGACCTGGAGACGATCCCACGGGAAGTTCGCCAGCAGTTGCTGCGAGGTTCTGCCCAGGAAGTACTTCCTGTACGGGTTCTCCCGAACCCGCGGGGGGTCCTCTCCGACGAGCGCGATCGCCCGATCCTGGCCACGAACGACGAGCCCGTAGCGTTGCGCGGCCTCGGCGATCATCCGCGTGAGTCTGGGAAGGCGCAGCGAGTTGACATCGACGTCGGGGGCGAGGCGCACATGTGCGCCCACGGGGAACGTCGATAAGCCGCCGTCGCCGTCCGTGCGTTGAGCCGGCCATGTGAACACGCCGGCGCGCGACGCCGGCACGTTGATCGCGAGGGCATGATCGATGCGACCGGCCCGTAGGTCGTCGGCGAGGATCGCGCCCGCCACGACTGGCAGACTGCTGGGCGTTGCGCCCCAGCTCTGTGTCGCTCCGCGCCACGCTGCGGGGGTGTAGTACCCACGGTTCTTCGCCACCTTCCGCATGGCCCCGCCCCAGCTGGCATGCCATTCGTGGCCAACCTTCCGGGCTCCGCGGAGCTCCCAGAGGGTGTCCGTCGCCGGCTGCCAGATCGACATGTAGCGATTGGGCTTGGCGCCGGCTTTCGCGTTCGCCGGAATCGGCACTGCCGCGAGAGCGCGGCGGAGTGCCGTGTGGCCCTGGGCCTGGCGGTCGTCAACACGGACGCGAACGCGCGCCTGGGCGGCGCCGACTCGGTAAAGCGGGGTGCTGGCGCGCCCGGCCTGGATCAACGGCCCTGTCCCGGCGGTCCGCTCCCGGCCGACTTCGGCGACGAGATTCGCAACGAGCGCGCCGGAACTCGGATCGAGTGGTGCACTTGGTGCCACGCGCTGGTTCCAGATGCTCGTCGATGAGAACAGTCGCCGGTCATGCGCATTTGCGGCGATCGCGTCGGCGCGCCGCGTCGCTGTGCGGCGAGCCTGGCCGCCCGGTTTTGCGGGAATTGCCTCGGCGCGCCGCGCCGCTGTGCGGCGAGCCTGGCCTGCCCCGGTCGCGGGCGCGATCCGATCGACCGACGCCGCCGACCGGACCTGCGGCTTGGGCGGCGCGAAGACAACCGATTGATGCTTGGGGCGGTGCAGCCCGAGCAGGAGGAGTCCTCCAATCGCCGCGAGAGCAGCGAGGCTGAATCCGCATGCCGTGAGCAGCAGGCGCGTCCGCGCCCCCTCGTCCTCCGGCGGCGGCGTCATGAGTACGCGGTCATTCGATACAGGCAGAACGAAACCCTACGACGGGACGCATTTATGCAAACTGCGGCAATCGAAGCGCCGTCAGTTCGCCGGACGGGCGTAAGCGCGCCAAAAGGGGTGGATTGCGCCGCTCATCGCGCTTGATCGGCCGTCGGTCGCTGCAGCTTGGCTGTCAACCCTGGTATTTGCGGGTGAAATCTGCGTAGCCTGCGAAAGGGCACCTCGGCGCTGGAACAGGCGCCGAAAAGGGGGTGGACCCGTTCGGCTCGGATCGGTGCCGGGATGTGCTCCGGCCGTGCATCGTGCAAGCAGCGGCAATCCATGCCTCGCGTGTTCACTGCCGGCGTCGACCGCCAATCTGTCCCTCGCCGAAGCCGGTTTGGTCGGCGCGCGGGGTCTTCGCGCCACGCGGATCCGACACTCTTGCTCGAGAGCCGAGCGCCGACGGCGGTCCGGCGTCGCGATCGGGTGTTCCGCCGCGCGCTGGTGGCCGCCGACGTGTTCTCGGGCCTTCTCGTCGTGGGGCTGGACATCCGGGTGTTCGGGGCGCTGGGCCCCGGGATGGCGGCGCTCGCCCTGCTGCCGCTCATCGTCCTCATCAACACCACGTCGGGGCTCTACAAGCGCGACGAGTTGCTGCTGCGCAAGAGCACGCTCGAGGAGGCGCCCGCGCTGTTCCAGGCGGCGACGCTCACCACGGTCGTCGCGTTCCTGCTCGAGAGCGCCGTGCTCGCCACTCCGATAGGCGCGCGGCTCTTCGCGGTCACCTGGCTCGGTCTGTCGGTCCTGGTGATCGCGTGTCGAGTGGCCGCCCGCGCGATCGCGCGCGCGATCACCGCTCCAGAGCGCTGCCTGTTGGTAGGCGATGCGGCGGTGGCCGACACGGCTCGAGGCCAAGCTCAGCGCCAGCCCGAACGTGAAGGCGACGCTTCGTCGGGCGGATTCCGCAGGACGCGAAGCCCGAGTCCGTGGACGCCCGGCCTCTTGGGCACGCCCGACGACCTGCCGCGGGTCGTCGCCGAGCACGACGTGCACCGCGTGATCGTCGCCGGCGATGCGGGAACGCACCAGCGCGTGCTCGAGGCGATCCAGCGCGCCAAGGCGCTGGGGATCCGCGTGAGCGTGCTGCCGAGGATGTTCGAGGTGGTGGGCTCGTCGGTCGCGTTCGACTACCTCGACGGGCTGACGATCCTCGGCGTGCGCCGCTTCGGCCTCTCGCCGCGCGTCGCGCCGCGTCAAGCGCGCCTTCGACGTCGTCGGCTCGGCGACTGGGCCTCGTGCTGCTCGCGCCGCTCATGGCGGCGATCGCCGCTGGTGATCAAGCTCACGTCCCCGGGGCCGGTCCTGTTCCGCCAGACGCGCGTCGGGCGCGACGGCCACCCGTTCGAGATGCTCAAGTACCGCTCGATGCACGACGGGCGCCGACGCGCGGAAGGCGGAGCTGCTGGCGCGCAACGAGGCCGACGGGCTGTTCAAGATCGCCGACGACCCGCGGATCACGCGCGGTCGGGCGGTTCCTGCGCAGGACGTCGCTCGACGAGCTCCCGCAGCTCTTCAACGTCCTGCGCGGCCAGATGAGCCTCGTCGGCCCTCGCCCGCTCGTGGTCGACGAGGACCGGCGCATCGAGGGCTGGTACCGGCGCCGCCTGTACCTGACGCCCGGGATGACCGGCGATTGGCAGGTCTTCGGCGCCGCTCGCATCCCGCTGCGCGAGATGGTCACCATCGACTACCTCTACGTCTCGAACTGGTCGCTGTGGGCCGACGTCAAGATCCTGCTGCGCACGATTCCGTGCGTCGTCGGCGCGGCGCGGCCAGTAATTACGGCGGGGCGCTAGAGCAGGACGGTCCTGCGCGCGCCGCGCGTGACGCCGCGAAGGTCGACGACGAGCGGCGCGCGCTCGGCGATCGCGTCGTGGTCGACGCCGGGGTGCGCGGTCACGATGACCGCCAGGTCGCAGTCGCTCGAGCGCCTCGTCGAAGCCGACCGCGCGCAGCTCGCTGTCAGGCACGGCCGGCACGTAGCGGATCGTGGTAGGCGACGTCGGCACCGAGCCCGCCCAGGAGCGCCGCGATCTTCAGCGCCGGCGACTGGCGCAGGTCCCCGACGCCCGGCTTGTAGCTGACGCCGAACAGGCTGATCCGCGCGCCCTTCACCGCCCTGCCCGCGTCGTTGAGCACGCGCTCGACCTTCGAGACGCAGTGGTAGGGCATCTGCTGGTTGATCTTGCCGGCGAGCTCGATGAACTCCGTCGACATGTCGAATTCCCGCGCACGCCACGAGAGGTAGAAGGGGTCGACCGGCAGGCAGTGGCCGCCCATGCCCGGTCCCGGCTCGAAGCGCATGAAGCCGTAGGGCTTGGTCGCCGCGGCGTCGATGACCTCCCAGATGTCGATGTCCATCCGGTCCGTGAGCATCGCGATCTCGTTCACCATGGCGATGTTGACCGACCGGAAGATGTTCTCGAGCAGCTTGGTGAGCTCGGCGGCCTCGGGGCGTCGAGACGCGAACGATCTCGTCGCAGACCTCGCGATACAGCGCCTCGGCGCGGTCGGTGCAGGCCTCGGTGAGGCCGGCGAGAACCTTCGGCGTGTTGCGAAGGGTGAAGTCGGTGCGGCCCGGGATCCACGCGCTCGGGCGAGTAGGCCAGGAAGAAGTCGCGGCCGGCGACGAGGCCCGACTCCTCGAGGATCGGCGCCATGCGCTCGCGCGTGGTGCCCGGGTAGGTCGTCGACTCGAGGACGACGAGCTGGCCGCGCTGCAGGAGGTCGGCCGAGGAGCGTGTCGCGGAGACCAGCGGACCGAGGTCCGGCTCGCGGTTGGCGGTCAGCGGCGTCGGGACGCAGACGAGCACGGCGTCGCAGCGCGAGAGGTTGGCTGCGCGGGTCGTGGCCTCCAGGCGTCGCGCCACGGCCTGCAGACGCGGCGAGGCGATGTCCTCGATGTAGGACTCGCCGCGGCGCGAGCGCCTCGACCTTGCGGGCGTCGACGTCGACGCCGACCACGTCGTGGCCCTCCTCGGCGAAGGCCACGGCCAGTGGCAGCCCAACGTAACCGAGCCCCATGATGCCCACCCTCATGCGGCGCAGTGTACGGACGAGATGGCGGGAGAGACGCTCGCGAGGGCGGCCATGGCGTGACGACGCGGTCGTCGAGCCTCGGTGATGCAGACGTCGCCACGGGCCGCGCCGCCTAAGGTAGGCACCCGCGATGACGAGCGACGAGTCAGCCGCGCTGACCTACGCGTCCTACCTGGCGCTCGACGACGTCCTGGGCGCGCAGCGGCCGCGCTCCGAGGAGCACGACGAGATGCTGTTCATCGTCATCCACCAGGTCTACGAGCTGTGGTTCAAGCAGCTGCTGCACGAGCTCGCCTACCTCCAGCGCCGCCTCGAGATGGGCGACAGCTCCCGCGCCCTGGGCACGCTCAAGCGGGTGCTGACGATCCTCAAGACCATCGTCGCGCAGATCGACGTGCTCGAGACGATGACCCCGCGGCAGTTCACGACCTTCCGCGACCGCCTCGACGCCGCCAGCGGCTTTCAGTCCGCGCAGTTCCGCGAGCTCGAGGCGATGCTCGGCCAGCGCGACGCGCGCGTCGCCGACCACTACCCCGAGGGATCCGAGGCGCGCCAGCGGATCGCCGACGCGATGGCGCGCCCGAGCCTGCTCGACTCCTTCCTGCGCTACCTGGCGGCCCAGGGCTTCGGCGTTCCGCGCGCCGCACTCGAGCGCGACGTCACCCAGCCCGCGGCCCCGTCGCAGGCGGTCCAGGACGTGCTCGTCGACGTCTACCGCGTCGACGGCCCGGAGGCGCAGGTGTGCGAGCGCCTGGTCGACGTCGACGAGGGCCTTCAGGAGTGGCGCTACCGCCACGTGAAGATGGTCGAGCGGACCATCGGCGACAAGGCCGGCACGGGCGGCTCGTCGGGCGCCGCGTACCTGCGCACGACGCTCTTCGACGCCGCCTTCCCCGACCTGTGGGCCGTGCGCCGCCGGCTGTGAGCCCACTTGCCGACCACTACACGCGCTTCCGCGTCGCCGAGCGGCTGCTGCTGTCCGGGCACTCGCACCAGGCGTGGCCGGATGTCGCGCTCGACGGCCACGTCGAGGCCTTCGAGGACGCCGCGCGCCACGTGGACGAGAAGTGGGGGCGGGCGTTCGCCAAGGCCGAGGAGGTGCGCGCCGGCTTCCGGGCGCTGCTCGGCGACCCCGACGGCGAGATCGCCCTGGGCGTCAACACCCACGAGCTCGTCATCCGCCTGCTCTCGGCCCTGGACCTGCGCGAGCGCCCGCGGCTCGTGAGCACCGACGGCGAGTTCCACACGCTGCGCCGCCAGCTGGCGCGGCTGGACGAAGCCGGGCTCGAGGTCGTCCGCCTCCCGGCGCAGCCGGCGGACACGCTGGCCGAGCGCCTGGCCGGCGCTGTCGACGAGCGCACGAGCGCCGTGCTCGTCTCCGCGGTGCTCTTCGAGACCGGGCACATCGTCGGAGGCCTCGAGGCTCTCGCGCGCGCGTGCGCGCGCGCGGGCGCGGAGATCGTCGTCGACGTCTACCACGCGCTGGGCGCGGTCCCCTTCGCCCTCCACGAGCTGGGGCTCGGGTCGGCCTGGGTGGTCGGCGGCGGCTACAAGTACCTGCAGCTCGGGGAGGGCAACTGCTTCCTGCGCCTGCCCGCGCACGCCGAGGACCTGCGCCCCGCGATCACGGGCTGGTACGCGGAGTTCGGCGCGCTGGCCGACGAGCACGACCCCGCGCGCGTGGCCTACGGGCGCGGGGCCGAGCGCTTCGCGGGCGCGACCTACGACCCGACGAGCCATTACCGCGCCGCCCGCGTGATGGCGTTCTTCGACGAGCAGGGGCTGACGCCCGAGCGCCTGCGGTCCTCCTACCGCCACCAGGTCGACCTGCTCGCGGCGGGCTTCGACGCGCTCGGGATCGACGACGCGGTCGTCACGCGCGACCGCGCGCTCGACCTCGAGCGCGTCGGCGGCTTCCTCGCGCTGAGCTCGCCGCACGCGGGCGCGCTGCAGCGAGCGCTGGCGGCGCGCGGCGTGCTCACCGACAGCCGCGGGCCGTGGCTGCGGCTCGGGCCGGCGCCCTACCTGTCCGACGAGCAGCTCGAGGCGGCCATCGCGCTGCTCGGCGAGGCGGTCGCCGGCCTGAAGCTCAGTTGAGGCTCCAGAAGCCGTCGAAGCCGACGTGCTGCTCGTCGGCCACGCGGCCGAGCGCCTCGCGCGCGTCCTGCACGGAGATGTCGCACACCACGGCGACCTCCTTGGAGGCCAGCGGCGTGCCGGCCCAGCGCAGGACCTCGGCCACGTCGTCGGGCGGCTCGCGACGGTCGACGCCGGGGACGAGGTTGGCGGTGACGACGTCGTAGACCGCGAAGGGCTGGAAGCCGGGCACCGCGATGCGCACGCCGTCGGCGGTGCGGACGATCTCGTAGGACGGGCACGTGTAGCGCCGCCCGCCCGACCAGTTGGCGAGCTTGGCGTCGAGGACGCGCGCCGCGCTCATCGGGTGCCGCGCCGCGGCCATGTCCTCGCGCAGCGCCTCCCGCACCGCGGGCTCGGCGGTCCAGCGATCGAGGTCAGCGGGGTCGATGCCCGCGTCGCGCGCCGCGCCGTGGATCGTGTCGGGCTCGTCGAGCAGCTCGCCGGAGAAGTGGCGGATGCGCAGGCGGCGCAGGAGCGGGCGCTCGGCCTCGGGCGCGTGCAGCCGCGCGGCCACGACGGCGCGGCAGGCGGGAATGGTGGCCGCCATGCGCGGGCGCACCGAGCTGTCGATCGGCATCCCGTGGTCGCGCGCGATCGAGGCGAAGGCGCGCGCCTGCTTCTCGGGCGTGAAGCCCTTCTTCAGGTACTCGCGGGGGCTCCCGGCCAGCCCGACGAGCTTCACGCGCCATTCGAGCCGGTCGCCGTAGAGCCACGTCAGCCGCCGCCGGAAGGGCTCGGCGCTGTAGGCCCACGGGCACCCGGGATCCGTGTACTCGGTGATGCAGACGTCCGCGGCCATCGTCCCGCAGCATAGGCGGCGATTGCGCCCGGGCCGGGGCGGGGAGCACGAGCCCATGGCCAACAACAAGCAAGCTGACGACCTGTTCGACCATCTCCGTGCGCGGGGAGTGCGCAAGAAGGTGGCAAAGGCCGTCGCGGACGGCGCCGGCTCCAAGAACGGCAAGCGGGCCGAGGCCCTCGCGCAGAGCGCGCTGGCGGACCTGCGCTCGGCCAGCGACGCGATCCGCGATCGCGTCCTCAACCGCGACAGCAAGCGCAGCGAGGCGGCCAAGAAGGCCGCGCGCACGCGCAAGCGCAACGCGGCCAAGCGCAGCGCCTCCGCCAAGAAGGCCGCCGCGACGCGCAAGGGCGCGAAGTCGCGCGCCCGCTCGTCGCGCTAGCTGGTCCGCCTACGGAGTAGGCAGCTAGGTGCGCGTCAGCTTCTTGTAGGTGATGCGGTGCGGGCGGTCGGCCTCGTCGCCGAGCAGCGCGCGGCGGTGCTCCTCGTAGGCCTCGAAGTTGCCCTCGAACCACGTCACCTGCGAGTCGCCCTCGAAGGCGAGCACGTGGGTGGCGACGCGATCCAGGAACCAGCGATCGTGGGAGATGACCACCGCGCAGCCGGCGAAGCTCAGCAGGGCCTCCTCGAGCGCGCGCAGCGTGTCGACGTCGAGGTCGTTGGTGGGCTCGTCGAGGAGCAGCAGGTTGCCGCCCGAGCGCAGCAGCTTGGCCAGGTGCAGGCGGTTGCGCTCGCCGCCTGAGAGCTTGCCGACCTTCTGCTGCTGGTCGGACCCCTTGAAGTTGAAGCCCGCGGTGTAGGCGCGCGAGTTCATCCAGCGGTCGCCGACCTTGATCTGCTCCATGCCGGCGGAGATCTCCTCCCACACCGTCTTGTCGGGGTCGAGCGCGTCGCGCGACTGGTCGACGTAGGACATCTGCACGGTCTCGCCGATGCGCAGCGTGCCGGCGTCGGGCTGCTCCTGGCCGGTGATCATCCGGAACAGCGTCGTCTTGCCGGCGCCGTTGGGGCCGATGACCCCCACGATGCCGCCCGGAGGCAGCGTGAAGCTGAGGTCCTCGATCAGCAGGTTGTCGCCGTAGCCCTTGCGCAGGTTCTCGGCCTCGACGACGACGTTGCCCAGGTGCGTCGAGGTCGGGATGTGGATCTGGACCTCGTCGAGCTTGACGTTGCGCTCCTGGGCCACCAGGGCCTCGAAGTTCTGCAGGCGCGCCTTCTGCTTGGTCTGGCGGCCCTTGGGGTTCTGGCGCACCCAGTCGAGCTCGGCGGCGATCGTGCGCTGGCGCGCCTTCTCGCTCTTCTCCTCCTGCGCGAGGCGCTTCTGCTTCTGCTCGAGCCAGCTCGAGTAGTTGCCCTCGTAGGGGATGCCGCGCGAGCGGTCGAGCTCGAGGATCCAGCCGGCGACGTTGTCCAGGAAGTAGCGATCGTGGGTCACGGCCACGACGGTGCCCTTGTAGTCGGCCAGGTGGCGTTCGAGCCACGCGACCGACTCGGCGTCGAGGTGGTTGGTCGGCTCGTCGAGCAGCAGCAGGTCGGGCGCGCCGAGCAGCAGCCGGCACAGCGCGACGCGGCGGCGCTCGCCGCCGGAGAGCCTCGTGACGTCCGCGTCGGCCGGCGGCAGGCGCAGCGCGTCCATCGCGTACTCGACGTTCGTGTCGAGGTTCCACGCGTCGGCGGCGTCGATGCGCGCCTGGGCGGCGGCGAACTCGTCGGCCGTCTCGTCGGAGTAGTTGGCCGCCAGCTCGTTGAAGCGGTCGAGCAGCGCGCGCGTCTCGGCCACGCCGTCCTCGACGTTGCCGCGCACGTCCTTGCTCTCGTCGAGATGGGGCTCCTGCTCGAGCAGGCCGACGGTCGCGCCGGGAGCGAGCTGCGCGTCGCCGCGGACCTCGGTGTCGATCCCGGCCATGATGCGCAGGACCGTCGACTTGCCCGCGCCGTTGTAGCCGAGCACGCCGATCTTGGCGCCCGGCAGGAACGCGAGCGTGATGTCGTTGAGCACCGTCTTGTCGGGCGGATAGACCTTCGACAGGCGGTACATCTGGAAGATGTACTGATGAGCCATCGGGGTCTGAGGGTAGCCGTCGCGGCTCAGCGCGGCGCGCGCCGCCCCGACGCACTCGATCCAGCGGGTCGAGGCGCGGGCTGCGCGCTACGAGCCGATCGGGACGGCGCCGGGTGCGACGTCGGGCGCGTCGTCGGGTGATGCGTCGGCCTGTGACGCCGGGGACCGATGGCCCTCGACCCGCAGGTCGGGCAGCCAGGAGAGCCAGGGCGGCAGGTACCAGTTGCGCTCGCCGAGCAGTCGCATGGCGGCGGGGATGAGCAGCAGGCGCACGAGCGTTGCGTCCAAAGCGAGCGCGACCGCGATCCCGAAGCCCATCTCCTGGAAGGCGACGAGCTGGCCGGTGGCAAAGCCGGCGAAGACGACGATGATGATCGCCGCGGCGCCGGTGATCAGGCGGGCGGTCGAGGCGACGCCGTGGACGATCGCGCCGGGGGTGTCGCCGGTGGCCGCCCAGCGCTCGTGGATGCGGCTGAGCAGGAACACCTGGTAGTCCATCGAGAGCCCGAACAGCACGCTGAACAGGAAGATGGGCACCCACGCGTCGATGCGCTCGACCTGCGCGAAGCCCAGCAGATCGGTCGCGAAGCCCTTCTGGAAGACGAGCACGAGGATCCCGTAGGCCGCCCCGACGGACAGCAGGTTCACGGCGATGGCGGTCAGCGGGATGGCGATCGACCGGAAGGCCAGCGTCAGCAGGACGAAGCTCAGGGTCAGCACGAAGGCGATCACGATCGGCAGCCAGCCGCCGTCGACCGCGAACGAGTCGCGCGCCTCGGCCGGCGTGCCGCCCACGAGGACACGATCCGCGGTGGCGCCGAACGCGGCCGGCACGTAGTCGTCGCGCAAGCGGTCGATCGCCGCCGACGCGCGCTCGCTGCTCGGCTCGACGGTGAGCGGCACAGAGGCCACGGCGACCCGGGGCCCGCTCTGGACGGTCAGCGCGCGGGCGGCGAAGTCGCGGTCGCGGGCGAGCTGGGCACGCAAACGCGTGAGGCCCTGCTGGACGCCGGCGTCGCTCGGGGAGCCGTCGACGACGATGTTGACCGGGTCGGTCGCGCCACGCGGGAAGTCGCGCTGCAGCGCCACCAGCCCCTGCTTGGCGACGGAGTCATCCGGCAGCGACGACGCCCCCGCGGCGCCCATGTGCAGGCCGAGCACCGGGGAGGCGAGTGCCAGCAGCAGAGCGGTGGTGGCGACCAGGCTGATCGCGGGACGGCGCATGACGGCGAGCACGGCGCGCCGCCAGATCGGGCCCTCCTCGCCGGCCGAAGCGGCGACACGCCGCCCCAGCCAGGGCACCCGCAGGCGGTCGACCCGATCGCCGAGGACCATCAGCACCGCGGGGTGGAAGGTCAGCGCGACGACGATCGAGACGAGGCCGACGATGACCGCGCCCAGGCCGAGGCTGCGCAGGGTCGTGTCCGGCACGAGCAGCATCGCGATCATCGCCAACACGAACGACGTGCCGCTGAACACCACCGCGCGCGTGGCGGTGTTGGCGACGGTCATGATCGCCCGGCGCGTGTCGGCGCCGCGATGGCGCTCCTCGCGCAGTCGCGAGACGATGAACAGCGAGTAGTCGATGCCGAGCGCCAGGCCCATGGCCACGATCATGTTCACGATGAACAGGTTGAGCTCGAAGGCCTGACCCACGACGGCGGTGACGCCGAGAGCGACGGTGATCGAGATGATCGCCATCAGCATCGGGATCGCCACGCCGAACACGGTGCCGACCACCAGCAGCAGCACCACGAGCGCGGCCGGAAGCCCGAACTGCAGCTCGCCCTTGCTCAGGTCGCTCTCGAGACGCTTGGTGAAGTCGTGATCGAGCGTGGAGCTGCCGGTGATGTGCGCGGCGAAGCCGCCGCTCGCGTTGGCTCGCTCGACCGTCGCGATCAGGTCGAGCGATCCGCTCGTCCTTGGGCTCGGCGACCACGACCGGCAGCAATGTGGCGTGGCGGTCGGCCGAGACCAGGATCGCGCCGCCCGGGTCCCGGTAGCTGGAGATCTGCTTGCACCGCTGCGCTGCGGCGAGCCCGCGCCACCAGCGTCTGCACGCGCGCGGCGAACGCCGGGTCGGAGACGACGAGCCGCTCGGAGCGCATGACGATGACCTCGTCGATCGCGTTCCCCTGCGGCAGCCGCGCGTCGATGAGCTTCTGTGCCTGGTCGGACTCCGGATGGTTGGTCAGGCTCGACTCGGAGGTCAGGCCCGAGCCGAGCAGCGTCCCCGTCAGGCCCAGCGAGACGACCACCACCGCCCCCCACACGGCCAACACGCGGCCCGGCCTGCGGGTGGCGATCTCGGCAAGCCGATTCGGCCCCCAGCCCGACAAGGGACTCGCGGGAAGGCGCTGCGCGGTGAGGGCCGCTTCCGCGGGCGAATCGACATGCTGGCTCCTAGCCGAGAAGGCGACGACAGGCCGACCCTACCCTGCCCCTACACGTCGTAGGGAATACGTCGTGGCACCGAGGCCAGCGCCTGCGCGTCGCCTCAGGCGTGGCCGCGGCGCGAGAGCCAGCCGGCGAGTGCGCCCAGCACGAGCCCCGCCTCCGGCGCGAGGGGAAGATCGGTGGCGACGCTGACGACGATGCCCAGCGCCAAGCCCAGTACTGCCCCGACGGCGATCGCGGCTGCGACGCTCACGTGCGCGAGTCTATGGCCGTCCACCCGGGCCGCCCAGGCTTGGAGGCAGCCGTACCTCGCGGGCGCCCTCGGCTCGCTACGGTCAAGGCGTGTCCAGGGGTCTTGCCATCCGCCTGCGCGGCGTCGTCAAGCGCTACGGAGAGATCACCGCCGTCGCCGGCCTCGACCTCGACGTCCCCGAGGGGACCTGCGTCGGCCTGCTCGGCCCCAACGGCGCGGGCAAGACGACGACGATGAAGATGCTCACCGCGCAGGCGATCGCCGACGAGGGCGAGCTCGAGGTCCTCGGGCACGTGCTGCCCGAGGACTCGAAGGCGGCGCGCGCCGAGTGCGGCGTCGTCCCGCAGCTCGACAACCTCGACGTGACGCTGACCACCGAGCAGAACCTGCTCGTCTTCGCCCACCTCTACCGCATCCCGCGCGCGGAGCGCCCCGCCGCGATCGACTGGGCGCTGGACCTCGCCAACCTGCGCGACCGCCGCGACACGCGCGTCGACCGGCTGTCGGGCGGCATGCGCCGGCGGCTGCTCATCGCGCGCGCCCTGGTCCACCGCCCGCGGCTCATCCTGCTCGACGAGCCGACCGTCGGCCTGGACCCGCAGGTGCGCCAGGAGCTGTGGGCGCTGATCGACAACCTGCGCAGCGAGGGCACCTCGATCCTCATGTCGACGCACTACATCGAGGAGGCCCAGCGCCTGGCCGACACGGTGACGATCATGTCGCACGGCAGCGCCGTCGCCGTCGGCCCGCCGGCGGAGTTGGTGGCCGAGCACGCGGGCGCCGAGGCGGTCGAGGTCTACGGCCCGCCGGCGCGGCTGACCGAGGTCGAGGGCTCCGCGCGCGCGCAGGGCCTGCGCACGCGGCGGACGGGCACCAGCATCGCGGTGCTCGGCAACGGCCACGGCCTCGACGGCGAGCGCCGGCCGGCCAACCTCGAGGACGTCTTCGTGCTGCTGACCGGAGAGGAGATCTCGTGAACGGTCGTCTGGAGCGCTCGGCGCTGAGCGGCGTGCTCGTCCGTGAGGTCGTGAACTTCTCCTCGTTCTGGAAGTCCACCACCTTCTCCTCGACGGTCCAGCCGACGATCTACCTGATCGCCTTCGGCTTCGGCTTCGGCTCGCTGGTCACGACGGTCGACGGCTACGACTACGTGCAGTTCGTGGCCACCGGCACGGTGGCCACGGGCGTGCTCTTCGCGAGCGTCTTCCCCGCCATGTTCGGGACCTTCGTCAAGTACCAGTTCCAGCGGACCTACGACGCGATCCTCGCGGCGCCGGTCGACACCGAGGAGCTCGTGACCGCCGAGGCGCTGTGGATCGGCGCGCGCGCCGGCGTGTACGGCAGCGTGCCGCTGCTGGTGGGCATGGTCTTCGGCCTGGACCCCGCGTGGGGCATGCTCACCGTGCCCTTCATCGGCTTCCTGGCCGGCTTCGGCTGGGGCGCGTGCGGGATCATGATCGCCGGGATCGTGAAGTCGATCGACGGCTTCAGCTACGTGAGCGCCGCGCTGCTGACGCCGCTCTTCCTCGTCGCCGGCACCTTCTTCCCGCTCACCCAGCTGCCGCACTGGGCGCAGGTGCTGGGGAACTTCAACCCGCTCTTTCACCTCGTCCAGCTCGTCCGCGACGCCTCGTTCGGCTGGCAGGGCTGGGCCGACGTCGGCCACCTCGCGGTGATCATCGGCTTCGGCCTCGTCATGTGGCGGCTGGCGATCGTGTTCCTGCAACGCCGGCTGATCGACTAGTGCAGGTCAACGGGGTCGACCTCTGCGTCGAGACCTTCGGCAGCCCGACCGACCCGGCGATCCTGCTCGTCATGGGGGCGGGCGCCTCGATGGACTGGTGGCAGGACGACTTCTGCGCGCGCCTCGCGGCCGGTCCGCGCTACGTCGTCCGCTACGACAACCGTGACACGGGCGGGTCGACCAGCTACCCGCCGGGGGAGCCGGGGTACACGGGCGACGACCTCGTGGCCGACGCCGCGGCCCTGCTCGCCGCCCTCGGCGTGCGCCGGGCGCACGTCGTCGGGCAGTCGATGGGCGGCGCGCTCGCCCAGCTCCTGGCGCTCGACCACCCCGAGCGTGTGGCGTCGCTGACGCTCGTCGCCACGAGCCCCGCCGGCCCCGATCCCGACCTTCCGCCGATGACCGACGAGGCGCGCGCCGCCTTCGCCGCGATCGCCGAGCCCGACTGGTCGGACCGCGCCGCGGTGATCGAGTACCTGACCGAGCAGTGGCGGGCCATCGCGAGCCGCTCGCGCCCGTTCGACGCGGAGGGCACGCGCGCGCTCTGCGCGCGGGTCGTCGATCGCACCACGAACATGGAGTCGAGCTCGAAGAACGCCTACGCCGCCGAGGGAAGCGACCGCTGGCGCGAGCGCCTCGGCGAGCTCGAGGTGCCCACGCTCGTCGTCCACGGGACCGAGGACCCGCTCTTCCCGCTCGGCCACGGCGAGGCGCTGGCGCGCGAGATTCCCGGCGCCGAGCTGCTCACCCTGGAGGGAGGGGGCCACGAGCTGGCCCGGCGCGACTGGGACGTCGTCGTGCCCGCGATCCTGCGGATCAGTCGGGAATCGTGAACGCCTCGGGCTGCGAGCCGTCGACGTCCGTGAAGCCGTAGACGCGCGCCAGGTCGCCGGCCGTGAGCAGCTCGCCCGTGCGCGCCTGGCGGTCGGGATCGGCGGCGAGGTGGGCGATGGCGCGCCCGAGGTACTCCGGCGTCTCGGTCTGCCCGAGGTCGAAGGGGTTCTCGGCGTGCGCGGCCATCACGCGCTCGGTGCGCATGAAGCCCGGCGCGACGGCGACCGCGGTCACCTGGCGCTCGCGCAGGTCGTGCGCCATCGCGAAGGCGAAGCGCGCGATGCACGCCTTCGCCGCGTCGTAGAAGGCGCTGCCGGTGTAGGCGCCCTGGGCCCAGGCGATGGTGCAGGCGATGAGCCCGCCCTGAGGCAGCAGCGGCGCCGCGCGGTGGCTCGTGAGCATCGTGGGCCACACGCCGGCGCCGAACATCCGCTCCCAGCGGCGCTCGAGCGGCTGCTCCCAGAACGGGGCCGTGAAGCTCGCGCCGTCGTACTGCTCGTAGCCGCCCCAGGCGTTGTTGACCAGCACGTCGAGGCGGCCGTGGTCGGCCTCGATGCGGGCGACGAGCGCCTCCACCTGCGCCGGGTCGGTGTGATCGCAGACGACGCCGATCCCGGTGCCGCCGCGGGCGCTGACCTCGGCCGCGGCGTCCTCGACGGTGCCGGGCATGTCGTCGGTGCGCGCGCCCGCGCGCGACGAGCGCCCGGTGACGTAGACGGTGGCGCCGGCCTCTCCGAGGACGGCGGCGATGGCGGCGCCGGCGCCGCGGCTGGCGCCCGTGACGAGGGCGATGCGACCTGACAGATCGGGCATGACGCTCATCATGGCGCTCGGCGCGGCGGGTGCACCGCGGCGCCCGTTCCTCGGCTCCTGAGCGCGCTCGGCGCTATCGTCGAGTGCTCATGCCCGCAGTGCTCGACATCGAGCAGGCGCTCCTCCTCCTGGAGATCGAGCCGCCCTTCGACCAGCGCGACGTTCAGCTCGCGCGCCGCCGGCTGGCCAAGGTCTGGCACCCCGACCTGGCGCCGCCCGGGCGCCAGTTCGAGCACGAACGCCATCTGAAGGCGATCAACGACGCGGCCGATCAGCTCATCTCGCTGGCCGAGGGCTCGCGTGGCGGGCGCGTGTCGCGCAACGCGGTCAAGGTCTCCGCCGCGGCCACGCGCAAGGCCCGCGCCGAGGAGGGCCGGCGCGCCTACGAGGCCGAGCAGCGCGCCCGCGAGCACGCCGCCGACCGGGCCAAGCACGACCCGTTCGGCTCGCGCGTGCCCGACCACTCGGTCGTGCACCGCTACGCGCGCTGCCTGAGCTACCCGGAGTGGGGCGTCGGCTCGGTCACGGGCATCTACTTCACCGGCGGCGGCGACGACGTCCAGCAGTGGGCGCGCGTGAAGTTCGCGCCCGGCGTGCGGACGGTCCCGGCCGGCTCGCTGCAGTTCGTCGACTTCTCCAAGCCCGACCCCGGGGCCGAGCGCGTGCAGCGCTTCATGACCGCCGCCCAGCACGCGATGGCGGAGGGCGACTACCCGCTGGCCGCCAAGCGCCTGATCTACGCGCGCGACGCCGAGCCCAACAACGCGGCGGTCCTGCGCCTCATGACGCTGGCCTTCTGGCAGGCCGGCGAGCTCAGCGCCGCCGGCCGCGCCGTGCGCGACTGGGCGCGCGTCGAGGGCGAGCGCCCCGCGCCGCATCGCTTCGCGGCGCGCATCTACGAGGACATGGGCGCGATCGACCTCGCCGCCGAGGCGGCCGACCGCGCCGCCGCGCGCGGCCCCGAGGACGCGGACGCGTGGGAGCGCGTCGGGCGCCTGCGCCTGCGCCTCATGGACCGCGAGGCCGCCATCAGCGCGCTCGAGCACGCCCGCCGCCTGGGGCCGAGCGTCGAGGGCCTGCTCGACCTCGCCCTCGCCCACCACCTCGCGGGCGACCTCGGCGCCGAGGTCACCGCGACCGAGCAGGCCACGCTGCTGGACCCGGCGTCGGCGCCGGCGTGGGCCCGCTACGCGCACGCGCTCGCGCGCACCGACCGCATCTCCGACGCCATCGCGGCCGCCGAGCGCGCGCTCGACCTCAACCGCGACGACGCCGAGGTCGCCGACCTCCTCGAGCGCCTGCGCGCGGCCCTCCCGCGCGTGCTGCCCGCGGCGTGAAGGTCTGGGCCTACGATCGCGAGAGGCTCGGCCCGCCGCCACCCGGCGTGGAGGTCGTCGACGAGCCCTCGCCCGACGTCGAGTTCGTGGTCCCGCGCTGGGAGGACATGCCGGCGCTGGACGAGATCCCGGGGCTGCGCGTCGTGCAGGTGCTGTCGGCCGGCGTCGACTGGATCGCCGACCGCGTTCCGGCCGGCGTGACGCTGTGCAGCGCGCGCGGGGCGCGCGACCGCGCGATGGCCGAGTGGGTGATGGCCGCCATCCTGGCCGACGCCAAGGGCGCTCGCGAGTGCGCCGAGCAGCAGGCGCGCCGGCACTGGGAGCTGGTCAAGCTCGGCGATGCCTCGAACCTGCGCGTCCTCGTCCTCGGCTTCGGCTCGATCGGGCGGGCGCTCGCGACGATGCTCGGCGCCTTCGACAGCGAGGTGGTCGGCGTCGCCCGCCGCGCGCGCGACGGGATCCACGGCATCGACGAGCTGCCGGCGCTGCTGCCCGAGGCCGACGTCGTCGTCAACCTGCTGCCGCTCACCGAGGCCACGCGCGGCGCCGTCGGCGCGCGGGAGCTCGCCGCCATGCGCGAGGGCGCGCTCTACGTCAACGCCGGGCGCGGCGCCACGACCGACACCGCCGCGCTCGTGGACGCGCTGGGCACCGGGCGCATCCGCGCGGTGCTCGACGTCGTCGACCCCGAGCCGCTGCCGGCCGACCACCCGCTGTGGGCGGCGCCGGGCGTGATGATCAGCCCCCACAGCGCCGGTGACACCCCGGGCGCCGACCGCGCCGCGTGGGCGCTGGCCGCGGCGCAGCTGCGCCGCTACGCGGCCGGCGAGCAGCTCGAGAACGTGGTCAGCGACGGGTACTAGGCGTACCTCCGCGCTGGTAGCGCCCCGCCGGCTGAACTAGGCTCGCCGGGTGGCGTCGCCGTCGCTGGTCACGCTGGCCCAGGCGCTGGGCCCGGTGCAGCAGGACCACCTGCTGCAGGCGCGCCAGATGCAGGCTCTGTCGTTCGCCGTGCACATCCCGCTCGTGTGCTTCGGCATCGCCTTCCCCGTGATGGTGCTGGTCATGGAGTGGATGGGCCACCGCACGGGCGAACCGGTCTACCTCGCCATCGCGCGGCGCTGGAGCCGGATCATGGTCGCGCTCTTCGCCGTCGGCGTCATCACGGGCACGATCCTCAGCTTCGAGATGGGGCTGCTGTGGCCCAACTTCACGGCCACCTTCGGCGGCGTCTTCGGCCTCGGCTTCGCCATCGAGGGGTTCTCGTTCTTCCTCGAGGCGATCTTCATCGGGATCTACATCTACGGCTGGGACCGCCTGTCGCCGCGGGCGCACATGCTCAGCGCGCTGCCGATCGTCTTCACGGGCTTCAGCGGCTCATGGATGGTCATCGCCGTCAACGCGTGGATGAACCACCCGTCCGGCTTTCGCCTCGTCCGCGGCGAGGCGGTCGACATCCACCCGGTCCACGCCCTGTTCGGCAACTCCTACCTGTGGCACGAGCTCGTCCACATGTACCTGGCGGGCTACATCGTCACCGGCTTCGTCGTCGCCGGGGCCTACGCGATCGCGCGCCTGCGCGGGCGCTGGGGCCGCTACGAGCGCACGGCGCTCGTGGTCCCGCTGACCATCGCGGCGCTGGCCTCGCCGGTGCAGCTGCTGGTCGGCGACTGGGCCGCGCGCGACGTGGCCGACTCCCAGCCGACGAAGCTCGCGGCGCTCGAGGGGCTGGGCAGGACCGAGCGCGGCGCGCCGATCCACGTCCTCGGCTGGTACCACGACGGCGAAGTGAGGTTCGGCATCGGCGATCCCCAAGATGCTCTCGGTGCTGGCCTTCCACAAGCCCAACGCGCGGGTCGAGGGCCTCGACGCCGTCCCGCCCGCCCAGCGCCCGCCGGTCAACATCACCCGCGTCGCCTTCCAGACGATGGTGGGGATCGGGACGCTGCTCGCCCTGCTCGGCGCGATCGTCCTCTACGTGCGCGTGCGCCGACGAGCCCTCCCCGAGTGGCGCTGGTTCTACTTCGGCCTGGCGGCCGCGGGCCCGCTGTCGGTGGTGGCGCTCATCTGCGGATGGATCGTGACCGAGGTCGGGCGCCAGCCCTGGGTCGTCTATCGCGTCATGCCGACCTCGCAGGCGGTCACCGGCGCCGGCGGCATCCCGGTCGGCTACGCGACGCTGTGGATCGTCTACCTCGCGGTGGGCGCGGGCGTGGTGTGGATCCTGCGGCGCCTGGCGCGCGCGCCGCTGGCCGTGGCGGAGGACTGACGCATGTCGCTGCAAGAGCTGCCGATGGTCTTCGTCCTCCTGGGGCTCGTGTTCTACGTCGTGCTCGGCGGGGCCGACTTCGGCGCGGCCATGTGGCAGTTCGCCGTCGGCCGGGGCGAGCGCGGCGAGCGGATCCGCGAGCACGCCCACGAGGCGGTCGGACCGGTGTGGGAGGCCAACCACGTCTGGCTCATCTTCGTGTTGACCGTGACGTGGACCGCCTACCCGGCGGCCTTCGGCTCGCTGGCCTCGACGCTGTGCGTCGCGCTCTTCGTCGCCGGGCTCGGGATCATCGTCCGCGGCGCGGCCTATGCGCTGCGCAGCGGCACCACGGATCGCGCGCGAGATCGGGCGCATCGACGCCGCCTCGGCCGTCTCCTCGGTCCTGACGCCCTTCGCGCTGGGCGCCGCGATCGGCGGACTGGCCACGGGCCGCGTGCCCTTCGGCAACGCCCAGGGCGACCTCATCACGAGCTGGCTGAACCCGACCTCGATCTTCATCGGGGCGCTCGCGGTGGCCTTCTGCGCCTACCTGGCCGCCGTCTACCTGGCCGCCGACGCGGCTCGACGGGGCGAGGCCGACCTCGTCGCGGCCTTCCGGGCGCGGGCGCTGGGGGCGGGAGCGGTCGCCGGCGTCCTCTCCATCGCCGGCCTCGTCGTGCTGCACCACGACGCCTACCGGCTCTACCACGAGCTCGTCGCCGGCGACGGCCTGCCCGCCGTGATCGTCTCGGTCATCGCCGGCCTCGCCACCTTCGGGCTCGTCGTGCGCGAGCGCTTCGAGCCCGCGCGCTACACCGCAGGCCTGGCCGTCGCGGCCATCGTCGCCGGCTGGGCGCTCGCCCAGTCGCCGATCTTCCTGCCCGGCCTCACCGTGAAGCAGGCCGCGGCGCCCCACGACGTGCTGGTGGCGATCACCGTCGCCGTCCTGGGCGGCGCGGTCATCCTCTTCCCGTCGCTCGTGCTCCTCTTCCGGCTCACCCTCGGCGGCCGGCTGGGCCACGGCCACGAGGAGCAGCCGGCGGCGCCGGTCGCCCGGCGCGAGCTCGTCCTTGCCGCCGCCCCCGGCCTGCTCGGCCGCGTCGCCGCGGCGTGCCTGCTGGCGGGCTTCGGGCTCCTGACCGTCGCGGAGGCGGGCTGGGCGCACGCCATCGGCGTCGTCGCGCTCTTCGGCTTCATCGTCGTCGGCTTCGCCGGCACCGTGCCGGCGCTGCTCGAGGGCGAGCCGGGCGCCTGACGACGCGGCGTGCCCGGTCGGCTCTACTCGTCGAGGCGGTAGTCGAGGTCGCCGTCGAGGTCGGCGACGTCCATCTGGGCCTTCTGCAGCTTGCCCGCGTAGTCCCAGTTGAGCGACTGCCAGCGCGTGAACTGGTCGATCACCCACATGCCCGACTGGCGCGAGCCGTTGCCCGACTTGCCGTTGCCGCCGAAGGGCAGGTGGGCCTCCGCGCCGCTGGTCGAGTTGTTGACGCTCACCATGCCCGCGCTGATGCGCTCGCGATAGCGGAAGGCGTTCTGCGGGCTCGTCGTGTAGATCGAGGCGCTCAGGCCGTAGCCGTGGCCGTTGGCCAGCGCCATGGCCTCCTCCCAGTCGCCGAACGAGGCGACGCCGACGAGCGGGCCGAAGGTCTCGGTGTTGGCGAGGTCGTCGTCGACGCGCACGCCGTCGACGAGCGTGGGGTGCACGAAGAGCCCCTTCTCGGGGTCGTCGCCCACGAAGCCCTCGCGCGGGCTGGCGGCGGTGATGCGCCCGGTGGCGGTCGAGCCGTGGACGCTGTGGTGGTCGCGGACGAGCCCGAGCCAGTCGCTCTCGAAGCGCTCCAGGAAGCGCTCGTGGATCATCGGGCCGTAGAGCACGTCCTGGGCCGGGTCGCCGATCGCCGCGCCCTCGACCGCCGCCTTCAGGCGGGCGAAGAAGTCGTCGTGCACGCGCTCGTCGACGATCACGGTGCCCAGCGAGGTGCAGCGCTGGCCGGCGGTGCCGTAGCCGCTGAACAGCGCGCCCTCGACGGCGAGGTCGAGGTCGGCGTCGGCCATGACGACGAGCGGGTTCTTGCCGCCGAGCTCCAGGCACGGCGACTGCAGGTGGCGCCCGCACAGCGCGCCGATCTCGGCGCCGACCGCGCTCGAGCCGGTGAAGCCGACCTTGTCGACCAGGCCGCGGTCGAGCGCCTGCTCGAGCCCGGCGAAGGTCTGCGGGCCGTCGGCCAGCACGAGGTTGAGGACGCCGTCGGGCAGGCCGGCGTGCAGGAAGAGCTGGGCCAGCGCCTCGGCCGTCGCGGGCGCGTACTCGGCCGGCTTCCACACCGCGGCGTTGCCGCACAGCAGGGCGGGGACCAGGTACCACGAGGGCACGGCGACCGGGAAGTTGCCGGCGGTGATGATGGCCGCCACCCCGACCGGGTTGCGGAAGGTGAACAGCTGCTTGTCGGACATCTCGGACGGCACGGTCTGGCCGTACAGCCGGCGGCCCTCGCCGAGGAAGAAGTTGCAGGTGTCGACGATCTCCTGGACCTCGCCGAGCGACTCGGCGTAGGGCTTGCCGATCTCGCGCGTGACCAGGCGCGAGAGCGCCTCCTTGTTGTCCTCCACGAGCCGGCCGAGCTGCTGGATCGCGCGGCCGCGCACGGGCGCCGGCACGGCGGCCCACTCGCGCTGGGCCTCGCGGGCGGCCTCGCAGGCGGCGACGAAGGTGGCGGCGTCGCCCAGCAGGACGTCGGCGACCGTCTCGCTGGTGTCGGCCGGGTTGGTGGAGGTGTCATGGCCGCCGGGCGCGTCGGTTGCCGGGCGGCCCGCGATGATCGAGGCGACGGTACGGGACATGGCGCTCAACCTAGCGTGCGTGCGCCGGATCCCCCGCGCGTGGGCTCAAGCTTCGCGGCCCAGCGGCCGATGCGGCCCCTGATGCGACGCGCCTCTCTCCTTCCCCTCCTCCTGGCCGGGCTCCTCCTCGTCGTCCCGACGGCCGCCCAGGCCGCGACCCCCGGCGTGAACATCGCCGGCATCCCGACGCCGCCGACCTGAGCCAGGCCCAGGCCACCGGCGCCAAGTACGTGCGCGTCTTCGTGCTCGGCAGCCAGATGCCCGACCACGCCACGTTCGCGGGCATTGCGGCGACCGCCACGCGGCTCGGCATGAAGGTCGTGTTCGTCCTCACCGGCAACGCCGACGGGTCCAACACGCCGCCCGACCCGACGGCCTTCGCCAACGCCGCCGCGAGCTTCGCCGACGCAGATGCCGGCCGGCGGCGCCGCCGCCTACGAGGTCTGGAACGAGGAGGACGAGACCGACTTCTGGGGCGCCGCCGTCGACGCCGGGCGCTACGCGGCCATCCTCAAGGCCGCCTACCCCCGCATCAAGCAGGCCGACCCCGGCGCGAAGGTCCTGCTCGGGCCGCTCACCGGCAACAACTACAACTTCCTCGGCCAGGTCTACGCGGCCGGCGCGGGCGCCTCGTTCGACGCGGTCGGCGTCCACACCGACACCGCGTGCCTCGTCGATCCGCCCAGCTCGTTCTACCGCGAGGACGGCAACGTCGCGCGCTTCACCTTCCTGGGCTTCCGCACCGTCCACGACGTGATGACCGCCAACGGCGACGGCGCCAAGCCGATCTGGATGACCGAGCTGGGCTGGACGAGCACGACGTCGACCTGCACGCGCGGCATGTGGGCGGGCCAGAAGCCCTCGGGCGTCACCGAGGCCGCGCAGGCCGCCAACCTCAAGGAGGCCTACCACTGCCTCGCCGGCTACCCCTACGTCGAGGCCGGCCTGTGGTTCACCCTCAAGGACACCACCGCCTACACCGACGAGCTCAACCACTACGGCCTGCAGCGCACCGACGGCTCGCACAAGCCCGCGTGGGACGCCTTCCACTCGGTCGCCACGCAGGGCGACCAGCTCAGCGGGCCGTGCGGCGACTTCGACCCGCCGGCGCTGACGATCAGCGCGCCGGCCACCAGCGAGAAGTACGTGCAGACGCTGACCATCAGCGCCGTCGCCACCGACGCCACCAGCGTCGCGCGCATGACCTTCCAGGCCGACGGCAACGAGATCCGCAACTTCACCGGCACCGACGTGGGCTCGGGCAAGGCCGTCAAGCTCGAATGGCAGGGCGCGAAGAACCTCGCCTTCGGTCCGCACACGATCACCGTCATCGCGCTCGACCCGCAGGGCAACACGAGCACGAAGTCCGTGCAGGTCACGCGCGTCAAGACGCTCCCGGCGACGCTGAAGACGCGCATCAAGCTCGGCAAGGTCAAGATCGGCAAGGGCCGCAAGGCGTCGGTCTCCGGCCGCGTGCTGAAGACCGCGAGCCCCGGCCTGTCGGGCAAGGTCCGCGTCTACTGGCAGCAGAAGCGCAAGGGCAAGTGGAAGACCATCCACGGCGGCCTGAAGCCGGCCAACAAGCCGTTCACCTTCCGCCAGAAGCTCAAGAGCGCCGGCACCTGGCGCGTGATGGTCAAGTACGTCAACGTCGCGCCCTACAAGGCCTCGACGGCGCTCTCCAAGACCCTGCGCGTCAAGCACTGAGCGCCTGAGGCGGCCCTGGCCCGCAGCAACGTCAGTCGTCCCACGTCAGGACGCGGAAGACCGACGTCGCCCCTGGCGCGGCCGACCATCTAGCCTGCGGGCGGTGAGCAGCCGCCCCTCGCTCGTGGTCGTCGGCGCCGGCGTGTTCGGCGCGTCGCTGGCCCGCCACTGCGCGCTGGCCGGCTGGGACGTCGTGCTCGTCGAGCGCGTCGCCCCCGGCCACGTGCGCGCCGGCTCGGGCGACGAGTCGCGCATCATCCGCTGCTGCCACGGCCCCGACGCCTGGCACACGCGCTCGGCCCGGCGCGCGTGGGCGCTGTGGCACGAGATCGATCCCGGCCCTCGTCGTCGACTCGGGCGTCGCGTGGCTCGCGCGCCGCGACGACGGCTGGGAGGCCGCGGGCGAGGCCGTCCTGCGCGCCGAGGGGATCCCGTGCGAGCGCGTCGACGCGACCGAGCTGTTCCCGAGCATCGCCGTCGACGACGTGCGCTTCACGCTCTTCGAGCCCGAGGCGGGGATCCTGCGCGCCCGCGACGCGGTCAAGACGCTCGCCGCGCAGGCGGTGGCGGCCGGCGCCGAGCTCGTGCTCGCCGAGGCGCGCCCCGACGGCGCGGCGGTGGTCCTCGACGACGGCCGGCGCCTGGAGGCCGACCGCGTCGTGTGGGCCTGCGGCGCGTGGCTGGCGCCGCTCTTCCCCGGCCTGCTCGACCTGCGCATCACCCACCAGGACGTCTTCTACTTCGCCGCGCCCGTCGCCTGGCGCACCCCCGGCGTCCCGGGCTGGGTCGACTACGACGGCGCGGCCTACGGCCTCGGCGACCTCGACGGGCGCGGCGTCAAGGTCTCGCCCGACGTCGACGGGCCGCCGTGCGACCCCGAGACGCTCGAGCGCGTCCCCGTCCCCGAGCACGAGCGCCTGGCGCGCGCCTACCTCGCGCACCGCTTCCCGGCCCTGGCGCACGCGCCGCTCGTCGGCCATCGCGCCTGCCAGTACGAGATCACGCCCGACATGCACTTCGTCATGGCGCCGCACCCCGACCACGACGGGCGCGTGTGGCTGCTGGGCGGCGGCTCGGGCCACGGCTTCAAGCACGGCCCGGCGCTGGCCGAGCGCTTCGAGCCCTGGCTGCGCGGGCGCCGAGGAGCCCGAGCCGCGCTTCGGCCTGGGCGCGCGCCGGGGCGACGTGAGCCTGCGCACGGCGGGCGTCCGCACGCTCCGATAGCGCCAACGCGCCAGCTTTCGAAAAAGGGCTAAAGGTCGCCCGCCGACCTGCCGACAAAGGTCAGGTAGGCCCCGCACGGATGTCGGGGCCTTCTTTATGTCTGCGGACGGCCGTAGGCTGCGCAGCCCGCCATGCGCCTCATCGTCGCCCGCTGCGAGGTCCGGTACTCGGGCCGCCTGTCCGCCGTCCTGCCCGAGGCGCTGCGGCTGATCATGGTCAAGAGCGACGGGTCGGTGATGGTCCACGCCGACCACGGCGGCTTCAAGCCGAGCAACTGGATGACGCCGCCGACGGTGATCGAGGAGGAGCCCGATCGGATCGTCGTGCGCAAGCGCGCGGGCGCCAGCGAGGACCGGCTCGACATCCGCATCGCCGAGGTGCTCTCGGACGTCGAGCACGACATGGGCGAGGCCGCCGCGCTCGAGAAGGACGGCGTCGAGGCCGACCTGCAGGAGGCGCTGGCCGCCGCGCCGGCGTTCTGCGGCGAGGGCTTCCGGCTCGTGCGCCGCGAGTGGCCGACCGACATCGGGCCCGTCGACCTCATGTGCCGCGACGACGAGGACGGCTGGATCGCGGTCGAGATCAAGCGCATCGGCACCATCGACGCGGTCGAGCAGCTCACCCGCTACCTCGAGCGCATCCGCCTGCGACCCCGCGATGGCCGACTGCCGCGGCGTCCTCGCCGCCCAGGCGGTCAAGCCGCAGGCGCGCGTCCTGGCCGAGGCGCGCGGGATCGCCTGGGTCGAGGTCGACCTCGCGGTCCTGCGCGGCGAGCGCGAGCCCGAGCTGACCCTCTTCGGCGCCTAGCCCAGCGCCGCGCGCGCGAAGCCGTCGACGACCTCGAGCCAGCGCGCGGCGTCGTCGCGGTGCAGGCAGTGGCCGCCCTCGATCTCGACGAAGCGCTCGGGCGCCAGCGCGGCGCGCACGGCCGCCCGGTCGGCGCCGCGCAGGGCCGAGCCGGGCGTCCAGCGGGAAGCGGCCCGGCGCGTCGGGGGCGGCGAGGACGAGCATCGGGACGTCGACGGCGGCGAGCAGGGCGGCGAGGTCCCAGCGCAGCGGCCCGCTCGAGCGCCGCCACGATCGCCTCGCTGTCGGCCTCCTCGATGCCGCGCACCGAGCGCTCGACGTCGCCGGGGTCCCAGCGCGGGTTGGCCTCGCGCTCGCGCGCGACGAGCGGCGCGCGATCGATGCGCACCGCCGCGGCGTCGTGCACGATCACGGCCGCCAGCGCGCCCAGGTCGATGGCGGCCGGCCCCGGCGGCTCCTCGAGCACCAGCGCGCGCGCCGCGCCCGGGTCGCGGGCGAGCAGCCCGAGCGCGACGATCGCCCCGAGGCTGTGGCCCACCAGCAGGTCGACCGGGCCGTCGAGGCGCGCGGCGACGCCGTCGACGAGCGCGTCGAGGTCCAGCGCGCCGTCGCGGTGGACGTCGCCCGCGTGCCCGGGCAGGTCGACCGCCGCCACGCGCCAGCCGCGCGCCGCCAGCGCCGGGCCGATCCGCCACCACGTCTCGGCCAGCGCCATGACGCCGTGCAGGAGCGCGACGTCGCCGCGGGCCGCGCCGTCGGGCTCCCAGCGCAGCGTCACGCCTCGAGCGCGTCCGACGAACGCCTGCAGCGCCGCGGGGTCGCGCAGCGGCGGCCCGTGGCCGAAGAGCACGAGCTCGGGCTCCAGCGCGGCCAGGCGCCGGGCGCTGTCGCGGTTGCGCCGCGGGTCGCGCGTGAGGATCCGCGGCGGCTCGTGCAGACCGGGCACGGTCGTGAGCACGTGCATGTTGAAGAAGACGTCGCCGAGCGACCAGCGTGCGGTCGCTCTCGCGCCAGAAGGCGACGTGCCCGTCGGAGTGCCCCGGCGTCTCGAGCACGATGAAGCCGTGGCCGAGGTCGTCGCCCTCGCGCAGCGAGCGCGCGACGCTGACCGGCGCGAAGCGCGCCAGCGCGCCACGGCCGGCTTGGCCCACGTCGTCGGGCGCCGGCGGGCGCCCGGTCTCCACCGCGTCGCGATCGCGCTCGCCGACCCAGACGGGGACGTCGTAGGCCTCGACCAGTCGCCTGGAGCCGCCGGCATGGTCGGGGTGGGCGTGGGTCAGGGCGTGGGCGCCGACGGCGTGGCCGTGCAGCGCCTTGATCAGTCGCCTGGCCGTGACCTTGGTCCCGGCGTCGACGACCACGTCGCCGAGCAGGTACGCGTTGACCCCGTCGCGCGGCGTGAGCGGGATGTGGAAGACGTCCTCGGCGACGCGGCGGATCGCCATCGGGCCGGACCCTACGTCAGTTGACGATCACGCTGCGGATGACCTCGCCGCGCTCGATCGCCGCCAATCCGTCGTTGACCTCGTCGAGCGCGATGCGCCGCGTGACCATCGTCGCGACGTCGAGCCGGCCGCCCGCGGCCAGGCCGATCAGGCGCGGGAAGTCGCGGCGCACCTCGGCCGACCCGTACCAGCAGCCGAGCACGCGCTTCTCGCTGCGGACCGCGTCGAACGGGGTCCACGAGAACTCGCCCGCCGGCTGGATGGCGACCATGACCATCGTCCCGCCGCGCCGTGTGAGCTCGTAGGCCGCGGTCAGCGTGGCCTGCACGCCGGCCACCTCGAAGGCGTAGTCGACGCCGCGCCCGCCGGTCAGCTCGCGGACCGCCTGCGACCGGGTCGGTCGCGCTCGGATCGACCGCGTCGGTGGCGCCGAGGGCCAGCGCGGTCTCGCGCTTGAGCGGCGCGGTGTCGATGGCGACGATCCGCGTCGCCCCCGCGATGCGCGCGCCCTGGACCACCGACTGGCCGACGCCGCCGCAGCCGAGCACGGCCACCGACGACCCCGGGCACACCGCGGCGGTGTTGAGCACGGCGCCCACGCCCGTCGTCACCCCGCAGCCGATGAGCGCCAGCTGCTCGTCGGGCAGGTCGGTCTGCACCTTGACCAGCGAGCGCTCGTCGACCACGGCGTGGTCGGCGAACGTCCCGATGCCGAGCATGGGCACCGCGGCGCTCCCGTCGCCGCGCGCGAGCCGGCGCTCGCCGCGCTGGTCGGCCAGCTCCTCGCACAGCCGCGACTCGCCGCGCCGGCAGAACCAGCACGCGCCGCACGCCGTCATCCACGTGCAGACGACGCGGTCGCCCGGCGCCACATCGCGCACCTCGAGGCCGACCTCCTCGACGACGCCGGCGCCCTCATGGCCCAGGACGATCGGCGGCTCGACCGGCGAGTAGCCCTGCCAGAAGAGCAGGTCCGAGTGGCACAGCCCGCTGGCGCCGATCCGCACCAGCGCCTGGCGCGGGCCCAGCGGCGCCGGCGTGACCTCCTCGACGCGCAGCGGCGCGTTGAACTCGGTCATGACGGCGGCGCGCATCGGGCGACTTATATCGTCCGCCCATGCCCGACGAGCCCGTCCTCACCGAGCGCCGCGACGGCGTGCTGCTGATCACGCTCAACCGCCCCGAGGCGCGCAACGCGGTCAACCTGGCGCTGGCCGAAGGGGTGGCGGGGGCGCTCGACGCGCTCGACGCCGACGGCGACCTCGCGGTCGGCGTCATCACCGGCGCCGGCGCGGGCTTCTGCGCCGGCATGGACCTCAAGGCCTTCGTGACCGGCGAGCGCCCGTGGGTCGGCGACCGCGGCTTCGCCGGCATCGTCCAGCGCGCCTCGCGCAAGCCGCTCATCGCCGCGATCGAGGGCTTCGCGGTCGCCGGCGGGCTCGAGGTCGCGCTGGCCTGCGACCTGATCGTCGCCGCGCGCGAGGCCAAGCTCGGCATCCCCGAGGTCAAGCGCTCGCTCGTCGCGGCCGGCGGCGCGCTCCTGCGCCTGCCGCGCCGCGTGCCCTACGGCGTCGCGATGGAGCTGGCGCTCACCGGCGACACGATCACGGCCGAGCGCGGCTACGAGCTCGGCCTCGTCAACCGCCTGGCCGAGCGCGGCGGGGCGGTCGACGCGGCGCTCGAGCTCGCGGGCGCCATCGCCGCCAACGGCCCGCTGGCCCTCGACGCGACGAAGGCGATCCTCCAGCAGCAGTTCGACTGGAGCGAGGAGGAGTTCTGGCAGCGCCAGGGCGAGCTGTCGGGCCCGGTCTTCACCTCCGAGGACGCGCGCGAGGGCGCGGTCGCCTTCTCCGAGAAGCGCGACCCGGTCTGGCAGGGCCGCTGATCTACTAACGCGGCATGTCCGCTGCGGCCGCCGCGCTGCCGGCTCCGGCGACGCGCACGCGCCGCGAGGTCCCGGTCGTCTTCGCGGCGCTCATGCTCGCGGTCCTGCTGGCGGCGCTCGACGCGACGATCGTCGCCACCGCGCTGCCCACCATCACCGCCGAGCTGGGCGGCCTCAACCAGCTCTCGTGGGTCGTCACCGGCTACCTGCTGGCCTCGACGATCTCCACGCCGCTCTACGGCAAGCTCGGCGACCTCTACGGGCGCAAGCGCATCTTCCAGGCGTCGATCGTCATCTTCCTGGTCGGCTCGGCGCTGTGCGGGCTGAGCCAGAGCATGGGCGAGCTGATCGCCTTCCGCACGCTGCAGGGCTTCGGCGGCGGCGGGCTCATCGTCCTGGCCCAGGCGATCATCGGCGACGTCGTCTCCCCGCGCGACCGCGGGCGCTACCAGGGCGTGTTCGGCGCGGTCTTCGGGGTCAGCAGCGTCCTCGGCCCGCTCATCGGCGGCTTCCTCGTCGACAACGCCTCGTGGCGCTGGATCTTCTACGTCAACATCCCCGTCGGCCTCGTCGCGCTCGCCGTCATCGCGGTCGCGCTCGACGTCCCGGTGCAGCGCCGCGATGCGCGCATCGACGTCCGCGGGACGATCCTGCTCAGCCTCGCGGCGGGCTGCTTCGTGCTGGCCACGAGCCTCGGCGGCGCGACGTACCCGTGGGGCTCGTGGCAGATCATCGGCCTCGGCGTGCTCGCCGTGGTCGCCACGGCGCTGCTCATCCCCGTCGAGCGCCGCGCGCCCGAGCCGGTGCTGCCGCTGCACCTCTTCTCGAGCCGCGTCTTCACGGTGGCCAGCGCGATGGGCTTCATCATCGGCATGTCGCTCTTCGGCGCGACCACGTACCTGCCGCTCTTCCTGCAGATCGTCAACGGGGCCTCGCCGACCTCGTCGGGCCTGCAGTTGCTGCCGCTCATGCTCGGCCTGCTCGTGACCTCGATCGGCAGCGGGCAGATCATCGCGCGCTGGGGTCGCTACAAACCGTTCCCGATCGCGGGCACGGCGATCCTCGCCGTCGGCTTCATGCTGCTCTCGACCATGGGCCCGACGACGTCCGCGCTCGAGCGGTCGCTCTACATGCTCGTCCTCGGCCTCGGTCTCGGCCTCGTGATGCAGGTGCTCGTCCTCGCCGTCCAGAACGACGTCGACTACCGCGACCTCGGCGTGGCGACCGCGGGCGCGACCTTCTTCCGCTCGATCGGCGGCTGCTTCGGCGTGGCCATCTGCGGCGCGATCTTCTCCAACCGGCTGGCCCACGAGCTCGACCGGATCCCGGGCCTGCCGCCCGCCGCGGCCTCCGGGCGCGTGACCGGCGCCAGCGTCGCGCAGCTGCCGCCCGCGCTGAAGCCGACCTTCGTCAACGCCTACGCCGACGCGCTGACGACGATCTTCCTCGTCTGCGCGCCGATCGCGGGCGTCGCCTTCGTCCTCGCGTGGCTGCTGCCCGAGAAGCCGCTGCGGCGCACGGTCGAGGCCACCGGCGTCGGCGAGGCCTTCGCGGCGCCCAAGCACGACGACCCGGCGGCCGAGATCGAGCGCGCGCTCTCGACCCTGGCGCGGCGCGACACCCGCGAGCGGATCCTCGAGCGGCTGTGCGCGCGGGCGGGCCTCGAGCTGACCGCGCGCCAGTGCTGGGTCCTCGCGCGCGTGGGCGAGCACGAGCCGACCGACGCCTTCGCCATCGCCGACCACCACGCGGTCGACGCGGCGCGCGTGGCGGCGCGCATCGGCGAGCTGCGCGAGCTCGGCTACGTCGAGGGCCCGAGCGAGGCGATCGTGCTCAGCGACGCCGGCCGCGACGCGCTCGAGCGCCTGGTCGCCGCCCGCCGCGAGCGCCTGGCCGAGCTGCTCGACGGCTGGTCGCCCGAGAGCGAGGCCGACCTCGCCGCGCTGCTCACGCGCATGGCGCGCGACGTCGTCGTCGACCATCCCGACGGCGCTCCGCGGGCCGAGCACGCGGCCGCCACGGCGTAGGACCGAGCGTCGATCCGGCTTAGACACCCGGGCGGAAGGCGGGCCTGGGGTGCCGCCTACCCTCCACCAGATGGAGGAGCGACTGTCCCAGATCGTGGCCTTCGGCGGTGGCGGGTTCTCGATGGACGCCGGCAACCCGCTGCTGGACGGCTACGTCCTGGGCCTGACCGGGGTCGAGCGCCCGCGCGTGTGCTTCGTGCCCACCGCCTCCGGCGACGCCGACCACTACGTCGTGCGCTTCTACCGCACCTTCGCGGCCTTCGGCTGCGAGCCCAGCCACCTCTCGCTCTTCCGCCGCGACCGCACCGCGGCGACCGGCGACCCCGGCGAGCACCTGCTGGCGCAGGACCTCGTCTACGTCGGCGGCGGATCGGTCATCAGCCTGCTCGGCGCCTGGCGCGCGCACGGGATCGACGTCGCGCTGGCCGAGGCGTGGAGGCGCGGCGTCGTGCTCTGCGGGCTGAGCGCCGGCTCGCTGTGCTGGTTCTCCGAGGCGGTGACCGCCTTCCACGGCGCGCCGCAGGCGGTCGAGGGGCTCGGGCTGCTGCCGCACTCCAACTGCGTGCACTACGACGGCGAGCCGTGCCGGCGCCAGGAGTACCGCCGCTTCGTGCGCGACGGCATGTGCGCGGGCTACGCGGCCGACGACGGCGCCGCGCTGCACTTCGTCGGCACCGACCTGCACCGCGTGGTGGCCTCGCGGCCCGGCAAGCGCGGCTGGCGCGTCGCGCTGCGCGGCGATCGCGTGGTCGAGCGCAAGCTGCCGACCGTCGACCTCGGCGCACCGCTGGCGCTCGTCGCGTGAGGACCATCCTCGCGCTGGGCGGCGGTGGCTTCACCGCCACGCCGGGCGATCCCTCGCTCGACGAGCTCGTCCTGCAGCTCGCCGGCGCCCCGGTGCCGCGGATCCTCTTCCTGCCCACGGCCAGCGGCGACCCGCGCGACCAGATCGGGCGCTTCCACGCCGCCTTCGGCGATCGGCCGTGCGAGCCCGAGGTGCTCTCGCTCTTCCGCATGGGCGACCTGCGCCGCCCGCTGCGCGACGTGGTCCTCTCCCAGGACGTCATCTACGTCGGCGGGGGCTCGATGCGCAACCTGCTCGCCATCTGGCAGGTCCACGGCCTCGACCGGATGCTGCGCGACGCGTGGGAGCGCGGCGTCGTGCTCGCCGGGCTCAGCGCCGGGGCCATGTGCTGGCTGGAGGGCGGCGTGACGACGTCGTCGGGCGCGCCGGAGCCGACGCCGGGCCTGGGCTTCCTGCCCGGCTCGCTGTCGGTGCACGCCGACACCGAGCCGGCGCGGCGCGCCGTCTACCTGGCCGCGGTGGCCGACGGGACGCTGCCGCCGGGCTGGATCGCCGACGACGGCGTCGGGCTGCTCTTCCGCGACATGGCGCTCGAGCGCGTCGTGTCGGCGCGCCCGCGGGCGCGCGCCGCGCGCGTGGACCTCGTCGACGGGGCCGTCGTCGAGACGCCGATCGAGCCCGAGCTCATCGCGCCGGCGCCGCGCGGCGTCCCGGCCGACGTGCGCGAGCTGCGCGCCACGCGCTACGGCTCGCGGCGCGACTGACCGTTGAGCGTCGCCACCAGCGAGCGCGCGCCGCCGCGGTCGCGGTGCTCGCACAGGTAGATGCCCTGCCACGTCCCGAGCGCCAGGCGCCCGCGGGCGACCGGCATCGACAGCGACGGCCCGAGCAGCGAGGCCTTGATGTGGGCCGGCATGTCGTCGGGGCCCTCCAGGGTGTGCGTCCATCCGCGGAAGTCCTCGGGCACGGCCGCGTCGAACCACGTCTCGAAGTCGCGCCGCACGTCGGGCGAGGCGTTCTCGTTGATCGTCAGCGACGCCGAGGTGTGGAGGATGAACAGGTGGCACAGGCCGACCTCGAGCTCTGAGAGCTCGGGCAGGGCGCGCTCGACCTCGCGCGTCACGAGGTGAAAGCCGCGCGGCCGGGGCTCGAGCGTGATCTCGCGTTGCAGCCACATCGCCCGCGTGACGCTACCGGCACACTGCAGTGATGAGCCTGCTCCTCATCTCCGGCAGCCTGCGCGACGGTTCGACGAACACCGCGATGCTGCGCACCGCGCAGGCCCTCGACCCCGACACCGAGCTCTTCGCGGCATGGGCGAGCTGCCGCACTTCAGCCCCGACGACGACGGTGACGATCTGCCCGCCGCGGTCGCCGAGCTGCGCGCCGCCGTCGGGCGCGTCGATGCGATCCTCGTCTGCACTCCCGAGTACGCCGGCGCATTGCCCGGCGCGTTCAAGAACCTCCTGGAGTGGCTGGTCGGCGGTGGCGAGGCCTACCGCAAGCCGATCGCGTGGATCAACGTCTCGGG
>CAWFMR010000015.1:0-113791 GCA_963816845.1 uncultured Actinomycetes bacterium | reverse complement strand
ATCGAGGCGCATGTGATCCATTCCACCAGCATCGCGGTTTCGCGCGAGCATCGCCGGGCGAAGACCGATCGGCTGGACATGGCGCTGTGAAGCGCGCCTTTCTCGGCTGGCTGCGAGGCGAGCGAGGCCACTGCAGCATGGTGGCGATCCCGACCCTGGAGGACGAAGATGCCAGGCGTCCGAGCCGTGAGCGAGAAGTCTGGTTGGCGAGCGCACGCGGATAGCGACCGGATGAAGGCGCCTGGCGCGGCTGGGCATTCGCGGCTTCAAGCCGGCTTTGCGCCATGCGGCCGAGCGTCTCGAACGCTTGCGCACGCCGGAGGGCATGCCGCTGCCGCCCAACACGCTGGCCGAGCTTCGGCGTGATATGGCCCGGCTCGCTTGGTCAACGAACAGATCGGAGAACTCGAAGCAGACACTTCTCGCGCGTCTGCGAACAACAGCCCGAATGGGGCACGCCACCCGACGGTCCGGCTGATCGCCAGCTTCTTCGGTATCGGCATCGAGACCGCCGACATGCTGGTACAGGAGGTGCTCTCCCGAAACCTTCGCGACGGCCGTGCGGTGGCCCGCTATGCCGGACTCACCGGATCGCCCGAAGAAGCGGTGCCCGCTGGCGAGAAAAGGGCCTGGCGAGGGCAGGCAATGCCCGGGTGAGCCGCGGCTTGATCCAGCTGGCCTGGCGCTTCCTGAGGTTCCAGAAAGACAGCGCGTTCGCACAAGGGTATCGCGTGCGCACCGCCGACACCCGCGGCGCCACTCGCAAGACGATGATTGTGGCGCTCGCCCGCAAGCTGCTCATCGCGCTCTGGTAACTCGTCACGACCGGCGAAGTGCCGCACGGTGTAGTGCTTCTGCCCCCGTGATCGCGGCGGCAGTCTGACCACAACCGGTTCCCGATTGACCTTGGGCGCGCCGTCGACAATCCCTCGCCGGCGCCGCTCCTGACGATCCGAGGCCGGCGGTGACCCGAGGCAGGCATGGCTGCGACGCCGTCCTAGAGAATGGGCCTGCCGCCCCGGAGCTGCGCCACCGATGCGCATCACTGCATCATGGTCGAGGTCCTGCCGGACCTGCCGAATACAAGTGTGTAGCGCGCGTCTCGCGTGCACCACGGCGAGCTCCCCTCGGATCAGAGAAATCAGGCTTGACAGAACCAGCCCCATACAAGCCCGCCCCCGCGAAGGCGGGGGGCCGCTACATGGACAACATCTTCGTCGAGCGGCTGTGGCGCAGCCTCAAATACGAGGAGGTCTACCTCAACGCCTACGCCAGTGTCGCTGAGGCCAAGGCCGGCATCGGCTCCTGGCCCGGCTTCTACAATGAGGAGCGCCAGCACCAGAGCCTGGCCTACCGCACGCCGCGCCAAGTCTACGAAACAGAATGCCGGTGGATATGTGGACGATCGGCTCCGCCGACCGGCTGCGCCTTCGCCCACATCCCCACCGGCACAACAGCGAACCACAGGATTGATGTTGACGAGGAGGAAGAGAGAAACGGCGCTAACAGCGGGCGACATCTCGACAGATACCTTGCGGCGCATCGCTAGCCAGGACTGCGTACAGCTCAACAAGCCGGTCAGGCCCACGGACGTGATGCGGGCGATCCAGCGGCTGCTTCCGATCTCGCAACCCGCTTGGCGCGTCTGCCGGTGACGCACCAAATCCAAAGGCGTCCGGCCTGCGGAAGTGCCCGTCATTTTCGTGGTCGATGACGATAAGCACGTGCGCGCGGGGATACGCAGCTTGCTCGAGGCTGACGGGCGGACCGTCGAGGATTTCGCCACATGCGACGCATTCCTCGAAGCCTACCGACCAGGCCGCGAAGGGTGTCTGTTGGTGGATGCGTATCTGCCGGCGATGACGGGCCACGAATTGCTGCAGCAATTACACAACCGCGGCTACCGATTGCCGGCCATCATGATTACGGGAAACAACGACGTCCATATGGCGGTCGCGGCCATGAACCCGCGTTCGATTTCATCGAGAAACCCATTGGCGGCGGCGAGCTGCTCGCCAGCGTAGAACGTGCCCTAGAGCAGTCGCGCGATGCGACCAAGCTGTCGGCGTGGCGAAGGGATGCGTCCGAGCGGGTCGGCAAGCTTACTTCACGGCAGCGCCAGATCATGGAAATGGTCCTTGCCGGTCATCCCAGTAAGAATATCGCCGCCGACCTCGATCCTCAGCCAACGCACAGTGGAGAACCATCGGGCCTCGATCATGAAAAAGATGGGCGCGAAATCGCTTCCGGCCTTAGCCCGCTTGGCGTAACCGCCGCCGGCGCGCGCCCCCCCGATCAGATGTAGTATAAGCGGCCGGGTCACATCCGTCTGCACCTCGTTTGAACTGATCTTGCCTGAACGACAGCATGATGGCATTCGGTAAGAACCCTGCCGTTGTCATTGAGCCGTTTGGCCAGTGGAAGGTCCCGCTTCGGGTTGAATGCGACGTGCTGTGCGGCCGCCAGACTTTCCGCACGCTGCTCAAGAGTTTCGGCGCCGAAAAGCTCACCACGAGTAGGTAGCTTCCGCGGAATTCCCGACCTAGTCTGCCTAAACACGCAAAAGGAAACACGGCTCAAGCTAATGTTCGATAGTCGTCTTCATCCTCGCTTCACGCCGGCCGGGTGGTTTATCGCCGTGCGTGAGCCATTGCACCCAAGAGGTCACGTCGAGAGCTGCTTGCATCGACAACAGCTCCCGTTTGCGTTCTGCGCCCACTTTTGGGTAGCACATTTTGAGATCTTCGAATGTATCGAGGACGATCTGGGACACGATCAGGCGGGCGTTCTTCTTGTCGTCTGCAGGCACGACGTACCAGGGCGTCTTTCGTGCTTGTTGCGCCCAGGCACTCCTCGTAGGCCTTCCTGTACTGCTTCCAGTACCCCCTCTCCTTGATGTCGGCCAGGCTGAATTTCCAGTTCTTGTCCGGCTCGTCGATCCGCGCCAGGAAGCGCTTGCGCTGCTCCTCCTTCGAGATGTGCAGGTAGAACTTGACGACCCGGGTGCCGTTGACGTGCAGGTGCCGCTTCGAGATCCACGATCGACGATAGCGATCATGCCAGACCGTGCCGTCTTGCAGCGGCGCCTGCGGCATCTCCTCGCTGCGAGCAGGTCGGCGTGCACGCGGACCACCAGCACCTCCTCGTAATAGGACCGGTTGAAGATGCCGATCCGCCCCCGTTCCGGCAGATCGCGGGCGGCGCCAGAGAAATCGTGTTCCAGCTCGTCGGCGCTCGGATGCTTGAAGCTGAAAACCTGGCAACCCTGCGGATTTACCCCGGACATCACGTGCCTGATTGCGCCGTCCTTGCCGGCCGCATCCATCGCCTGGAAGATCAGCAGGATGGCGTGGCGACCGTGACGCGTAGTGAAGCCGCTGCAATGCGCTCGAACTTCGCGACGTGCTCCGCCAGGATCTCCTTATACTGCGCCTTCGACTTGTATACGGGATCGACGTTCGTCGGCCGTTGATTGAGGTCGACCTTGTCGCCTTCCTTGACGCGAAAGTCCTTGGTCTGTATTTTCATGCCTTCGGTCCTTCATTAACTCTCCGGATCATGCGGTTCACTTGACTGTCTGCGGATCGCGTCAGTCGGTGTCTGGGATTTGCCGTCTGGCTGGGTTCCATTTTGCTGCGGCTCGGCTTGGCGGGGGCGTGGAGCGGCCTTGGCTTCGGGCGGCTTCACGACCGTGAAGGCTGCTCGGCTTCGGCGATGGCTTCGGTGATGATACGCCCCGCATCTGCCGGGTCCTTGAGGACGCCGGCCAGGAGGATATCGCCGAGCTACGTATCGACAGGGTCGCGATGTGGGCCGCGGCGTCCGGCCGGCTCGGGCTGCGGGCTTGTCTTCGACCTTAGCTTCCGCCTGAGGCGCGCCCTTTGCACTAGGCTTTGGCTCGGTCTCGGGCATCGGGTTTGCCTTGGCTGCCGTGCCGGGATTGGGCGCGGCTTTGGCTTCAGGCTTGGCCACGGTCTTCGTTTCAGGCTTCGGCTTGGTCTTGGCCTTGGTCCCCGCCTGAGGATCGGTTTCGGACCCTGGCTCAGGCACGGCCTTGACTATCGCTCGAGCTGAGCTCGACTTTCGCAACATCCAGAATCCGGTACGTCAGGAGCTTCATGGGATCATTCACGAGAAACCAGGCCAGGGCGTAGCCCCAGACGAGCAACGCCCAAGTCCAACCAAGCGGAGTTACCAACCAAGGCCATAGATTGCAATCACGTCGCAACCGCCTGGGTTCCGAATACCGCCAGCAACAGGATCCGCGCCGGTCGTATCGACCACCACGGGCCGCGCGTTCGCGTCAGGAAGATCGTCAGATGCCCGGCCACCGACAGCTTGAAATACATCATCGTCTGGAATGTGGGCCGATCGAGGTGAAAGACGCGGTCGCCAAGATAGAACAGGCCAAAAGCGGACACCAGGCCGACGACACCGAGCACCGTCGAGATCCCCAGCACCAAGCGCATATTCCATGCTTCGGGCGCATTTTTGTAATGCACGTTGTCGTAGGCGATCGACAGGATGGCACCGTCATTGAGCAACGCCAGCATCACAATCATTACTGCTGTCAACGGATAAAAATTGAACACCAGGATTGCCAGCGTCATGAACAACAACACACGCAGCGTTTCGGCGATACGATACATCGCATAGCTGTTCATGCGCTGGAAGATCTTGCGGCTTTCCTTGATCGCATCGATGATCACCGACAGCCCGGGGGTCATCAGCACGATGGCGGCCGCCGCCCGGGCCGCATCCGTTGCGCCGGAAACAGCGATGCCGCAATCGGCCTTCTTCAACGCCGGGGCGTCGTTCACCCCATCGCCGGTCATGCCGACGATGTGACCGCGCTTCTGCAGTACGTCGACGATATGGAATTTGTGCTCGGGGAACACCTGGGCGAAGCCGTCGGCATCCTCGATGGATTTGGCTATCGCCGCGGTTTCCTCACGCTTGGCATCGCCGAGGCTCGCGCCGTCGAGGATGTCGGTGCCCATCTCCAACGTCTTGGCGGTCTCCGGGCGATCGCCAGGGCGTCGCCGGTCACCATCTTGATCTTCACGCCCATCTGGCCGCGGTCGCGATGGTGGTCTTGGCGTCTTCGCGCGGCGGATCGAACAGCGGCAGCACGCCAAGAACCTGCCATTTGCCGTCGCCATCCGCCCGGGCCACGCCCAGCGCACGAAAGCCGCGCGCGGCGAATCGTTGACGGCCTTGTCGACGGCGGGTTTCACCGCGGCGGCATTGGCCGACAGCGCCAGGATGACCTGCGGCGCCCCTTGCGTGACCTTGAACGTCCTGCCATCCGCGGCCTTGACGGTCGCCTCGGTCCGCTTGTGCACTGGATCGAAGGGCTGAAATGCGTGACCTGGTAGGGCTCCAGCGCCTCTTTGTCCTTCACGCCTCCGAGGACCGCGAGGTCGATCGTGTCGTCGTTCTCCGCTTCGCGAGGCCAGCGCACCGGCGAGGATGACCTGCTCGGCCGGCGACCTCACCCAGGCAGAAAGGATCACCCAGCGTCAGCTCGTTCTGCGTTAGGGTGCCAGTCTTGTCGGCACACAGCACGTCCACGCCAGCCAGTTCCTCGATTGCGACGAGCTTGCTCACGATCGCTTGTTTCTTCGCGAGCAGGCGCGCACCGACCGCCATCGTGACCGACAACACCGTCGGCATCGCCACCGGGATCGCCGCGACGGTCAGCACGAGGGCAAACTGCAACGTCGTGAGGATCGGTCGCCGCGGAGATTCCAAGCGCGATGATCACCGCGACGAGCGCGATAGCCAACATGATCAGGTAGTTGCCGATCTTCAGCACGGCCTTCTGGAAATGGCTGACGGTATCCGCCGTCTCCACTAGTTCCGCAGTCTTGCCAAAATAGTCTTGGCGCCCGTCGCATAGACCATCGCGCCGATCTCGCCGCGACGAATGATTGACCCGGAGAACACCGCGTCACCTGATTTGCGCGCGGCGGGCAACGACTCACCCGTCAGCGCGGACTGATCGACGGAGACCTCATCGCCGTCCAGCAAACGCGCATCCGCCGGCACGATATCGCCCAGGCGCAACCGGATGACATCACCTGGCACCAGTTCCCGCGCCGGGGCGTGATCCACTTTCCGTCACGTCTCACCCTGGCTTTGATAGCAAGCTTGGCCTTCAGGGCGTCAATCGCGTTGCCGCCTGCGTTCCTCCCAAAATCCAACGACGGCATTGGCCAGAAGCAGAACAAGGATAATGAAGAAATCCGGCCAATGTCGCGCGACCGCCGACAGGATCACTGCCGCTTCGATCATCCAGGGAATTCGGACCCCAGAAATAGCTGAGGAACTTGAGGAGAAGGCTGGTCTTCTTTTCCGCGATCTCGTTTGGCCCGTATTTGATCCGCCGTTTCTGCGCCTCGGCCTGCCTTAGGCCTTCTGGAGACGAGCCCAATTTTTTCTCGACCTCCGCCATTGGCAGGGTTTTCAGATCGTCCTTCGCATTGGGCTTCGATCCCAGCTTGGGTTCGGTGTCGTTTTCAGCCTTGGGCGTAGCCCCGGATTTCAGCCTCAGGTTTGGCTTTGGGTTCCGTCATGCTGTTCTTTCTGTCTTTTGCTACGCCGCAGGTTCCGAGTGTGATGGTAAGGGGTGTGATGCTTCGGGCATTCTCCATCGCGGCATTGTATTCGCCGCGGCGCGCCGCCGAGTTGCACTGGCCCGATGATAGAGAGCTTGCTGCGCCGCCGAGACGTGGGCCTCCTCGCCGTGCGCCACATCTAAAGCGCCGGTTGCTGGATTGCGCGGCAAACGAAAACGCCAACGCCCAGGCAGTTGCGACTTGAACCTGACATTCATGGCGTTCAGAGCGGGCCGAGGCCAATTCGGCGGATTGGCCGCCCGACAAGAACGCGATCCCCGGAACGGCAGCGGGGACGGCTCGCAAGAGACACTTTACCGTGGCGTCGGCCACCTCGTCCACCGGTTCCTGCCTGGGGCATGCGCAACCCGGGAAGCACCATGTTGGGCTTCAGGATCATGCCCTCCAGCATCACCCGTTGCGCGCAGAGCTGCGTCGAAGACCGCGCGCAGGACCTTCTCGCGTCACCTGCCGCACACGCTCCAGCGTGTGATCGCCGTCCATCAGCACTTCCGGCTCGACGATGGGTACCAGTCCGGCCTCCTGGCACAACGCGGCGTAGCGAGCCAATGCCTGTGCATTGGCCTCGATGCAGCCCCGGCTGGGAATGCCATCACCCAGGGCAATCACTGCGCGCCACTTGGCAAAGCGGGCGCCCATTCGAATACTCCTCGAGGCGCTCGCGCAATCCGTCCAGACCCTCAGTGATCTTCTCCGGTGACCCGCCATATCCTTGGCCCGGTGTCGACCTTGATGCCGGGAATGATTCCCGCGTCGGTTAGGGCCTTAACAAAGGGAGTGCCGTCGTTCTTCTGCTGACGGATCGTCTTGTCGTAAAGGATGACGCCACCGATACACTCACTAATATAAGTCCTTCACACTCGAGAGCATAGAGAGACCTAAAATCTGCTGACCGCCGCAGTCCATCGCAGCGCGAGCTCGGCGGTAACGCCAAACTGTGGCCGCATGCGCACTCGGCCAAGACGATATCGCCGTCGATACCGGCATAGTGTTCCATGGTCGTCCCTCGATGATGCTTGGAGCAGGCTGCGCCTGACTCCGTTTCTTGACACCATCACTCTGAGGGACGGCCGCCAGCGCAACTACCGCCGGTTGCCGGCCCGTGACCCCATCTATATGTCCTATACTCCGGAGGCGAACATCGTATCCCTCTCTGCAGCGCGGCTGTCGGACCAAGTGGCGGCTCCGCACCGACCCCGGACAGAAGCAGGACGCCGGCAACAGGATTAATGGCCCAGAGGGATCGACCGACTAATGGCCCGTGACAGAAGTAGTATAGTACCCGGGGAACACTTGCTGCACCCTGGGGTTGCGAGCGAAACAGAACGGCGTCAAAGCCGAGATCAGCTCATCGAGACTTCCGTTGATATGGGCGGGCACCTTTGGCGACCAGGTTCATCGTGTTGATAGCGCTAGCTCAGTGATGTCAACTTACCGATAGCGGTATGCGTGATGGAACGCCTCCTCCCGCCGACATCGCAGCCCGGACCGTTTCACACTCCTCCGTCCAAATCGCGGCATCAAGAATTTGCGCGAGTCCCGTCGCAATCGACCCGCGCGAGGCTGACTGTAAGTTTCGCCACCGGACCTATGGCGTGATGTCGCCGTCGTCGATCGTGAAGCCGAGCTTCAGCGTCACCTGATAGTGTTGGATCTTGCCTTCGTCGAGGTGGCCGCGGGTGTGGATTACCTCGAACCATCGCAGGTGGCGCAAGGTCTTTGAGGCGCGCGTCACGGCGACCTGGATCGCGTCGTCGATGCTCTTGGGCGAGGAGCCGGTGATTTCGATGACGCGGTAGACGTGATCGTCGCTCATGCCATTCTCCTGAAAGTAAGGGCCTCGCCCGCCAAACGCGGGCCGATTAGAAATAGCTCGTAGCGCACCGTCCCGGTTTAAAGGTCTCGGCGGACCCGTCCGGACGTTCTGTGGGCAACGGCGGACCAGGCGACAATCCCGCCGGTCAGCGCGGCGACGACCCCGACCAGGCGGAACATCGTGTGATAGGCAGCGAGAAAAGCATCCGGCGCCGTCTCGCCACCGGCTAAAGCCATGCTCTGAAGGGTCTGAAACCCAAGGGTCAGCAGCGATGCGCCGGTGACCGTTCCGGATCGTACGGGTCAGCATGCCGAGGCTGCCGGCGACGCCGCGATGGGCTGGCGGCGTCGCCGCCATGACCAGCTCCATATAGGCCACCTGAAAGCATGCGAGACCACAGCCCTGGACAGCCAGCGACAGCGCCATCAGCCCCGGGGCGGTTTCGGGTTGCCACGTCCCGACCGAAAACAGCCCGGCCCCGATCGCCAGCGCTCCGATCGGTGCGACGCGATCGGCGCCAAACCGCGCGACGACGCGGCCGGCGAACGGAGAGGCCACCGCCATCGTCACAATCCACTAGCCAGCACAAACCCCGCCTGCGGCAGGCTCAGCCCGGTATGGTGAATGAGGAAATACGGCGAGATCAGCATCACGGAGAATGTGACGAGATACAGCAGGCAACTCGCGGCGTTGATGATCGCGAAGGCGGCGCGGCAGAACAGCGCGATTTGTACGATCGGCTGCGTCTGTGCGGGCTTCCCACCAAACGAATCCTACAAGGCTGACGCAAGCGGCCGGGAACAGGGCGAACGCCAGCACGTTTCCGTCGCGCAGCCGCGGCAGCGCGTTGATCGCGAGCAGCAGCGTGGCGAGACCGAACGCGAGCAGCAGCGCCCCGGCAATGTCGAAGCGCTGCTCCCGCGGCGCCGCGGCGGCGCGGTCATCCGCCCACGCAGTAGAACGAGGCTGGTCAGAGCGATCGGAGCACGGAACCAGAAGACCGCCGGCCAGCCCCAATGCTCGACAAGCGCACCGCCGATCAACGGTCCGCTCGCCGACCCGACGCAAACATCAGCGTGAAGATGCCGAGCGCGTGGCTGCGCCGCGCCTCCGGGTAGAGGCTCGTGACCAGCGCCGGGGCGCAGCTGATGATCAGTCCGGCCCCGATGCCTTGCAGAAAGCGAAAAAACAGCAGCGCTCCGAAGCTCGGCGCCGCGGCGCACAGTAGAAACGCCGCGATGTTCCACAGCAGCCCGGCACGGAACACGCGGGCGTGCCCCCAGATGTCGCCGACCCGACCAAACGCCAGCATCAGCCCGGCATGGGTCAGCACATAACAGATAACGACCCACTGGATCATCGGGATCGGCAGGCCGAAGCTGCCGGTAATATCGGGAAGGCGATGTTGACCGAAGTGTCGAGCGGTACGACCGAAATGCCGAGCCCGAGCGGCACAAGACGCAGCAGCGACGGCGATCGAATGGCCGCGGGCTGGTCTCGCTCCAGGATCATGCCGCTCTGCGCCCGCTCCTGTTCCCGCGTGTGCCGGGGCGAGACAGGGTATAGGGGGCAAGCGCGGGCGATAAAAGCCGAAAGGACACTGCGTCGATGAACAAAACCTATGTTCTCGCAGCGCGGCAGCATTGGCCGCAGCGGCGCTTCGCTCCCCCGCCTCTCGCGGGCGCGATCCAGACCCCGGCTATTCGGCCGGTAACAATGCCGGTTGCGGTTCGCCGGCGGGACCGTCCGGCGCCGATCAACAGCGCCATCAGCGCCGCCGCAAAGCACAACAGGCCGGCAAAAGAAGGCTTCGAGATAGGTGCCGAAGGAGATCCGCAGCACGCCGCCGAGATAGGCCGCCGCGGCGCCGCCGACCTGATGAATGACGGTGATCCAGGCGACCATGATCCCGGTCCGCTCGGTGCCGACCACGCGGGTCAAAAGCCGCACGGTCGGCGGCACGCTGGCGATCCAGTCGAGCCCGTAGAACACCGCGAACAGCGACAGCCCGTAAAACGACATGTCGAAGGCGAACGGCAGGTACAGCAGCGACAGGCCGCGCAGCCCGTAATACCAGGCGAGCAGCAGCGCGATTGTCCAAGCGGTCGCTGAGCCAGCCCGACAGCGGTCCGCCGATGAAGCGAAGACGCCCGTCGCGGCAAGGAGACCGGCGCCGACGACCTCGGCCAGACCGTGATCGACGCAAGCCGGGATCAGATGCGTGCCGATCAGGCCGTTGGTCGAGGCGCCGCAGATAAAGTAGCTGCCGGCGATCAGCCAGAAATCGCGTGACCGCGACGCCCTCGGCGAGCGCGCGGAAGCGACCGCGAACGGGTTGCCGGCGGGCATGGCGGCAGCGGTCGCGGGCCGTCGCGTCGTCGCCATAGGGCGCCAGCCCGACGATCCTCCGGCCGGTCGCGCATCAGCAGCGCCACCAGCGGGACAAACATCAGGCCGTAGCCGGCGAAGGCCAGCGACATCACGCGCCAGCCGGCAGGGTGACGAGCGCTGCCATTGTCGGCAGGAAGACCAGCTGACCGGCGGCGTTGCCCGCCGTCAACACGCCGATCACCAGGCCCTGCCGCGCCCTGAACCAGCGCGCCGCGATCAAGGCGGCGAGGATAGGCGCCGATCACCCCGCAACCGATGCCGACGACGACGCCCCACAGCAGCATCAGCTGCCAGGGCTCGGTCATCATCGGCGTCAGCGCCACGCCGGCCGCGGTCGCGGCAGCGACAGCGCCATCGTGCGCCGCACGCCAAACCGGTCGATCAACGCCGCGGCGAACGGGCCGATCAGCCCGTAAAGCAGCATGTTGACCCCGATGGCGAACGAGATCGTCGCGCGCGACCACCGAAATTCGTGTTCGAGCGGCACGATCAACACGCCCGGCGCGGCGCGTACGCCCGCCGTCAGCAGCAAGATCACAAACGTGACCGCGGCGACGATCCAGGCGTAATGCAGCCGTCCGGACACGCCACCGGTTCGTAGCGACAAATCAGGATTCATTTTTCTTCTTTATCTCGATGCCAGCGCGGCGAATTTTTACAGTCGCCATCCCGTCCTTCGCCGGTACGGTTACGCAAAAAGTAAACTCGGCATCACGTTTGCATGATCGGCTCGCCGCGCATGTATTTGCCGCGGCAGAACATCAGGTCGGCCTGTCCGTATAGGCGTAGCGCTCGACGTGGCCGATGAAGATGATGTGGTCGCCGCCGTAATGGCGATATTCGTTGCGGCACTCGAAATGCGCGGCGGCGCCGATCAACACCGGCGCGCCGCATTCCGGGATCATGTGGTCGATCTCGGCGAACTTGTTCTCGTGCGAGCGGGCGAATTTGTTCGACAGCTCGATCTGGTCGTAGGCCAGGATATTGACGACGAAATGCGAGCCCTCCTGGAAGGCCGGCAGGCTCTGCGCGTAGAGCGAGGCGCTCCACAGCACCAGCGGCGGCGTCAGCGACACCGAGGTGAAGGAGTTGGCGGTCATCCCGTATGACGCCGCCCTCGGCTGCGCGTCGTGATGATCGTCACGCCGGTGGCAAAGGTGCCGAGCGCGTTGCGGAAATCGCGCGAGTTGACAGAGATAGCTATCGAGAGATATCTTTCGAGACATGTCTCTCGATCGTCCACGCAATGAGACCCGCGATGTCGCTGATCCGCGCGCCATGCGCGCTCTCGCCCATCCCGTTCGGCTGGCGCTGCTCGACGCGCTCGGCATCCACGGCCCGCTCACGGCAACCGAGGCCGGCGAGGCGATTGGCGAGAGCCCCACGACGTGCTCCTTCCACTTCCGCCAGCTCGCCAAGTACGGCTTCGTCGAGGAGGCCGGGCGCGGCGCCGGCCGGCGCCGGCCCTGGCGGCTGGCGCACGTCGGACTGCACTTCACCGACGTGCACGACGATCCGGCGACCGCCACCGCGGCCACCGCGCTCGAAGGCGTCATCCGCGAGCGGCGCATCGGGCGCATGCGCGCCGGTATGGAGGCCCGCGCGCGCAACCCGCGCGAGTGGCAGGAGGTCACGGGCGCGAGCCAGTTCCTGCTCCACGTCACGCCCGACGAGCTGGGCGCTCTCGACGGCGAGCTCACCGAGCTGCTCACGCGCCACCGCGACCGCGTGGCCGATCCCGCCCGGCGCCCCGAGGGATCGCGCCCGGTCGAGATGCTCGTCTTCGCCTACCGCGTCGAGGACTGAGGCGTGCGCCGCCTGATGGCGCTGCGCGACGCGCGGCTGTACCTCGCGGGCCAGGCGCTGTCGCTGCTCGGCGACCTCTCGCTCTCGCTGGCGATGGGCGTCTGGGTCAAGCAGCTCACCGGCAGCAGCGGCGCTGCGGGGCTGACGTTCGTCGCCTTCCTGCTGCCCCAGCTCGCCTCGCCGCTGGCGGGGATGATCGTGGACCGCACGCGCCGGCGCCCGCTGCTCATCGCCGTGAACCTCGCCAGCGCGCTCGCGGTCGCGCCGCTGGTCCTCGTGCACGACGCCGGCGATGTGTGGATCGTCTACGCCGTGAGCCTGGCGCTCGGGACGTCGGCGATGGTGCAGGGCGCCGGCCAGTCCGCCCTGCTGGTCGGCCTACTGCCCGGCGAGCTGCTCGCCCACGGCAACGCCGCGCTGCAGACCCTGCGCGAAGGGCTCAGGCTGCTGGCGCCGCTGGCCGGGGCCGGGCTGTTCGCGTGGCTCGGCGGAGGCGCCGTCGCCGCGCTCGATGCCGTCACCTTCCTCGCGGCGGCCACGGCGCTGGCCCTCATGCGCCTGCGCGAGCCCCGCCCGGGCGGCGCGACGCGTTCGCGCCGCGGCGAGCTCGGCGCCGGGATCGCCCATGTCCGCGCCACGCCCGTCCTGCGCCGGCTGATCGCCGCTGGCGCACTGGCCGTGGCCGCCCTCGGGCTGAGCGAGGCGGTCCTCTTCGCCGTCGTCGACGACGGCCTGCACCGCCCGCCCGCCTTCCTCGGCGTGCTGCTCGCCGTGCAGGGAGCCGGCGCGGTGGCCGCGGGGGCGTCCGCCCCGGCCGTCATGGCGCGGGCCGGCGAGCGCCGCGGCTGCGCGCTGGGGATGGGCGTCGCGGCCGCCGGCCTCCCGCTCCTGGCGACCTCGTCGCTCGCCCTCGTGCTGGCAGGGGCGATCGTCTTCGGCGCCGGCCTGTCCTGGATCATCGTCGGGGCGGTCACGCTGCTTCAACGCAGCACCCCGGCCCATCTGCAGGGCCGCGCCTACGCGGTCCTGGAGATGGCGCTGGCCGTCCCGCAGACCGCCGCCGTGGCGGTCGGCGCGGCGCTCGTCGGCCTCGTCGACCACCGCCTGCTGCTGCTGGCGATGGCGGCGCTCATGGGCGTCGCGGCGCCGTCCTCAGGCCGCAGGACGGACGACCTCGAGCAGCCGCCGCGCGGGTGGCGGGCTGGGCGCGTTGAGTGGCTCTAGGCCACTGCTCGGCGCTCGGCGGCGCCCGCCGGGTCGCGACGGTCGCGCAGGATCGACGCGACGATCCCGACCACGAAGGCGGCGAGGACGATGGCCAGGCTGGCGATCGGCCCGACCTTGTAGAGATCCTCGATCAGCAGCTTGACCCCGACGAGACCCAGGACGACGGCGATCGTCTCGTCGAGGTAGCGGAAGCGCCGGATCAGCTCCTCGACGAGCGAGAACAGCGCGCGCAGGCCCATGAGCGCGAAGGCGTTCGCGGTCCAGATGGCCAGCGCGTCGGTGGTGATGGCGAAGGCGGCGGGGATCGAGTCGACCGCGAACGCGATGTCCGCCGTCACGACCCCGGCGAGCGCCAGGACCATCGGCGTGGCCACGCGCGGCCGTCCTCGCGCGCGAAGAAGCGAGCGCCGTGGTAGTGCTCGCCGACGGGCAGCACCCGGCGCACGACGCGCGCGGCGCGGCCCTGCCCGGGGTCGACGTCCTCGTGCGCGCCGCGCAGGATCCGCCAGGCGAGGACCAGCAGCGTCGCGCCGAGGACGTAGATGATCCAGTGGAAGCGCTCGATCAGCTCGACGCCCACGAGGATCGCGAGGCCGCGCATGACGAGCGCGAGCACGATGCCCCAGAACAGCAGCTTGCCGCGCTGCTGGTGCGGGAACGGCGAAGGCGCCGAAGATGAGCAGGAAGACGAAGAGGTTGTCGAGCGACAGCGTGCGCTCGATCAGGTAGACGGTGACGTAGTTGACGGCCCCGTCGCCGCCGTCGAGGGCCCACAGCGGCAGCGCCACGGCCAGGCCGAGCACGAACCAGCCGACGCTCCAGGCGGCGCTCTCGCGGAAGCTGGGCTCGCGGCCGCGGGCGAAGAACAGCAGGTCGACGAGCAGGAGCGCCACCACGACCGCCGAGCCAGGGCGGCGATGAGGTCATGCCCTCAGGCTACGAAGAAGGCGATCGCGAGCACCAGGTACACCGCCAGCAGCTGCACCCCTCGTACCACGTCGACTCGCCCTCGCTGGTGACGTGGTTGGCGATGATGATGGCGAGCAGGATCCCGCCGAGCTCGAAGCCGTTGAACACGAGCGCCATCGGGTGCGGGCCCAGGACGAAGCTCGTGAGGACGAGCACCGGCGCCACGAACAGCGCGATCTGGGCGCTCGAGCCGATGGCGATGTTCACCGCCAGGTCCATCTTGTCCTTGACCGCCACGAGCACCGCGACCCAGTGCTCGGCGGCGTTGCCGACGATGGCCACCACGATGACGCCGATGAAGAACTCGCTGAGCCCGAGCTGCGTGGCGGCATCGGAGATCGAGTCCACGAGGATCTCCGACATGCACGCCCACCGCGACGCCCGCGATGCACAGCGCGAGGACCGACTTGCGCACGGTCCACGGCTCGCCGTGCTCCGAATCGTCGCTCTCGGGGTTGAAGAGGTCGCGATGGGTCTTCAGCGAGAACCACAGCCCCGCGACGTAGGAGACGATCAGCACGCACGCCACCGCGGCCGAGAGCCACTGGACGGTGGTGTCGTAGTGCACGCGCTCGGCGCCGGGCTGCGGCAGGCCGCGGCCGTCGACGAGCTCGTAGATCGCGGGCATGACCAGCGCGGCGGCGGCCAGCAGCAGCATCGAGGACTGCGCCGACGCGGCCGTGCGGTCGAAGAACTGGCGGTCGCGCTTGAGGCCGCCGAAGAACATCGCGGCCCCGAGCACGAGCAGGATGTTGCCCATGATCGAGCCGACGATCGAGGCCTTGACCACCTCGTGCAGCCCGGCGCCGAGGGCGAAGAGGGCGATGATGAGCTCGGGCGCGTTGCCGAAGGTGACGTTGAGCAGGCCGCCGATCCCCGGCCCCGAGCGCACGGCGAGCTCCTCGGTGGCGCGGCCCATGAGCGCGGCGGTCGGGATGACGCCGAGCGCCGAGGCGAAGAACGTCACGACCGCCCCCGCGTGCGCCGAGCTCGAAGACGATCGCGATCGGGATGAAGGGGACCAGCAGGTACGGCCAGCCCTGGCTGGACATGAGGAATCGGCGCAGGTCCACGGAAGGCGGCGGAGACTACTGGCCGACGAGGTCCGCGCAGCCCTGAGCCTGGGCCAGGTCGGCGCCCGCGTCCTGCAGGCACTGGTCGTAGCGCCGGTTGGCGCCCAGGACCTGCCGCATGGCCGCCGCGAGCTCGGAGACGGGCCGCGGGTGGGCCGGCGCGCCGATCGCCTGGCGCTGGTCGAGGGCGGCGAACGCGAGGACGAGGCGGGCGGGGAGTTGCATGGAGCGCGAGCGCGCGACGCTAGCATCGGCGCCGTGCGGCGCCCGCCGGTTGCCCTGCTCGCGACGGTGCTCGCGCTCCTGCTCGCCCCGGTGGCCGCCCACGCCCAGGCGCCGCGCACCGTGCCCTCCGAGCTCGACGCGCTGCTCGCCGCCGGCGCCATCGACCAGCTTCATCACGACGCGTGGGCCGAGTCCTACGACAACGCCAAGGCGACGCTGAAGAAGCTCCACGGCACGCGGCGCCGGCAGCTCGACGCCGTGATCGCCAACACCCGCACGATCGCCAAGACGGGCCTGCTCACCCCCAGCCGCGCCCCGCTCGTCTTCCTCACGCTGCAGCGCAACCGCGCCTGGTGGTCTGAGGGCTCGCTGCTGCGCTACGGCCAGCGCGTGATGTTCGCCGGCAGCCAGCTCGTATGGCAGTACTACCCGGGGCAGGGCATCCAGGTCCAGTGGCTGGGCACCTTCGGCCGGGCCAACGGGCTCTTCCAGCAGACCGGCCGCGACGACGAGCTGCGCGCCCTGCTCGACGAGGCGCTCGCCCTGGCCACCGCGCGCGCCGGCGGGATCGCCTGGGAGTCGCTGTTCCACTTCGACCACGGCGCTCCGCCGTGGGTCAGCGGCCTCTCGCAGGGGACGGCCCTTCAGGCCCTCTCGCGCGCGGCGTCGCGCCTGGGCGAGCCGCGCTACTTCGAGGCCGCGCGCGCCGCGCTGGGGATCTTCCGCACCCCGCCGCCCGAGGGCGTGCGCGTCGACACGCCGGTCGGCGCGCACTACCTGCAGTACTCCTTCGCTCCCGACCTGCACATCATCAACGGCTTCATCCAGGCGCTCAACGGGCTCTTCGACTTCGCGAGCTTCGCCAACGACGCCGAGGGGCGCGCGCTCTTCGCCGCCGGGGAGGCGCAGGCGCGCGTCGAGCTGCCGACCTTCGACACCGGCGCGTGGTCGCTGTACCAGCCCGGCCGGGAGAGCGACCTCGGCTACCACGTGCTCGTGCGCGACTTCCTGCGCGAGCTGTGCAAGCGCGTGCCCGATCCGGCGCTCTACTGCACCGAGGCCGACCGGTTCACCGCCTACCTGCGCCAGCCGCCCGTGCTCGCCCTGAAGTCGACCTTCGCGGTGGCCAGGAAGACCTCGAAGCTCGTCTTCACCCTGAACAAGGTCTCGACCGTGACGCTCACCGTGCTGCGCAAGGGGCGCCCGGTGCTCACGCGCTCGGCGCGGTTCGGTTACGGCCGCCACGCGTTCGCCATCCGCCCGCGCCGGCGGGGCGGGCTCGCGGTGCGCCTGCGCGCGGTGGACCTGGCGGGCAACGTCGGCGCCCTCGCCGGGCGAATCGCGGTACGGGCGCGCTGAGTAGGCTGACGCGTCGCCCATGGCGCCGCGGACCATCCTCTATACCGGCAAGGGCGGGGTCGGCAAGACCTCGGTCGCCGCTGCCACGGCGCGGCGCATCGCCGCGAGCGGCATCGACACCGTGGTGCTCTCGACCGACCCCGCGCACTCGCTGGCCGACTCGCTGCAGACCGCGGTCGGCGGCGAGCCCACGCAGGTCGGCGAGCGCCTCTGGGCCCAGCAGGTGTCCGCGCAGGACGAGATGGAGCGCAACTGGGCGGCGGTCCAGGACTGGCTGGGCGACCTGCTGCTCGAGCGCGGCGTGGACCGCATCAGCGCCGAGGAGCTCACGGTCCCTCCCGGCCTCGACGAGCTCTTCAGCCTGCTGCAGATCAAGCGCCACCACGAGGACGGGCGCTTCGGCTGCGTCATCGTCGACTGCGCGCCGACGGGCGAGACGCTGCGGCTGCTCTCCTTCCCCGACGTCGCGCGCTGGTGGCTGCAGAAGGTCTTCCCGCAGTCGCCGCAGCTCATGGCGGCGGCGCGCCCGCTCGCCCGCGCCATGCTCGACGTCTCGCTGCCCGGCGACGCCGTCCTCGACGACGTCCAGCGCCTGGTGCGCAACCTGATCGCCATGAACGAGATCCTGCGCGACACCGAGCACGTCTCGGTGCGGCTGGTGATGACGCCCGACCGCATGGTCGTCGACGAGGCCAGGCGCACCTTCACCTACCTGAACCTCTACGGCTACCTGACCGACGCCGTCGTCGTCAACCGCGTCTTCCCCGAGGAGGTGGGCCCCTATTTCGGCGCCTGGCGCGAGCGCCAGCTGACGGCGCTCGACGAGGTCCAATCCGCCTTCGCCCCCGTGCCGGTGCTGCGCGCGCCGTACTTCGGCGAGGAGGTCGTCGGCGCGGACATGCTCGACCGCCTCGGCGCCCACGTCTTCGAGGAGCGCGACCCGGGCGCCGTCCTGCACGAGGGCCTCACGCAGGAGCTCGTCGTCGGCGCCGACGCGGCCGAGCTGCGCATCGACCTGCCCTTCGCCGAGAAGGGCGAGATCTCGCTGAAGAAGATCGGCCTCGAGCTCGTCGTCCGCGTCGACGGCTACAAGCGCACCCTGATGCTGCCGCCCGCGATGGGCGACTACCGGCCCACCGGCGCCTCGTTCGACGACGGCGCCCTGCACGTGACCTTCGATGGCCCCGCCTGACCCGCTCTCCGAGCTGCGCGAGCGCGTCCACGCCGCGCAGGCCGCCGCCGAGCGCCTGGCGGGCGAGGCTCGCGAGCACGCCTCCGAGCTGCCCCGTCGCGACGCCCGCGACGAGCTCGATGCGCTGGTGGCGCTCCTGCGCGCGCTGCGCGAGCTCGTGCCGCCCGAGCTCCAGCAGCAGGTCTCGGATGTCATCCGCCAGGTCCTGCTCCTGCTGCGCGCGGTCATCGACTACTGGGTCGATCGCCTCGACGCGCCGCGCCCCGCGGAGGTCGAGGTGCAGGACATCCCGATCGCCTGACCGGCAACAGCGAACACGGAGGCTGAGAAATGGGAGCGATCCACGTACACGAGTTCATGAGCCTCGACGGCGTGATCGACGCGCCGACGTGGACGTTCGACTACGGCTCATCGATCTTCCCCACGATGGGAGAGACGCTGGCCGCGATCAGACCAGCCATCCTGCTCCTCAGCACCTGAGCGAGCCGGCGGTCGACCGCGGCCGGGACGACCCGGGCAGCGCCATTCCAACCGGACACCAGAAGTACGTCGTCTCCGGGACGCTCCGACGGAGGCGATCGTGACGAATCGCCGATCGCGGCCCGTACGCCGAGCCGGCGCGCCCGAGACGGCACTTACGTCAGCGGCGCGGCGATCGAGCGACTGACATCGCCGGCCGGTCGACGATGCAGTCCCAGACGCGCCTTCAGCCGGGTTCGACGCGTCCATCAACGCAGCCAGCGAGCGCATGGACAACGGCGGTCAAGACGTCGCGGCGATGAGTTCTCCGAGCTGATGCGCATCGTCACCGGCCACGATGCCTCCGGCAGGTCGGTCGTGCTCTCGGACGCCCCGACGCCGAAGACGCTCGACATCGGGACCGCCGCGTTCCACGAGCTGTGGATCACCGATGCGACGCCGGCCGCGATCGCGGCCACCGAGCCGGAGCCCACCGACCGCCCCGTACGGACGCCGCCGCCCGCCGACGGGGTGGTGGTCCGGTTCACCGAGATGGCGCCCGGCGCCGAATCGCCGATGCACCGCACCGAGACGGTCGACGTCGGCGTCGTGCTCGAGGGCGAGACGTGGCTCCTGCTCGACGACGGGTCCGAGACGCGGGTGGGCGTGGGCGACGCGGTCGTCCAGCGCGGGACGAACCACGCCTGGGCGAACCGGTCCGATCGCCCCGTGCGGATGGTGTTCGTGCTGATCGACGCCACGATCACCGACGAGCTGCGGGCGGCGGCGGGGCCGCTCGAGTTCTTCGACCAGGTGCTCGACTAGCGACGCGCCAACGCCGCGCGCCTAGGGCGGCGGCGGCGTCGCGTTCGCCTGGACCGCGGCCAGCGCCTGGAAGAAGCGCGCCGCGATCGGCGCGGCGACCGAGCCGCCCGAGCGCCCGTTCTCGACGAGGACGGCGATGGCGAGGTCCCCGCGGAAGGCGATGAACCAGGCGTGCGTGGGCGGCGGGTCGCCGCCGCCGTACTCGGCCGTCCCGCTCTTGCCGGCGACCTCGCCGGGAACCGACGCGAGCGCGGTGCCGGTGCCCGAGGTGACCACGCTGCGCATGAGCGCGCGCAGGGTCGACAGCTCGCCCTGGTCGAGCGCCGGGCCGGTCTCGTGCTTGTCGGTCGCGACCAGGCGCGGCGCGCGCCAGCGCCCGTCGGCGACGGTCGCCGCGACGCCGGCCATGGCCAGCGGGCTGGCGACGATGCGGTCCTGTCCGATCATCGTCGCCGCGCGCTCGACCGCGTCGCGGCCGGCGGGCACCTGGCTGGCGCTCGTGCGCCCGAGGCCGAAGTCGCGGGCGGTGCGCGTGAGCGCGTCGGGCTCCAGGCGCTTGGCGAGCGAGACGAAGGCGGTGTTGCACGACTGCGCGAAGTCGCGGGCGAAGGGCACCGCACCGGCGGCCGCGCCCTCGAAGTTCTTGAACACCTTGCCCTCGACGGTGATGGTCTTCGGGCAGTCGACGGTGTCGGTCGTCTTGACGCCGGCGCGCAGGAGCGCCGCGGTGGTGACGACCTTGAACGTCGAGCCGGGGGCGTAGCGGCCGTCGATCGCGCGGTCGTACGCGGCGTCGGTGGGCCGGTTGGCGACGGCGAGGACGTCGCCCGTCGAGGGCTGCACGGCGACGAGCGCGGACTTCTGCTTGGTGGCGCCGAGCGCCGCCTCCGCGGCCGCCTGGACCGGGCGGTCGAGCGTCGTGCGCAGCTCGCGCCCCTTGCGGCCGGGTCGGCTGAGCAGGGTCGCGACGGGGGCGCCGGTGCGCGACCGGATGACGATGCGGCGCGTGGGCGTGCCGGCCAGCTGGTCCTGGTAGCGCGCCTCGAGGCCGAACTGGCCGACGTCGTCGCCGACGCCGACCTTGCCCTTCGAGCGCTGGATCTGCTCGGCCGTGGCCGGGCCGACGGTGCCCAGCAGCGCGCGGGCGAACGCCTTGCTCGGCGCCAGCTGCTGGGTGCTCGGCACCGCCTGCGCGCCCTGGATCGCCTCGACCTGCTGGGCCAGCGTGGACGGGTAGTCGGACGCGCGCAGGGTCACCGCCTCGACGAACTGCTGGGGGCCCGCCCGCTTGGCGGCGCTCGCGAGGGCGTCGCCGTCGACGTGCAGGACGCCGGCCAGCGCGGCGGCGCTCGCGTCGACGTCCTTGACCGTGGCGCGATCGAGGCCGATCCGCACCACCTGGCGGGCGGTGACGAGCGGCTGGCCCTGGCGATCGAGGATCGGCGCGCGGGCGTCGGGGTCGCGGACCGTCCCCAGGCGGCGCCCGGCGGTCAGGCGCGGGTGCACGACGGTCGGGGCCCAGACGACCTTCCAGTGCCCGTCGCGGCGCTCGAGAGCGATCCGCGTGCGATACGACCAGGCGCCGATCCCGGGCACGTTCCAGCTCAGCCGCACGGTCGCTCGCGCGGTGTCGCCGCTCTTCGCGACGTCCTGCGTGCTGGCCCGCACGCGGGCTCCGTCGAGGCCGCGGCGGTTGGCCGCCAGCGCCGCCCCGGCCGCCGCTGGATCGCTGGTCAGCGCCGCCGCGCCGCGATCGTCGCCGCGCGACCACGCGGCCACGAACGGGTCGAGCGCCTCGCTCGGCTCCGGCGGCGCCGCCCCGCGGACGAAGAGGATGACGACCGCCGCGACGGCGACCAGCGCCAGGGCGCCGAGTGCGATCACGCGCGCGACAGCAGGATTGGACCGGGCCACGAGGGCAGAGAAGCGCGTGGCCGCCGCCGTGTCCAGCAATCCCCTCGATTCCGGGGGGTATCCGTACCGGCGCCGCATACAATGGCCCCAGGAATGGCGCCGCAGACTCCGATCCCCGCCGGCGTGGCCGGCCGGGTCGCCGCATGACCGGCGCGCTGGCCCGCATCGGGCGCAACTGGCGCGCGCTCAGCAGCGAGCAGCGCCTCGCCGCGATCGCCGCCTTCGCGCTGCTGCTGTCGATGCTGCTGCCCTGGTACCACGAGACCGGCAACGCGCTCGTCGGCAAGGGCCTCCAGTCGATCGTCGACTCCAAGACCGCGTTCGGGGTCTACTCCTTCGTCGAGGCGGCGATCTTCGTCGTGGTCGTCGGGCGTGCTCGTGCTGCTGTGGGCGCGCGCGGAGCGCAAGGCGTTCCACCTGCCCGGCGGCGACGGCACCGTGATCATGGGCGCCGGGCTGTGGGTCATGTTCCTGATCTTCTACCGCCAGCTCGACAAGCCCAACGGCCGCCACGAAGGGCTGATCCAGACGTCGATCGGCGTCAACTGGGGCATCTTCATCGCCTTCCTGCTCGGCGCGCTGCTCGCCTACGCCGGCTACCGCCTGCGCGCCGCGCACGTCCCCGAGCCGGTGGTCGACGACGCACCGCCGCCGCCGGCCGAGACCGTCCCCGCACCGGCCGCCGCCGACCCGCCGCCGGCCGCGGACGCCGAGGCCCCGGACACCGAGCCCACCGTGGTGGCCCGCCGCCGGCGCCCGCCGCCGGACGACGACGCGCTCGACGGCCAGCTCTCCTTCGACGAGCCGGCCGAGTACCGCCCGCCCCCGCGGCGCGGCTAGCTGTGCCGCTCACGCGACGTTGTGAGTCGCTGAGGGCTTCGCGGCGGCCTGAACGGCATCACCGAGGGGAAAGGCAGTCCGCGGGCGCCGGGGCGCGCTGGTGGCAGGTCGAACGTCGGTTTTCCCCCCTCAGGAGGGGGCAGGACCGACGTTCGACGCCGTGGCAGCACAACGCCACGGCGGTAGTACGGCCTAGCGGAGCGCTGCGCGCTCAGTTCCAGGCCAGCTCCGAGCGCCGCTCCCAGTACTCCTCGGCGGGCTCTGCCAGCGGCGCCAGCGCCTCCTCGGCCCGGGCGTCCCACGCCGCGTCGAGGGCGGCCAGGTTGCTGCGCAGGGTGTCGACCGTCGCCGCGCCGCTGAGGACGACGTCGGCCCACGGCTGGGCGAGGACGGCCGCCAGCGCCAGCGCGTCGGGCGTCGTGCCGCGCTCGGTCGCGGCGGCGGTCAGCCGCCCGTCGGCGTCGCCGCGCGCGGTGAGGCGCCCGTTGGCCAGGGCCTCCTTGACGATCACGCCGAGGCCGGCCTCGTGCGCGGCGGCGAGCGCGCCGGTGGCCGAGCGCTCGTGGAGGTTCCAGGTCGCCTGCACGGCGTCGAAGCCGCCGACCTCGAGCGCGCGCTCGATCGTGGCGGCCTGGCGCGGCCCGGTGGCGGTGAAGCCGACGCGGACGCCCTCCTCGCGCAGCCGCGCGAGCTCCTCGCGCACCTCCGCGTCGTCGAGGACGCCGCTCTCGATCGTCGCCGAGTGGATCTGGTAGAGCGCGAGGTGCTCGCCGAGCAGCGCGCGCGTCTCGCCGAGCTGGCGGCGCAGCGTGCCCGCCGAGAGGTCCTTGACCTCGTGCTCGTCGGCGTCGATCCGCCAGTCCGCGGTGTAGGTGTAGCCCCATTTCGAGCCGACCGTCACGTCGCCGCGCGCGAGGCCGCGGCGTCCGAGCCACGAGGCCAGGAACGCCTCGGCGCGCCCGTAGGAGCGCGCCGCGTCGAAGTAGCGCACGCCGCCGTCGTAGGCCGCGTCGAGCACCCCGTGGGCGTGGCGCTCCATGGCCGCGACGTCGGTGTCGCCGACGTCGCCCGAGTGGCCGAGGTTGATGTAGCCGGGCCGCCCGAGGGCGGCGAGGCCGAGCCCCAGAGGGCTCACGGGCAGGCCGGTGGCTCCGAGCGTCCTCATGGCACGAGCACGGTAGTCGGCGCCGCTAGGGTTGCGCGATGCGCCCGTCCACCTTGGCGATCGCGTTCGGCGCGGGCCGCGCACTCGTCGGCGTCGCCCTGCTCGCCGCGCCCGCCCCGATCGCGCGCAGCTGGGTCGGCGCCGACGGCACGCCGGCCACCGTGCTCAGCCGCTCGCTGGGCGCCCGGGACCTCGTCATCGGCGCCGGCCTCGCCTTCGCGGCGGCGCGCGGCGGCGATTCGCGCGCGTGGCTGGCCGGCGGCGTCCTGGCCGACAGCGTCGACGGCATCGCCACCCTGGCCGCGGGCGACGACATCCCTCGCAACGGTCGGGTCGCCACGACCGCGCTCGCAGGCGGCTCCGCGCTCTTCGGCGCCTGGTTGGCGAGCGCCATCGATTGATCCAGAACGCCTGCGGCGTTCGAACACCAGTGTCGTGAGGATCGCGATCATCGGGACGGGCATCTCGGGCCTGACGGCTGCCCATCTGCTGCACCCCGAGCACGAGATCGTCGTCTACGAGGCCGGCGATCACGTCGGGGGGCACGCGAACACGGTCCGCGTCGACACCGAGGACGCGACGTGGCACGTGGACACCGGCTTCATCGTCCTCAACGACCGCAACTACCCGCGCTTCGAGGCGCTGCTCGACGGGCTCGGCGTCGCGCGCCAGCCGACCAACATGAGCTTCTCGGTCAGCGCGCAGGACGAGGACTTCGAGTACTCCTCGGGCGGCCCGCGCGGGCTGGTCGCCCAGCCGTCGAACCTCGCGCGGCCGCGCTTCCTGCGGATGGTGGCCGACTACGTGCGCTTCAACCGCGCGGCGCGCGCCCTGATCGCCGACGCCGACGACGATCGCTCGCTTGGCGCCTTCCTCGGCGACGAGGGCTTCTCGCGCTGGTTCGTCGAGCGCCTGCTCGTGCCCCAGGCCGCGGCCGTGTGGTCGGCCGACCCCGAGCAGATGTGGTCCTTCCCGGCGCGCTTCCTGGTCGCCTTCTTCGCCCACCACGGGATGCTCTCGCTCACCGGGCGCCCGCAGTGGTCGACGATCGCGGGTGGCTCGGCGCGCTACGTCGAGGCGCTCACCGCGCCCTTCGCCGATCGCATCCGCGTGCGCACCCCGATCGCGGCGGTCACCCGGCACCCCACGCACGTCGAGGTGGTGCCCGACGGCGAGGGCGCCGAGGAGTTCGACGAGGTCGTCATCGCCGCGCACGCCGACCAGGCGCTGGCGCTGCTGACCGACCCCAGCGCGGCGGAGGCCGAGGTCCTGGGCGCCTTCCGCTACCAGCCCAACGAGGCGGTCCTGCACACCGACCGGGCCCTGCTGCCGCGCCGACGCGCCGCGTGGGCGGCATGGAACTATCACCTGCTCGCCGAGCCGCGCGGCCGCTGCGCCGTCACCTATTACATGAACCACCTGCAGTCCCTCGATGCCGACCGGCCCTTCTGCGTGACGCTCAACCGCACGGCCGCCATCGCACCCGAGCACGTCATCCGGGTCATCCCCTACGCGCACCCGATCTTCACGCGCGAGGCGATGTCCGCGCAGCGCCGCCACGCGGAGATCAGCGGCGTATCGCGCACGCACTACTGCGGCGCCTACTGGCACTGGGGCTTTCACGAGGACGGCGTCGTCAGCGCCCACGAGGCGGTCGCGGGCATGCGCGCGCGGGTGCCCGCGTGAACGCGCTCTACGAGGGCTGGGTCGGCCATCGGCGCCTGCAGCCGGTCGAGCACGCCTTCCGCTACCGCGTCTTCATGGCCTACCTGGACCTCGACGCGGTCCCCGAGAGCGTCGGCCCCGCCTGGCTGTGGTCCACCTCGCACCCGGCGCTCGTGCGCTTCCGTCGCAGCGACTACCTCGGCGACCCCGACATCCCGCTCGCCGACGCGGTCCGTGCGCTCGTCGCCGAGCGCACCGGCGCGCGCCCGGGCGGCCCGGTGCGGCTGCTGACCAACCTGCGCTGCCTGGGCCACCTGTTCAACCCGGTGAGCTTCTACTACTGCTTCGATCGGGCGGGCGAGGGGCTGGAGGCCGTCGTCGCCGAGGTGACGAACACGCCGTGGGGCGAGCGCCACGCCTACGTCCTGGGCGTGCGCGGCGCGGACGGCGCCGTGCACGAGCGCGTCGACAAGGTCTTCCACGTCTCGCCCTTCATGGCCATGGACCACGAGTACGAGCTGTGCCTCAGCCCGCCGGGGCGCCACCTGAGCGTGGAGATCGTCAGCCGCAAGGACGGCGAGGTGCACTTCGACGCGAGCCTCGAGCTCGAGCGCGGGCGGCTCGACGCCCCCGGCCTGCGGCGCGTCCTGCGCCGCCAGCCGGCGCCGACGCTCGCCGTCGTGGCGCGCATCTACGCCAACGCCGCGCGGCTGAAGCTCAAGGGCGCGCCGTACTTCGGGCACCCGCGTGAGGCGCCCCGGTGAGGCGCCACCGCGTCGCCCGCGCGATCGTCCACCGCCTGCTGCGCCTCGCGCGCGGCGGCGTGCTCGAGCTGCGCGAGCCCGACCGCCCGCCCGTGCGCTTCGGCGCGCTCGACCCGGCCGACCCGCTGCGCGCGGTCCTCGAGGTCCACTCCCCCGCCTTCTACCCCGCGCTGCTGCGCGGCAGCGTCGGCCTCGCCGAGGCGCACATGGACGGCCTGTGGTCGAGCCCCGACCTCGTGGCGCTCGTGCGCCTGGGGGCGCGCAACGGCGAGGCGCTCGACCGCCCGCGGCGCTGGCTGCGCCCGCTCGTCGCCCCCGCCCGCGCGCTGGGCCGCGCGCGCAACACGATCCACCGCAGCCGCCACCAGATCGCCGCCCACTACGACCTCGGCAACGAGCTCTTCGCCCTCTTCCTCGACGAGCGGATGATGTACTCGTCGGCGGTCTTCCCCAGCGCGACCGCCACGCTGGAGGAGGCGGCGCTGCACAAGCTCGAGCTGGTGTGCCGCAAGCTCGACCTCGGCCCCGGCGACCATCTGCTCGAGATCGGGACCGGCTGGGGCGGCCTGGCCGTGCACGCCGCCGCCCACTACGGGTGTCGCGTGACGACGACGACGATCTCGCGCGAGCAGCACGACCACGCGGTCGCCGCCGTGCGCGCCGCCGGCCTCGAGGACCGGGTCACCGTGCTGCTGCGCGACTACCGCGAGCTCGAGGGCAGCTACGACAAGCTCGTCTCGATCGAGATGATCGAGGCCGTCGGCTGGAAGGACTTCGGGACCTTCTTCGCGCGCTGCAGCGACCTGCTGGCGCCCAATGGCCTCATGCTCCTGCAGGCGATCACCATCGACGACCGCGCCTACCACGTCGAGAAGGGCAACCGCAGCTTCATCGCCACCTACATCTTCCCCGGCGGCTGCCTGCCCTCCAGCGAGATCATCGCCCGCTGCGTGGCCCGGCGCACCGACCTGCACGCGGTCGGCCTGCAGGACATCACCGCCGACTACGCCGAGACGCTGCGCCACTGGCGCCGGCGCTTCCTCGCGCGGTCCGACGACGTCGCGGCGCTGGGCTACGACGAGCGCTTCCGGCGCCTGTGGAACCTCTACCTCGCCTACTGCGAGGCGGGCTTCCGCGAACGGCGCATCCGCGACGTGCAGCTGCTGCTGGCCAAGCCGCGCTGGCGCGGCGACCTCCCGGCCCCCGCCGCCGTCGCCGAGCCCGAGGAGCTCGAAGCTGCCTGAGCTGGGCGCCGACGTCAGCGGCTCGGGCGCGCCGCTGCTGCTCGTGCACGGCATCGGCGGGACCCGGCGGATCTGGGATCCCGTCGTCGCGCCGCTGGCCGCCGAGTTCGAGGTCATCGCGGTCGACCTGCCCGGCTTCGGCGAGTCCGCGCCGCTCCAGGACGGCGCGACGCCCGACCCGCCCACGCTCGCGGGCGTGCTCGCCGATCACCTCGACGCGCGCGGGATCGCGACCGCGCACCTGGCCGGCAGCTCGCTGGGCGCCTGGATCGCGCTCGAGCTCGCCCGCCTGGGCCGCGCGCGGTCGGTGACCTCGCTGTGCGCCGCGGGCTTCTGGTCGCGCCCGCTGCTGGCCGACGGCGAGCTGCCGCGCAAGCCGGCGCGCGCCATCGCCCGCGCGCTGCTGCCCGCCATGGGCCCGCTGCTGCGCACGCGGCGCGGGCGCCGCGTCGTGCTGGGGATGAACATGGCCCACCCCGAGCGCGTGACCCACGCCGAGGCGCTCGACATCGTGCGCGCCTACGCGACGGCGCCCGGCTACCCGGCGACGAACCTCGCGATGCGGCGCACGTCGTTCCAGGGCGCGCAGGGAATCGACGTCCCCGTCACGCTGGCGTGGGGCGAGCACGACCGGCTGGTGCGTCCCCCGCCGGTGCCTCCCCGGGCATGGCGGACGGTCCTGCTGCCCGACTGCGGCCACCTGCCGATGTGGGACGACCCCGACCTCGTCGTGCGCGTGATCCGCGCGACCGCGAGGCCGACGTGACCGCGACCCCGGCCAGCGCGATCGCGCCGCCCACGGCCGTCAGCGGCGATGGCACCTCGCCCAGCGCGACCCAGCCGACGAGCGCGGCGACGGGCGGGACCGCGTAGAGCGTGCTGGCCGCGGCGGTGACGTCGACGCGCGCCACGGCGTAGGCCCAGGTCAGGAAGCCCAGCGCCGAGGCGCCGAGCGCGAGGAAGCCGACGGCCAGCAGCGCGGTGGTGGGCGCTGTGTTGACGTCGGCCGCGAGCCCGGGCGCCAGCGGCAGCGCCATCGCCGCGCCGAGACCCATCGCCCACGCGGTGACCGCGAGGCTGCCGTAGCGGCGCAGCAGCGCCTTCTGGGAGACGAAGAACGTCGCCTGCGCGGCCGCGGCGCCGAGCACGAGCAGCGCGCCGCCCGAGAGCCGCACGCCGCCGCCGGCGGCCACGGCGATGAGCCCGGCGCCGGCGAAGCCCAGGAGCACCCCGCACCAGCCCATCGCGGTCAACCGCTCGCCGAGCAGGGCCGCGGCGAGCAACGCCGTGAAGATCGGCGCCACGTTGACGAGCAGGCTCGCGGTCGCCGCCGGGACGCTGACCTCGCCGGCGTTGAGGAGGACCTGATAGGCGGTCATGCCGCTCAGCGCGCACAGCGCCAGCAGCGGCAGGTCGCGGCGCGCCGGCCAGCCGACCCCCCGGACGGCGGCCAGCGCGCCGAGCACGAGCGCCGCGACGGTCAGGCGCAGGACGGACAGGTGCGCCCAGCCCAGCGCGCGTACCGCCTCGCGGATGGCGGCGAAGGCCGAGGCCCACACTACGACTGTGGTCGCCAGGGCCGCCGGAGCCGCCATCCGCTGAACGCGCGTCACCGCGGGCACGATGGCGCGCCAGCATCGTCACGTCCATTTACGAATCGTCACCGTGAGCGTAAGCTCAGCTTCGCAATGCTGGACGTCCGCCGCCTCCACATGCTGCGCGAGCTGTCCGAGCGCGGCACCATCGCCGCCACGGCCCAGGCGCTCGGCTACTCGGCCCCCGCGGTCTCCCAGCACCTGGCCGCGCTCGAGCGCCAGGTCGGCGTCTCGCTGCTCGAGCGCCAGGGGCGGCGCGTGGCCCTCACCCCCGCCGCGCGGCTGCTCGTGGGACGCACCGAGCGCGTCCTGGCCGAGCTCGAGGCGGCCGAGGCCGAGATCGCCGCCGGCGACGGCGACGTGCGCGGCAGCGTGCGCCTGGCCGCCTTCCCCACCGCGGCGGCGACGCTCGTGCCGCTGGCGATGGCGACCTTCGCCACTCGCCATCCGCGCGCCGAGGTCCTGCTCTCCGAGCTCGAGCCGGAGGACGCGCTGCCCGCCCTGAAGCTCGGCGAGGCCGACCTCGCCGTCATCCACGAGTACGACTTCAGCCCGCGCGGCGACGACCCCAGCATCGAGCTCACAGCGCTGGCCGAGGACCCCATCCACATCGCCGTGCCCGCGGGGCACCCCGCCGTCGGTCCCGAGATCGCCCTCACCGACCTGGCCGATGAGCGGTGGGTCGCCGGCTACCTCGACACCGCCTGCCATCGCGTGGTCGTCACCGCCTGCCGCGCCGCCGGCTTCGAGCCGCGCATCGTGGCTCGCTCGAACGACTTCCGCGTCGTGCTCGCGCTGGTGGCGGCGGGCCAGGGCGTGGCGCTCGTCCCCGGGCTCGCCGTCGACGGCGTCCCCGACGGCGTCTGCCTCGCCCGACCGGCCGAGCGCCGGCTGGCGCGCCGCGTGCTCGGCGCGGTGCGCGCGGGCGGCGGCGGGCATCCGGCCGTCGCCGCCCTGCTCGACGCGCTGCGCGAAGCCGCCGGTCACACGGTCAGGGCGAGCGCGTAAGAACCGAGCATGGAGCCCGACCGCGACGACGACGCCCTGCTCGTTGCCGCCGCCGACGACCCCGACGCCTTCGCCGCGCTTCTACCGCCTGCACGTGCGCGGCGTGATCGCCTACTTCCGTCGGCGGGTCCGCGACGCCGAGCTGGCCGCCGACCTGACCGCGGAGACCTTCGCCGCCGCGCTCGACGGCCGGCGCCGCTACGCGCCCGAGCGCGGGCCGGCGGCCGCCTGGCTCTATGGCATCGCGCGGCGCCAGCTCGTGACCTTGCAGCGCCGCGGCCACGTCGAGCGGCGCGCGCGCCGGCGGATGGGGATGGCCCGCATCGACCTGACCGACGAGATGCTCGAGCGCGTCGAGGCGGTCGCCGACGCCGAGCTCGCCGAGGTCGACGTCGCCCTCGCCGCCCTGCCGGAGGACCAGCGCGCTGCCGTGCGCGCACGGATCGTCGAGGACCACGACTACGAGGAGATCGCCGCCGCGCAGTCGATCTCCGAGCCCGCGGCGCGCCAGCGCGTGTCGCGCGGGCTCGCCGCGCTGCGCGCCCGGATGAGCAGCCAGGAGCAGCCATGACCGACTTCATCGACATCCTCGAGCAGCAGCTCGTCAGCGCCCACCGCCGGCCTCCGGCGCCGCCTGGCGCTCCCACCATGGCGGGCCACCATCGTCTTCGCCGGCGCGGTGGCCGCGGCGGCGGTCGTCGTGATCGCCGTCCTGGCGCTCTCCTCGCCGACACCACAGCCCGCCGCGAGCAGCCCGCCGACGCAGCCTCCGCAGACGACGCCGGTGACCCCGCAGCCTCGCGTGAGCCTCGCGGTCCTCAACGGCACGACGACGACCGGGCTGGCGCGAGCCGTCGCCGACGAGCTCACGAGCCTGGGCTACGACGAGCCGAACGTGGTCACCAACGACACCACCAACCAGTCGCGGGTCCGGACCGCGGTCTTCTACGAGCGCGGCCACCGCGCGGACGCGCTCGGTGTCGCGAGCTGCCTGCACATCGGCTCCGATCGCGTTGCTCCCATGGACGCCAACGCACGCGCGCTGGCCGATCGCGCCCGGGTCGCGATCTTCGTGGGCGCCGACCGAGCGCGGTAGCTCAGTCGTTCTCGACCAGCACCGCGCCCGTCGACATCGGCTGCACGCTGCGCTGGTAGATCGACAGATAGCCACGCGCGCGGGGCAGCTCGGGCACGCCGAGGGCTTCGCGCCGGCGCGCCAGCTCGTCCTCGTCGACGTGGAGGTCCAGCGTGCGGGCGTCGGCGTCGATCGTGATCTCGTCGCCGTCCTGCACGAGCGCCAGCGGGCCCCCGACGGCGGCCTCGGGCGACACCTCGGCCACCGTGATCCCCTTCAGGCACAGACCGCTCAGCTGGCCGTCGGTCACGAACGCGACCTCCGTCGCCAGGTCGGCGGAGTCGACCGCGAAGAGGATCATCGATGCCGGCCCGGCCATGCCGGGCCCGCCCTTCAGCCCCATGCCGCGCGCGACGAGCACGTGGCCGGGCCTGACGGTCCCGTCCTGGATGGCCGCCATCGCCGCCGCGCCGTCGTCGAAGACGATCGCCGGGCCGGTGACGCGGCTCTGGCGGCCCGGCTCGCGGACGCCGAGCTTGAGGATCGCGCTCTCGGGCGCCAGCGAGCCGTGGAGCACCACGATCGACGGCTTGTCGGAGAACGGGCGATGCAGCGGCCGGATGACCTCCTCGTCGAGGACGACCGCGGCCGCCAGGTTGTCGGCGACGGTGGCGCCGGTGACGGTCATCGCACCCGTGTCGAGCACCGGCTCGAGCTGCTTGAGCAGCGCGTGCGCGCCGCCGGCGTCCTCGAACTGCTCGATCGAGTCCTCGCCGTTGGGACGCACCGCGCTGAGGGCGGGGACGTCGTCGCCGATCTCGTTGAAGAGCCCGTAGACGTCGAGGTCGAGCCCGGACTCGATCGCCGCCGCCTGCAGGTGCTTGATGCAGTTGATCGAGCCGCTGACCGCGAGGACCGCCGCGGCGGCGTTGCGGAAGGCGCCGGCGGTCATCACGTCGCGCGGCTTGAGGTCCTCGAGGACCATCTCGACGATCCGCTGGCCCGAGCGCCGCGCGAGGTCGATCATCTTCGGGCTGTTGGCGCGCACGGGCGCCGCGCCCGGCAGCGCCATCCCGAGCGCCTCGACGGCGACGTGCATCGAGTTGGCCGTCGCCATGCCCTGGCACACGCCGGGCCCGCGGATGGCGTTGTCGGCCATCGCGCGCAACCGCTCGGACTCGAGCTTGCCGAAGGCGACCTGCACGCCTCCGACGAAGACGTCCTCGATGTCGACCGGCTCGCCGTCGAGCTGGCCGCACGGCTGGTAGCCGCAGATGACGAGGATGGTGGGGATGTTGAAGCGCCCCGCCGCCATGAGGTGCGCGGGCGGTGTCTTGTCGCACGAGGACAGGCAGATCATCCCGTCGAGCTGCGCGCCCTCGACGGCGATCTCCATGTCGTTCACGACGAGGTCGCGCGAGGGAAGGATGTAGCCGCCCGAGCCGCCCGCGGCGATGATGAAGTCGCTCGGCGCCGTGGTGCGGATCTCGAACGGCAGCCCGCCGGCGGCCCAGATCGCCTCCTTGACGATGGCCGCGACGCCGTCGAGGTGGCGGAAGCAGATCGCCAGCTCCGACGAGCTGTTGACCACCGCGATCTTGGGCTTCTCGATGTCGGCGTCGGTCAGCCCCAGCGCCTTCCACTGCGCGCGCCGCGACGCTTCGCGCACGCTCCCGGCCTCGAAGTTGCTGCGCAGCGGTCGCGTCACCCTCATCCCTCCCGTGATGTAAGGCCCCCGTACATAGCCGGCGAGCGTATCGCGGTGTCGTCCGCGTCGGCGTTCGCGGCGGTGCTGCGCGGCGCAGAACTGCATCACCGAGGGAAAGGGAGTCCAGCGGCGGCCGAGGCGCGCGCGGCGTTCGCTGCGCGTAGCGCTCGCCGGAGCGTCGAACGTCGGTCTTCCCGCGTCTACAGGTGGCAAGACCGACGTTCGACCGATCGGGGAGCGGCAACGCGCCACGGGCTCCGCCCGCGCCCCGGCCAGCGCTCGACTCCTTCCCCTCGATGAGGCTGTACGCGCCGCGCGGCGCCGCGAACGCGAGGCGGACGAACGCCGCTCAGGACCCCGACTTGAGGATGTTCGCCACCAGCGGGAACACGAACGTCGCCAGGAAGATCAGGCCGATCCCGAGCGCCACGAGGGTCTTGACGCGCGTGATGTGGCCGAAGACGCCGATGACGAAGCCCGCGATCATCATCGCGACGAAGGGGCGCGGATCGGTCCCGAAGGGTGGGCTCGGGTCATAGGAGAACCCGAGCGGGAGGAGGCCCCACACGATGCGGTTCCTATCATTCGCCGTCCATGACCGCGCCATCCAGCGTCGAGGACGTCCGCTCGGGCCTGCGGAGCGCCGGCTACCTGCCCGGCGAGTCGACCGCGCTCGTCTCCTACCTGGCCGCCAAGCTGGGCAAGCCGATCCTGGTCGAGGGACCGGCCGGCGTCGGCAAGACCGAGCTGGCCAAGGCGCTGGCGCAGTACCTCGACCGCACGCTCGTGCGCCTGCAGTGCTACGAGGGCCTCGACGAGGCCAAGGCGCTGTACGAGTGGAACTACCGCAAGCAGCTGCTGCGCATCCAGGCCGAGGCCGAGGGCGCCGGCTGGCAGGAGGTCCAGGACGACATCTTCGGCGAGGAGTTCCTGCTGCAGCGCCCGCTGATGGCCGCCATCGCGGCCGAGGAGCCGGTCGTCCTGCTGATCGACGAGATCGACAAGACCGACCAGGAGTTCGAGGCGATGCTGCTCGAGCTGCTGTGCGACTTCCAGATCTCGATCCCCGAGCTCGGCCTCTATCGAGGCCAAGACGCGCCCGGTCGTGCTGCTGACCTCCAACAACTCGCGCGAGCTGACCGAGGCGCTCAAGCGCCGCTGCCTGTACCTGTGGCTCGACTACCCGACGCTCGAGCACGAGCTCGAGATCGTCAAGCTGCACGCCCCCGAGCTCGGCGACGCGGTCGCGCGCAAGCTCGTCGAGGTCGTGGCCATGATCCGCGAGCTCGACCTCAAGAAGCCGCCGTCGATCGCCGAGTCGATCGACTGGGCGCGCGCCCTGCTGCTGCTCGGCGCCGACGACATCGACAGCCGAGGTCTTCGCCGACACGATGTCGATCATCGTCAAGCACCGCACCGACCTCGACGTCGTGGCCGAGCGCGTCGGGATGAAGCTGGCGCGGCCCGCCGATGCCACGGCCGCCGGCTAGCCGGCGCGCGGCGCTCTACGGCGGCGGCGACCCCGACGAGTCGCCGCCCGGGATCAGCGCGCGCATCCTCGAGCTCGGCGAGGAGCTGCGCGGCGAGGGCGTGGCCGTCGGCACGAGCGAGCTGCTCGACGCCTTCGCCGTCCTGCGCGAGGTCCCGTGGTCCGAGCCGGTGGACTTCAAGGAGAGCCTGGCCGCCACGCTGGCGAAGTCCCAGGAGGACCGGCGGATCTTCGACCTCGTCTTCGACCGCTTCTTCTTCCGCGCCGCCGAGATGGCCGCCGTGCGCGAGGGCGTCACCGAGGGCGGCGGGATGGACGCCGCCGGCGCCGAGCTCAACCTCGAGACGCTGCGCCAGCAGATCGCCCAGGCCCTGCGCGACGGCCAGGAGGCGCTCATGCGCGACCTCGCGCGCCTGGCCATCGCCGCCTTCGGGCGCCAGGGCGAGGGCTCGGGCGTCATCGGCGTCGACGTCCAGCGCATCCGCCGCGCGCTGGGCCTGCGCGCCGAGCCCCAGCCCGACCTGCCGCCCGACGACCCGCGCGCCGAGGGCCTGCCGCGCGACGCCATCCGCCGCTTCGAGGCGCTCCTGCGCCAGGAGCTCGAGCGCCGCCAGATCGAGCGCACCGAGACGCTGCCGCCCGCGCGCCCGCTCAACGAGCTCGACCGCGCGCTGCCCAGCGGGCCGCTGCAGGACCTCGCCGCCGTGCACCGCGTCGTCGCCCAGCTCAAGCGCCGCCTGAAGACCCAGGGCCACGAGCTGCGCGGGCGCAAGCGCCACGCGCAGGTCGACGTGCGCAAGACGATGCGCGCGTCGCTGGAGACCGGCGGCGTGCCGGTGGTCCTGCGCTACAAGCCGATCCGCCCGCGGCGCCCGGAGATCTACGTCCTGTGCGACGTCTCGACCAGCGTCACGAGCGCCAGCGTCTTCTTCCTCAGCGTCCTGCACGCGCTGCACGACTCGTTTCGCAAGATGCGCTCGTTCGTCTTCATCGAGCGCATCAGCGAGGTGACCGACGTCTTCGAGCGCGAGCGCAACTTCAAGGCCGTCAGCGAGGCGATCGGCCGCGACGCCGGCGTGGCCGACGTCTCGGGCTACACCGACTACGGCCGCGTGTGGAGCGAGTTCGCCACGCTCGTCGAGGACGACCTGCACCCGCGCGCCACGGTGATCGTGCTCGGCGACGCCCGCACCAACGGCCGCGACCCGCGCGCCGACGTCTTCGCGCAGGTCGCCGACAAGGCCGGGCGCACCTTCTGGCTGAACCCCGAGCCGCGCCTGTACTGGAACTACGGCGACTCGGTCATCGCCGCCTACGAGCGCCACTGCGAGGCCTTCGAGTGCTGGACCACGGGCCAGCTCGAGGACTTCGTCAAGGCGCTCACGCGCCCGGTCAGCGGTCGGTGATCAGCGCGACCTCGCCGTCCTCGTCGATCAGCCGCTGCAGGGTCTCGTCGGGCATCCACACCCGGTGTGGGTAGCCGCGGCCCCACGAGTTGAGGATCCGCACCGCGCCGGCGGCGTCGTTGGCCGGGCTCTTGAGGATGTTGTGGACCTCGTCGACGGTCTTGGCCCACCGGTAGACGGTGATGCCCTCGTCGGCGGCGGGCTCCTCCTTGTCGCGCTGCTTGTAGCTGCGCCCCTTGAAGGACTCCTTCCACGGCACGTGCCCGCGCGAGCGCAGGATCTCGCACGCGGCGCGCACGCTGGTGCCCTGATCGTCGCCCGGGTTGGTCTCGGGCCACTCGTCGGTCGACTTGGCCCAGTCCCACAGCCAGCGGGCGTCGTAGCGCTTGCGGTTGAGCAGGCTCATCATGCGCGAGCAGCCGAAGCCGACGCACGCGCCCTCGCGGCCCTGGTCGTAGAAGTCCCACCAGCTCTGGCTGTCCTGCAGCAGGCGGACGACCTCGTGCTTGCCGTTGAGCTGGTCGCCGGGCTCCAGGCACACGCAGTGCCCGCCGCGCACCTTGCCGAGCTGCTTGGAGTTCAACCCGATCCACGAGCGACTGCCCTTCTGGACCGGCGTGTCGAAGTCCTCGTACCAGTTCACGCCGATCGCGACCGGCGTCGGCGCGGTCGGCGTCGTCGCGGCCGTGAGCGGATACTTCTCGTAGTGGCGCCAGTCGGTCGGCGCCCTGCGCCCCAGCGGCTTGGGCTTGGCCATGGTGCCCCCTCGTCCTTCCCTAGAGGTGGATCGTGCCGGCCGATCCTGCCACCGCCCGGGACCCGTCGCGGGCTTGTGGACTTTTGCGGGCTCGGAGGGGCGTCAAGCTGCACACTTCTTCGCGACGACCGGCGCATACGGGCCGTCCGATCGGGTAGCGCAAGGGACATGGAGCACGAGTTCACCGTCCCCGCTCGTGTCGTCGAAGTGACCAGGAGCCCCCAGGAGGTCGACCCCGACACCGGCGAGCTCCTGCCGCCGGCGCCCGCGGCCACCGATGACGGCACGCCCGTCAGCGACGCGGCGAAGCCCGACGACGAGCGCCCGCGCTAGCATCCATCGCAGACCAACAGGGGGGCTGGCGGAGGCCGGCTGAGATAGCGCCCAGTGAACCGGCGCTGACCCTTCGAACCTGTGGGGTAATGCCCGCGGAGGGAGCGATGACGACCAAGCTCGAGGCTCCTGCGCAGGAGCCTCGAAACGTTGATGGGGGCGGGACGGCAAGCCTGGCGGGCGTGAGCCGCGCGTTCGGCTCGGTGCGCGCGCTCGAGGGCGTCGACCTCGAGGTCGGGGCCGGCGAGATCGTCGCCGTCGTCGGGCCCAGCGGCTGCGGCAAGACGACGCTGCTCGAGCTCGTGTGCGGGCTGCAGGCGCCCGACGCCGGCCGCGTACGGGCCGACCCCGCGGTGCTCATGCCCCAGCGCGACAACCTGCTGCCGTGGCTGCGCGCGATCGACAACGCGGCCCTCGCCCTGCGCCTGGGCGGGGCGTCGCGCGCCGAGGCGCGCGCCCGCGCGCACCCGCTCTTCGCGGCCTTCGGCCTGGAGGGCTTCGAACGCGCCCGCCCCCACGAGCTCTCGGGCGGCATGCGCCAGCGCGTGGCCTTCCTGCGCACGCTGCTGTCGGGCAAGCCGCTGCTGTGCCTCGACGAGCCGTTCGCCGCGCTCGACGCGCTGACGCGGCGCGAGATGCAGGACTGGCTCGCGCAGGCGCTGGGCCGGGAGCGGCGCACGGTGCTGCTCGTGACCCACGACGTCGAGGAGGCCGCCCGCCTGGGCGACCGCGTCGTCGTCCTCTCGCCCCGGCCCGGGCGCGTGGTGGCCCAGCTCGCCGTCCCGCGGCCGCGCTCGGAGGCCGACGTGCTCGCGGTGCGCGAGCGGGCCCTGGAGGCGCTGCACCCATGATCTCGCTACTGCTCGTCGCGGCGCTGATCGGCGGCTGGGAGCTCTACGCCGACCTCGGCGGCGTCGACGACTTCATCCTCCCCGCCCCCAGCCAGATCGCCACCGCGCTGTGGGACGACCGCTCGCTGCTGTGGTCCAACCTGCTCGTGACCGCCCAGGAGGTCGGCCTGGGGATCCTTCTCGCGCTCGTGCTCGGCTTCCTGCTCGCCGTCGCGCTGCACTTCTCGGACACGCTGCGCCGCGGTGTCTACCCGCTGCTCGTCGCCTCGCAGGCCGTGCCGATCGTCATCATCGCGCCGCTGCTGGTGGTGTGGTTCGGCTTCGGGATCGCCCCCAAGCTCGCGATCATCGCGCTCGTCTGCTTCTTCCCCGTCGTGGTCACCACGCTCGACGCGCTGCGCTCGGTCGACCCCGACCAGCTCAAGCTCATGCGCACGCTCGACGCCACGCGCTGGCAGGCCTTCCGCTGGGCCGAGGCGCCCGCCGCCCTGCCCGCCGCGCTCAGCGGAGCCAAGATCGCCGTGGCCATCGCCGTCATCGGCGCGGTGTTCGCGGAGTACGCGGGCTCGAGCGAGGGCCTCGGGCACCTCATGCTGCAGTCGATCCCGCAGCTCGAGACGCCGCGCGCCTACGCCGCGGTCGTCCTGCTCGCCGCCTTCGCCGTCCTGCTCTTCGGCGCCCTCGCCATCGCCGAGCGGCGCCTCATCCCCTGGGCCCGTCGCCGACCGGAAGGACCCGCCCGTTGACCCGCCGCCTCTCGCTCGTCCTGCTCGTCCTCGCCGCCGTGGTGCTCGCCGCCTGCGGCGAGCGCAAGGAGCCGACCGGCGCGCCGCCCCAGCAGCGCCTGCGGCTGATGCTCGACTACTTCCCCAACGCCGACCACGCCGGGATCTACGCGGCCAAGGACAGCGGCGCGTTCAGCCGCGCCGGGCTCGACGTGCAGATCCAGACGCCCAGCGACCCCGCCGCGCCGCTCAAGCTGCTGGCCGCCGGCAAGGTCGACCTCGCCATCTCCTACGAGCCCGAGCTGCTGCTCGCCCGCGACAAGGGCCTGCAGCTCGTCGCCGTCGGCGCGCTGGTCCAGCAGCCGCTGACGTCCATCATCTCGATCGGCAAGCACGCAATAGCCGATCCCAAGGACCTGAAGGGCAAGACCGTCGGCACGGCCGGCATCCCCTACCAGTCGGCCTACCTCAAGGCGATCCTCGACCGCGCGGGGGTCGACCCGTCGTCGGTCAAGGAGGTCAACGTCGGCTTCAACCTCGTCCCCGCGCTGAAGACGAAGAAGGTCGACGCCACGCTCGGCGCGTTCTGGAACTACGAGGGCGTTCAGCTGCGCCTCGAGAAGCAGCGCCCGAAGATCATCCGGATGGAGAACGTCGGCGTCCCCACCTATCAGGAGCTCGTGATCGTCGCCCGTCGCCAGGACCTGGCCAAGGGCGGCGAGCGGGTGCGGCGCTTCATGCGCGCGCTCGCTCAGGGTCACGCGGCGCTGCGCTCGGACCCCGCGGCCGGGGTGCAGCCGCTGCTGAAGGCCAACCCCGACCTCGATCGCAACCTGCAGCTGGAGAGCGTCAAGGCCACCCTGCCCGCCTTCTTCCCGGCCGCGGGCAAGCCGTTCGGCTGGATGGACAGCGCCCAGTGGGCGACCTACGGCGACTGGATGTACTCCAACAAGCTGCTCGGCCGTCCGCCCAACGCGGCGCGCGCGCTGACCGACGAGTTCCTGCCCGGGCAGGGGCTGGCCGACGCGGGCAGCGGTTAGCGATTCGCCCGCGGGCGAATCGATCGCCCCGCGGACGCCGCGGCGCTACGGTCCGCGCTCGTGATCCGCATCGAGATGAAGGACGACGACCTCGCGCGCACGCGACTGGCGATCAGTCCGCTGTGGGAGCTGTTCGCGTCGCTCTTCGCGCTCCACGACGAGCGACCGCGCGAGGAGTACGCGCCTTGGGTCGAGCAGGCGCGGCGTGCACTGCGCGGCGTCGAGCTCGGCCCGCTGGACCTGAGCATGCCGCTGCGCCATTCCATCCCCGACTTCTCGGCGCCGATCCCGAAGGATCCGCTGCGCAGCCTGAGCGACGAGATCGAGCGGGTCCGCGCCACCGACCCCGCGGTCGTGCGCGCGGACATCGCCGAGATCTGGGGCGACGACCCGCCGCCACCGTGGGACGCGTTCGTTGCGCGCCCGCGCGAGATGGTCGATCGGCTCGCCGACGCGCTGGAGACCTACTGGCAGGCGACCCTCGCCGACGACTGGCCTCAGCTGCGGGCGGTGCTCGAGGGCGAGATGCTCGCCCGCGCCCGCGCGCTCGCTGTCTCGGGGCCTGAGGCCGTCCTCGAGGATCTGCATCCGAGCGTGCGCTGGCGCCAACCGATGATCGAGCTCGTCAAGGACAAGGAAGCGGAGATGCATCTCGAGGGGCGCCCGCTCGTGCTCATCCCGCTCGTGTTCGCCCGCGGCGTGCTCATGGGCGAGTCGGAGGACGAGCAGGCGGTGGCACTCGGCTACCAGGCGCGGGGCACGGCCGCGCTGTGGACCGCCGACGCCGCCGGCTTCGACGGACGCCTGGAGCTGCTGCTCGGCCACGGTCGCGCGGCGGTCCTGCGCGCGCTCGACCGGCCGGCGACGACGACCGACCTCGCCCGCCGGCTGAGCTACGCCCCGAGCACGGTCTCCGCCCACCTCGACGTGCTCTCCCGCGCCGGGCTGGTCGAGCGCCACCGCGTTCGGCGCAGCGTGTTCTACGGCCTCAACGACACCGGGCGGGCGTTCGTGGTGCTGCTGGCCGACATCCCGGCGGCACTGAGCGCCTGACCATTTCAGGAACCTGGCGAATCGATCGCCAGGGCGCGCCGGCGGCGCGACGCTGTCGGCATGCTACTTCCACCCCGACTTCCTCCGCGCAGCTGGCCGCGACGCGCTACGAGACGCCCTTGCCCAGCACGTGCGCCCCCGCCAGGCCCGCCCAGCCCTCGTACGGCGCGAAGAAGGCGCGCACCTCGTCCTCGGTGACCCGGGCGCGCGGGTTGCCCGTCGCGATCCGTCCGACGACGCGCAGGTAGCCGAGGTCGCCCGCCGGCAACTGGTCGTAGCGCCCCTGGCCGTAGAGGGCCAGCATCTCGATCGTCCAGCTTCCGATGCCGGGGATCGCGCGCAGGCGACGCCAGGCGCGCTCGTGGTCGGGGTCGGAGAGGTCGGCGCGGCCGGCGGCCACCTCGCGCGCCGCGCGGCGCAGGGCGATCGCGCGGCCGGCGCTCAGGTCCAGCGACTGCAGCAGGGCAGGGGCGGTGCCGGCCAGCGTCGCCGCCGCCGGCAGGTCGCGCAGGCCGGTCGTCGCGCAGCGGCGCCCGAGGCGGGCCACGATCCGTCGTTCGATGGCCTCGGCGCGCTCGGCCTCGATGAGCTGCTCGCAGATCGCCCACGCCAGCGCCTCGAACGGATCGGGGCGGCGGATGACGCGCAGGTGCGGGCGTTCGCGCACCGATCGCCCGATGAGCGGATCCGAGCGGAAGCGGTCGTAGAAGGGACGCAGGTCGTCGTCGACGCCCAGCGCGAAGCGCACGCGCTGCAGGGCCTCCTCGGCCACGTCGGGGCTGTCGGCCCCGGCCACGAGCACCACGCGATCGCGCGCGGGCTGGCCCACGCGGACGATCGCGGGCACCCCTTCGACGTGCACGAGCCGCTCGAGGCCGCCGTCGCGCCGGCGGCGCATGACGCCGTCGCGCCCCGCGCGCGGCAGGCGAAAGGGCCAAACCGGACGCACCTCTCGCCTGACCTCGACCATCGGGCGCGACTCTACGCCTCGCGCCCGACGGGCGGTCCAACGGCCGTCCAGCGACGCCCGGCGGTAGGTAACGAATGCTTAAAGGATCGGCGTCGTCGTGCCGATGGGAGCCCGGCAGGGCCACGCACGGACGCGGGCCCGTGACACCGGGAGTACGCATGAAGCTTCGCCTCTACCACCTCGCAGTGACCTTCGCCGCGGTCCTGACCGCCATCGGGCACATCGGCATCAACGGCGCCAAGTGGGGCTAGGAACGATGCGCTCCGGCAAGGGCCGGAGCTCCTCCGCGGGCGGCGTGCGCGCCGCGCGCAAGTGGAGCTAGACAACGTGCCGGCGCCCCGCCGCTCGCGGGGCGCCTCAGCGCTCGCCCGCTAGCGGGCGAGCGGAGCGGCGAAGCGCACCAGCGCCAGCCGCGAGCCGCACAGGCAGTGCAGCGCCAGCAGGGCGGCCACGACGAGGATGACGTCGCCCACGCTGAAGACGTTGCTCACCGGCCACGAGGCCGGGACGGCGAAGACGTCGCCCAGGAAGGACAGATGCGGGTGCGCGACCGCCGTGGAGTTGGCGAAGTCGCCGGCCTCCTGATGGACGCCGGCCGCCGCCAGCGCGTCCGGGTCGGCCGGCATGACGCCGCCGTTGGCGGTGATGGCGGCCAGGTTCAGGGCCCCGCCGAGCGCGGCCAACCACAGGTAGGCGATGTGGCGGTTGGCCCACAGGAAGGCCGCGATCAGGCCGTAGGTGGCCAGGTGCACGGCGTGGTGCAGCCAGACGTCACCCTGCGGCAGCAGCGAGATGATGACGATCTGTCCGGCGATGGCGACGAGCGCGAGCCAGGGGGCGCGGAAGCGAATGTCCGCGAGCGCGCCGAGGCGCCCGCGGGCGAGGGGCACGCTGGCCAGGCACAGCACGAGGAGGACGCCGATGAGCATCTCGGCCCCTTGAATCGACTGCGCCATGCGGCGGCTTGAGAGCGCGCGCGCCGAACGGCCATCCGCTGTCCGTGGACGGCTGATAACCAACAGTTAAAGGTCTGAGCCCGACCTGCCGATTGAGGCCGAAAGGGCCACGCACGGACGCGGGCCCCACGACACAAGGGGATTGATGAGGATGAAGTTCCGTCTCTTCCGCCTGATGACGACGGTCGCCATGCTGGCCGTTCTCGTCGAGGCCCTCGGCGCCGGCGCCAAGTGGGGCTAGGCCACATGGTGCTGCGCAACGTAAAGCGCGTCTCGGGGACGACCCGCAACGCGCGCAAGTGGAGCTGAACCGATCGCATCGAGGCGCCCCGCTCGCGGGGCGCCCACGCGATCGCCCGTCCGTCCCTCCCCCCGTGGTCCTCTGAGCGTGCGCGCCCGCCTCTACGTCACCGCCGTCGTCGCGTCGGGGCTCGGGCTGCTCGTCTTCGTCGCCGCCCTCCACGGATCGTCGCTCATCCATCACGGCTCGGTGGGCATGTGGGTGCTGCTCGGCGCCGTCATCGTGGGCGAGCTCGTCCCGATCAAGCTCGGCACCGGGGAAGGCGAGGTCGCTCCGTCGACCACCTTCACCTTCGCACTGCTGCTCTCCTCCGGCCTGGCCGCCGCCGCCATCGCGGTGGCCGCCGCCTCCGCGCTCAGCGACGTCATCGATCGCAAGCGCCCCTCGCGCAGCGCCTTCAACGTGGCGCAGTACGTGCTGGCCATCGCGGCCGCCGGCGCAGTCCTCGTCGCCGCGGGCGTCCTGCCCCACCACCAGGACTTCAGCGCCTCCGACGTCCCGGCCATCCTCGCCGCCGCGCTCGTCTTCTTCGTCGTCAACACCGGCCTTGTGGCCGGTGCCATCGCGATGACGTCCGGCACCCGCCTGCGCGACCAGATCTCCTCCGAGCTCATCCGCCAGTCGGCCACCGAGGGCATCCTGCTGGGCCTCGCGCCGCTCGCCGTCCTCGCGCTCGACTCGGCGCCGGTCCTGCTGCCGCTGCTGGCCCTGCCCATGATCGCCGTCCAGCGTGCCGGCCGCCAGGCGCTCATCGCCGAGCGCCTCGCCCTGCACGACGCGCTGACCGGTCTGCCCAACCGCGTCCTCTTCCGCACGCGCACCCAGCACGCGATCGCGGGCGCCGGGCGCACCGGGACCCACGTCGCGGTCATGCTGCTCGACCTCGATCGCTTCAAGGAGATCAACGACACCCTCGGCCACCACTACGGCGACGAGGTGCTGCGCCAGGTGGGCGAGCGCCTCTCGGGCCTGCTGCGGCGAGGACGACACCGTCGCGCGCCTGGGCGGCGACGAGTTCGCGATCCTCCTGCGCGCGGTCGAGACGCCGGCCGCCGGCGTCGCCGTCGCGGCCGCCGTGCGGCGCGCCATCGCCGAGCACTTCGACGTCGCCGGCGTGCGCCTGGAGCTCGGCGCCAGCGTCGGCATCGCCTCCTTCCCCGAGCACGGCCAGGACGTCGACGTGCTCATGCAGCGCGCCGACGTCGCCATGTACCAGGCCAAGGAGGGGCGCACCGGGGTCGAGCGCTACGTCCCCGAGCTCGACGGCAACAGCGTGCAGCGCCTGGCCCTGGCCGGCGACCTGCGCACGGCGCTCGAGCGCGAGGAGTTCGTGCTGCACTACCAGCCCAAGGTCGACCTGCGCACCAATGCGGTGTCGGGGGCCGAGGTGCTGCTGCGCTGGGCGCACCCCGTGCACGGCTGGCTGCCGCCGGACGAGTTCATCCCGCTGGCCGAGCACACCGGCCTCATCGTCCCGCTGACCAACTACGTGCTCGATCACGCGCTGCGCCAGATGGGCACCTGGCGCGCGCAGGGTCTCGACATCGGCGTCGCGGTCAACCTGTCGGCGCGCACGCTCATCGAGCGCGACCTGCCCGACCGCATCGAGGCGATGTGCCATCGCTGGGCTGTCCCGACGAACCGGCTCGTGCTCGAGATCACCGAGAGCATGGTCGTCGCCGACCCCGCGCGGGCGCTGCCGATCCTCGCCCGCCTGCACGAGCTGGGCGTCGAGATCGCGGTCGACGACTTCGGGACCGGCTTCTCGTCGATGGACTACCTCAAGCGCCTCCCGGTCAAGGAGGTCAAGATCGACCGCTCGTTCGTCACGACGATGGCGACCGATGCCCGCGACGCCGCCATCGTGCGCTGCACGATCGACCTGGCCCGCAGCCTCGGGCTGCGCGTCGTGGCCGAGGGCGTCGAGTCCCCGGACGTACGGGCCCGGCTGACCGCGATGGGCTGCGACCACGCCCAGGGTTACTCGTTCTCGCGCGCGCTGCCGCAGGCCGACTTCGCGGCCTGGCTGACCGCGCGCGAGCTCAGCGCACTGGTGCTCAGCGCGTAGCGGCGGCCAGCGCGGCGGGCAGGTCGGCGACCGCGACGATCGCGGCGCCGTGCGCGGCGGCGGTCGAGCGCGGGCCGGCGACGACGATGCGGTCGTAGCCCTGGGCGGCGAAGTAGCGCACGTCGGTGCGGGCCTCGGCGGCGTCGCGCGGCAGGCGCACGTCGGCATCGATGGCACGCAGGCGGGGGTCGAGGAGCGCGCGGCCGTCGCGCGCGGCGGGAGCGTCGATGACGATGGCCGTGCGCGGCGCGGAGTGGTCGGCGCCGGGTGCGAGAGCGGCCCCGACGGCGAGCACAGCGGCGGCGGCGAGCGCAGCGAGGCCTGTGGCAATACCAGTCATACGTATGAGCATACTACGTATGACGGATCGTTCCGTCAACCTCGTCACACAACGAGGACGCGGCGCGCGGACGCTGCTTCCCACCCCACGGCGCCCTCCGGCGTGGTTGCATGTCCGCCATCGCCTCCGCCGCCAACACCCGCGTGACGAGCGTCGACGTGGCGCAGCGCGCCGGCGTGTCGCAGTCCACGGTCTCGCTCGTGTTCTCGGGCAAGGGCCGCGGGCGGGTGTCGGCAGCCACGCAGGAGAAGGTCCGCCGCGTGGCGCGCGAGCTCGGCTACCGGCCCAACGTCGCGGCGCAGGCGCTGCGCCTGGGGAGCTCACGGGCGGTCGCGCTGCTGGTGCCCGACGTGACCAACCCGTTCTTCGCGCGCGTCCTGCGCGGCGCTCAGCGCGCGGCCCACGACGCGGGCTACACGGTGGCGCTGGTCGACACCGGCAACGACCGCCGCTGGGAGGAGCAATCGTTCGAGGCGCTGCGCGCCGGCCCGGTCGACGGCTACCTCCTCTTCGAGGTGATGCCGCCCGAGGGCCTGTCGGCCGACGAGCAGGTCGTCCTCATCGAGAGCCGGGCCCCGCGGCGCTCGTCGGTGCGCTTCGACTCCGAGGGCGGCGCCGCGGCCGCCTTCGAGCACCTGCTCGAGCTCGGCCATCGCCGCATCGGCCATCTGGCCGCGGACTTCGACGCCCCCACCTTCCATCTGCGCGAGGACGCCCGCCGGCGGGTGCTGAGCGGGGCCGGCCTCGACCCCGACGCGCTGCCGCGCGCGGTGACCCAGATCACCATCGACGACGCCCGCGACGCGGCGGGCCCGCTGCTCGACGAGCAGCCCACGGCGGTGTTCTGCGACGACGACATCGTCGCCGCGGGGCTCTACCTGGCCGCCCGCGAGCGCGGCCTGCGCATCCCGCGCGACCTCTCGGTCATCGGCTTCGACGACATGGACTTCGCGCGCGTGCTCGATCCGGCGCTGACCACCGTGGCGCTCGATGCCGAGTTGCTCGGCGCCACCGCCTTCGGGCTGCTCGAGGAGCGCATGGGCGGCGGGCGCCCCCGGCGGCCGATCGTCCTGCCGGCCGAGCTCGTGGTGCGCGGCTCGACCGGGCCGCCGCGATGACCGACGCCGCGCGCGCGGCCTTCGAGGCCCATGCCGAGGGCTACGACGCCGAGCGCCGGCGCCTGCTGCCGTGCTTCGACGCCTTCTACGCGGCCGCCGTCGAGGCCGTGGGCCTGTCCGGGCGCCCACCGGGGCGCGTGCTCGACCTCGGCGCCGGCACGGGCCTGCTCGCCGGCTTCGTCGCCGAGGCCTTCCCGGCGGCGCGGCTGACGCTGCTCGACGGCGCCGGCGCGATGCTCGCCCAGGCACGCGAGCGCCTCGGCGAGCGCGCGTCCTACGTCGTGGGCGACCTCGCCGACCCGCTGCCCGAAGGCCCGTGGGACGCGATCGTGTCGGCGCTGGCGATCCACCACCTCGACGACCCCGGCAAGCGCGACCTCTTCGCCCGCGTGCGCGCGGCCCTCGCGCCGGGCGGCCTGTTCGTCAACGCCGAGCAGGTCGGCCGGGCGAGACCCCGTGGCTCGACGCGGTCTACGTCGAGCGCCACGAGCGCGCCGCGCGCGCCCTGGGCGCCACCGAGGCCGAGTGGGCGGCGGCCGCCGAGCGCATGGGCCATGACCTGTGCGCGACGGTCGAGGACCAGCTCGCGTGGCTGCGCGCGCGGGGTTCGCCGATGCGGGCTGCCTGTGGCGCGACGGGCGCTTCGCGGTGCTGGTGGCGCGGGCCTGACCGCGCGGGGCTGGCGGCGGCCTGAACAGCATCACCGAGGGAAGGGAGTGAGCCGTTCGCGCCTGCGGCGGGCGCGACCGTCCCGGGTTTCGTCGGTTTCCGACGGTAATCCGGGTCGGTTCGGCCGATCGCGCAGTGCCCACGCGCAGGCGGACGACGCCGCGCAGCACCGCGAACGCGCGGCCAGCGGCGGAGCCTAGTCCCGCGAGCCGAGCAGGTGCACGTCGATCAGGAACGAGCGCGTCGCGAGCACCGGCGCCAGCTGGTTGGCCCTGCGGCGCGAGCGGCGCCGGGCGCGGACGGCCCGCGCTCCGCGCACGGCGGCGACGGTGACCACCCCGGCGGCGAAGGACGTCGCGGCGACCGCCGCGGCCTGCTTGACCACGACCGCGCCGGCGGGGGCGTCTGCGCGCTGCAGCGCTCGTGCCTCGTCGGCCAGGACCGGGACGGCGTCGACCTCTTCGACGCCGTCGGGCTCGTTCTCTGCCTCCATCCGGGGCGATGATAGCCGCGGCGCCCGACGCCGCGATAGACCAGGGCCTAGTCCAGCGTGCGCTGGAAGACGCGGTAGGTCTTGACCTTGCGGCCGTTCATCGCCTCCATCCCGCGGTTCATGGCGCGGTTGGTCTCGAGGATCCAGCCCATCTCGCCCCACTTGACGCGGGTCCGTCTCGGCCATGTCGAAGTGCTCGACGTAGAGCGCGGCGGCCACGCCGGTGTGCTGGTACTCGGGCTTGACGCCCAGGAAGCCGACGCGGCAGCGGTCGATGATCTTGCGCCGGCGCAGGAAGTGCCACCAGCCGAAGGGCAGCAGGCGCCCGTTCATCTTGCGCAGCACCTGGTTGATGTCGGGCACGGTGATGGCGACGGCGACGGTCTCGCCGTCCTTCTCGGCCACCATGAACCAGGGCGCGTCGAAGACGAGCTGCAGCTCCTGCGCGTAGTAGTCGAGGTCCTCCTTGGAGTACGGCGAGAAGCCCCAGTTCTCGCGACCAGGCCGAGTTGTAGACGTCGGCGAAGCGGTCCATGTCGCGCCGCAGCGAGCGGCGCGTCATCTTGCGGATCTGCACGCCGTGCTTGGGCTCGACCTGCTCGGCCAGCTCGAAGACGACCGGGAGGATCTTCTCGCGGTCGGAGATGTCGAGCTCCCACATCAACAGGTCCATGGCCTTCTCGAGCCCGGCCTCCTCGCAGCGTGTCGCGTAGTAGGGCGGGTGCCAGGGCTGCTTGATCATCGGCTCGCGGTCGTAGCCCTCGATCAGGACGCCGTTCTCGTCGTTCATCGCCGAAGTCCATCGGCCCGATCATCAGGTCGCGCCCGCGCTCGCGCAGCCAGCCCTCGGCCGCGGCGAGCAGCGCCGGCAGGACCTCGGGGTCGTCCTCGAACTCGAGGAAGCCGAACATCCCCCAGCGGTTGTCCTGGTAGGCGTTGAACGCGTGGTCGACCTGGGCGCTGATGCGCCCGACGACGCGCCCGTCGCGCCACGCGCAGAACAGCTGCGCGTCGCCGTGCTTGAAGAAGGCGTTCTGGCGGCGGCTGAGGAACAGCCGGCGCTCGATGCGCAGCGGGGGGACCCAGTACGGCGAGGTAGAGTGCAGCCGGTACGGGAGCTCGATGAACTCGCGCAGCTCCTTGCGACCCTCCACCGGCCTCACGTCCACGGACACGGCGGCGCACCCTACATGCCCGAGACCTCGATCGACGTCTTCGCCAAGGCCCGCGACAACGAGCGCGTGGCCCTGCTGCGCGCCGCGCGCGAGGCCGACATCGTCCCCTACTTCCGCACCGTCGAGGGACCGGCGCGCCCGGTCGTCGAGATGGAGGGCGCCGCGCGGATCATGCTGGGCTCCAACAACTACCTCGGGCTCACCGGCGACGAGCGCGTCATCCAGGGCGCGCGCGACGCGCTCGAGCGCTACGGCACGGGCCTGACCGGGCTCGCGCCTGCTCAACGGCACGACAGCGCTGCACCTCGAGCTCGAGGAGGAGATCGCCGACTGGCATGGGGACCGAGGACGCGATCGTCTTCACCACCGGCCACCAGGCCAACGTCGGCACGCTGGGGACGATCCTCGGCCCCAGCGACACCGTCGTCGCCGACTCCGGCGACCACGCGTCGATCCTCGACGGCTGCCTGCTCAGCCGCGCCAAGCTGCGCGCCTTCCGCCACAACCGCATGGACAAGCTCGAGCGCATGCTCGAGCGCGCCGCCAACGACGGCGGCGGCGTGCTCGTGGTCGTCGACGGCGTGTTCTCGATGGAGGGCGACGTCCCCCCGCTGCCCGAGATCTGCGACCTGTGCGAGCGCTTCGGCGCGCGCCTGATGGTCGACGAGGCCCACGGCGCCGGCGTGCTCGGCGCGCGCGGCGCCGGGCGCGTCCGAGCACTTCGGCGTCGAGGACCGCGTCGACCTGCGCATGGGCACGTTCTCGAAGTCGCTGGCCAGCTGCGGCGGCTTCATCGCCGGCCCGGCCGACGTCATCGAGTTCCTGCGCGTCCAGAGCCGCGCCTTCCTCTTCACCGCCTCGGCGGTGCCGGCCGCCGTCGGGGCCGCCCAGGCCGCGCTGCGGATCGTGCGCTCGGCCGAGGGCCGCGAGCTCATGGCCAGCGTCCTCGCCAACGCGCGCCTGCTGGAGCGACGGCCTCGTCGAGCGCGGCTTCAAGGTCGTGCGCCACGGCGACCTCGTCACCCCGATCGTGCCCGTCCTGGTCGAGGACGACTGGAAGGCCGGCCTGCTCTGGAAGGCCCTCTACGACGCCGGCGTGTTCGTCAACACGGCGCTGCACCCCGCCGTCCCGCCGGGCGGCGCGCTGCTGCGCACGAGCGTCATGGCGACGCACGACACGCCCACGCTCGAGCGCGCGCTCGACGCCTTCGCCTCGGTCAAGGCGTCCTTCGAGGCCGAGCACGGCCCGCTTCCGGGCCCCGTCGCCGACTGAACGGGCGGCCTCCTACGGGCCGCCGGCTTGTCCAATTCTTCACAAGTCGGAGTGGTCAAGAAAAAGGATGCTCTTTGCGAGTCTTGGACGGACATTCGCGTTGACCGATCCGCGCGTCGTGGCGTAGCTTCCCGCGCTGTCGGCGAGACGCCGCGGGGAGAGAGCTTCAGACCGGGTCCGAGACGGTATCGGGAGATCGGGCCCAGCCGGTCGTGAACCTCACGCGAGGGCCCCGCTGCCGTTGCGCTGCACACGCACGTTCAACCAAGGAGAGGTTCCCCCTTGAGGGAGGGGGAGCAGGGAGGATCAATGAACGCAGAAGCGAGGATGTCCCCTGGCCGGGGGCCGCAGCACATGCAGGCACTCGAGCGGGCGAACGCCGTTCGGCTCGCCCGCGCGGAGCTCAAGCGCCGCGTGGCCATCGGGGAGATCACCGCGGCTGACGTGATCCTGGGCGCCCCGTGGGAGGCGGAGAGCATGACGGTCTCCGACCTGCTCACGAGTCAGCGCCGATGGGGTCACACGCGCAGCCGCAAGTTCCTCCAGTGCATCCCGATGTCGGAGAACAAGACCGTCGGCTCGATGACCGATCGCCAGCGTCATGCACTCGCGCAGATGCTGGGAACGAGCGGTGCACCACAGCTCGCGCCGGAGCGCGCGGAGAGTCTGACGCCGGTCCTCGTCGGGGTGGCCTGAGAGGAGCGCCACGGCAGCGGGCTGACCGGGACGCCTCTTGCAGGCGGGTCGGTCAGCCCGAGGCCGTGGCGATCTCGACGATGTTCCCGTCGGGATCGCGCAGGTAGATCGACCGCAGGCCGCCGCGGTCGAACACGTCGGTGCAGTCCACCGAGCGCGAGCGCAGGTAGTCGCGCCAGGCGTCGAGCTCGTCGACGGTGGCCACCGCCAGGGCCACGTGGTGCACGGAGCCCACGCCCACCTTCCCGGGCTCCATCTGCGGGTACTCCATGAAGGACAGCAGCGTGCCCGCCGTCCCGTGCCCGTCGCCGAACCAGAAGTGGCGCGCGTCCGGGTCGTCGTCGTTGACGGTCTCGCGCACGAGGGCGAGGCCGAGCAGGTCGCGATAGAAGGCCGTGGTGCTTTGCAGATCGCTGCAGATCATCGTGACGTGGTGCAGCCCGAGCAGGCGCATGCGGCGCGGCTCGGGCGTCGGCAGCTCGGTCATGCGCGGAACCCCATCCCGCCCGACCGCGCGCGGAAGGCGCGGCGCAGGCGCGTCAGCACGAGGACGAAGACGCCGATGCCGATGGCGAGCAGGGCGACCTGCGGCAGGCCGGTCCACAGGAACAGCGGCGCGTCGACGACGATCGCGCTGGCCCCGGCCAGCAGCGTCGAGTGCGAGCGGTAGCCCGCGAAGTGCTCGCGGAGCGCCAGCTCCAGGCCCGCGAGGCTGACGAGCGCGAAGCCACAGCCCAGCAGGGCGCCGCGGCGTCCGCCGTCGGTCAGCACGCCGCCGACGATGAGCGCCATCGAGAGCAGGACGACCAGCTCGGTGAGCGGGAAGGGCGACCACGGCGCCTTGGGGGCGTCGGCCATCCGGGCGCGCGGACCGGGCGCAGCGGGCCGCGGCCGTGGACGCTCGACCACGGGCGGCGGCGCCGGCGCGGTCACCCCGCGCTTCCGTGAGCGACGGCCCATGTCAGGAGGCTAAGGGACAGCCGGACGACAGCTTGACCTGCCACCAGCCCATCAACATGCCGATGAGCCCCAGGCGCGGACGCACGTGCCACACGCCGCAGCCGCCCTCGCCGAGGTCGCGGTTGGCGACGCGCACGAACTTGTAGCGGCCGGGCTCGAGCAGCATGCGCTCGAGCAGCACGCGGCTGGCCTCCTGGCGCTCGCCGCGCTCGTCGAGCACCGCGCGGGCCTGCGCCACGCGGTCGGCGAGCCCGTCGCGAATGCGCTCGAGCTCGCCCAGCGTGAGCGCGCGCGGGCCGCCGGGGGCGGGTATCGCGCTGTGGACGCCGCCGTCCGGGAAGGCGCTGACGCACCGCGTCGGAGAGCTGGGCCTCGAGCGCCGCGATCTGCCCGCGCAGCTGACCGCGCGCGGCGCGTTCGTCAGCGATGCTGCGGACGTCGCGGACGTCGAGCATGCGCGCGAGTCTACCGGGCGCCACCGGCGTCCGAAAGCGCCTCCACGCACCCGAACAGGGCCTCCTCGACGTGCAGCGCAGGCACCCCGGGGACCGCGACGGCGAAGAGCCGCAGGCGCGCGCTGTCGCGCGCGGGGCGGCGGCTGGCCGCGATCTCGCCGAAGAGCACCGCCACCGGGCCGCCGGCGTCGGCGACGACGATGCGCCCCGGCACGAGGTCGGCCGCGTACTCGCCCTCCCCCAGCCGCTCGCCCGGGCGCGCGCCGCGCAGCCCCAGCGGCCCGTCGAGTCGCGCGTCGTCGAGCGCCCACACCGGGACACCGGTCTCGACGACCGCGACGAGCAGGGCGTCGTCCAGCGGCCCGCGCGAGGCGAAGCCGCCGCGGACGAGACGCTCGAGCGCCGCGGCCTCGACCGGCGTGCGCTGCGCGTCGGGATCGAGGCCGACGTGGCGGAAGAAGACGCGGTAGGCGTGCGGGACCGGCTCGCGGCGCAGGGTCAGCGCGCGGGCGCCGTGGAAGCGATCGGCCAGCAGCGCCAGGCGCTCGCGCAACGCGCTCGGCGTGCGCCGCCCGGGGGCCGGCGCGACGACCGACACCAGCCGCAGCTCGGGGAACTCGAGCGCCAGCTCGCGGTCGACCCAGCCCTCCTCGAGCGCCGGGTCCGGGCCGGTCACGGCCCGGTCATCCCGCGTGCCTCGCGCTCGAGCGCGACGAAGCGGCGGTCGAGCCCCGCGTCGTCGAGCTCGCCCACGCTCGTGGCCTGGACGACGCCGCCGGGCAGCGCGTAGGTGAGCTGCGGGCAGACGGCGACCCCGAACAGGTTGGCCAGGATGCCGTCGCGGTCCCAGGCGACGGGGAAGCGCCAGCCGTGCCGGCGCACGAGCGCGCGCAGGTCGTCGCGATCGCCGCGGATCGAGACGGCGGCCACCTGCACGCGCGGATGGCGCGCCCGGACGCGCGCCAGGCGGTCGAGCTCGCGTGTGCACTGCGTTCCGCGCGTGGCCAGGAAGGCGAGCACGAACGGGCCGCCCTCGGCCAGCTGGCACGAGTTGAGGATCTGCGGCCCGCGGACCGAGCACGCCGGCCGCCGGCCCGCCGAGCCCTGGTTGGCCTTGCGCGCGACGTTGACGTCGCCCTCGATGGTGCCCAGCGCCAGCGGCGCGGCGAAGGGCGGCACCTTCGCGCCGATCTTCAGGCCCTGCGAGCCCACGCTGTCGGTGCGCAGGGTGTTGAGCGACGCGTAGGCGATGAGCGCCACGCCGACGACGGCGACGAACCACCCGTAGCGGTGGGCGCCGCCGGGCAGGCGCGGAGGCCTCGGCGCGCTCACCCGGTCGGGGCGCGCTGCGCGTCGATGCGGCGCCCGCCCACCCTCGGCACCCGCAGCCGCAGCCGCCCCTGCTCGGCCAGCAGGAGCACCGCCGGCAGCACGACCATCACGCCGAGCAGGGCGACGGTGAGGTCGACCACCGTCACGAAGCCGAAGTCGCGCAGCATCTTGATGTCCGAGACGACGAGCACGGCGAAGCCGGCGATCGCCGTGGTGCCCGAGGCCAGCACCGCGGCGCCGGTCGACCGGTACGTGCGCTGGAGCGCCTCGCCGGGCTCGTGGCCGGCGATGCGCTCGGCGCGGTAGCGCTCGGCCAGCAGCACGCTGAACTCGGTGGAGATGGCGATCACGAGCGCCCCGAGGACCACCGACATCGGGTTCAGCGGGATCCGCAGCGCGAAGAGCACGAGCGCCGACCACCCCGTGGCGAGCGCGATCGGCAGCAGCGGCACGAAGGCGCGCTGCCACGCGCGGAAGGCGACGAGGAGCACGAGCGCGACGGCGGCCAGACCGGCCAGCAGCGTCACGAGCCGCCGCCACGGCGACGACACGGCCGCGTTGGCCTCGGCCGCGAGCACCGGCAGCCCGGCCAGCTCGGCGTCGATCCCGGCCGGCGGATGCAGGCGGTCGCGCATGGCGGCGATGACCTGCTCCTGGCGGTCGAGCGGCATGAGGCGGATCCCGAAGGCCATCGTGGCCGTGCGCCGGTCGGCCGTGATGACGCCCTGCGAGAAGTAGGCCGGCACCGCGTCGAGCAGTCCCTCGATCTGCTGGCGGGTGGTGTTCTGGCCGCCCTGGAAGAGGTCGGGCAGCGAGAAGGCGGGACACAGCTCGGCCTTGCCGCAGCCGCGCTTGGCCGAGTAGCCGAAGCGCTTGAGGACCGCCGCCTGGTAGCTCGTCATCCAGTTGACGACGGCCGGATCGGTGACGCGCCCGCCCGAGACCACGACGTCGATCTCGCCCCCCACGTCGGTCGAGCGCTGCAGCGCCTGCAGGTCGCGGATCGCCCCGTTCTGGGGCACGAGCTTGGTCAGGTCGGACTCCACCCGCGTCTGCGTCTCGAGGCCCCAGCCGGCGAGGGCGATGACGAGCGCGACGAGCACCACGCGGCCCGGATGGGCGGTGGCCAGGCGCAGCGCGCCGCGCCCGGCCGCGGCGCCGCGGCGGCGCAGCGCGAGCGCCGCGCGGTTGGCGGCGATCAGCTCGCCCGCGCCGCGCCACGCCGGCGCGAATGCCTCGAGCGCCGGCTTCCTGCGTCCGAGCCGCGCCGAGCCGGCGAGCGCGGCCACGCCCAGCGTCAGCGCGCAGCCCAGCGCGAGCGCGATGCCCGCCACCAGCAGCAGCCCGAAGCCGCGCACCATCGGCACCGGCGAGAGCGCGAGCACGAGGAAGCCGGCCGCCGTCGCCGCCGCCGCGGTGGCCACGGTCGGGGCGCCCCGCATGGCCGTGCGCTGCACCGCCGCCTCGATCCCGGCCCCGGCGGCCTGCGCCTCCTGCACACGCGCCTGCAGCTGGATGGCGTAGTCGACGGCGAGCCCGATCAGCACCGGCAGCACCGCGATCGAGGCCATGGTCAGCGAAGCTCCGGCCAGCGAGAGCGCGCCGAAGGTCAGCCCGGCGGCGGCCAGGGCGACGACGAGCGGCAGCAGCCGCAGCCGCGCGCGGAAGACCAGCGCCAGCGTGACGGCCATGACCACGAGCGCCGCGATGAGCAGCGCGATGAGCGAGTGACTGATCGAGCGCGTGAGGTCGGAGACGACGACGGGCGCGCCGGTCACGACGTAGGTGCCCTTGCCGTTGGGCAGCTTCCACTCGGGCATGGCGACGGCCCGGCGCACGAGCCCGATCGCGCGGTCGCGCTCGCCCTCGCTGAGGTCCGAGCGGAAGCGGACCTGGATCAGGGCGCTGCTCTTGTTGGGGAAGATGTAGGCGAAGCGCCCCTTGGGCACGCCCGGCCCCTTGGTGTCGTCGAAGACGATCTTCGAGACGAAGGCCGGGTCGTTGAGCTGGGGCGCCGAGCGGATCCCGTACTTCAGCGCCAGGGCGATGACGTTCTTGGCGAACTCGGCCTGCGACGAGCTGCTTGGCCTGCTCGCCGTACTTGCGCACCTGCGCCGGGCTCTTGTGCTGGGCGCGGGCCAGGGCCCGCGCGGCGGTGGCCGCCCGCTTGGCCTGCGCCGCCCGGGCGGTGGACTCGGCGTTGAACTGATCCTGGATCTGCCCGATGGCCTCGTTGAGGAAGGTGCCGGGCCCGAAGACGACCTTCGCCGGCTTGCTGGCCGCCAGCTGCGCGCACGGGCCGTCCTTGCCGCCGGGCGGCACCTGGCCCTTGGGCGCGTTGCCCGAGATGCAGCCCTCGAGCCCCTGCACGCGCAGGATGTCGGAGGTCAGGGTCAGCTGCGTGACGGGTTCGCGCACCAGCACGTAGACCGCCTCGTCGCCGAAGCGCTGGTGCAGGCGCTCGGTGGCGGCGAAGCTGGCGCTGCCGCGGCCGACGAGCGTGTCGGTCGCCGCCGTCGGCTGCAGGCGCAGCGCGAGGACGCCGCCGGCCAGCGCCAGCAGGCCGACGGCCAGCCCGACCAGCAGTGGCCGCCGAGCGGCGGCCCCCATGACCGCCCGCAGCAGACCCGACAGCCTCATCTCGACCGGCAGGGTACCCGCGGCGGGCGGCGGAGAGTGCTGGTTGCGCGATCAGCGCAGCGCGGCGCGCGTGAAGGAGCGCACCGCCAGCGCGAGGAGCGCCGCGGCGAAGAGCACGACGACGGCCAGGCTCAGCCACGCCTCCGTGGTCGGGTTGCTCATGCCCCAGATGTCGTGCAGCCCCGTCCCGTGCGGGTCGACGAGCCCGTAGCGCATGAGCGCCATCGCATGGGTCAGGGGCAGGACCTTGGCGAAGGCGGTCAGAGCGCCGGGCAGCGCGCTGATGGGGAACAGCGCTCCGGCGAAGAACCACGGCAGGATGGCCACCACCGGCGTGGCGCCGATGTACTCCTCCTGGTTGGGGATGCGGCTGGCCATCGTCTCGGCGACGCCGTACATGAGGACCGCGAAGCCGAGCGGCTGCGCCCACGAACCAGGCGATCCCCGTCGCGCTGACGTGGAAGTCGGCGCCGCGCAGCGCGGCGACCGCGACGAGGACGGCGACCTGCAGCGCGCTGAGCACGAGCGCGACCGCCAGGTTGCCCAGCACGAGCAGCGCGCGCGGGATCGGGGCGGCGAGCAGCTCGCGCTGAGCGCCGCTGACGCGGTCGATGATCACGCTGAGGCCGGCGAAGACCGTCGTGAGGGGCACGAGCAGGCCGACCGCGCCGATCGAGACGAAGGCGGTGTAGTCGAGCTTGGTGTGCAGGCCGCCCAGCGCCGTCGTCAGCGCCGGGGCGATGACGACGACGAAGAGGATCGGCGTGAGCAGCGGGATCGCGATCTGGCGCGGGTTGCGGGCGGTGAGCGCGGCGCGCCGCTGGGCGAGCGGCACGAGCGCGGCGGAAGTGGACATGGGATGGGTCCTTTCGGATTTCGGTTCAGGCCGCCTCGGCCATGGGGTTGCCGGTGAGGCGCAGGTAGACGTCGTCGAGCGTCGGCGTGCGGGTCGTGATGCCCGACGCGCGCACGTCGGTGGCGTGGATCGCGGCGATGGCCTCGGCGGCGCTGGTGCGGCGCAGCGGGAGCGTCATGGTCGAGCCGACGGTGAAGACGTCGGCCGTCGCGATGCCGTGGGCGCGCAGCGTGGCGAGCGCCGCCTCCGCGTCGCCGTCGAGGCGCATCTCGAGGATCTCGCCGCCGAGCCCGGCCAGCAGCGCGCCGGGCGCGTCGAGCGCGGCGATCTCGCCGCGGTTCATGATCGCGACGCGGTCGCACAGGCGCTGGGCCTCGTCGAGGTAGTGCGTCGTGAGCAGGATCGTCATCTCGCTGCGCTCGCGCAGCCCGGCGATCACGTCGAGCAGCTCGTGGCGGATGCGCGGGTCCAGGCCGACGGTCGGCTCGTCGAGGAAGAGCACGCGCGGCTCCGAGACCAGGGCGCGGGCGATCTCCAGGCGCCGGCGCTCGCCGCCGCTGTAGGTGCCCACCGGCCGGTCGACGAGCGCGCCCAGGCCGAGCGCGTCGACGAGCTCGGCGATCCGCGCGTCGCCCTTGGTCCGCGCCACGCCCCACAGGCGCGCGTGGAGCTCGAGGCTCGCGCGGCCGGTGAGCGTGCTGTCGACCACCGGCTCCTGGAAGACGACGCTGCTCGCGCGGCGGGCGGCGAGCGACTGGCGCGCGACGTCGAAGCCGGCCAGGCGCGCCGTCCCGGCCGTCGGCGCGACCGTCGTCGTGAGCATCCCGACGGTGGTCGACTTGCCCGCTCCGTTGGGGCCCAGCAGTCCGAACACCTCTCCGGGCGCGACGTCGAAGTGCAGGGGTTTCACGGCGGCGACGCCGCCCGGGTAGGTCTTGGTCAGCCCTTCGACTTCGATCGCGTGCACGGGGTTCTCCTGGTCTGCGGTTGGGGGGCGCGGTCACACCGGCCGCGGCCGGTTCGTCACTGCTATGACGGACCCCGACGAGAGGATGTGACCGTGCCCTCAGACCAGCGACAGGCCGAGCAGTTCGAAGAGCACCGGGCGCACCTGCGCGCGGTCGCCTACCGGATGCTCGGCTCGCGCAGCGAGGCCGAGGACGCCGTCCAGGAGGCGTGGCTGCGCCTGCGCCGCTCCGACGCCGACGCCGTCGCCAACCTCGGCGGCTGGCTGACGACGGTCGTCGCCCGCGTGTGCCTGGACATGCTGCGCGCGCGCCGGGCACGGCGCGAGGACTTCGTGGGCACGTGGCTGCCCGAGCCGATCCTCAGCACCGACGAGGACGCCGACCCGGCCCACCAGGCCGAGCTGGCCGACTCGGTCGGGCTCGCGCTGCTCGTCGTCCTCGACACGCTGTCCCCCGCCGAGCGCCTGGCCTTCGTCCTGCACGACATGTTCGGCGTGCCGTTCGAGGAGGTCGCGGCGATCGTCGACCGCACGCCCGCGGCCGCGCGCCAGCTCGCCAGCCGCGCGCGGCGCCGGGTGCGCGGCGCCGCGCCGTCGCCCGATCCCGACCTCGCCCGCCAGCGCGAGGTCGTCACCGCCTTCCTCGCCGCCGCGCGCGCCGGCGACTTCGACGCGCTGCTCGAGGTGCTCGACCCCGACGTCGTCTTCCGCGTCGACGCCGGGCGCGGCCCGCACGCCCGGCCGCCCGCGGTGGGCGCGCCGGCGGTGGCGCGCGAGCTGCTGACCCGGGCCCCGCGCTTCGCGCCGCTCGCCCATCCGGCGATCGTCAACGGCGGGGCGGGCCTGTACCTGGGCCCCGCCAAGCGCCCCGCCGCCGTCGTCGGCTTCACCGTGGTGGGCGGGCGGATCGCCGCGATCGACCTCGTCATCGACCGCGAGAAGCTGCGCCAGGTGGCCGGCGACTGATCAGGCGGCGGCGAGCACGCGGCCGAGGCGCGCGGTGAGCCAGTCGATCGAGCCGGGCTCGCCGCAGACGTCCTCCCACCCGGCGATCAGGCGGTGCAGCTCGGCGAACGAGTCGAAGCGCCCGAGCACCTGCACCTGGCCGCCGCCGCGCATGCCCTCGTGCTGCATCACGTAGAGCTCCCCGGTGGCCTCGACGTAGGCCGCGCGATAGGTGCGCGCGAGGGGGCCGAGGGCGCGCCACCACAGCCCGACGTCGCGCTCGCGCGAGGTGGCGCGACGACGAACGGCGGCGTAGAAGGCTCCGAGTGAGAGGTAGGTCTGCATCGTCGGATCCATGCTGGCGGCCCGGTCGGCGATCTCCACTGGTGCTGCCCGTACTCTCGCCCTCCTGCTGACCGGCCGAAGACGCTCAGGGCACGAGCACCGTCTTGCCGACGGTGGCGCGGCCCTCGATCGCCTCGTGCGCGGCTGCCGCCTGCGCGAGCGCGAAGCGCTGGACCACCGGGACGAGGCGCCCGTCGGCGGCGGCCGCGAGCGCCTGCTCCTCGAGGTCGCGCAGCCCGCCGGGGCGCTGCGCGATCCGCGCGCCGATCGCGGCCGAGGCGGTGATCCCGCGCGCGAAGAGGTCGCCGGCCGAGAGCTCGGTCGGCTCGCCCGACGAGAAGCCGAAGAGGACGAGCCGGCCGCCGGCGCCGAGCAGCTCCAGGGCGCCGCGGCCGAGGGCGCCGCCGACGCCGTCGAGGGCAACCGTGACCTCGCGCCCGTCGAGCGCCTCGCGCACCGCGTCGCTCCAGTCCGGCGCGGAGTAGTCGACGGCGACCGTGGCCCCGAGCTGCGCTACGCGCTGCACCTTCGCCGGGCCGCCGGCGACGCCGACCACGGTCGCGCCGGCGTGGCGCGCCGCCTGGACGAGCAGGCTGCCCAGGCCGCCCGCCGCGGCGGTGACGAGGACGACGTCGTCCGCCGTGAGCGCGGCGACCTCGAGGATCGCGAGCGCGGTGCGCCCGGTGCCGATCATGGCCACCGCGGCGTCGTCGGCCAGGCCGTCGGGCAGCGCGTGCAGGGCCTCGGTCTCGCGCACGGCCAGCTCGGCGTAGCCGCCGCTCGCCGGCCCCAGATGGGCGACCACCCGCCGGCCCACCCACTGCTCGTCGACCTGCGGCCCGACGGCGTCGACGACGCCCGCGACCTCGCGGCCCGGGATCGTGGGCAGCTCGGGGAGCGCGAGCGGGCCCATCGGCCGGCCGGCGCGCAGGACGGTGTCGATCAGGTGCACGCCGGAGGCCGCCACGGCGATGCGCGCCTGCCCGGGTCCAGGCCGCGGATCGTCGACCTCCTCGTAGCGCAGGTTCGCGGCCGGGCCGAAGGCGTGCAGGCGGATGGCGTGCATGACGGCCACGCTACGCCGGCCCGCGCCCGGCCACCACGGGCCATTGGACCTAGGACGTCGGGCGCAGCTACGGGCTCGTGCAGCCCGTCGCGATCCGGCGCGACGAGGACCAGCGCAGCGACGAGGGGTCGCGCACGCGGACGATCGCGTCGGGATGAGCGGCGCATACGGGGAGCCGCGTGTCGAACGAGAGCTCTCCGCCGGGTCCCTTCGCGCTGCGGTGCGCGACCACGGGCCACGACAGCGCGGGCCTGGTCCGGCCGGGCCAGAACAGCGCGACGCGCGCGAGCCCCACGTTGATGCCGTCGGCGTGGACCCAGTAGGTCCGGGTGGCGGCGTGACCGCCGACCTTCACCCTCAGCGCGTTGCGGCGGGCGCCGGCCGTGAGGTTGTCGTCGTGGACCTGCTGCCAGGTCGCCGGGGTCACGCAGACGTGGTCGCCCGGGACCGCCTCGCGCCAGACATAGCCTGGGCCGCAGAGATCCGGGCCCGAACGTGGTCGGCGTCGCGCTGGCGCGGCTGGGCGCGAGCCGGTTGTCCTGCGCCGTCTGCGCCCGGACCTCGGGCGTGACGCACACGTGGTCGCGCGGCGTGGCCTGGCGCCAGACGTAGCCGTCGAGGCAGGTGAGCGGGCCGTGGTCGCCGGCGGCCGAGGCCGAGCTCGGGACCGAAGCACCGGCGAGCATCGACGCCGCGGCGATCGCCGCGACGTGGCCCACCCACGCTCGCCGGTGCCGGTCCATGACAGGCAAGGAGCCACGAGGCCCCTCGCCTGATACCTGCCGGACCGCGTCCCGGCTGCGAGCGTGCCGCTACGCGGCGTAGCGCTCGGCCGAGCGGGCGCGGCGCTTGGCCGCCTCGACCTCGCGGTCCTTGGGCGGCGCGTTGGTCACGAGCGCGTCGAGCAGGCGCGTCGTCGCGGCCGAGATCTCCTGGACCGCGAGCTCGAAGGCCTCCTCGTTGGCCTTGGCGGGCTTGGTGAAGCCGCTGACCTTGCGCACGAACTGCAGCGCAGCGTCATGGACCTCGTCGTGCGTGGCGGGGGGCTCGAAGTTGTACAGCGGGCGGATGTTGCGGCACATGGCCCACAGGTTAAACGCGTCCGCGACCCCGCGCTCACTTCCTTCCCTCGATGAGCCGTCCGTCGCGCCGCAACACCGCGCGGACGACTACCGCCCCAGCCCGCGCACGAGCTCGCTCGCGCGGCGCGGCACCTCGGCGATCAGGCGCCGCACCTCCGAGAGGCCGGCGCGCAGCTCGCCATCGCCGACCTCGACGGGGCGCATCGAGTCCTGCAGCTGTGAGAGGCGGGCGTCCGCGCGGCCGACGGCCGCCACCGCGGCGTCGATGAAGCCCTTGACGCCCTGGGAGGGGTGGCCCGGGGGCGCCGGGGCGAAGGAGCGGTTGGGCAGGCCGTGGCGGCCGGCGAACTCGCTGTGGGTGCGCCGGGCGCGCCCGTAGGCCATCTGGACCGGGCGGAAGAGCTGCTCCTCCAGGCGCTCGCCGTTGTAGTCGTCGAGCGCCTCGAAGGCCTCGCCCAGGGCGGCCAGCGCCTCGGCGAGGTCGTCCGTGGCGTCGCCCACCTCGTCGAGGAGCTCCACCCGCGCCTGAGCGGAGTCGTACGCCATCGCCTAGGGGGTGCGCCGAGGCGTCGGCGCCGACCGCGCCACCGGCCCGGTCGCCGCGTTGACGTGCGGGTACTGGGTGACCTGGCCGCCGAACGGGAACTTGCCCTGCTGCGTGCACGCCGGCGCCGCGACGGCCCCGTTGGGAGCCGTGGGCCCGAAGAAGAACTTCTGGATGTTGGCGGCCAGGTCGGCCGGGATCAGTGAGAGCGGATCGATGGGCAGGCCGAGCTGCGGCTGCGTCACGAGCGTCGGCACCGGGCCCGAGGCGCACTGGCGCGTCTCGTAGGAGAGCAGCCCCTTGGCCAGGTTCTTGAACGCGTCCGGGAAGGTGTACGGGTTGGGCCGGTTGGTCCCTATCCGGACCGGATAGACGGCCAGGTTCTCGGGGTTGACCGGGTTGGTCGTGCGCAGGTAGTGCACGCGCGCGTTGCCCTCCTGCGTCGTGGCCTGGGTGGCGGCCGTGACGTTGGCGAAGAAGGAGCTGATCTCGTTGTTGTACTGGCCCAGGCCGAGGAGCGGCGGGTTGAGCTGGCGCAACGGCGCGTCGAAGTTGGCGAGCAGCGGGTGCAGCTCGTCGAGGAAGGCCTCGGTCGCGGGCAGCCCGGCCTTGGCGACGTCGAACAGCGGGTTGAGGTTGTGGAAGAGAGCGTTGAGGTCGGGGGCGAGCTTGGAGAGGTCCTGCAGCGTGGGCGACAGCTGGCGCGCGGCGGGCCGCAGCTGGGTCACGAGCGGGTTCGTGTCCTTGGCGAACTGCGTCAGGCGCGCCAGGGTGAGCTTCGACTCGCGCTGGAAGGTCGGCAGCGCGCGGAAGGTCGCCTCGAGCTCCCGGTTGCGCGCGGCGGTGGTCGCGAAGACGCGGTTGGAGTTGTCGATCAGCGAGCGCAGCTGGCCGTCACGCTCGCTGAGCGCTTCGAACACCGCGCCGGTGTCGCGCACCACGCCCTGCACATCGGTGTGCTGGGCGTTGAGGACCTTCAGCAGCGTCGTGGTGTCCTCGGCGAACGGCGCCAGGTTGCCCAGGGCGTCGGAGATGTCGCGCCCGCGGCCCAGGGACGCCAGCGCGAGCTGCTGCATCCAGGTCTGGAACGCTGCACGCGTCTTGGGATCGAAGGCGCGGAAGATCTCGTCGAGCTCGACGGTGGGCGACACCGAGCCGGCCGGCAGGCGCCCGCCCTCGGGAATCGTGCCGGCGCTCTTGGATCCCGGCGTGAGCTCGACGTAGGTCTCGCCCAGCAGCGTCTTCTGGCGCAGGATCGCCTTCGTGTCCTTGGGGATCGGCGCGTAGGCGGTGTCGAGCTGGATCGTCGCGTCGGAGGAGCCCGTCTGCTTGTCGGCATGGATGACCTTGACCTTGCCGACCGAGACGCCGGAGATCCGCACGTCGGCCTCGGGCGACAGGGTGCCGGCCTCCTTGAAGGCCACGGTGAAGCGGTAGCCCTTCGGCTGCAGCGGGATCGGGCCGCCGAAGGCGAGCCACAGGAAGAGCAGCAGCCCGAAGCAGGAGAGCGCGAAGCCCGCCATGACCAGGATGCGACCGAGGCTGGGAGCCTGCTTCTGCATCTAGCGGCTCCTCCCCTGGCTGCGCTGCGTCGGCGCCGCGCCGGCCTGGCTCGTCGTCGGGCACACCGTCGCCGGGTCGGGCGCGTTGAGCAGGCTCCCGAGCGTGCCCAGCTGCGGGACCGGGCCGCTGAGCTGCTGGAGCACCTGCAGCGTGGAGCAGGACGCCAACACCAGGCCGTGGCGGATCGGCCCATGCGCGTCCTGGGTGGCGAAGATGGTCGCCCCGGCGTGGCTGGCCCAGGACGACCAGAAGAGGTAGCCCTCCTCCTTGCCCGGCGGGTTGTAGGCCAGCTCGTTGAGCAGGTAGTTGAGCACCTTGACCGAGGTGGTCAGCTTGGGCGTGACGACAGCCAGGTTGCTGGCCGCCGGGCGCAGGACCTTGACGACCGGCAGCGCCGCGCGAGCGAACGGCCGCAGCTGATTCTGGATGATCGGCGTCGTCTGATTGAGGAACGGCCGCGTCTGCACCAGCGCGGGCCCGAGGGCGCGGGCGCCGGGCCGCAGCGCGCCGAGCGTCGGCCCGAGCACGTCGCCCAGCTCGGTCACCTTCGCCAACGTGGTGTTCGTGGCCTGCAGGGCACCCGGGAGCTCCTGCAGCGACGCGCGCAGGTTCGCGTCCTGGGCGGCGAACGCCCTGAACACCCGGCTGGACGAGTCCACCAGGGCCGCCAGGTCGTCGCCCTTGGCGCCCAGCGCCTGCGAGAGCAGGCGGAAGTTGTGGATCGAGCGGCGGATGTTGCGCTCGCGCACGGCCAGCGCGCCGTTGAGCCTGGCGGTGTAGCGCGCGGTCGGCTCGAAGCGCTTCAGCGTGGCCGACAGCGCCTTGCCCTGGCCGTCGAGCCCCTCGCCCGCGGCGCCGAGAAGCAGCTGCAGGTAGCTGCGCGTGTCCGTGTCCAGCGAGGACAGGATCTCGTCGAAGTTGACGTTGGGCAGCGTCTGGTCGACCGGGACGGTGAAGCCCGTCGGCGCCTCGCCCGCCGTGGGCGTGCCCGGGTCGAGCTCGATGACCATGTCGTTCAGGCCGGTCTTGGGGCGCAGCAGCGCCGTGGCGTTCTTGTAGATCGGCGTGTACTTGCGCCGGATCTTCATCGTCACGACCGCGCGCCCGTCGACGAGGTCCACCTTGGTGATGTCGCCGACGTCCACGCCCGCGACCTGGACCGTCTGGCCCTGCCCCGGCGTCACCGACTGCGCGGTGGAGAACTGGGCCTTGTAGTCGACGAAGTCCGAGCCCAGGACCGGGACCCACTTGGGCAGGTAGAAGCGCTGGTTGGAGAGGATGTAGCCGCCCACGAGCAGTGCCGCCAGCACGAGGCCGATGACGAAGGCGAAGTCGCGTGCGTGCTTGCGGATCGCCCGCTTCATCGCGTCCGCTCCGAGCCGAAGGGGTTCAGGCTGGAGACGACCTGCGACAGCGCCGCGGGCTTGACGCCGGCCGCGCTCGACTGTGTCGCCTCACGCGCCGCCTGGCGGGCGATCGCGCTCGTCGTCTTGGCGCGCGTCGCGGCGCCGCCGCCGTCGGGCGGCCCCGTGGGAGCGCCGTTGAGGTTGGGCAGCGGGTTCTTGTAACAGGGGAAGGTGGAGTTGTACGGCGGGCGCTTGCCCGGGTAGGCGGGCCGCGTCCCCAGCGGCGGCGCGATCGCGTTGGCGAAGATCTTGTCGGGGATGTCGCCCGATTGGCCCATCGACACCGTCTGGTCGCCGCCGCCGGGCTGGAAGCGGACGTACGGGCCGTTGCCGTCGAAGTTCTGGCCCTCGCCGGCGAGGCCGACCATCGTGTACCAGAACTCCTTGTAGTTCTCCGCGCCGGTCGAGAGCGGGCCGTCGTCGATCTTCACGTCGCCGGTCGGCAGCACGACCCGCGACACGCACTTGGCCGCCAGATCGGCCTGCGGCAGCAGTTGCAGGGTCGCGTCGACGACCTTGGCCAGGTCTTCCGTGGCCGGGCTCAGCTCGCTCACGACGCCCTGCAGCTCGTCAGGCCCGAGCAGCTTGCGTGCCTGCGCGACCCACGGGAACGCGGCGTCGATGGTGGCGGCCGTCTGGTTGACCCCGGGCAGGATCTCGCGTGCGAAGGCGCGCGTGTTCGGGAACGAGGCGTTCAGCGCGTCCAGGGCGCTGTTGGCGTTCGCGAGCGTCGGCCCCAGCAGGCGGATCGAGGCACGCAGGTCGACCGCCTCCGACGCGGTGGCCGCCACGGTCCTGTTGAAGTTCGTGACCAGGTCCTTCAGCTGCTGCTCGTTGCGCCCCAGGCCCTCGGTGGTCCGGTTGAGCCCGGCGATGAGCCGTGACAGGTCGTGGTCCTCGGTGCCCAGGAAGGCGTCGGCGACGATCGCGGTGCCACGCAGCGAGCGCGGGCCGTAGCGAATGGCGTCGTTCAGCGACTGGGCCGCGCTCTCGCCGCGAGCGCTGGGGGCGGCGTCGAGATCCTGCGCCTTCGGCGGCTTGTAGGTGAGGCCGGTGCCCAGGCCCTCGAGCGTCTTCTGCAGCGCCGTCCGCGTGTCGCTCTGGAACGTGGTCAGCACCTGGTCGAACTGCACCGGGGTCGCCGTCTGGGTGATCGGGATGGTGTCGCCGTCGTCGATGGTCGGCGCCGACGGCGTGCCCGGCGAGACGTCGACGAAGAAGTTGCCCTCGAGGAAGATCCGCGGGCGGATCTTCATCACGGCGTCCTTGTGGATCGGCAGGCCCTTGCCGTCGATCTCCATCGTCACGACGGCGGCGTCGGTGCCGGGCTTGCCCTCGATCTTGGTGACCTTGCCGACGTTGACGCCGGCGATGCGCACCGGGGAGTTCTTGCGGATCGAGTTGGCCGACTGGAAGACCGCCTTGACCCGGAAGCCGTGCGTGAACGGGATGTGCTTGGTGAAGCCGAAGAAGACCCCGATGCACGCCACGACGAGCACCACGAGGCCGACCGCGAAGGGGCTCGCGCCCGTGCGGTCCTTGCGCGGCACGCGCTCGTCGTCGGATGTGCGACGTCCGAGCATCAGCGCTGCCGCGTCGTCTTCTCGGTGGTTGCGGACTGGGTCCCGGGCACGTTGCCGATGACCTGCTTGCCGACGAGGAAGGGCTCGTTGCCGGCCTCGCACTCCTTCGGCTGGCCCGGCGAGGCGGTGTTGGGATACGGGTTGCTGTGCAGGTAGTTGTCCTGCTTGCCCGGGACGCCGCCGTTGGCGGGCGCCGACGAGGGGCCGCCCTCGTTGTTGGGCCCCTGCGGCGTGGCGATGATGATGAAGCGCTGGCTGGTGCCGTTCTTGTCGCCGACGCTGAGCAGGCTGGACACGTTGCGGAACCACAGGGTCGCGTAGTTGCAGACCGTCTGGACCGGCGTCAGGTGGGCGATCGTCGGCGCCAGGATGGTCACGGTGCTGTTGAGGTCCTGAACGCCGAGGGTGACGAGCGGGTCATCGGCGAAGCGCTCGAGCGCCTCGAAGGCGGGCACGAGGCTCTTGTTGAACGCCACCGAGCGCTTGAGCGTCGGCGTGCCGATCGCGAGCGCGTCGGCCAGGTCCGGCGCCGCCGTCGACAGCGCCTGGACCCCCGGCTGCAGCTCGTGGAAGAGGGCCGCGCTGTTGTCCAGGAACGGCCGCTGCTGCGGGAAGTCCTTGATCGCCTCGTCGAGCACGGGCGGCCCGCCGCTGATCGAGTCCTGCAGGAACGGGCGGGCGACGTTGGCGAGGGCGCGGAAGGTGGTGTCGAGGTTGCCGAACAGCGCCGCCTGCGTCTCGGCCGCCGGTGCGACGATCGACGCGGTCCGCCCGAGGGCGCGCACCAGGCGCGCGGCGCGAGTCCGTGGGTCCGAGAGGTTCTGCATGACCGGCACGAGGTTGATCAGCAGCGGGTTGAGCTCCTCGATCGCCCGGTTGAGGTCGGCCCCCCGGCCGGCGAAGGCGTTGCCGAACTCGGTCAGGTTGCTCTGCGAGGCCGCGCGGGTCTTCGCGTCGAACGTGCTGAGAACCTCGTCGAGCTCGACCGGCTGCGGCCGTGCGTTGCGCAGCGGGATCGTCGCCCCGTCCTCGAAGCCCTGGCTCGACGTCCCTCTCGTGATCTCGACGTACTTGAGGCCCAGCGCCGAGCGCGGGCGGATGAGCACGGTCGAGTCGACCGGCAGCGGCTTGACGGTGGTCTCGAGCTTGAGCGTGAGCATCGGCGGTGACCGAGCCGTCCTTGGCCGTGACCGGGGTGATGTCGGTCACCGCGCCGACGCGCGTGCCGCCGATGCGCACGTCGTTGCCCTTGACGAGGTTGGCCGCGTTCGGGACCCGCGTCTTGAGCTCGTAGGTGGGGACGAACGGCAGGCCCGAGTTCGCGTTGTAGGCCAGGAAGACGGCGACGATGACCACGAGCGTCGTCGCGGCGCCGATGAGCACCGGGTTGGCGGCGATGGAGGCCGAGCCGCGGCGCATCAGCCGTCGCTCCCCAGCAGGTAGTCGAGCAGCGACTGCGACGGATCCGAGCCCTGGGCCTGGCTCGCGGCCGGGGGCGCCGTCGCCGACGGAGCGGACGTCGTCGCCGCCGGCGCGGGTACCGCCGCCTTCGAAGCCGTCGCCTTCGGCGGCCGCGCGGTCCTTGGACGCGCTCTGCGTGGGCAGTTGCAGCGACCTGCCGTGGAAATAGGCGTCGAGCTGGCGCAACGAGTCGGACCGGCGCGTGTCGGCGTAGCCCGGGACGCGTTCGGCGCTCGCCGCGCGTGCGCCGGTGCCGCTGCCGCTGCCGAACGTCGCCAGGCAGTCGGGCGAGCTCGCGATCGCGTACTGCGAGCAGGCGTTGAGGATGAGACCGGCGCGCAGGTAGTGGCCGTAGGAATCGAAGCCGTTGATCGCGCCCACTTGGTAGAAGAGGTAGTCCATCAGGCGCTCGATCCCGCCGGTGTTCTTCAGCGAGGTGAGCAGCGACGCGAGGTTGTTGGTCAGCGGCTTCGCGTTCGCGGCGAGCTGACCGACGTCGGTGATGATCGGCTTGCTCTTGGTCAGCGCAGGACCGCCGACGTCGGCGGCGGCGCCCAGGGACTGGAAGGCCGGGATCCCTGCCGTGGAGAACGGCCCGAGCTCCTCGATGAAGCGGTTGATCGAGGGCGCCTCCTTGCCGAGGTCGGTGAAGACCGGCGTCGCCTGATCGGCGAACGCGCCCAGGCTCTGCATGGTGGGCGTCAGCTCGCGCAGGAAGGCCGGCAGCTTGGCGATGTTCTGCTCGAGGGCGTTCGAGCGCTCGGCCGTGGCCTGGCTCGTGATCTTGGCCTGCGTGACGAAGCTGGCCACCCTCGCCCGGTCGCGGGCCAGCGGGGCGAGGATCACGTCGCTGTCGCGGGCCAGGTTGGCCAGCGTGCGGTTCTGGTCGGCGAGGATCCGCAGGACCTTGTCGGTCTCCTTGAGCGCCGGATCGGCGTTCCTGATCGCCAGGCGCAGGTCGCCGCCGCGCCCGGCCAGGCCGGTGCCCAGCTCGTTGATGATGATGGTCAGGCGCTCGCGGTAGGGCAGGCGCAGCGTGTTGTTGACGAGGTCGAGGTCGACCGGCTTCGACGTCTGGGTGACCGGCAGCAGGTACTGGCCCTTGCCGGCCCCGCGCTGGATCTTGCGCAGCTTCGGCGCCGGCTGGGCGTTCTCGGGCCGCGGCTGGGTGGGCGTGCACTCGACGAACTTCTCGCCGATGAGCGACTGCGGGCGGATCGTGCACTCGGCGTCCTGGCGGAAGTCGTCGAAGCCGGGGCGGTCGATGCGCAGCACGACGGCGGCCTTGTGGTCGGGCGTGACGTCGAGCGACTCGATCTTGCCGACCTTGACCCCGGCGATCTTCACGTCCTCGCCCGGGATGACCGAGAACGGCGTTCATGAAGATCGCGCGCACGCGGTAGGCGCCGCTGTCGTCGCTCGCGCCGGTGCCGAAGACCAGCAGCACCGCGGCCGCGACGAGCACGCTGGCGATGGCGAGGAGGCGCTTCATGGGCCGGGGGGCACGAGGCTGGGGTCGCAGTCCAGGGTGCCGTCGGTGTCGCGGTAGGGCGCCGAGCCGTCCACCGGCGCCTGCGACGCCGCGCCGGGGCAGCGCCGGACCTGGCCGGTCTGCAGCCCGGCCAGGCGCTGGCTGGGCGGGAATCGGCGTCAGCTGACTCGTGTTCTGGTTGAACGAGTAGGCGTTGAAGATCGGCGGATGCGCGCGAAGTGGCCGTTGGCGTCGTAGTTCGCGCTGCCCTGCGCCGAAGTCGCGCAGCCAGCCGACGAAGTCCGGCGTGTAGGGCCGGATGAACTTGATGACCGGCGTGGCCTGCTGCAGCGCCGCGATCGAGTTCGCGAAGGACGGCTTGGCGGCCTCTCGCGAGCGCCGGCGCCTTGCCCAGCAGGTCGGTGAGGTCGTTGTTCGGGCCGCTGCGGTGGACGAGCGTGTTGAGGTCGGAGATCGTCGGGCGCGCTTCCTGCACGAGCGGGCGCAGCTGGCTCAGGAAACGGCGCGAGGTCCTTCGTCGCCGGCTTGGACGCGGCCACGAGCACGTCGAGGTCGTCGAGCGTCGCGCGCAGGTTGACGAACGTCGTGTTGGCCTTGCGCAGCGTGCCGGGCAGCAGCGCCAGCGCCTGGTTGAACGACGTGTTCTCGTCGCCGATCGCGGCCGCGGTCGTGTTCGCGTTGGAGACGAGGTTCGCGAGGTCGACGCGGCGCGAGGCGAGGGCACCCGTCGTCCGGGCGGCGTTGCGCAGGAAGGCGTTGAGCGTCTGCTGGTCGGCGACGACCTCGTTGACCAGCCGGCGCGAGGCGCTCAGCGCCGGGTTGAAGTACTTGGTCGCCGCGTTGGCCTGCGTGCCGCGGTTGTCGTACCACGTGCGCGTTGCCCTGGATGACCTGCTGCAGCGCCGCGCGCGTCTTCGGGTCGAGCGTGTTGAAGAGCTGGTCGAGGTCGACGATCGACGTCGTCTTGTCGGTCCCGAGCGTCGCGCCGTCCTCGGACAGCTTGGGGTTGGAGTTCGGGCCCGGCGTCAGCGCGATGTAGCGGTTGGCGATGCCCGACAGCGAGGTCGCCCGGATGATCGCCGTCGTCCCCTCGTGCAGCGGCGCGTAGCCGTCCTGCGACCGAGATCGTGATCTCGGCCTGGTTGTCGTCGGTGAGCGTGATCTTGCGGATCGAGCCGATCCGCCGGCCGCCGACCTGCACGTCGTCGTCCTTGACGAGCTGGCCGGCGTTCTCGAAGCGCAGCTTGTAGGTGCTCCCGCCGTCGCCCGCGGAGCAGCAGCACGGCGACCACGGCGACGGCGAGGACGAGTGCGCCCAGCGCCGCGCCGCGGGCCGGGTTCACGCGCGACCCTTCCGCATGACGGATGCCTGGCGGGCTGTTGGCTCGGGGCTGGTGATGAGAGAGAGGTGCGTGTGGTTTTCCGGTGCGTCGGCGCCGCGCATCCTGCCGGGGCCGTGTTAGGCGCGTGTTAGAGCTATTCCATGCCCAGCGGCCCCTGCGACTCGCCCGACAGGAACTGGCGCACGAAGGCGTTGTCGGAGTTGAAGAGCTCCTCGGCCGGCCCGGACTCCACGATCCGGCCCTTCCACAGCACCGAGATGTGCTCGGCCACGCGGCGCGCGCTCATGATGTCGTGGGTGATCACGACGTAGGCGCCGCCGTTCTCCTCGTGGATCTCCTGGATGAGCTCGCACAGCAGCGCGGTGCGGACGGGGTCCAGGCCCGAGTCGGGCTCGTCGAAGAGCACGATGTCGGGGTCGAGCACCAGCGCCCGCGCGAAGCCGGCGCGCTTGCGCATGCCGCCCGAGAGCTCGTTGGGCATCTTGTCGCCCGGCGTCCTGCAGGCCGACCTCGCGTCAGGCGGCGGTTGACGATCTCGAGGATCTCGTCCTCGCCCTTGTCGGTGTGCTGGCGCAGCGGGAAGGCGACGTTGTCGAGCAGGTTCATCGAGCCGAAGAGCGCGCCGTCCTGGAAGAGGACGCCGAACTTCTTGCGCATCTCGAACAGCTCGTCGTCGTGCATGTTGGGCACCGACTCGCCGTGGACGAGGATGTCGCCCTCGTCGGGGTAGAGCAGGCCGACCATGTGCTTGATGCACACCGACTTGCCCGTGCCCGACGGCCCGAGGATCATCGAGATCTTGCCCTCGGGGATGCCCATGTTCAGGCCGCGCAGGATCTTGTTGCGCCCGAAGGCCTTGTGGACGTCGACGAACTCGACCGCGTCGGCGACGCCGGTCGGGCGGTTGAGGCCGGTGTGCCAGCGGAACTCGTCGTCGTCGGAGCGCTGGGGCTCGTTGACCACCGACACGCGCTCGGTCTGCGCCGTGGCGCGGCGCTCGTCCTCGTCGCGGCGCAGGTCCTCCTCGCTCGAGAGGCTCCTCGCGCGTGCTCGTCGGCGGTCCGTCGCTCGTCTTCCATGAATTCAGCCTCCGATCGGGGCTCGTCGGGTTCGCGCCCCAGAACAGCTGCGTGCCGAGCATCCCGATGAGGTGCACGAGCACGATGTTCAGCACCATCGACTTCGCCGTCGCCGTCCCCACGCCGACGGGGCCGCCGCCGGCGTTGTAGCCGTAGTAGCACCCGACGAGCACGATGACCGTGGCCATGGCCATGCCCTTGATGACGCTGTATAAGAGGTCGGGCGGGTTCTGGAACATCCAGAAGATCAGGAAGAAGCCGCCGCTGGAGACCTCGCCGATCTGCTGGACCACCGCCAGGTAGCTGGCGAAGAAGCCGGCGCCCACCGCGGCGATGTACATGAAGGGCAGCACCATCCACGCGGCCAGCAGGCGCGTGGCGCACAGGAAGAGCATCGAGTCGATGCCCATGACCTCGAGCGCGTCGATCTCGTCGGAGATCCGCATCGAGCCGAGCTCGGCCACGATGCCGGTGCCGACCTTGGCGGCCATCATGTAGCCGAAGGCGTAGGGCACGAGCTCGCGCAGGTCGCACCAGGCGCTGAACACGCCGGCGTAGGCGGGCGCGCCCACCGAGCGGTTGAAGTAGGCGCCCTCGATCCCGCACTGCAGGCCGATGATGAAGACCAGGCCCCAGATGACGAGCGTCGAGGAGAGGATCAGGATGCCGGCCTGGCGCAGCGCCTCGCCGAAGAAGCGGAAGACGCGCAGGCCGTAGACCTGGCCCAGGACGCGCCCGGAGAACTTCGCGATCTCGCCGAAGTTCGAGATCCAGTCGCGCGGGATGGCCAGCCAGCCGCCCACTATCTGATCACCGTGATCTCGGGGTGGGTGGCCAGCAGCGTCTGGGTGAAGACGTAGTTGAAGGCGAAGACGCCCAGGAACGCGATGACGACCGCCTGGTTGACGGCGCGGCCGACGCCCTCGGCGCCGCCCGAGGCGGTCATGCCCTTGTAACAGCAGACGATGGCGATGATCGCGCCGAACAGCGTGCACTTCAGGACCGACCCCCAGAGGTCCGTGATCGACGCGTTCGTGAAGAAGGTCGCCCAGAACGGCCCGAGCGGCGCGCCGTTGACCAGCGTCGCGATGATGCCGCCGAAGATGCCGAAGAGCAGCGCGTAGACGTCGAACAGGCCGGTGACGAGCATCAGGGCCAGGAAGCGCGGCACGACGAGGTTCTTGACCGGGTCGACGCCGAGCACCTGCAGCGCGTCGAGCTCCTCGCGGATCTTGCGCGCGCCGAGGTCGGCCGTGATCGCCGTGCCGGCCACGCCGGCGAGCACGATCGCGGTCGACGAACGGCGCGAACTCGCGGATCGAGGCGAGCACGAAGAAGCCGCCGAGGCGGTCCAGCGCGCCGAAGAGGACGAGGAAGTTGGCCGCCTGCAGGCCCGGCGCGCCGTAGCCGAAGGCGACCGTCGAGATCGAGCAGCGGGAACCAGCACAGCCGCAGCGCGAAGAGGAACTGGCTGACGAACTCGCCGCCGTAGGGGTACGGCGGACGCAGGGCAGACAGGATCGTCTTCCCGGTCAGAATCATCATGTCCCCGACTTCTTCGAGCAGGTTCTTCGTAGGAAGAAACGCTCGGTCGGCGACGCTACGAACCATCTCGACCTCGTTGTAGGAACCCACAGGCGATGCACCCCCCTCCGGGTGCAGCGCATCGGGCACTCTAAGCAAAGGTCGGGATACCTGACAAACCCGAACCGTCGCGTTCAGTAAGCGGCGTGGGAGCGCGGAACCCTGTGGTACGTTCCGGCCGCCGTGGAGGGGTCGACCGTGTTCGCCTGCCGTTGCGCCCTGATCGCCGCCAGCGCCGCGGCGCTCGCGGTCGCCGGCTGCGGCGGCGGCGAGCGCCAGGACGCCAACGAGCCGTCGGGGACCTTCCAGGTCGCTGTCGTCAGAGCGAGCTTCCCGGCCAAGCAGCATCTGGCCAAGCCCGAGCGCTTCGTCATCGCCGTGCGCAACACGGGCGACAAGACGGTCCCCAACGTCGCGGTGACCGTCAACTCGTTCGCCGCGCGCTCCGAGCAGGCCGGCCTGGCCGACCCCGAGCGCGCCGTGTGGGTCATCGATGCCAGCCCGCGCGGGGGCGACACCGCCTACACCAACACCTGGGCGCTGGGCCGCCTGGCGCCGGGCCAGACGCGGCGCTTCGTCTGGCGCGTGACCGCCGTGCAGGCCGGCACGCACACGGTCAAGTGGCAGGTCGCGGCCGGGCTCAACGGCAAGGCCAAGGCGACGCTCGCGGGCAACCGCGCCCCCGCCGGATCGGTCACCGTCGACGTGTCGGCCAAGCCGGCCCAGGCGCACGTCGACCCCAAGACCGGCCGGGTCGTGCGCGAGGACCAGTAGCCCGCCCGACCGCTGCAATCCTGCCGTCGAGCGCGTCGGCGCGCCGGTCAGTCTGCTTCACTGCCAATCGACCCCGAACAAGCCGGAGGGATCCCTTGCGCGAGCGCTTCGATGCGGGCACCGGGCTCGTTGCCGTTGGTGCCGTCCTGCTGTTGGTCAGTCTGTTCATACGTTGGTACGACCCGGGTGGCAATGCCTGGGCGGTCTTCGAGTCGCTCGATCTGCTGCTGGTCGGCGCCGCCGTCTGCGGCCTGCTGGCCGTGGCGCCGCGCTTCGGCACCGGCGGCCTGGGCCGTGCGCTCCCGCTCATCTCGGTCGCCGCCTTCGCCGTCGTGCTCGTGCAGCTCATCGACCCGCCGCCGGTGGTCAGCCACTCGAGCCTCGCCACCGGCGCCTGGCTGGCCCTCGCCGCGACCGCGACCATGGCCCTCGGGGCGATCCTCGGGGCCGCGAGCATCTCGGTCACCGTCGACGTCCGCGGCCGCGAGCGCCGCCGGCGCACCGCCGCCATCGACGCGCGCGAGAGCGCCGCGGAGGCGGCCGAGGCCGCCGCGGCGGTCGACGCCGATCCCGGGCGGCCGGGGCGTCGCTTCGCGCGGCGCGACGAGCCGCTGCTCGAGCCGCGCGAGCCGGTCATGGCCGAGCCCGAGGAGGATCCGCAGCGCACGCAGGCCCTCGACCCGGTCGAGCCGACACAGGAGTGATGAGCGCCGTCGCCAGCGGGCTGAGCTTCGAGGTCCTGCGCTTCACCGTCGAACCGGTCAGCGCCGAGGTCGCCCTGCTCGAGCTCGAGGGGCGCTTCCGCGCCGAGACGCGCCGGCGCCTGGGCGTCCCGCGGCTGATGGCCGAGAGCGACGACGGCTCGCGCGAGGTCGCGCCCGCCGCCGCGAGCGAGGCGCAGGCCGAGCCCGACGGCGGGCTGTGGCGCGCCAGCTACGCCGTGGCGCTCGAGGTCCTCGACGACGGGAGCTTCGCCCTCGCCGTCGGGCGCGAATTGCTCGTCGGGCTGCCGGCGCCGGACCTGGCCGAGACCAGCGGCGAGCGCGAGGTGCGCCTGGCCCGCGAGGCCAACGCCCTGCGCCGCACCGCCGACGAGGCGCGCGCCGCCGCCGCCGCGGCCCTGGCCTCGGTCGGCACCGAGCGCCAGGCGCGCGAGGCGACCGAGGCCGAGATCGCCGACGCGCGCATGGCCCGCGACGACCACGCGCGCCACGCCGCCAGCCTCGACGACGAGCTGGCCCAGCTGCGCCGCGAGCACGCCGCCGAGCTCGTCCGTCGCGACGAGGAGCAGGCCGCCGCCCTGGCCGGCCGCGACGAGGAGGCCGCCCAGGCCGCCGAGGAGCGCGTCGCCGAGCTCGAGGCCGAGGCGGCCGAGGCGCGGCGGAGCCTGCGGGCGGCGCGCGCGGAGGCCGAGGCCATGCGCCGCGACCTCGAGCGCGAGCGCGAGCGTGCCGAGGCGGCCGAAGCCGCGGTGCGCCGCGGCCGGGTCACCGAGCTCGACGGCGAGCCGGTGCAGGCCGGAGACGCCGACGACGAGCCGGCCACGGCCGTGATGGCCCCGGACGCGGACGAGGCCCTGGCCGCCGCGCGCGCCGAGGCCGACGAGGACGACACCGACATCTTCGATCCCCCGGCAGGCGAGCCGGCGACCGAGGTCGCCGAACGGCCCCGCAGCCGATCGGCCGGCGACGAGGGCAGCGAGGACGCCACCGAGGTCGCCACCCGCGAGCGCCCCGAGCCCGTCGCGGGCGACCCCGGCGAGACCGTCCGCGTGCTCGGCGCGCGGCGCCCGCGGCGCACCGGCGAGGGCAAGCCCGCCGACGCCGCCCCCGGGACGGCGGCCATCGGCGCCCGCCACATCGAGCCCGGCCAGGCGCCGCGGCGCAGCGCGGCCGCCGCCTGGCTCGCGCGCATCCTGGCCTTCGCAGCGCTGACCGTCGTCGTCCTCGCGCTGCTGCTGGTCGTCAAGCCCTTCTGAGTGCCCTAGCGACGCGTTGTCGCGCCGCGTTGCGGCGCTGCGCGGCCAGGGCACCGAGGGAAAGCGAGCCGACGCTCGGAAACGCGCACCGGACGAACCCGGGCGCGGTTCGGCGAACCAGTCCGAGCGCGCCGGAAACCGCCGCCGACGCGCCCACCCGAACGCTCGCGGCCACCCTCCCTCGGTGCCCTGGTCGCGAAGCGCCGCCACGCGCCGCGGCAGGCCTACTTCGGCAGCCGCGGCGCGATGATCCGGTAGGCCTTGAGCCCCAGGCCCAGGCGCTCGCGGTCCTCGGAGAGCATCGGGTCGAGGCCCGTGAGCTCCTTCACGCGCTCCAGGCGATAGGCCACCGTGTGGCGGTGGGCGTAGATGGCCGCCGCCGTCGCGTTCATGTTGCAGTTCTGCTCGAGGTAGGACTCGAGCGTGCCGACGAGGTCGGTGCGGTACTGGTCGTCGTAGCGGACGATGGGCGCCACCGTGTCCTCGTAGAACGAGCGCACCTCCTCGGGATGGGAGGCGAGGACGCGGAAGAGCAGACGGTAGGTGCCCGTGCCGATGTCCTGGGCGATCGGCGCGTCGGACTGGCGCAGGACGTCGAGCACGAGCTCGGCCTCCTGGATCGCCCGGCCGAACTCGGCCGGGTCGGCGTAGAAGCTCGACAGGCCGACGGTGCCGTGCTGGCGCAGGCGCTCGGCCAGCCGCCGGGCGCGCTCGAGCGTGCGCTCGGGCGCGTCGTCGCCGCCCACCGCCGGCAGCAGCGCGTACACGCGCCCGTCCATGTGCTGGGCCAGCGCGCCGGGGTGGTCCTCGGCGATGGTGGCCACCACGTGGCGCGGGCGGTCGGTGGTGAGCTCGGCGCACAGCACCACGGCGCCGCGCGACAGGTCGCAGCCGAGGCGCCCCGCGCGGCGCACGACCTCGCGGGGCTCGAGGTCCGGGCGCGAGCGCAGGTCCTCGAGGAACGAGCCGCGCAGGTTCTGCTCGACCTCCTCCTTGGCCTCCTCGACGGCGACCTCGGTGAGCGAGGCGACGGCCGCGAGGTGCAGGAAGTCGCCCGCCTCGGGGCCCGGCGGCGTGGGCCCGGTCAGCATGAGGACGGCGCCGACGACGTCGTCTCCGGACATGATGGGCACCTCGGCGGCGACCGTCGGCGGCACCTGCGCCGGGCGGTCCTTGACGCGATCGGCGACGTAGCGCCTCAGCGTCGCGAGATCCTCCTCCCCGGCCGCCGGCGCCGCCACCGCGGCGCCGAGGCGGGGGATCACGATCGCCACGGGCGCGCCCGCGGCGTCGGCCGCGAGCGCCGCCACCTTGTCGAGGCCGTCGCCGCCCAGGACGGCGTCGACCATCTCCAGGTGAACGGCGCGCAGCCGCTCGACGATGCTTCCTGCGCCGCCGCGCGAGGCGGCGGGCTTCCTTTCAGATCCCGCCGCCTCGGGCACGCGAACCCTCTCTCTCCCTCAGGTCGTGGCGGCGGCTTCCGGATGGGCCTGGAGGACCTCCTCGCCGGACTCACCGGTCCGGACGCGGTAGCTCTCCTCCACCGGCAGGACGAACACCTTGCCGTCGCCCACGGCCCCCGTCCGCGCGTGCTTGAGGATCGTGTCGACGATCGTCTGCACGTCGCGGTCGGCGACCACGCACTCGAGCTTGACCTTCGGGCGCAGGTAGTTCGTCAGCTCCGCTCCGCGATAGCGCTCGGTGATCCCCTTCTGCCGGCCCGAGCCCTTGACCTCGCTGATGCTCAGCGAGGGAAAGCCCAAGGTCAGCAGCTCCATCCGGATCGGCTCGAACGCCTCGTGGCGGATGTAGGCCTCGATCTTCTTCACGCCGTCACCTCATGAGTGGTCGGGGTCGGGGTCGCACCGGCCGTTGCTGGCGTGGCCACGTGCGGGGCCGCACCGTAGCCCACGAGCTCAGGGATCGGGATGAACTGCTCGGGATAGCCGTACATGCCGTGCTCGGAGATGTCCAGGCCGGCGTCCTCCTCCTCGGCGGTCACGCGCAGGCCGTAGGTCTTCTTGATGACCCAGAACGTGCCGTAGCTGGCCGCGAAGACGAACGCGAACACCGTCACCACGCCGAGCGCCTGGGCGCCGAGCTGGTGGAACGAGCCCGAGTAGAACAGGCCGGGCTTGCCGACGGCGTTGTAGGCCGCCAGGGACGGCAGCGTGAACAGGCCGCACGACAGCGTGCCCCACACACCGCACAGACCGTGGGCGGTGAGGGCGCCGACCGGGTCGTCGAGCTTGCGATCGATCGCGTAGACGCCGAGCGGGACGATGATGCCGGCGATGAAGCCGATGACCACGCCGGCCCACGGCGCGACGTAGCCCGACGGCGCGGTGATGGCGACGAGCGCGCCGATGGCGCCGTTGCCGGCCATGCCGATGTCGATCTGCCCCGTCTTCAGGCGGGCGGTGAGGAGCGCGCCGAGCACGCCGGCGGAGGCCGCCATCTGGGTGACGAGCAGCACCTCGGTGAAGCGGCCGTCGAGGGCGCCGAGCGTCGAGCCCGGGTTGAAGCCGAACCAGCCCAGCCACAGGATGAGCACGCCGAGCCCGAAGAGCGGCATGTTGTGGCCCGGGATGGCCCGCGCCTTGCCGTCGGGGTCGTACTTGCCGCGACGCGGGCCGAGCAGCAGCAGCGCGGCGAGCGCGCCGGTGGCGCCGATCAGGTGGACGGCCGTCGAGCCGGCGAAGTCCTGCATGCCGACGTTGACCTGCAGCCAGCCGCCGCCGAACACCCAGCCCGAGGCGATCGGGTAGATGAGCGCGCTGAAGATGACGGCGTAGATGATGTAGACGCCGAACTTGATGCGCTCGAGCGTCGTGCCCCACACGATCGCCAGCGAGACCGCGCAGAAGACGAACTGGAAGAACCACTTCGACTCGATGGTGGCGTCCGAGAGGCCCATGATCGGGAAGGCCTTCTGCGGATCGCCGAAGTCGCGCAGGAAGAAGCCGCTGTGTCCCGATGACGTGGCCCGAGATCACCGCCGAAGGCGAAGGCGAAGCCCACGGCCCAGTACAGGATCGCCGCGATCGAGAAGTTCGTGAGGATCTTGGCGACGACGGTGCCCGCGTTCTTGCCGCGCGAGAAGCCGATCTCCAGGAAGGCGAAGCCCGCCTGCATGAACATGACGAAACAACCGGCGACGATCACCCAGAGCGAGTTGATGCCCACCGAATCGGGCAGCCCCTTGCCGGCTGCATCGAACGTATCGGCCATGGCCGCGGCTGGCAGCACCAGCAGGGCCAACAGGCCCAAAAGAACGGCACGGGTCATTGGGGTACGGCGCATGGATCCTCCTGGGTCGAGTGCGCCTCGCAGTCTGTTGGTCGCCCGCCGGAGCGTCTTTCGCCCGGTGTCGAAAGATCGACCTGCCTCATTCGCCATCCGGTAGAGGCGCCCCGTCCACGAGGGCGAACGACCCCTGCCGATTCTTCGACGGCTGGATAAGGTGAAGGCGTCGTTGCCGCCACTAGGCTCGTCCTGCATTCCCACGCACGCGACTCAGAGCCAAAATCAGGAGGACCTCTCACGCCCATGGCACGCACCCGCCAGCAGAACGTCACCGCGGCGCAATGGACGGCCAACGGCGCCGCCCTCGGCGCGCCCGATCTCACCGAGCCCGGCAGCTACCCGTTCGGCGAGAACGTCTTCAACCTCGCCGTCCAGAAGGAGCGCCTGCCCAAGGACGTCTTCAAGCAGCTGCAGGCGACGCTGGACCGCGGCGAGGCGCTCGACCCTTCGCTGGCCGACGCGGTGGCCAAGGAGATGCGCGAGTGGGCCATGGAGCGCGGTGCCACGCACTTCACGCACTGGTTCCAGCCGCTGACGAACTCGACGGCCGAGAAGCACGACTCCTTCTACGAGCCCGCGGGCGACGGCACCGCGATCGCCGGGTTCTCCGGCAAGGAGCTCATCCAGGGCGAGCCGGACGCGTCCTCGTTCCCGACCGGCGGCGTGCGCGCGACCTTCGAGGCGCGCGGCTACACCGCGTGGGACCCGACGTCCCCGGCCTTCATCATCGAGAACCCCAACGGCGCGCTGCTGTGCATCCCGACCGCGTTCGCGTCGTGGACCGGCGAGGCGCTCGACACGAAGATCCCGCTGCTGCGCTCGATGGACGCGCTGTCGACGGCGGCCATCGGCGCCCTGAAGCTGCTGGGCGACGACGCCGCCAGCCGCGTCTTCACGACGGTCGGGCCCGAGCAGGAGTACTTCTACATCGACGAGCAGTACTACTTCGAGCGCCCCGACCTCTACACCACGGGCCGCACGCTGTTCGGGGCCAAGCCGCCCAAGGGCCACGAGCTCGACGACCACTACTTCGGCTCGATCCCCGAGCGCATCCTCGCGTGCATGCTCGAGACCGAGCAGGAGCTGGCCAAGCTCGGCGTGCCGACCAAGACGCGCCACAACGAGGTCGCGCCCAACCAGTACGAGCTGGCGCCGATCTTCGAGAACTCCAACGTCGGCGCCGACCACCAGCAGCTGACGATGCAGATCATGCAGAACGTGGCCCGTCGCTACGGGCTGGTCTGCCTGCTGCACGAGAAGCCCTACGCCGGCGTCAACGGCTCGGGCAAGCACAACAACTGGTCGATGGGCACCGACTCGGGCCTGAACCTGCTCGAGCCCGGCGACACCCCGCACGAGAACATCTCCTTCCTGTTCTTCTGCGTGGCGGTCATCGCCGCGGTCAACCGCCACCAGGCCCTGCTGCGCGCGAGCGTGGCGGGCATCGGCCAGGACCACCGCCTGGGCGCCAACGAGGCGCCGCCGGCGATCATCTCGATCTTCCTGGGCGCCGAGCTGCGCAAGGTGTTCGAGACGATCGAGGCCGGCGAGGGCGACCCGGCGACGCCGGGCTCGTTCCTCGGGCTGGGCACGCCGGTCCTGCCGCCGCTGCCGATGCACGGCGGCGATCGCAACCGGACCTCGCCGTTCGCCTTCACCGGCAACAAGTTCGAGTTCCGCGCGCTGGGCTCCAGCCAGTCGCTGGCCCTGCCCAACACGGTGCTCAACACCATCGTGGCCGAGGCCATCGAGGAGCTCTCCGCCAAGCTCGAGAAGGCCACCGGCGAGGGCAAGGACACCAACGAGGCCGTGGTCGACATCGTCCGCGAGACCTTCGCCGCCAACAAGCAGGTCTGCTTCGACGGCGACAACTACGACGAGGCGTGGCACGCCGAGGCCGAGAAGCGCGGCCTGGCGAACCTGCGCACGACGCCCGACGCGCTGCCGTGGCTGGTCGAGAAGCAGACGATCGCCACCTTCGAGCGCTACAAGGTGCTCTCCGAGCGCGAGCTCGAGTCGCGCTTCGAGGTGATGGTCGAGCAGTACATCACCCGCGTGAACATCGAGGCCGAGACCGCCGCCTCGATCGCCCGCACGATGCTGCTGCCGGCGGCCATCCGGCACCTGGCCGACCTCAAGGCGGGCGGCCACGACGGACTCGTGGCCGAGACCCAGGAGCTCGTGGGCGGGTTCTACGACGCGATCCTGGCCCTCGAGAAGGCCAACGAGCACCACCCGGCCGAGGAGGGCCTCGAGCTGGCCAAGTACATGCGCGACACCGTCGTGACCGCGATGGCGTCGACGCGCGAGGTCGCCGACCGTCTGGAGCGCATCGTGGCCGACGACCTCTGGCCGCTGCCGAAGTACTCGGAGATGCTCTTCATCAAGTAGGCGCGCGCTCGCCCCCCTGCGCGCTTCGGTGTGGCCCCGCTCCGGCGGGGCCACATGCGTTTCGTGGTCGCGCTCACCAGTCGAATCGGCGAGCGGCGACGAGCTCGCCGGCGACGAGCCCGCCACACGCCCCGCATTCCCATTCGTTCGTGGGCGCGCGGTAGCGCAGCGGCCGGAAGCAGGTGAAGTGCACGCCGTGCTGGCCGTTGCGCACCATCGTCCGCGCGAAGCACAACGGAGTGGCGTAATGAATCGTGTACGTGCTGGGCATCGGTCGCGGTCCTCCTTGAACGCGTTCGGCTGCCAGCATTAAAACGTTCGTGCGGATCGAAACTTTCTCCGCCGGGGGCGAAGATCCCCCGTCTGCTGCCTCCCTCGTCGTTTCGTGACTCATCCGGCGCGCGCGGCGTGCCAGACGTCGCGCAGCCGCGGCCGCCCTCCGGTGCGCAGGAGCGCGCCGGAGTACACGGCGCCGGCAAGCCGGACGAGCGCGAGCGTGCTGGCGATCATGATCGTCACCGCGAGGGCGATCTCCCAGGTCGCGACGTGGCTGACCGCGATGCGGACGGGCATCACGAAGGGCGCGGTCATCGGGACGAAGGAGGCGACGCGCGAGTACCACGCGTCGGGAGAGTCGGCGGCAACCATCGCGGTCAGGGCGCAGAGCGTCAGCGTCCAGGTCAGCGGCGAGACCGCGGCCTGAAGGTCTTCGACGCGCGAGACGAGCGCGCCGACCGCGGCGAAGGCGACGCTCCAGAACGCGTAGCCCAGCACGAAGGACACGACGGCCGCGACGAGCGTCGCCGGGACGGCGGTGGGGACGTCGAGCGTGTCGAAGGCCAGGATGGCGGCGGCGGCCGCCGCCAGGGCGAGCAGCATCTGGGCGAGGCCGACGAGGCCGATGCCGAGGACCTTGCCGGCGAGCAGGTCGCGGGGGCGGACGCGGCACAGCAGCAGCTCCATGACACGGGTGCCCTTCTCCTGGGCGACGCCCTCCGCCACGGCCGACCCGTACCAGAGGATGACCATGAGCAGGACCAGGAACCCGACGAACGCGATGGCGTCGCGGGAATCGCGGTCGGGATCGGGCGCCTGCAGGCTGTGAGCGGGCAGCGGCGCCGGGGCGAGCAGCGCGTTCGCCTGCGCCGGGCTGAGACCGAGAGCCGCCGCGCGCTCGGCAGCACGCACGCGCTGGATGGCCGCCGTCACGACGGCGGCGAGCCGGACGCTCGGCTCGGACTTCCAGACGAGCCGCTGCCCGTTCACGATGAGCACGCCGGCCTGCCCGTCGCGGACCGCCCGCTCTCCGGCGGCGACCGTCGCGTAGCGGCGCAGCTCGAGTCGTGCCTGGTCGGCACGCGCGGTGTCGCGCAGCGAGACGCGCAGGGCCGCCGGCGTGGCACCGGTGACACCCACGCGCAGGCGGACCGTGTCGTCGCCCAGCCCGGGCAGCACGACGCCGGCCACGACCACCGCGATGATCGCGGTCGTCGCGATCGCGAACGCGCGACTGCGCATGCGTTCGGTGATCTCGCGCCAGGCGACGAGTGCGATGGTTCGGCGTGCAGGCGTCATGGCTGGAGCGCCTCGTGGAACAGGTCGGAGAGGGCCGGCGGCTGGAGGCTGAAGCGCGTGACCTCGCCGGCCGAGCGCGTGAGCCTCGCGAGCGCCTCCAGGTCGAAGCCGTCGACGAGCTCGAGCCGCGTGTGGCCGGGCTCGGCAAGGAGGACGCGGGCGTGCGCGCCGGCCGGAATCCAGCGGTCGACCCCCCGGAAGCCCACATCCAGGTAGCGCCGGCTGGACGCCGCGCGCAGGCGTTCGAGCTCGCCCTGCATGACGACGTGCCCGTGATCGATGACGACGACGTCCTGGCAGACGTCCTCGACGAGGTCGAGCTGATGGCTGGAGAACATGACCGCCGTGCCGTCGCGCGCGAGGTCGCCGATGACCGCGGCCAGGGCGTCGACGCCGAGCGGGTCGAGCCCGGCGAACGGCTCGTCGAGGACGAGGGCGACCGGGTCGTGGACGAGCGCCGCCGCGAGCTGCACGCGCTGCTGGTTGCCGTGCGACAGCGCGTCCACCCGGTCCTCGCCGCGCTGCTCGAGACCGAGCCGCGCGAGCCACCGCCGGGCGCTGGCCTCGGCGTCGCGGCGATCGAGCCCCGAAAGTGCAGCGAGGTACTCGAGCTGTGCCCGCACCTGCATGTGCGGGTAGAGCCCGCGCTCCTCTGGCATGTAGCCGAAGCGCAGGCGGGCCGTGCGGTCGACCGGCGCACCGGCCCAGCGCACCTGGCCGCTGTCCGGCCGGACGAGGTCGAAGACGCAGCGCATCGCCGTGGTCTTGCCTGCGCCGTTGGGACCCAAGAGCCCCAGGACCCGCCCCGGGCGGACCGTGATGCTGCACTCGTCGAGCGCCAGCAGGTCCCCGTAGCGCTTGGTCAGGCCGACGAGCTCGAGCCCTGAATCGAGTGAGCCTGCAGCGCGACTCACGTCCAACTGACCGCGCCGCCGCGCTGCCTCCGCGGTGGTGGTCATGCGTCAACCATCGCGCGGCCTCGCGTCGATGGCATCGGGGGACGGCGGCACCGTCGCGACGGCGAACTACGGATCGCGCGCAGCCCGTTCCGGGCTCTCGAGCAGGGCCAGGCGCGCGAGGCCCTGCAGGCTGCGCTCGAGGCTGTCGGCCAGGTCGGCGGGGACCGGACGGCCCTGGTCGAGGAGGTGGGTGCGCAGCTGCGCCGCCAGCGCCGCGCGGTCGCGGGTGCCGTCGAGCAGCGTGACGAGCCGGCGGCCGAGGTCGTCCTCGATGCGCACGCTGGCGTGGCGCAGGTTGGTCACCATCTGGCCGGCCCGGGCCTGGTGGCGCGCGAGGGCGCTGGCCCGCGGGGCCTCGCCCGGGGTCGTGGTCGGTCGCGGTGGGTCGACGTGGAGCACCACGAGGTTGGCGGCGTAGCTGCGCAGCAGCGCGTCGCACAGCGCGCCGCGGTCGTCCGGCGTCGCCTGCGGGCCGAGCAGGTCGCGCACCCACACCGCGGCGGGCCAGGCGCCCGCGGCGCGCTCGAGGGCGTCGACGACCAGCGGGTGGTCGGTCGTCAGCGTCGACCCGGTCGGTCCCGCGAAGGCCTGCGCGCCGCCGGGGCCGGGGTCGCCCTGGGGCTGGGCCTGGGTGGACACCGCGAGGCCCTCGAGCACCTCGGGGTGCGGCGTGCGGTCGATCGCGAGCTCGGCGCGGCAGAGCAGGGTCTGGCGGAACATGCGCGCCTTGAGGAAGTCGAGGTACTGCTCGCGGCGCACCGGGTCCTCGATGGCGAGCAGCGCCTGGGCGGCCGGCTCGGAGGCGGCGCCGATCTGCATCTCGAAGAAGTCCGCCTCGGCGAGGTACTGGAGTCCGTGGCGGGCGGCGTGCGCGGCGAACTCGTGGAAGTAGACGGCGTCGTTGACCTCGGCGAGCTCGTCGTGCAGCAGCGTCGCGTCGCTGCGCGCGAGCATGCGCTCGGCCTGGCCGCGCATGAGGGCCCCGAGCCCGTGCTCTCCCGGCGAGCCCTCGAGCAGGAAGCGCAGCAGGGCCCGCGCCTGCGCGACGCGCTCGCGCGGGTCGGTGAGCTCGGCGGTGTGGAAGACGAGCATGTCGCGCAGCGCCTCGCGCAGGCGCCCGCCGGGCAGGGCGTTGTAGCTGACGTAGGCCACGCCGGCCTCGTCCAGCGCCTCGCGGCAGACCGCGAGCAGGCGATCGCGGACCGTCGCCGGCACCCACGAGTACACGCCGTGGGCGATGACGTAGTCGAAGCCGCCCGCTGGCGGCGAGAGCTCCTCGATCGCCCGCGCCTCGAGCGTCACGTTCTCCAGGCCGAGCTCGGCCACGAGCGCCTGGCCGCGCGCGATGGCCTTCGGCGCGGCGTCGACGCCGACGAAGCTCGCGCCGGGCAGCGCGAGCGCCATCGGCACGAGGTTGCCGGCGTCGCCGCAGCCGAGCTCGAGGACGCGGCAGCGCGCGGGCGGCGCGGGGCGCAGGCCGAAGAGCGTGGCGAGCGTCGCCAGGCGATCGGGGTGCGTCTGGGCGAACGGGTGCCCCGGATAGGGGACCGCGTCGTACGGCGACCCCGCAGCCGGCCCCGGAGCGCTCAGAACGCCTTGTTGGTCTTGCGGTCCCAGCCGACCCGGATCGGGGCGACGCTGCCCTTGGCCGTCTGCTCGCGGTAGGTCATCTCGATCTTCGAGAAGTTCAGGGAGATCGAGTCGAGCGGGGCCTCGGCCGTCGCCCCACCGGTCTGATAGCCGCTGACGAGGACGTCCGAGAGCGAGAAGGTCAGGAACTCGGTCTGCCCCTTGCCCGCCTTGCGCCCCGTGAGGACCGCGCTCTTGATGTGCGTCCCCGCCGCGCACGCCAGCAGGAGCTGCGGGCTGGCCTTCGAGAGGTTCGCGCTGACGTGCAGGTCGGTCATCGCCACCTTGCCGGCGCCCGAGCCGCCACCCGGCGTCGCCGCGATCTCCTGCGACTCGCCCCACGACCAGCTGAGGACGTCGATCTCGCCCTTGTGCTTGTCGTCGACGCTCTCGCCGGGGATCCCGTCGAGCTTGAGGAAGTAGTCGAAGGCCGCCATGCCGTCAGGCGGGGTCTACACCACCCCGCGACGCAGGTCAACGCGCGTCGGCTCCCGCCCGCGCGGGTAGGCGGGACGGGTGGCCGGGCGGGTACGGGTGCTGGGCGGCTTCGCCGCCTTCGGTGTCTTCTGGGGCGCGTGGGGCGCCACGCTGCCCGCGGTGCAGACGCACGCCGGCGTCGACGACGGCCAGCTCGGGATCGCGCTGCTGTGCATCGGCGCCGGCGCCCTGGTGTCGATGCGCCCGGCCGGGACGCTCGTCGACCGCTGGGGCGCGCCGGCGCTGCCGGCGACGCTCGCCGCGTTCGCCGGGGCCGCCGCGCTGCCCGGGCTGGCGACGTCGACCGCGGGCCTGTGCGCCGCCCTGCTGGTCCTCGGGCGCGACGTCGGGCGGCGGTCGACGTCGCCATCAACGCCGAGGGCGTGCGCACCGAGGCCGCCACCAACCGCCCCGTGCTCAGCCTGGCCCACGGGACCTTCTCGGCCTGCGTGGTGGGCGGCAGCCTCGCGGCGGGCGGATTGCGGGCCGCGGGCGCCGGGCCGGAGACCGTGCTCGTCCTCGTCGGCCTCGTCGTCGCCACCACGGCCGCGGTCCTGCTGCGCGCGCCCGCCGCCGCCGCCGGCCGGCAACCGGCGGCGCGCCCGTCGCTGCGCCCCGTGCCGCGCCTGCTCCTCGTCCTGGGCGGGCTGTGCGCGCTGGCCTTCTTCGTCGAGAACGCGTGGCAGAGCTGGGGCGCCGTGCACCTCGAGTCCGACCTCGACGCCTCCCCCGCCCTCGGCGCGCTTGCCCCGGCCCTCTTCGCCGGCGCCGCCGCGTGCTCGCGCCTGGGCGGCCACGCGCTCGCCGGGCGCGTGAGCGAGCTGACCCTGCTGCGGGGCGGCGCCGCCCTGGGCGCCGCCGGCACGCTGCTCGGCGCCCTGGCGCCCGTGGCCGGACTGGCGCTGGTGGGCGTCGTGGCCGCCGGCGCCGGCATCTCGATCTGCGCGCCCGTGCTCTTCTCGATCGCCGGCCGCGGTGCCGACGAGGCGCTGCGCGGCGCCGCGGTGTCGGTCGTGACGACGATCGCCTACCTGGGCTTCCTGGTCGGGCCCGCCGCGGTCGGCCTGCTGGCGAGCGCCACCGCGCTGGAGACCAGCCTCGCCGCGGTGGCCGGCGTCGCCGTGGCGCTGGCCATCCTGGCGCCCGCGAGCCACCCACGCGCCGGTTAGTATCGAACAGCAGGGAGACGCCGGACCACGGCCGCGGAGGCCCGCGGTCCGGCCGAGCAGGAGCTGTGGATGGTCCGTTTGGCGCGGTGGGATGTGGCGGCGAGCACGCTCGGGTCGAGCTCCGCCGCGGCCCGCGACAACCCGGCCATGGGCCGCTTCGCGGCGCCCGAGCGGGGCCTGGCCTTCTGGCTGGCGCTGTGGGCCCTCGCCATCGCCGCGGAGTTCGGCGCGCTCGTCCCGGTCATCTGGCCGGGCGAGGAGCACGTCGAGACGGTGCAGGTGATCTACCGGCTGATCGGCGGATCCTTCGCGGCGTGCGGGCTGATCGCGTGGCGCCGGCGGCCCGACAGCCGCAGCGGGCAGCTGATGGCCGCGGCCGGTGCCGGCTTCTTCGTCTCGGCCATCATCGGCCAGTTCGACCCGCCGCTCGCGCAGACCGCGGCGATCGTCCTGCAGGAGCTCTGGGCGCCCTTCTTCGTCGCGCTGCTGCTGACGCTGCTGACCGGCGGACGGCTCGAGTCGCGCGTCGATTGGCTGCTGGTGGGCGCCTTCGTGCTTGCTCTGTGGGTCCTGCAGGTGGTCTGGCTGCTGTTCTACGAGCAGGACGGCAACCTGCTGGCCGCCTTCCCGAACGCCGACATCGCCGACGCCGTCGACAAGGGCCAGCGCTCGCTGGCGGGCCTTGCCTCCGTCGCGGTCGCGGTCGTGGTCGCCCTGCGATGGAGGGCGGCGTCCCAACCGCGCCGGCGGGCGCTGCTGCCGAGCGTCGCCGGCAGCGTCGCGCTGCTGCTCTTCGCCGCGCTGCTGACCAACGACATCGTGACCGGCTCGCGCTCGCAGACCGTCCTGTGGCTGGCGATCTGCTCGCTCGTGAGCGTGCCGGCGGCCTTCCTCGTCGGCCTGCTGCGCTCGCGGCTGGCCCGCGGGGGCCTGGCCGACCTCTTCCGCGACCTCAAGACCACCCGCGGGATCGGGCTGCAGGAGGCGCTCGCCAAGACGCTGGGCGACCCGAGCCTCGTGGTCGCCTACCGACTGCCCAAGTCCCTGGGCTATGCCGACGCCGACGGGCGCCCGGTGCTGGTTCCCCCGATCGCCCACGATCGCTCCGCCGCGATCGTCGAGAGCGACGGCACCGAGCTCGCCGCGCTGGTCTACGACGCCTCGCTCGACGACGATCCGGAGCTCGTCGAGGCGGTCCGCGCCGCAGCGGGCATGGCGCTCGAGAACGAGCACCTGCACGCCGAGGCGCAGTCACGGCTCGCGGAGGTCCAGGCCTCGCGCGAGCGCATCGTCGCGGCCAGCGACGCCGAGCGCCGGCGCCTGGAGCGCAACCTGCACGACGGCGCGCAGCAGCGGCTCGTCGCGCTCTCGCTGCAGCTGCGCCTCCTGGAGGGGCGCGTGGGCGACGACCCGTCGGCGCAGGCCTTGATCTCCAATGCGAGCTCGGAGCTCGCCGAATCCCTGGCGGAGCTGCGCGAGCTGGCGCGCGGGATCCACCCCGCCGTGCTCAACCACGGCCTCGCCGCGGCCCTCGACTCGCTGGCCGCCCGCTCGCCGGTGCCGACGGCCGTCACCTTCGACGCCGGCGAGTCCCTGCCCGAGCCCGTCGAGCTCGCGGCCTACTTCGTGGCCGCCGAGGCGCTGACCAACGTGGCCAAGTACGCGCAGGCGAGGACGGCCACCGTGCGCGTCTCGCAGGAGGGGCCCAACGCGATCATCGAGATCGCCGACGACGGGGTCGGCGGCGCCGACGAGGCCGGCGGGTCGGGGCTGCGCGGCCTGGCCGACCGCGTCGAGGCGCTCGACGGGCGGCTCACCGTGGTCAGTCCGCCCGGCGCCGGGACCACCGTCGTCGCGGAGCTGCCGTGCGGGTCGTGATCGCGGACGACAGCATCCTCGTCCGCGAGGGCATCGCCACGATCCTGTCGCGCGCGGGCATCGAGGTGGCGGCGCAGGTGGGCTCCGCGGACGAGCTGCTCGACGAGGTCGACGCCCACGTGCCCGACATCGCCATCGTCGACGTCCGCATGCCGCCGACGCAGACCGACGAGGGGCTGCGCGCGGCGCACGAGATCCGCGCGCGCCACCCGCAGATCGGCATCGTCATCCTCTCCCAGCACGTCGAGGTCGGGATCGCGACGCGCCTGCTGGCCGAGACCCCCGAGGGCCTGGGCTACCTGCTGAAGGACCGCGTGTCGAACGTGGACGCGTTCGTCGGCGCTCTGGAGCGCGTCGCGGACGGCGGGTCGGCGCTCGACCCCGAGGTGGTGACCGGGCTGTTCGCGCGGGCCCAGGACCACGGACCGCTGCAGACGCTGACCGAGCGCGAGCGCCAGGTGCTCGAGCAGATCGCCGAGGGCCTGTCCAACCAGGCCATCGCCGCGGAGATGAACATCACGCTGCGCAGCGTCGAGAAGTACGTGTCGAGCGTGTTCACCAAGCTCGGCCTGCCGGCCACCGGCCACGAGCACCGCCGCGTCCTGGCGGTGCTGCGCTTCCTGCGCGCCTGACGCGCGCCAGGGGTCAGCCGCCCGGGCCGACTCCCAGCGAACCGCCCCCCATGACACGGGCTGACCCGTGCGCGCCGCGACCCCTCGGACGGGAGGCTCGGCGCTGTCACCCAAACCCCATGAAGGGATCGCCATGCAGTCCGTCCTCATGCAGTCCGAGAGCCTGGATCGAGAAGTCCCCGAGGCCGTCGTCACGGCGCGCGACGTCGTGCGCCGCTACGGCCAGGGCGACACGGCCGTCGACGCGCTGCGCGGCGTGTCGCTCGACATCGCGCGTGGTCGCCTGACCGCCGTCATGGGCCCCTCGGGCTCCGGCAAGTCGACGCTGATGCACATCCTCGCCGGCCTCGACCAGCCCACGTCGGGCGAGGTCACGGTCGCCGGCGAGGACATCACCGGCATGGACGACAACCAGCTGACCAAGCTGCGTCGCGACCACATCGGCTTCATCTTCCAGTTCTTCAACCTGCTGCCCATGCTGACGGCGGCCGAGAACATCGCGCTGCCGCTGAAGCTCGCCGGCGGCAAGCCGGACCCGCAGTGGCTCGAGGAGCTGATCGAGAAGGTCGGCCTCGGCGAGCGCCTCACCCATCGCCCGTCCGAGCTGTCCGGCGGCCAGCAGCAGCGCGTCGCCGTGGCCCGCGCCCTCGTCTCGCGTCCCAGCGTGATGTTCGCCGACGAGCCGACCGGCAACCTCGACTCGACGACCAGCGGCGAGATCCTCGCCCTGCTGCGCGACTCGGTCGACACGCTCGGCCAGACCACCGTCATGGTCACCCACGACGCCCACGCCGCGGCGATCGCCGATCGCGTCGTCTTCCTGGCCGACGGCCACATCGTCCGCGACCTCGGCCCCTCCAGCGCCCACGAGATCCTCGAGGCGCTCGAGCTGGTGACCCAGCGATGAGGTCCGTCGCGCTCAAGGGCCTCGCGGCCCGCAAGGTCCGCGCGCTGCTCACCGCGCTCGCCGTCGTCATCGGCGTCGCGATGGTCAGCGGCACCTTCATCCTCACCGACACCACCCTGAAGTCCTTCACCGGGCTGTTCACCGCATCCACCGCCAACACCGACGCCGTCATCAGCGGCAAGGAGATCGTCAAGAACTCCACCAACGGCAGCGGGGTCACGATCCCCGCGTCCATGCTCGACAAGGTCCGGGCGCTGCCCGAGGTCGAGACGGCAGCCGGCGAGGTCAGCCCGCAGGAGGCCAACGTCGCCGACATCATCGGCTCCGACGGCAAGAAGGCCGCCATGGAGAGCGTCGGCGGCAGCTACGACACCGCCACCGCGGGCCTCAGCCCGTTCAAGCTCAAGACCGGCAAGGCCCCCCATGGGCCCGGCGAGGTCGCGATCGACGCCGGCACCGCCCAGAAGAAGCACTACGAGGTCGGCGACTCGGTCGTCGTCTCGACCCTTGGCAAGAAGCACACCTTCCGCATCAGCGGCACGCTCTCCTACGGCGACGTCGACTCGCTCGGCTTCGCCAGCATCGCCGCCTGGGACGTCAAGACCGCCCAGGCCCTGCTCGACCGCGAGGGGCGCTACGACGCGATCTCGGTCGCCGCGAAGGACGGCACCTCGTCCGCGCAGCTCGTGAACGCGATCAAGCCGCTCGTCGGCAGCGACCTCGAGGTCAAGGACTCCAAGGTCGCGGCCAAGGACAGCGCCGAGAACATCAACGACGGCTTGAAGACCATCCGCCTGGTCCTGCTGGGCTTCGGCGGCATCGCGCTGCTCGTGGGCGCGTTCGTCATCTTCAACACGTTGTCGATCACCGTCGCGCAGCGCACGCGCGAGTTCGCCACGCTGCGGACGCTCGGCGCCTCGCGCAAGCAGGTCAAGCGCTCGGTCGTCCTCGAGGGCCTCGTCATCGGCCTCGCCGCGTCGGCGGCCGGGCTCGTCGCGGGCATCGGCATCGCCAAGGGCATGATCGCCCTGATGAGTGCCCTGGGCGTGGACCTGCCCGAGGCCAGCACGGTGATCGCCACGCGGACGGTCACGGTGTCGATGATCGTCGGCACCTCGGTCACGGTGCTCGCCAGCGTCCTGCCCGCGCGCAGGGCGACGCGCGTGCCGCCCATCGCCGCGGTCCGCGAGGGCTCGACGCTCCCGCCCGGGCGCTTCGCGGCGCACTCGGCGAAGAGCGGGCTCGCCGTGCTCCTCGCCTCGCTCGCGGCGGTCGCGACCGGCATGTTCGCCGGCGTGGCCGGTGCCCTCATGGCCCTCCTGCTCGTCCTGGGCGTGCTCGGGCTGTTCATGGGCATCGCCCTGCTGGCACCGAGCCTGGTCAAGCCCCTCGCCCGCGTGGTGGGCTGGCCGGCGCGTCGTGCCGGCGGGGTCGCCGGTGACCTGGCGGGCGCCAACGCCGTCCGCAACCCCGGCCGCACCGCCTCGACAGCGGCCGCGCTCATGATCGGGCTCACGCTCGTGACGGTCGTGGCGGCACTCGGCGCCGGCATCACCGCCGGGACCAAGGCCGCGATCAGCGACCAGATCCACGCCGACTACGTCGTGGACGGCAACGAGGACCTGCCCTTCCGGGCCGACGAGGGCGACAAGCTCGCGTCGACCCAGGGCGTGAAGGCCGCCTCGCACGTCCGCGCCGACGAGGCGCTCGTGCAGGGCAAGGAGAACACGATCACCGGGGTCGACCCGGCCACGATCGCGCGCTTCTACACCTTCAAGTGGACGAGCGGCTCGGAGCGCACGCTCGGGCAGCTCGGGACCGACGGCGCGCTCGTGACCAAGAGCTACGCCGAGGGCGAGCACCTGAAGGTCGGCAGCTCGGTGTCGGTCACGACGCCGTCGGGCGCCAAGCGCACGCTCGTCGTGCGCGGCATCTACGACCCGCCGTCGGCCAACCAGCTGCTCGGCGACGTGAGCATGTCCCAGCAGGCGTTCGACAAGGCGTTCGAGAACCCGAAGAACAAGTTCACGTTCCTCGCGGCCGACGCCGGCGCCGACCAGGCGCTGAAGGCCGCGGCGAAGGGCATCAGCGACGCCAAGCTCCACACCGGCGCCGCCTACCCCGCCGACGCCACCAAGGACATGAAGATCGTCCTGGCGATGCTCTACGTGCTGCTCGGCTTCTCGGTCGTCGTGAGCCTGTTCGGCATGGTCAACACCATGGTGCTGTCCGTGTTCGAGCGCACCCGCGAGATCGGGATGCTGCGGACCATCGGCATGACGCGCCGCCAGGCGCGCCGCATGATCCGCCACGAGAGCGTCATCACGGCGCTCATCGGAGCGGCGCTCGGCCTCGGGCTCGGGCTGTTCCTCTCCGGGCTGGCCAGCGGAGCGGTGGGCAGCGAGAGCCTGCCGTTCACGGTCCCGGTCCCGACCCTGGTCGCCTTCACGCTGCTCTCCGTCATCGCGGGGATCGGCGCGGCGATCATGCCGGCACGCCGGGCCTCGCGCCTGAACGTGCTGGACGCCCTGCACTACGAGTAGGTCCGCACGGGAGCCCAAACCGGCCGTCCCGCCGCTTCGGTGGCGGGGCGGCCGTGGGCTTTCGCCGTGCTCTCAGGAGCCCGAACATTGACAAGGTTGTGTCAAGGTTCTGGTAGCATCGCCCCGATGCGCGACTACCTGGCCGCCACGCGCGAGCGCGTCGTCGTCTTCGACGGCTCGATGGGCGCGACGCTCGAGCAGTACGACCTCACGCCGGCCGACTACGGCGGGCTGCAGGGCAAGTGCCACGAGGCGCTGATCCTGCACCGCCCGGACGTCATCCAGGCGCTGCACGAGTCGATGGTCGAGGCGGGCGCCGAGGTCGTGCAGACCGACAGCTTCCAGGCCTCGCGCCTGAAGCTCGAGGAGTGGGGCCTGGGCGAGCACACGCTCGAGATCAACCAGCGCTCCGCCGAGATCGCCCGCAAGGCGGTCGGCGAGGACAAGTTCGTCGCCGGGTCGATCGGGCCCACCGGCCATCTGCCCGCCTCCGACGACCCGACGCTGGGCAAGATCACCTTCCGCGAGCTCGTCGCCGTCTTCGAGGAGCAGGCGCGCGGGCTCGTCCAGGGCGGCGCCGACCTCATCATCATCGAGACCGCCCAGGACATCCTCGAGGTCAAGGCCGCGGTCTTCGGCGCCCGCGAGGCGTTCAAGGCGCTCGGGCCGCTCGGTCCCGATCCAGACGAGCGTCTCGCTGCTGCCCAACGGCGGCAAGATGCTGCTGGGCACCGACATCAGCGCCGTGCTGACCACCCTGGAGGCGCTGCAGGTCGACGCGCTCGGCCTCAACTGCTCGACCGGCCCCGAGGACATGCGCGACGCGATCCGCTTCCTCGGCGAGTACAGCCCGGTGCCGGTGCACTGCATCCCCAACGCCGGCCTGCCGCTGCAGGGCCCCGACGGCGAGACGATCTTCCCCGAGGAGCCCGAGCCGCTGGCCGAGGTGCTGGGCGAGTTCGTCGAGCGCTTCGGCGTGACCATCGTCGGCGGCTGCTGCGGCACGACGACCGAGCACATCGCCGCCATCGTCGAGCGCTGCGCGCGCCACACGGTCGGGCCGCGCCCGGCGCCGCGCCCGCCGCACGTCAGCTCGATGATCGCCGCCGCCCCGCTCGTGCAGGACCCACGCCCCACCCTCGTGGGCGAGCGCGTCAACTCGCAGGGCTCGCGCAAGGCCAAGGAGCTGCTGCTGGCCGACGACTACGACGGCCTCGTGCAGGTCGCCGAGGACCAGGTCGAGGGCGGCGCCCACGTGCTCGACGTCTGCGTCGCGCTCACCGAGCGCCAGGACGAGGACGAGCAGATGCGCCAGGTCGTCAAGCGCGTCTCGCTCGCCCAGCCCTCCCCGATCCAGATCGACTCGACCGAGCCCGACGTCATCCGCAGGGCCCTCGAGCAGATCCCGGGGCGCGCGATCGTCAACTCGGTCAACCTCGAGGCCGGGCGCGACAAGCTCGACACCGTCGTCCCGCTCGCCATCCAGCACGGCGCCGCGGTCATCGCGCTGACCATCGACGAGGTCGGGATGGCCAAGACCGCGCAGCGCAAGGTCGAGATCGCCCAGCGCATCAAGGAGCTGGCCTGCGACGAGCACGGCCTCGATCCCGAGCTGCTCATCTTCGACCTGCTCACCTTCACGCTGACCACCGGCGACGAGGAGTGGCGCCCCTCGGCGGTCGAGACGATCGAGGGCATCCGCCAGCTCAAGCAGGCGCTGCCGCAGGTCAAGACCTCGCTGGGCGTCTCCAACGTGTCCTTCGGCGTCTCCCCGACGGCGCGCGCGGTGCTCAACTCGGTCTTCCTGCACCACTGCGTGGAGGCGGGGCTCGACCTCGCGATGGTCAACCCCAACCACATCACGCCCTACGGCGAGATCACCGAGGCCGAGCGCGCGCTGGCCGACGACCTCGTCTTCAACCGCCGCGAGGACGCGCTCGAGCTGTTCATCGCCCACTTCGAGACCAAGGGCGAGGAGGACCGCCGCCGAGGCCGCCGACCCGACGGCCGACATGGAGCCCGAGGAGGCGCTGCACTGGCACATCCTGCGGCGCAAGAAGGACGGCGTCGAGGGCTGGATCGACCGCTCGGTGGAGAAGATCGGCGCCGTCCCGACCCTCAACGAGGTGCTGCTGCCGGCCATGAAGGAGGTCGGCGACAAGTTCGGCGCCGGCGAGCTGATCCTCCCCTTCGTGCTGCAGAGCGCGGAGGTCATGAAGCGCGCCGTGGCGCAGCTCGAGCGCTACCTCGACAAGCTCGAGGGCTACACGAAGGGCACCGTCGTCGTCGCCACCGTCTTCGGCGACGTGCACGACATCGGCAAGTCGCTGGTCAACACGATCCTCACCAACAACGGCTACACGGTCATCGACCTCGGCAAGCAGGTCCCGATCGGGACGATCATCGAGGCGGCCAAGGAGCACGACGCGACCGCCATCGGCCTGAGCGCGCTGCTCGTGTCGACCTCCAAGCAGATGCCGCTGTGCATCCAGGAGCTCCACAGCGAGGGCCTCGAGTTCCCCGTCCTGCTCGGCGGCGCGGCCATCAACCGCGACTTCGGCCTGCGCGTGCTCTACCCCGGCGGGCGCGAGTCCGACGAGGTCTACGAGCCCGGCGTCTTCTACTGCAAGGACGCCTTCGAGGGCCTGGCCAAGATGGACCAGATCGTCGACGACGAGGCGCGCGCCGCGCTGGTGGCCAAGACGCGCGAGGCCGCGCAGCGGCTGCGCGACAAGGGCCCCGAGCCCGAGCAGGGCGACACCACCGACGCCTCGGTGCGCTCGGCCGCGAGCACCGACGCGCCCGTGCCCGAGCCCCCGTTCTGGGGCGTGCGCGAGATCGACGTGCCGCTCGACGAGGTCTACCACCACCTCGACACCCACGTCCTCTTCAAGCTGCACTGGGGCGGGCGCGGCGTGAAGGGCGAGGCCTGGCGCAAGCTCGTCGACGAGGACTTCCGCCCGCGCCTGGAGCGCATGTGGCGCGAGGCAGGCCTACCTGCACCCGCGGGCCTGCTCGGCTACTTCCCCTGCTACAGCGAGGGCAACGAGGTCGTCGTGCTCGACCCCGAGGACCGCGAGACGGTGCTCGAGCGCCTCGTCTTCCCGCGCCAGCCCAAGCACGACCGCATCTGCCTGGCCGACTTCTACCGCCCGAAGGACAGCGGCGAGCTCGACGTCGTCGCCCTGCAGGCGGTCACCGCCGGCGACGAGGTCACCGAGCTGATGGCGCGCCTGGAGGCCGACGGCGAGTTCGCCGAGCAGCTCTTCACCCACGGCCTCGGCGTCCAGACCGCCGAGGGCATCGCCGAGTGGCTGCACGCCTGCGCGCGCCGCGACCTGGGCATCGACCGCGACCAGGGGCGGCGCTACTCGTGGGGCTACCCCGCCGTGCCCGGAGCAGTCCGAGCACGAGAAGGTCTTCCGCCTGCTCGACGCGCCGTCGATCGGCCTGCGCCTCAGCGGCGGCTACGCCGTCGAGCCCGAGCAGTCGACGATCGCGATCGTCGCCCACCACCCGCAGGCCGTCTACTTCGGCATGAAGTCGGGCTTCCTGCCCAAGAACGACCGCCAGGCGCGCGACGAGCTCATCGCCGGGACCGACCGCGACCCGGCCAGCCTCGACGCCCCGCTGCCCGAGAGCGATCCGGCCGAGCGCGGCGAGCCCGCGCTCAGCTCGCGGGGCTAGGCGTCGCGGTCGCCGTCGCGACGACCGCGTCGGCCAGGGTCTGCCAGCCGTCGATCATCTCCTCGAGCGACATGCCGCGGACCTCGCGCTGGAAGAGGAACTGCTCCGGGGCGAGCGGTGCGAGCAGCGCGTCCACGAGGTACTCGGTCCGGGTGTCGTCGCCGAGGATCTCGCGCAGCAGGAAGCCCACGTGCGTGCGATGGAAGGCGTAGACCGGGTGCGCCTGGCGACCCTCGGTCACCTTGTGGCCGGCGAACATGAAGCGGGCGTGCCGCTCGAGCAGCGCGAGCTGTCCGGCGCCGAAGGCGCGCAGCCGCTCCGTCGCCGGCGCGCCGGGGCCGAGCGGCGGCTCCCCGCGGATCAGCTCGTCCTGGAAGTCGCGCTCGGGCTCCTCGATGAGCGCGCGTAGCAGCGTCCAGCGGTCGCCGAAGCGTCGGTAGAGCGTCCCCTTGCCCACGCCCGCGGCGGCCGCGACGTCGTCCATCGACACCGCCTCGATCCCGCGCTCGTCGACCAGGCGCGCCGCCGCGCACAGGATGCGCTCGCGGTTGCGCCGGGCGTCGGCGCGCTCGCGCTCCGGCAGCGGCGCCGTCGCGAGCGGCAGCGAGACGGATGGGGGGTCCACGTACCTCACTCTACGTCGCCATCGCCTCCGCGGCCCCCGCCCGGGTGGCCAGCACGGCGACGAGCCCTTCGAGGGCGTCGCGCATGCCGGCGTCGGCCAGATGGCCGTCGTCGCCGAAGGCGATGTGCGCCTGGCCGACCGGCAGCTCTGAGTCGATCACGTCGGCGCCGATCGTCTCGAGGACCTTGCGGACCTCCGCCTGCGCCCAGACCGCGCCGAACAGGCCGGTCGAGGCGCCGACCACGGCGACGGGCATGCCGCGCAGGGCGTTGTCGGGGAACGGCCGCGAGGCCCAGTCGAGCGCGTTCTTGAGCACGCCGGGGATCGAGCCGTTGAACTCCGGCGTGGCGATGAGCACGCCGTCGGCGCCGGCGATCGCTTCGCGCAGGTGGGCGACCGCCTCGGGCGCCGGGTCCTCGTCGATGTCGGCGTTGTAGTGCGGGAGGTCGCCCAGGCCGTCGAAGAGCTCGAGCTCGACCCCGGACGGCAGCGACATCGCCGCCGCCCGGAGCAGGCTCGTGTTGTGCGAGTCGCGACGCAGGCTCCCCGAGATGCCGAGGATGCGCATCGCTCAGGCCTGCTTGACGAGCTGCAGGTCGACCGAGATGGTCACGTCGTAGGCCAGCGCCTCGGAGCCGTCGGGCTTCGCCATCTGCCAGTTGAGGCCGAACTCGCGGCGGTCGACCGTGGTCTGCACCTCGAAGGCGATGCGGTCGTTCCCGAAGGCGTCGCCGCCCACGGCGAAGGACCCCTTGGCGGTCACCGGCTTCGTCACGCCGCGGATGGTCAGATCGCCGTCGAGCTCCGCCGTGCCGTCCTCGGCGAGCCGGATGTCGGTCGAGCGGAAGGTGATGGTCGGCGTGTTCTCGACGTCGAAGAAGTCGTCGGCGAGCAGGTGATCCTTGAACCGCGGCTCGTCGATGACGATCGAGCGCACGTCGGCCGAGCCGGTCAGCACGCCGTCTGCGAGCTGCGCGTCGACCTTGTCGAAGCTGCTGCGGAAGGTCGCGAGGCCGTTGTACTTGACGCCGAAGCCGAAGCTCGAGTGGACGGGATCGACGGCTGTAGGTGTCGGTCGGGACCTGCTGGAGGGTGGTGCTCACTGAGACGCTCCTGGGGGGCAATGGATTCGGACCGTAGTCCGCTTATGTCGTGGAGCTTAGCGGACTGCGGTCCGGTTATGCAAGGTCCGCCGTGCGCGAACGCCGCGGCGCGCGAGGTGCCGCCAGCGCAGGGCGTACCCTCGGCGGCATGATCATCTCGACGATGAACGACCTGCCCGGCTACCAGATCGACGAGGTCCTCGGCGAGGTCTTCGGCCTCACGGTGCGCTCGCGCAACGTCGGCTCGCAGATCGGCGCCTCGTTCAAGTCGCTTGTGGGCGGCGAGCTGAAGGGCATGACGAAGATGCTGTCCGAAGGCCGCCAGCATGCCCAGCAGCGCCTCGTGGAAGAGGCCGAGGGCAAGGGCGCCAACGCGGTCATGGCCTTCCGCTTCGACACCTCCGAGCTCGGCTCGACCTGGACCGAGATCTGCGCCTACGGCACCGCCGTACGCGTGACCAAGCTCTGACGCGATTGGGTGGGTGACCCTGCGCCGCCTGCGATCAGCTCCGCGTTGGGCCGCCGCGCGCCTGCGCCCGCGACTGCTGCCGATCGTGCAGACGGCCTCGGCTGCGGTGGCGGCCTACTACCTGGCGCAGCTGCTGCCGCTCGAGGACAACCGGCCGGTGTTCGCCTCGATCGCGGCCGTCATCTCGCTCGGCGCGAGCTACCAGCAGCGCGGGCGGCGCGCCGCCGAGCTCATCGCGGGAGTCGTGCTGGGGCTCACGGTCGCCGACCTCATCATCCACGCGATCGGCAACGGGCCGCTGCAGATCGGGCTCATGATCGTGCTCGCCATGAGCGCGGCGGTCATCCTCGGCGGCGGCGAGCTGCTGGTCTCAGAGGCGGCGGTCTCGGCGCTGCTGCTGGCCTCGATCGAGCCGACGAACTCGGGCTACTCGCCCGACCGCTTCCTGGAGGCGCTGACCGGCGGCGCCGTCGCGCTGGCCGTCGGCATCCTCTTCTTCCCGCCGGACCCCACCCTGCTCGTGGGGCGCGCGGCCCAATCGGTCTTCCGCGATCTCGGCGAGACGCTCGAAGGGGTGGCGACCGCGCTCGCGGAGGCCGACTCCGAGCGTGCCGAGCGCGCGCTGGAGAAGGCGCGCGCCATCGACGGGGACCTGAGCGCGCTCGAGGAGGCCCTCTCCACCGCGCGCGAGATGATCCGCTTCGCGCCCCCGCGCCGCGGCGCCCGCGGCCTGTTGGAGCGCTATGCCCGCACGCTGCCCCACCTGGACTTCGCGGTGCGCAACACGCGCGTGCTGGCCCGCCATGCCCTGCGCTACACGCGCGCCCGCCTCGTCGCGCCCGACCGCCTGATCGACGCGGTGCGCGAGCTGGCCCAGGCGGTCTGGACCCTGGCCGCCGCCCACGACGACCCGCAGCGGGCGGCCGAGGCGCGCGACCGCGCGCGCAGCGCCGCCGCCCAGGCGCGCGAGGCCTTCGAGCAGGAGCCCGACCTCGCGCTGACCGAGATCATCAGCCAGGTGCGCTCGGCGGCCGTCGACGTGATGCGGGCCGCCGAGGTCATCGCCGGCGTGCCCCATCCGGCCGACGAGCTGCCGACCGAGGAGATGCTCGCCTCGCCGCGCCCGCGCCGGCCGAGTAGCGCCGCCTCGGCGGCTCGCGGCGCTGCGGCTTTGCGCCCGCGCGGGTTGTCGTCCGCGCGGCGCTGGTTGGTGCTGCGCGGCCAGGCATCGACAAACTCCCCGCTCGTCCCGCAGCGAGCGCCAACGCGCCACGCCCCGCCGCCGCCCGCCCCCACGGACGCCGACGAGCGTCGGCGCCGCAACAGACTCCTTCCCCTCGATGCCCTGGTCGCGGACCGCCGCGAAGCGATCGCGGATGAAGCGGCCGCGAGCGAGGCGCGGCCTGACGGAGCCGCGGCGGACGTCGCGAGCCGGCTCTAGCCGGCGATCGTCCAGGTGTCGCCCGCGTGCAGCAGGGCGTCGACGTCGTCGTCGCCCAGCCCCTCGCGCGCGGCGCGCAGCTGCGCGACGAGGTCCCCGCCCCACGGCGGCGCGTCGACGGCGCGAAAGACGCCCAACGGCAGCGGGCCGGCGCCGAGGACGCCCAGGCGGGCCAGGGCGAAGGCGAGCGACGGGTCCTCGCACGTGGCGTCGTGCACGATCAGGCGGTCGGCGCCGACCTCGTCGACCCGGGCGACGCCCAGCGTGCCGTCGTCGTCGCGGACCACGCCGAGCTCATGGTCGAGGCCGAAGCGGATCGGCTGGCCGTCGACCAGGTTGATGCGGTTGACGGCCGCGGCGTCCTTCTGGGTGAGGTGGTCGAAGGCGCCGTCGTTGAAGACCGGGCAGTCCTGGAGGACCTCGACGAAGGCGGTGCCGCGGTGCTCGGCCGCCGCGCGCAGGACCTCGACGAGGCCCTGCTTGTCGCGGTCGACCGCGCGCGCGACGAAGGTGGCGCCGGCGCCGAGGGCCAGCGACAGCGCGTCGAGCGGCGGGTCGATCGAGCCGCCCGGAGTCGACTTCGTCACCTTGCCGAACTCGCTCGTCGGCGAGGCCTGGCCCTTGGTCAGGCCGTAGATGCGGTTGTTGAAGAGCAGGATCTTGACCGGAACGTTGCGGCGCAGCGCGTGCACGAGGTGGTTGGCGCCGATCGACAGCGCGTCGCCGTCGCCGCTGACGATCCACACCGAGAGGTCGTCGCGCGCGGCCGCCAGGCCGGTGGCGATGGTCGGGGCGCGGCCGTGGATGGCGTGCATCCCGTAGGTGTCCATGTAGTAGGCGAAGCGCCCCGCACAGCCGATGCCGGTCACGAAGACGATCTTCTCGGGCGGGATGCCGAGCTCGGGCATGAAGCCCTGGATGGCGGCGAGCACCGAGTAGTCGCCACAGCCCGGGCACCAGCGGGTCTCCTGGTTGGACTGGAAGTCCGCCTTGGTCAGGGGCAGCGGGGGTGCGGTGCTCAAGGCAGCATCTCCAGGATCGCCTTCTCGATCTCGGCCGCGAACAGCGGGCGCCCCTCGACGCGCGAGTAGCCCTGCACGTCGACGAGGTACTCGGCGCGCAGCACGCGCGTGAGCTGGCCGCTGTTCATCTCGGGCAGCAGGACGCGGGGGTAGGCGCGCAGCACCTCGCCGAGGTTGGCCGGCAGCGGGTTGAGGTGGTGCAGATGGGCGCGGGCGACCTTGCGCCCGCCCTGGCGCACGCGGCGCACGCCGGCGCGCACCGCGCCCTCGCTCGAGCCCCAGCCGATGACGAGCAGCTCGGCGCCGTCCTCGTGGTCGACCTCCACGTCGGGGACGTCGATGCCGGCCACCTTGGCCGCCCGCAGCGCGGTCATGCGCGCGTGGTTGGCGGGGTCGTAGCTGATCTCGCCGGTGACGTCCTGCTTCTCCAGGCCGCCGATGCGGTGCGTCAGGCCAGGCGTGCCGGGGATCGCCCACGGGCGCGCGCCGTCGTCGTTGCGCGCGTAGGGCATGAAGGCGGCGCCGTTGCTCGGCTCCTGCGCGAAGGCGGGGTCGATGGCGGGCAGCGACGCGGCCTGCGGGATGCGCCACGGCTCCGAGCCGTTGGCCAGGAAGAGGTCGGTGAGCAGGATGACCGGCGTGCGGTAGCGAACGGCGATGCGCACCGCCTCGTAGGCGGCGTCGAAGCACTGCCCCGGCGTCGACGCGGCGACGATCGGCACCGGCGACTCGCCGTGGCGCCCGTAGAGGGCCGCCAGCAGGTCGGACTGCTCGGTCTTGGTCGGCATGCCGGTCGACGGGCCGGCGCGCTGGACGTCGACGATCACCATCGGCAGCTCGAGCGCGACCGCCAGCCCGATGGTCTCGGTCTTGAGGTCGAGCCCGGGGCCGCTGGTCGCGGTCACGCCCAGCGCGCCCCCGAAGGCGGCGCCCAGGGCCATGCCGGCGGCGGCGATCTCATCCTCGGCCTGAATGGTGCGCACGCCGGACGACTGGCGAGTCGGACAGGTCGTGCAGCAGGTCGGAGGCCGGCGTGATCGGATAGGCGCTGAGGACGAGCGGCAGCCCGCTGCGCACGCTGGCGGCCAGCAGGCCGAGCGCCGTGGTCGTCGTGCCGTTGACGTTGCGGTAGACGCCCGGCGGCACGTCGGTCGCCGGCCGGACGTCGTAGCGCACGTCGATGAGCTCGGACGTCTCGCCGAAGTTCACCCCGGCGCGGAAGGCGGCGAGGTTGACGTCGCGCACGGTGGGCGTGCCGGCGAACTTGCCCTCGATCCAGCGCTCGGTGACCTCGGTCGGGCGGTCGTAGAGCCACGAGACGAGGCCAAGGGCGAAGAGGTTGCGCGCCCGCTGGGCGTCGCGCGTGGTGGCGCCTTCGAGACCCTCCGCCGCGCGGCTGACGATGGTCGTCATCGGCACGCGCTTGACCTGGAAGCCGTCCAGCGAGTCGTCCTCGAGCGGGTTGCGCTCGTAGGCCGCCTTCTGCAGGTTGCGCGTGGTGAAGGCGTCCTCGTTGACGATGATCGTCGCGCCGCGCTCGAGCTGGCCCACGTTGGACCGCAGCGCGGCGGGGTTCATGGCCACCAGGACGTTGGGCGTGTCGCCCGGCGTGGCGATGTCGCGCTCGGCGAAATGGATCTGGAAGCTCGAGACACCGGCCAGGCTGCCGGCGGGAGCGCGGATCTCGGCCGGGAAGCTCGGCAGGGTGGCGAGGTCGTTGCCGAACACGGCCGTGGCGTCGGTGAAGCGCCCGCCCGCGAGCTGCATCCCGTCGCCCGAATCGCCGGCGAAGCGCACGATCACGCGCTCGCGCCGCTCGACCTTCACGTGGCCGTTCCTGGCCTGCGCGTCCTCGGTGACGGCGGGAAACTCCGTTGTGGGCATGTCGTAGGTGGCTGTCCGGCCGAAAGGCTCAGGTGCGACGTTGCAACGACAACGACCTACGCTACCAGCATCGCCAGCGGTGTTCGGAACCCAGACACTCAGGCCGGCGTGTCGGCGATGAGAGCGAGCTTGGCGCGCCGATCGAGCGCCTTGATCCGCGCCTCCTCGCGCCTCGCGGCCGTGCGATCGGCCATCGGCAACGCGAGGGCGAGCTCCACCGGCCGGCGGCTGCGCGTGTAGGCGCTCGCCGTGCCGGCCCCGTGGCGGCGCAGGCGCGCATCGAGGTCGACCGTCCAGCCCGTATAGAGCGAGCCGTCGGCGCAGCGCAGCAGGTAGACCCAGGCGTCGGCCACGGCCAACGGCTTCGCCGCGCGCCGGGAGATGCCTGCTAGGCCTCGGCGGCGGCGGTGTCCGCCGAGCGGGCAGTCGACCCGGGCAGCGGATCGAGCTGCACCGGACTGGCGTGCAGGGCGCGCAGGCGCACGTCGCGCCAGCTCATGCCCTCCTTGACCAGCGCCGGCGCGCCCATCACCACGGCGGTGGCGATCTCGACGGCCTGCAGGATGATCCCGTAGGCCAGCGCGTCGGCCTTGCCCACCCCGTAGGCGCCGGCCAGGACCGCGACGCAGGCGAACTGGAAGACGCCGAGGTTGGACGGCGTGATCGGCAGCACCGCGGTCACGTTGACCGCGAAGAGCACGGCCGCGGCGGCGCCGAGCCCCGCGCGGTCGTCGAGCCCCAGCGCGACGAGCAGCACGTAGCACGACAGCCACTGGATGACCCACGCGCTGAGCTGCAGCGCGGTCGCCTCGGCGCCGAGCTTGGGCGAGCGGAAGACGCGCAGGCCGGCGCGCACCTGGGCGAGCGCGGCGCGGACCTTGGCCACCGCCGCCTGCACGCGGCGCGAGCGCGACGGCACGCCGCCGCGCAGCAGCGCGGGCAGCACGAGGACGGCGACGAGCACGGCCATCGGCGCGATCGCGAAGGCGACGAGGCCTCGCTGGCGCTGGCTGAAGAGGTCGACCGTCGAGAACATGACGATCCCCAGGCCGACCAGCGCGACGACGTTCAGCAGCGCCTGCGACACGATCGAGCCCACGACGGTCGGCAGGTGGTCGCGCGGTCGGCCGGTGCGGCGCGCCACGATCAGCGCGCGCGAAGGCTCGCCGAGGCGCGCGGGCAGGGTGGCGGACATGAGCACGCCGATGAACGTGCCCTGCAGGGCGTCCGAGCGCCGCAGCCGCGCCTCGGGCATTGCCGCGGTCAGGATCGCGTGCCACGCCACGCCGCGCACGACCATCGAGGCGCACATGAGGCCCAGGCCGAGCAGGACCCAGGTCGGCGTGGCTCTCAGCAGGCTGTCGCCGATCTGGTCCAGCCCGATGCGCTGCAGCGCGAGCAGGGCGAGGAACCCGGCGGCCAGGGCGGCCAGGCCGATGGCGGCCTTGCGGGCGGCCGCGCGGCGGCGGTCGCGGCCCTCGCGCTTGGATGCCTCGAGGCTGGGCAGGCGCCGCTCGGCCGGCCGGCGCGGCCCCAGATCGGCCGGAACGGCGCCGAGGAACACGCCCGGCGCGCTGGCGCGCGGTGGTGGCCCGCGGCATGGCGATGGCGTCGGTGTAGGCCCCGAGGACCTCGCCGGCGACCGTCGGCCAGGCGTAGCGCGGGGCGCGGGCGCGCGCGTCCACGGCCATCGCCGCACGCCGCTCGGGCGCCACGGCGAGGTCGCGCAGCGTCTCGGCCAGGGCGGTGGCGTCGCCGCGCGGCACGAGCACGCCGTCGACCCCGTCGCGCACGACGTCGCGGTAGCCCGGGATGTCGGAGGCGACCACCGGCGTGCCGGCCGCGAAGGCCTCGGTCAGCACCATGCCGAAGCTCTCGCCGCCCAGCGAAGGAGCGACGAGCAGGTCGGCCGCGGCCAGGGCCTGCGCCTTCTCGGCGTCGGAGACCTTGCCCAGGACGTGCACGCCCTGCGTGCCGTCGAGCATCAGCGGCTCGACCTCGTCGCGGTCGGCGCCGACGATCATGAGCTCGACGTCGACGTGGTCGCGCAGCGCCTCGAAGGCGCGCAGCAGGACGGGGAGCCCCTTGCGCTCGACGGCCTGGCCGACGAACGCGAGGCGCAGCGGCGCGCCCTCCGGCCGCGGCGCGAGCGCGGGCGGCTCGGCCGGCACGTCGACGCCGTTGGGGATGATCCGGTAGGCGCCGCCGTAGAAGCGCCGGCCGGTCCAGGCGGCGGCTTCGGAGACGGCGATGCGCACGTGCAGGCGCTGGAGCTTGCGCTTGGCCCCGAAGGCGTTGCCGATCGAGTTGGAGACGACGTTCTCGGAGTAGCAGTGGAAGGTGCCCACGAGCGGCGCGAGCTGCGTGTCGAGCGCGTCGTAGCCCACGACGGGAGCGACCGGCTCGTGCACATGGATGACGTCGAAGCGCCCGGCGCGCAGCTCGCGGCGCATCGTCGTGATCGCGTACGGCGTGTGCGGGAGGTTCGAGACGGCCCCGTTGGACTTGACGCCGATCGTGCGCCCCAGCGGGATGACCCAGTCCTGGAGCTCGCGCGCCTCGGGGCGGGCACCGCGATGCATCCGCGCCGACAGTCGGTCGGGCGGGTCATAGGGCGAAAGCACGCGCACGTGGTGGCCACCGGCCATGAACTGCTCGGCCAGCGCCTCGATGTGGCGGGTGACTCCGCCCGGGTAGCTCCACGAATACGGAGATACGAGGGCGATCCGCATCGCACTCATCCTATCGACCGTGCCCGGCGGCCATGGTGCGGCAAACCCGCGGTCATTGGCGGCCCTATCCTTTGTGAAGTGTCCGACCGTCACTTCGTCAAGTACACCTTCCTGAAGGTCGATCCTGCCTGGCGGCGCCTCGACGCCGACGCGCGGGCCCGTGACAAGCAGGAGTTCCTGGCCGCCTGCCAGGACTTCGGCACCGATCACCTGCTGCAGGCCTTCAGCCTCGTGGGCACCCGCGGCGACGCCGAGATCATGCTCGTCGCCGAGGCCGAGAACCTCGATCGGATCCACGAGTTCCACGTCGTCCTGGGCCAGGCCGGCCTGACGAAGTGGTGCACGCAGCCCTACTCGTTCCTCGGGCTGCGCAAGGGCTCGGAGTACTCCGAGGACGAGCGCCTGGTCCCGCGCGCGTTCCGCGGCCGCTACCTGTTCGTCTACCCGTTCGTCAAGACGCGCGCGTGGTACGCGCTGGCGGCCGACGAGCGCTGGCGGATCATGCAGGACCACATCCGCGTCGGGCGCGAGTACCCGCAGGTCGACAACCACACGACGTACTCGTTCGGCCTCGACGACCAGGAGTTCGTGGTCGCCTTCGACACCGACGACGCGGGCGCCTTCCTGGACCTCGTCCAGCGCCTGCGCACGACCGAGGCGTCGGCCTACACCCTGCGCGACACGCCGAGCTTCACCTGCATCGCCACCTCCGTCGAGCGCGCGCTGAGCGCCGTCGACGGCGAGCCCGTGCCCGCCCTGCAATCCCTCGCGCCATGAGCGACCCCGACTTCGACGAGATCCGCGACATCACGGTGATCGGCGCGGGCCCGGTGGGCCTGGCCGCGGCCTTCTGGGCCGGCATGCGCGAGGCCAGCTCGCGCATCATCGACTCGCTGCCCGAGCTCGGCGGCCAGCTCACGACGCTCTATCCGGAGAAGTGGATCTTCGACGTGCCCGGCCACCCCAAGATCCTGGCCAAGGACCTGGTCGAGCTGCATCGCCAGCAGACGCTCGAGCAGTTCGACGTGCCCGTGCACCTGGAGACCACGGCCGACTCGATCTCGTGGGAGGACGACCTCGTCGTCCTGCACACCGACCGCGGCGACCTGCGCTCGCGCACCGTCGTCGTGGCCGGCGGCCACGGCGCCTTCGAGCCCAAGAAGCTGCCCGACTACGACATGACCGCCTGGGAGGGCCGCGGCGCGCACTACCTCGTCGGCTCCAAGAGCGAGTTCGAGGGCAAGCGCGTGGTCATCATCGGCGGCGGCGACAGCGCCTGCGACTGGGTCGTCAACCTGCTGGACACCGCCGAGCGGGTGGCGCTCGTGCACCGCCGCGAGGGCTTCCGCGCCCACGAGGCGACGGTCAAGGAGGTCATGGACGCCCACGCCGAGGGGCGCATCGACCTCCACGTGCCCTACCAGGTGCGCGACGTGGTCGGCAACGGCACCGTGGAGGGCGTGCAGCTCTTCCACTCCGAGGACCCCGACAGCGTGGTCGACGTGCCCTGCGACGCGATCCTGCTCCAGCTCGGGTTCAAGACCGCGCTGGGCCCGCTCAAGGAGTGGGGCTTCGAGATCGAGAAGGGCGCCATCCGCGTCGACGGGCTGTTCAAGACGTCGCTGGACCGCGTGTGGGCCTGCGGCGACATCACCACCTTCGACGGCAAGCTCAAGCTGATCGCGACCGGCTACGCCGAGGCCGCGATCGCCGTCTCGCAGGCCGTGCACCACATCCGGCCCGAGATGAAGATCCAGCCGAAGTACTCGACGAACACGGGCGTCCCGGGCGCCGTCGAGGGCCAGGCATAGACGCCTGGGAGCACCTGCGCGCCGCCGACCCGGTGCTCGCGCGGCTGCTCGACGAGCGCGGCGTCCCCGAGCCGCGACCGCCGCGGGGCGACGTCTACGCCGCGCTCGTGCGCGCGATCGTCGGCCAGCAGCTCTCCGTGCACGCGGCGCGGGCGATCTACGGGCGCCTGCTCGAGCGCTTCGACGGCCACCCGCCGACGCCGGCGCAGATCCTGGCCGACGAGCCCGACGAGCTGCGCGTCGCCGTCGGCCTCTCGCACGCGAAGACGGCCTACCTGCGCTCCCTGGCCGAGCACGTGCTCTCCGGCGAGCTCGAGCTCGACCGCCTCCAGGAGCTCTCCGACGAGGAGGTCGCGGCCGAGCTGACCGCGGTCAAGGGCATCGGCGAGTGGAGCGCGCACATCTTCCTGATGTTCACCCTCGGCCGGCCCGACGTGCTCGCCGTCGGCGACCTCGGCATCCGCCGCGCCGTCCAGCGCGCGTACGGCCTCGAGGACCTGCCCGCGGCCGCCGAGCTCACGGCCCTCGCCGAGCCGTGGCGGCCCCACCGCACGGCGGCCTGCCTGCTGCTGTGGCACTCGCTGGACAACGCGCCGACGTGAGCGCACCGTCGATCCGCCCGCCGCGCCGCGACGAGCTCGAGGCGCTGGTCGAGATCGAGCGCGACGCCGGGGCCCTCTTCGCGACGGTCGGGATGCCCGAGATCGCGCTCGACGATCCCGGGTCGGGCGCCGAGCTCGAGCCGTTTCGGGCCGCCGGGCACGCATGGGTGGCGGTCGATGCCGACGACCGCCCCATCGCCTATCTGGTCAGCTCCGTCGTCGACGGCTGCGCGCACGTCGAGCAGGTCAGCGTCGCTCCCGCCCACGCCCGCCGCGGGGTCGGAGCGGCGCTCGTCGACCACCTCGGGGCGGTGGCCGCCGCCGAGGGCCGCCCCGCGGTGACCCTCACGACGTTCCGCGACGTGCCGTGGAACGCGCCGTACTACGAGCGCCTGGGCTTCACCATCGTCGCGCCCGCCGACCAGGGCCCCGAGCTGGCCGCGCTGGTCGCCGAGGAGGCCGAGCGGATCCCGGGCGACGCGCCGCGTGTGGCGATGCGCCGGGCGGTGCGGTAGCGCGCCTTCGTCCGCCGGCGTCGGCGGCGCGGCGCGGCCAACTGCTCATCGAGGGAAGGGAGTCAGCGGCGGTCGAGGCGCGCGCGGCTCCGCCGGCGGTTGCGGCCGACGAGCGGGGAGTTTGTCGGCGTATATGCCGACAAACTCCCCGTCTCGTCGCGCGATGAGCGGCGGCGCGCCAGACGGAGCCGCTCGCGCCGCGACCGCCGGTCGCTCTCTCTCCCTCGATGATGCAGTTCGCGCCGCGCAACGCCACCGACGCCACGCGGACGAACGCCTACAGCTGCCAGATCCCCTCGCGCAGCAGCGGCACCGCCGCACCCCCCGCCTCCACCCCGTCGATCTCGACCTCCGGTGAGCCGACCATGAAGTCCGTGTGGGTCGCCGACTGGTTGAGGCCCGCGGCGACGTGCTCCTCCTCGGGGACGTCGTCCAGGGCCCACGGCAGCGCGTTGCCCCAGGCGATGTGAGCCGCGGCGTTCTCGTCGAAGAGCGTGTTGTTGAAGATGACGCCGGTCTCGCCGACGCGCGAGGAGGCGTCGACGAGGGCGACCTCGCCGAAGCGCCGGGCGCCGTCGTCGATCGCGAGCTCGGCGCGCAGGGCGTCCTCGCCCCGGGTCGCGCGGGCCTCGACGATCTCCCCGCCCGCGACCCGCAGCTCGAGGCCCTCGACGATCGTCCCGCGCAGCGCGAGCGGCATCGTGCTGCGGATCGTGCCGTCGGCGCGCTCGCGGTGCGGGCTGGTGAAGACCTCCTCGGTCGGCAGGTTCGGCGCGTGGACCTGGCCGTGGACGGTGCGCTCGCGGCCGGCCAGCCAGCGCCCGCCCTCGATGAGCCCGACCTCGAGGTCGGTGCCCGGGCCGCGGTAGCGCAGCGCGGTGAAGCCGCGCGCGGTGAGCTCGCGCGCCCGGGCCTGCAGCTCGTCCAGGCGCGCTGCCCATGCGGCGGCGGGGTCGGGCTCGTCGAGGCGCAGGGCGTGCGCGAAGGCGTCCCACAGGCGGTCGACGTCGGGCTCGCCCGAGCGCCTCGCGCGCCCAGCCCTCGGTCGGGTAGGCGACGAGCGACCACGCGAGCTTGCGGCCCATGACGCCTTCCATCCACACGCGGTCGAAGTCGCGAAAGCGTGCGCGCGCGAGCCGTTCGCCGTCGAGGCCCTCGTAGACCTCGGCGCCCGAGTCGGCCGAGACGCCGATGATGGCCGCGCCGACCTCGATCGCGCGCTCCAGGCGCGCGACCATCCACGGCGGCGTCCAGCCGAGCATCTCGTCGGGCGCCGTCTCGAGGAAGGCGCGCTGGACCCAGCGGTCGGCGTAGGCGACGTCGACGAAGCGCGCACCGGCGGCGTAGGCCTCCTGGGCGATCGCGCGCACGAAGGGCGCGTGCTCGTGCTGGGCCTGCACGAGCAGCTCCTGGCCCTCGTTGAGGTTCACGCCGGTGCGGACGAGCAGGCGGGCGAAGGCGCGCAGGCGCGCGTCGGCGTCGTCGGTCACGGGCGGCGACCGATCAGGTGCGTAGACGTCGGGCATGACGCGCGCCGAGACTAGCGATCGCGCAGCACGCGGCGCAGGACCTTGCCGCTCGCCGTCCTGGGCAGCTCGTCGACGAGCTCGACCACTCGCGGGTACTTGTAGGCCGCCATGCGCTCGCGGCAGAAGGCGATCAGCTCGTCGGCGTCCACGCGCTCGCCGGGGCGCAGGCTGACGAAGGCCTTGACCGTCTCGCCGCGGTAGGCGTCGGGGACGCCGACGACGGCGGCCTCGCGCACGGCCGGATGGCCGTAGAGGACGTCCTCGACCTCCCGCGGCCACACCTTGTAGCCGGCGGCGTTGATCTGGTCCTTCTTGCGATCGACCACGTAGAACCAGCCGTCGGGGTCCATGAAGCCGACGTCGCCCGTGTGCAGCGCCCCGCCCGGGATGGCTTGCTCGCTCTCCTCCGGGCGCCCCCAGTAACCCGGCACGACCTGCGGGCCGGAGGTGACGATCTCGCCGACCTCGCCCGCCGGCAGCTCGCGGCCGTCCTCGCCGACCACGCGCACGACCGTGCCGTAGACCGGGACGCCGACCGACAGCGCGCCCGAGGCCGGATCGACGGGGGCGCGCGTCCCGATCGGGACGCAGTGCGAGGGCGAGGTCGTCTCCGTCAGCCCGTAGATGTTGTGGATGTAGGTGCCGAAGCGCCGCTCGAAGGCCTCGACGGTCGCGGGCGCGATCGGCGCCCCGCCGCTGACGATCGTGCGCAGCGACGAGGTGTCGCGCTCGCGCGCCCCGGGCGCGTCCATGAGCGCGATGAAGACGGTGATCGCGCCGGTCGTGACGGTGACCCGGTGGCGCTCGATCAGCTCGAGCGCCCGCCCGGCGTCGAAGCGGTGGTCGAGCACGAGCGGCGCGCCGGTCAGCAGCGAGAGCCCGATGTGGGCGATGAGGCCCGTGATGTGGAAGAGCGGGGCGACACCCAGGATCACGTCGTCGGCCCCGACGCCCACCCAGTCGCGGTAGGTCTGCGAGCTGAAGACGACGTTGCCGTGCGTGTTCATCGCGCCCTTGGGCGGCCCGGTGGTGCCCGAGGTGTAGGTCAGGAAGGCGACGTCGTCGGGTCCCAGACCCGGATCCGGCGGCGCTTGCCCGGCGTGGTCGCGCGCGAGCTCCTCGACCTCGGTCTCGGTGACGACGACGTGCACCGAGGTGTCCGCGACGGCCGCGCGCGCGACCTTCTCCCACAGCGACGCGAGCGTCACGAGTGCCACCGGCTCGCAGTCCTCGAGCAGCGTGCGCACCTCGCGCTCCTTGAGCATCGGGTTGACCGACACCGCGATGGCCCCGAGCTTCCACGCCGCCAGCGCGGCGACGACGAACTCCGGGACGTTCTGCAGGTACAGGGCGACGCGGTCGCCGCGCGCGACGCCGCGCTGCGCGAGCGCCGCGGCGAAGGCGCCGGAGCGCTCGTCGAGCTCGGTGAAGGTCAGCGCGCTGTCGCGGTAGTGGATCGCGACGGCGTCCGGCGCGCGGCGCACCGTGGCGTCGAACATGGCCAGGGCGCTCGGATGGTCGGGCTCGATGTCGGCCGGCTGGCCTTCCGCGTAGCGCGACAGCCACGGGCGCTCGTCGTAGACCGAGCCGCCCATGGCCCCCGTCAGGCCTTGCAGTCGGCCGGCAGCGCGGGCGCCGGGCCGTCGGGCTTGCGATCGGCGCCCCACGCCTTGAACAGGTCGTACGCGGGCCACGCCTTGCTCAGCTTCGCGTCGGCCAGCCCGACCGGGAAGATCGGGTCGTCGCGGAAGGTGTACTGGAAGACGGCGTCCACGCGCGGGTCGTCGTTCCAGCGGCGCAGCGACACGTTGAGGGCCTGGCAGTCGGCGCGGATGCTCTCGTCCTTGGGCGAGCGCTCGTCGCCGACGTGCGGGCCGCCGACGCCGCTCTCGGTGACCCAGATCGGCTTGCCCTTGGTGCACGCGCGCCGGTCGAGGACGTCTTCGAGGTTGCCCACCGCGCCGGGGTCGTCGGCCGCGCCGCCGCGCTTGGAGTACTGGTGCTGGGCGAAGACGCCGGCGTTGCAGACGACGTCGTCGGGCAGGCCGTCGAAGAACTCGGAGATCGAGGTGCCGTACTTGCGCGCGTTCTTCAGGCCGGCGAGCTCGCCGACGACCAGCTGCTGGCCCGGCTCGAGCTCCGCGCGCATCGCGCGGGCGAGCTTGGCGTAGACGGCGGGCGCCAGCGACTTCGACGAGCCCTTGCACTGCTCGCGCTGCGGGCTGATGAAGAACGGGCCGTTGGGCTCGTTCCACGGGCTCCACCAGTTGATGTCGACGCCCTCGCTCTTGGCGAGGTCCTGCAGCGAGCCGATCAGCTTCTTGTAGCCGTCGAGGCCCTGCGCGTTGATCGGGCGCGAGCGCGCGGTGATCCCGTCGCGCTCGCAGCCGTGGGCGGACGCCGCGGCCCAGTCGGGCACGCCGTAGATCACGACCATCGTGGCGAAGCCGTTGCCGGCCTGCTGCTGGGAGTGGATCGCGCGCAGCGTGTCGCGGATCCCGCTGTAGGGACGGCACGGCGGCAGCCCGCGCATGCAGCCGTCGGAGCCCTTGGTCCAGTCGATGGGGCCGCCCTGCTTGGGCTGCAGCGAGGACCAGTCGACGACCAGCCGGTAGAGCGGCGGCTTGAGCGCCTCGAAGCGGTCGCGCCAGGGCGTGAAGGCGCCGACGTCCTTGCCGTGCCAGAAGAGGTCGGGATTGATCTCGGTCATCCCGATGGCCAGGCCGCCGCCCGGCGCGATGTCCGCCGGCGCCGGCTTGGCCGGCAGCGGCTTCTT
>CAWFMR010000014.1:0-72396 GCA_963816845.1 uncultured Actinomycetes bacterium | reverse complement strand
GCGCCGCGCTCGAGGCCGTCAACGACCGAGCGCGCGAACGCCTGCAGTATGAGCGCAACCCCGGCGCCGCAGGGCGGCCCCGGCGACCGCGTCTCCCAACTGGTGAGTGGCTATGCCTGCCGGAACGACGATCCCTCGGCGGCCGGGTAACGAGCGGAGGCCCAGCTCCTGACAGACGACTGGGCGGTCGGTCCCGGGTCGTGCGCGGCGCTATGGTCCAACGCGCGTATGTCCCACGGGGGAGCGACACCAGCGGCGATGAAGTGGTGGGGCTGGGGGCGACGAGGGCGTCGCCTTCAGCCACGAGGACAAGCCGGCGTTCGGGCCGTTCATCCAGCGAGAACCTCGGGATCGACGTCGGCCGGGCGACCGGCGCCCGATCGCGTTCGAGGACCTCGACGTCCCGGAGCCGCAGATCGACCGCCGCGCTGCGCGCCGCGCTCGAGCGCGGTCGGCGGACGTCTCCGACGACGCGCTCGACCGCATCGTGCACGCGCGCGGCAAGAGCCTGCGCGACCTCGTGCGCCAGCGCCGCGGCGACCTCGGCCGCGATGCCCGACGTCGTCGTGCGCCCGGCCGACGAGGCCGCGGTGACCGCGCTCCTGCGGCGCCGCGCTCGAGGCCGACGCCGTCGTGATCCCGTTCGGCGGCGGCACGAGCATCTCGGGCAGCCTCGAGGCCGCCGCGCGACGAGACGCGCCCGTGATCTCGGTCGACCTCGAGCGCCTGGACCGCGTGCTCGAGATCGACGCCACCTCGCGGCTCGCGCGCGTGCAGGCGGGCGTCTTCGGCCCGCGACCTGGAGGAGCAGCTCAACGCGCGCGGCTGGACGTTCGGCCACTTCCCCGACTCGCTTCACCTACTCGACGCTCGGCGGCTGGATCGCCACGCGCTCGTCGGGCATGCAGTCCGACCGCTACGGCGACATCGCCGACCTCGACGCGCGGCGCTGCGCGTGGTCACGCCCGCCGGGCTGCTCGTCACGCGCCCGGTGCCGAGCACCTCGACCGGCCCGAGCGTGCGCGAGATGGTGCTCGGCAGCGAGGGCCGGCTGGGGATCATCACCGAGGCGACGGTCCAGGTGCCGCCGCTGCCGCCCGAGCGCACGATCCTCGGCTACCTGTTCCCGAGCTGGGCGCGAGTCGCTCGCCGCGATGCGCGACATCGCGGCCAGCGAGGCGGCGCCGTCGGTCACGCGCGTCGTCCGACGCCAACGAGACGCGCGTTCTCGTTCGCCACGCAGCAAGGGCCCGACGCCGCTCGACAAGCTCAAGTCGACCGCGCTCAAGACGTTCCTCGAGCGCGGCAAGGGCTACGACCTCGAGCGAGATGTGCCTCGGCGTTCATCGGCTACGAGGGCAGCGAGCGCCACGTCGAGGCCCAGCGCAAGGCGGTCGGCCAGATCGTCGAGCGCCACGGCGGGCTGTGCATCGGCTCGAGCCCCGGCGAGCTCTACGACCAGAAGAAGTTCGACACGCCCTACATCCGCGACTTCCTGCTCGACCGCGGCGTGCTCGCCGACGTCTCCGAGACCGCGGCGCCGTGGAGCGAGCTCGGCCGCTCCACGACGGCGTGACCGCGCGCGGCCCGCGGCGCGTTCGCCGAGCTCGGCGTCCGCGGCTACGTCATGTGCCACCTGTCGCACTGCTACCACGCGGGCGCGTGCCTCTACTTCACGTTCGCGCTCGTGCCGTCGGCACGGCGCGACGCCGCTCGACGAGTACGGCGCGCGTCAAGTCGGCGATCCAGCAGGCGTTCGTCGACAACGGCGGCACGCTCTCCCACCACCACGCGGTCGGCACCGAGCACGCCGAGTGGCTCGAGCAGGACATCTCGGCGCCGGGCGTCGGGATGCTGCGCGCGCTGTTCGACGGGACCGACCCGGGCGCGAACCTCAACCCGGGGAAGATCGTCCCGGCCGATCCCGATCGGCGGCCCGGAGAAACCATGCTGGGCTGGCGAGCGTAGTAAGTCCAATGGCCGCGACTGGCGGACCTCGACCCCCCCCGTCCCTGGACGCGCGTCAGAGCAGCGAGCCGCGTTCGTGAGATTCTCGATCTGCGCAGCGCTCGGTCCGCTGATGGACCTCGACACGCGCTGCCACGCAGCAGGGTGATGGAGCGGGTGCGACTCTCCCTCGCCGAGCATCGGGCCGAGACGGAACGCGAGCCGCACGGCGAACACACCCCCACCGACGCCAGCCGGCCTGACCGTGGCCCGCGTCTTCGTGACCGGCGCCAGCGGCTTCATCGGAGGCGCCTTGACGACCCGGCTGGCTGCCGAGCGCGGAGACCAAGTGGTGGGGCTCGCGCGCTCCGACGCGGCGGCGGAGAGGGTCGCCGCCCGTGGCGCCGAGGTCGCCCGGGGCGACCTCCTCGACGAGGAGTCGATCGCCGCCTGCATGGTCGGGTGCGAGGCGGCCTACCACGTGGCCGGCGTGAACTCCCACTGCCCGGCCGACCCGGACATGCTCCTGAAGGTCAATGTGGGCGGCGCAGCGGCCGCGGTACGGGCGGCCGCCAGGGCCGGCATCGGCCGCATGGTCTACACGTCGTCGGCCGCCTCACTCGGTGAGCCCGCGGGCACGGTCGGCACCGAGGACTGCACCCACCGCGGCTCCTATCTGTCGGTCTATGACCGCTCCAAACACGAGGGCGAGCAGGCGGTGTTCGCAGCGGCCGCCGAGACGGGCGTCGAGGTGGTTGCGGTAAACCCATCTTCGGTCCAGGGCCCTCCGCGCACCGGCGGCAACGGCGGCATCATCATCGCCTACCTGAACGGCAAGCTGCCGGCGTTCGTGGACACCTATGTGAGCGTCGTGGACATCCAGGACTGCGTCGAAGGCCATCTACTCGCGGCCGAGCGGGGCGAGAGCGGCGAGCGCTACGTGCTCAACGGCGCCACCCTTCACTCGCTCCACGCGCTGGAGATCGTTTCCGAGCTGTCCGCGGTGCGACACCGCGTGCGGATGATTCCGCCGCCGGTCGCGCGCGTGGCGGTTGCGCTGGCCGAGGCCGCGTACCGCCTGCGCGGGAAGACCCCTTCGATCTGCCGTGCCCGCGTTCGGACGATCCTGCACGGCCACCGCTACGACGGCTCGCGGGCGAGCCGAGAGCTCGGGTTGGACTACACCCCCGTCGCCGACACCTTCGCGCGGACGATCGAGTGGGCCGTGGCGGAGGGTCTCGTCACGAGGCCGCTGCCGGGCGCTCAGCGCGCCGGAGCGTAACCGCGCGGCGGCTGGTCCGCATCCCTGCGAATGCGAGAGCGGCGCGAGCGCTCCCGCACGCTCGCCATCGCGCGAAGCTGTCGCATAAGTCAGCGGCGTCGACCCGAGGCCTGTTTCCCTGCGACTGATTTGTCTCGGCGCCTCCCAGAAGCCGTTAGAACGGCTCATTTGGTCTCGCGCCTTTGGTGCGGCGTGCCGCGGCCGACTTATGCGACAGCCTCACGCGGAAGCAGTAGTGGGCGCGCCCCCGGGGACGGGATGACGACGCCGAATGCCGGAATGATGCGAGGACGGAGCGACATCCATCCCACACGTCAAGTCAGGCACGTCTGACCTTCCTCAAGTTCCCGGTTTGGAGGGCCCCCGCCTGCCGCTGCTGGTCGAGCTAGGCCCCGGTCTTCCTGCCTAGAGCGGTCTTGACGCCCGGTGCGTCGACCACCGCTATCTACGAAAGCAGAAGCCGACATGCGCTAAGCCTGCCTCGACGAGCGACGAGCGACGAGCGACGAGCGACGAGCGGCGAGCGGCGAGCGGCGAGCGGCGAGCCGCGACCTCAACCGCATTTCGGAGGCTGTTCATCTGCCCGCGAAGGTTCCGCCTGTCCCACGGCCCAATCCCCCATGGATCCTCCCCGTTGAGGCTGACGGTCGCGGCATCCGGACCCGCCTCCGACACGAGGACTTCGATCTTCGAGGGGTCGCGCACAAACGTCATGCGCCTTCTCACAACCAGTCGATGCGACTCCATCGACTCCAGTTCCCAATCCGACGCCGGCGATCGCTTCCCTGCAGGCCCAGGACGCATCCTCCAGGGAAACGTCTAGCCGGAGCTGATCGGAGACCTTGGTCATCAGTGGCCGAACTTGGGCATCAAGACTCACCCCCCGCGAGTCTACGCCCGCAGTCGCCGCACCGAATGCCCTTCGCGTGAGTCCGCCGCTGTCAACGCGAGGACCGCTTCCGGGCAGCCGGTGACCGAGAGGCGTCGGTCGATCCGACCCGCGTCACGCGCGATATCTTTGTCCGCCCGCGAGCGGCGGCCGTCGATGGCATCCCGAAGGATGCAGCCGCCACCGCAGAGCGCCAGAACAAGCTCGAAAGGAGGTGTCGCAGATGTTCGCCCGCGTCAGCATGTTTACGGGTGGCGTGCGGGACCTCGATCAGGGCGTCGTCCTGGCACGTGAGCGGATAGTGCCAGGCTCGAGAAGCATCAGGGCTTCGAGGGAGTGATGCTGATAGTCGGCCGTGCCGAGGGGGTCGCCTTCGCCATCACCTTCTGGAAGAGCGAGGAGGACTTGGCCGCTAGCCAGGAGGACGACCAGGCCCTGACTGAGATGGCCGCGCAAGCTTTTGACGTGCCTGTAAGGATCAGGAACTGCGAGGTCCGCATTCTCGACGTTCGGGTTGACGCCCGAGTTCGACTCGGCGCGGGAAGTTGTCAATGGACGCCAGGCGCTCGCGAGAGTCTCGGCCCAGCGCGACGCCCAACGGCGGAAGCGCGATAACCGGACCGGTCACGTTCGTCCAATGCTGCCTCGTGCCCTCCGCCTGCGTCGCCGGACCAGCACCGCGTCAGTCGCCGCCAGCAATCAGTGCACGGCGGTCTTGCTACGCCGCGGCCACGAGCCGCTCGAGCTCGCGCTCGAGCCCGGCGTCGCCCACCTCGCGCACCTCGAGCGGCAGCCCGATGCGCTCGGCCGCCGCCCGCGCCGCGCGCTCGGCCGCCGGCGTGCGCCGCTGCGCCAGCCAGACGACGCGCCGGTAGGAGCCGAAGTAGACGTCGCGCAGGTCGGGGTGGCGATCGAGGCCCAGCTCGCGCACGACGGTGTGCTCGAAGGTGCGCGCGAGGAAGTCGGTGAGGAAGTACGTGCCCGGCTCGGCGGCCATCGCCGCGGCGACCTCCTCGCGCGCGAAGACGTCGTAGCAGTGCTCGCCGCTGCAGGCGCTCCAGGCCGAGGTCGTCGAGCGCGCCGTAGGTCCCGCAGTCGCCGTAGGCCAGCACGACCCGGTCGTAGCGCTCGCCCAGCTCGTCGGCCAGCTCCGCGACGGCGCCGGGGATCTGCTCGGGGCGGTTGTGCAGCAGGGCGGGCACCGGCACGACGTCGACGTCCCATCCGCGGCGCCGCGCGATCTGGCGCACGTGGATCGCGAGCGCTCCGCAGGCGACGACTGCCGTGGTCATCCCGGCAGCGCGAGCTCGTCGACGAAGAGGTCGTTGAAGTCGGCGCGCCCCGACAGCTCGACGTACTGCACCTCGCGCACGATCGAGCGCGCCTCGGCGCGCTCGCGATGGCTGAGGGCGACGATCTTCGCGCCCTCGCCGGCCACGTTGCCGGCCGACACGATGCGCGGCAGCGCCAGGCGCGGGACGAGCCCGATGCGCACGGCGCTCGCGGGGGAGAGGTAGGCGCCGAAGCTGCCGGCCAGCAGCACCTGCTGGATGTCGCCGGGCTCGATGCCGTACTCGCGCAGCAGGATCTTCCAGCCGGTGGCGATCGAGGCCTTGGCGAACTGCAGCTCGCGGACGTCGCGCTGGGAGAGGAAGATCGACTCGGCCGGGTCCTCGCCGCGCCAGTGCATGACGAAGACGCGCTCCTCGCCGATCTTGGTCAGCCGCGGCGCGAGCGCGGGCAGGCGCTCGGCCGCCTCCTCGTCGGGGATGAAGCGCCCCGAGTGGTCGAGCAGGCCGCAGCGCACGAGCTCGGCCACGCAGTCGACCAGCCCCGAGCCGCACAGCCCGACGGGCTCGGCGTCGGCGATGACCTGCAGCGCGACGTCGTCGTCGGTGATGCGGATGCCCTCGATCGCGCCCTCGGCGGCGCGCATGCCGCAGCGGATCTGCGCGGCCTCGAAGGCGGGGCCGGCGGGGGCCGCCGTGGCGAGCACGCGCTCCTCGCAGCCCAGCGCGATCTCGCTGTTGGTGCCGACGTCGATGAAGAGGCGGATGCGGCGGTCGCGCGTCAGGCCGGTGGCCAGCATGCCGGCCACGATGTCGCCGCCCACGTAGGCGCCCAGCGAGGGGAAGACGAAGGCCGGCGCGCGCGGGTGCACGCCGCACGCCGAAGTCGCTGGCCAGCGTCTCGGGCAGCTCGTGCGTGGTGACGGTGAAGGGCGCCATCGAGAGCGGCTCCGGATCGATCCCGAGCGCCAGGTGCATCATCGTCGCGTTGCCGCAGACGGTGATCTCGTAGACCTGCTCGGGCGCGATGCCCGCCTCCTCGCACACCTCGGCGGCCAGCGCCGCCATCGTCTCGTGCGCGCGCGAGCGCAGGGTGTCGAGCGCGTCGGGGTCCATCATCGTGGCCGAGATGCGCGAGATGACGTCGCCGCCGAACGGCTGCTGGGCGTTGAGCAGCGACTGGACGGCGAGCGGCTGGCCGGAGTCGAGGTCGAGCAGCGTGGCCACCACGGTGGTGGTGCCGAGGTCGAAGGCGAGCGCGTGGCGCGCGCCCGTCGTGTCGCCCGGCTCGACGTCGATCATCTCCTCGTCGACGACGACCGCGGTGACCTTGAAGGCCGAGGAGCGCAGGACGCCGCCGAGCTTGCGCACGACGTCCAGCGGGATGTGGGGCTCGAGGTCGTCGATGGCGTCGAGCAGGCGCTGGACGTCCGAGCGCTGGTCCTCCATCGTCGGCTCCTCGAGCTCGACGTAGCGCTTGACCACCGCGGGGCGCAGGATGACGTGGCGCCCGACGCCGACCAGCGCGGCCTTGGGCCGCGTCTGCAGCGGGGGGACGCTGACCACCAGGTCCTCGCGCGCCGGCGCGCGGCACGCGAGCCGCCAGCCGTCGTGGAGCTCCTGGGTGCTGAACGCGCGCGGGTCGAGCGGGCTGATGGGCGCGTGGCCGCGCAGCACCTGCACCTTGCACTTGCGGCACGTGCCGTGGCCGCCGCACGTCGAGTCGATGGCGATGCCGTTCCAGCTCGCGGCGTCGAAGATCGGCGTGCCGCTGGGCACGCGCACCTCGGTCCCATCGGGCAGGAAGCGCAGCAGCACGCGCTCGGTGCCGTCGACGGCGGCCTGCTCGTCCATGGGCTCCTCCTCGCGGGCGAGCTGCGGCCGCGGGCTCATGACGCCGCGGCCGCCTTGGCTGCCGCCTCGCGCTCGCGGTGCACGGCGATCCAGCGCGCGCCCCACTCGTCGTGGCCGAGCAGCAGGTCGGCGGCGCGCACGGAGGAGACGACCTCCTCGGCGCAGCTCATGATCGCGCTCGTCAGCCCGGCGGCCATCGCCATGGGCAGGAAGGCCGCGTTGAGCTGGTGGCGGCGCGGCAGGCCGAAGGAGACGTTCGAGGCGCCCAGGCACATGTTCACGCCGAGCTCGTCGCGGATGAGGCTGATCGTCTCGAGCGTGATCGTCACCGCGTCGGTGGCCGCGCCGACCGTCATGGCCAGCGGGTCGATGACGACGTCCTCGGGTGCGATGCCGTGGTCGCCGGCGGCCGAGACGATCTTGCGCGCGATCTCCAGGCGCTGCTGGGGCGTCTCGGGGATGCCGGTCTCGTCGTTGGCCAGGCCGATGACCGCGGCGCCGTGGCGGGCGACGAGCGGCAGGATCTCGTCGAGGCGCTCGTCCTCGCCGGTGACCGAGTTGACGAGCGCCTTGCCCTCGTAGACGGAGAGGCCGGCCTCGAGCGCCTCGATGACCGAGGAGTCGATGCAGATCGGCGCGTCGGTGGCCCCGGCCACCGTGCGCAGCATGTCCTTGAGCAGCTCGGACTCGTCGACCAGCGGGATGCCGGCGTTGACGTCGAGCATGTCGGCGCCGGCCGTCACCTGGGCGATGGCATCGACCGCCACCGTCGACAGGTCGCCGCCGCGCAGCTCCTCGGCGAAGGTCTTGCGTCCGGTCGGGTTGATCCGCTCGCCGATGACGCAGAACGGCTGGTCGTGGCCGATGACGACGGTGCTAGAGCGTGAGCGCAGAGTCGTGTGCATACGCGAGCGACTTCTCCCTTTCGATGCGCGGCTCGAGGCCGAGCTGTGTGCAGAGCTGGGCGATGCCCGCGTCCTTGCGGAACGAGATGAGGTGCAGGCCGGCCACGCCGGGCAGCGAGAGCGCGTGGGCGGCGAGCTCGAGGGCGAGCTCGAAGCACGCCTGCTGCTGGTCGGCGGCCGCCTCGACGCGCTCGATGACGGCCGCGGGAACCTGGACGCCGGGGACCTTCTCGTCGACGAAGCGCAGCGCGCGGGCCGAGCGCAGGATCGTGATCGACGGGATCAGCGCCGCGCGATCGGTGAGCCCGATCGTCCTCGGCCTGCGCGCACGAAGCGCTCGAGCAGCTCGGGCTCGTAGCCGATCTGCAGCTGGAAGAAGCGCGCGCCGGCGCGGGCCTTCATGAGCGCTCGCTCGACGCGGTACTCGATCGGCGGCGCGGCGGGGTTCTCGACGGCGCCGACGAAGAGCCGCGGCGCGGGCTCGAGCGGCCGTCCGGACAGATAGCGGCCCTCGGCCATCGTGCTCGCCAGCGCGATGAGCTGCGGGCTGTCGAGGTCGAAGACGCGCTTGGCCTCGGGCTCGTCGCCGGCGGTCACGTCATCGCCGGTCAGGGCCACGAGGTTCTCGATGCCGTGCATCGCGGCGCCGACGATCTCGGACTGCAGCGACAGGCGATTGCGGTCGCGGCAGACCAGCTGCATGATCGGCTCCACGCCGCACTGCTTCAGGGCGATGGCGACCGCCAGCGGCGACGCGTGGGCGTGGGCGGCGGTGTTGTCGGTCGCGTTGACCGCGTCGAGCCAGTCCTGCATGGGCGCGAGCTGGCGGCGCACCTCGGCCAGGCCGCCGCCGTCGATCGCCGGCATCTCGGCCGTGATCACCCGCTGGCCGGCGCGCAGCTTGTCCTCAAGCGTCGGCATGCCAGCCCGCCGGCGTGCGCCGGTCGCGTCCGGTCACGAGGTTCTTCCACGACGAGGTGCCCTCGAGCGAGTTGTCCACCGGGGGGCGCAGGTGGCGCGAAGTGCTCGCGCCACACCGGCATCCTGCGCGAGCGCTCGTAGCCGGTGACCCACACGCAGCGCATCTCGGGGACGACCTCGCAGCTGCCGTCGGCGCGCACGCCGCCGCACGGACCGTTGCGCAGCGTCTTGGGGCACGTCATCGGGCAGCTCAGGCCGGTCGCGTGCAGCACGCACTGCCCGCACATCTGGCAGCCGAAGACGCGGCCCTTGACCGCGTGCTCGATCTGCTCGACGGCGCCCATGGGCTACGCCGCGACGCCGGCGCGCTTGAGCTGGATGAGCTCCTTGGCCTTCTTGACCGCCGAGGACGCGTCGGCCGAGTAGCCGTCGGCGCCGACCGCGTCGGCGTACTCCTGGGTCACCGGCGCGCCGCCGACCATGACGATGACCTGGTCGCGGATGCCGGCCTTCTCGAGCGCGTTGATGTTCGCCTTGAACATCGGCATCGTCGTCGTCAGGAAGGCCGAGAAGCCGACGATGTCGGGCTGCACGCGGCCGATCTCCTCGACGAACTTCTCGGGCGGCACGTTGACGCCGAGGTCGACGACGGTGAAGCCGGCGCCCTCGAGCATGATGTTGCAGAGGTTCTTGCCGATGTCGTGGACGTCGCCCTTGACGGTGCCCATGAGGAAGGTGCCGACGCGGTTGGCGTCGGTGTCGGCCAGCAGCGGGCGCAGGATGTCCAGCGCGCCCTGCATCGCGCGCGCGGCGATGAGCATCTCGGGGACGAAGTAGTCGCCGCGCTCGAAGCGGGCGCCCACCTCCTCCAGTGACGGGATGAGCGCGTCGAAGAGCATGCTCTCGGGCTCCATGCCCTGCTCGAGCCCCGCCTCGACGTTGGCCTTCACCTCGGGCGCCTTGCCGACGAGCGTGTCGTCGTAGAGCGCCTGCAGGATCTCCTCGTGCGTCATGCGGCTCTCTCTCCGGGTCGGTGCTTGCCGAGGCGCTCCTCGAGGGCGGTCGCCTCGCGGACGAGGATGGGGGCCAGCTCGGCCACGCGCGGCCCGGTCAGGCGCAGCGTGGGTCCCGAGATGCCCAGCGCGGCGATGACCTCGCCGGTCGGCCCGCGGACGGGCGCGGCGAGCGCGCTCAGGCCGTCCTCGAGCTCGTCGGCGGCGGTCGCGTAGCCGTCGCGGCGCACGCGCTCGAGCACGTCCTCGAGCGCGGCGCGGTCGACGACCGTGTCCGTCGTCAACCGCGCCAGCGGCCCGGGGGGGATCTCGGCCGCGCCGAAGGCGAGGAAGACCTTGCCGTTGGCGGTGCAGTGGTAGTCGACGCGGCGCCCGACCCACTGGCCGGCGCCGAGGAAGTGGCGGCCGTCGACCTGGGCGAGGTGGTCGACGCCGTAGGGGGTGGGGACCGAGAGGTTGACCGTCTCGCCGCTGACCTGGGCGACGGCCTCGAGCGCGGGCTCGGCCAGCTCGACCAGGTGGCGCTCCAGGCCGCCGCGGTGGGCGAAGCGCAGGATCGCCGGCCCGGGCTCGAGCTTGCCGCGCTCGCCGGCCTGGTGGACGAGGCCGTGGCGCTCGAGCGCGGTGATGAGCCGCGAGGCGGTGCTCTTGGGCAGGTCGGCGGCCTCGGCGAGGTCGCGCAGGCTCATCGGCTCGTCGCTCTCGAGCAGGCGCGCGAGCAGCTCGCCGGCGCGGTCGATGGACTGGGTGCCCGGAGTGGGGGCGCTCACGTGGAAGTCCTGTTCCACGTCTGCTGGAACTGTAGTTCCATTGCGGATAGCATGGCGCCCGCCGGATCGTCTTGTCAAGCCACCCGTGTGAGGTGCCGCTGTGTTCGTCAACACGATGCCCCGCTACGAGATCCTCAGCGAGGACGCCATGGCGGTGCTCGACCGCGGCTGGCGGCGGATCGTCACCGAGATCGGGATCGAGTTCCTGCTCCCCGAGGCGCTCGAGGCCTTCCGCGCCGCCGGCCAGCAGGTCGAGGGCGAGAAGGTGATCCTCGACCCCGAGTTCGTGCTCGAGCAGGTGGCCAAGGCGCCGCGCGAGTTCGACGTGCAGGCGCGCAACCCCGAGAAGAGCATCCACCTCGGCGGCCAGCACATGGCCTTCGCCTCGGTCTACGGATGCCCGTTCGTGCGCGAGGGCGACGTGCGCCGCGAGGCGACGATGGACGACTTCGAGAACCTCGTGCGCCTGTCGCAGGCCTTCCCCGAGCTCGACTCGCCGGGCGGCACGATCTGCGAGCCCAACGACAAGCCGCTGGACTCGCGCCACCTCGACATGGTCTACGCGCTGCAGACGCTGTCGGACAAGCCCTACATGGGCTCGGTGACCTCGGGCCCCAACGCCGAGGACACGATCGCGATGGGGGAGATCCTCTTCGGCGGGCGCGAGGCGATCGAGGCGACGCCGGCCTCGCTGTCGCTCATCAACGTCAACTCCCCGCTGCGCTTCGACGACCGCATGCTCAGCGCGCTGGTCGCCTACGCGAAGGCCAACCAGGCGACGATCATCACGCCCTTCCTGCTCATGGGGGCGATGTCGCCGGTCTCGATCCCCGCCACGCTGGCCCAGCAGATGGCCGAGGCGCTCGCGGGCATCGCGCTCGTCCAGCTCATCCGGCCCGGCTGTCCGGTGGTCTTCGGGTCGTTCCTGTCCAACACCGACATGCAGTCCGGCTCGCCCTCGTTCGGCACGCCCGAGTCCGCGATCGGCCTGTTGTGCACCGGGCAGATCGCGCGCTCCTTCGGGCTGCCGTGGCGCTCGGGCGGCGGCCTGAACTCGAGCCAGACCGTCGACGCCCAGGCCGCCTACGAGTCGCTCATGACGATGCTGCCGACCTTCCTGGCGGGGGCGAACTACGTGATGCACTCCGCCGGCTGGCTCGAGGCCGGCCTGGTCTCCTGCTACGAGAAGTTCATCGTCGACATCGAGATCCTGCGCCAGCTCAAGCACGAGTTCACGCCGCTGGAGATCGACGAGGCGAGCCTCGCCTTCGGCGCCCACGAGGAGGTCGGGGCCGGCGGGCACTTCCTCGGCGCCGCGCACACGCTCGAGCGCTTCCGCGAGTGCTTCTACCGCCCGCTGCTGTCCTCGACGGAGAACTTCGAGCGCTGGCAGCGCAACGGCGGCCTCGACGCGGCCGCGCGCGCGGAGGTCGTCTGGAGGCGCACGCTGGAGGAGTACGAGCAGCCGCCGCTCGACGAGGCGATCCGCTCCGAGCTGCAGGCCTACGTCGATCGCCGTCGGACGGAGCTGGGAGACTGACGCTCATGCGCCGTCCCACGTTGGTCGTCGCGCTCGCCGTCGCCCTGGCGGCCGCGCTCGCCGCGACCGCCCTGGCCGCTCCGCAGCTGGCTCCCGGCACGATCAACCTCAGCGGGACGCCCACGGGCAGCGGCACCCTGGAGAAGGACGTGGCGGCGAACTTCTTCCTCACCAAGCGCGTGCTCGGCAGCCAGGTCCACGTGACGATCGACGGCCACAACGCCCCGGTCCGCCACGTCGGCGCCAAGACCAAGTTCTACGTCGGCAAGCTCCCGAGCTCCATCAGGCTGCACTTCGGCAAGCGCTACCGCGTGGTCATCCGCGCGTGCGACAAGACCGGCTGCTCGCGCACGGTGCGCGACAAGACGCTGCCCAAGCCCAGCCTCTAGGGACCGCCGCGCCCGGCCGTTCGCCGATTTGCGCCAAGCGCGCAAATCGTCTTGAGTACGCCGAACGGTCAGAGCGAAGGGAGTGCCCAGATGAGTCCCACGCAGGAACCGCCCCGCACGCGCAACTGCGCGCAGATGGTGGTCCACGAGTGGCTGGCCGAGACCCAGCCCGAGTACCGCGAGCGACGGCTGCTGGCCGAGGACCAGACGCGCGAGAGCATCAACAGCGGCCAGGCCACGCGCGTCACCGCCAAGCTGATCACGCTTCCGGTCGTCGTGCACGTCGTCTACCAGACGGCCGAGCAGAACATCTCCGACGCGCAGGTCAAGAGCCAGATCGTCGCGCTCAACAACGACTACCGCGCGAAGAACGCCGACGCGCGCAAGGTTCCGGCCGTGTGGAAGAGCCTCGTGCTGGACTCGAAGATCCAGTTCGCCCTGGCCACCAAGGACCCGGCCGGCAAGGCCACGACCGGCATCACGCGCACGGCGACCACGGCCGACTCCTTCGGTCCCGACGACACCGGTCAAGGCCAAGAAGACCGGCGGCGTCGCCGCCGTGGCCGACCGACCGCTACCTGAACATCTGGGTCTGCAACCTCGGCAGCGACCTGCTCGGCTACGCCCAGTTCCCCGGGGGTCCGGCGAAGACCGACGGCGTGGTGATCCTCTACAGCGCCTTCGGCACGCACGGCACGGCGATGGCGCCCTTCAACAAGGGCCGCACCGCGACCCACGAGATCGGCCACTTCCTCGAACCTGCGCCACATCTGGGGCGACACGCAACGACTGCAGCGGCAACGACTTCGTGGCCGACACGCCGCCAGCGCTGCAGGCCGAACGACCGGCAAGCCGACCTTCCCGCACATCACGTGCAACAACGGGCCCAGCGGCGACATGTTCATGAACTACATGGACTACGTCGACGACGACGCCATGTTCATGTTCACGACCGGGCAGGTCGCGCGGATGAACGCGACCCTCGCGGGTCCGCGCAAGAAGCTGGCCGGCCTCTGAGTCGCGGCGATGGCCGCCGAGCGCGCTGACGCCGTCGTCGGGCACTGGGTGCACTCCCACGAGGAGGACACCGAGGCCGAGATGGTGTACCGCCCCGCGAGCTACTCGTTCCCGCCGTCGCGCGGGCGCACGTCGTTCGAGCTTCGTCCCGACGGCAGCTACGTGGAGCGTTCGCCGGGTCCCGTCGACGTCCCCGTCGAGTCGAAGGGCTCGTGGTCACTGGAGGGCGACCGGCTGCTGCTGGGAGCCGACGGCGACGAGCCCGGCCACGCGTGGGAGGTCAAGGCAGCCGAGGCGGATCGGCTGACGCTCAGGAAGTAGCGCTACCCGTTGACCGAGAAGCTCGAGTTCGGGTTGATCTCGCGCAGGCGCGAGTAGAAGCCCGCGTCGAGGACGATCTCGTCGTTGTAGGCGCAGCGGACCTTGACCGGGTCGGCGTCGTGGTCGTGGCCGTGCTCGACGCGGTCGATGAGCTCGGCCATCAGGTGGCCGACGACCGGGGCGTTCTTGAACTGGTTGCCGCTCGTGCCGATGGCCATGTAGAAGCCGTCGAGGACCGAGCGGTCGTAGATCGGGATCCAGTCGTCGGAGACGTCGTAGAGGTCGACGATGCCCTTGCGCTCGTTGGGGATGCGCAGCGACGGCATGCGCCGCGCGAGGCGGTAGACCTGCGCCTCCCACTGCTGCTCGGTGACGTGGCGGTCGAACTTGTCGGGCTCGTCGACCCAGACCCGCGGGTCGCAGTCGGGGTCCTCGGAGCCGATGAGGATGTTGTTGCCGCTCTCGGGGCGGAAGTAGATCCCGGTGTCGCCGTCGGAGGTGTGGTAGCCGTCCTGCTCGAAGTCGAAGTCCGGCGGCGAGGGCACGTGGTGGACCTCGTGGCGCAGCGCGCGCGTCTTGACGTTCATCTCGTCCTCGACGCCGGCCATGCGGTTGATGACGAACGAGTGCGGGCCGGCGACGTTGACCACGATCGGCGCGTCGATCTCGGTGCCGTCGGTCGAGCGTGACGCCGGCGACGCGGCCGTCGGCGCGGCGGATCTCGGCGACCTCGGCGCGGAAGAGGAACTCGCCGCCCTTGGCCTCGGCCGCGCGCTGGAGGTTGTGGGTGGCGAGCTGCGGGTCGTTGACGTAGCCCGAGCCGGGGGTGAAGATCGCGCCGTCGAGCTCGGCCTGCGGCTCGTCCCAGAAGTGCGGGTCGTCGGGGCGCTTGGGCGGCCAGAAGGCGTCCGTGCAGTAGACGGGGACCTTCTCGCTTGAGCGTGGCGTTGTCCCACTCCTCGTACTCGACGCCGAGGTCGCGGTAGTGCGCGAGGACCTTCTCGTGGTGGCCGGTCGCGCTCTTGAGCAGCACCGTGCCGCACTGCATGTAGCGCGAGGTCCCCATGTCGTCGACGGCGCCGAGGTAGCGCTCCCAGTCCTGCCAGTAGAAGAAGCCCTCGTAGGCCATCGCCACGCCCTCGCGCGAGGAGTAGTGCGCGCGCACGATCGCGCACGAGTTGCTCGTCGGCCCGTAGCCCGCGGTCGGCAGCTTGTCGATGTTCAGCGTCTTGTAGCCGCGCTTGCCCAGCTCGAACGCGGTCGCCGCGCCGATGACGCCGGCGCCGATGATGATCGCGTCAGCCTGCCTGGCCATCGGGCCTAATATATCTGTCTTCAGGCCAGTGGTCGAGCAGGCGTCAGTCGTCTTCGGCCGAGACCCGCAGCGCGCGCAGCTCGGACAGCTCGCGCTCGGTCACCGGCTCGGTGACCTCCAGCGGCTCACGGACGCGCAGCGGCCAGCCGGTCGCCTCGCGGACGTCGTCGAGCTCGACGCCGGGGTGCAGGGCGACGAGCTCGAGCTCGCCGTCGTCGGACGACGGGCGCAGGATGCCGAGGTCGGTGATGACCGCCGAGCCGGGCGCGCCGTTGGTGGGCCGTCGAGCTCGCGCCCGACCGAGGTGATGAAGTCGAGCTCGCCGACGAACGAGCGCGGCGAGTGGCGCAGCAGGACGATGACGCGCCCCGCCGAGCGCGGCGATCTCCGGGGCGCCGCCGGCGCCGGGCAGGCGCACCTTGGGCTGGTCGTAGTCGCCGATGACGGTGGTGTTGATGTTGCCGAAGCGATCGATCTGCGCGGCGCCCAGGAAGCCGACGTCGATGCGCCCGCCGCCGATCCAGTAGTTGAACATCTCCGGGACGGACACCAGGTCCTGCGCGCCGGCGGCGAGGTCGTCGTCGCCGATCGACAGCGGCAGGCGCTGCGGGCGCGCGCCGATCGCGCCGGACTCGTAGACGAGCACGCAGCCGGGCGCGTCCAGGCGCCGCGCGAGGTTGGCGGCGGCGTTGGGCGGGCCGACGCCGACGAGCACGACCTCGCCGTCGCGCAGCTCGCGCGCCGCCCCGATCGTCATGACCTCCTCGGGCGTCGGGTCGACGGCGCTCACCGCGCCACCACCGGCGCCCCGACGGGCGCGTCCGCCGCGAGGACGTTCTCCTCCATCCACTGCGTGAAGCGGTCGCGGTCGCGCGAGATCGCGTCCCACTCGCGAGTAGAAGCCGTTGTCGCGCACCGAGAAGTCGGCCGCGTAGGAGGGCCAGGCGCCGTTGGGCACGTGGCAGACCGCGTCGAGCACCCACGACGGCAGCACGACCGCGCGCGGGCGCGGCGTGAGCTCGTCGACGACCTCCTCGACGGTGACGATCGCGTGCTTGGCCGCGAGCACCGCCTCCTTCTGCACGCCGGACAGCCCCCAGAGCTGGACGTTGCCCTGACGATCGGCCTGCTGGGCGTGGATGATCGTGACGTCGGGGTTGATGCGCGCACCGCGGTGAGCTTCTCCCCGGTGAACGGGCAGTTGATGAACGCGATCGTCGTCGCTGTGCTCGGGCAGGTCGGTGCCGGCGTAGCCGCGCAGCAGGCCGAAGGGCAGGTTCGAGGCGCCGGCGACGTAGGCGTTGGCCAGGCCCGCGTGGGAGTGCTCGACGCAGCTCGATCGGCCGCGGCCAGCCGTTCTCGACGGCGTCGCGGAAGCGGTGCAGCGACCCGACGCCGGGGTTGCCGCCGTAGGAGAAGATCACCCGCGCGACGCGGCCGAGGCCGATCATCTGGTCGAAGAGCACGTCCGGCGTCAGCCGGACGACGGTGAGGTCGCGTCGGCCCTGGCGCAGGATCTCGTGGCCGGCGGCGAAGGGGATGAGGTGCGTGAAGCCCTCGAGGGAGACGAAGCTGCCATCCCTGCACCAGCGCCGCGACGGCTTCGGGCAGCGGCTGGATCCTGCCGGCTTTCTTCACCCCGGACCTCCCCATGATTCGTTCGTCATGCGCACATATGTGCGCAACAGGAACACATTACCGGAGTGCGGTGTCACGGGAAAGGGTCTCGCGGGCCCTCAAACACGCTCGACGGCGAGCGCCATCCCCTGCCCGACGCCGATGCACAGGGTGGCCAGCCCGCGCCTGAGGTCGTCGTCCTCCAGGCGGCGCAGGAGGCCGAGCACGAGCCGCACGCCGGACGCGCCGAGCGGGTGGCCGAGCGCGATCGCGCCGCCGTAGGCGTTGACGATCTCGGGGTCGAGGCCGAGGCGGCGGATGCTCGCGATCACCTGCGTCGCGAACGCCTCGTTGATCTCGACCGCGTCGAGATCGCCCGATCTCCCAGCCCGCGCGCGCGAGCACCTTCCGCGTCGAGGGCACGGGCCCGAGGCCCATGATGTGCGGCGGCACGCCGGCCGAGGCCGAGGCGACGATCCGCGCGCGCGGCGTCAGCCCGTGGCGCTCCACCGCCTCGCCGCTGGCGACGACGATCGCCGCCGCGCCGTCGGACAGCGGCGACGCGCTGCCCGCCGTCACGATGCCGTCGGCCCTGAACGCCGGCTTGAGCTTGGCAAGCGCCTCGGCGTTGGAGTCCGGGCGCGGCACCTCGTCCGCGGTCGAGCTCGCCCTTGGGCGTCTCGACCGGCACGAGGTCGAGCGCCAGCCGCTCGCGGGCGGCCGCCGTCAGCTGCTGCGAGCGCAGGCCCCAGGCGTCGGACTCCTCGCGGCTGATGCCGTCGAGCACCGCGACCTCCTCGGCGGTCTCGCCGAGGGTGATCGTCGCCTTGCCGCCGTCGAGGTCCTTCATGCGCGGGTTGACCAGCCGCCAGCCCAGGGTGGTGTCGGCGACGTCGCGCGGCGGCCGCCCACGGCCGCGGGCTCTTCGCCAGCACCATCGGCGCGCGCGTCATCGACTCCACGCCGCCGGCCACGACGACGTCGGCCTCGCCGGCTGCGGATCTGCTGCGCGGCCGACGCGACCGCCTGCAGGCTGCTCGCGCACAGGCGGTTGACGGTGTAGCCGGGGACCTCGTCGGGCAGGCCGGCGAGCAGGACGGCCATGCGCGCGACGTTGCGGTTGTCCTCGCCTGCCTGGTTGGCGGCGCCGAAGATCACCTCGTCGACCGCGTCGTGGGGCACGCCGGCGCGGTCGAGCGCGGCGCCGAGCACGAGCGCGGCGAGGTCGTCGGGGCGCGACTCGGCGAGCGCGCCGCGGTAGCGGCCGAAGGGCGTGCGAACGCCGCCGACGAGGAAGGCATCGGTCATGCTGAGCGCTCCAGGAGATCGGTGAGCAGGGCGCGCACGGCGACGATCTCGTCGTCGTTGACCCCATGCTCCCGGTGCCGTAGATGCGCAGGTCGCAGCGCGCGCCGGCGCGCTGGAACGCCTCGACGGTCTCGCGACGGCGGGCACGGGGATCCAGTCGTCGTCCTCGGGGATGCCGAAGAACATCGGCAGCCCGTCGAGCGATCCGGCGGGCAGGCGCTCGGCTTCGGGCGCCGAACAGCGCGCCGGTGAGGACGGCGGCGGCGCCGTACGGCTCCGGGCGCCGCGCCACGCGCTCGGCGACGATGCACGCGCCCTGCGAGAAACCCACGAGCGCGACACGGGTCAGCGGCCGCAGCGGGCCGCGGGCGAGCGCAACCGCCGCGTCGATCGCGTCCAGCGACCAGCTCAGCCACGGCTCGTTGTCCTGCATCGGGTCGTGGAAGCGCCCGGGTACCACGAGCGGTCGGCGGCGCGCGGCAGAACGTAGGCGACGGAGTCGTCCAGGCCGACGCGCCCGGCGACCTCGAGCATGAAGTCGGGGTCCTGGTCGCGGCCGTGGACCAGGACCGCGGCGACGGTGGCGTCGGGGTTGCCGGCGCGCCGTCTCGGTCATCAGATGCGGGTTCACCGTCATGTTCGTCGTTGCGCGCACAGGTGGTTTCCAGAGCGCACGCTGGCCGAAGGGCTCGTCGTCCCGGGCGCGCGGGCGGCCAGCGTGCCGAACTCGCGCTGACGGTACAAAAGCGGGTGTGCCGGAGTGGCCTGCGCGTGCTCGACGAAGCCCACCGCGATCATATGGTCGCCGCCCTCGACGAACTCGTGCAGGCGGCAGGCGATCCAGCTCGCGGTGCCGTCCAGGCGCGGAAGGTCGGTGTCGAGGTCCCAGGGGACGTCGTCGAACTTGTCGGCCCCCTTGCGCGCGAAGCGCGTCGCGAGCTCCTCCTGCCCATGCGACAGGACGTTGATCCCATAGCGGCGGGCCTGCGGATCATCGCCAGCAGGTCCGAATCGCGGTCGAGCGCGACGAGGACCAGCGGCGGCTCCAGTGACAGCGAGCAGAACGCGCTGACCGTGGCGCCGTGCGGGCGCCCGTCGTGGACGCTTGTGACCACCGCGACCGGCGCGCACACGGCACCGAGCGCTTCACGAAAGGCGGCGGCGGCGACGCCTGGGCGTTCGGTCTTGAGCGTGCCCACGGACGCTCAGCTGACGGTGCGGTGGTAGGCCGGGCCTTGCTGGGTCAGCGCGTTGGAGATCGTGGTCGCCGTCTCGATCAGCGGAGGCAGGATCCGCCGGCGCAGGTCGTCGAGCGAGACGCGCGACACGGCCGACGATACGTTCAGCGCAGCGATCGTGTCCGCGCCGCGGCGGATCGGCGCGGCCACCGAGCGCAGGCCGATCTCGAGCTCCTGATCGACCAGGGCCCAGCCGCGCTGGCGCGTCTCGTCGATGACCGCGCGCAGGCGATCGCCGTCGGTGATCGTGCGACCGGTCCACTGCTCGAGCCTGGCCTGTGAGGTATCGGTCGAGCTGGTCGGGCGGCAGCGCCGCCAGCAGCACCCGCCCCATCGAGGTGCAGTGCGCCGGCAGCCGCGTGCCCACGCTCAGGGTGATCGACATGATCCGCCGCGTCGGGACGCGCGCCACGTAGACGACGTCGGGCAGGTCGAGCGTGGCCGCCGAGCACGACTCGTGGGTCTCCTCGACGAGCGCCTCCATGAGCGGCAAGGCCAGCTGGACAGGTTCAACGAGGACAGGTACGCCCAGCCGAGGGTCAGCAGACGCGGAGTGGGCGAGAACAGCCGCCCGTCGGAGCGCACGTGGCCGAGCTTCTCGAGCGTGAGCAGGATGCGGCGGGCCGTCGCGCGCGTGATCCCGGTGAGGTTGGCGACCTCGCTGAGCGTCAGCGCGGGGCGCTCGCGCGAGAACACCTGGATCACGGCCATGCCGCGCTCGAGCGACTGCAGCGACTGTTGACGCTCGGCCTCGGAAGCCCGCTCGGTCTCAGGCGCTTGCGCCATTTGCTGACTGTAACGGAGGTTCCGCGCCTCACAGGGGGCGCCGGCGTCCTGGTCGGTAGATTCGTTGGACGCACAGACGTTCGCTGCGCGCACAGATGGAGTAGTGAAGCGTGGGCAATGACTGACAACGCTGTCAAAACGGTGGGCCGGCGCTCGTGGAGCTGAGCACCTGGGACGCATTCCGCGCGCCTCGTCGATCTCCGAGGACCTCACCAGCTTCACCGTCGTGCTCAACAGCGACGCGGACCCGGGCCCGGAGGCGCTCGCGGCCGGCGGCGTGTCGGCTTCGGCGACCACGCCGTCGTCGAGGAGAACCGACGCCCTGGGGCTGGCCGGACCGGTGGCGACCCCGGAGTGGAGGACGGCTTCGCCGCGATGCTCGACTACGCGCGCTCGCGCGGCTGGGTCGACGACGAGCACGGCGCAGTGCGCGGCCACGTGGAGCGCCGGGCGTCGGCGCCGGTGGCGCCCGTCGCGAACGGCGACCGACTTGAGTGGCGAGATCCGCGACGCCGTCCTGCTCAGCTTCGACAACCTCGGCGAGGCCGCCGACCTCGAGCGCGCACGACGAGGACGCCGCTGGCGACACCCCTCGGTCACCGTGGGGCTCCGCGGCGCTCGACCGGCTCGCCGCGCTCGACCTGCGCGCGACCTTCTTCGTCGGGGCCCCACACCCAGGTCTATCCCGACGCGCTGCGCGACATCGCCGCCGCGGGGACGAGGTCGGCCTGCACGGCTGGCGCCACGAGCTCTGGGACGCCCTGTCGCCCGCCGAGGAGGACGACCTCCTCGACGCGGGGTGGGCGCGCTGAGGGCGTTGGGCCTGAAGATCGAGGGCTTCCGCCCGCCGGGCGGTGCGCTGGGGCACCAGGTCGGGGCCCTCGCCGGCACGCGGCGTGCGCTGGTGCTCGCCGGCGGGCACGCATGCGGGGCGCGAGGGATCGCCAGCCTTCCGTTTCGCTGGCCCCCCGTCGATGCCTACCACCGCATTGAGTCCTTCACCGAGCCGCGCGCGGCTTGGGGCGACCGCGCGACCGTGCGCCTCTCCGCGCGAGGCCGCCGACGCCCTGCTCGACGTGCTCGACGCGCGCGGCGACGGCCCCCTCGTGCTCATCCTGCACCCGTTCCTCATGCTCGAGGCCGGCGAGACCCCCCAGGCCCACCGCGTGCTGGCCGACTTGGGGGAGCAGGTCGCGCGGGAGGCGGTGGGTCGCGCCCGGGCGTGAGATCGCGGCGCTGGTCGGCGACGGCGCCGCCGTGTCCTTCGTGACGCACGCCCTTCGCGCGGGGCTAGCCCTCTCGCGAGCCCCCGACTGCATTTTAAATTTTTTTTTTTTTTTTTTTTTTTTTTTTTTTTTTTTTTTTTTTTTTTTTTTTTTTTTTTTTTTTTTTTTTTTTTTTTTTTTTTTTTTTTTTTTTTTTTTTTTTTTTTTTTTTTTTTTTTTTTTTTTTTTTTTTTTTTTTTTTTTTTTTTTTTTTTTTTTTTTTTTTTTTTTTTTTTTTTTTTTTTTTTTTTTTTTTTTTTTTTTTTTTTTTTTTTTTTTTTTTTTTTTTTTTTTTTTTTTTTTTTTTTTTTTTTTTTTTTTTTTTTTTTTTTTTTTTTTTTTTTTTTTTTTTTTTTTTTTTTTTTTTTTTTTTTTTTTTTTTTTTTTTTTTTTTTTTTTTTTTTTTTTTTTTTTTTTTTTTTTTTTTTTTTTTTTTTTTTTTTTTTTTTTTTTTTTTTTTTTTTTTTTTTTTTTTTTTTTTTTTTTTTTTTTTTTTTTTTTTTTTTTTTTTTTTTTTCCCCCCCCCCCCCCCCCCCCCCCCCCCCCCCCCCGCCGTCCGGCGCCAGGATGAGGTCGAACTCCGCGCTCGCTACGGCCCGGCCATCGCGCGGCCGTCGGGGGCGGTGCCGGCGTCGTGGTGCTCGAAGGTCGCCAGCAGCGAGCTGCGCACGCCGAACACCGCGTCGGTGTCGAGGTACTGGTCGCCTCGTCGAAGACGTGCGTGATGAGCGTCTGGTAGCCGGGCGCGTTGACCATGAAGTGCACGTGGGCCGGGCGCATCGGGCTGCGGCCGCCGCCGCCAGCAGCTGCCCACCGGGCCGTCGGTCGGGATCGGGTAGGCCTCGGGCTGGACCGACAGAACCGGTAGCGGCCCTCGTCGTCGGAGTGCAGGTGCCCGCGCCCGCGCGGCCCGTCGAGGTCCTCGTACTGGACGTCGTAGAAGCCGTCCTCGTCGGCCTGCCAGACCTCGAGCAGCGCGCCGGGTACCGGCTCGCCGTCGACGGAGCGCACGCCGCCGCTGATGAAGCACGGCGCGCCGGGCGCACCGTTGGCGAGGTCGTCGCCGTTCTCGAAGGCGGGCGAGCCCTCGACGAAGAACGGCCCGAAGACGGTCGACTCCGTGGCGCCCTCAGGGTGGCGGTGGTTGAGGCCGATCACGAGCATCGACAGCCCGAGGACGTCGGAGGCGAGGACGAACTCCTGGCGCTTGTCGTCGGTGATGTGGCCGGTGCGCGTGAGGAAGTCGATCGCGGCGAACCACTCCTCCTCGGTCAGCTGCGACCTCGCTGGCGAAGGCGTGCAGGTGGCGGGCGAGTGCCTGCATCAGCTCGCGCAGGCGCGGATCGGGCGTGCCGTCGAAGCTGGCCTCGACGGCCCGGGTCAGGTCGGCGTCGGCGAGGTTGCGCCGCTCGGGCGCGTGCGTTGCTGGTGGCTCGGTCACCCCTCGACCTTCGCGCGGGGCGCGCGGCTGTCAAGTGCCACTGCACAGTCTAGCGTGCGTGCGGGGATAAGAGCCAGCCGCCGAGCGCGTCCTCGAGCTCGCGCACCAGCGTCCAACAGCGCGCGCTCGTGGCCGCGAGCGGCCGATGAGTTGCACGCCCACGGGCAGCCCCGCGTCGGTGCGCGCGACGGGCAAGGCCACGGCCGGCAGGCCCATGCGCGTCGGCGTACCATGCACAGCGTGAGCTTGCCGCCGGGTCGCACCGGCTCGCCGTCGACCGGCCCGAAGCTGCCCGCGGATCGGCAGCGCGTAGTCTGCAGGGCGCCGGGGCACAGCGCGGCGCCGTGGCGCTCGAGCCACGCGTCGGCCGCGATCTCTAGAGCCGGCGAGCCGCGAAGGACCTCAAGGTAGGGCTCCAGCCGCGGCTGGGAGCCGCGCACCGCCTCGTACCATGTCGAGCAACGGCGCCGGGGAGAGCTCCTCCTCTCGGCCGTCCCACACCCGCCACCAGGCCGGCCGCCGCCTCGTGGACGAGCGCGTAGTCTGAGACGCCGCGCGCGGACCCCGGCCTGGCCGGGCGGGCGCGACTCGAAGACGTGGTGGCCGGCGTCGCGGGGCGTCCGCGGCCCGCAAGGGGACCGCCTCGCGGTCAGGCGCGCTCGCCGGTTCCATTCCGTCCTCCTCGAAGACCGCCGATGTCCGCCGGGCGCGGCGAGGGCGGGCTCCAGCGGCGCCCGCACCGTCGACCGCCAGCTCGAGGGGGTCGGCGCAGCGCGCCATCGGGCCGATGCTGGCCATCAGTCGCGGCCCCGGACCGTTGACCATCGGGTGGTGGTCGGCCCACGGAGCGGTGTCGCGTCCGGGTCGCAGGCCGAATTGCGCCGCAGAAGTGCGAGGGAGCAGCGGATCGATCCTCGTAGATCCGAGCCCAGGCTCAGGGGCGTCATGGCGCTGGCCAGCGCCGCCGCCTCGCCGCCCGACGAGAGCCGGGGCGGCTCGTCGGGCCGCGCGGGATCACGGAGCCCTCAAAGTGCTCGTTGTCGTTATCCCCATGCGCGCCAGAACTCGGGGACGTTGGTCTTGCCCAGCAGTATCGCGTCGGCGCCGCGCAGGCGCCGCCTCGGCACCGCATCGGCTTGCGAGACGTGGTCGGCGAACAGGCGCGGCCCTTGGGGGCGGGCATCCCGGCGACCGAGCTGAACTTCTTTGCGGTGAGGGGGACGCCGCGCCGCGGACCGAGATGCTGACGCGCGCGAGCGCGGCGTCAGCCTCGACGGCCTCGGCGCGCGCCTCGGCCGGGCGCGGGCGGTCCAGCGCGTTGACCTCGGTCGCCTCGGCGATGCGCGCCGCGTGGACGTGGAGAGCTCCAAGTCGCTTTGCTCGCAGGAGTTCGGCCCGCCAGCGGCATCCGGATCACCGAGGCGTCGTTTAGCGCCCCGGATTGGCCCGGTCGCAACCGATCTGTGGCTGGGCCCGGAGGAAGGCGGGTGGCCGCGACGGTCGGGCTCGCGACGTCCCCGGCGACCGGCGCCGACGCGGTCAGGGAACAGGCGCAGGCCCGGATGATGGCGACCGGCCACTTCACGACGCCCGACGAGGTGGCGAGCGCTCGTTGGCGCTGCTCGCGTCCGCCGCTCGCGGGCAACGTGACCAGGCGCCCACAACTGGGTCATCGACGAGCGAGCCTGCTGACTCCCCCAAATGACGACGTAGCCAGGCGGGGGGGGCGCAACGTTCGGCCGCGAGGACGAGACTCAGGTGAGCAATGGCCCTTCTCGTCCTCTTCGCGTTCGTCGCCGGCGCAGGCACGGCGATCAGCCCCTGCGTGCTGCCGGTCCTGCCCGCGCTGCTGTGCGCCAGCGCGACCGGCGGGCGGCGCCGCCCGCTCGGAATCGTGCTCGGGCTCGCCACTCACCTTCACGGTCACGATCGTCGGGCTGGCGTCCGTCGTCGACGGCGTCGGGCTCGGCGACTCGGCGTCGCGCGCACGCTGGCCGTCGTCGTGCTGCTCGGCTTCGGGCTCGCGCTGCTCGTGCCGGCGGCCGGCCGACCGCCTCGAGGCGCCGCTCGTCGCGGCTGGCGCGCTTCGGCCCGCGCGCGGCGCGGCGACGGGTTCTGGTCGGGCGTGCTCGTCGGCGCCGCGCTCGGCTTCGTCTACGCGCCGTGCGCGGGCCCGATCCTGGCGGCCGTCATCTCGGTCAGCGCGCGCCTCGGCGCGGATCGTCGCGGTCGGCGCTCGCCTACGCGCTCGGGCTCGGCGCGTCGTCCTGCTCGCTGGCGCTCGGCGGGCGGCGCGTGCGTCGATCGCATCCGCGCGCCGGGCGCGGCCCGGCGCTGCAGCGCGCGCTCGGCGTCGTGATGATCGCGACCGCGGTCGCGATCGCCATCGACTTCGACGTTCGCTTCCAGACGGCGCTCGCCGACCACTTCCCCGCCTTCGTCGTCAACCCGACCGACTCGCTCGAGCGCTCGAACGCGGTCGCGAGCCGCCTCGCCGACCTGCGCGGCGCAGTCGCGCTTCGCGCGTCGCGGCGCACCGCGGCCGAGCGCGGCGCCGCAGCGACGCTGCCGCGACTCGGCGCCGCGCCGGACTTCACCGGCAACGAGCGCTGGTTCAACACCCACGGCGGGCAGCCGCTGACGCTCGCCGAGCTGCGCGGCCGCGTCGTGCTGGTCGACTTCTGGACCTACACGTGCATCAACTGCATCCGCACGCTGCCGCACCTGCGGCCTGGGACGCGCGCTACCGCCACGACGGGCTGACGATCGTCGGCGTCCACACGCCGGAGTTCGCGCTTCGAGCACGACGCCGGCAACGTCGCCGACGCGATCGCACAGAACGGCTCACGCTACCCGGTCGCCCAGGACAACGATTCGCCACCTGGAACGCCTAGGGCAACCAGTACTGGCCGGCCAGTACCTGATCGACGCCCGCGGCCAGGTGCGCTACGCGCACTTCGGCGAGGGCGACTACGACGCAGACCGAGGCGGCCATCCGCTCGCTGCTGGCGCGAGGCGGGCGACGCGGCCTCGGCGCCGATGGCCGCGCCCAGGCGCGCCGTGCGACCCGCGCGCGAGGCGACGCCCGAGACCTACCTCGGCCTCGCGCGCGCGGAGCGCTTCGTCCCGGCGCCGATGCCGGGCCCCCCACCTACCCGCCGCCGCCGGCACAGCTGAAGCAGAACGAGTTCGCGCTGAGCGGCACCTGGACCGAGGGCCAGAGGAGGGCGTGGCCGGCGCGGGCGCCGCCATCGACCTCGACTTCGTCGCGCAGCGCGTGTCTCGTGCTCGGCACCTCCGACGGCCGCCCGCGCACCGTGCGGGTGCTGCTCGACGGGCGGCCGATCCAGGCCGCCGACGCCGGCACGGACGTGCACGACGGGCAGCTCGTGGTGCGCGGCCAGCGCCTCTACCACCTGGTCTCCCGCGCCCGCGTCCGAGCACCACAGCACTGACGCTGCGGCTTCTCGCCCGGCGTGGCGGGCTACGCCTTCACCTTCGGGTAGCGCCGGCTTCAGGCCGGCGCCAACCGCCGCAGCCACCGACCCGCCGTTGCGCTGCCGGCGACCGGCTGGACGCGCTGCGCCCCGAAGCGGCGCAGGCGCAGCGCGTTGCGCGACGACGGAGACGCTCGAGAACGCCATCGCCGCGCCGGCGATGACCGGGTTGAGCAGGCCGATCGCGGCGAGCGGGAGGGCGGCGACGTTGTAGCCGAAGGCCCAGACGAGGTTCTGCTTGATCGTGCGCAGCGTCGCGCGGCTGCAGGCGGATCGCGTCGGCGGCGGCGCGCAGGTCGCCGGAGACGAGCGTGAGGTCGGAGGCCTCGATCGCGACGTCGGTGCCGGTGCCGATCGCCAGGCCGAGGTCGGCCTGGGCGAGCGCGGGCGCGTCGTTGACGCCGTCGCCGACCATCGCGACGACGCGGCCCTCGGCCTGCAGGCGGCGGACGACGTCGGCCTTGTCGGCGGGCAGGACCTCGGCGATGACCTCGTCGATGCCGACCTCGGCGGCGACGGCGCGCGCGGTCGTCTCGTTGTCGCCGGTGAGCAGGACCGGGCGCAGGCCGAGCGCGCGCAGCGCCGCGACCGCCTCGGCGCGACGTCGGCTTGACGGTGTCGGCGACGACGAAGCACGGCGCGCGGCCCGCCGTCCCAGCCGGCGGCGATCGCGGTCTGCCCGCGCGCCTCGGCGCGCCCGGCGGGCGGCGTCGAGCTCGGCGGGCAGGTGCATCGCCCAGTCGGCGAGCAGCGCCGGCCGGCCGACGACGACGCGCGTGCCCGTCGACGACGCCCTCGACGCCGAGGCCCTCGCGGTTGGCGAAGCCCTCGACCGGCGGCAGCGGGCCCGCTCGCGGCGCGGCGCGGCGATCGCCTGGGCGATCGGGTGCTCGGAGGCGTGCTCGAGCGCGCCGACCAGCCGCAGCGCCTCGTCGCGCGTCGACGCCGTCGGCGACGGCGACGTCGACGAGGCTCATCCGGCCGGTGGTGACGGTGCCGGTCTTGTCGAGCACGATCGTGTCGACCGCGCGGGTCGACTCGAGCACCTCCGGGCCCTTGATCAGCAGCCCGAGCTGCGCGCCGCGGCCGGTGCCGACCAGCAGCGCGGTCGGCGTGGCGAGGCCGAGCGCGCACGGGCAGGCGATGATCAGCACGGCGACGGCGGCGGTGAACGCGAACGTCGCGCTCTCGCCGGTGCCGAGCCAGAAGCCGAGCGTGGCGACCGGCGAGCGCGATGACGACCGGGACGAAGACGCCGGAGACGCGGTCGGCGAGCCGCTGGACCGGCGCCTTGCCGGTCTGCGCGTCCGTCGACGAGCCGCGCGATCTGGGCGAGCGCGGTGTCGGCGCCGACCCGCGTCGCGCGGACGACGAGGCGGCCGCCGGCGTTGACGGTCGCGCCCGCGACCTCGTCGCCCGGGCGCGACCTCGACCGGGCACGGACTCGCCGGTGAGCATGCTCATGTCGACGGCGGAGGTGCCCTCCTCGACGACGCCGTCGGTGGCGACCTTCTCGCCCGGGCGGACGACGAAGCGGTCGCCGACGGCGAGCTGCTCGACCGGGACGCGGCGCTCGGCGCCGTCGCGTCGAGCACCGCGACGTCCTTGGCGCCGAGCTCGAGCAGCGCCCGCAGCGCGGCGCCGGCGCGGCGCTTGGCGCGCGCCTCGAAGTAGCGCCCGGCGAGGATGAACGTGGTGACGACGGAGGCGGTCTCGAGGTAGATCTCGTCGGCGCCGGCGCCGGCCTTCGGGATCAGCGTCGAACGCCATCCGCATGCCGTTCATGCCGGCGTCGCCGAGGAACAGCGCGTACAGCGACCACAGCCAGGCGGCGAGCGTGCCGACGCGAGATGAGCGTGTCCATCGTCGCGGCGCCGTGCCTGAGGTTCGCCCAGGCGGCGCGGTGGAACGGCCAGCGCGCCCCAGAGGACGACCGGGCGTCGCGAGCGTGCAGCGCCAGCCACTGCCAGTTGTCGAACTGCAGCGCCGGGATCATCGACATCAGCAGCACCGGCAGCGAGAGCAGCGCGGCCAGACGATCAGCGCGCCGGCGCAGCGGCGCGCGTCGCGTCGTCCTCGGCCGGCGCTCGTCGGCCGCGCGGCTCGCGCGGCGGCAGCGCCGCGCTGTAGCCGGCGGCCTCGACGGCGCCGACGAGCTGCTCGGGCGCCACCGCGTCGGGTCGTACTCGACGCGGCGCCTTCTCGGTGGCGTAGTTGACCGTCGCGGTGACGCCGTCGAGCTTGTTCAGCTTGCGCTCGATGCGGTTCGCGCACGAGGCGCAGGTCATGCCGGTGATCGGCAGCTCGAGCTGCTCGGTCGTGGCGCTCATCGCGCGACCTCCTGGGTGAAGGCGGCGGTGTGGACGCGGCCGTCGTGCTTGAACTGCAGGAACAGCCGGTAGCGGCCCGGCCGTCGGGAACGTCGGCCATCGAAGCTGCAGGCGTGTCCTCGTCGGGGTGGACGTGCAGGAAGGCGAGGTCGCCCTCGCGCAGCGCGACCAGGTGGCCGTTGGCGCCGAGGTAGGGCTCGATGCGCGACCGGCTTGCCGCCGCGCGTGACGGTGAAGTCGAGCTCGGCCTCCTCGCCGGCGCGGCTCGCGCCGTCGGTCAGGCGCACCTCGCAGGCCGTCGGCGTCGGCGCTCGTCGACGGGCGCGGGCAGCGGCTGCGAGCGCACGGCGCCGTCGACGACGAGGTCGGCGGCGAGCGTCTGCGGCTTGCCGCCGACGGAGAAGTCGGCGAAGACGCGGTAGGCGCCGGCCTCGCGCAGCGTGAGCGGCACGCTCCAGGTGCCGTCGGCGCGCCTGCGTCGGGTGCAGGTGCTGGAAGCCGGTCAGGTCGCGGCGCACGACGATCAGGTGCATGCGCTTGGTGTGCTCGACGTCGAAGTCGCGCACGGCCCGGCCGCCGCGCGTCGACGATGCGGAAGGCGAGCTGGAACGGCTCGCCCGGGCGGGCGGTGGTGCGCGCGAGCTCGAGCGTCAGGCCGCTGTCGCTGACGGCGAGGCCGCGCACGGCCGCGGGGCCATCTTCGCGCCGGCCATCTCGCCTCGCGGCTTCGCGGCCTCGGTGGTGCTCGGCCGGCCCGGTGGACGTCGATGCGCCGCCGGCGAACGCGGCGGCGCCGAAGACGAGTGCGAGGACGGCGGCGAAGGCGGCGAGCTTGGCCGGGGTCATGCCGCCACCGCCTCGTAGCCGGCCTCGTCGACGGCGGCGAGCACGGCCTCGCGTCGACGATGGTCCGCCGGAGATGCGGACGAGCTTGCTGTCGAGGTCGACGTCGACCGCGGCGACGCCGGCGACGGCGGTGACTTCGGCGGTGAGGCGACCTTGCAGTGGTCGCAGGACATGCATTTTTTTCTCAAAAAAAACTAGCGAGCTTGGGAAGGGGGGACATGGCCGCGGGCAGTGTGTTTGTATACCCCCTAGGGGGTATCAAGAAATGCTGGCTCGTTTAACCCCGTACAGGCGCACCGGTGCGCTTTCCACTCGGCACGGCGGCGCGCAGCGGCGAACATGTGCCCATGGCCCACGAGCTGACCACCCCGGCGCCGGCGCGCTGCTCGAGCGCTCGGCGCAGCTCGAGGCGCTCGACGAGCGCGCTCGCCGCGGTCGCCGCGCAGGGCGCGGCCGGCTGGTGCTCGTCGGCGGCGAGGCCGGCGTCGGCAAGACCGCGCTCCTGCGACGCGTTCTGCGACGAGCAGCCGCGCGTCCGGATCCTCTGGGGCGCCTGCGACGCGCTGTTCACGCCGCGCCCGCTCGGCCCGCTCGTCGACATCGCGGAGGAGGCCGGCGGCGAGCTCGCGGCGCTGGTCGCGACGGCGCGACGCCGCACGAGGTCGTCGCGGCGCTGCCGCGCGAGCTGCGCGGGCGCGCCGCCGACGCGTCGTCGTGCTCGAGGACCTGCACTGGGCCGACGAGGCCACGCTCGACGTGCTGAGGCTGCTCGGCCGCCGCTCGAGTCGGTGCCCGCGCTGGTGATCGCGACCTACCGCGACGACGAGCTCGACCGCGCGCACCCGCTGCGCCTCGTGCTCGGCGAGCTCCCGCGGCCCGCGCGTCGACCGGCTCGCGCTCGCGCCGCTGTCGGCCGAGGCGGTCGCCGCGCTCGCCGGGCCGCACGGCGTCGACGCGGCCGAGCTCTACGCGCGGACCGCCGGCAACCCGTTCTTCGTCACCGAGGTGCTCGCGGCCGGCGGCGCCGAGCATCCCGCCGACCGTGCGCGACGCCGTGCTCGCGCGCGCGGCGCGCCTCGCCGACGGCGCGCGCGCGCTGCTCGACGCCGTCGCGATCGTGCCGCCGCGCGCCGAGCTGTGGCTGCTCGAGGCGCTCGCCGACGGCGACCTCGACGCGCTCGACGAGTGCCTCGCGTCGGGCATGCTGCGCGCCGAGCGGCGACGCCGTCGCGTTCCGCCACGAGCTCGCGCGCGTCGCGATCGAGGAGGCGCTGCTCGCCGCACCGGCGGCTGGCGCTGCACCGCGCGGCGCTCGCCGCGCTGCGCGACGCGCCGCGCGGCGCCCCGATCTCGCGCGGCTCGCCCATCACGCCGAGGCCGCCGGCGACGCCGAGGCGGTGCTGCGCTACGCGCCGGCGGCCGGCGAGCGCGGCGGCCGCGCTCGGCGCCCACCGCGAGGCGGCCGCGCAGTACGCGCGCGCGCTGCGGTTCGCCGACGGCCTGGCGCCGCGAGCGCGCGCGCCGAGCTGCTCGAGCGCCGCTCGTACGAGTGCTACCTCACCGACGACATCGACGAGGCGATCGACGCTCGGCAGCGCGCGCGCTCGACGTGCACCGCGCGCGCCGGCGACCGCGCTGCGCGAGGGAGACGCGCACCGCTGGCTCTCGCGCCTGTCTGGTTCGCGGGCGACAACGCGACCGCCGAGGCGCGAGGCGCGGCGCGGCGGTCGAGCTGCTCGAGCCGCTCGCGCCCGGGCCGCGAGCTCGCGATGGCCTACAGCAACTGGCGCAGCTGCGGATGCTCGCCGGAACGCGCCGGGCGACCGAGCTGGGGCGCGCGCGCGATCGAGCTCGCCGAGCGCCTCGGCGAGACCGAGATCCTCGTCCACGCGCTCAACAACGTCGGCACGCGCCGAGCTGCAGCGCCGGTGACGCGCGAGGGCGCGCCGAAGCTCGAGCGCAGCCTCGCGCTGGCGCTCGACGCGGGGCTCGAGGAGCACGTCGGCGCGCGCGTACACGAACCTCGGCGCGCGTCGCGTCGACGGCGCGCGACTACGACGCTCGCCGACGGCTACCTCGAGGCCGGGCTCGCCTACTGCGCGAGCGCGACCTCGACTCGTGGCTGGCTCTACATGCCGGCTGGCGGGCGCGGCTCGAGCTCGAGCAGGGCCGCTGGGACGACGCCGGCGACGTCGGCGACGCGCGTGCTGCGCACCCGGCGCTGGCGCCGCGCCAGCCGGATCACGCGCTGACCGTCGCTCGGGCGCCTGCGCGCGCGGCGCGGCGACCCCGACGCCGTGGGCGCCGCTCGACGAGGCGCTGGCGCTCGCGCGGCCACCGGCGAGCTCCAGCGGATCGCGCCGGTGGCCGTCGCGCGCGCCGAGGCGCGCTGGCTGGCCGGCGAGGCGCGACGCGATCGCGGCCGAGACCGACGCGGCGCTCGCCCTCGCGCTCGCGCAGCGGCACGCGCTGGGCGGTCGGCGAGCTCGCGCTGCTGGCGCCGGCGCGCCGGCGTCGGCGAGCGATGCCCGCGCGAGCCGTCGCCGAGCCGTTCGCGCTCGAGCTGGCCGGCGACGCCGGCGGCCGCGAGCGCTGTGGACCGCGATCGGCTGCCCCTACGAGGCGGCGCTCGCGCTCGGCCGACGCCGACGACGAGGCCGCGCTGCGCGCGGCGCTCGACGAGCTGCAGCGGCTCGGCGCGCGGCCGGCGGCCGCCGCGTCGTCGCCCGCCGCCTGCGCGAGCGCGGCGTGCGCGACCTGCGCCGCGGGCCGCGCGCCGCGACGCGCGAGAACCCGGCCGGCCTGACCGCGCGCGAGCTCGAGGTCCTCGCGCTCGTCGCCGAGGGCCTGCGCAACGCGCGAGATCGCCGAGCGGCTGTTCCTCTCCGAGAAGACCGTCGACCACCACGTCTCCGCGATCCTGCGCAAGCTCGGCGTCGCGCACCCGCAGCCAGGCCGGCGCCGAGGCCGCCCGGCTCGGGCTCGTCGAAAGATAGGCAGTCCTCCCGATGTCCGCGGCGCCGGCGCGCGTACGTCGACACGCGTCATAACCACGACGAAGCGAGGAACTCGATGGACCTGTACGTGATCCTGCGCCGCAACGGCTGGCGCTCGGCCGAGGAGCTCCAGCGAGGCCGCCGGCGCGCTCGACGCAGGTCGGCGACGAGCAGATGCCCGACGACATCCGCTGGATCCGCAGCTACGTGCTCGACGAGGGCGGCGGCTCGGTCGGCACGGTCTGCATCTACCAGGCCTCGAGCCCCGAGGCGATCCGCAAGCACGCCTCGGCGCGCCGACCTGCCGGTCGACGAGATCATCGCGGTCGCCGACACGGTGATCGTCCGGCCCGATCCGCAGCCGGCGAACGCGACCGCCTGACATCACGCACCGGGGCGGCGACCACCGCGGTCGCCGCTCCGTGCGCGCTCGACCCGAGCTCCGCCTGCACGCCGGTCGAGCAACACGCCCGAGCTCACCGCCGAGCAGGAGCGCCGCAGCGAGGAGTCCGTGCGACCCTCCCGACCCCAGCGGCTGTACATCGGCTCCACGCTGAAGCGCTCCCCGAGCTCCTCGAGCGAGAGCCGCCGATCCTGTCGATCCGCGACATCCAGGCGCGGGGCCGCGGTGAGACGATCCGGCCGTCTACGACGACATCGCCCCTGGCGTACCGTAGATCACCCAGCACGCCTGCGAGGCGACGCGTAGAAGGCGACTTCGAAGCAGGCGCTCGCGACCGACGGCCTGGTGCTGCCTCGCCGATCGCGGGAGAAGTCGTCGGTCTGCACGCAGGTCATCCAGCGCCGGTACGGCAACAGTCACAGTCCTCAACGAGGCGGGCCAGTCCGCCCGACCGCACGGGCGCGTGGCCCGGTGCCTCATCATGCAACGAGGACGGCGCCAAAGCCTGCGCGACGGACACCTGACCCGCTGCACACCTCGGGCTACGTCATGCCGCCGCAGGCCGACTGGGCGTGGCTGGGCGAGGCGGGCCCCGGTCGAAGCTATCTGGACCCGGCTCCGGCGGCCCCGTCACCACTTCTCCACCCGCAACACGACGTTCCTGACCTGGAACTGTTGCACATGGCGCGGATGTCAAGGACGCGGGGGCATCCGGCCACTGCGAATCAGCGCTCGGCGTGGGACGCGGGCTGTCGCTTCGACTTCGCGAACCCGACTACCGCTGACATACGATCCGGCGATGGTACCGCCCTGAAAGTCCTGTTCATCGGCGGCACCGGCATATCAGCTCCGCCTGCGCGCAGCTCGCGCTCGAGCGCGGCATCGAGCTCACGTGCTCAACCGCGGGCAGACGTCGAGCCGCCCGCTGCCCGACGGCGCGCACGTGCTGCGCGGCGACATCCGCGACCCGGCCGCGGCCCGCGCCGCGATCGGCGAGCACGAATTCGACGCCGTCGCCGACTTCGTCGCCTTCACGCCCGAGCACGTGCAGGCCGACATCGACCTGTTCGCCGGGCGCACCGGGCCAGTACATCTTCATCAGCTCGGCCTCGGCCTACCAGAAGCCGCCGCTCGGCCTGCCGATCACCGAATCGACGCCGCTGCGCAACCCGTCTGGCCCTACTCGCAGGCCAAGATCGCGTGCGAAGACCTGCTGGTGCGCGCCTATCGCGAGGACGGCTTCCCGGCGACGATCGTGCGGCCCTCGCACACCTACGACCGACGCGTACCTGCCCTTCGAGGGCGGCTGGACCGTGATCGACCGCATGCGCCGCGGGCAAGAAGGTCGTCGTCCACGGCGACGGCACCTCGCTCTGGACGCTGACCCACCATCTCGACTTCGCCAAGGCCTTCGTCGGGCTGCTCGGCCACCCGCAGGCGATCGGCGACAGCTTCCACATCACCTCCGACGAGGTGCTGACCTGGAACCAGATCTACGAGATCTTCGCCGCCGCCGCCGGCGCGCCAGCCGCGGCTCGTGCACGTGCCGTCCGAGCGATCTTCGCCGCGGACGACGGATGGGGCGCGGCCTGCTCGGCGACAAGGCGCACAGCGTGATCTTCGACAACGCCAAGATCAGCGCGCCTGGTGCCCGGCTTCGTCGCGACGATCCCCTTCGCCCAGGGCGCGCGCGAGATCGTCGCCTGGCACGACGAGGATCCCGCGCGCCGCGTGGTCGACGAGCGCGTGGACGCGCTGATCGACCAGCTCGTCGCGCGCTACGGCCGCGGGGCCTGACCGCTGAGCGCGTCGCGCGCGGCGTTCCAGAAGTCCAGGGCGGCGGCGCGCGGGTCGGCGTCGATGACGAGCTCCGCCCACGCCAGCTCGGCGCCGGGAAGCCGTAGGCGTTCCAGATCTGCGACGCCGCGGGCGTGCGCCACGGCCCGACGTAGAGGTAGGGCTCGGGGTGGTCCTGGTCGCCCGGCGAGGCGCCGTAGCTCGCGCGCTGCCCGGCGGTCTCGTCACCCGCGTCGAAGGCGAGGTCGAAGTCCTCCGGCCACAGATGGAGGGGGGAGGGGTCCTCGGCGCCGGCCCGCAGGCTCTCGAGCTCGGCGCCGGCGAAGGCGTAGAAGCCGCCGAGGAAGTCGGCGGCCCGGCGATCGATCTCGAGGTCGTCGCCGGGCAGCCCGTCGGCGTCGAGGCCGGCCAGGCGCGCGGCGGCGCGCACCGTGGTGATCGGCGCGCGGCGCTCGCTGCCGTCGGCCGCCTCGACGACGAGCTCCGCGCCCTCCACGCGGACGCGGCCGCCGGCGGGGAACGGGGGCGTGCCCGAAGCCGCCGGGCGTGGCCTCGAGCGCGATCTCGCTGCCGGTCGCGCGTACCCGCGCGGGCGCGAGCACGTGCGCGGCGATGGCGTGCAGCGCCTCGCGCGTGCGCGCCAGGTCCGGGGGAGCGGAATGCAGGCGCATGGCGACCCAGTATCGCCCGTGCGCGCCGTGGCCGCAGGAGCAGTTGGCGCATCCGTAGGCTTCAGCGCGGGGTGCAGATCGAGACGCGCTACGCCCGCAACGGCGAGGCCACCATCGCGTGGACGGCGGCCGGCGACGCGCCGACCGACCTGCTCTTCATCCCCGGCTTCATCTCGCACGTCGAGCACATGTGGGAGCAGCCGGGGCTGGCCGGCTTCTTCGAGCGCCTCATGGGCTTCAGCCGGCTGCTCGAACATGGACCGCCGCGGCTGCGGCCTGTCGGACCCGCGCCACGAGGCGCTGTCGCTGGAGGACGAGGCGCGCGACGTGCTCGCCGTCCTCGACGCCGCGGGCAGCGAGCGCGCGGTGCTCATGGGCTACACGACCGGCGGGCCGCTGGCCATCACCACGGCGGCGCTGCGCGCCCGAGCGCGTGCAGGCGCTCGTCCTCTACGCCTCGATGGCGCGCGCCGTGGCCGACGACGACGTCGACTGGACCTACGACGAGGACGAGCGCCGCGCGATGTGGGCGCAGCTCGCCGAGGTGTGGGGCACCGGCGCCAACCTCGAGCAGCTCGCGCCGTCGCGCGCCGACGACCCGCGGATGAAGGCGTGGATGGCGCGCATGGAGCGCCTGTCCTCGAGCCCGGGCGAGCTGCGTGCGGCTCATGGGCTACATCGGCGACCACGACATCAGCGCACCTGCTCGGCGAGCTGCGCGTCCCCACGCTGATCCTGCACCGCACCGGCGACCGCCTGATCGACGTGCGCCACTCGCGCTACCTGGCCGAGCGCATCCCGGCGCGCGCTACGTCGAGCTCGAGGGCGTCGACAACCTCCCGGGCGCGGTCGACAGCTCGGACATGCTCGGCGAGATCGAGGAGTTCCTCACCGGCGGGCGCTCGCGCACCGTCGCGCGCGAGCTGCTGACCGTCATCTTCAGCGACATCGTCGACTCGACCGGCCACGCGGCGCGCCTGGGCGACGCGCGCTGGCGCGACCTGCTGGGCGCCCACCAGACCGCGGTCCGCCGCGAGATCGACCGCTTCGGCGGGCGCGAGGTCAAGACGATCGGCGACGCCTTCCTGATCGCCTTCGACGGCGCGCCGTCGCACGCGGTGCGCTGCGCGGAGGCGATCGTCGACGCCGTCCGCGCCCTCGGGCCTCGAGGTCCGCGTCGGCCTGCACACCGGCGAGTGCGAGGTCATGGGCGGCGACGTCGGCGGCATGGCCGTGCACATCGCCGCGCGCGTGGCGGCGCTCGCGGCGCCCGGCGAGGTGCTGGCCTCGGGGACGACGTACGGGACCGTCGTCGGGGCCGGCCTGCAGCTTCGAGGACCGCGGCATGCAGGCGCTCAAGGGCGTGCCCGGGCGCTGGCCGCTGTTCGCGCTGCACGCCGTCTGACGTCCGCGTGCAGACCGCAACCTTCGCGGTGCGCTGCCCTGTTGGGGTGCATAGGCAAGCCCCCCGAACCAGGAGGAAGCAACCTGATGCGATCCCGCATCCGCAAGGCACTGAACGTGCGCGCCAACGGCCCCTGGATCCTCGCCAGCCGCGCTGCTCGTGGCGCTGATGGTGGCCCCGTTCGCCGGCGCCTTCGGCGAAGGCAACAGCGTGCGCGGCGGCGCGCGCAACCCGTCGTCCGACGCACGCCGGGCGTACACGCAAGGAGACGGAGATCATCGCCAACGTCAGCACGTACGGCACGCGCCAGTCCAACAAGTCCACCAACGGCGGCGGCGCCGTCTACGGCTGCCGCTCGGCCGCCGGCGGCACGCCGAAGGGCAACGAGCCCTGCGTGCGCGCCAGCAACCTGGCCGACGGCCGCGCGTTCGAGTTCAACGCCAACGGCGGCACCGAGGTCGGCGCGATCACCGGCCCGGCCAACGGCGGCGCCGTTCACGACGAACGCCACCGGCGTGGCCACCGGCCTGAACGCCGACAAGGTCGACGGCAAGGACGCGACGCGACCGTGCAGGCGAAGTTCGCCGACGTCAGCGGCGCCGACGGCACGCTGGCCGCCAGCGCGGCGCGACCAGCGGTCGCGCACACGCGCGGCCGCGGGCGTCTACAACGTCGACTTCGACGCCGACGTGAGCAAGTGCGCGCGCACCGCGACGATCACCGGCGCCGACGCCGGGCACCGATCACGACCGAGGCCGGCCGACGCCGACGACCGTCACGGTGCACACGTTCGACACCGCGGCCGGCGCCGCGGCCGACCGCGCGTTCCACCTCATCGTCACCTGCTAGCCGGCTGACCACGGATCGCGCCCTCGCGCGCGCGCATACGCGTAGCGCGCGAGGAGCGCGGTCAAGTCGGCCACGCCGCCGTAGAGGTGGCCGACCGGGCCGGTGACGATCCAGGCGGCGAGGCGGCGGCGTGCGCCCATGGGCCCGACGCTATCGTCACGCTCCCATGTCCGCCGCCGTCAAGACGTCCGTCACCGAGCTGCCCGAATCGCGCGTGCGCGTGGAGGCCGAGGTCCCGCCGAGGAGATCGAGCGGCGCATGCAGGCCACCGCGCGACAGCTCGGCCAGAACCTGCGCATGCCCGGCTTTCGCAAGGGCAAGGTGCCGCCGCCGGTCGTGATCCAGCGCATCGGGCGCGAGAGCGTGCTCGACGAGACCGTGCGCGGGGCGATGGGCCGCTGGTACCTCGACGCGATCGACGCCGCCGGCATCCACCCGGTCGGCGACCCCGACCTCGACGTCGGCGACCTCCCCGGCGAGGGCCAGCCGCTGACCTTCACCATCGAGATCGGCGTGCGCCCGACGGCCACGCTCGGGGAGTACAAGGGCGTCGAGGTCGGCAAGCGCGAGGCCGGCGCCGACGACGCGGCCGTCGACGCCGAGCTCGAGGCCCTGCGCGAGCGCAGCGCGCGCCTGGAGACCGCCGAGGGCGCCGCCGCCGGCGAACGGCGACTTCGTGGTCATGGACTACGTCGGCTCCATCGACGGCGAGAACTTCGCCGGCGGCGAGGGGCGCGACCAGCTCGTCGAGCTGGGCTCCGGGCGCCTGGTGCCCGGCTTCGAGGAGCAGCTCGCGGGCGCGAAGGCCGGCGACGAGCGCGACGGTCACCGTCAACTTCCCCGACGACTACGGCGCGGCCGAGCTGGCGGGCAAGGAGGCGCAGTTCGCGGTCACCGTCAAGGAGATCAAGCGCAAGGACCTGCCCGCGCTCGACGACGACTTCGCCTCCGACGCGGCCGGCTTCGACACGCTGGCCGAGCTGCGCGAGGACATCGCCGCCAAGCTGCGCGAGGCCGACGAGTCGCGCGTGGAGGCCGAGTTCCGCGAGGCCGTGCTCGACGCCGTCGTGCGCGACTCGAAGGTCGACGTGCCGGCGACGCTGGTCGACGCGCGCGCCCAGGAGCTGTGGGAGCGCATGCTGCACTCGCTCAGCCACCAGGGCATCGACAAGGAGGCCTACCTGCGGATCGCCGGGCCGCGACGAGGCCGACATCCTCGAGGAGGCCAAGCCCGACGCCGAGCAGGCGCTGCGCCGCGAGGCCGTCATCGCCGCGGTCATCGAGGCCGAGGGCATCGAGCCGTCCGAGGGCGACATCCTCGACGCGCTGCAGACGACGCGCGGCGCGCGAGCGCACGACGCCCGAGAAGCTGCGCGCCCGGCTCGAGAAGGCCGGGCGGCTCGACGACCTGCGCGAGGACCTCGCCCAGCGCGCCGCGATCGACCTGCTGGCCGAGAACGCGACTCCGATATCCGTCGAGCAGGCCCAGGCGCGTGACAAGCTGTGGACACCGGGCCGTCAAGGCAGCGACGACGCGCCGTCACGGCTGTGGACGCCGGGCGCGCGCGACTAGCGCGCGAGGCGACCTCAATCGAGCAGGAAACCGTCCGACCGCCCAGGAGGACGGCCGATAGGTGGTTGCTAGGCTGCGCCGACACGCAGGAACCGCCCCGACGACCGAGAACGAAGCGAGGACCATGAGCCCCCTTGTCCCCATGGTGGTGGAGCAGACGTCGCGAGGCGAGCGCGCCTTCGACATCTACTCCCGCCTGCTCAACGAGCGCATCGTCTTCCTGGGGACGCCGGTCGACGACCAGATCGCCAACCTGATCGTGGCCCAGCTCCTGCACCTGGAGTCCGAGGACCCCGACAAGGACATCTCGATCTACATCAACTCGCCGGGCGGCTCGGTCTACGCCGGCCTCGCGATCTACGACACGATGCAGTTCATCAAGCCCGACGTGCAGACGATCTGCGTCGGCATCGCCATGTCGATGGGGGCGCTGCTGCTGGCCGGCGGCGCGGCGGGCAAGCGCATGGCGCTGCCCAACGCGAAGATCCTCATCCACCAGGTGAGCTCCGGCTTCCAGGGCCAGGCGACCGACATCGAGATCCACGCGCGCGAGATCATCGACATCCGCCAGCGCCTGGACCACATCATCGCCAAGCACACCGGCCAGGACTACGACAAGGTCCGCACGGACACCGAGCGCGACTACTTCATGTCCTCGGAAGAGGCAGTGAAGTACGGGATCATTGACCGGGTGATCTCCGAGCATTAGCTTGGGGGACGCCTGAGGGAGAGAGGCAATGGCTCGTCCGACCGACGCGAACGAACAGCTCCTCTGCAGCTTCTGCGGGAAGTCCCAGCGGCAGGTCAAGAAGCTCATCGCGGGACCGGGCGTCTACATCTGCGACGAGTGCATCGATCTCTGCAACGAGATCATCGACGAGGAGCTCACCGCTCCTCCCTCGTTCGACATCGAGAACCTCCCCAAGCCGCGCGAGATCTACGGCGTGCTCGACGAGTACGTCGTCGGCCAGGAGGAGTCCAAGCGCACGCTGTCCGTAGCGGTCTACAACCACTACAAGCGCGTGCAGATGATGCAGGCCGACGACTCGGACATCGAGCTGCAGAAGTCGAACATCCTGCTGCTCGGGCCGACCGGCTGCGGCAAGACGCTGCTGGCCCAGACGCTGGCGCGCATCCTCAACGTCCCCTTCGCGATCGCCGACGCCACGGCGCTGACCGAGGCCGGCTACGTCGGCGAGGACGTCGAGAACATCCTCCTCAAGCTCATCCAGGCCGCCGACTACGACGTCAAGAAGGCCGAGACGGGGATCATCTACATCGACGAGGTCGACAAGATCGCGCGCAAGGCCGACAACCCGTCGATCACGCGCGACGTGTCGGGCGAGGGCGTCCAGCAGGCGCTGCTGAAGATCCTGGAGGGGACGACCGCGAGCGTGCCGCCGCAGGGCGGGCGCAAGCACCCCCACCAGGAGTTCCTCACCATCGACACGACGAACATCCTCTTCATCTGCGGCGGGGCGTTCGCCAACCTCGACAAGGTCATCGAGCGGCGCATCGGCTCCAACGGCGTCGGCTTCGGCGCCGCGATCGAGTCGCGCATCGATCGCGACAAGGGCGAGGTCTTCTCCCAGTGCCTGCCCGAGGACCTCGTCAACTACGGGCTGATCCCCGAGTTCATCGGCCGCCTGCCCGTCATGAGCGCCGTCCATCAGCTCTCGCGCGACGACCTCATCACGATCCTCACCGAGCCGCGCAACGCGCTGGTCAAGCAGTTCCAGCGCTTCTTCTCCTTCGACGGCATCGAGCTCGTCTTCTCCGACGACTCGCTGACCTCGGTCGCCGACCGCGCCCTGGAGCGCGAGACCGGCGCCCGCGGCCTGCGCTCGATCATCGAGGAGATCCTGCTCGAGGTGCAGTTCGAGCTGCCCTCGCGGCGCGACGTCAAGAAGTGCGTCGTCACCCGCGAGACGGTCGACAAGGGCATGCCGCCCACGCTCGTGACCGAGGCCGTCTCCGACGACGGCGAGCAGCGCCAGGCCGAGTCCGCGTAGGCGGCCGATGCTCCCCGGTGCGCTCCGGGTCCCGATCGTGCAGGCGCCGCTGGCCGGCGGCGCGTCGACGCCCGCGCTCACCGCGGCGGTCGTGCGAGCCGGCGCCTTCGGGTTCGTCGCGGCGGGCTACAAGACGCCCGACGCGCTGCGCGACGACATCCGCGCCACCCGCGCGCTGGCCGACGAGCCGTTCGGGGTCAACGTCTTCGTCCCCGGCCACGCCACCGCGCCGCCCCGCTACCAGCGCTACCTCGAGGCGCTGCGCGACGAGGCGGGGCGCCAGGGCGTGGCCCTCGGCGAGCCGCGCTTCGAGGACGACGCGTGGGACGCGAAGCTCGCGCTGCTCGAGGAGGACCCGGTGGCCGCCGTCTCCTTCACCTTCGGCTGCCCGCCGGCGGACGTCGTCGCGCGCCTGCAGGGCGCCGGCAGCAGCGTGTGGGTCACGGTGACCGACGTCGACGAGGCCCAGGGCGCGGCGCAGGCCGGCGCCGACGCATTGATCGTCCAGGGCATCGAGGCCGGCGGGCACCGCGCGTCCTTCGCCGACGTCGAGGGCGCCGGCGACTACGGGCTGCTGGCGCTGCTGCAGCTCGTCGGCGCCCACGTCGAGCTACCCCTCGTCGCCTCCGGCGCGATCGCGTCGGGCGGCGCGCTGGCGGCGGTCCTCTGCGCGGGCGCGCAGGCCGCGCAGATCGGCACGGCGTTCATGCGCTGCCCGGAGGCCGGCACCGCGCCCGCGCACCGGGCGGCCCTCGCCGCCGACACCCCGACGCGCCTGACGCGCGCCTTCACCGGCCGCCAGGCGCGCGGCATCGTCAATCGCTTCCTGCGCGAGCACTCGGCCGACGCTCCGCCGGCCTATCCCGAGATCCACCACGCGACCGCGCCGCTGCGCGCCGCCGGCCGGGCCGCCGGCGACGCGGACCTGATCAACCTGTGGGCCGGCCAGGCGCACGAGCTCGCCCGCGAGGCGCCGGCGGCGGAGGTCGTCGCCGCGCTGGCGGCCGAGGCGCGCGAGCGCCTCGAGGCCGCCCGCCGCGCCCTCGGCGATCAGTGACCGCCGCGCTCGGCGCGGATGAGCCGAGCGACCTCGAGCGCGTCGATGTCGATGAGATCCTGCGGCCGCCCTGCCGCGCGCTTCATCGCGAGCAGGTCGTCCAGCGCCGCCACAGCCACGATGAACCCATCCAGGTCCACGCGATCAGCACGCGCTCGCAACGCTCAGGGTCATCAGCCCGCGCCGGTCTTGAGCACGAACCACTGGCCGCCCACGCCCTCGCCGTTGGCGTCGGCCTTGACCGTCGCCCGCGTAGCGGTACAGCGGGTGGCCGTTGTAGGTCAGCTGCAGCTTGCCGCCGTCGGGGCGCTTGACCGTCGCGACGTGCTCGGGGAGGCCGGAGGCGGCCGGTGATCAGGGCGGGCAGCCAGGTCCCGACGCACGCGCCCGTGCAGACCGGGAGGCCCCCGGCCTCGGCGGTGAAGCGGTAGAGCGTGCGGCCCTGGGCGTCGACGATGACGCTGCCGACCTTCGCCTTCTCGGCGCTGGAGACGACGGTGCGGGCCGCCGGCGCTGCTCGCGGAGCTGGAGCGTGCTCGAGCCGCGCTGACCGAGCCGGCCGCATGCGGCGAGCACGGCCGAGACGGCCAGGAGGGCGAGTAGCGCGGTGATCCTCATGTCTGCAAGGACGCCGTGGCGCCCGGAAGAGTTTCCCGTCGACGAGCGTGCGTGTCGCAGCGCACACCCCGGGTAAGGCGTCTGCATGCTGCGACGCCTGGCTCCCTGGCTGATCCTCTTCGAGGTCCTGCGCGCCGGGCGCGACCACTGGGACCGTCTCGATCCCGGCGACCGCGCCCGGGTCTCAGCCCTCATGCGCCGCACGCAGCGGCAACCCGCGCAACCTCACCGACGGCCGACCGCCGCGACCTGCGCGACCTGGGCCGCCGGATGCGGCTCGGCCGCCTGGGGTTCTCGATGGCGACGGCGGCCGTCGTCGGACGGCGCAAGCGTCGGCGCCGGGCGCGCTAGCCTCGGTGTCGTGCCGCGTTCGCCCGCACTTCGCGCCGTCAAATGGGCCGTCCTCTTCGACGCCCTCGTCGTGGCGCGCGAGCACTGGGAGAAGCTGACGCCCGGCGAGCGCGCGCATCTGGCCGCCCTGCTGCGCAAGTCGCGCGCGCGGCCGGGCAACCTGACGCCGGGCGAGCGCCGCGACGTGCGCCGGCTGGCGGCCAAGCTCGACCTGCCCACGCTCGGGCGCAACCTCGCCCCGGTGGCGCGCCGTCTGCGGCCTCGTCCGCGCTGAGCCGCTGCGTAGACTCTCGCGCCCGATGACCAGCCTGCAGGACCGCACCCGCTTCGAGCCCTCCGAGGTCGAGCCTCGGATCGTCGAGCGCTGGCTGCGGTCGCGCCTGCACCACCCCGATCCCGAGGGGACGGCGGACGAGAACTACTCGATCGCGATCCCGCCGCCGAACGTCACCGGCGTGCTGCACATGGGCCACGCGCTCAACGGCTCGATCCAGGACACCCTCGTCCGCTACCAGCGCATGCGCGGGCGGCGGACGAAGTGGATCCTCGGCACCGACCACGCGGGGATCGCGACCCAGAAGCAGGTCGAGCGCCTGCTGCTGGAGCAGGGCACGAGCCGCGAGGAGATCGGGCGCGAGGCGTTCGTCGAGCGCGTGTGGCAATGGCGCGAGCAGTACGGCGGGACGATCATCGAGCAGTTCAAGCGCCTCGGCGCCACGGTGGACTACGAGGACGAGCGCTTCACGCTCGACGAGCGCTACGTGCAGGCGGTCATGAAGGTCTTCGTGGACCTCTACGACAAGGACCTGATCTACCGCGACCACTACCTCGTCAACTGGGACCCCGGGTCGCGCTCGGCCATCTCCGACCTCGAGGTCGAGGACCGCGAGGTCACCGACGAGCTCTTCCACATCGCCTACCCGCTCGCGGAGGGCGACGGCGAGATCGTGGTCGCCACCGTGCGCCCCGAGACGATGCTGGCCGACACCGCGGTCGCGGTCCACCCCGAGGACGAGCGCTACCGCCATCTGATCGGCAAGACGGCGGTGCTGCCCCTCGTCGGGCGCCACCTGACGATCATCGCCGACGACTACGTCAAGGCCGACTTCGGCACCGGCGCCCTGAAGATCACCCCCGGCCACGACCCCAACGACTTCGAGATCGGGCGCCGCCACGAGCTGGACGAGATCTCGGTCATCGGCGAGGACGGGCGCATGACGCCCGAGGCGGGCACCGACTACGCGGGCTTCACCGTGCAGGAGGCGCGCGAGAAGGTCGTCGCCGCGCTCGATGCGCAGGGCCTCATCCGCCACCGCGAGCCCTTCACCCACACCGTGCCCTTCAGCCACCGCTCGGGCGAGCGCATCGAGCCGCTGATCTCGCTGCAGTGGTTCATGGCGATGGACGAGCTCGCCAAGCCGGCGATCGCCGCCGTCGAGGAGGGCCGGGTGCGCATCCGGCCCGAGTCGCAGTCGCGCCGCTATCTGGAGTGGCTGCGCAACATCCGCCCGTGGTGCATCTCGCGCCAGCTGTGGTGGGGCCACCAGATCCCCGTCTGGTACCGCGACGACGAGGAGACCTACGTCGGCCTCGAGCCGCCCGAGGGGCCGAACTGGGAGCGCGACCCCGACGTGCTCGACACCTGGTTCTCCTCGGCGCTGTGGCCGTTCGCGACGCTCGGCTGGCCGCAGGAGACCGACGAGCTGCGCGCCTTCTACCCGACCGACGTGCTCTCGACCGCGCGCGACATCCTCTTCCTGTGGGTGGCGCGGATGGTGATGATGGGCCTCGAGTTCACCGGCGAGGTCCCCTTCGCCGACGTCTACGTGCACTCGGTCATCCAGGCTCCCGACGGGCGGCGGATGAGCAAGTCGCTCGGGACCGGCATCGACCCGCTCGACGAGATCGACGCGCACGGCGCCGACGCGGTCCGCTTCGGACTGCTGGCCATGTCGAGCACGCAGGACGTGCGCTACTCCTCCGAGAAGGTCCGCCAGGGCCAGGCGCTGGCCAACAAGCTCTTCAACGCCGCGCGCTACGTGCTCGGCAACGTCGTCGCCTCGACCGAGCCCGAGCCGCTGCCGGCGACGATCCAGGACCGCTGGATCCTCAGCCGCCTGCAGGAGGCCAAGGCGCAGTTCGACGCGAACCTGGCCGCCTTCGACTTCGCCAAGGCCTCGCTCGGCCTCTACGACTTCGTCTACGGCGAGCTGTGCGACTGGTACCTCGAGTTCAACAAGGGCCGGGAGTACGACCACGAGCTGTCGGCGACGATGCTGCACGTCCTGCGCGAGACGCTGCTGCTCGCGCACCCGGTCATCCCCTTCGTGACCGAGGAGCTGTGGTCGCACGTCCCCGGCGCGGAGGACCTCCTGGCCACGCAGCGGGCGACCGGGCCCGACGAGGCGCTGCGCGACCCCGATGCCGAGGCGCGCGTGGGCGCCGTGATCGCCGCGGTCTCCGCGCTGCGCTCGTGGCGCGACGACGCCGGCGTCAAGCCCGGCCAGCTCCTGCCCGCGCGCCTGGACGGCCTCGACGGCGACGCCGAGCTCGTGGCGCGGATGGCGCGCCTCGACCTCGCCGGCGACGGCGAGCTGACCGCGACCGTGCCCTTCGCGGGCGGCGCGGCCGAGATCCGCGCAGGCGCGCTGGTCGATCCCGCCGAGGAGGAGCGCAAGCGCGCCGCAGAGCGCGAGCGGCTGCAGGGCGAGGTCACGCGCGCCGAGTCCAAGCTCGCCAACGAGGGCTTCGTGGCCAAGGCGCCCGAGCACCTCGTCGCCGCCGAGCGCGAGAAGCTCGAACGTCTGCGACGGGAGCTCGAGGCGCTGTGACCCTCGCCGAGGCCGAGCGCTACCTGCTGAGCCTCGAGCTGTTCGGCATGCGCTTCGGCCTGGACCGGATGCGCCGGCTGATGACCGTCCTGGGCTCGCCGCAGGAGCGCTACGAGACGATCCACGTCGTGGGCACCAACGGCAAGTCGTCGACGGCGCGCATGACCGCCGCGATCCTGCGCCGCCACGGCCTGCGCACCGGCACCTACCTGTCGCCGCACCTCGTGTCCTTCACCGAGCGCGTGCGCATCGACGACGAGGACTCCTCACCCGAGCGCTTCGCCGCGGCCGTCGAGCGCGCGCGCCACGCGGCCGAGATGGTCGACCGCACGCTGGGGCCCGACGACGGCGTCACGCAGTTCGAGGCGCTCACGGCCGCCGCCTTCGACGAGCTGGCCGGCGCGGGGGTGCAGGTGGCCGTCATCGAGGCGGGGCTCGGCGGGCGCTACGACGCCACCAACGTCATCCCCTCGCGCGTGCAGGTGCTGACCAACGTCGGCCTGGAGCACACGCGCTGGCTCGGCCCCACCGTGGCGGACATCGCGCGCGAGAAGCTCGACGTGGTGCAGCAGGGTGGGATCCTGGTGGTGGGCGACGAGCTGCATCCCGATGCGCTGGCGCTGGCGCAGCGCACGTGCGCGGAACGCGGCGCACGCCTGGTCGTGGCGGACATGAGCTCGATCCCACCCACCCTCGAGGTCCTGGCCCGCGGCGCCTACCAGCGGCGCAACTTCGCGGTCGCCCGCGCCGCGGCCGCGGCGTACCTCGGGGCGCTGGACGAGGGCGCCGTGACGGCCGCGGCTGCCTCGACGCTGGTCCCGGGACGCTTCGAGCTCGTCGACACCGAGCCGGACACCGTCCTGGACGGAGCGCACAACCCCGGCGGCATGGTCGTGTTGGCCGAGGCGCTGCGCAGCTTCCTCGACGGGCGCCGCCTGGTGGCCTGCATCTCGATCCTCGACGACAAGGACGCCGCCGGCATGCTGCGCGAGCTGCTGCCGCTGTGCGACGAGGTCATCTGCACGGCGAGCGCCAACCCGCGCGCACTGCCGCCCGGGACGCTGCAGTCGCTGTGCGGCCAGCTCGGCGGGCCGCCGGCGCGCACCGTGCGCGACCCGCGCCAGGCGCTCGAGGCGGCCCGCTCCGCGGCCGGGCCCGACGGCGTCGCGCTGGCCACGGGGACCATCTACCTGATCGCCGATCTGCTGCGGCCCGAGGGGGCCGAGCGGCGGAGCACGCTATGACAGCGCGCCATTGCTCGCCCGTCGTCAGCGACCTCGTTCAGAGGACCCCCTCGCGATGAACGACGACGGTCCGTCCGTGCCCGCGATGATCGCCGCCGTAGCCGTCATCGTCGCGCTCGTGATCCTCGTGTTCTTCGCGCTCGGCTACGGATTCGGGCGACTGTTCCTGTGAATCGGGTACACCCCGGTGCCGGATTCCCCCGCTCCTTGGTCTAGCCTTCTCTCGAGCCATGCTGCCCATCGGCCTCTTCGGCATCAACAACGACGGCCTCGACACGGCCGTCAAGCTGCTGATCCTCGTCCTCGTCGTCGTGTGGCTGGCGCTCGTCTACTACACCTACGCCGACGCGCGCCGGCGGATCGCCGATCCCATGCTCGTCGCGTGCGCGACGGCGGCGTCGCTGTTCCCGTTCGTGGGGACGGTCGTCTACATGATCGTGCGCCCGCCCGAGTACCTCGAGGACGTGCGCGAGCGCGAGCTCGAGATGCAGGCGGCCGAGGCGCGGCTGCACTCGCTGAACTACTTCCTGTGCCCGCATTGCGACACCGAGGTCGAGCGCGACTTCCTGCGCTGCCCGAGCTGCATGCGCAAGCTCAAGGACCCGTGCGCGAACTGCGCCAAGCCGCTGGACCCGTCGTGGCGCATCTGCCCGTACTGCGAGGCCGAGATCCCGGGCGTCACGCCCACGCCGCGCAGCCGCAGGCGCCGCCGGCGCTCGAGCGGCGCGGACGAGATCGAGCTCGAGCCCGAGGCGACGGCGTCCTTCGAGGCGCCTCCGCAATAAGACCCGAAGGAGACCTCCCCAATGGACCGGACCCTCATCCTGGTCAAGCCGGACGCGTTCGCGCGCGGCCTGACCGGCGAGATCATCGCCCGCTTCGAGCGCAAGGGCCTGCGCATCGTCGCCCTGCAGCACATGGTCCTCACCGAGGACACCGCCCAGAGCCACTACGCCGAGCACGAGGGCAAGCCGTTCTTCGGCGAGCTGGTCGAGTTCATCACCTCCGGGCCGCTCGTGGCGATGGTGCTCGAGGGCTACGAGGCGGTGGTGGCGGCGCGGCAGGTCATCGGCTCCACCAACCCGCTCGAGGCCGCGCCGGGCTCGATCCGCGGGGACTTCGCGCTCGAGATCGGCCAGAACATGGTCCACGGATCGGACTCCAACGAGTCGGCCGCGCGCGAGGCGGCGCTCTTCTTCCCCGAGCTCCAGTAGGGCTGCTGCCGCGGTGACGCTCGTCCTGGCCAGCCGCTCGCCGCAGCGGCGCGAGATCCTGCGCCAGCTCGGAGTGCAGTTCGTCGAGCGGCCGGTGGACGTCGTCGAGGAGGACGACGGGGTGCCCGAGGTCGTCGCCGGCGAGAACGCCCTGCGCAAGGCGGTCGCGGCCGGCGCGGGGGAGGGCGAGATCGTGCTCGGGGTCGACACGCTCGTCGCGACGGAGCTCGAGATCTGGGGCAAGCCGCCCAACGCCGCCGCGGCGGCCGAGACGCTGCGGCGGCTCTCGGGGCGCACGCACCGCGTGGTGAGCGGGATCGCGCTGATGCGGGCCGCCGGCGACGTCCAGGCGGCGACCGCCAGCACCGAGGTCACCTTCCGCACGATCGACGACGCGCTGCTGGACTGGTACGTCGCGTGCGGTGAATGGGAGGGGCGCGCCGGCGGCTACGCGATCCAGGGCCGCGGGGCCGCCCTGATCGAGCGCATCGACGGCGACTACCTCAACGTCGTCGGATTGCCCGTGGCGACGCTCGTCGCGCTGTGGCCGGGCGTGCTGGACCTCACCTCCTGAGCCGCGATCGCAAGCGCGCTTTGCAGCGCATTTTGCGGGCTCCGCGGGGCGGAGAGGTGAGCGGAGTCTCCGATACACTGGCCCGACCGCAGCCGCCGGTGCCCTCCCCGGGGAGGGCGGGGCAGGTCGTGCGCCTGCGCCCCTCTCTCACATGGGCTTCTTCAGCTACCTCACTGGCTTCGGTGGCCGCGACATGGCGGTCGATCTCGGCACCGCCAACACCCTGGTGTACGTGCGGGGCCGGGGCATCGTGCTCTCCGAGCCCAGCGTGGTGGCCATCGACTCGCGCACCGGCGAGGTGCACGCGGTGGGTATCGAGGCCAAGCGGATGCTCGGGCGCACGCCCGGGACCATCCAGGCCATCCGGCCGCTGAAGGACGGCGTGATCGCCGACTTCGACGTGACGGAGGAGATGCTGCGCCACTTCATCCAGAAGGTCCATCAGAACCGCTGGGCGCACCCGCGCGTGGTGGTCTGTGTTCCCTCCGGCGTGACGGGCGTGGAGAAGCGCGCGGTCGAGGAGGCGTGCCTGAGCGCGGGAGCGCGGCAGGCCTACCTCATCGAGGAGCCGATGGCCGCGGCCATCGGAGCCGGGCTGCCCGTCGGCGAGCCGACCGGCAGCATGGTCGTCGACATCGGCGGCGGCACGTCCGAGGTGGCGGTCATCAGCCTCGGCGGCATCGTCGTCTCGCAGTCCATCCGCGTGGGCGGCGACGAGCTCGACGAATCGATCATCAACTACGCCAAGCGCGAGTACAAGCTGCTCATCGGCCAGCAGACGGCCGAGGAGGTCAAGCTCGAGATCGGCTCGGCGTACCCGATGGAGGAGGAGGTGCAGGCCGAGATCCGCGGACGTGACATGGTTTCGGGCCTGCCCAAGACGGTCGTGCTCACCTCCGAGGAGATCCGGCAGGCGCTCGAGGAGCCCCTGTCGCAGATCATCGATGCGGTCAAGGAGACCCTCGACCGCACCCCGCCGGAGCTCGCGTCCGACATCATGGACCGCGGAATCATGCTGGCCGGCGGTGGATCGCTCCTCCAGGGACTCGACGAGCGCCTGCGCGAGGAGACCCAGATGCCCGCGCACCTCGCGGAGTCTCCGCTGACGTGCGTGGCGGTGGGCTCCGGCCGCTCGCTCGAGGAGTTCGAGGTCATCCACCGGACGAACAAGAATTCGAGGAATCGCCGCCGTGGCGCGCGCTATTAGCCCCCGGTCGCGTAACCCCATCAAGGCTTTGGAGAATCCCTCCGCGTGTACGACAAGACGGTCCGCCGGCGGCGGGTAGTCCTCGGACTGCTCGTAGCCAGCTCTCTCATCCTCCTGACCGCCTATTTCGGCGAGTCGACTGGCGGCGGCCTGCACTCGGTGCAGCGCGGCGTGCTCGACGTCGTCTCGCCGATCCAGGAGGGCGCGAGCAAGGCGCTCAAGCCCGTGCGCGACCTCTTCGGCTGGGCCGGCGACACCTTCCACGCCAAGGGCCAGCTCAAGGACGTGCGCAAGGACCGCGACGCGCTGCGCGCGCAGAACATCCAGCTGCAGGCCAAGCTGCACGAGCAGGCCCAGCTCGGCGACCAGCTCGCCCTCAACAACCAGCACGGCCTGGCGGACAACCGCCCGGTGTCCGCCCGCGTCATCGGGCAGGACCCCAACCTGTGGTTCACGCAGATCACGATCGACGAGGGCACGTCCGCGGGCGTGAACGTCAACCAGGCCGTGGTCAACGGCTCGGGGCTCGTCGGCAAGGTCACCTGGGCGTCTCCCGGGACGTCGATCGTGACGCTCGTCACCGATCACACGACGCAGATCGGCGCGACGGTGAGCGAGAGCCAGGTCAAGGGGATCGTGCAGGTCGAGGCCGGCCACCCGACCGATCTCGTGCTCGGCTCGCTGTCGGGCAAGGACGTCGTCCGGCCGGGGGAGACCGTCGTCACCTCCGGCACCGTGTCGAAGGTCGACAAGTTCCCCTCCCCGTATCCCCGGGACATCCCGATCGGCCGCGTGACGCGGGTCGACGAGCCGGGCAGCGACAACCAGCAGGTCCACGTCGCGCCGTTCGTCAACGGGCGGCGCCTCGACATCGTCGAGGTGCTGACCAAGGGGGACGTGGGCCGTTGAGGATCGCCATCCCTCAGCTCGTCCTGCGCCTCGCCCTGGTGGGCATCGTCACGGTGATCCTGCAGGTCTCGGCCGTCACCCAGCTGCAGATCTTCGGCACCAACGCCGACCTCATGCCGCTCGTCATCGCGGCCGTGGGGCTGCTGGCCGGCTCGATCGCGGGCGCCTGCTTCGGGTTCACCGTCGGGCTCTTCCTCGACCTCGCCCTCGTGCAGACCGTCGGCCTGTCCTCGCTGGTCTACGTCGCCGTCGGCTACTGGGCCGGGCGCTTCCGCGAGCTGCGCGACCCGCAGAGCGCGCTCGTGCCGCTCGCGGTGGGCGCCGCGGCGACGGCGGCGGCGATGGTCGGCTACTCGCTCATGCAGTTCCTGCTCGGCGTCGAGGCGCCGGTCAGCTTCCTGCTCGCCCGCGAGATCCTCGCCACCGTGCTGCTCAACGGGGTCATCGCCACGCCGGTCTACGCGCTCGTGCGCCGCGTCCTGCTGCCCGCCCTGCCCGAGGACCCGCGCCGGCGCCGGCGCCGGGCCTACACGACCGGCGGCCTCTCGCCGCTCTCGCGCGCATGACAGCGCGTCATTGCTCGACCATGGCCGCTGGCCTCCTCGATCGCGAGCGCTCGCGATGATCGATCCCGTCCCCATCGACGAGCGCCGGCCGCCGATCACCCCGCAGCTCGCGCTGCGGGTGGCGGTTCTCGGCGGCATCGCCTTCGTGCTCTTCGCGATCATCTTCTTCCGCCTGTGGTACCTGCAGGTGCTCTCCGGCGACCAGTACCTCCAGCAGGCGCGCGACAACCGCGTGCGCGAGCTGCGCGTGCAGGCGCCGCGCGGCGACATCCTCGATCGCAACGGCCACGTGCTGGTGGAGAACCGCGCGGCGACGGTGGTGCAGATCGATCCCGAGAGCCTGCCCGCCGCCGAGCGCAACGCCGCGGCGACGTGGGGCCAGCAGGTGACGGCGCGCTCGCGCCGGCCCAAGGGCCAGAAGGGCCCGCTCGTCCCGATCCCGGCGCCGGCCACGCCGCATCTCGAGGCCCGCTTCAAGAGCCTCGCGCGCGTGCTCAACATGTCGCCCAAGACGATCCAGGAGCGCGTGGTGCAGTCCCTGGCGTCGCTGCCCTACGCCAACGTCACGGTCAAGGTCGACGTCGACGTCCCGCGCCGCAACTACCTCGTCGAGCACCCCGAGGGCTTCCCCGGCATCGACGTCGAGCGCAAGTTCCTGCGCCGCTACCCCGAGCATTCGCTGGCGGCCCAGCTTGTCGGGAGCATCGGCGAGATCGACGACTCAGAGCTCAAGCTCAAGCGCTTCAAGGGCGTCCCGCAGGGGACGGTGGTCGGCCAGGGCGGCCTCGAGCGCGCCTACGACCAGTACCTGCGCGGCGTCGACGGCTCGACCAAGATCACCATCGACGCCCTCGGGCGGCCCAAGAGCTCGGCTCCGGGCCACGACCCGGTGTCCGGGCGCTCGGTGCGCACGACGCTCGACCTCGGGCTGCAGCAGACCGGCGAGAAGTACCTCGACCAGACGATCAACCAGGGCCCCGGCACCGCCGGCGGCTTCGTCGCGCTCGATCCGCGCGACGGCAGCGTGCTCGCGCTCGGCTCCTATCCGACGGTCAACCCGTCGATCCTCTCCAAGCCCTTCTCCCAGGCCACGGCCGATCGCCTGTTCGGCGACAGCGGCGGCGCGCCGCTGTTCAACCGCGCCATCGGCGGCTCCTATCCGACCGGCTCGACCTTCAAGCCGATCACGGCGCTGGCGGCCATGAGCAGCGGCGTCGTGCAGCCCAGCGACGTCATCGACGACCACGGCTGCATCAAGATCGGGACCGCGGGCCAGGAGGCGTGCAACGCCGGCAAGGAGTCGCTCGGTCCGGTGAACATGACCAGCGCGCTGTCGAAGTCCTCGGACGTCTACTTCTACACGATGGGTCAGCGCCTCAACGCCCTGGCCGGGCAGCCGCTGCAGAAGTGGGCGCGGCGCATGGGCCTGGGCCACCGGACCGGGATCGACACCCCGGGCGAGTTCGGCGGCACCGTGCCCGACCGCGCCTGGCGCGATCGCCTCAACGCCGAGGAGGCGGCCTGCCGCAAGAAGAAGGGCCACCCGTGCGGGATCGCCGACGGCACCAACCGCCCGTGGACCGAGGGCGACGAGGTCAACCTCGCCGTCGGCCAGGGCGACCTGCAGGCCACGCCGCTGCAGATGGCCGTGGTGTACTCGGTTCTGGCCAACGGCAACCATCGCGTGCGCCCGCACCTCGGCGCCGCCGTGGAGGACTCCGGCGGGCGCCTGCTGCAGCGCATCGAGCCCGGCACGGCCCAGCACGTGACCATCGACCCCGCCGTGCGTCAGGTGATCCTCGACGGCCTGCACGACGGCACCGTGCACGGCACGTCGGCCGACGTGTGGAAGGGCTGGGACCAGAGTCGCTACCCGGTGTTCGGCAAGACCGGCACGGCCCAGCGGCTCAACCGTCCCAACGACCAGTCGTGGTACGTGTGCTTCGTCAACGATCCCCAGCACCCGATCGTCGTCGCGGTCACCATCGAGGACGGCGGGTTCGGCGCCGACGCGGCCGCCCCCGTGGCGCGCACGATCGTCTCGAAGTGGTTCCACCAGCCGATCAAGTACATCGCGGGCAAGTCGAAGACGTTCTGATCGCATGACGCCGCCCTCGATCAGCACGCCCATCCACGACGTCGACGACGTCCCCGCCGCGTCGACGACGCGGCCGATGACGCTGGCGCTGCCCTTCGACCCGATCCTGCTGCTCGCGGTCATCGGCCTGTGCGCGGCGTCGCTGGTCACCATCAGCGGCGCGACGTCCGACGACATCGCGGGGGACCCCAACTACTACGTCAACCGCCAGGCGGTCTACTTCGTCGTCGGCACGCGTGATCGCGGTGGTGCTGGCGCGCATCGACTACTCGCGCCTGCGTCGCGCCAAGTACGTCGTCTACGGGTTGCTCATCGCCTCGATCCTCGCGGTCTCGGCCCTGGGCTCGGTGGCCCGCGGCTCGCGGCGCGCGATCGACGTCGGCTTCTTCTCCTTCCAGGCCTCCGAGCTGGGCAAGGTCCTGCTCGTGATCGCGTTGGCCGCCTTCGTGGTCGACCGCCCGCGCGCGCTGCACAACCGCGACACGAGCGTCCGGGTCATGCTCCTCACGCTGATCCCGGCCGGGCTCGTGATCGTGCAGCCCGACCTCGGCTCGGGCCTCGTCTACATCGTCGTCGGCCTCGCCGTGCTCTTCGTGGCCGGCGCCAGCTGGCGTCACTTCGCGGCGCTCTTCGTGCTCTTCGCGCTGGCCATCACCTTCACCCTCGTGGTCGCGCCGAAGGCCGGCGTGACCGTCCTGCACGGCTATCAGAAGGACCGCCTGACGGCCTTCCTGCACCCAACCGACAACCCGGCCAAGCAGGGCTATCAGCAGAACCAGTCGCGCATCGCCATCGGCTCGGGCGAGAAGACCGGAAGAGGCGATCGCGCGACGCAGACGAAGTACAACTTCCTGCCCGAGCACCACACCGACTTCGTGTTCGCCGTAGTGGGCGAGCGATGGGGATTCATCGGGGCCGCCTTCGTGCTCTCGATGTACGCCCTGCTTATATGGAGAGGATTGCGCATCCTCACGATCGCCAAGAACCTCTTCGGCGCGCTGATCGCCGGCGGCATCGTGGCTATGCTCCTCTTTCAGGTCTTTATCAACGTGGGTATGACCATCGGGATCATGCCCATCACGGGCATCCCCCTGCCGCTCCTTTCCTACGGCGGCTCGTCGGTGCTCACAACCTTCCTGGCCGTCGGCCTCTTGCAGTCGATCTACGCGCAAGGGCGCGCATCGGCCGCCACCAAGGGCCGAGTGCTGGCTCTCTAGGAGAATCTCTTGAAAAAGCAAGTTCTGGTCAGCGTGGACCGTGGGGAGACCCGCGTCGCGCTACTTGAATCCACCGGCACACCGGGCGCCGCCAAGACGAGCGCCCGCCGCGGGAAGAACCCCGCCGCCGGATATCGCGTCGCCGAGCTCTACTTCGAGCGCCGCGGCAACCGCTCCATCGTGGGCAACATCTACAAGGGCAAGGTCGACAACGTCCTGCCCGGCCTCGAGGCCGCCTTCGTCGACATCGGCCTCGACAAGAACGGCTTCCTGCACGTCGACGAGATCGTGCTCCCGGGCGTCGAGACGCCCCGCCGCGGCCGCGGCAAGGAGGGCGGCAAGAAGATCGGCGACCTGCTCAAGCCCGGGCAGGAGATCGTCGTGCAGGTGGTCAAGGACCCCCTGAAGACCAAGGGCGCGCGCCTGTCGATGGACCTCACCATCGCGGGGCGCTACATGGTCTACACGCCGACCGGCGAGGGCATCGGCGTCTCCAAGCGCCTCGACGACTCAGAGCGCGAGCGCCTGCGCAAGGAGGCCCGCGGCCTCGACCTGCGGGGCGGCGGGGCGATCGTCCGCACGGCCGCCTCGGGCGCCAAGCGCGCGGACTTCGAGCGCGAGCTGCAGTACCTGTTCAAGCTCCACGAGGTCCTGCAGAAGCGCGTGGAGGAGGCGACGGCGCCCGAGCTCGTCTTCCAGGAGGCCGACCTCTCGGTCCGCGTCGTGCGCGACATCTTCTCGGCCGACTTCGAGCGCGCGCTCGTCGACGACGAGAAGCAGTACCAGCGCCTGGTGTCCTTCTTCACGCGCACCGCGCCCGAGCTCGTCGACCGCGTCGAGCTCTACCAGGACTCCACGCCGCTGTTCGAGGCCTACGGCGTCGAGGACGTCATCAAGGGCCTGGTCTCGCGCCGCGTCGACCTGCCGTCGGGCGGCTACCTGATGATCGACTACGCCGAGGCGCTGACCGTCATCGACGTCAACTCCGGCTCCTTCGTCGGCCGCGGCAAGCAGGCGCGCCTGGAGGACACGATCACGCGCACGAACCTCGAGGCCGCCGAGGCGGTCGTCAACGAGCTGCGCCTGCGCGACATCGGCGGGATCATCGTCATCGACTTCATCGACATGGCGCGGGCGCGCAACCGCGACACGGTGCTCAAGACGCTGCGCAAGTCGCTCGACGAGGACCGCACCAAGACCTTCACCGCGGAGATCTCGAAGCTCGGCCTGGTCGAGATGACGCGCCAGAACGTCACCGAGGGCGTGCGCGAGATCATGACCCGGCCGTGCCCGGTGTGCGGCGGCGACGGTGTCGTGCTCTCCGAGGAGACGATCGCCATCGAGTTCGAGCGCCGCCTGCGCGAGCTGGCCGCGCGCGCCCCGCGCAAGATCGAGGCCTTCCTCATCCGCATGCACCCGCACGTGAGCTCGCAGTTCACGGGCAACGGGGCGCGGGTGCTGCACGCCCTGGAGGCCGAGACCGGGCGCCACTTCCACTTCACCGGCTCCGAGGGGCTGCCCCACGACCACTTCGACATCGTGCTCGAGGGCTCCGACGCCGACGTGCGCGAGCAGGCGATCCCGTTCCGGGAGGGCGACGAGGTGCTCGTCACCATCGTCGAGCCGCACATGTACGAGGTCGACGACGCCGTGGCCAAGGTCGACGGCTACATCATCTCGGTGGTCGACGGCGGCGCCCACGTGGGCGAGAAGCGCCTCGTGCGCATCGAGGAGGCCGGGCGCTCGGCGGCCACCGCGGTGCTCGTCGAGGGCCAGCCGATGTCGCCCAACGGCGGGGGCGCCAAGTCCGCCGCCAAGCCGGCCGCCAAGGCCTCGGAGGAGAAGCCGGCGCCCAAGAAGCGCGTCCGCACGACCCGGCCCAAGCCCACGCCCAAGACCGAGGCGGAGGTCGAGGACGAGCCGGCGGCGGACGGCGAGAAGGCGGCCTCGGACGGCGATGACGTAGAATCGACACCTCGGCGCCGTGGCCGCAGAGGCGGTCGGCGCCGTTCCGCTGCCAAGGCGGAAACGACCTCAGACTGAGACACGACATGTACGCGATCGTCAAGACCGGTGGCAAGCAGTACCGCGTCGAGAAGGGCCAGACCCTCCTCGTCGAGCGGCTGCCCGACGACGCCGGCGCCACGGTGTCGCTCGAGCCGATCCTCTTCCGCTCCGACGACGTCGTCTTCGACTCCGACGGCCTGGCCAAGGTCAAGGTCGACGCGAAGATCGTCGAGCACCTGCGCGGCGAGAAGCTGCGCGTGTTCAAGTTCAAGCCCAAGCGGGGCTACCGCAAGCGCAACGGCCACCGCCAGGAGCTGACGCGCATCGAGGTCACCGAGATCAAGCAGCTGTCGCGCAAGCCGCCGGCCAAGAAGGCCGACGCGGCCGAGAAGGAGGACGACGAGTAATGGCACACAAGAAGGGCCTCGGCTCCTCCCGCAACGGCCGCGACTCGAACGCCAAGCGCCTCGGCGTGAAGGTGTTCGCCGGCGAGGTCGTCACCGGCGGCGAGATCATCGTGCGCCAGCGCGGCACCCGCTTCAAGCCCGGCGAGGGCGTCGGCATCGGCAGGGACGACACGCTGTTCGCCCGCGCCGCCGGGCACCGTGCAGTTCGTCGAGGGCCGGCGCGGGCGCGTCGTGTCCATCCTGCCCGACGCCGAGTAGCCCGTGGATCGAGGCGTCGCCAGCCGCATAGCGGCGATCGGCGACGTCGTGAGCCCCGAGACGCTCGACGCCTCGCGCGCCCTCTACGCGGACGCGCACGAGGAGCCGCCCTACGACGGCGTCGTGCTCACCCGCGACGTCGCCTATGGCCCGCACGAGCGCCATCGCGCCGACCTGTTCGCCGCGCCCGGATCGGACGGCGTGCCGGTGATCCTCTTCGTGCACGGCGGCGGCTTCGTCCGCGGCGACAAGTCGACGCCGGGCACGCCGCACAACGAGAACGTCGGCCTGTGGGCGTGCCGGTCGGGCATGGTCGGGGTGACCATGAACTACCGCCTGGCGCCCGAGCATCGCTGGCCCGCGGGCGCGCAGGACGTCGCCGCCGCGGTGGCGTGGCTGCGCGCGAACGTCGCCGAGCACGGCGGCGACCCCGAGCGCATCGTGCTCGTCGGCTCTTCGGCGGGAGCGACGCACATCGCGGGCTACGCGGCGCATGCCAGAGCTGCATCCGGACGGCGAGCCCGGCGTCCGCGGCCTGGTCCTGCTGTCGGGTGCCTACGATCTGCCGTCCTTCGACGACGAAGCCGTGCTCGGCCCGTACTTCGGCGATCGCGCCGGGTGGGAGGCGGCGTCTCCGCTCGCCGGCCTGGTCGCGTCGCGGCGTGCCGGTGATGGTCGCGGTGGCCGAGCACGACCCTCCGATCTCGCACCGCCAGGCGGCCATGGCCTTCACGGCCCTCTACGAGCGTGGCGGCCGGGTGCCGCACCTCGTGTACGTCGCCGGCCACAACCACTTCACCGAGGTGTTTCACCTCAACACGGACGACCGGCTGCTCGGCGATCAGATCGCCGCGTTCGTGCGGGCCCATGCGCCGGCGCGCGAGCGCGCCGCAGGCGCGCGAGCGCGCCTAGACGATCCTCACCGCGGTCAGTCGTCGCCCCGGTGCTCGTCGTGCTCGCGCATGGCGTCCTCGACGTCGTCGAGCGCGCTCTCGCGGCGCTGATCCTCGCCCTCGGTCGCGTGGTCCTCGCCGCGCTGGGTCCGCTCGCGCGAGACCGCCTCGCGCGCGCGGCGCATCGCCTCTTGCGGGTCGGCCTGGCCGCCGCCGCGCTCTGATCGCTCGTAGCGTCCCATCCGTCGAGGCTACCCCGACTGCGCCGTGGGGCGTATGAGGATCTCGTTGACGTCGACGTGCGGGGGCTGGCCGATCGCGAACATGACCGCGCGGGCGATGTCGTCGGCCTCCAGGCGTCCCTCGCCGGGGTTGTCGAAGAACGGCGTCTCGACCATCCCGGGCTCGACGACGGTGACGCGGATGCCGGTGCCGTCGACGTCCTGGCGCAGCGACTCGCCCATGCCGGTGATGGCCCACTTGGTCGAGGAGTAGAGGCTGCCCGGGATGGCGCGCCGGCCGGCCACCGACCCCGTGAGCAGGATGTGGCCGCTCGTCGCCTTGATGGGCGGGAGCGTCGCGCGGACGGTGTAGGCGGCGCCGAGCACGTTGGTGAGGACCATCTCGCGCCAGTGCTCGGGGTCGTCGCTCAGAAAGCCCCGCGAGGCGCCGAAGCCGGCGTTGGCGAAGGCGACGTCGAGGCGGCCGAAGCGCTCGAGGGCCTGCGCGACCATCGCCTCCTGCTGTCCGAAGTCGGTCACGTCGCAGGCCACGGCCAGCGCGCGCTCGTCGCCGCCGAGCTCTGCGGCCAGCGCCTCGAGCTTGTCCACCGAGCGCGCGGCCAGCACCAGGCGGAAGCCGTCCTGCGCGGCGCGCCGGGCGGTGGCGGCGCCGATGCCGGAGCTCGCGCCGGTGATGAGGAAGACCTTGTCGTCGTCGGACATGGGGCGGGTCCTTTCTACGATGGGGCGTGCATGCTCTATGACAAGGCGCGCATCTTCGTGCAGGGCGGCGGTGGAGGGGATGGCTGTCGCTCCTTCCGCCGCGAGGCCCACGTGCCGCGCGGCGGCCCCGACGGCGGCGACGGCGGCCGCGGCGGCGACGTCGTGCTGCTGTGCGACGACTCGCTGCGCGACCTGCAGAGCTTCAAGCGCAAGGCCCACTACAAGGCGCGGCGCGGCGGCCACGGCGAGGGCGCGCTGCGCCACGGTGCCGACGGCGGCGACCTCGTCGTCCTCGTGCCGCCCGGCACGCAGGTCGTCGACTGGGAGGGCACCGAGTACGACCTCGTGGCCCCGGGCGGGCGCGTCGTCCTGGCCCGCGGCGGGTCGGGCGGGCGCGGCAACAAGCGCTTCGCCACCGCCACGCGCCAGGCGCCGCGCTTCGCCGAGCGCGGGCTGGAGGGCGAGGAGGGCTGGGTCGAGCTGCAGCTCAAGCTCCTGGCCGACGTCGGCCTCGTCGGCCTGCCCAACGCGGGCAAGTCCTCGCTGCTGTCGCGCCTGACGCGCGCGGCGCCGAAGGTGGCCGACTACCCGTTCACGACGCTCGAGCCGGTGCTGGGCACGCTGGACTCCGACGATCGCCAGCTCGTGCTGGCCGACATCCCCGGCCTGATCGAGGGCGCCAGCGGCGGCGCGGGTCTCGGCCACGACTTCCTGGCCCACGTCGAGCGCACGCGGCTGCTCGTGCACGTGCTCGACCTCGCGCCGCTGGACGGGTCGGACCCGGTGGCCAACTGGCAGACGATCGAGCACGAGCTCGCCGCGCACGACCCGCGCCTGGCCTCGCTGCCGCGGCTGCTGGCGCTGTCCAAGGCCGACCTCGTGCCCGCCGACGCGGCGTCCGCCGCGGCCGAGGCGTGGCGCGCGCGTCTGGGCCCGGACGTCCCCGTGCTCGTGACCTCGAGCGCCACCGGCGCCGGGCTCGACGAGCTCGCCCACGAGCTGCTGCGCCGCGTGCCGGTCGAGGCGCCGGTGCCGGCGGCGCAGCTCGCCGCCGAGGAGGAGCTCGCCGAGCACCGCGTCTTCCGTCCCGCTGCCGACCGCGGCTGGCGCGTCGAGCCGGTGGGGGAGGGCGCCTTCCGCGTCAGCGGCACTCCGGTCGAGCGCCTGATGGCCCGCTTCGACGTCGACAACGACGAGGCGCTGGCCCACATCGAGCACCGCCTGCACCGCATGGGCGTCGTGCGCGCGCTCGAGGCGGCCGGCTTCGAGCCCGGCGACGACGTCGAGATCGGCGGCGTCGTGTTCGAGCTGGACCCCGGATAGCCTGCGCCGCCCATGGCCCGCTACGTCGTCAAGCTCGGTTCGAGCATCGTCGCCGAGGACTCCGGCGCGCTGCGGCCGGCCGTGCTGGCCCGGGTGTGCGACCAGGTGGCCGCCCGGCACGCCGCCGGCGACGACGTCGTCGTCGTCACCTCCGGCGCGATCGCCCGCGGCATCCAGGTCATGGGCCTCTCGCCGCGGCCGACCGCGATCGAGGACCTCCAGGCCGCCAGCGCCGTGGGCCAGGGCAAGCTCTACCGCGTCTACGACGAGCTGCTGCGCGAGCGCGGGGTGACGAGCGCCCAGGTCCTGCTGACCTTCTTCGACATGAGCGCGCGCACCCACTACCTCAACGCGCGCCAGACGCTGCGCCGCCTGCTGGACTGGAGCGTCGTCCCGGTCATCAACGAGAACGACACGACGACGACCGACGAGATCTCCTTCGGCGACAACGACTTCCTCGCCGCCCAGGTGGCGATCCTCATCGGCGCCGACCTGCTCGTCCTGCTCACCGACATCGACGGCCTCTTCACGGCCGATCCGCGGACCGACGCGTCGGCCCGGCTGGTCGAGGAGGTCGACGACTTCGCTGGGCTCGAGCGAGCTCGACATCGGCCACACCACCTCGCCGCTGGGCTCGGGCGGGATGCGCTCGAAGGTCGTGGCGGCCGAGATGGCGACCGCCGCGGGCATCCCGGCCGTCATCTGCAGCGGCCTCGACGACGCGGCGCTGAGGACGGTCCTCGGCGGCGGGGCCGCGGGCACGCGCTTCCCCGCCCAGCAGGCGCGCTACTCGTCGTTCAAGCTGTGGCTGCGCTACGCCAAGCCCTCGCACGGGACGGTGGTCATCGACGCCGGCGCCGCGCGCGCCCTGCGCGAGGGCGGCACCTCGCTGCTGCCGGTCGGGATCGTCGACGTCCGCGGCGGCTTCGACGCCGGCGACGCCGTCCACGTGGCCGAGGGCGCGGCCGTCATCGGCAAGGGGATCTCCAACTACTCGGCGACCGAGCTGCGCCAGGTCATGGGCCTGAAGAGCGCCCAGGTGCGCGAGGTCCTGCCGCGGGCGACGGACGAGGCCGTGCACCGCGACTACTTCGTCTTGGTGTAATAGGTCGATGGCCACCACCGCCCCGCCGGTCGCCGCCACCACCGCCGGCGCCCGCTCGGTCGCCGAGCTGTGCCTGGCCGCGCGCGACGCCTCGCGGGCGCTCGCCGCGCTGCCCACCGGCACCAAGGACGCCGCGCTGCACGCGATCGCCGACGCGCTCGAGGCGCGGACGGCGGAGATCCTCGAGGCCAACGCGCGCGACATGGAGGCGGGCCGCGCGAGCGGGCTCGACGCCGCGCTGCTCGACCGCCTGGCGCTCGACGAGGGGCGCGTGAAGGCGATGGCCGACGGCGTGCGCGCCATCGCGGCGCTGCCCGACCCGGTCGGCGAGGTCATCGACGGCCAGCGCCTGCCCAACGGCCTCGACGTGGCCAAGGTGCGCGTCCCGCTCGGCGTCGTCGCGGTCGTCTACGAGGCCCGGCCGAACGTCACCATCGATGCGGCCGCCCTGTGCCTGAAGTCCGGCAACGCGATCGTGCTGCGCGGCTCGTCGTCGGCCGCGCACTCCAACGCCGTGCTGGCCGCGGTCGCCGCGCAGGCCGCGGCCGGAGGCCGGCGTGCCCGCGGGGGCGATCGTCCTCGTGGCCGGCGGAGGGCGCGAGGAGCTGGCCGAGCTCGCCACCCAGGAGGGCGTCGTCGACCTCATCGTCCCGCGCGGAGGCGAGGGGCTGAAGGCCGCGCTGAAGGGCGTCGCCACGGTGCCGGTCATCTACGCCGCCTCGGGCAACTGCCACGTCTACGTCGACGCGAGCGCCGACCTCGACGCCGCGCAGCGGATCGTGCTCAACGCCAAGACGCAGCGCCCCGGCGTGTGCAACGCGGCCGAGACGCTGCTCGTCCACGCCGACGCGGCGCCGGCCTTCCTGCCGCGCGTGCTCGGCGCCCTGCGCGAGGCCGGCGTCGAGCTGCGCGTCGACGGGCGCACCCACGCGCTGGCCGGCGAGGCGCTGGCGGGGACCCTGGCCGACGCCACCGACGAGGACTGGGACACCGAGTTCCTGGCCCTGATCCTCGCCGTCGGCATCGTCGACTCCGTCGAGGAGGCGATCGCGCACGTCAACGCCCACGGCTCGGGGCACTCCGAGGCGATCGTGACCGACAGCGCCGCCGCGGCGCGCGCCTTCGAGCGCGGCGTCGACGCCGCCTGCGTGTACGTCAACGCCTCGACGCGCTTCACCGACGGCGGCCAGTTCGGCATGGGCGCCGAGATCGGCAACTCGACCCAGAAGCTGCACGCGCGCGGGCCGATCGGCCTGCGCGAGCTGTGCACCTTCAAGTACGTCGTCCGCGGCGACGGGCACGTCAGGGGCTGAGGCGCCGTCGGCGCCCGCGCCCTCACCGCGCCTTCACGCATGGGTCACATCGGCATCCTCGGCGGCACGTTCAATCCGCCGCACGTGGGTCACCTCGTCATGGCGCAGGAGGCGTTCGACCAGCTGGACCTCGAGCGCGTCGTGCTCCTGCCGGTCGCGGTGCCGCCGCACAAGGAGGCGCGCGAGGACCCGGGACCGGCCGCGCGCGTCGAGCTCTGCCGCCTGGCCGTGGCCGGCGACGAGCGCTTCGGCGTGTCGACCCTCGAGGTCGACCGCGGAGGCGCGTCCTTCACTGTCGATACCCTGAGGGAGCTACATGAGCTGCAACCGGAGCACGATCTGACCTTCATCGTCGGAGGCGACATGGCCCACAGCCTGCCGGCGTGGCGCGAGCCCGAGGCCGTCCTGGCCCTGGCTCGGCTCGCCGTCGCCGAGCGCGAAGGGGTCCGCCGCGAGGACGTCGCCCGGCGCCTGGAGCCGCTGCACGGCGGCGATCGCGTGACGTTCTTCGACATGCCGAGGATCGACGTCTCGTCCTCGGACATCCGCCGGCGCGTCGCCGAGGGGCGGCCGATCCGGTACCTCGTGCCGGACGCGGTCGCCGAGGCGATCGCGGAGCGCAACCTGTATCGAACAGCAGCGGGGAGGCCTGCCGCATGAGCATGAGCCCTGAGCGGCTCGCAACCACGATCGCGGCCCACGCCGCCGACCGCAAGGCGATCGACATCGTCGCGCTCGATCTGCGCGCGGTGGCCGGCTACACGGACTTCTTCGTCATCTGCTCGGGCAACACCGACCGCCAGACGAAGGCGATCCACGACGCCATCCACAAGGGGCTCAAGGACGAGCACGGCCTGCTGCCGCGACGCGTGGAGGGCGCCTCCGAGGCCCGCTGGATCCTCATGGACTACCTCGACGTCGTCGTGCACGTCTTCACGCCCGACACGCGCGACTTCTACCGCCTCGAGGCGCTGTGGGGCGACGTCCCGCGCCAGGAGTTCGACAACGAGGCGCTGCTGGCCGAGCTCTCCGCGGGCTCGGCGGCGAGCTGATCGCGACCGGGCACGGCCTCGAAGGGCCCGACCGGTCTGTTCGAGCGGCCGGGCCCCCCGACTCCGGAGACCGGAGCGACCGCTGCGAGACCGATCCAGCGCGCGGTCGGTCTGCATCCATACCGCAGCGCGCCACGTCGCGGCCCTAGTCGATCGGCCAGATACGCGCGCCCCGAGTGCAAGCCGAATCGACTCGTACACGCGCGCGATGATCGCGACGGCCGCACCCCGTGCAATGTTGCGTGCGCCACCGCCGGGACCGCTTCACCCGAACCGGGCGATGACGCCGGGGACTGCCGTCGATCACGCTTGATCGCAAGGTGAGCCGAGCTGCGCGACGAATGGTGGTCGCCTTCCCCCTGGCAGCGCTCTTCGCGGCGACCGGGGCGGCGGGCTCAGCCCTGGGCCAGGCGGCGCCGAGCGACTCGGGAGGGGCGGACGCGCGGGGAGTCGGCCTCCGCGTGGCACGACGTCCTCGCCTTCCTCGGCTGGATCCTGCTGGCGGTCGTCGTCTTCGGGCTGCTGTTGTGGATGGTGCTCGGCCGGCGCCGCGAAGGCGCGCCGCCCGACGCATCGGAGGCGGAGGCCCCGGCGGAGGGCTCGCCGGCGCCGCCGCCGCCGCTCGCGCCGCGGCGCCAGGGCCAGGACGCCCGGGAGCTTGCGGTGCTCACCTTCGACCACATCGAGGGCGCCGAGCGCGCGTACGCGGACGCTCGCGGGCGGGCAGAACGACGCGCGCGTGGCTGCGCGAGGTCGTCTTCGTCGAGTGCCATCGCCGCGGGCGGATCGTGGTCCGCGGGACCTTCGCGGGGCATTACCTCGACGTCGACGACGTGGCGGACGCCATCGGCCACGACACGGCGGTGGGGGCGGTGGCGGGTGCTTTGGTCGGGCTGGCCTTCGGGCCGCCGGGTTTCGCCGTGGGCCTGGTCGCCGGCGGCATCGCCGGCGGCGTCCACGAGTCCGCCGTTCACACTCCCGGCGAGAGCAGGGGCGCTCTTCGACGAGATCCGCCACCACATCCCCGAGGGGTCGTCGGGAATCGTGGCCCTCGTGAGCGCGGACGACAGCGCGGCGCTCATCGAGGCGCTCCACGAACGCGCGGCCCGCCTGACCCACCACCGGCTGTCCGACGCCGAGGCGGCGGCGCTCCGGGCCGCGGTCGTGCAGGCGCCGCCGGCGGCGACGCCCGGCATGTGAGCGCGGGCGCGTTGAACACGGGCCGACCGCCGGGTTCTGCGCGAGGCGCGCACCGAGGCGGTGGTCGTCCTGGCGCTGGACGTCGCGCTGCTCGTCGGCCTCGCGCTGGTCGACAAGGCGAAGGGCTGGGGCATCATCGACCTCGCGTGGTGGGCGTGGCTGCTGCTCGCGACACCGGCCCTCGTGCTGATGACGCTGCTCCTGGCCGCCCCCGCCTCCGGGCTGAGTCCCGGCCGGGTCCGCAACGCCGGTATCGCGCTGCTCGGGATGCTGGTCGCCTCCGACGTGGTGGCCGTCGGCGTCCTCGTCGTCGCGCTGGCGACCAGCAGCACCGACAGCCTCAGCGCGGGCGACCTGCTCGCGCATGGCACGGTCGTCTGGCTCACGAACATCATCACCTTCGGCCTGCTGTTCTGGCTGCTCGACGAGGGCGGCCCGCTCCTGCGCGCCGACCGCGACCGGTCAGACCCCGACTTCGGGTTCCCGCAGGACGCCGTCCCACGCGCCGGTTGGAGCCCGCGCTTGAGTGACTACCTCTACGTGGCGCTCACCAACGCGATCGCCTTCAGCCCGACGGACACCATGCCGCTGACGCGCCGGGCCAAGGCCCTGCTGGCCGCCCAGTCGCTGATCTCCTACGTCGTGGTGATCCTCGTCGTCGCGCGCGCCGTGAACGTCCTCGGCGCCAGCGGCTGACGACGACAACCACAGTCAACGCCAGCGGCCGCGCAAGCTCGCGGACGAGAAGCGTGGGCTGCGCTGCGCATGCTTGGCGGCGTTCTGGAGGGCCTCCGGGCAGCAGGACAGACGGCGGCCTCGACCTCTGGCGCGTAACGGTGCAGGCGAACGCGGACCGCAGGCGCCCCCGTCGGCCGGTAGCCGTGCGTGCCGCTGAGGTCGCGCTCAGGTCCCGGCCGGGTTCGCTTGCGTACTCGTCTGGTCCTCGTCGGGTGGGGCGTCGGCTTCGGCCACGATCAGCGCGGCCGCGTCGGCGCTGACGGCGTGGCGCGCGATCCGTTCGTAGCCCTCGAGGCCGCGCTCCAATCGCTCGACGACGCGGTCTTCGGCAATCGCGACGATCGCCGAGCTGCCCGGCGGCAGGCTCTCGCCGACGGCCTTGAGGTCTTCGTCCTTGAAGCCCTTATCGCGGATCTTGCCCCAGATGCCGCCCCCGGCGCCCCCGACGAGCGCCCCGGCGATGATGCTCGGCGGGAAGATGAGGCCGACGACGCCGCCGGCGATCGCGCCCCGCTTGCCCCACGTCTTGCCGCTCGGGTCCGCGGTCTCCTCGATCTTGACCTTCCCGTCGGCCGTGTGCACGGCCACGGCCGCGTCGATCAGCTCGATCGAGCCTTCACGGTCCATCGCGCGGAAGTCCTTCAGGGCCGCGTTGGCACCGTCTTCGGACCCGTAGGCCGCGATGAACACCTGGAGCGGGTTGCTGCTCATATCGCCTCATTTCGGCTGGTGGACTTGATTGACTGCGATGGCATCCTCGACCGCGCTGCCGCCTCCGCGGGCACCTCGTACGCAACGCGCCGGATGTGCTGCAAGAGCGGGGTGCCGTCCTCTTCGCGGTCGCCGGCATGCAGTCGTTCCGAGATCAATCGCGCACGATCCGTGTCCATCGCCAACTGATCCTGCCCTCGCCGTCTCGCCCGCGCCAGACCGTGCACATGCGTCACCTGCGGGGGCGCACACCACGAGGAGGGGGTGCACGCCGCGTTCGCGACGATCCGTCGAGCAGCGCGGGGGCGCGGTCTTCGCCGCGCGCTTACCGCTGTGATGTCGGTTGTCGCGGACGGCCGAGCGATGTCGCTGACCGGCCACCGGCGGGGTGGAAGCGCCGGGCGAGGTCGGACACCAGCGCGCCGACGCCACCGCCGGCGCCCAGCGCCTCCTGGCGGGCGGCTTCGGGGGCCGCGACGAGGGCCGGGACGGCGGCGAGCTCGTTGGCTGCGCCCAGGGCCGAGGCGTGTGGGGCGGCTGCGTCGAGGAGGTCGGCGAGCAGGTCGGCGACGGGCACGCGGCGCGCGTGAACGGGGTCGATGAGCTCGGCCGCCACGCCGTCGCGGGCGGCCAGGAAGCGATTCTCGGCGAGCGCTTCCTGGGCGTCCACGAGCCCGCGCGGCGCGTGGCCCTCCTCGAGCTCCAGCCTGGCCAGCGCCTGTACGAGCGCGCACAGGGCGGCCGTCGCCTCGAGTCGCGGCTGGGCGTCCATGATGCGCACTTCGACGGTGCCGAACCGGGGCTGGGGGCGCACGTCCCACCACAGGAAGGTGGGTTCCGGGATCGCGCCCGAGCGCAGGAGCACGTCGACGGTGCCCACCCAGTCGGCGTAGTCGGCGAAGCGTCGTGGTACGCCGGTGCGCGGGAAGGCCTGGAAGAGGATGGTGCGGTTGGAGGCCAATCCCGTGGCCTGGCCGCGCCACAGCGGTGAGCTGGCCGAGAGTGCGAGGAGCAGGGGGAGATGAGCGCGCAGGCGGTTGAGCAGGCGGATCGCGCTCTCGGGGTCCGCCACCCCGACGTGCACGTGCAGAGCGAACGTCGGCTCGCGGCGAGCGATCCCGCGCATGGTGCGCTGCACGAGCTGGTAGCGCCGCGCCGGCGAGACCCGGGGGTCCTCGGCCATCGGCGCCGGGTGCATGCCCGCCGCGGCGGTCGCGAGCCCGAGGTCGCGCGCGTGGTGGGCCAGCCGCGCGCGCAGGCCGTCGAGCTCGGCAATCGCCCCGGCGACGGTGGCATGGGGGCGGGTGTTCAGCTCCAGCGCCCCCTCGTGGGTCTCCGCCGAGCAGTGCCCGGCGAGCTCGTCGCCGAGCAGGGCGAGCACCTCGTCGGCGCGCTGGGCCAGCATCCAGGTGTCGGGATCGAGGAGCATCACCTCCTCCTCGACGCCGACCGTGTACGGAGCCGACGGCTGCCAGGCCGCCCATCCGCCCGGGTCCGCCGGAGTGGTCAGAGCGCCCGGTGCTGGCCGCCGTAGGCGGCCAGTCCGTAGATGACCAGAAGGTCGACGGCGAAGATGGCCAGCGACCAGAAGGGGTAGGCCGGGAGCGACATCAACGCGCCGATCGAGCTCAGCCCGGCCACGCCGATGCCGAACCACCGGCCGAACTGGTTGCCGGCCCAGACCGAGTAGGCCGCGAGCATCTGTACGGCTCCCAGGATCAACGTCACCCAGCCCCAGGTGTTGAGGTTGCTGAGGATGTACTTCTGATCGTTGACGAAGAAGCTCGAGTCGCCGATCGCGGCGATCCCCCAGATCACGTTCAAGACGCCGGCGAGCATCAGCATGATCCCGGCGAACAGGATCCAGCCCCCTCCGGTCTCGTCGAAAGCTCCCTGGGCGGGCGCCGACGTCGTGGCGCTCTCCTGCATTCGTGTCTCGGGTGTGGACATGGTGATCCTCCGATCTCCTACGGCCGCTGTGGCTGGAAGGGGCGTTGCTCGTCGGCGCCGGGCTGGATGATCAGCGCGGTCGACTCGGGGATCTCGAGCCAGGCTCCGGGGAGGTCGCCCGGCGGCTCGGAGACCACGATGCGGTCCTCGTCGGTGAACTGCTGCAGGCGCGGGTTGTCCGGGTGCAGCTTGCGCAACGCGTCGGCGTGCTCGGAGACGAACAGGGTGCGCGACTGGTGCTCGGTGGAGTAGCGGATGGCCCACAGTCGCTCGCCGTTGCTGATTCCGACGGTCATCTGGATCGGGTGCTCGATGCCGTGCTCGCGGCCGGTGGCCTCCACGAACCCGACCGCGCGTTCCATCGCGCCCAGCGGGTCGTCCTCGAGCCCGAAGGTCAACGCGAGATAGAACAGCGCCTCGGAGTCCGTGGACCCCGCGATGTCGTCGAAGAGCGAAGGGTCGACCGCCACCAGCAGCTCGCGGCGCATCGCCTGAAAGCCAGCGATCACGCCGTTGTGGACGAACAGCCACCGCCCCTGCCGAAACGGGTGGCAGTTGGTCTGCTGCACCGGCGTCCCGGTCGTCGCACGGATGTGCGCGAGGAACAGCGGCGACTCGACGTGGGCCGCCAGGTCACGCAGGTTGACGTCGCTCCAGGCCGGCGTGACGCTGCGATACCGACCCGGCCGCGCCCCGTCGGTCCCATACCAACCCAGCCCGAAGCCGTCGCCATTGGTGGTCTCGACCCCCATCCGGGAACGCAGGCTCTGATCGATCAGCCCGTGCTGGGTCTTGAACAGCAGCTCATCGACCATCACCGGCTGACCGAAATACGCATTCCAGCGGCACACGCCGCGATCGTGCCCGTCGTCAGCGCGGGGCGCAATGAGGCACGCATCCCCATCCATGTGAGGTGGGCCACCGGCTGAGTCGGCAGCCCAGGTAGCTGCTGGGAGCGCAACCCGAACGAAAGCGGAGGCCGGCACCCCTGCGGTCGACATGCATGCCGCCTGGTGACGGGCTCCGGTACGCGGAGATCATGCCGACCGATCCCCTTCGACCGCAAGGAGCGCCGAGCGACATGCCGATCGCCGCTGACTACCCGTTTCTCAACATCCTCTGGTCCATGATCATCTTCTTCATCTGGGTGACCTGGATCTGGATGATGATCTTGATCCTCTCCGACGTCTTTCGCCGGCGCGACCTCTCGGGGTGGGGCAAGGCGGGATGGACGATCTTCGTGATCGTGCTCCCGTTCCTCGGCGTGCTCATCTACCTGATCGCGCAGAGCGACGGGATGGCGCAGCGCAGGGCCGAGGACTCGCAAGGCCAGAGGGCGCAGATGGACGACTACGTCAGGTCGGTGGCCGGCAACGGCGGCCCGGCGGGCGAGATCGACAAGGCCAAGCAGCTGCTCGACAGCGGCGCCATCACCCAGACCGAGTACGAGGCCCTCAAGGCGAAGGCCCTGGCGTAGGCCGCCGGGCAACGCGGGACGGGCGAGAGGCAAGGCGGTGAGGACATGGCTCAGCGAGCTGATCCGTGACCGGTGAAGCGACCATGAGCGTTCCGCACGAGGGCGCCGGAAGCACGCGGCTGTCGCTTCTGCTGGCGGCGGCGATGTTCGTGCTCGTGGTCGACACGTCGCTGATGAACGTGTCGATCTCGGCGGTGGTCAAGGATCTCGACACGACGGTGAGCGCCGTGCAGAGCGCGATCGCGCTCGAGGCCCTGGTCTCCGCTGCGTTCATCCTGATCAGCAGCAAGCTCGGCGACCTCTTCGGACGCAAGCGGGCGTACGTGCTGGGTCTGCTGGGGTACGCGGTCGGCGCGGTGGCGATGACCCTCGCCCAGAGCCTGACCGCGATCATCATCTTCTGGGCGATCATCGGCGGCCTCGGCGCCTCGCTCCTGCTGCCGGCCATGCAATCGCTCATCCATGGCAACTTCGAGGGCGCGGCGCAGAAGAAGACGTATGCGCTGGTTGGGGCGGCGGCCGCGATCGCCGCCGCGGTCGGGCCGCTGCTCGGCGGCTTCGTCACCACCTACCTGTCCTGGCGCGTCGGCTTTCTCCTGGAGGCCGTCGTCATCGCGGTCGTGCTGGCCCAGATCGGGCTCCTCAAGGATGTCCCGTACACGGGAGACCGCCGGGTCGACGGGGTCGGCGCGGTCCTGTCCGTCCTGGGGATGGGCGGCGTGGTGCTGGGCATCCTGGTGTGGCAGGAGGGCGGCGATTACGTCGTGCTGCTGATCGCGATCGGCGCGCTCGCGCTGTGGGCGCTCTCCCGCTGGCTCGTGCGCCGCCATCGCGAGGGGAAGGTGACGGTGCTCGATCCGGACCTGTTCGCGCTCCCGCATTTCAGGGCCGGAATCTCGGGGCAGCTGCTGCAGAACGTCACGCTGGGCGGGGCGATGATCGCGCTGCCGATCTTCCTGCAGATCAAGCTCGAGTACGACGCGCTGCAGACGGGCTTGTCGATCGCCCCGCTCTCGCTGACCATGTTCGCCGTCGCGATCCTCGCGGGCCGGAAGTCCGGCGGCCGCCGCCCGGCCAAGATCATCCGGACCGGATTCGCGCTGACCACGCTGGGCCTGGCGCTGATCATCCCGATCGTGCCCGACGCCGACTCCGGCTGGTACCTCGTCATCCCGCTGGTGATCGCGGGAGCGGGACTCGGCCTGCTGGTGTCCCAGCTCAACAACTACTCGCTCGCCCCGATCGACGACGAGCGGATCAGCGAGGCGGCCGGGGTCAACTCGGCGTCGGGGTCGTTCGGGCTGTCGTTCGGCCTGGCGGTGGCCGGCGGCGTCCTGCTCGCGACCCTCTCCCTGGCCTTCACCAACATGACGAACGCGAGCCCCGTGATCCCCTCCACGCAGCAGCAGCAGATCGCGCAGACGCTGGAGGACGACGCGCAGGTCGTGAGCAACACACAACTCGACAAGCTGCTCGTCGACGAGCCCCCGGACGTCCGCGAGGAGATCCTGAGCATCAACACCGACGCGACGAACCTCGCCCTGCAGGTGGCGCTGCTCGTGCCCATCCTCGCGGGCCTCCTCGGGCTGTTCGACTCGTTCCGCATGATCCGCCTACCGGACATCGAGCCTTCAGCCTCCGTCGAG
>CAWFMR010000013.1:0-254630 GCA_963816845.1 uncultured Actinomycetes bacterium | reverse complement strand
GAGCGCAAGGCGGCGCTGCGCGAGGCGCTGCGCTTCGGCGACGGCGTCGTGCGCTGGACGCCCTATCGCCGCGCCCACGAGGGCGAGCGGCTGCTGCGCGAGGCGTGCCGCAGCGGCTGGAGGGGCTGATCGCCAAGCGGGCCGACAGCCCGTACGCGGGCAAGCGCACGCGCGACTGGCTGAAGTGGAAGTGCTCGGCCGAGCAGGAGCTCGTGATCGGCGGCTACACCGCTCCGCGCGGGTCGCGCGAGGACTTCGGGGCGCTCCTCGTCGGCTTCTACGACGGTGACGTCCTGCGCTACGCCGGCAAGGTGGGCACCGGCTTCGACGCGCGCGAGCTGCGCACGCTCGGCGAGCGCATGGCCAAGCTCGAGCGGCCCGACTCGCCCTTCGGCGCGGGCGACCCGCCGGGCCGCGACACCACGTGGGTCAAGCCCGAGCTCGTCGCCCAGGTCGCCTTCACCGAGTGGACGCGCGACGGGCGCCTGCGCCATCCGCGCTACCTGGGCCTGCGCGACGACAAGCCCGCGCGCGACGTCGTGCGCGAGCGCCCCTCTTGAGTCTCGAGTCGGCGGCGCTCCGCGGCCAACTGCATCACCGAGGGAAGGGAGTCCCGCCGTCGGTGACGGGTCCCCGGGGCGCGGAGTTTCTGCGCAGTTCGCGCGCGTTTCGCAACAGGTTCCACGGGCGGCCCAGAGGGGTGTGCGCTTTTGCGACGCATAGGGTCGCTTAGAGCGCACACCCCTTCGCGACCGCTGAGATGTGTTGCGAAACACGCCCGAGGTGCATCGGAAGACGCGCGCTTGCGCGGAGCCGCAAGCGCCGCGCGCACCGCTCACTCTCTTCCCCTCGGTGATGCAGTTGAGCGCCGCGAAGCGCCGCGAGCGTCAGGCGGACGACGCAGTGACGAAGCTGACCTTGCCGCTCGTCTCGAGCACGGCGTAGCGCACGTCCTCCAGCGAGCCGATCTGCGCGAGCCGGGCCTCGGCGCCCAGCTCCGCGACCGTCATGCGCTGGCGGCGCAGGTTGCGCTCGAGGACGCGCCCGTCGGCGACGAGGATCACGGGATCGCCCTCGAGCACCGGGCGCAGGCGCCGGAAGCGGAAGCTCAGCCACGCGGTGGCCACCGTCAGCAGCGCCACGGTGACGATGACCATCGTCGCGCCGGTCAGCGAGTAGTCGCTCTGGGTCACGCCCTGCTGCACGAGGTCGCCGATGACGACGAGCAGGATCAGGTCGAAGGGCTCCATCGAGCTCAGCTCGCGCCGTCCCACCGCCCGCGTGATGACGAGGATCAGGAAGAAGACGAAGATGGTGCGCAGGACGAGGTCCATGGCCGATCAGGGGAAGACGGTGATGTGTCGGTCGATGGCGGCGATCTTCGTCTCGGCGTCGTCGAGCTCGAGGCCGTAGGAGCGGTGGCCGGCGGAGGTGGGGTTGACCTCGAACTGCATCCACACGACGAGCCGCTGCCCGGCGTCCAGGCCGTCGTAGCTGAGCACCACGCGCCCGTCGCGGCTGGCCTCGCTGACCGGCGCGGGCTCGGTCGAGTTGAACTGCATGCCCTCGACCCAGCCCTCGTCGAGGACGAGGCGCGGATGCGCGATGGCGCGGCTCGCGCGGATCTCGACGCGCGACTGGAAGAAGAGCCCGCCCCGTACCGCCGACGGGGCGGTGAGGCGCAGGACGGCCGCGGGCGTGCTCGCCGCGGTCTGGGTCGTGCCCTGCCCGAAGACGTCGAGCAGGCCGAGCACCGCGATCGCGGAGAAGATCGTCAGCACCGCGCGCCGCGCCCACAGGCCGACGACCTCGCCCCGCGGGTCGGGAACCGCGGCGATGTCGGTGAACAGCCTGGTCACCCGGATTCGATTCGGGGGCGCACGGAAGCTTCCTTCGTGGTAGCCCCTCACCATGCCCTCCCCTTCGAAGTACCTCGCCACCTACCTCAACGACCATCTGCTCGGCGCGACGCTCGGCACGGAGCTCGTGCGGCGCGCCGCTCGTGAGAACCAGGGATCCGAGCTCGGCGCGTTCCTGACCGGGCTGGCCCGGGAGATCGAGGACGACCGCGAGACGCTCCTGGCGGTCATGGCCGAGCTCGGCGTCAAGCCCGACCGCCTCAAGGTGGCGGCCGGGTGGACCGGCGAGAAGCTCGGGCGCCTGAAGCCCAACGCCCAGCTGCGCGGCTACTCCCCGCTGAGCCCGCTCGTCGAGCTCGAGGGGCTGCTCATCGGGATCCAGGGCAAGCTCGCGATGTGGCAGGTGCTGGCCGAGGTGGCCGTGGCGCTGGGTATCGACCGCGCGCGCCTCGAGGAGCTCGCGGCCCGCGCCGAGCGCCAGCAGGCCGACGTGGAGCGCCACCGCCTCGACGTCGGCCGCCGAGCGCTGACGGCCGTCTGACCATCCGCCCTCCGGCGCCGTCTGACGGCTGAATTTCACCTTGTGCCACCCGACACGCCAAGATAGGGACGTGTCCGGGGGCATTCGGGGCGGCCGAAGCCGCCAGAGCGCGACCGCGTTCGCGGCCGGCGCCGCGCGCGGCGACCGCGGCGGCGGTGGCGACGCGCGGTGCGCTCCGCCGGCGCCGCACGCGGGAGCTGGGAGCCGCGGACGAGGCGACCCCGACGCGCGAGCAGCTGCAGGACATGCTCGGCTCGCTCAGTGAGGCGGTCACGGTCACCGACGCCGCGCGGCGCATGCGCTACGCCAACCAGGCGGCGGCGGACCTGCTGGGATGCGCGACGCCCGAGGAGCTCCTGGCCCAGCCGCTGGGCACGATCTTCGCCCAGTGGGAGTCCACGCACGAGGACGGCCGCCCGATGGTCGCCGAGGACGTCCCCAGCTACAAGATCGTCAACGGCCAGCCCGCCGAGCCGCTGCTGACCCGCATCGTCAACCGCGAGACCGGCGAGCAGCGCTGGCGGCTGGTCAAGGCCGCGCCGCTGCGCGCCAGCAGCGGCGAGATCATGGCCGTCAGCGTGATCGAGGACGTCACCGAGGCCAAGGAGGCCGAGCTGCGCCAGCGCTTCCTCGCCCAGGCGGGGTCGACGCTCACGTCCTCGCTGGACTACGAGGAGACCCTGCAGCGCGTCGCGCAGCTGGTGGTGCCCGGCCTGGCCGACTGGTGCGCGGTGGATGTCCTCGACGCCAACCAGCGCCTCAACCTCGTCGCCGTGGCGCACGTCGACCCTGACAAGGTGGCCTTCGCGCGCGAGCTGCGCACCCGCTACCCGCCCGACCCCAACGAGGACTCGGGGCTCTACGGCGTGCTGCGCTCCGGCCGTCCCGAGCTCTACCCCGAGCTGCCCGACGAGCTGCTCGAGCAGGGCATCGAGGACCGCGAGCAGCTCGAGACGATCCGCGCGCTGGGCATGCGCTCGGTCATGCTCATCCCGATGGACGTCGCCGGCCGCACGATCGGCGTGCTGACGATGGTGTCGGCCGAGAGCGGCCGCGCCTTCGACGAGGACGACCTCGTCTTCGCGAGCGACCTGGCGCGCCGGGCGGCGACGGCGGTCGAGAACGCCCGGCTGTACACCGAGCGCGCGGCGGCAGCGATGACGCTCCAGGAGAGCCTGCTGCCGGCGGAGCTTCCGACCATGCCGGGCTGGGCGCTGGCGTCGTCGTACGCGGCGGGCGACACGACGGTCGACGTCGGCGGGGACTTCTTCGACGTGGTCGAGCTCGACGAGGGCTTCCTGGCCGTCGTCGGCGACGTCACCGGCAAGGGCGTGCAGGCCGCCGCCCTGACCGCGCTGGCGCGCTACACGCTGGCCACGGCGGCGCGCTTCGACCCCAGCCCCGCGGCGGTGGTCGGCCTGCTCAACGACGTCCTCGTCCACCGCCCGGACATCTCGCTGCTGACCGTCGCGTGCGCCCACGTGGTGCCGACCGACGCCGGCGCGCGCCTGCGCCTGACGAGCGCCGGCCATCCGCTCCCGGTCCTCTCGCGCCCGGGGCAGGCCCCGACGACGATCGGGCCGCCCGGGCTGCTGCTGGGGATGACCGGCGCGGCGCGCTGGGAGCAGAGCGAGATCGAGCTGCACGCCGGCGACACGCTGCTCTTCTACACCGACGGCGTGACCGACACACCGTCCGGAGGCGAGCGCTTCGGCGAGCAGCGCCTGCTCGACGCCCTCCCCGACGCACCGGCCGACCCGCGCGAGATGATCGCCGGCGTGCAGAGGGCGCTGCGTGAATTCCAGGTCGGCGACGTCGTCGACGACCGCGCGATGCTCGCCCTGCGGCTGGTCGGCGTCGGCGAGGAGCCTGAGCACCACTCCGCCGCCGATGAGCCGAAGGTGTCGGTGACCTGAGGTGGACGCGTCGGCCGTGGAGATCGAGCGACTGGAGCTGCGCACGCAGGCCACGCCGGCGGCGGTGCCGGGCGTGCGCCGCGCGGTGGTCGACTTCGCCGAGCTGCACGGCGTCGGGGTCGGGCCCGACGTGGCCCTCGCCGTCAGCGAGGCGATCACCAACGCCGTCCTGCACGCCTATCGCCAGGAGCAGGCCGGCCCGGTGCGGGTGGTCGCCTGCGCCGAGCCCGACCGGCTCGTGGTCGTCGTGCGCGACTACGGCTGCGGCATGAGCCCGAACCCCGACAGCCCGGGCCTCGGGCTCGGGCTCGCCGTGATCGGGCGGCTCGCCACCGAGCTCAACATCGAGCGTCCCGACGAGGGCGGCGGGACGCGGCTGCGCATGTGCTTCGCGAACGCCTGATCGTCGCGACGGCGCTCGTCGCGGTGGCCGGCTGCGGCGCCGGCACGAAGCGCCACCCCGCGGCCGACCCGCCCGCGACGCCCTCCTGCCCGCAGGCCGGACGCAGCGACGTCGACGGCGGCGACCTGCACGTGCCGGCCGGCGCGCGGCCGGGCGCGACGCCGCTCATCGTCGTCGTGATCCCCGGTGGCGGCGGCGACCGCAGCGACCGCCTGGGCGTGAGCGCGGCGGCGACGCGCCAGGGCTTCGCCGTCCTCTACCCCACCTCGGACGACGACTTCTGGTCGCTCAACCGCGCGCAGGGGACGGCCGACGTCGACGCGGTCACCGCCCTGCTCGACCGCACGCTGGCCGGCGGCTGCTTCGACGCCAAGCGGATCTCGATCACGGGCGTCTCGAACGGCGCGGGCTTCGCCGCCCGCATGGCCTGCGCGCTGCCCGACCGCTTCGCCGCCGTCGTGCCGGTGGCGGCCGGCTACCGGGCCCTCGACCCGTGCCCGGCCGCCGCGCGCGCCTCGTTCCTGGACATCCACGGGACCGCCGACACCGTCACCCCCTACAACGGCAAGCGCCCGGACCGCGCCGGCTCGGTCCCGCGCTACACCGCGCGCTGGGCGCGCCGCGACGGCTGCGCCGCAGGCCCCGTCCAGACCACCCCGCGCCGGCTCGTCACCCGCGTGCGCTACCGCGGCTGCGACACCGGCCTGCGCGTCGAGCGCCTGCGCCTGTCGGGGACCGACCACGGCTGGCCGGGCGCCGGGCCGCCCCTCCCTGACCACAACCCGTCCGGGCCTCAGCGCGACGCGCGAGCTGCTGCGCTTCGTCGCCGCCGCGCGGCGTCCGTGACGAGCGCCGGCGCGCCAGCAAAGCTGCGCCGCCGGCACCGCGCGGGGAGTAGCCTTCGCACATGATCGCCGCACGCCTCAGCCGTCGTGCCGACGAGCTGCGGGCCGCGCGGACGCCGTTCGTGGTCGCGACCGTGGTGCGCGCGCAGCGCCCGACCAGCGTGCGCACGGGCGACGCCGCCCTCGTGCTGGGCGACGGCACGATCGAGGGCTTCGTCGGCGGCGCGTGCGCGGAGCAGAGCGTGCGCCTGCACGCGATCCGCGCGCTCGAGACCGGCGAGGCGCTGCTGCTGCGCATCCTGCCCGGCGACGACGAGGCGCCCGCGGCCGAGGGCGCGGTGACCGTGCAGAACCCGTGCCTGTCCGGCGGCTCGCTGGAGATCTTCCTCGAGCCGATGCTCGCCCCGCCGCGCGTGATCGTGGTGGGCGAGACGCCGATCGCCAGCGCCGTGGCGCGCATGGGCGCCGAGCTCGACCTCGACATGGTGGTCGTGCCCGGCGCCGACGTCGAGCCGGCGGCCGACGACCTCGCGCTGGTCGTCGCGGCCCACGGTCGCGACGAGCTGAGCGCGCTGCGGCGAGGGCTCGAGGCGGGCCTGCCCTACGTCGGCCTGGTGGCCAGCCGCGTGCGCGGCTCGGCCGTGGTCGCCGAGCTGCACGCCGAGGGCGTGACCGAGGAGCGCCTGGCACGGCTCGAGACGCCCGCCGGGCTGGACATCGGCGCGCGCACCCCCGAGGAGATCGCGCTGTCGATCCTCGCGCGCATCGTCGCCGTGCGCCGCGGCGAGCAGACCCTGTCGGTGCGCGTGGTCGCGCCGGCGGCGGCCGCCGCACCCGGGCCCGCGACGGCGATCGACCCCGTCTGCGGCATGGCCGTCGCGGCCGTCGCCCAGACGCCCCACGTCGACCACGAGGGCCGGCGGATCTACTTCTGCTGCGACGGCTGCCGTTCCACCTGGACACGCTCGCATGTCCCACAGTAGGGTCGGTTGCAGTCGCAACTAGGTCGAGGAGGAGGTGCACATTGGGGACCACCGCTTCCGCGGGATGGCCGATCGGGCTTGCGTTGGGGATCGTCGTGATCCTCGTCGCGGCGACGATCGTGATCACCATCGTCGCGCTGGCGATGCGGATCGCCAAGCAGGCCAAGACGGCTGAGGAGGCGGTCGAGGTCGTGCGCCAGCAGACGGCCGAGCTCGACGGCATCGCGCAGATCAACGACTCCGGCGTGCGGATCCTGCACTCCGCGCGGGCGCTGCGGAAGGTGGCGGTCGGCAAATGACGCTCCCGCTCGCGGTGTCCGACCACACCTACTGGACGATCGCGCTCGTCATCGGCCTCGTCGGCGGCGCTCATCGTCGCGGCCCTGCTCGTCGCGCTCGTGCAGTCGGTGCGCAGCATCGAGAAGTCGGTCGACGGCCTGCTGGAGGTCGCTCCCAAGGTCGCCGCCAACACGGCCAACATCCCGCAGCTCGAGGCGACCGCCCCCGTGCTGGCCCTGATCGTGGAGGAAGCGGTGGTGCAGGACGGCTACATGAACGCGCTGACCGACGGGTTCGGTGGAGCATGAGCAGCAACGACGTCCTCGTCCTGCTCAGCGTCATCCTCGCCGTCGTCGTCGTCGCGGTCCTCGCCCTCGCGCTCATCGAGGTGCGCCGCGGGCTGACGCGGATCTCGGAGGGCCTCGCGGCGCTCGGGGCGGCGCTGGAGGGCGTCGAGGCCGAGCACCTGCGCCCGCTCGAGGGCGCGGTCAAGGCGATCAACGCCCAGTTCGAGATCATCCTCGGCGCGCTGCCGGGCATCGCCCGCAAGGCCGCGATCGTCGCCGAGAGGAGGCCGCGATGACCCTCTGGTGGATCGGCGACATCGTGCTGCTCGTGGTCGTCGTGCCCGTGGTCGTCTACCTGCTCCACGGCGTGCTGACGACGGCCAGGAGCATCGTCCCCAGCGTGCGCCAGATCGCCGACGGTCGGCCGCGGCCGGCTCCAAGGACCTCGACGCCACCGCGCTGCTGCTGACCACGCAGGACCAGGTGCGCGCAGACGGTCGCGGGGGTCGCCAACTACGGCGGCTCGCTCGACGTGATCCTCGACGACGCCGAGGAGGCCTAGGGATGCCCGCCGCCGGCGTCGTCCTGCTCGTGACGGTGGTGCTCATCGTCCTGGCCCTCGTCTACTACCTCGTCTCGACCATCCTCGCCCTGCGCGAGATCACCAACGGCCTCGATGACGTGATCGCCGGGGTCGGCGAGATCCTCGAGAAGAGCGCCCCGGTCAACGAGGTCGTCAACGACATCAACGCCAACCTCGATGCGGGCGTGGACCTCCTCGAGGGCCTGCTCGTCAAGAAGGCCGGCCTGCACGACGCCCTCGGGCTCGTCGACGGCCTGTACCCGGGAGCGGCGGCGGCCGGCCTGCGCCGCTTCCCCGAGAGCGAGACGATCACGCCGCCGCGCATCGGCGAGGTCTACACCAAGGGCACGCTGACGCTCGCCCGCCTCGGCCGCGAGGCCCCGATCGCGATGGCCAACCCGGCGGGGCCGGTGCTGCGCAACGTCGAGGGCGGCAGCCTCGCGGCGCGGCTGCTCTATCCCGACGGCCGCCAGGAGCGGCCCGAGAACCTGCCCCGCTCGCCGGTCATCGGCACCGACGCCCCCACCCAGTACGAGCAGCGCGAGGACGTCGGGCAGCCGCGTAAGCGCCTGCCCGCTCGCTGACGAACGAAAGGAGCACGTGTTGCAGACCCCCGCGCCATTCGGATACGAGCGCGCGACCAGTGTCGAGGGCGCGCTCCAGGCGCTCCAGGAGCACGGCTCCGAGGCTCGCATCATCGCGGGCGGCCACAGCCTGCTGCCGATGATGAAGCTGCGCCTGGCCAACCCCGAGTACCTGGTCGACATCAACGAGCTGGCCGAGCTCGCCTACATCCGCGAGGACGCCGGCGAGATCCGCATCGGGGCCCTGACGCGGCACGTCGACCTGCTCAAGTCCGACCTGCTCGCGCGGCGCTACCCGCTCTTCCGCGACGCCGAGGAGGTCATCGCCGACCCCGTGGTGCGCAACCGCGGGACGATCGGCGGCTCGCTGTGCCAGGCCGACGCCGCCGAGGACCTGTCGGCCGTCTGCTCGGCGGCCAAGGCGCAGGTCGTCATCCGCGGCGCCGGCGGCGAGCGGGTGGTCGACATGGAGGGCTTCCACGTCGGGCCCTACATGACCGCCGTCGGCGAGGGCGAGATCCTGACCGAGGTGCGCCTGCGCGTGCGTCCGGGTGCCGGCAGCGCGCACGAGAAGGTCGAGCGCCGGGCCGGCGACTGGGCCATCGCCGCCGCGTCGGCCGCCGTGTGGATGGACGGCGCCACGATCGCCGACGCCGGCATCGCGCTCAGCGCGGTGGGCCTGACGACGATCCACCTCACGCGGGCCGAGGAGCTGCTGCGCGGCCAGGCGCCGTCGGAGGAGCTCTTCGCGCAGGCGGGCGAGATCGCCTCGGAGGACTGCGCTCCGATGGCCGACGGCCGCGGGCCGGTCGACTACAAGCGCCACCTCGCCGGCGTCCTCACCCACCGCGCACTGCGCCGCGCCGCGGCCCGCGCGCAGGAGCAAGGGGTCTGACCATGGAAGTGACGATGACCGTCAACGGCGAGCAGGTCACCCGGGACGTCGAGCCGCGCCTGCTGCTCGTGCACTTCCTGCGCGACACGCTCGACCTGACCGGCACCCATTGGGGCTGCGACACGTCGAACTGCGGGGCGTGCGTCGTGCAGGTCGACGGCCAGCCGGTGAAGTCGTGCACGATGCTCGCGGTGATGTGCGACGGCCACGAGGTGCGCACGGTCGAGGCGCTCGAGGTCGACGGGGTGCTCGACCCGATCCAGCAGGGCTTCCACGAGCGCCACGCACTGCAGTGCGGGTTCTGCACGCCTGGGATGCTGATGACCACGCGCGCACTGCTCGACGAGAACCCCGACCCGACCGACCACGAGATCCGCACGGCGATCTCCGGAGCGATCTGCCGCTGCACCGGTTACAAGAACATCGTCAGCGCCGTTCGCTGGGCGGCCGACCACGAAGCCGCAGCACGACAGGAGAGCTGAGCATGGCCACCGACGTCGAGAACCTCCCCAGCCCGACCGAGGAGCGCCCGATCGGCTTCGGCCGGCTCAAGCGCAAGGAGGACCCGCGCTTCATCCGCGGCCAGGGCAACTACCTCGACGACATCAAGCTGCCGGGCATGGTCTACGGCGCGCTGCTGCGCAGCCCGTACGCCCACGCGAAGATCGTCTCGATCGACACCTCGCGGGCGCTGGCGCACCCCAACGTCGCCGCCGTGGTCACGGCCAAGGACCTCGAGACGCTCGGACTGGCGTGGATGCCGACGATCTCCTATGACACCCAGGCCGTGCTGGCGGGCGACAAGGTCCGCTTCCAGGGCCAGGAGGTCGCCTTCGTCATCGCGACCGACGAGTACTCGGCCAACGACGCCCTGTCGCTCATCGACGTCGAGTACGAGCCGCTGCCCGCCGTGGTCAACGCGCGCAAGGCGCTCGACGACGACGCCCCGCTGATCCGCGACGACAAGGCCGGCCAGCGCGACAACCTCGCCAGCCCGACATGGGAGGCCGGCGACGCCGACTCCACCGACCGGGCGTTCGCCGAGGCCGACACGGTGGTCAGCCGCGACATCATCTACCCGCGCTGCCACCCGGCCCCGCTGGAGACGTGCGGGATCATCGCCGACTTCAACCCGAAGACCGGGCAGCTGGACATCTACAACGGCAACCAGGCGCCGCACGCCCATCGCACGGTCTACGCGCACGTCGCCGGGCTCGCCGAGCACATGATCCGCATCATGTGCAACGACATCGGCGGCGGCTTCGGCAACAAGGTCCCCGTCTACCCCGGCTACGTGTGCGCCATCGCGGGCTCGATCGTGGCCGGCGTGCCGGTCAAGTGGGTCGAGGACCGCACGGGCAACCTCGTCTCGACGGGCTTCGCGCGCGACTACGTCATGCACGCCGACATGTGCGCCAAGGACGGGCGCATCACCGGCCTGCGCGTCGACGTCATCGCCGACCACGGCGCCTTCGACTCGACCGCGCAGCCGACGAAGTTCCCCGCCGGCTTCTTCCACATCGTCTGCGGCTCCTACGACCTCGCGGCCTCGCACGTCAAGGTCAAGGCCGTCTACACCAACAAGGCGCCCGGCGGCGTCGCCTACCGCTGCTCGTTCCGCATCACCGAGGCCGTCTACCTCGTCGAGCGGATGGTCGACGCCCTCGCGCTGGAGATGAAGACCGACCCGATCGACCTGCGCATGCGCAGCTTCATCAAGCCCGAGCAGTTCCCCTACGAGACGACCACCGGCTGGACCTACGACTCGGGCAACTACGCCGAGACGATGCGCGTGGCCATGGACATCGCCGGCTACGAGGAGCTGCGCCGCGAGCAGGCCGAGAAGCGCGCCCGCGGCGAGCTCATGGGCATCGGCGTGTCGTTCTTCACCGAGGGCGTCGGCGCCGGGCCGCGCAAGCACATGGACATCCTCGGGCTGGCCATGAACGACGGCGCCGACCTGCGCGTGCACCCGTCGGGCAAGGCGGTGGTCTCGATCAGCGCCCAGACCCAGGGCCAGGGCCACGAGACGACCTTCGCGCAGATCGTGGCCGAGGAGCTGGGCATCCCGCCCGAGGACGTCGAGGTCCGCCACGGCGACACCGACAAGTCCCCCTACGGCCTGGGCACCTACGGCAGCCGCTCGACGCCGGTGTCCGGCGGCGCGGTGGCGGTCGTCTCGCGCAAGGTGCGCGACAAGGCGCGCCTCATCGCGGCGACGATGCTCGAGACGCGGCCCGAGGACCTCGCGTGGGAGAAGGGCCGCTGGTACGTCAAGGGCGACCCCGAGAAGGGGGCGATGATCGAGGACATCGCGGCGCGCGCCTACAGCGGCGAGGCGATGCCCGAGGGCATGGAGGGCGGCCTCGACGCGCAGGTCATCTACGACCCGCCCAACCTCACCTACCCCTACGGCGCCTACATCGCCGTCGTCGACATCGACCCCGACACCGCGCAGGTCACCGTGCGGCGCTTCATCGCCGTCGACGACTGCGGCGTGCGGATCAACCCGATGGTCGTCGAGGGCCAGATCCACGGCGGCCTGGCCGAGGGCGTGGGCATCGCGCTGATGGAGCTCATCAGCTTCGACGAGGAGGGCAACTGCCTGAACTCGTCGTTCATGGACTACCTCATCCCGACCGCGCTCGAGTGCCCCGACTTCGAGCTCGGCGACACCGTCACGCCGTGCCCGCACCACCCGCTGGGGGCCAAGGGCGTCGGCGAATCGCCCAACGTCGGCTCGCCGCCGGCCATCGTCAACGCCGTCATCGACGCGCTGCACGAGACGCACGGCGTCGACCACATCGACATGCCGTGCACGCCCGCGCGCGTGTGGAGGGCGATGCAGGGGCGGGCCGAGCCGCCGCAATGACGGACGCCTTCGTGACCGGGCTCGTGCTCGGCGCGGGCGGCTCCAAGCGCCTGGGGCGCCCCAAGCAGCTGCTGCCCTACGGCGACGGGACGCTGCTGGGCCACGTGGTCGACGTCGCCCGCGCGTGCCCCTTCGACCAGGTCGTCGTCGCGCTCGGCGGCGCCGCCGACGACGTGCGCGAGGCCGTGGACCTCGAGGGCGTCGACGTGGTCGTCAACGACGACTACGGCGAGGGCTGCTCGTCCTCGATCGCCGCGGCCCTCGGCGCCGTCGACCTGCGCTGCGACGTCATGGTGCTGATGCTCGGCGACCAGCCCGGCGTGACGCCGGAGACGGTGCGGGCGCTGCTGGCCGGCCGCGGCGGCGCGCCGCTGGCCGTGTGCCGCTACGAGGACGGCCGCGGCCACCCGATCGCCTTCGCGCACGACACCTTCGGCGAGCTGGCCGACCTGCACGGCGACAAGGGCGTCTGGCGGCTGCTCGACCGGCGCGCCGAGGAGGTGGCCGAGGTGCCGATCGCGGGCACCATCCCGCGTGACGTGGACACCGACGCGGACTACCGGGCGGTGACCGGCGAGGCGGCGGGCGAGGTGGCCCACCTGCTGCCCGACATCGAGACGCTCGCGCGGCGGCTCGCGGACGTCGACTACCTCGTCGACGAGGGCCTTGCCACCTCCATGTTCCTCGGCGCGCGCCTGCCCCAGCCGCTGCTGCTCGAAGGCGAGGCGGGCGTCGGCAAGACCGAGGCGGCCAAGGCGCTCGCCGCCGTGCTCGACACCCCGCTCATCCGCCTGCAGTGCTACGACGGGATCGACGCGGCCGAGGCGCTCTACGAGTGGAACTACCCCCGCCAGCTGCTGAGCATCCGGCTGGCCGACACGAGCGGCGAGAAGCTGCGCGAGGAGGACCTCTTCGGGCCCGACTACCTCATCCGCCGGCCGCTGCTGCGCGCGCTCGAGCACCCGGGCCCGCGGCCGGCGGTGCTGCTCATCGACGAGATCGACCGCGCCGACGACGACTTCGAGGCCTTCCTGCTCGAGCTGCTGGCCGAGGCCAGCGTGACGATCCCCGAGCTCGGCACCATCCGCGCCACGCACCCGCCGGTCATCGTGCTCACCTCCAACCGCACGCGCGACCTGCACGACGCGGTCAAGCGCCGCTGCCTGTACCACTGGATCGCCTACCCGACGCCCGAGCGCGAGGTGGAGATCGTCCGCCGGCGCGTCAAGGGCGCGTCGCAGACGCTCGCCGTCCAGGTGGCCGACGCCGTCTCGCGCATGCGCGACTCCGACGTGCAGAAGCCGCCGGGCATCGCCGAGGCGATCGACTGGCTCGCGGCCCTGAGCCTCCTCGGCATCGAGCGCCTCGACGCCGGCGCGATCGACCGGACGCTCGGATCGGTGCTCAAGTACGGCAGAGGACCAGGAGGTGATCCGCGCGGCCGGCCTCGAGCAGCTCGTGCGCAGCCGTGGCTGACGCGCGCCGCCTTCGGGGTGGAGACGATCCACCTCGACCTGCCCGCGCTGGCCGGGCGCCTTCGGCCAGCGCCTGCACGCCGCCGGCGTGCCCGTGACGCCCGCGCGCGCTGACCGACCTCGCGCGCGCGCTCGCGCTCGTGCGCCCGATCAGCCGCCGGCGGCTGTACTGGACGGCCCGCGCGGTGCTCGTCTCCGATCCCACGCAGGTCGCCGCCTTCGACCGCGTCTTCCGCGCCGTCTTCGGCGATCGCCGCTCCGAGGAGAGCTTCGACCTCGACGAGGTTCGCACCGTCGCCGATCGCCGCGCCGCCCGACGACCAGCCGCGGGCCGAGCACCGGACCGTGAGCGGCGAGGCGGGCGCCGACCCCCGCGCCCGCTCCCGCGACGCGGCGAGGGCGACGAGGACGGGCCCGAGGTCGAGGTGCCGGTGGCGATGGCCAGCGACGAGGAGCGCCTGGCCGCCAAGAGCTTCGACGCGCTCGAGCCCTTCGAGCTCGCCCAGCTCTACCGGCTGATGACGCGCCTGCAGCTGCAGACGCCGCGCCGGCGCACGCGCCGCTACGAGAAGGGGCGCCACGGCCAGCACGTCGACCTGCGCCGCACGCTGCGCGCCAGCCTGCGCACCGGCGGCGACCCGATCCGCCTCGCGCGCCGCCGGCGCCGCGTCGGCCGCCCGCCGGCTCGTGATGCTGTGCGACATCTCGGGCTCGATGGAGCCCTACGCGCGCGCCTACCTGCAGTTCCTGACCTGCGCCGCCGGCAGCGGGCCGAACGCCGAGGCGTTCGTGTTCGCCACGCGGCTGACCCGGCTGACCCGCGCGCTGGCCTCGCGTCACCCCGAGCGCGCCATCCAGCGCGCCGCGGCCGCCGCGCCGGACTGGTCGAGCGGGACGCGGATCGGCGACGCGCTCAAGACGTTCAACGACCGCCACGGCCGGCGCGGCATGGCCCGCGGCGCCGTCGTCGTGATCCTCTCCGACGGCTGGGAGCGCGGCGACCCGACGCTCGTCGGCCGCGAGATGGCGCGCCTGGCGCGGCTCGCGCACCGGATCGTGTGGGTCAACCCGCGCGTGAGCGCGAGCGCGTTCTCCGTGCAGGCGGGGGGCATGGTCGCCGCGCTGCCGCACTGCGACGCGCTGGTCAGCGGGCACAGCTTCGAGGCCCTCGGCGAGGTCGCCGCGGCGATCGGGGCGGCGACCTGCGAGTCGCCGCCGGTCGCCGGCCGACGCGGCCGGCCACCGAGGACGAGCCCGAGCCGTGGGCCAGCGCCACGCCGGTGCCCGGCAGCTCGGTGGCCATGCCCAGCGGCCACGGCCCCAGCAAGGGCAACACGACCCCCGGATGGGTGACCGATGACGACTGAGGCGGCCAAGACGTGCATCTACCCCGGCTGCGAGCGCCCGGCGGTGCCGCCGCATCCGCTGGGCGGGCCGCAGCCCGCCTTCTGCGACCTCGAAGAGCACAACGCGCTGACGGCCCATCAGGAGCGCCGGCGCATCGCCGCGACGGCAGCGACCAACGACGACAAGGAGAGCCGGTGATGGCAAGCGAGGCCTACAGAGCAGTCTTCCTGCGCGTCCACCCGACGGGCAAGATGGTGCTGAGCCTCACCACCGACGCCGACGGCCGCGAGCCGCAGTACGCGCAGCTGGTGGCCGACGAGCTCGGCGTGCCCGCCCTCGACGTCAAGGTCGTGCCCGCCGACACCGATCGCTTCGGCGTCGGCCACGGCTTCAACACGAGCCCGTCGGACGGGACGCCGGCCGCCATCTCGAGCGCCACGGCGAAGATCCGCGACAAGGCCCAGCTGCTGGCCGGGATGGCGCTCGGCGCCGAGCCGGACACGCTGAAGTGGTTCAACGGCGCCTGGGTCGCGGCCGGCGGCAGCGACCCCACACAGGTCAAGACGATCGAGGACCTCGCGCTCTACGCGCACGGCACCGGCGAGCTGCCGCCCGGCGTCGAGGGCGGCCTGGACGCGCAGACCGTCTACCGCGACTGAGGCAGCGCGGCGTCGAGCTCGACGCGCACCTCGTCGGCGACCTTCAGCGCGCCGAAGAGCGTCGAGTAGGGCTTCATGCCGAACTCGCTCTGCGTGACGACCACGGTCGCGCGCACGCGACCGCCGCCGAGGTCGACGTCGAAGGCCAGCGGCCGCTTCGCGCCGGCGAGCGTCAGCTCGCCCGCGACCGCGAGCGCGTCGCCGCCCTCCTCCACCGCAGTCGAGTGGAAGGCGATCGGGTGGCCCTTGAGCACGTCGCCGACGATCGTCTTCTGGATCTCGGCCTTGTCGTCGTCGCCGAGGGACTGGATGCCGCCGGTGCCCTCGAGCACGCGCAGCGATCCCGCGTCGGCGCTGACCTCGACGCGCGCCTCGTCGCCCACCGCGAGCGTCGCCTCCCAGGCGCTGACCTCGATGAGCAGGTCGTGCCCCGCCTTGGCGGCGGCGCCGCTGCGGCCGGTGCGCACGCGAAGGGTCCCGTCGTCGGGACCGAGTCGGTAGGTGCCCGCCTGCAAGCTCACGCTCGGACCCTACGGGATCCTTCGAGGTCCGTTTGCGAATGTTCTTCTCCGCGTGAGCGTCAAGAAGGTGAACATCCTCAGCGTCGAGCTGGACGAGCCCCTCGACGAAGCCGGCTTCCGTCATGTCGCGACCTCGGTCGGTCTGCCGCTCGGGGCTCAACGGATCGGCGCGAGCGTCTATCGAGCCGAGGCGGGCGTGCCGATCTGGCCGTACCACTACCACCACGGAATCGAGGAGTGGCTCTACGTGATCGCGGGCGCCCCCGTGCTTCGCGAACCCGCGGGGGAGCGGATCCTCGCGCCAGGTGACCTCGTCTGCTTCCCGTCCGGCCATCTCGGAGCCCACACGCTGAAGGGACCGGGTCGGTTCGTGATCTTCGCCACCGGCCAGCACGTCGAGCCGTACCTGAGCGTCTACCCGGACTCGGACAAGGTCAGCGGCCCGGAAGGCATCCTCCTGCGAAGCAGCGCCGTCGGCTACTGGCACGGCGAGGGAACGGCGGGACAGTCGCAGCCGGTCGAGATCGTGCGCGAGCCCAGGCATTCGCCGCCACAGCCAGCCGTGAACCTGCTGGTCCTCCGCGCGGAGGCGACCGACCCGCACCCGCCGACGGGATGGCGGTATCGCGCGGCGAGGCTCGGCCCGCTCTTGGGCGCCGAGCGGCTCGACGCGACGGTTGTGGACCTCGATCCCGGTGAGGGATCCGAGCCCTACCACTACGTCTTCGGGCGGGAGGAGTGGTTGCTGGTCCTGGCCGGAACGCCCACGCTTGCGCCACCCGGAAGGTGAGGATCAGCTCGAGGCCGGCGATCTCGTCTGCTTCCCGGAGGGCCCGGCCGGTGCTCACCGGCTTCTCAATCGCGGCGACTCCGTCGTGCGCGCGCTGTTCCTGTCGACGACGGGCCTGCCGGCCAATGTCTGCTACCCGGACAGCGGGCATTGGCTGATCCGCAACGGGCACGGGCAGGATGACGTCGCGGTCCGCGAGACGCGGTCCAGGCGGGGCGGACACGGCGGCCTGATGGCAAGTCGCGCGGACGGCCAGTACGTAGACTCCGCATCCGCCCACTCCACCCGCGAACGCCGCACAGGAGGCGCCCATGGCCGTCGAGCTGGACCACTCGTTCACGACGTCGAAGCCGATCGACGAGAGCTTCGCCGCCATCACCGACCTGGAGCGCGTCGTACCGGCCGTCCAGGGCGGCAGCGTGCTCGAGGCGACGAGTCCGGACTCCGTGAAGGCCGAGATCCTGGTCAAGATGGGCGCGATGTCGATGAGGTTCACCGGCACCGTCGAGGTCACCGAGAAGGACGAGGCCGAGCACCGCGCGGTGCTCACCGTCAAGTCGCGCGAGGCCGGCGGACAGGGCCACGCGAACGCGACCGCCACCTTCACGCTCCAGGACGGCGGTGGGACGCTGCACACGAACGCCCAGATCACCGGCAAGGCGGCCTCGATGGGCGAGGGCGTCGTCGCCGGCGTGCTCGACGCGCTCATCACGGACTTCACGACCCGGCTCGGCGACATCTGACGCCATGGCCCGGGTCGTGATGCGCGAGGTCCGGCCCGGCGAGGTCCCGCCCGACGGCGGGACGGCGGTCCAGGAGGACGTCGACCGGCCCGTCTTCCGCGGCAACGGCCCCGACGACTACGTGTGCGTGCAGTGCGGCAACGTGCTGGCCGAGTCCATGCACGAGATGCAGATGACCTACAAGGTGCGCGTGCGCTGCGGGCGCTGCCGGACGATCAACGTCTCGGCCACCGACGTGCACGACCCCAGCCTCAGGAAGCGCTGAGGGCCAGCAGCGCCTCGCGGTGGCGCGCGTAGGCCGCCGCTCCGTCGCCGTCGACCGCCGCGATCCGCAGCACCGGCGGATGGCCCATGGCCGGCACGGCGAGGTCGCGCAGCGCGTCGTGGTAGGCGCGCTCGCGCTGGCGCCCGCCGAAGCCGAAGCCCTTGGCGGCCAGCCCGCGGTCGAGCCCGTCGGTGCGCGCGGACCACTCGCGACACAGCGCCGCGTGCTCGCCGACGTCGAACCCGAGGGGCGCGTCGGGGCGGTAGAGCTCGAGCGCGGCGAGGCGGAACGAGGTGAAGTGCGCGGCGTCGTCGACCTCGACCACGGTGCCCGTCGGCGGGTGCATGAGCTCGACGGGCAGCAGCAGGTTCTCGCGCGCGGCGTGCAGGACCGAGACGTCGCCCTTCAGCCGCGCGTAGATCGCCTGCAGCTGCTCGAGGGCCGCGATCACCGGCTTGACGATCGCCGGGTCGCGCCGGGCCTTGGCCACGCGCTCGAGGCCGACGTGCCCCTGCTCGCACAGCCAGTCGAACGAGGCGCTCTGAAGCGCGATCCCGTCCTGCGCCGCCGCCGCCGCGAAGGCCGATTGCACGTCGCCCGGCGCCACCGGGCGGATCCTAGCCCGCGGTCGCCTGCGCCAGGCCGAGGACCTCGCCCAGGAAGCGGCCGACGGCCGCGCGCAGCGCCTCGAGGTCGCCCGTGAGGCCGTGGTTGCCGGGCACGGCGACGACCTCGCGCCGCGCGCCGGCGGGCGGCATGCCGAACGGATCGCTGGCGCCCTGGACCACGAGGGTCGGGACGGCCACGGCGTCGAGCTCGGCCAGGCGCGTCTTCTCGGGACGGCCCGGCGGGTGGACCGGGAAGGCGAGGCACACCACGCCCGCGGCGCCGGTCTGCGCCGCGGTGCGGCAGGCCACCCGCGCGCCCGAGGAGCGCCCGCCGACCACCAGCGGCAGGTCGGCCAGCGGCCCGCCGCGCAGATGCTCGACGACGGCGATCCAGGCCGTGTCGAGCTGACCGGCCGGTGCGGGCGAGCGCCGGCCGGCCACGCGATAGGGCTGCTCGACCAGCGCGACGCTGACCCCGATCGCCTGCGCGGCCTTCGTCGCCGCCACGAGGTCGCGGGCCGCCACCCCTCCCCCGGCGCCGTGACCGAGCACGAGCGCACCGGAGGGCTCGTCGGCGCCGTGCAGATGCACGCGCGCCGGGCCGTGCGGAGTGTCGACGTCGAGCACGTCGACCACGCTAGTGGACGCTCTGCGCGCTACGCCACGCGCATCGCGGCGACCGGCGCGCTCACGGGGTGCGCCACCACGGTCGGGCCCGGGCCGATCACTCCCGCCACCACGAGGTCGACCCCGGCGGCCGAGGCGCGCTCGATGGCCCTGCGCACGGCGCGGCCCGCGCTGCGCGCCGAGATGTTCGCGTGCCACGGAGACAGGCTCGCGTGGTCGATACCGACAACCAGATAGACCATCGTGACCCCCCAGACGGCGTTCGGCGTGGACCGCATCTGCAAGGAGACGCGCCGCGCCGCGCGAGATACGTCAGCCGTCTGCGGCTCGCGCCGGCGCTCGCGCGGATCCGGCAGCAGGGGGCCCAGCAGCATGTTGACGAAGCTGACGATGATCGCCGCCAGCACGCCCCACCAGAACGTGCTGATCTCGAAGTCGGGCACGACCCAGTCGGTGACGTAGAGCATGAGCACGTTGATGAGGAAGTAGAAGAGCCCCAGCGTCACGAGGATGAACGGGATCGACAGGAAGGCCACGACGGGCTTGATCCACGCGTTGACGACGGTGAACACCCCGGCGGCGATGAGCAGCGTCCACCACTAGTCGCCGTAGGTCACGCCGCTCAGCAGCCACGTCGCGACGAACAGCGCCGCGACGTTCGAGACCCAGCCGATGAGCAGGGCGCGGGCCATCGGCTAGCGCCAGGCGCGCCTGCAGCAGCGCGAGCACGTTCCCGCTGGAGATCTTCTCGGCCACCTCGGCACCGTACTTCGTCGCGAGGGCGTCCTGCACGTAGCGCATGCGGCCGAGGTGCTCGAGGCCCGGGAGCGCCGGCTTGATCCAGCCGTCGAGGTCGGTGCCGATCGCCGCGTGGTCGTGCGAGCCGGTCACCTGCGCGATGCGGTCGATGTGCGCGAAGACGAGCTCCATGCTGTCCTCGAAGGTCTTGACCTTCCTGGTGGGGCGCAGGCCGTCGTGCGTGTAGTGCGTGCAGGCGATGACGCCCATCACCCCGCCGCGGCGCCCGACCTCGCGGATGACGTCGTCGGTGAGGTTGTAGGAGAGCTTGCCGAAGCGGCACGCCATGTGGGAGGCGATCACCGGCGCCTGCGGCCCGACGGCGGCGAAGGTGTCGGCGATCGCCTGCTCGCTCATGTGCGTGATGTCGACGAGCACGCGCTCGCGCACCAGGGCGCGGGCGGCCGCCGTGCCGAGCTCGGTCAGCCCGATCTCGGGCGACGGGAAGACCAGGCGGTAGAGCCAGTCGGGCAGGAACGGGAGCGCCGGCGCGTTCGTCGCCACGCCACGCCAGAAGAGGTGGGCCAGCGTGACGTAGACGACCCCGCGGTGGGCCAGGTCGGCGACGTTGGCGTCGATCTCGGCCGGCGTCGCGCCGAGCGCGAAGCCGCCCTCGATCGCGTGGAGGATCGCGGTGCGGCCCGCGGCGATGGCGGCATCGAGCGCCGCCGCGTCGTGGGCCACCGTCGCGCCCAGGGGCTCGCTCGCGACGTGGTCCTCGACGAGCTGGATCTGGTCCAGGACCGACTTGATGTAGCCGGGCTGCGGCGGCGAGCCGTAGGGCAGGCTCAGGTCCATCTCGTCCAGCGGCGAGTAGAGCACCGACAGCACCGCGCCGACGTCGCCCGCGCGCGCGAGCTCGACCGTGACGCTCGGGGCGCCCTTCGGCCCCTGGTAGTTCAGCCGCCGCGACAGCAGGTCGACGATGATCGCCTTCCAGCGCGCGTCGGGGCGCTGGGCCAGGATGGCCGACTTCGTGTCCGCCTGCTCGGGCGGGACGAGGTGCATCGGGTAATGGGCGTGGAGGTCGATCAGCACGCGGTCGCGACTCTACGCCGCGACGGCCGGCGTGGCGACCTGGCGCTCGCGCGTGCGCGCGTACGCGGCGCTGGCCAGGGCTGCCGCGGCCAGCGCGGCGGTCGCGCCCAGCGCCATCCCGACGCGCGGCCCCGCGACGCCGGCGAGCCAACCCACGAGCGGCGCGCCGATCGGGGTCGAGCCCAGGAAGACCACCGAGTACAGCGCCATGACGCGCCCGCGCATGGCCGGTGCCACGGCGAGCTGCATCGTCGAGTTGACGCCCGCGGAGAAGGTCACGGTCATCGCCCCCAGGGGCACGAGGGCGAGGACCTGCAGCGGGAGCGAGGGCGCCGCGGCGGCCAGCAGCTCGAGGGCGCCGAAGCCGGTCGCCGCCCCGACGAGGATCCGCGGCGAGACGCGCCCGCGGGCGCCCGCGGCCAGCGCGCCGGCCACCGAGCCGACCGCCATCGCCGCGGTGAGCAGCGCGTAGGTCGTCGCCGTGCCGTGCCAGGTCTGCGTGGCCAGCAGCGGCATGAGGACCTGGAAGTTGAACGACAGCGTGCCGACCAGCGCCATCATGGCCAGCGGGATCCACAGGCCCGGGTTGGCGTTGACGTGGCGGACGGCCGCGCGCAGCTCCCCGCGGGCGCGCTGCACCGGCGCCACCGTGGCCAGCGCCGCCGGGTTCATGCCGGCCAGGGCCACGAGCATGGCGACGAAGGACAGGGCGTTGATGGCGAAGCAGGTGCTCACGCCGGCGAAGGCGATGACCGCGCCGGCGCTCGCGGGCCCGATGATCCGCGCGCTCTGGACGATGACCGAGTTCAGCGAGACCGCGTTGACCACCCGCTCGGCCCCCACGAGCTCGATGACGAAGCTCTGGCGCGTCGGGTTGTCGACGGCATTGACCGCGCCGCGCGCGAAGACGAGCGCCCAGACGATCACCGGGGTCACCGAGCCGGCGGCCGTGAGCGCGAACAGCGTGAGCGCCGGCAGCGCCATGAGTGCCTGGGTGACCATGAGCAGGCGCCGCTTGGGCAGGCGATCGGCCAGCAGCCCGCCCCAGGCACCGAAGAGCAGGATCGGCACGAACTGCAGTCCGGCCGTGAGGCCCACGGCGGCGCCGCTGCCGGTGAGCTGGACGATGAGCCACATCTCGGCCACCGTCTGCATCCAGTTGCCCGAGACCGAGATGACCTGGCCGGCGAAGTAGCGGCGGTAGTTGGGAACGGCCAGCGACGTGCCGGCCCGGCGCAGCGCTGCCGCCCCAGCGCGCCGCCGCTCGCCCATCGTCGTGGCGCGCCTCCCGGCGCGTGGCCTCGCCGTCAAGCGCCGGCCTCCTCGAGCACGCGCTCGAGGATGGCGGCCGCGCGGTCGAGCGTCGCGCGCTCGTCGGCATCGAGGTCGCGCAGGCGGCGCGCGAGATAGGCGTCCTTGCGGGTGCGCACGCGGGCCAGGAGCTCGCGGCCCGCGGGCGTGAGGGCGACGACGAACGAGCGCCGATCGGCGGGGTCCTGCGTGCGGTCGACGAGCCCCGCCTCCTCCAGGCGCGCGATGACGCGCGTGGCGCTGGGGCGCTGGATGCGCTCGCGGTCGGCGAGCTCACCGGGGGTGAGCGGCCCGTGGCGATCGATCGTCGCCAGCGCCGTGCCCTGCGAGGGGCTGAGCTCCCCGCCGGCCTCCTGGCGCAGGCGCCGCGCGGTGCGCGCGATGACGAGGCGCAGCCGGACGGCGAGATCGGCCTGGGAGGTGGTTCGCACTGCTAATTAGCATAGCAAACTACATGACCGGATCCGCCGTGGCCACCGCCCGCGGCGGCGCAGGCGCCCGGCCAGCGCCGCGACCAACATGGCCACCGCGACGGGTGCCGTCGCCGGCAGCAGGTCGCCGTCGCTCGACAGCGCGTACTGCGCCAGCGCGAAGGCCGTGGTGGCCAGGGCGACGAGCGTCTGGCGCGACGGCCTGCGCGCCGCGATGGCGCCCGCCAGCGCGGCCACGAAGAAGTCGCCGTAGCCGATGGTCATGCGTCCCAGCACCGGTTGGGCGAAGTCGGGCATGTGCCCCAGGCGCGCGTCGAGCAGCGCCGCGGTGGCGATGCGGATGCCGCCCGCGTGCAGCAGCACGAGGTCCAGGGCGGCCACGAGCACGGCCGCGACGACGAGCTCGCGCACGCCCGCGCAGGCGGCGAGCACGGACCCGAGCGCCACGCAGCTGAGCATCACGAGCATGAGCACGGCGAGCTCACCGGCGATGCCGATGTGCAGCGCGGCGAGGCCCAGCAGCGGGAGGACGAGCAGCGCACGCGCCGGGCGCCCGCCGCGGGCGAAGGCGGCGATGGCCAGCGCGCCCAGGGCCGGCACGCCCACACAGGCCACGGCGACGACCGCGAGCGCCAGCGAGGGGTGCATGGCGAGCCCGGCCACGGTGGCCAGGAACGCCGCGGGCGGCAGGATCGCCGCCCACGTGTGGGGGATGCGCAGCGCCATCCGCCGCGGACGCCGCGGCAGGACGACGGTGAGCCCTTGGGCCACCGCGAGCGCGGTACACGACGAGATGTCGACCGCTCGCGTATCCGTGGAAGAGAGCCGGCATCGGACGAGGGCTTCGCGGGCTACCCGAGCCGGCGCACGGCCAAAAGCCCACGTTCGCGCGCATCCGCCCGACGTTTAGGCCCGACGGGGCATGCCTAGGCGCCAGGCCGTTGATGCCCGGCGTTTGCCCGCTCGTCGGCCGGGAACGTCCAGAGGTGATGCGCACCGACGACACGACCGATCCCAGCGACATCCCCGGCACCGGGCGCTGGGCGATCCTCAAGCGCACCTACGTCGAGTTCAAGGACGACAACCTCACCGACTGGGCCGCCTCGCTGACCTACTACGCGGTCCTCGCGCTCTTCCCGGCCCTGCTCGCCCTCGTCGCCCTCGTGGGCATCTTCGGCCAGTACCCGCAGACGACCGACGCGCTCATCGACGTCGCCCGCCAGGTCTCGGGCGGCAACAGCGCACTCGGCGGCCTGCAGGACACCATCAACGGTGTCGTCCAGAACAAGGGCGGCGCCGGTGCGCTGCTCGGCCTCGGCCTCGCCGGCGCCGTGTGGTCGGCGTCGGGCTACATCGGCGCCTTCATGCGCGCGTCGAACGCGATCTACGAGGTCGACGAGGGTCGGCCGTTCTGGAAGCTGCGTCCGCTGCAGGTCGCGGTCACGCTGGTCATGGTCCTGCTCGTGGCGCTGGTGCTCGTCGCGCTCGTGGTCAGCGGCCCGCTCGCCGACGCACTGGGCTCGAAGCTGGGGCTCGGCTCGGCCGGCGTGACCGCCTACCAGATCGCCAAGTGGCCGATCATGGCCGTGGTCGTGCTGGCCATGCTCGCGGTGCTCTACTACGTGGCGCCCAACGCCCGTCTGCCGCGCATCCAGTGGCTGAGCCCCGGCGCCGTCGCCGCGCTCGTGATCTGGGTCGTCGCCTCCGCCGCCTTCGGGTTCTACGTCGCCAACTTCGGCTCCTACAACAAGACCTACGGCACGCTGGGCGGCGCGATCTCGCTGCTCGTCTGGCTGTGGATCTCGAACCTCGCGGTGCTCTTCGGCCAGGAGCTCAACGCCGAGATCGAGCGCGGGCGCGAGCTCACGGCCGGGCTGCCGGCCGAGCGCGACCTGCAGCTCGAGCCCCGCGAGCCGCCCAAGGACCTCGAGGCGCAGGGCGTCGAGGTCTCGCGGGAGGCGCGCTTCCGCCACGAGTCCGAAAGCACGTCCGCCCCGGCGAGCGGATAGGCGCTCGCCGTGGCCTCCGACCCGCTCGAGCTGCTCGAGGAGCCCACGCTGGCCCGGGTGGCCGAGCGGCTCGTGGCCGAGGCGCAGGCGACCGCCGGGGCGCCCGCCGCCCTGTACGTCGGCGACCTCGACGGGCGCTCGCTGCGCCGCGTGACCGGCGACCGCGGGCTCCCCGAGCAGCTGGAGAGCGCGCAGCTGATCGGTCCCGAGATCCCGGTGGGACACGCCGCCACGCTGGCGCCGGCGATCCCGGAGGGGGCCGCCGTGCTGCCGCTGGCCCTGCGCGGGCGCGCGCTGAGCGTGCTCGTCTTCTCCGCGCCGCCGGCGGGCGACCTCGAGGCCCTCGCGGCGCGGGGCGCGGCGGCGCTCGAGCTGGCCGAGCGCTACACCGACGTGCTGGCCAGCGCGCGCCGGCACCGCGCGTGCAGCGCGGCCGCCGAGCTCCAGCAGGACCTCATGCCGCCGCGCATCGCCCGCCTGGACGGTGCCGAGGTGGCCTGCTCGATCCTGCCGGCCTACGACGTCGGCGGCGACTGGATCGACCACTGCGCGATGGCCGACGGCGGTTGGCTCGGCGTGGCCGATGCCGTCGGCAAGGGGCCGCAGGCCTCGGCCATCAGCGCGATCGCGCTGGGCGCGTACCGCGCCTCGCGCCGCGGCGGCGGCGACCTGGCCGACGCGGCGGCCAGCATCCACGCCGCGCTGCGCGCGCTCGAGGTCGCCCGACATCTTCATGAGCGCCGTCCTCGCCAGCTGGGACGGTCCGTCCTCGTCGCTGACCTGGCTGCGCTGCGGGCACCCGGCGCCCGTGGTGTGGCACGCCGAGCGAGGTCTGCGCGCGCTCGAGGGCGGCGACGGCCCCGTCCTCGGGCTCGACCGCCTCGACCCGCCGAGCGAGACCGCCCGCGCGACGATCGCGCCCGACGAGCTCGTCGTCCTCGTCTCCGACGGCGTGCTCGAGCGCACGGCGCCGGGCGGTGAGCCCTTCGGCGAGGACGGGCTGCGCCGCGCCCTGGAAGCGATGGGCGCGCCGTCCGCGATCGCGGCGACGTCGGCGGTGCTCGACGCCGTCGCCACGACCTACGACGGCCCGCTGCGCGACGACGCCAGCGTGCTCGTGCTCGCGCCCGTGCCGGCCGCGGGACCTGCCGCGCGCCCCGCGCCGTAGTGGCAGACATGGAGCTCGACCGACGGGCCTTCGTCGGCCTCGGCCTGGCCGCGCTCCCGGCGCTCGCCGGGTGGCGGGCGTCCGCCGGCCCCGAGCCGCTGGCGCTGGCCACCGCGGACACCGAGGCGCACGTCGTCGTCGTCGGCCTCGCTGGCGGCGAGGTGCAGCGGCGGCTGGCCACGACCGAGGACCCGCGCAGCATCGAGAGCGGGCCCGGCGGGCACGTCGTCGTGGCCCATCCGGCGGCCGGCGCCGTGTCGCTGCTGACCATGCGCCCAGCCCGGGTGCGGCGCGTGCTGCGCGGGCTCGGCGCGCCGCGCTACACCGCGATCGCCCCCGACGGCGCCCACGCCTTCGTCAGCGACGGCGGGCGCGGCGAGCTGGTGGTCGTGGACCTCGCGCGCGGGCGGATCGTGGCGGGCGTCGAGGTCGGCGCCGGCGCGCGCCACCTCTCCCTCGATCCGGCCGGGCGGACGCTGTGGATCGCCCTGGGATCGAGCGCCGCGGCCATCGCGGTGGTCGACGTCGGCGATCCGCGGCGCCCGCGCCTGCGCCGTCGCGTGCGCCCGCCGTTCCTGGCCCACGACGTCGCCTTCTCCCCCAGCGGCCGGCGCGTGTGGATCACGGCGGGGCGCGAGCGCCGCCTGGCGGTCCTGCCGGCGACCGGCGGGCGCCCCGTGCTGCTGAGCGCCGACGAGGCGCCCCAGCACGTGAGCTTCGGGCGCGGCGTCGCCTACGTGGCCAGCGGCGACGGCGCGACCGTGCGGGTGCACGATCTGCTGCACGGACGTGTACGCCGAACCGCCCGCGTGCCCTACGGCTCGTACAACATCCAGGCCGGCGCGGGGGCCGTCGTCACCCCCTCCCTGGCCCGCGGAACGCTCACGATCCTCGACCGCGCGGGACGCGTCCAGCGCGAGGTCCAGGTCGCCCCCGCCGCCCATGACGCGTGCCTGATCCGCTAAAGGTGCGCCGATCGGGGTTATTAGCGCGACGAACGGGTACCGGGTGGGGGTCGACCTACCCGGAGGTCCCCGTGGCACCCATCCAGCTCACGGTCCAGCACCCCGACTTCGACACCGTCCACGTCACCCTGCAGGGCTCGCTCGACCTCGCTCGCGCCTATGAGTTCGACGATGCCATCCGGCGCATCGAGCGCGACGCGCCGGGCCGGGTGCTCGTCGACCTCCGCGGCCTCGAGTTCCTCGACACCACCGGCCTCTCGCGCCTCGTCGCCCTGCGCCGGCGCTGCCGGCGCACCGGCCGCCGGCTCGTGCTGGTCCGTGGATCGCAGGCGGTCCAGCGGCTGTTCGCCGTGACCGCGATGAACGAGCACTTCGAGGTCGTCCGCGACCCCGAAGAGCTGCTCGCCACGGCGTAGCTGGCGGCGCGCCCCCTCGTCCGCGTAGCGCTTGGCGGCGCCTCGCCGCGCGAACAGCATCACCGAGGGGAGGGGCCACCGGTGGTCGCACGCCCCCCTCGAGCCCACCCCTCCGGCGAGGCCGCGCGCAGTGTCGCGAAGGTGCGCGTCACCTCCCCCGGAGCTCCGCGACGCCGCGCGCCGACGCCCGCGACCGACTACCGCGTACGCCCCAGCGTCGCCGGGCGGCGCTTGGCGCCGCGGGTGCTCAGCGCGTCGTAGACCTCGTTGGTGCGCCGGGCGACGTCGGCCCAGTCGAAGCGGGCCACGTGGGCCGAGGCCTCGGTGACGAGGCGGAAGCGCAGCGCGGGGTTGGCCAGGACCCACTCCATCATCTGCGCCAGCGAGCGCGGGTCGCGCGAGCGGAAGCGCAGGCCGACGTCCTCGTTGGGCACGACCTCGCGCAGGCCGCCGGTGTCGGCGACGATGCACGGGCAGCCGCTGGCCATCGCCTCCAGCGCGACCAGGCCGAAGGGCTCGTAGATCGAGGGCACCACGCACAGGTCGGCGATCCGGTAGAGCGAGCGCAGCACGTCGTCGCCGATCCAGCCCAGGAAGCTCCCGTGGCGCTCGAGGCCCAGGCGCCGCGCCTGCGCCTTGAGCTCGGCCTCGTGCGTGCCCGAGCCGGCGACCAGGAAGCGCACGCCGTCCAGGCGCGCGATGACCCGCGGCAGCGCGTCGAGCGCGATCTGAAAGCCCTTCTCGTAGACCAGGCGCCCGATCAGCAGCACGAGCTTCTCGGTCGGGTCGGCGAAGCGCGCCCGCAGCGCCGCGAGGTCGTCGACCGGCGCCAGGTCGAGCGGGTCGATGCCGTTGGGGATGACCTCGACCTTGGCCTCGTCGATGCCGAAGACGTCGGCGACGTGGCCCTGCATGTAATGGCTGCAGACGACGACGCCCTCCGCGCGGCGCACCATCCAGCGCTCGACGCCGTGGATGTAGCTCTGCGGGTGCTTGTCGACCCAGCCCTGGTGGCGGCCGTACTCGGTGGCGTGCACGGTCGTCAGATACGGGCGCCGCGCGGCGCGCGCCAGCGCGGCGGCGGCGCGCGCGACCAGCCAGTCGTGGCCGTGGATGACGTCGAAGTCGTAGCGATCGGTCAGCGCGCGACCGGCCGCGAGCATGTGCTCGTTCATGCCCTCGACCCAGGCCACGAACTCGTCGAGGTCGCGCGGCGTCGCCGGCTCGGGCATGCGGTGCACGCGCACGCCGGCGCGGACCTCCTCGGGCACGTCGCCTTCGCGCCCGCGTGTGAGGACGTGAACCGCCATCCCACCACCGGCTTCGCCGGCGGTGCCGGGGGCCACCAGCCCCTCGGAGAGCTTGCGCACGTGGCGCGCGAGGCCACCCTCCACGATCGGCGGGTACTCCCAGGAGAGGATCAGGATGCGCCGCGGCACTCGCGCTGCGGGAGCCTACCGGCGCGCCGCGAGCGCGGTTGCAGGCGAATTGAAGGTTCTGTCCCGCTTTGAGGCCCCGAAACGGGACAAGATCGTGCTGCCTGACACAAAGTCGGTCGTCAGACGTACTTTCGGACATCGATCCGCCGGGGGGCGACGTGGAAAGGGACGAGCACATGACGAGGGGGGCCCTGCGATGAGCGCGACGACGACGCCCATCGCCCAGCCACTGACCTCCTCCAGGCCCGCGAGCAGCGCGCCCGCCGAGGCGCCCGCGTCGTCGGCCTCGTGGCAGCGCCTCGAGGAGCAGATCAAGTGGTACTCGCACGGCGCCCGGCGCAACAAGCGCTGGTACATGCGCATCAAGGTCGTGCAGATCGTCTCGGCGGCGGCGATCCCGGTGCTCTCCGCGACCAGCCTGCCCACGTGGGTCGCCGGCGGCCTGGGCGCGTCCATCGTGGTCCTCGAGAGCATCCAGCAGCTCTTCCAGTTCCACTCCAACTGGACCCACTACCGCTCGACGTCAGAGTCGCTCAAGCACGAGAAGTTCCTCTACCTGGCGCACGCCGGCTCCTACGCGACCGCCGCGAACCCGGAGGCGCTGCTGGCCGAGCGCATCGAGAGCCGCGTCTCGCAGGAGCACTCCGCCTGGGCCTCCGAGCAGAACCAGGCCCAGCACCAGAAGTAGCCATGGCCCAGCGCATCTTCATCAGCTACCGGCGCGACGACTCCCGCGGCTACGCGGGACGCCTCCAGGGCGACCTCTCGCGCCGCTACAGCGAGGAGCACGTCTTCCGCGACGTCGAGATCCCGCCCGGCGCGGACTTCGGCCAGTACATCACGAGCCTCGTCGACAAGTGCAACGTCGTGCTGGCCATCATCGGCCCCGGGTGGCTCGACGCGCGCGACCGCGAGGGCGAGCGCCGGATCGACGACCCCGACGACTGGGTGCGCCTCGAGATCGAGCGCGCGCTGGCGCGCGACGGCGTCGAGGTCATCCCCGTGCTCGTCGACGGCGCCCGGCTCCCGCCGCGCGAGGAGCTGCCGGAGTCGCTGCTGGCGCTGCGCCGGCGCAACGCCTTCGAGCTCTCCGATCGACGCTGGGACTACGACGTCGGCCAGCTCGGCCAGCACCTCGACGCTGCTGCTGCGCGGCACCAGCGCCCTGCACGTCAAGCCCGCCGGGCTGCCCGCGACGTCGGCGGCGACGCCCACGACGACCGACACGCTCGCCGCCGCCCCGACGCCGACGCCCGCGCCTGCTCCGGCGCCCGAGCCGGCCGATCACACCACCTTCGCCGTCCTCGCCGCGGCTGCCGTCGCGCTGCTCACCGCCTTCCCCGCCGACCTCCTCGCCCGCAGCCTGGTCAACCGCGCGCCGCTGGACCGCGACAACCTGGTCACCGTCCGCGACTTCATCCTCGAGAAGGCGATCTTCTTCGGCATCGCCGGAATGCTCGCGGCCCTTGCGGTGGGCTTCCTCTCGCGCCGCTCGCGCGAGCCGATCGTCTCCTTCCTGCTCGGCCTCGGCGCGGGCATCGTGGCCGGCGCGGTCTACGCCGGCGCCTACGCGGGGCTCTCGCTCTCGTCGGCCGAGGGCACCGACACGGCGAGCACCGCCGTCGGGATGATCGCGGCCGGCGCGTTCCTCGGCTGGGCCTTCGGGGCCGAGCGCGCGGGCGCGCGCCTGGAGGCCTCGTGCGCAGGCCTGGCCGGCGGGCTGCTGGCGGGCGGCGCCGTCGGGCTGCTGCACGACTCGCTGACGACGGCCGCCGGACATCGGCTGCTCTCGGGCCTGTGCGTGGCCATCATCGTGGCGACGGCGGGCTTCGTCGGCCTGCGCATACCGCGCGACTCGACCGCGCCCGCGGCCGAGCTGCTCACGCGCGCTCGAGCAGCGCCACCGGCCATGCACCGGTGAGCTGGGCGACGTCGGCGCCCTCGGTGAGGTCGACCGGCTCGCCGTCCTCGAGCACCGAGCGCCAGCGCCCGGGCACGGCCAGCCGCGCGCCGTGCCAGTCGCGCACCGGCACGACGGCCAGCACCTCGCCGCCGCGCAGGTAGGCGCACACGCCCGGGCCGGCGTCGACCGGCTCGTAGGCGCCCGCGAACGCCGCGGGCCGCCGCGCCCGCAGGGCCAGCGCCCGGCGGATGAGATCGAGCTTGCGCTCGCCGAAGTCGCGCGGCGCCTCGCCCGCGCGCAGCCGCGCCAGCGCGCGGCGGCGCGCCTCCCAGTCGACCGGCCGGCGGTTGTCGGGGTCGACGAGGCTGAGCGCCTCGAGCTCGTCGCCCTGGTAGACGTCGGGCACGCCGGGGACGGTGAGCTTGAGCAGCAGCTGGCCCAGCGCCGCGCGCCGACCCTCGACCGCGAGGCGCTCGGCGAAGGCGACGAAGCCATCGGGCGGGCTCTCGACGAGACCCCGCGCGTAGCGGCGCGCCGCCGCCTCGTAGGCCTCGTCGGGCGCCGCCCACGTGGTGCGCAGCTTGGCCTCGCGCAGGGCCTTCTCGACGTAGGCCTCCAGGCGCTCGGCCTCGATCGGCCAGGCGCCGACGAGCGTCTGCAGGACCAGGTAGGCGCTGTGGTCGTCGGGCGCGTCGGCCTCACGCACCCAGCCCTCGGCCAGCGCCGCCCACTCCTCGGCCATCGTGCTGAGCGCGCCGATGCGCGCGCGCACGTCGCCCGAGCGCTTCGTGTCGTGGGTCTGGGTCACGAGCAGCCCGCGCGGGAAGCGCTCGGCCCGCGCCGCATTGGCGGCGTGGAAGGCGTCCACCGAGAGCCCGAAGCGCGCCGGGTCGCCGCCGACCTCGTTGAGCGCGAGCAGCCGCAGGTGGCGATAGAAGGCGGTGTCCTCGATCCCCTTGGCCGTGATGGGCGGCGAGGTCTGCTGAAAGCGCGTGACGAGCTCGTCGTGGCCGCGCTCGCGCAGCGCCAGCACGTCGGCGAGGCGACCGCCGGCGGCGGCCTCGATCGCGCGCACGTCGTCGTGCTCGACGCGCCCCGACCACGGCTCCACGTAGGTGCGATAGACCGGCAGCGCCGCGAGCGCCTCGGGGATGCCGTCGATGTCCAGCAGCTCGCGCAGGCGCTCCACCTCGCGGGCGAAGGTCGTCGTCGCCTGCTCGAGCTGCGCGCGCGCCGCCACCTCGTCGAACGGCTCGCCGGCATGCGGCAGCCGCGCGAGCGCCGCCTCCCCCGCCGGGTCGACGAAGAGCGCGGCGGCGTCGTTGAGGAACTCGTAGCCGACCGTGCCCTCGACGGGCCAGTCGCGCAGCGGCTCGCCGGTGTGCAGGATCTTCTCGACCCACACGTGCGCGGCCCCGGCGTCGCGCAGGCGCGCGAGGTAGCCCGCCGGGTCGGCGAGCCCGTCGGGGTGGTCGACGCGCAGCCCGTCGACGACGCCGTCGCGCACGAGCTCGAGGACCTTGCCGTGGACGAGCTCGAAGACCGCGGGATCCTCGACGCGCACGCCGGCCAGGTCGTCGATGTCGAAGAAGCGCCGGTACCAGCCGTCGTCGGGGTCGTAGTCGAAGACCCGCGCGCGCTCGCGCTCGTCGGCCCACCAGCGGTTCTCCTCGGACACGCCCATGTGGTTGGGGACGATGTCCAGCACGATCTCGAGGCCCTCGCCGGCCAGCGCGCGCAGCCCCTCCTCCCCACCGAGCGCGTCTGACACCCGCGTGGGATCGACGACGTCGTAGCCGTGCGTCGAGCCCGTGCGCGCCTGCAGCGAGGGCGACAGGTACAGGTGCGAGATCCCCAGATCGCGCAGGTAGGGCACGAGCGCACGGACGGCGGCGAAGTCCTGCTCGGGCGAGAGCTGCAGGCGGTAGGTGGCGATCACCGCAGCGCCGGGATCAGGTCGCCGTGGGCCTCGATCAGCGCGTCGACGAGCTCGGCGATCTCGTCGAGCGCCAGCTCGCCGCCCGTGTGCGGGTCGAGCATCGCGGCGTGCCGGGCGGCGGCGCGGTCGCCCGTGAGCGCCGCGTCGACGGTGAGCCCCTGGACGTTGACGTTGGTCTGCATGAGCGCCGCGAGCTGGCGGGGCAGCGCGCCGACGCGCTGGGGCTCGATCCCGCGCTCGGAGGCCACGCACGGCACCTCGACGCAGCAGTCGTCGGGCAGCGCGTCGATGAGGCGGCCGCCGTCGAACGCGTTGGGGACGTTGCCGTTGAAGGCGAACGGCTCGCCGGTCTCGCACGCGCGGATGATGTCGGCGCCGTACTCGACGCTGGGCGCCGTCGTCACCGCTCCGCCGCCCTGAAGCCGCGCGCGCAGCGTCTCCCACTCGGCGATCTGCGCCTCGCAGCGGCGCGGGTACTCGTCGAGCGGGATGTTGAAGCGCTCGACGAGGTCGGGCCGCGCGGCCTTGATGAACCACGGCACGTACTCGGCGAAGTGCTCGGAGGACTCGGTGACGAAGTAGCCCAGGTGGCGCAGCACCTCGTAGCGCACGCGGTTGGCGGCGGGCGGGGTGACCTCGCGCAGCGCCGGGTAGAGGTCCTCGCCGTCGCGCTCGAGGCGCAGGAAGAAGGCGAGGTGGTTGATCCCGGCGACGTGGTAGTCGACCTCCTCGCGCGCCAGACCGAGGTCGGCGGCGAGCTCCGCGGCGGTGTGCTGGACGGAGTGGCACAGGCCGACGGCGCGGACGCTGCTGGCGCGCGCCACCGCCCAGCAGAGCATCGCCATCGGGTTGACGTACTGCAGCAGGAGCGCGTCGGGGCACAGCTCCTCCATGTCGCGGCAGACGTCGAGCAGCACCGGGATCGTCCGCAGCCCGCGCATGATCCCGCCGACGCCGAGCGTGTCGCCGATCGTCTGGCGCAGGCCGAAGCGCTTGGGGACCTCGAAGTCGACCACGGTGGCGGGCCGGTAGCCGCCGACCTGGAACGCGGTCACGACGTAGTCGGCGCCGTCGAGCGCCGCACGGCGGTCGAGGGTGGCCTCGACGTCCGCCCGCGCGCCCGCGGCGTGCGCCATCGCGCGCACGGCGGCCTCGGAGGTCTCCAGGCGCTCGGCGTCGACGTCCATGAGCGCGAAGGTCGTCGTGTCGGCCAGCTCGGGGCGGCGCAGGACGTCGCCCACGAGGTTGCGCGTGAAGACCGTCGAGCCGGCGCCGATGAAGGCGATGCGCGCCATCAGGCGCGCCGCAGCAGCTTCATGGACCGCGCCGGCACGAGCACCTCGCCGCGCGAGGACCAGCGCTGCGCGCCGGGCTCGAGCGCCGGGTCGAAGGTGTCGAGCTCGTGCACCCACTCGGCGCCGAAGCGCCGGGCCGGCAGCGTGAAGGTCATGTCCTCGTGGTGGGCGTTGAACAGCAGCAGGAAGGAGTCGTCCTCGATCGGCTCGCCGCGCGGCGTGCGGTCGGCGATCTCCTGGCCGTTGAGGAAGACGCCGAGCACGTGGGCGGAGGGCTGCTGCCAGTCGCGCTGGGTCATGCGCCGGCCGTCGGGCCTGAACCACCAGACGTCCGGCAGCCCCGAGCCCTCGCTCTCGCGCCCCGCCAGGAACTTGCCGCGGCGGAAGACCGGGTGGGCCTTGCGCAGCTCGATCAGGCGCTTGGTGAACTCGAGGTGCTCGCCCTGCCCCTCGCGCAGCCCCCACTCGTACCAGGAGAGCTCGTTGTCCTGGCACCAGGCGTTGTTGCTGCCGTGCTGCGTGCGCGCGAGCTCGTCGCCGCCCAGCAGCATCGGCACGCCCTGGGAGAGGAAGAGCGTGGCCAGGAAGTTGCGCTGCTGGCGCCAGCGCAGCGCGACGATGGCGGGGTCGTCGGTCTCCCCCTCGACGCCGCAGTTCCACGAGCGGTTGTCGTCGGTGCCGTCGCGGTTGTCCTCGCCGTTGGCCTCGTTGTGCTTCTCGTTGTAGGTCGTGAGGTCGCGCAGGGTGAACCCGTCGTGGGCGGTGACGAAGTTGATCGAGGCGAACGGCTGGCGGCCGTCGGACTCATAGAGGTCGCTGGAGCCCGTGAAGCGCGAGGCGAACTCCGCGATGCTCGACTGCCCGCGCCAGAAGTCGCGCACGACGTCGCGGTAGATGCCGTTCCACTCGCTCCACAGGACCGGGAAGTTGCCCACCTGGTAGCCGCCGGGACCGACGTCCCAGGGCTCGGCGATGAGCTTGACCTGCGACAGGATCGGGTCCTGGTGGATGGTGTCGAAGAACGCGCTCAGGCGATCGACGTCGTAGAGCTCGCGCGCCAGGGCGCTGGCCAGGTCGAAGCGGAAGCCGTCGACGTGGCACTCGCTGGCCCAGTAGCGCAGCGAGTCCATGATCAGGCGCAGCACGCTCGGATGACGGGCGTCGAGGGTGTTGCCCGTGCCCGTGTAGTCCATGTAGTGGCGGTCGTCGTCGGGCACCAGGCGGTAGTAGCTCGAGTTGTCGACGCCCTTGAACGACAGCATCGGGCCGAGGTGGTTGCCCTCGGCGGTGTGGTTGTAGACCACGTCGAGGATGACCTCGATGCCCGCGCGGTGCAGCGCCTTGACCATCCCCTTGAACTCGCGCACCTGGTCGCCGCGCCGGCCGGTGGCGGCGTACTCGGAGTACGGCGCCAGGTAGCCGATCGAGCTGTAGCCCCAGTAGTTGCTCAGCCCGCGGTCGTGCAGGAAGGACTCGTCGGCGATGTGGTGGATCGGCAGCAGCTCGACCGCGGTGACGCCCAGGCGCTGCAGGTAGGCCAGCGCCTCCTCGGAGGCCAGCCCGGCGTAGGTGCCGCGCAGGTCCTCGCGCACCGCCGGGTGGCGCTTGGTGTAGCCCTTGACGTGGGTCTCGTAGATGATCGTCTCGTTCCACGGGCGCCGCGGCGGGACGTCGCCCTCCCAGTCGAACGAGCGGTCGACGACCACCGACTTGGGGATCGCCAGCGCGGAGTCCTCGTCGTCGGGCTCGAGGTCGGCGTCGGGCGTGTCGTCGGGCGTGTAGGGCAGCACGTTGGCCGCGTCCCAGTCGACGCGGCCCTCGATCGCCTTGGCGTACGGGTCGATGAGCAGCTTGACCGGGTTGAAGCGGTGGCCCTCCGTGGGTGCGTAGCGGCCGTAGACGCGGTAGCCGTAGCGCTGGCCGGGGCCGACGCCCGGCAGGTAGCAGTGCCAGTTGTGGGCGGTGCGCTCGACCATGTCGATGCGCTCCTCGTCGCCCTCCTCGTCGAACAGGCACAGCTCGACATGCTCGGCGTGCTCGGAGAAGAGCGAGAAGTTCGTGCCCTCGCCGTCCCACGTCGCGCCCAGCGGGAACGGCGCTCCGGGCCACGTCTCGCGGATCGACCCGTGGTCGCTCATCGCTCGATCAGCGCTCCCGCGCGCGCGGGCAGACGCACGCCGCCGTGGCCCACGGTCGCGCTGTGCGTGGCGAGCGCCACCGTGCGCCCCTGCACCGGCACCGTCCGCGGGCCCGCCGCGAAGTTGCACGCCAGCTCGAAGGTGCCGCGGCGCACGCGCAGCCAGCCGTCGTCCTCGGAGAACTCGATGCTGTCCACCCCCGGCGCGCAGCGCGCGGCGCGCGCGCAGCAGCGCGGCGTAGAGCGCGCGCAGCTTGGTGCTCCCGCGGCGCGTGAGCTTGGAGCGCTCGAAGGTGGCCGGGTCCTGCGGATCGGGCACCTCCTCGCCCGCGAACTCGGCGAAGGCGGCGAACTCCTGGCGGCGGCCCTCGCGGGTCGCGTCGGCCATGCGCTTGTCGATGTGATCGGAGAAGAACTGAAAGGGAGCGCGCTCGCCGTGCTCCTCGCCCATGAACAGCATGGGGGTGAAGGGTGCCAGCAGCGTGCAGAACGCGGCCAGCGGCCTCGCCGTGGCGGGCAGCCGGTCGCCGAAGGCGCGGTTGCCGACCTGGTCGTGGTTCTGGGCGAAGACGACGAACTGCTCGGGTGCGCGGTCGTCGGCGCGGGCCCCGAAGCGCCGGCCGCGGAAGGTCGAGTAGGCGCCGTCGTGCACGTGCGGGCGGTGGAAGGCCTTGGCGAGCTGCGCCACCTGGCCGAACTCCTCGTACCAGCCCGAGCGCTCGCCGGTGAGCAGGGCGCGCAGGGCGTGATGGAAGTCGTCGGCCCAGGCGGCGTCGTGGCCGTAGCCGCCCTGGCGCCGCGGGCGGATGACCTTGGGGTCGTTGAGGCCGCTCTCGGCGATGACCAGCGCGCGGCGGTTCTCCGCGCGCACGCGCTCGGCCAGCTCGGCCAGCACGTGGCGGGCGCCGTCGTCGTGGATGGCGTGGATCGCGTCGAGGCGCAGCCCGTCGACATGGAAGTCGCGCACCCAGCCGGTGGCGCTCTGCAGCACCCATTCGCGGACGCCGTCGGACCCCGCGCCGTCGAAGTTGACCGCCTTGCCCCACGGCGTCTCGTGGCGCTCGGTGAAGAACGGCCCGAAGGCCTCGAGCGCCTTCACGCCGCTCGCGCCGACGTGGTTGTAGACGACGTCGAGGATGACGCCCAGGCCCGCGTCGTGGGCGGCGTCGACGAACCCGGCCAGGCCGTGCGGACCGCCGTAGGCCGAGTGCGCGGCGGAGAGGTAGACGCCGTCGTAGCCCCAGCCGTGGTGGCCGGGGAACTCGGCGACGGGCATGAGCTCGACGTGGGTGACCCCCAGCTCGGCCAGCGCCGGCAGCCGGGCCGCGGCGGCCTCGAAGGTGCCCTCGGCGGTGAAGGTGCCGACGTGCAGCTCGTAGAGCACGGCGTCGCGCAGCGGCGCGGCGCGAAAGCGCCGATCGCTCCACGCGAAGGCGCCCGGGTCGACGACGCGCGAGGGCCCGCGCAGGCCCTTGGGCTGCCAGCGCGACGCCGGGTCGGGGAAGCGCTTGGCGTCGAGCACGAGCCAGTAGTCGTCGCCGGCGCCCGCGGGCACGCGGGCGCTGCGCACGCCGTAGCCCTCGTCGGCCAGTTCGTGCTCGGCTCCGCGCACGCGCACGGCGACGCGCTGCGCCACGGGCGCCCACGTCCTGAACTCGACGAGGGCGTCGTCGACCACGCGCGCGCCCAGCGGGCGCTCCCAGGGGTACTCCTCGGCCACTCGCGGCACCGTACCCGTCGGGCGACGCCGGCTATCGCTCGGTCAGGGCGCCCGCGCCGCGGCCCGGGCCCCGGTCAGCGCGGGTCGTCCACCGCGACGGCCATGGCGCACGGGATCCGCGCCGCCACGCGCCAGCCGCCGCTCTCCCGCGGGCCGGCCTCCAGGCGACCGCCGCCCGACCCCACGCGCTCGCGCAGCCCGCGCAGGCCGTTGCCGGTCCCGTGCCCGGCCAGGGCCTCGGCGTCGTGCGTCGCGTCGTTGACCACCTCCACGTCGATCGCGCCGGCGCCGCCGCGCACCAGGACGTGAACGGGAGCCCCCGAGGCGTAGCGCAGCGCGTTGGTCAGGCTCTCGCGCACGACCCGGTAGACGGTCTGGACCGCCGCGGCGGGCAGCCCCTCGCGCGATCCCTCCAGGCGCAGGGTGACGTCGAGGCCGGATCCGGCCGCCCTCGCGACCAGCTCCTCGACGAGCGTGAGGTCGGGCGCCTGGGCGATCGCGTCGTCGGCGGCCAGGAGCGCCACGAGCTGGGTCATGTCGCGCTCGGCCTGGCGCGCGGCGCCGGCGATGGCCTGGAACGTCTCGCCCGTCAGCTCGGGGTCGATGGCGGCGATCCGCTGGCCCGCGCCGGCCTGCACGACCATGACGCTGATGGCGTGGGCGACGATGTCGTGGAGCTCCGAGGCGATCCGCGCGCGCTCGTAGCGGACCGAGAGCGTGGCGAACGCCTCGCGCTCGCGTTCGAGCTCCTCGGCGCGCTCGGCCAGGCGGATGGCGACGAGGTCGCGCTCGCGGATGGCGCGGCCGGCGATCCAGGCGGTGCCGACCAGGAGGATCGCCGGGACCAGCCAGCCGTCGAAGTTGTCGGCGACCACGGCCGCGGCCAGGCTGGCGGCCACCAGCGCGACCGCGGTGGCGACCGAGGCCCACAGGACGGTCCAGCGGCCGGCCGCGAAGGCGTTGGCGCAGACGAGGATGGCGGGCGCGGGCGCCAGGTCGCCGGTGGGCACCAGCGCGGCCGCCGCCGCCACGGCCAGCGCCGCGGCGCCGAGCGGGTGCCTGCGATACAGCCCCAGCGCGGCGCCGAGCGCCGCCGCGGCCACCCAGGCGAGCGGGCCCTGCCTCACCGCGACGTGCCCGGCGGCCCCGAAGAGGGCCGCCAGCGCGCCGATCAGGACGTCGGTGCGGACCGGGCGCGGCACGTCACGCGGTGGCCGCGACGGGCAGCAGGGCGATCGCCTCGGCGCGGCCGCCACGGGTGTGGGCGTCGAGCGTGCCGGCGTGCAGCTGCGCGCGCTCGCGGGCGCGGCCGAGCGCGGCCCCGACGTCGCCGCGCCGGCCGGCGGGCCCGGCGACGCGGATCTCGAGCGCGTCCTCGCCGAAGCGCACGCCGACCTCGACGCCGGGCGCGTCGTCGAGCGCGCTGAGCAGGTGCTCGACGATCCGGTAGGCCGAGAGCTCGACGCCGGCGGGGAGCACGCGCGGGCTGCCCTCGACGGTCAGGCGCGCGGCGTCGCCCTTGTCGCGCAGGACGAGCGCGCGCAGCGAGGTGAGCGTCGGCACGGGCGAGGTCGGGGCGTCGTCGTCGCGCAGGACGCCGACGAGCTCGCGCATCTCGTCGAGCGTGGCGCGGCTGGCCTCCTCGATCTGCGCGAGGGTGGCGGTGGCGGCGGCGCCGTCGCCGGCGATCGCGGGGCCCGCGTCGGCCAGCCGGGTCAGGTCGCCCAGACGACGGGCCAGCAGGGCGTCGAGCTCGCCGGACAGGCGCGTGCGGTCGGTCGCCACCTCCAGGCGCGCGCGCTCGTCGCGCGCCGCGCGCAGCTCCTGGGTGCGGTCCTTCAGCTCGCGCACCATGCGGCTGCGTGCGTAGGCGACGCGCCCCAGCGCGAAGGCCACGATGGTCAGCGGCACGAGCAGCGAGACGACGCCGAACCCGGTGGCGTCGGCGGCGGCCATGCCGAAGATGATCGCCAGGCCGCCCGCGAGCGCCCACAGCGCGGTGCTGCGCTCGAAGCGCGCGGCGACGGTGAAGACGAGGACGCCGACGACCGGGAAGACGACGCCGCAGCGCACCACCGATCCGAACAGCGCGATGTGGACGGCGAGCGCCGCGGCGACGGCGGCCATCGCCTGCAGCGGAGCGGCGCGGCGCCAGAGGATCGGGATCGTGACCCCCAGGAAGACCGGCATCGCCAGCCAGCTCGCGTCGACCTCCGCGTCGGTCGCGTTCCCGTACATCAGCAGCAGCCCCAGCGCGCTGAGCGCCAGCGCGATGGCGATGTCCAGCGCGGCCGATCGACTCCCCCGTACGACTCATCGTGCGCATCATCTTCCTTGCCCTCCGGTCCGTAAAGCGGTTGTCCTGGGCGACAGGATGGGCCGCGGCGGCCGCGCCGCCGTCATCCCGCGGGGTGAACGTGACGCGCGCGGTTCACCCGCTGGGGTGACACGGCGCCCGCCAGGGGCGAAGATGCTCCGCGCCGTGGAGTCGTCGTTCGTCACGATCATGTTCACCGACGTCGTCGGCTCGACGACGCTCTACGACCGCTACGGCGACGACGAGGCCGACGCGCGGCGCGCGCGGCACTTCGCGGTGCTGCGCGAGGTCGTGGGCGCCCACGAGGGCCGCGAGGTCAAGTCGACGGGCGACGGGCTCATGGTCACCTTCACGAGCGCGGTCGCCGCCGTCCGCTGCGCGGTGGCGATGCAGCGGGCCACGACCGGGGCGACCGACGGCCTCGAGGTGCGCATCGGCATCGACGCCGGCGAGCCGCTCTCCGAGGCGGGCGACCTCTACGGGACGCCGGTGATCGTCGCCAGCCGCCTGTGCGACGCCGCCGGGCCGGGCGAGGTCCTCGCCACCCAGGTCGTCAGCCAGATCGCCGGCCCGCGCGTGGCCGAGCTGATGCGCCCCGCGGGGTCGTTCCGGGTCAAGGGCATCTCCGAGTCCGTCGCGACGGCGCTCGTGGCCTGGCGCGAGGACGACGGCGAGGACGCGCCGCCGGGCCGCGAGGACGCCCCGCTGCGCCCCATCACCGTGGTCATCGCCGACGACCAGCGCCTGCTGCGCACCGGCTTTCGCGTCATCCTCGACGCCGAGCCCGACGTCACCGTCGTCGGCGAGGCGGCCGACGGCTATGCGGCGGTGGACGTCGTCGCCCGCCGGCGCCCCGACGTGGTGCTGATGGACATCCGCATGCCCGAGCTCGACGGGCTCGCGGCGGCCGAGCGGATCCTCGCCGACCCGCAGAACGCCACCGCGGTCGTGATGCTCACGACCTTCGACGCCAGCGAGTACGTCTTCAAGGCGCTGCGCATCGGCGCCACCGGCTTCCTGCTCAAGGACACCCCATCCGACCGGCTGCTCGACGCCGTGCGCGTCGCCGCCGCCGGCGAGGCGCTCATCGCGCCGCGCATCACGCGGCGCCTGATCGCCGACTTCGCGCGTGCCTCGCGCCCGGCGGGCGACGGCGTGCCGCCGGCGCTCGACGAGCTCACCGCCCGCGAGGTCGAGGTCCTGCGGCTCGTCGCGCAGGGCCTGTCGAACGCGGAGATCGCCGCCGAGCTCGTGCTCGGGGAGAACACGATCAAGACCCACGTCGGGCGGCTGCTGGGCAAGCTCGAGCTGCGCGACCGCGTGCAGGCCGTGGTCCTCGCCTACGAGACCGGCCTCGTCACCCCCGACGTCCCGGTCTGAGCGCTCAGCCGAGCTCGTCGACCAGATCGGCGATCGAGGCCACCACGCGCGACGCGCGGAACGGGAAGCGGTCGGCCTCCTCGGGTGTCGTGACGCCGGTGAGGACGAGGATCGTCTGCAGACCGGCCTCGAGCCCCGAGACCACGTCGGTGTCCATGCGGTCGCCGATCATCGCGGTGGTCTCCGAGTGGGCATCGAGCGTGTTCAGGGCCGAGCGCATCATGAACGGGTTGGGCTTGCCCACGAAGTAGGGCTCCACGCCGGTGGCGCGGCTGATGAGCGCCGCGACCGACCCGGTGGCGGGCAGCGGCCCGTCGTTGGACGGGCCGGTCGCGTCGGGGTTGGTGGCGATGAAGCGCGCGCCGTTGACGATCAGGCGGATCGCCTGGGTGATGCGGCCGAAGCTGTAGATGCGCGTCTCGCCCAGGACGACGTAGTCGGGGTTGCGCTCGGTCAGCGTGTAGCCGGCCTCGTGCATCGCGGTGGTCAGCCCCGCCTCGCCGATGACGAAGGCCGAGCCGCCCGGGCGCTGGTCGTGCAGGAAGTTGGCCGTGGCCAGCGCGGAGGTGAAGATCGCCTCCTCGGGCACCTCGATCCCGCTCGCCCGCAGGCGCGCCGACAGGTCGCGGCGGGTGTAGATCGAGTTGTTGGTCAGCACGAGGAACGGCAGCCCCAGCTCGCGCAGGCGCGTCAGGAAGCGATCGGCCCCCGCGATGGCCTGCTCCTCGTGGACGAGCACGCCGTCCATGTCCATCAGCCATGAGCGGACCTCGCGACTCGGCACGCCTCGCAGACTAGCCGCGTCGGGCCCGCGCAGCCGGCTCGCTAGGCTCGGCTGCCGTGACCGGCACGGTCGACGTGACAGCTCCAGCCCGGGTGCAGCGCGTCTCCACGCTCGAGCTGTTCTTCGACCTGGTCTTCGTCTTCACGGTCACCCAGCTCACCGCGGTCCTGAGCCACGACCTGTCGTGGAAGTCGCTGGGCCAGGTCATGGTCATGCTCGCGCTCATCTGGTGGATGTACGCCGGCTACGCGTGGCTGACGAACTCGATCTCCACGCGCGGGCTGCGCCAGCGGGCGATCCTGCTCGGCGGGATGGCCGGCTACCTCGTGCTGGCCCTGGCCGTCCCGGGCGCCTTCCACGGCAGCGGCCTGGCCTTCGGCGTGGGCTACTTCATCGTCACCGCCGTCCATGCCTCGCTCTTCATCTGGACGGCGTCGGCGCAGTCCTCGCGCGCCTTCCTGGGCATCGCCCCGTACAACCTCTTCAACGCGGCGCTCGTCATCGTCGGCGGGGCGCTGGGCGGGACCGCGCAGGCGGTGCTGTGGACGGCCGCGGCGGTCCTCGAGTGGTCGACGCCCTGGGTGGGCAACCGCGAGAGCCAGAGCAGCTTCGAGATCGCCCCCGGCCACTTCGTGGAGCGCCACGGGCTGGTGGTCATCGTCGCCATCGGCGAGTCGGTCGTGGCGGCCGGGATCGGCGCCGCCGGACTGCCGGTGGACGCCGAGCTCATGCTCGCCGTCGTGCTCGGGCTGCTGCTGAGCGCGGGCCTGTGGTGGGCCTACTTCGGCGCCGACGACGACGAGCAGGCCGAGCGCGCGCTGACCGAGGCCCCGCCGCGTCGCCAGCCGTGGATCGCGCTGGAGGGCTTCGGCGTCGCGCACTACTTCCTGCTCCTCGGCGTCGTCCTCGCGGCCGCCGGGATCAAGAAGGCCATCGGCCACGCCTACGACCCGCTCGAGACGGCGCGAGGCGCTCGTCCTGGGCGGCGGCGTGGCCCTCTTCCTCGCCGCCGACGTCGCGTTCCGCCGCGTCCTGGGCCTCGGGCGCTCGCTGCACCGCACCGTCGCGGCGCTGCTCGCGCTCGCCACCATCCCGCTCGGCAGCGAGGTCGCCGCCGTCGCCCAGCTGGCGGCGCTCGTCGTCGTGCTCGCCGCGGCGCTGGCCGGCGAGGGCACGGGTCGCGCCGACCTGCCGCGACATCCGATGTAGCGCGAGTCGCTCTCGTGAGCGACGGGCCTGACTTCGACCCGGGCGGTCGCTCCAGCGCAGCGTGCCGCTTCGGTGTCGCAGGAGGACACTCGGGCAGCATCCTTCACGCCACCGTGGTCGCGCGGCGCCGGAGCGACACGCCGACGAGCATCCCGGCGGCCTCAGGCATCGCCCGCGTTCGGCACGTCCGCGGGCAGCGCGCCTAGCGCTCAGGCACGAGCCACAGCACGCTGAGGGGCGGCAGCGTCAGCTCGGCCGAGAAGGGCTGACCGCCCCAGCCGGTCTCCTCGGCCAGGATGCCGCCGAGGTTGCCGGTGTTGCTGCCGCCGTAGTAGGCCGAGTCGGTGTTGACGGCCTCGACCCAGCGGCCGGACTGCGGCAGGCCGAGCCGGTAGCCCTCGCGCGGGACGGGCGAGAGGTTGCAGACGACCGCGACGACGTCGCGCACGGGGTCCTCCCCGCTGCGGGCGAAGGCCACGACGTTGTTGGCGGCGTCGTTGGGCTCCAGCCAGTAGAAGCCGCGGTCGGAGTCGTCGATCTGCCACATCGCCGGGCGCTCGCGGTAGACGCGGTTGAGGTCGCGCACCAGCGACTGGATGCCGGCGTTCTCGGGGTTCTCGAGCAGGTGCCAGTCCAGCGAGCGCTCGTGGCTCCACTCCGACTCCTGGGCCAGCTCGCAGCCCATGAACAGCAGCTTCTTGCCGGGGTGCCCCCACATGTAGGCGTACAGGGCGCGCAGGTTGGCCAGCTTCTGCCAGCGGTCGCCCGGCATCTTCGAGTACATCGAGCCCTTGCCGTGGACGACCTCGTCGTGGCTGAGGGGCAGGATGAAGTTCTCGCTGAAGGCGTAGACGAGCGAGAAGGTCAGCTCGTGGTGGTGGTAGCGGCGGTGGATCGGATCCTGCTGGAAGTAGCCCAGCGTGTCGTGCATCCAGCCCATGTTCCACTTGAAGCCGAAGCCCAGGCCGCCGACGTAGGTCGGCCGCGAGACGCCCGGCCACGCGGTGGACTCCTCGGCGGCGGAGACGATCCCGGGCTCGCGGCCGTAGGCCACCGTGTTGAGCTCCTTGAGGAAGGAGACCGCCTCGAGGTCCTCGCGCCCGCCGAACTCGTTGGGGACCCACTGGCCCTCCTTGCGCGAGTAGTCGAGGTAGAGCATCGAGGCCACGGCGTCGACCCGGATGCCGTCGGTGTGGTACTCGCGCAGCCAGTACAGCGCGCTGGCCAGCAGGAAGTTGCGCACCTCGAGGCGGCCGAAGTTGAAGATCAGCGTGCCCCAGTCCGGGTGCGAGCCGCGGCGCGGATCGGCGTGCTCGAAGAGCGCGCTGCCGTCGAAGCGCGCGAGCGCCCACTCGTCGCGCGGGAAGTGCGCCGGCACCCAGTCGAGGATCACCCCGACGCCCGCCTGGTGCAGGCGGTCGACGAAGGCCCGGAACTGGTCGGGCGTGCCGAAGCGCGGCGTGGGCGCGAAGTACGAGGTGACCTGATAGCCCCAGGAACCGCTGAACGGGTGCGCCATGACCGGCATGAGCTCGACGTGGGTGAAGCCGAGGTCGGTCACGTAGGCCGCCAGCTCGTCGGCCAGCTCGAGGTAGGTCAGCGAGCGGTTGTCCTCCAGCGGGTTCAGCCGCCAGGAGCCCAGGTGGACCTCGTAGATCGACATCGGCGCGCGCAGCCGGTCGCCCTGCTGGCGCAGCTCCATCCAGCCGTCGTCGGTCCACTCGTAGCGGGTGCGGTTGACGACCGAGGCCGTCTTGGGCGGCAGCTCGGCCTCGAAGGCGAAGGGGTCGGCGCGCAGCAGGATGTCGCCGTCCTGGCCGCGCAGCTCGAACTTGTAGCGCGAGCCCTCCGGCACGCCGGGGATGAAGAGCTCCCAGATGCCCGAGGCGCCGAGCGAGCGCATCGGGTGAAGGCGGCCGTCCCACGAGTTGAAGTCGCCCACGACCGAGACCGAGCGCGCCGACGGCGCCCACACGGCGAAGGCCACGCCCGTGGCGCCGTCGATCTCCGCGACGTGCGAGCCGAGCTTCTCGTAGAGCTCCTCGTGGCGCCCCTCGCCGGCCAGGTAGAGGTCGATCTCGCCCAGCGTCGGCGGGAAGGCGTAGGGGTCGCGCATCGTGTAGCTCTCGCCCGGCCCGTACTCGACCTCGAGCTCGTAGCGCAGCGGCAGCGTCGCGCCCGCGACCTCGCCCTCGAAGAGGCCGGCCGGGTGGCGCTGGGTCAGCTCCACCGGCTCGCCGCCCTCGGGGCGCGCGAGGACCTTGGCCGCCGCCGGGCGGAAGGCGCGCACGACCACGCCGCCGTTGTGGGGATGCGCCCCGAGCAGGCGGTGCGGATCGGCCAGGTCGCGATGGACGATGGCCTCGATGTCGGTCTCGACGGTCACAGCGGCTCCTCGAGCAGGCGGGCGATGCCGGCCACCGGGATGCTCACCCAGTCCGGCCGGTTGTTGAGCTCGTAGCGCAGCTCGTAGACCGCCTTCTCGAGCTCGAAGATCGACAGCATGGTGCGCGTCGGCGCCTCGCCGGGGGGCATCAGGGCGGAGTCGACGGCCTCGAGGTAGCCCGCCAGGAACGACTCGCGCGCGCGGTCCTCCCAGCCCTCCGGGGCCGGTCGATCGCGCTGCAGCTCGCTGGCCGAGGCGGCGTAGGCGAACGAGCGCAGCATGCCCGCGACGTCGCGCAGCGGCGAGCGCTTGCGGCGGCGCTCGAGCAGCGGCCGCGCGGGCTCGCCCTCGAAGTCGAGGACGACCCAGCCATCGTCGCCGAGCATGGTCTGCCCGAGGTGCAGGTCGCCGTGGGTGCGGATGAGCTTGCCGCGCGCGCCGACGTGCGAGAGCAGCTGCAGGCGGTCGCGGACCTCGGCGGCGTGGCCGGCGATCGGGGCGACGTCCTCCGTGTCGGGCAGCTCGAGGAAGAGGCGCTCGATCTCCTCGTCGATCGTCGCGGTCAGCAGCGCCAGCGACTCGTCGGAGGGCTCCTCGGGCGCGAAGGCGGGATCGGTGGGATCGGAGGCCAGGACCGTGTGCATGCGCCCGATGACGGCGCCGAGGTCGCGCAGGCGCGTGACGAAGCGCTCGGGGTCGTCCTCGAGCTCGTCGAGCGCCAGCTCCCAGCCGTCGCGGGCGTTGGGCACGAAGCGCTGCACGACGCCGAAGGTGGCGTCCATGAGCTCGCCCTCGTACTGGTACCAGCCGCCGAGCTCGGCGATGTGGGCGAAGTCGCGCTCGGAGAGGAAGCGCAGCATCTCGAGCTCGGGGTTGTCGCCGGCCTCGACGCGGCGGAAGGCCTTGAGCACGAGCTTGTCGTCGAAGACGATCGAGGTGTTGGACTGCTCGGCGCCCATGGGGCGCACGTCGGCGCCGGGCCGTGGCGGCTCGACGCCCTCGAGCCAGTGGAACTCGACGCGAGCGTGCTCGCCGTGGACCTCGGCGCCCTCGCGCAGCAGGCCGCCGAGCAGCTCGCAGGCGCGCGGGTCCGCGAACGCGTCGTAGACCGTGACGCCGCGAACGTCGTCGATGACGGCGTCCTCGAGGCCGTTGCCACCGACGCCCAGCAGCAGCTGGTAGACGTCGTGCGTGCCGCCCGGGTAGCGCGCCTCGATCAGCGCCGACGGACAGCGCGGGCGGGCCGTCGTGGATCGCGACGACGTCGAGGACGTGGATCGACGCCACGTCGCGGGCCTTGGAGCCGAACCAGCGGCGGTCGAGCAGCCAGTCGGCGAGCTTCTCCTCGTCGAGCGCGGCCAGGTCAACGCTTGCCATCGGTCAGCTCCATGTCGGCGTCGGGGTCCTCCTTGAGCAGGAACCAGAACCAGCCCCGCGGGGCGAGCGTCAGCAGATACGGCAGCTCGCCGATGCGCGGGAAGCGCGTGCGCCCGAGCATCTCCTCGGGCCAGCGCCCCTCGTAGGCTGACAGATCGAGCTCCACGGCCTGGGCCGACCGCGCCACGTTGTGCACGCACAGCACGACGTCGTCCTCGTAGCGCGCGGACGTGGGCGAAGATCTTCGGGTTGGACGGCTCGAGCGGGATGTACTCCCCCAGGCCGAAGACCGGATGGTCCTTGCGCAGCGCGATGAAGCGCTTGAGCCAGCGCAGCAGCGAGGTCGGCGTGCGCAGCTGGGCCTCGACGTTGACCGCCTGGTAGCCGTAGACGGGGTCCATCAGCGGCGGGGCGTAGAGCTGGGCGAAGTCGGCGCGCGAGAAGCCCGCGTTGCGGTCGCCGGTCCACTGCATCGGCGTGCGCACGCCGTCGCGGTCGCCGAGGTAGACGTTGTCGCCCATCGCGATCTCGTCGCCGTAGTAGAGGACCGGCGAGCCGGGCAGCGAGAAGAGGATCGCGTGCATGAGCTCCATCTCGTCGCGCCCGTTGTCGAGCAGCGGCGCCAGCCGCCGGCGGATGCCCACGTTGATCTTCATCCGCGGGTCCTTGGCGTACTCGGCGTACATGTAGTCGCGCTCCTCGTCGGTGACCATCTCGAGGGTCAGCTCGTCGTGGTTGCGCAGGAACAGGCCCCACTGGCAGTTGTCGGGGATGGCCGGGGTGCGCTCGAGGATCTCGTACATCGGAGTGGCCTCTTCCCGGCGGGCGGCCATGAACATGCGCGGCATCACGGGGAAGTGGAAGGCCATGTGGCACTCGTCGCCCTCGCCGAAGTACTCGACGACGTCCTCGGGCCACTGGTTGGCCTCGGCCAGCAGCACGCGGTCGGGGTACTCGTCGTCGACGGTCGCGCGCACGCGCTTGAGGAACTCGTGCGTCTCGGGCAGGTTCTCGCCGTTGGTGCCGTCGCGCTCGTAGAGGTAGGGCACGGCGTCCAGGCGGAAGCCGTCGAGGCCGAGGTCCAGCCAGAAGCGCAGGACGTCGAGCATCGCCTCCTGGACGTCGGGGTTGTCGTAGTTGAGGTCGGGCTGGTGGGAGAAGAAGCGGTGCCAGTAGTAGGCCCCGGCGACGTCGTCCCACGTCCAGTTCGACGTCTCGGTGTCGGTGAAGATGATCCGCGCGTCCTCGTACTTGTGCGGCGTGTCGGACCACACGTACCAGTCGCGCTCGCGGCGAGCCGGCCGGCGCCTCGCGGGCGCGCTGGAACCACGCGTGGTCCGAGGACGTGTGGTTCATGACGAGGTCGGCGATGACGCGCAGCCCGCGCTCGTGGGCGGCGTCGATGAAGGCCCTGACGTCGTCGATCGTCCCGTAGTCGGGATGGACCTCGTAGTAGTCGGCGATGTCGTAGCCGCCGTCGCGCAGCGGGCTGGCGTACATCGGCAGCAGCCAGATGACGTCGATGCCCAGCCACTGCAGGTAGTCGAGCTTCTCGGTCAGCCCGCGGAAGTCGCCGGAGCCGTCGGAGTTGCCGTCGAAGAACCCGCGCAGGTGGATCTCGTAGAAGACGGCCTTCTTGAACCAGACGGGATCGGCCTCGAACCAATGGCCCGAGGACGTGGGGGGAGGTGGCGGCGTCATGTGGTGTTCACCCGCAGGACGTGGCCGGCGCGCTCGCCGGGGTCCAGGCGCACGTAGTTGCCCCCCACGCGCCAGTGGTAGGTCTCGCCGTCGAGCAGGTCCTCGGCGGCGAAGGCGGGCGGCACGCCGAGGTCGTAGGGCACCTGGACGAGGCCCTCCTGGGCGTGGTGGGGGTCGAGGTTCACCACGCAGATGATGGCGTTGGGCCCCTCGCGCTTGGCGTAGGCGATGATCGCGTCGTTGGCGGCGTCCAGGAAGCCGACGTTGTCCAGGCGCTGGAGCGCGGGGTTCTCGCGGCGCACGAAGTTCAGGCGCTGGATCATCGCCAGCAGCGGGCCGTCGAGCGCGCGCTGCTTGAGCTCGTACTTCTCGTTGTCGAGGAACTCCTCGCTGCCCGGGCGCTGGACGTGCTCGTAGTGCTCGTAGCCCGAGTAGACGCCGTAGCTGGGGCTCAGCGTGGCGCCCAGGATGAGGCGGACGGGGAAGGCCGGCGGGCCGCCCTCGGCCAGGTAGTCGGTGAGGATGTCCGGCGTGGTGAGGAAGAAGTTGGGGCGGAAGTACTCGCGCTCGGGGCCGTGGGCGAGCTCGTTGACGTACTCGACGAGCTCCCAGCGGTAGTTCTTCCACGTGAAGTAGGTGTAGCTCTGCGTGAAGCCGATCTTCGCCAGCTCGCGCATGACCGAGCGCCGGGTGAAGGCCTCGGCCAGGAAGATCACGTCGGGGTCGGTCGCGCGGATCTCCTTGATGAGCCACTCCCAGAAGGCGAAGGGCTTGGTGTGCGGGTTGTCGACGCGGAAGACCTTCACGCCGCGGTCGACCCAGTGGCGCATGACGGCCAGCAGCGCGTCCCAGAGGTTGCGCCAGTCCTCGGAGCCGAAGTTGACGTTGTAGATGTCCTGGTACTTCTTGGGCGGGTTCTCGGCGTACTTGAGCGTGCCGTCGGGGCGGCGGAAGAACCACTCCGGGTGCTCCTTGAGCCACGGGTGGTCGGGCGAGCAGTTGATCGCGAGGTCCAGGGCGATGTCGAGGCCGTGCTCGTTGGCCGTCGCGACGAGCGCGCGGAACTCCTCGTCGGTCCCGAGCTCGGGGTGGATCGCGTCGTGGCCGCCGGTCTCGTCGCCGATGGCGTAGGGGCTGCCGGGATCGCCGGGCTCGGGCGGTGAGGGTGTTGTTGCGGCCCTTGCGGTTGGTGTGGCCGATCGGGTGGATCGGCGGCATGTAGAGGACGTCGAAGCCCAGCTCGGCGATGCTCGGCACCTGCTCCTGGACGCCCTTGAAGCCGCCCCACGAGCGCGGGAAGAGCTCGTACCAGGAGCCGAAGCGCGCCAGCGTGCGGTCGACGTCGATCTCGAGGTGGCTCGGGCAGCTCGGTGGCCTCGCTGCGCTCCTGGACCGATTCGACGAGCTCGAGCAGCGCGGGATCGAGCGCCGCGTGGGGATCGGTGGCGATCGCCTCGGCGGCCGCGGTCAGCGCGGCGCTTGTCCTCGCCCTTGGCGCGGTCGGCCGCGGCGCGCAGCAGCACCGCGCCCTCGCTGAGCTCGCCGCTGAGGTCGGGCTGGCCGAACTCGACCTTGCGCGCCAGCTCGTCGCGCCAGCCGGCGAAGAGGTCGACCCACGCCTGGATGTTCCACTGCGTGCGCCCCGGCTTCTCGACGGTGAAGGCGCCCTCCCAGCGCACGCCGTTGTGGTGGGCGTCGACCGGGATCAGCGGCGACTCGCGCCAGCGCTTCTCCCCGGGCTCGCGCCAGCGCACGACGGCGCGCAGCACCTCGTGGCCATCGCGGAAGATGTCCGCCGAGACCTGCACCGTGTCGGCCACGGTGCGCTTGACTGGCCATCGACCGCCGTCGACGGTCGGCGACGGGTACGCGATCCGGATGCGGCTAGGCGATTTGGCCTTGGCGCGGGCGGGCACGAACACCCCTCTTTCCCACATGCGACTTCCACGAACCAGCGGTGTGCAACTGCATCTGACCTCGCTTCCGGGCGGGAAGCTTGGCGCACCGGCGCTTCAGTTCGTCGACTGGCTCGCGGCGGCGGGCCAGTCGTGGTGGCAGGTGCTGCCGCTCGGGCCGCCCAATCGCCAGGGCTCGCCCTACAAGGCGTCGTCGGCTTTCGCTGCGTGGCGCGGGTTCCTGGCCGATCCCGACGCGCCGGTGTCGGCCGCCGAGCGCGAAGCGTTCCGCGAGCGCCACGCATTCTGGATCGACGACTGGGCGGCGTTCGCCGGCGGCACGCGGGCGCTCAACGACCAGGTCCGCTTCGACCGCGAGTGGTCTGCACTGCGCGTGTATGCCCACGAGCGCGGCGTGCGCCTGATCGGCGACGTGCCGATCTACGTCGCGCCCGCCAGCGCCGACCACGTGCGCCACCCCGAGCTCTTCCGCGACGACGTCGTGGCCGGCGTGCCGCCCGACGCCTTCACCGCCAAGGGCCAGCTCTGGGGCAACCCGATCTACGACTGGGGCGCGCTGCGCAACCGGCGCTACCGCTGGTGGGTCGAGCGCCTGCGCCGCACCTTCCAGCACTTCGACCTCGCCCGCATCGACCACTTCCGCGCCTTCTGCGCCTACTGGGCGGTGCCGGCCGGCGCGCGCGACGCGTCGGGCGGGCGCTGGGCGCGCGGACCCGGCCGCGCCCCGTTCGACGCCGCGCTCGGCGAGCTCGGCCGGCTGCCGGTGATCGCCGAGGACCTCGGGGTCATCACGCCGGCCGTCACCCGCCTGCGCGAGTCGCTCGGCCTGCCCGGCATGGTCGTGCTGCAGTTCGGCTTCAACCCGCACGAGCTCGAGAGCGTCCACCGCCCCGAGCGCTACCGCGCCGGCCCGGTCCTCTACACCGGCACGCACGACAACGACACCCTGCGCGGCTGGTTCGAGTCGCTGCCGCCCGAGTCGGTCGAGCTCGTGCGCGCCGAGGGCGTGCGCGGGCGCGAGCCGTGGTGGGGGCTGATGGAGCTGGCGCTCTCGTCGAAGCCCCGCCTGTGCATGCTCCAGGCGCAGGACGTGCTCGGTCTCGGGTCCGAGGCGCGGATGAACATGCCCGGGGTGGCGGGTGGGCAGTGGAAGTGGCGCCTGCGTGCGGGTGACTTGACGCCGGCGTTGGCGCGGCGGCTGCGGCGTCTGACGGCTGCGGCTGGCCGTCTGCCGTAGTCGCTCGCGGCGCTGCGCGGCGCCAACGGCTCACCGAGGGAACGAGCCGCCGCTGCGTCGCCACCTGCGGTGTCCGCCGGCGTAGCGTGCTGACTTCCGGCCCTGGCCGAGAAGTCAGCACGCTTCGCGAAGAGCGGTCGTTTGTGGGGCCAGGAGCCACGCAATCGACCACGGTGCGCCGGCGGACGGACGCGAGCGGCGGCGCCGCCGCGACGGCTCATTCCCTCGATGCCTGGCCGCGCAGCGCCGCAAGCGCGGAGCGGACGAGGCCGCGCAGCGCCACAGCGCGAGCGGCAGACCGACGTGCGAGCATCCGCGATCGCCGCCTGCCCGCTCCGCCGCCACCCGCTCCGCCCAGCTCGCCGACCTCATCCCCAAGGCCACCTCCCTCATCGAGGCATGGGAGGCCAGGTTCGGCCCCTACGACGCGCACCCCGCGAGCGAGCCCGACGCGCAGCGCCTGGCGGCCGCGTGGGAGGCCTTCGGCGAGCGGATGGCCGACCACTACCCCTTCTTCCACCCGCGCTACGCCGGGCAGATGCTCAAGCCGCCGCACCCGGTGGCGGTGGCCGGCTACCTGGCGGCGATGCTCGTCAACCCCAACAACCACGCGCTCGACGGCGGCCCGGGGACGAGCGGCCTCGAGGTCGAGGTGGTCGACCAGCTGCGCGTCATGTTCGGGCTGCCCTCCCCCGGTCTCGGCCACCTGACGTCGAGCGGGACGATCGCCAACCTCGAGGCGCTGTGGGTGGCGCGCGAGGTCCATCCCGGCAAGCGGATCGTGCACAGCTCGGCCGCCCACTACACCCATGCGCGCATGTGCGAGCTGCTGCGCATCACGGGCACGGCCGTCGCGCCCGACGCCTACGGCCGGCTCGACCTCGACGCCGTCGAGGCCGAGTGCGCGAAGGGCGACGTCGGGACCGTCGTGCTCACCACGGGCTCGACCGGCCTCGGCGCCATCGATCGCGTCGACGAGGCGCTCGCGCTGCGCGAGCGCTACGGCGTGCGCCTGCACGTCGACGGCGCCTACGGCGGCTTCTTCACGCTGCTCGCCCGCGGCGACGATCCGCTCGTCGACGCCGCCCCGTACCAGGCGATCGCGCAGGCAGACTCCGTCGTCGTCGACCCCCACAAGCACGGCCTTCAGCCCTACGGCTGCGGCGCGATCCTCTTCGCGGACCCGGCGGTCCAGCGCGTCTACCGCCACGACTCGCCCTTCACGTACTTCACCGAGGCCGAGCTGCACCTCGGCGAGATCAGCCTCGAGTGCTCGCGCGCCGGCGCCGCCGCCGCCGGGCTGTGGCTCACGCTCCAGGCGCTGCCGCTCGAGCGCGACGAGGGCCTGGGCGCGATCCTCGCCGCCGGGCGCCGCGCCGCGCTCGACTGGGCGCAGCGACTGAAGACCTCCGACGTCCTCGCGCTGCACGTCGAGCCCGAGCTCGACATCCTCACCTACCTGCCGCGCGCGGGCTCGCTGTCGGCGCTCGACGCCGCCAGCGGCGCCGTGCTCAACGCCGGCATGGAGGATCCCGAGGATCCGGTCTTCCTGAGCACGCTGCACCTCGGGCGCGACGCGCTCCTCGCGCGCCATCCCGACCTCGAGCCCGACGCCGACGGCGCGCGCGTGCTGCGCAGCGTGCTCATGAAGCCCGAGCACGAGGACGCCGTCGGCTGGCTGCACGAGCGCGTCGAGGGCCTGGCCCGCGCCGCGCTGGCATGACGAGGCGCGGACTCGTCGCCCTCGGCGACTCGATCACCAACGGCCACGGCGAGCCGGCCCTGGGCGTCACGATGCAGTCCTGGGCGCAGTGGCTGGCCGAGGCGCTCGGGCTGCCGTTCACCAAGCTGGCGCGCGACGGCGCGCTGGCGCGCGACGTGCTGGCCGAGCAGGTCCCGCGCCTGGAGGGCCCGTACGACGTCGCCTGCCTCTACGTCGGCGTCAACGACGCCCGCTCGACCGACTGGGACGCCGGGGCCTACGGCGAGGCCCTGCGCGCGACCGCCTCCGCGCTGGCCGCGTGCAGCGAGCGGCTGCTGCTGTGCACGCTGCCGGCCGACCTCGGCCGTCCGCGAGCCGCGCCCAAGCCGCGCGCCGCGAGCGCCATCGTGCGCGCCGTCGCGGCCGAGCACGACGCCGCGCTGGCCGAGCTCGACGACCTCGCCGGCCCGCCCTGGCTGCTGCCCGACGCGGTCCACCCCACCGCCCGCGGGCAGCTCGAGATGGCCGACCGCGCCGCCCGCGCCCTGGGCGCCGCGACGCTCCCGTCCTCGCTGATCGAGGTCCACGACTCGCGCCGCGCCCGCGCCCGCTTCGCCGCCCGCTGGGGCGTGCTGCTGGCGCGCGACCTGCGCCGCCGCGCGGTCGAGCGCGTCGGGGCGCCCTGAGCTAGCCGCGCGCCAGCACGAGGCGGAACTCGAGCACGCCGTGGTCGCTCACGGTGACGAGGCCGGCCACGCTCGGCGGCTCGATGGCGAAGGAGGCGAAGCGGATCGGCGCGCTGCCGACCAGCTCCAGGCGGTCGCCGGACAGCCGCTGCCCGCGCACGGTGACCGCGATCGCGGCGCTGCGGCCGTGCAGCGTCAGGGTGCCCTTCGCCCGCCGGGGCCGAGCGCCGACGGCGACCGGGCCCGCCAGCGTGAAGCGCGCGGACGGGTAGCGGTCGGTCTCGATGGCGCGGGAGCGCAGGCTGTCGTCGCGGCGCGCCTGGTCGGAGCGCACCGTCGTCATGTCGGCGCGCAGGTCGGCGCGCTCGACGCGGTCGCCGTCCACGGTCACCGACCCCGTCACCGCGCTCGTGCGCCCGACCGCGGTGCGCACGCCGACGCCGAGGTAGCGCTCGTCGACGCGGTAGCCGACGAAGCTGCCCGCGGGCGGGACCGGGTGCCAGCGCCCGGCGCCCGCCGCGGCCGAGCCCTCCCGCGCCGGCGTGCCCTGGAGGCGCGGCGGGGGTGGCGCGTCGTCGCCGGTGAGGGCCAGCACGGCGTAGCCGCCGGCCACGACCACCACCGCGACGCCGACCACGGCCAGGACGACGATGCGCGCCCGCCGGCCCATCACTCGTAGAGCGTGAACACGGCCAGGATCACGTAGATGGCCACGAGCGCCCAGCCCTCGAACTCGGCGGCCTCCCCGTCGCCCGTGATCTGCCACATCGACAGCGCCGTCAGCAGCAGCGCCGCGATGAGCACCGGCGAGAGCGCGAAGGTCAGCTGGTGGGCGAAGAGCAGCGAGATGAGCACCAGCGCCGGGTACAGGAAGGCCGCCACCTGCGCGACCGAGTTCTTGACCACCGAGATCGCCAGGTCGGCCTGGCCCTTGCGGGCGAGCACCAGTCCCGCCACGTTCTCGACCGCGTTGCCCGCGATGGCGACGACCACGAGCCCGGCGAAGGCCTCGGAGACGCCGAGCTGGTCGATCGTCGGGCGCAGGGCGGCGACGAACCAGTCCGAGACGAAGGCGGCGCCCACGCCGCCGGCGGCCAGCAGCGCGATCGAGACGGGCAGCGCGACGCGCGGGGCGCTCCCATGCTCCTGCGCGCGGGGCGCCTCGCCGCGCAGGTAGGGCACCACCCACGCCAGGTACACGCCCAGCAGCGCGATGGCCGCGACGGTGGAGATCGCGCGCTCGTGCTGCGCGGCCGGCTCGTGCGTCTCGTGGGCCACCCCGACGATGACGATGATGAAGCTCGCGACCAGCAGCAGCGTCGCCGTGTCGTTGGGCAGCCGCGGGCCGAAGCGCATCACGCCATCGGACGCCTGCCGGGCGCCCAGGACGATCACGAGGCCCAGCACGAGCAGCGCGTTGACCAACAGCGAGCCGATGATCGACGTCTGGGCGACGACGACCTCGCCGGCGCGCAGGGCGAAGATGACGACGAAGAGCTCGGGCAGGTTGCCCAGGGTCGACTGCAGCACGCCGGTCGCGCCCGGGCCCAAGCGCTCGCCCACCTGCTCGGTGGCCAGCGACACGAGGTGGGCCAGGCCCGCCAGCGCCACCGTGGCGATCGCGAAGGCCAGCAGCGCGGCCCAGCCGGCGTAATGCGCGACGCCGGCCAGCACGGTCGCCGCGAGGATCGCGGCGATGACCTGCAGTTCGCGGCGGCTCAGCCCTCCCATGGCGGCAGCGAGGATACGCACGACCCGCACTACGCTGCGCGGCGATGCTGCGCCTCGCCCTGGCCCGCCTGCGCGCCCGCGGCCGCCTCACGGTCAGCGGGCGTCCGCGGCTCGGACGCGGCGTGCGCTTCGACCTCGCCCCCGGCGCCATCGTGTCCCTGGACGACGGCTGCCGCATCGGCGAGGGCTGCCGCTTCCACGTCGGCGCCGGCGCCGCGGTCGTGGTCGGCGTCGACGCGCGCCTGGGCGAGCGCTGCGTCATCGCCGCCCACGAGCGCGTGGAGATCGGGCCCGGGGCGCGGCTCGGCGACGAGGTCGTGCTCATCGACTTCGACCACGACGTCGGCGACGTCGAGCGGCCCGTGCGCGAGCAGCCGCTGCTCACGGCGCCGGTGCTGATCGGCGCGCGCGCGGTCGTCGGGACCGCCGCGGGCGTGCTGCGCGGCGTCACCGTGGGCGAGGGCGCGCGCGTGGGCGTGCGCGCCGTCGTGACCCACGACGTCCCGCCCGGAGCGCGGGCCGAAGGCACGCCCGGCGCGCGTGCAGGCGCCCGCGCGCTGACGCCGGCGGCTCAGGCCGCCCAGGGCGGCACGAACGAGCCCTCGCCCTCGACGACCGCCTGCCCGCCGGCGGCCATGCAGCAGACGGCCTCGAAGGGCTCCGAGCCGTCGTTGCGGATGCTGAAGCGCCGCTCGGGCGCGACGACCAGGCAGTCGCCGGCCCTCAGCTCCTCGGTCTCGCCCTCGAGCACGACCCGCGCGCTCCCGCGCAGGGCGACGAAGGCCTCGTCGCTCGTGAGCGTGTGCTCGGGGCTGGCCGCGCCGGGTTGCAGCAGCACGCGCCAGGCGCTCACGGTGTCGCACCCGCGGCTGGGCGAGGCCAGGCCGGTGACCTCGACGCCGTCCTGTCCGAAGCGCGGCGCATCCTGCTCTCGGATGATGGTCATGCGGTCCAGGCTCCTCTCGGGAACAATAGGCAACTAGAGTTGACAATCTACCATGGTTGACGAACCTGATCTGGCCATCATCCTCGTGGCCGCCAACCGCTGCCTCGGCGATCGCCTCACGGCCGCCGTGCGCCAGACGGGCGCGCGCGACGCGCGCACCGCCTTCGGCTTCGTCATCCGCGCCGTCGACGCCGAGGAGCCGACCGTGACGCGGCTGGCCGAGCTGCTGGGCGTGAGCCGCCAGGCGGCGAGCAAGCTGGCCGACGAGATGGTCCAGCGCGGGTACCTGCTGCGGGCGCCCGACCCCGACGACCGCCGGCGCACGCGCCTGCGGCTCAGCGCCAAGGGCCGGCGCGTGCGCCAGCGCGCGGCGGCGGAGTCGGCCGCCATCGAGGCCGAGCTGCGCGCCGAGGTCGGCGACCGCGCCGTCGACGGCCTGCGCCGCGCGCTGCTGGCCTTCGTCGAGCGCGAGGGCGCCCTCGACGAGGTCAAGGCCCTGCGCTCGCGCGTGGTGCTGTAGCGCTGGCCTAGATCCCCTCGGTCGGCGGCGGGCGCACGCGGGCGACCATGACGAGCCCCGCCAGGATCGTCGCGACGCCCACGAGCTGCAGCGCCGACGGCGCCTCGGCGAAGAGCAGCGCGCCGAGGGCGACCGAGCCCACCGGCTGGATCGTCAGCAGCAGCGAGGTCAGGGCCGCCGGCAGCCGCGGCAGCGAGGCCGAGATCAGCAGCCACCCCAGCACCTGCGAGCTGAGGGCCAGGATGAGGAGCCACGCGTGGGCCGGCCACGACGGGACGAGGTCTGCGTCGCCGATCAGCGCCCCGGCCGCCACCGAGACGACCGCCGCGACGAGGGTGGCGTCGAACAACGGCCCCGCGACCCGCTGCTGCTCGCCGCTGCCCGCGCGCAGGACGAGGATGAACCCGGTGTAGGCCAGCCCGGTCGCGAGGCCATAGACCACGCCCTGGCTCGGATCGTTGCCGTAGGCGCCGTCCTCGAGCACGCCGGAGATGAGGACGACGCCGCTGAGCACGAGCGGCAGGGTGGCCAGGATGCGCGCGGCCGGGCGCTCGCCGAGGGCCAGCCACGCCACCAGCGGGACGAAGGCGACCTGGAGGTTGCCGAGCACGGTGGCGAGCCCCGCCCCCACGTCCTCGATCGCGTGGTGCCAGCAGATGAGGTCGGCGGAGAAGAAGACGCCCGCCAGCGCCGCGAGGGCCCGGTCGCGCCGGCTGCGCCGGCCCAGCCGCCGCTCCTCCCACCAGCACAGCACGGCCAGGACGGGCACGGCGTACGCGCAGCGGAAGATGGCCGCGGTCGAGGGCGAGACGCCCGCCTGCTTGACGAGGATGGCCGAGAAGGCGATGGTCAGCGCACCGGCGATGGCCATCGCCCGCGGGCGCGCGGCGAGGGCGGTGACGACTGCGGGGATCGCGGGGGCGGCGGCCGGGGCCAAGCCGGGACAGGCTACGCACGCCGTCCCGCGGCCGAGCTCAGCCAGTGGCGGCGCGGCCGCGGATCTCGGCGACGACGGCGGAGTAGTCGTAGCCGCCCAGACCGTCCTCGTAGGCCTGTTCGATCCATCGGGTCGCGCCGTCGATGACCCGCAGCGCGACGTGCCGGCGGCTCGCGGCATCCATGACGAGCCCGACGTCCTTGCGCATCAGCTCGAGCTTGAAGCTCGGCGCGTAGTGGTCGCGCTCGATCTTGTCGAGCTTGCGCTCGAGGGCCGGGCCGATCGGCGAGTCGAGCAGCGCGGCGAGGGCCAGATCCTGGTCGAGGTCGAAGGAGTCGGCGAGCGCGAGCGCCTCGCCGACGAGGCTCATCAGGCCGGCCAGCGTCGAGTTCGCGACCAGCTTCATCGCCTGTCCGCTGCCGGCCGGTCCGAGGTGAACCGGGCGGCCCATCGGAGCGAGCACGTCGCGCCAGCGTGCGAAGGCCTCCTCGCTGCCGCCGAAGTAGAGCTTCAGGGTGCCGTCGACGGCGTTGGAGACGCTGCCCAGCACGGGAGCGTCGATCAGCTCGACGCCCTCGGGCATCGCCGTGGCGAGCGTGCCGAGGTGATCGGGGCCGATCGTGGACATGTCGATCACCGCCGTCCCCGGCGTCATGGCGGACGCGACGCCCTCGGGCCCCAACAGGACCTCGCTGACCGCGTCGGGGGTGGACAGCATCGTGATCGCCGCGTCGGCGCCCGCGGCGGCGTCGGCGGGCGAGTCCGCGATACGGGCGGCGCCGGCGATCGCCTCGGCGCGTGAGCGCGTGCGATTCCAGACGGTGACCGTGTGGCCCGAGCCGATGAGGCGCGCCGCCATCGGGGCGCCCATCGCGCCGAGTCCGAGGAACGCGAGCTTGGCCATGGCTGATCGGTCTCCTGCTGCTGAGTGGTCATGCACACCCTATGTGGACAGACACGAGAGCCGGGAGCGGAAGACTGCGGATGACGTCCGCTCGCCGGCGACATACGGTGGCTTGGCCATGACCCAGGCGCCGTCAGTCGTCGAGCAGCGACCCGAGGTCGGGCTCGACGAGCTGTACCCGCGGATCCTGCGCTACGTCCGCAGCGTCGTGCGAGACCCGGCCGACGCACAGGACGTGACGCAGGAGACCTTCATGCGCGCGCACAGCCGGCGCGGCACGCTGCGCGACCCTGACTCGGTGGTCCCGTGGCTCTACTCGATCGCGACGCACGTCTGCCTTGACCGCCTGCGTGAACGCGCCCGGCAGGCGGCGCGCGTGTCGGGGATCGCGCCCGAGGCGCTGCCCGCCGTCGATCCCGCGGGAAGCGCGCAACTACGGGTCGAGCAGGCCGAGATGAGCGCCTGCGTCCAGGGATATCTCGGAGAGCTGAGCGACAGCTACCGCGCGGTGCTGTTGCTGCACGACGTGCACGGCCTGACCTGCCCGCAGATCGCCGACCTGCTCGGCGACTCGACGGGCGCGGTCAAGATCCGCCTGCACCGGGCGCGTAAGCGGCTCCGCGGCGCCCTGCGGACGGCGTGCGCGTTCTCGCGCGACGAGCGCGGCGCGCTCGTGTGCGAGCCCCACGCGACCGCGCTCGCGGATCGCGGCGTATCCCCACGGGACTCTGCGTCGTCTCACCGATGAGCAAGCGAACGGAGGACACCATGAGCAAGTCGACACGGATCCTGACCGGCGCGGCCGTGGCCGGCGCGGCAGTGGTTGCCGCCCGCAAGCTCGGTCCCAAGGCGCACGAGGCATGCATGGCGCGCTGCGGACCGGGATGCTGCGCGGGTGCGTGCGGGCCGGCGCCGCGCGTGTGAGCTCAGCGGCTGAGCGCCGCTACCGCACGACCGGCAGGCGCCGCGGCGCGAACGTGCGCGGCCACAGCGACGCCGCCGTCGCGCAGCGTCGCCGACGCCGCCCCGCGCTTCGGCCGGTAGTGGACGTGGCGCCCGCCGAGCGTGCCGGTCACGGTGCCGCGGCTGCTGATCTTCAGGGTGCCGTTCGCGGACCCGCTCACGTGGACGGTGCCCGAGATCGACCCCTGGCTGGAGGAGAGCGAGCCGCTGACCCGCAGCCCGGGCACGAAGGCGTAGTCGCGCAGGCGCAGGCGGCCCTCGAAGCTCGCCTGGGCGGAGAAGCTCCCGCCGCGCAGCCCCCCGCCGCGCACCTGCAGGCCGGCGAACAGCGTCTGCAGCGCGGCCAGGCGCGCATCGGTCACGGTGTCCAGCACGGCGAACACCGCACGCCCGCGGCTGCCGCCGACGCCGGGCGCCGAGCGGAAGTCGTTCAGCGAATGCGGCGGCAGCGGCGTCGGGGCGACCCCGTTGTCGCGGTTCAGACATGGGTGGCCGACCGCGACGTCCTCGATGAAGCGGGCCAGTGCCTGCGCCGTGCAGCCGGTGATGTCGCTGTCCAGGGCGTCGTGCCCTGAGCCCTTGAGGGCCACGATGGTCGAGTGCGGCAGCTCGAGGGCGGTGGCGCGCGCGTTCTCGAGCGGCGTGCGCGTGTCCAGGCGGCCGCCGAGCAGCAGCGCCGGCACGTCGGGCAGCGGCCCGGTGAACGGCGCGCGGATCGCGTCGCCGGGCCAGGCCAGGCAGTCGTCGACGTAGCTCGTGCGCAGGACGGTCTGGGGGTCGAAGGGGTCGTAGTCGGTCGGCGGGATCGCGGCCAGCGCCTGCTGGGCGGCGACCGCGCGATCGGGCACGGACGCCGCGCGCGGGAAGGGCAGCGTGACGTCGGTGCAGCCCGTGGCGACGTTGAGGCCGACCGAGAGGTCCTGCTCGCGCGTCTGGCCGCCCTGGCCGATGCGCCGCAGGCGCATGAGCGGCGCGCTGTCGCCCCGGCGCGCGGCGCTGATGGCGGCGGGCAGGGCCGCCTGCAGGAACGGGTTCAGATCGCCGGCGATGAGCAGGAAGGAGAGCTCGTCGGGCGTGGAGTACTGCGTGGCGCGCTTGCGCCCGTCCGCGTCGAAGTAGTAGCCGCGCAGCGGACCGCTGGCGTTGATCCGCCGCACGAGCGCGCCCACGTCGGCCACCGGGTCCTTCGTCGCGTTGCGACAGGCGCCGTGCGCGCACTGCTCGTCGAGCACGCGCGGCAGGTTGCGGTAGGTGTCGAGCAGGAAGGCGTCGGGGCCGTCGGGGCCGACGATCGAGTCGAGGATCAGCCGGTCGACGTGCTCGGGGAAGGCGCGCGCGTACTGCAGGGCGACGTTGGTGCCGTACGAGATCCCCATGAGCGCGATCTTGTCCGCGCCCAGCGCCTGGCGCAGCGCATCGATGTCGAGCACGGTGTCGGCCGTCGTGTAGAAGGCGCGCTGCGGCCCGATGCGGTTGGCGCAGTTGGCCACCGCCTGCGGCGTGTAGGCGTCCAGCGAGCGCAGCCGCTGCAGGTTGGGACAGCTCAGGACGCCCGACTTGCCGGTCCCGCGCTGGTCGAGCACCGCCAGGCGGTAGCGCCGCAGCGCCGGGTCGAGCGAGATCGCGAACGACGAGGCCGACGAGACGGCCGACTGCCCCGGCCCGCCCGACAGGGCGATGAGGACCTTCTTCGGCCCCTGGCGCTGGATGGCGTAGTGCAGCGGGACGGTCCCGGGCGTGGTGCCCGTGCGATCGAGCGGCACGTCGAGCGTGGCGCACCCGAACTCGTCCTGGCCGCGGCACGCCGAGAGGGCCGGCGCCGCCGCTGCGGATGCCGGTGCGAGGGCCGCGAGCGCGACGACGAGGAGAGCGGCGAATGGAGCGGAGCGCAAGGACCGGCCACGGTACACCCATCGACGGAAGGTCGAAGTCGGTTATGGACGTCTTGATCTGGAAATAAGCCTGTTTCGCAATACTCTGCGAGGACTCATGGCCAACGGGGAGAGGACGACTTTCGGCCGGCGTCGGGTGGCGGAGCAATCCGCTCTGGCCCGTGAGTGGCGCCGGCTCGGCCGGGCCGCGACGTTCGTCGCCGTCCTCACCAGCCCGGCGACCTTCGCGTGGCTCTACGGGACCAACGACTGGCCGCTGCTGTGGGCCCTCCTGGGCACCTTCGTGGCGGTCATCGCCTTCCGCGGCTTCGTCGACGTCCTCGCCCACAAGCTCATCCCGCGCGCGAGCCTCTACGGCGCCGGGCACGAGCTCATGGAGGACGACATCGTCGCCCAGCGGCGCGTCTGGTACTGGCGCCGGAAGTTCCGCCTGCTGTTCTGGCTCGTGCTCGTGGTCGGCGGTTCGCTCGCCCTCCTCTACGCCCTGGGCGGCACGCCGAGCGACATCGTCAATGCGATCCCGCAGATGGCGATCTACTTCCTCAGCTTCGGCCTGCAGCTGCCGCTGTTCTTCTTCATGAACATCATCATCCTGTTCGGGCCGATGCTCTTCTTCGGCCTGCGGCAGATGAAGGGCTACGAGCCGGGCGACGCGGACTGGGGCGTCAAGCTCGAGGACGTCCGCGGGCAGGCCGAGCCGAAGGCCGAGGTGACGAAGGTCATCGAGCTGTGGTCGGCCGGCGAGGAGTTCCGCAAGGCGGGCGGCAAGCCGGAGCGCGGGCTGCTCTTCATCGGCGCGCCGGGGACCGGCAAGACGATGCTCTCCAAGGGCATCGCGACGTCGTTCAACTCGCCGATCGTGACCATGCCGGGCTCGGGCTTCGCGCAGACGTTCATCGGCATGGACGTCGTCATCGTCATGGCCCTCATCCGCAAGGCGCGCAAGCTCGCCCGCAAGTGGGGCAACACGTGCATGATCTTCATCGACGAGATCGACGCCGTCGGGATGCGCCGCCAGGCGCTGCAGGGCGGCAACTACGGCTTCCGCCCGACCACGACCGGCTTCGAGGAGCCGCCGATGTACGGGCCGTGGGGCTCGCTGACCCCCACCGGAGACCTCATCCTCGAGAACCGCCTGTGGCGCGACCGGATGTTCGCGTCGCGCGCCGAGCCGTCCCGCGGCGGCCGCGGCGGGACCGCTGGGCGCCGTGCGCGACCGCATCCAGGGCGTCATGTTCCCGGGCATGGGCGGCATGGGCGGCGGGCTGGCGCTCAACCAGCTGCTGGTGCAGATGGACGGCGTCGACGAGCCGCCGATGATGCGCAAGTTCTTCACCAACCGCCTCAACACGTTCCTCGACGCGACCTACGTGATCCCGCGCAGGATCCGCAGGCTGCGGCTGCGCATCAAGCCCCCCAAGCCGCGCCCCGAGCAGGTCTACTTCATCGGCGCCACCAACGTGCCCCTCGACGCGCTCGACCCGGCGCTCATCCGCCCCGGGCGCATGGGCCGCCACATCTGGTTCCGCACGCCGACCAAGGACGACCGCAAGGACATCTTCGACCTCTACCTGGACCGCGTCAGCCACGACGAGGACCTCGACAGCGACGAGCGCCGCGACGAGCTGGCGCGCATGACCAACGGGTACTCCCCGGCCATGATCGAGCAGGTGTGCTCGATGGCCCTCACCTACGCGCACTCCGAGGCGCGCGAGCACTTCGACCGCAAGGACATCGTCGAGGCGATGACCACGATCGAGTCGGGCACGGCCGTCGGCGTGAACTACATCGACGAGGAGAGCCGCGCGGTCGCCATCCACGAGGCGGGTCACGCCGTGGCCAGCCACGTCTACATGAACGACGTCCTCTCCACGCGGCTGTCGATCCGCATGCGCGGCGGCTCGCTGGGACACCACCAGGCGATCCAGAAGGAGGAGCGCTTCTCGAGCTGGCGCCACGAGGACGTCGGCAACCTCGTCTGGACGCTCGGCGCCATGGCCGCCGAGCACGTCTTCTACGGCGAGAACTCCAACGGCGTGGGCGGCGACATCCAGAGCGCCACCTGGATCGCCTCGCGCATGGTGGGCATGAGCGGCATGGGCCCCGAGCCGCTCGACCTGCGCGGGCGTGTGGCCAAGGAGCGCCTGCCCGAGGTCGAGAAGGAGCTCATGGAGCGCTTCGAGCGCATCGGCCTGCGGATCATGAACCGAGCGCGGATGGGCGGCGCGATGGACTCCGACCCGATCGGCTCGGTCCTCGGCGACCCCTCCAAGCGCAGCGCGGCGGCGCAGATCCTGGGCCAGGCCTACCTCACCGCCGTGTGCTGCATCCGCGCCAACCGCGAGGCCGTCGCCGCCGTGGCCGAAGCGCTCGTCCAGCACAAGGAGCTCTACGGCGACGAGGTGGTCGAGCTGCTCGAGGCGGCCGCGCCGCGCGCGCCGGTCATCGACGTCCTCGACGAGAGCATCTGGCCCAAGGTATGAGCGAGTCGGACGACAAGAGCGAGCTCAGCAAGCGCCCCTGGGACCCGGCGGGCACGCAGCCCAAGCACGATCCCGCCTCGCTGCTGCCCGAGTCCAGCGAGCCGCTCCTGCCGCCCGACGCCGACGTCGTCGAGTCCGACGCGATCGACGACGACCCCGATCGCGACCTGCTGCCCGAGCGCCACCGAGCGGCCGGCGCTCCCGCCGTGGCGGCGCGGGCCCCTCCGAGTACGCCCCGCGCTTTCAGTTCATGACCGGCGCGCTGGTCGCCGTCGGCATCGCCGCGCTCGTCGGCATCACGATCGCCATCGTCGGCATCCCGCCCAAGCACGAGGGACCGGCGTGGTCGTCGTGGAAGCCGACCTCGGGCGGCCTGCAGGGCGCCACCGAGATCGCGAGCCACATCGCCGGCGCCTACCGCGACCAGGGCAGGCAGCTGGTCAAGGTCGACGCCAACGACATCTCCTACAAGGGCATCCCGCTGCTCGTCGCGATGCGCAAGTCCGCCGAGGAGGGCGGCGCGATCCAGGTCCACGACGAGAAGGGCGTCCTGTACCAGATGTGCGGCCTGGGGGTGAACTGCCAGATCGACTCGGGCAAGCCTTCCAAGGAGCGCATGCTGCTGCTGCGCCGCGAGGGCCTGGAGCTGGCGCTCTACAGCTTCCGCTACCTCAAGGACGTCAAGCAGGTCGTCGTGCTCATCCCGGCGACGCCGGGCAAGGCTCAGACCATCGCGCTGTACTTCAGCCGCGACGAGCTCCGTCCCGAGCTCGACCGCCCGCTGACCTCGTCGCTGCTGCCGACGGCGCCGACGACGAAGACCGTCACCCTCTCGCCCGACGCCAGGCTCGTCGACCAGACGACCAACCCGTACCTCTTCTCGCTCATGGGCTCGAGCTTCAACGACCGCGGCTACCTCGTGCTCGATCCGTACAGCCCGTCGGCCGATCGAGCGCTGCAGAAGCGCCTGAAGGCGCAGCAGAAGCAGGCCGCGGCCGCCGCCGCGCAGGCCGCCGCGGGCTCGACGCCCGCAGCCTCGGGCGGTTGAGCTCCGCCGCGAGCGACAAGCTCGCGCGCGCCAAGGCGCGCCTCGACACGCTCGACCTCTATCCGCGCCCCGTGCGCATGCGCCGCGTGCGCCTGGTCAGCGCGCCGTGGCTCTTCCGCCTGCCGTGGTTCCGGCGCTTCGACGGCTACACGATGTGGGACCTCATCCTCGTGCGCGCGCCCATCGCCGAGGCCAGCGAGGACCTCGTGACCCACGAGCTCTGCCACGTCTGGCAGATGCAGCACCACCCGCTGGCCATGCCGCTGTCCTACCTGTACCGCGGCTACAGCGACAACCCCAACGAGGTGCAGGCGCGCCACGCGACCGAGGTCACCCGCCGCGAGCAGCGCTTCGGCCTGTGCGACTCCTGCCGCTTTCAGCGCATCGTGCGGACGGGCCGCGGCTCGGTCTTCACCCTCTGCGAGCGCTCGCGGATCGACAGCTCCTTCCCGAAGTACCCGCGCGTGCCGGTGGCCGAGTGCCGCGGCTACGAGCCCGGGTCGTAGGCCCAATGGCCGAGGGAGATCGTTGAGGTCGTCAACTAGCATGGATCGGCGATGGCCACGTTCGTGAGGCTCCTGGGCTGGTTGCGCCCCTATCGAAGGGGCGTCTTCTTGTCGGGGCTGCTCGCGGCCGCCGCGATGGTCATGACGGTCGCCATCCCGTGGCTCACCGGCCGGGCCATCGACCAGATCCGCGACGGCGACGAGCCGGGGCTCACGACGCTCGCCCTCGTCATCCTCGCCGCGGGCGTGCTGCGCCTGGCGCTCACCGTCGCGCGGCGGCTGGTCGCGGGCCGCGTCTCGCTCGGCGTCGAGCTCGACCTGCGCAACGGCATGTACGAGCACCTGCAGAAGCTCGAGCTGGGCTTCTTCGACCGCCAGCAGACCGGCCAGCTGATGTCGCGCGCCACCGTCGACCTGCAGTCCGTGCGCTTCTTCCTCGGCTACGGCCTCGTCTTCATGCTGCAGTCGGCGCTGACCATCTTCCTCGCGGCGGGGGCGATGATCGCCGTGCAGCCCGGCCTGGCGGCGATCTCGCTCATCCCGGTCCCGATCGTGGTCGGCATCGCCGCGCGCTACGGGCGGCGCTCGCGCCCGGCGCTGCAGGAGCTCCAGCAGCGGATCGCCGAGCTCACGGCCGACGTCGAGGAGAACATCGGCGGCGTGCGCGTCGTGAAGTCCTTCGCGCGCGAGGAGCGCCAGCTCGAGCGCTTCCGCGGCGGCGTCGGGCGCGTCTGGGACCAGGCGATGGTGACCACGCGCCTGCAGGCCTTCTACAACCCCTTCATCGGCTTCCTGCCCCAGCTCGGGCTGGCGGCGATCCTCTTCTTCGGCGGGCGTCAGGTCATCGACGGGCGCCTGACCATCGGCGAGTTCAGCGCCTTCTACGCCTACCTGCTCATGCTGCTGTCGCCGATGCGCACGCTCGGCATCTCGCTCGGGCTGGCCCAGCGCGCGACGGCGGCCGGCGCTCGCGTCTACCAGATCCTCGACCGCGAGCCGCGCATCGTCTCGGCGCCCGGGGCGCCGGCGCTGCCGCCCGGCTCGGGCCACGTCGAGCTGCGCGGCGTCACGCTGCGCTACGAGGGCGCGTCGCGCCCGGCCCTGCGCGACGTCGACCTCGACGTGCCGGCCGGCACCACGGTCGCGCTGGTCGGCGCCACGGGCTCGGGCAAGACGACGCTCGTCCAGCTCATCCCGCGCCTCTACGACGTCAGCGCCGGCGCGGTGCTCGTCGACGGCGCCGACGTGCGCGACGTCGATGTCTCCTCGCTGCGCTCCGCCATCGCCGTGGTCAACGACGACCCCTTCCTCTTCAGCGCGACCGTCGCGGAGAACATCGCCTACGCGCGCGCGGACGCGACGCAGGAGGAGATCGAGCTCGCGGCGCGCCGCGCCCAGGCCCACGAGTTCATCGATCGCCTGCCCGAGGGCTACAAGACGCGCGTCGGCGAGCGCGGGCTGACGCTGAGCGGCGGCCAGCGACAGCGCGTCGCCATCGCGCGTGCCTTCCTGGCCGATCCGCGGGTCCTCATCCTCGACGACGCGACGTCGTCGGTCGACGCGTCGACCGAGCAGGAGATCAAGGCCGCGCTGCGCGACGTCATGGCGGGGCGCACGACCTTCGTCATCGCCCACCGCCTGTCGACCATCTCGCTGGCCGACACGATCGTCGTCCTCGAGGACGGCGCGGTGGCGGCCGCCGGGGATCACGAGGCGCTGCTCGAGCAGTCCGAGCTCTACCGCGAGATCGTCGAGAAGGGCCTGCCCGACCAGGTCTTCCTCAACCGCAACGCGCCCGACCGCGAGGTCGCGGGCCTATGACGACGGGGACCGAGGCCGCCCGCGCGGCGACGCGCCGCGACGACCTGCGCCGGCGCCTGCGCGGCACGAGCGGGCGCGCGCGCAAGCTGCGCGGCCTGATCGTGCTGCTCGCGCCCTACCGCACGCGCGTCGTGCTCATGTTCGTGGCGCTGGTGGCCGGCACGGCCGCGTCGCTGGCGCCGGCGCCGCTGGCCAAGACGGCCATCGACTCGGGCATCCTGAAGGGCGACCTGGAGACGCTCGACCTCGTCGTCGTCGCCTTCGTGGTCAGCGCGCTCGTCGTCTGGGCGGCGAGCTACGCGCAGACCTACCTCGTCGGCTGGGTCGGCCAGCGCGCGCTCGCCGACCTGCGCCTGCAGATCTTCCGCCACCTGCAGGAGATGCCGGTCGGCTTCTACGAGCGCCGCCCGGCCGGCATGCTCATCTCGCGCATGACCAACGACGTCGAGGCGCTCGACTCGCTGGTCACCGACACCGTCGTCACGCTCTTCCAGGCCTCGCTGACGCTCGTCGGCTCGGTGGCGATCCTGATCTACCTCGACGCCCAGCTGGCGCTGCTGACCTTCCTCATCTTCCCGGTGATGGCGATCGGGTCGCTGGCCTTCCGCATCGCCAGCGCCGACGCCTACCGGCGCACCCGCGAGACCATCAGCGCCATCACCGTCTACCTGCAGGAGACGCTGTCGGGCATCCGCGTCGTGCGCAGCTTCGCCCAGGAGCCGCGCCACAGGGCCCACTTCGCGCACCTCAACGACGTCAACCGCGATGCCAACCTCGTCACGGTCAACCTCAACGCGGCCTACTTCCCCGCCGTCGAGTTCGTCGCGGCCATCGCCACCGTCGGCATCCTCATCGTCGGCGGGCGCCAGGCCATCAACGGCGACATCGAGATCGGCGTGCTGGTCGGCTTCCTCGCGGCGCTCAACGGCTTCTTCGACCCCATCGGCCAGCTCTCGCAGGTCTACACGACCTACCAGTCGGGCATGGCGGCGCTCGACAAGATCTTCGAGCTGCTCGACGTCACGCCCGAGCTGACCGACAGCCCCGACGCGATCGTGCTCGAGCGGCTGCGCGGCGAGATCCGCTTCGAGGACGTCTCCTTCCGCTACCGCACCGAGGAGGGCACGAAGCTCGCGCTCGACGACGTGTCGCTGGCGGTGCCGGCCGGCCAGACGGTGGCGCTGGTCGGAGCCACCGGCGCGGGCAAGTCGACCTTCGCCAAGCTCGTCGCGCGCTTCTACGACCCGACCGACGGGCGCGTGCTGGTCGACGGCCACGACCTGCGCGACGTCGCGGCGCGGTCGCTGCGCTCGCAGATGGGCATCGTCCCGCAGGAGGCCTTCCTCTTCAGCGGGACGATCGGCGACAACATCGGCTTCGGCCGCCCGGACGCGGAGGCGGGCGACATCGAGGCCGCCGCCCGCGCGGTGGGCGCGTGGGACTTCATCGCGGCGCTGCCGCAGGGCCTCGACACCGAGGTCGGCGAGCGCGGCGTGCAGCTCTCGGCCGGCCAGCGCCAGCTCGTCGCCTTCGCCCGCGCGCTGATCGCCGACCCGCGGATCCTCGTGCTCGACGAGGCCACCTCGAACGTCGACCTGCGCACCGAGGGGCGCATCGAGGCCGGGCTGCGGCGGCTGCTGGCCGGGCGCACGGCGATCGTCATCGCCCACCGCCTGTCGACCATCCGCCAGGCCGGGCGGATCATCGTCCTCGACCAGGGCCGGATCGTCGAGCAGGGCAGCCACGACGAGCTCATCGCGGCCGACGGCGCGTATGCGGCGCTCTACGCCGACTGGGCGGCGCAGGCGGCGGCGTGAGCGCAGTACGCCCTGCGGGCGGCCACGGCCGACGACGCCGAGCGCGATGGTGGCGGTCACCGTCGAGGGCTTCGAGGGCTACCGCTCGTTCGCGCCCGAGGGCTGGACGCCGCCGTCGGCCGTCCGACGGAGGCCGAGCGGCTGCCGCGGCTGCTCGCCGACGATCACGTCTGGTACCGCGTCGCCGAGCGACGACGGGCGAGCTCGTCGGCCACGTCGGCTTCCTGCCCGCCGAGCGACTGCACTGCGCAGCCCGTCCGACGACCCCGCGGCTCGCGCACTTCCGCCAGCTCTTCGTCGCGCGCGACGCACTGGGGCACCGGCGCTGGCGACGCGGCTGCACGCCGCGGCGATCGACGAGGCGCGCGCCCGCGGCTTTCGGTCATGCGGCTCTTCACGCCGGCGGGCAGGAGCGGGCGCGGCGCTTCTACGAGCGCGAGGGCTGGTCGCTGGCCCGCCCGCCCGCCTTCGACGAGCGCATCGGCCTCGAGATCGCCGAGTACCGCCGCGCGCTCTGAGCGCCTCACTCGAGCAGGCCGCGGCGCATCGCCTCGGCCACGGCGGCGGCGCGGTCGCTGACGCCGAGCTTCTCGTAGAGCGTCTTGAGGTGCGACTTCACGGTGGCGGTGGCCAGATGGAGCTCGCGGCCGACCGCGGGCGCGCTGAGACCCTCGGCGATGAGGCGCAGGACCTCCTGCTCGCGCGGGCTCAGCGCCGGGCGCCCGGGATCGGAGCGCAGGCGGATCTCGGCGGCCAGGCCGGCCTGCACCTCGGCGGGGAGGATGACCTCGCCGCGAGCCACGGCGGCGATCGCGTCGCAGATGCGCTCGCCGGGCGCCGCCTTGGAGAGATAGGCGCTGACCCCGCCGGCGACCGCCTCGTAGACGGTGTCGCTGTCGAGGTGCGCACTGAGCAGGACGACGCGCGTGGTCAGGCCGTCGCGGCGCAGAGCCTCGACGATGTCGACCCCGCGCAGGGAGGGCATCTCGACGTCGAGGACCGCGACGTCGGGACGGTCGCTGCGGATCGCCTCGAGCGCCTCCCGCCCGTCGCCGGCCTCCCCCACGAGCTCGAACTCGGGGCGCGCGCGCACCGCGCGAACCACCGCCTCGCGATAGAGGGGATGGTCGTCGGCCACGAGGACCGTGGTGCGCTGGGGGCTGCTCTTGGCCACGGACTACCGCGGCGCAACCCTACTGCCGGGCGACGCGCAGGGCCGTGGCACAGATGTCGGCGCGCGCCAGGTCCTTGCTCACGCAGCCGGCGGCGCCGGCGGCGCGCGCGGCCTGCTCGACCTGCTCGTCGAGCGAGGCGCTGACGATCAGCACCTTGCACGCGCGGCGGCGGGTCGAGGTCGCGCAGGCGCTCGAGCACCTCGAGGCCGTCGATGTCGGGCATCCGCAGGTCGAGCAGCACCACGTCGGGCCGCAGCCGCTCGATCGCCTCGAGCGCCGCCTCGCCGCCTTCGGCTTCGCCGATCAGCTCGAGGCCGTTGTGGAGCCGGACCGCGCGGCCCATGCCGCGTCTGAACACGGGACTGTCGTCGACGACCAGGACGCCGACGGAGCCGGTGCGCCCGGCCGTTCGCGCAGCTGACTCCGTCGTCCCGTCGTCGGGCATCGCGTCCCAGTCCCTCCGTCCTCGCCTTCCCCCGCGATGACGACGCTCCGCCGCACCCTCGCCCTCGGCCCCCCGATGCGGGCGGTCCACGTGGGACCTCGGAGTCGTCGTCATGCTGCGCCCCTCAAGTCCGGGCCGGCGGCGCCCCCCTCTAACAGACTCCGCCGGCTCGCTGGGGAGGATCGTGCCCCGGGAGGCCCCAGACAACGGCGGAGCGGATGCAACAGCGGATGAGCGGCAGTCATCCGATCGGATGAGCAGCGATCCCACGGCACCCCTGCGATCGACTACATTCGGTTCGGATGGGGGGGCCTGTCATCACGCTTGCGCTCCGCTCGCAGGAGGACGTACTCCTCACGAGGCGCCGCGCACGAGACCTCGCCGGCTTCCTGCAGCTGGGCGCGGAGGCGCAGAGCCGCCTGGCCACCGCCGTGTGGGAAGTGGCCCGCCTGGCGCTGCGCCACGGCGCGGAGGGCGAGGTGGAGTTCGCGGTCCAGGACGAGCCGCCGGCCGCCGTGGTCACCATCAGCGGCATCGCCGAGGGCGTGCTCACGGGCGAGAAGCCGGGCGAGGCGATCGACCGCCTCGACCTCGCCAAGCTGCGCCAGCTCGTCGACCGCGTCGAGGCGCGCGACGCCCGCGGGGCGGTGCTCGTGCGGCTGACCAGCGAGCTCGAGCAGGACGCCTGGCTGCCGGGCCTGGCGGAGCTCTCGCACGTGATGGGCTCGCTGCAGCGCCACGAGTCGGGCGAGGCCGAGGCCGCGCTCAACGAGCTGCGCATGCAGAACGCCGAGCTGGTGAGCGCGCTCGCCACGCTGAGCGAGCGCGAGCGCGAGCTCGTCGGGCTCAACCGCGAGCTCGCCGACACCAACCGCGCGGTCACCGCCCTGCATGGCCGAGCTCGGTCAGCAGGCACAGGAGCTGCGCGAGCGCGCGGCGGGCAACGAGAGCTTCCTGCGCGCGCTGACCCACGAGCTGCGCACGCCGCTGTACGCGGTGCGCGGCATGACGGAGGCGATCCTGCGCGAGGGCGGCGACAGCCTGCACCCGCGCCTGCGCGAGGACGTACGGCTCATCGACGGTGCCATGGAGGAGGCGCTCGACCTCGTCAACGACCACCTCGACCTGGCGCGCCTCGCCGCGGGCCGGGACATCGTGCGCGTCACCGAGGTCCGCGTCGACGAGCTGTTCAGCGCGCTGCGCGGCATCGTCGTCCACCTCCCCCGCTCACCCGGCGTGACCGTCGTCTTCGAGGACCTCAACGGCGTGCCCACCCTGCGCACCGACGCCTTCAAGCTCTCGCAGATCCTGCGCAACTACGTCGTCAACGGCCTGAAGTTCACCGAGCGCGGCGAGGTCCGCATCTCGGCCGCGTCGGTCGACGCCGGCCAGCAGGTCCGCTTCGCCGTCGCGGACACCGGCCCCGGCCTCGAGGCGTCCGACCACTCGCGCGTGTTCGAGGAGTTCGTCCAGCTCGGGCCCCCGGGCGAGGCCGGCGAGCTGCGCGGCTCGGGCCTGGGCCTGTCGATCTGCAAGCGCCTGGCGACGCTGCTGGGCGGAGAGGTCGGCGTCGCGAGCGAGCCGGGTCGCGGGACGACCTTCACGGCGACGATCCCGGCGATCTTCGTGCCGGGCAGCGAGGACGTGGAGGTCATCGCCGAGGGGTGAGTCTCGAACCCAGTATGACGCTACCCCCCTAGCTGCGGGCCAGGGATTCGAACCCCAACTACCTCGTCCAGAGCGAGGCGTGCTGCCGTTACACCAGCCCGCAGAGTATTGGCGGACGACGCCGCTGCGGGCGCGAAGTATAGGCCGACGTCGCGGGAGGTTCCGACCGGTGGTGGTGCGAACATCTGTTCGTGACGCGTGATCGAGTCCACGAGCTTCTCCGGCAGGGCCTCAGCCGGCGGGAGGTCGCTGACCGCCTCGGACTCAGCAAGGCCACCGTGAGCTACCACGCGCGCCGTCTCGGCGAACCCATCGACGAGCGCTTCGCGCGCCGGTACGACTGGCCGGCGATTCAGGCCTACTACGACGAGGGCCATTCGCCGGCGGAGTGCCGCGAGCGGTTCGGATGCTCGATCCCTGCCTGGCAGGACGCGCGGCGGCGCGGCGCGCTGACGGTGCGACCCGCCGCGACGCCGCTGGAGGACTTGCTCGGCTCCGATCGCCCCGTGGCGCGCTACTACCTCAAGCGCCGCCTCATCGCGGCCGGGCTCAAGGAGAACCGCTGCGAGCAATGCGGGCTCGGGGAATGGCGCGGAGAGCCGCTGGTCATGGCCCTGCACCACGCGAACGGGGTCAAGGACGACAACCGCCTCGAGAACCTCGTCGTGCTCTGCCCCAACTGCCACAGCCAGACCGAGAACTTCGCGGGCCGCAACGTCGGCGCCCGCCGCAACGGGAGTCCCGTGCGCAACGTGGGGCCGCGGGAGGTGGCCTAGTGGACGCGCTCCGGCTCGGCCACGAAGCGCTGGGACTCGCGCAGGACGAGGGCGACCGCGCCCAGGACCTCGGCGCGCTCTCCCAGGACGCCGGCGCGGATCGGGACCTCGCGGGTGGCGGCGATGGCCGAGCGGCCGACGGCCTCGCGCAGCGGACTCGAGGAGCAGGTCGCCGGCCTGTGCCAGCTCGCCGCCGACGAGGACGCGCTCGGGCGAGAGCAGGTTGCACGTGCCCGCGACGGCGCGGCCGAGGGCGCGGCCGGCGTCGGCGATGACGCGCCGGCACCCGACGTCGCCGGCCTGCGCCTGGAGGACGACCTGGCGCAGCGTGAGGCGGTCGCCGTGGCGGCGGCGCAGGGGCTCGAGGACGGCCTCGGCGCCGGCGAAGGCCTCCAGGCAGCCGCGGTTGCCGCAGCGGCAGACCGGCCCGCCGTCGTCGATCGTCACGTGGCCGATCTCGCCGGCGGTGCCTCCCGCGCCGTGGTAGAGCCGCCCGTTGAGGACGAGGCCGGCGCCGACCCCGGTGGCGACCTTGACGTAGACGAGGTCCGTGCAGTCGCGGCCCGCGCCCCACACGATCTCCGCCAGCGCGCCGAGGTTGGCGTCGTTCTCGACGCGCACCGGCAGGCCGAGCTCGGCCTGCATGAGCGCCTCCGGGCGCGCGCCGATCCAGCCGGGCAGGATGGCCGAGTCCCCGACCTCGCCGCTGTCGCGGCGCAGCGGGCCCGGAAGGCCCATGCCGACGCCGGTGACGCGGTCGGCCGCCACGCCGACCTCGTCGAGCAGCCGCCGGACGAGGCGCCCGGCCAGCGCGACGCCCTCGTCGGCCTCGTGGTCGACGTCGAGCGCCTCCTCGGACTCGGCGAGGACGGTGTGCGCGAGGTCGGCGATGGCCACGCGCACGTGCGAGTGGCCGAAGTCGATGCCGACGGCGACGCCGGCCGAGCGGCTCAGCGCCAGGGCGCGGCCGCGCACGGGGACGTCGGCGTCGTCGCCCTCCAGCCAGCCGGCCTCGCGCAGCTCGCGCGCGATGCCCGAGATCGTCGCCGGCGAGAGGCCGCTCGCGCGCGCCAGGTCGGCCTGGGACATCGGCCCGCGCGCCCGCAGCAGGGCGAGGATCCGCTCGCGGTTGGACGCGCGCATGCCGCTCGGCGAGCCGGCGTCGGCGTCACTCATCGCGAGCCGCTCGATGCCGCGGCGGGCGCGTCGCTCATCTCATGGGCGACGTTCGGGACTTGAACGAGATCTCCTTGCACGGCCCACTTGACATTCGGTGTACAAACATAGCTGTCCAGCCTCGTTCCCGGGTCCTGCAGGAGGAGAAGTGATGAGCAACGTCCAGGCTGCCATCAAGCGCAACGGCGTCGTCGTGCTGTTGATCCTCCTGGCGGCGCTCGCCCTCCTGTTGGCCGGCGTGCGCTCGGGCGCCCCCGAGGCGGCCAGCGCCGACCCCTCGGTCCTGCCCTACCAGGACGCCTCGCGACCCGTGGACCAGCGCGTCGCCGACCTCCTGAGCCGCATGACCCTCGCCGAGAAGATCGGCCAGATGGGCCAGATCAACGTCGAGGTCCTCCAGGGCTCGCCGGACACGCCGTGGGATCGCGGCCCGCTGAACCCGGACCTGATGGCCGACGTCCTCGACAAGAACCAGATCGGGTCGATCCTCTCGGGCGGCGGCGCGTGGCCGCCGGTGGGCGACGACGGCAAGGCGTGGGCCGACGAGATCAACACCATCCAGCAGTTCGCGCTCGACCACAGCCGGCTGCGGATCCCGATCATCTACGGCGCCGACGCCGTCCACGGCCACAACAACCTCGTCGACGCCACGATGGTCCCCCACCAGATCGGCCTCGGCGCCACCTTCGACCCGTCGCTGGCAGAGCAGCTGGGCCGCTCGACCGCGAGCGCGGTCCGCGCCACCGGCGTGACGTGGGACTTCGCCCCCGTGCTCGACACCGAGCGCGACCTGCGCTGGGGGCGCTCCTACGAGCCCTTCGGCGAGGACCCGGTGCTGACCGGCGCGATGGGCGCCGCCACCATCCGCGGCCTGCAGGGCCGCAGCCTGGCGAGCCCGACCTCCGTCGCCGCCACGGCCAAGCACTTCGCGGGCTACTCGGCGCCCGACAGCGGCTTCGACCGCACCGACGCCACGATCGACGACAACGAGCTGCAGAGCATCCACCTGCCGTCGTTCGCCCAGGGCATCGACGCCGGCGTCGCGACCGTGATGGTCAACAGCGGCTCGGTCAACGGCGTGCCGGGGCACGCGTCGCACCGCATGCTCACCGACATCCTGCGCGGCCAGCTGCACTTCAAGGGCGTCGTGATCTCCGACTGGCAGGACGTCGAGGCCCTGATCACCAAGTACCACGTCGCCACCGACATGGAGGACGCGATCTCCCAGGCCGTCAACGCCGGCCTCGACATGTCGATGATCCCGCTCGACGCGACCGGCTTCACCACCAACCTGACGAAGGCCGTCGCCGACGGGAAGGTCACCGAGGACCGCATCAACCAGTCGGTGGCGCGCATCCTGACGCTGAAGTTCCGTCTCGGCCTCTTCGAGCACCCGTTCGTGGACGCCGGCGCGGCCAACGCGGCGGTCGAGAACCCGGCCGCCCACCAGCTGGCCCGCAAGGCCGCCCAGGAGAGCCTCGTGCTGCTGCGCAACGACGGCACGCTGCCGCTCTCCAAGCACCACGCGCGGCGCATCCTCGTCACGGGCCCGGCCTCGGACAGCCCGACCAACCAGCTCGGCGGCTGGTCGATCGCCTGGCAGGGCGCGTTCAACCTGCCCGCAGACATCCCGATCCCCGAGGTGACGACCATCAAGGAGGGCATCGAGCAGGCGGCCGGGCACGGCACGCAGGTGATCTGGAAGCAGGGCGCGCCGGTGGCGGACACGACGAACCGCATCAGCCCCGACGGCACCACCAACCCCACGCTCCCCCAGCCGCCCGACCCGCTCAACGACCCCGCCAACGCCACCGCGGCGGCCCAGCGCGCGGACGCGGTGGACGCGGCCAAGCACGCCGACGCGGTCGTGGTCGCGGTGGGCGAGAGCCCGTACGCCGAGGGCCAGGGCGACGACGCGACGCCCGCCCTGCCGCTCGCCCAGGCGAAGCTGATCGACGACCTGAAGGCCACCGGCAAGCCGGTCATCGTGGTCGTGGTCGCCGGGCGGCCGCTGAAGATGGACCACCAGCTCGACGAGGCCAACGCCAGCCTGATGGCCTTCCTGCCCGGGACCGAGGGCGGCGGCGCGATCGCCGACACGCTGTTCGGCAAGGCCAGCCCGAGCGGTCGGCTGCCCGTCTCGTGGCCCAAGGACTCGAGCCAGTTCCCGCTCGCCTACAACGAGGCCGGCAAGCCGTACGACCCGCGCTTCGCCTTCGGCTACGGCCTGAGCTACACGCGCTTCAAGCTCGACAACCTGCGCGCCCCCTGGCACGCGAGCCCGGGCGAGCGCATCAGCGCGAGCGTGGACGTGGCCAACGTGGGGCATCAGCCTGGCACCGACACGGTCCTGGCCTTCCTCGTCGCCAGCGACGGGAGCCGGCGCCTCGTGGCCTTCGACCGCGTCGACGCGAGCCGCCACCGGCGTGGCACCGCGCGCCTGACGTTCAGCGCACCGGCGGGCTCCTACAAGCTCGTCGTGGGCGACCTCAGCCGGCCCATCCGGGTCGGCTGAGGCTCAGCCGGCGCCCGAGAACTGCGCGGTGATGCGCTCCTCGAGGCCCGGGTCGAGCACGAGCAGGACCTCGTCGCCGGCATCGATGACGGTGTCGGCCTTGGGGACGAAGCCCCGGCCGTTGCGCAGCACGGAGATGATCAGCGAGCCGTCGGGGAGCTCGACCTCGGCCACCTTGCGCCCGGCGGCCGGGGCGCCCTGACCGACCTCGACCTCGATGATCTCGAGCTGCTCGTCGCGCAGGTCGAGCAGGTGCACGAGCCCGTAGGACGGGACCTCGTGCTCGATGAGGCGCAGGATGAGGTCGGTGGCACTGACCACCGGCTGGATGCCGAGCAGCTCGAAGTACGGGCGGTTGCGGGGGTTGTTGACGCGGGCGATGATCCGCGAGCAGAGGTACTTCTCCTTGGCGATCTGGCAGATGAGGAGGTTGTCCTCGTCGTCGCCGGTGACCGCGATGGTCAGGTCGGCGCGGTTGATGCCGGCGCGCTCGAGGACCCACAGCTCGGTGGCGTCCCCGTACTGGATCGCGTGCTCGAGCTCCTGCTCGACGGTCAGGTAGCGCGAGCGCTCGCTCTCGATGACCGTCACCTCGTGGCCCTTGGAGATGAGCTCGCGGGCGAGGTTCCAGCCGACCTTGCCGGCCCCGGCGATCACGACGTACACGAGCTACACCTCCAGCGCGCGCTCGAACATCTCGATCGCGTAGCGCGTGGGACAGATCGTGTGCAGCCCCTGCTCCTCGTACCACTCGGCGCGCCGCGGGTCCATCACGCGCACGATGACCTTGGGCACCCCGAACTGCTTGGCGGCGATCTGGGCGATGGTGAGGTTCGTGTTGTCGCCGTCGGTCGAGGCGATGAAGACGTCGGCCTCCTCGATGCCGGCCTCGCGCAGCGCGTCGATCTCCATGCCGTGCCCGACCGTGAAGCGCCCGCCGGAGTCCTCCCAGGTGGTGTCCATCCCGGAGTCGAGCCGCTCGTGGGAGAGCGGATCCTCGTCCAGGATCGAGACCTCGTTGCCCGCGGCCAGCATCGAGCGCGCCACCGAGGACCCGACGCGGCCGGCGCCGACGATGAGTATGAGGGGCATTGGCCCGGACTCTACCGAGCAGGGCCGTCGTCGCTTGCCGCCGCGGCGTCGCTCGGCGTGGCGCCGTCGCGCGCGGCGGCGGCGGCGCCGTCGCGCGCCGCGGCGCGGTCCGCGCGCAGGCGGGGGTCGACCGGGGTGGCGGTGTCCGAGGCGGGCGGCGCGGTGAGGATGATCTGGCAGGGCGCCTTGGAGATCACGTACTTGGTGGCCTCCCCCACGAAGTCGTCCAGCGGCCCGCCGCGGCCGCCCAGCAGCGCCCCGCCGCGGATCTTGGACGGCTCCTCGGCGGCGAGCACCACGGCCTGCACGCCGCGGCGCTTGGCCTCGTCGACGATCGCCTGCCCGGCCCGGCGGGCGCGGACCGTCGCGGTGGCGACCTCGACGCCCTCGTACTCCTCCCCCACCGCCTTGGCCCGCGCCAGCGCCGCGCGCGCCTGCTTGAGCTGCGCATCGGGGAGCGCCGCGTCGATCGGCAGCGACATCGGGACCTCGAAGATCCACAGCGCCTCGATGGTGGCGCCCTTGTCCTCGAAGGCGTCGGTGTCCTCCTCGGCGGCCAGGCGCCCAGCCGTCTGGATGATGTCGTCGTCCAGCGGCGAGCCGGTGAGGGGGACCAGGATCGACCCGTACTCCGCCTCGTGGCGCTCGCCGCGCAGCGCCGCCTCGGGGACGAGCACGCGCCGCATGACCGACTTGCCCTGGGTCGTGCGGTAGACGATGTAGAGCAGCAGGCCTCCCGCGAGCCAGGCGGTGCCCACCCAGCGCGCGCCGCTGTGGGTGATCACGAGCCCGACCCACGCGCCGGCGCTGAGGACCCCGCCGATGACCGCGAGGAGCGGCAGGTCGGCGCCGCGCACGCGGACGCTGAAGGGGATCCGGTAGGGGCGCCGGCCGTCGGGCTCCTTGTAGCGCAGCACCACGATCGACAGGTGGGCGATCGTCAGCCCGACGAGCGCGCCGTAGGCGAAGATCCCCACCATCAGCTCGAGGTCCTGCGGCACGGTCAACCCGGCGGCGAGCAGCGCGGCGATGGTGATGACCACGAAGGGCGTCGAGCGGGTCGAGTGCAGGCGCCCCATCGCACTCGGGATCTGTCGGTTGGTCGACAGCGAGTACGCCAGCCGCGACAGGCCCATCATGGCCGAGTTGGCGGCGGCGATCAGCGTCGCGGCCGCCGCCGCCGCGATCGTGTACTTCAGCGTGTTGGCCACCCAGTCGGTGTGGAAGGACTCGGCGATGCCGATCATCGGCGCGTCGAGGTAGTTGCGCCCCAGCGAGGTCGCGTTGCCGACCACCGGCAGTGCGGTGACGGCCACGATCCCGATGCCCGTGTAGACGACGATGACGATCATCGCCGCCGCGCCGACCAGGCGCTTGAGCCCGCGCCGGCCCACCGCGACCTCGCCCGACAGCCCCGAGGCCGACTCGAGCCCCGTGAAGCTCACCGTCGCCACCCCGAGCGCGAACACGGTGTCCCCCCACGTCGGCGTGTCGCCGAAGTGGATGGTGTCGGTGATCGTGTCGAGGTGGAAGAAGGCGAAGAGCCCCAGGACGATGATGAGCGCCTGGAGCCCGAGGTCGGCGATGACCAGCGCGGCGATCCGGTTGACGCGCGTCTTGGAGAAGCCGCGCACGTTGCGGATCGCGACGTAGCCGATGATCGCGAAGCACAGCAGCAGCTCGTCGCGGCCCTGTCCCAGCGGCGCGTAGAACGCGGCCAGGTAGTTCGTGGCCGAGAACGACGTGACCGCGATGAGGATGATGTAGTCGAGCAGGATCATCCACCCGGCCACGAAGCTCACGAGCTCGTTGAACGCGTAGCGCGCGAAGACGGTCGCCCCGCCGCGGTCCTGGTGCAGCGAGGCGCCCTCGACGTAGGTCGTGCACGCCAGCGCGAAGAAGATGCCGGCCAGCACGTAGACGACCGGGGTGAGCCCGAGCGCCCGGGTGGCCACGACGCCGAGCGAGAAGTAGATCGCGCTGGCGACCGACGTGTAGATGATCGCGAAGAGCGCCGGCTGCCCCAGGCCCCGCCGGAACATCTAGCCGTTGCCCCTGGCGAGGTAGAAGCGCCCGGCGCCGGCGGCGACGAACAGCAGGCCCAGGAGCACGCCGATCGCCAGCGGCCCGCCGCCGCGCGCGATCGTCGAGACCAGCAGCGCGACCCCGATGAGGACCAACACGGCGGACATGACCCGTGTGGCGCCACGATGGACGTCGCGTGGGTTGGGCACGTCCTGATGCTACGCCGCGAAGCGGGTGGGGACGGTCGTCGGGCCCCGGTCCCTGGCCGGGTCGGCCTGGATGATGACCCGGCACGGCCGCTCGGCGAGCACGGTCTCGACGGTCTTGCTGAACACCGTCGCTCCGGCGCGCGCCGGCAGCGGCATGACGATCGCCTTGGCCCCCATGGCGCGGGCCTCCTCGACGATGAGGCGGCCGGCCCCGCCGGCTCGGACCTTCTCCCAGTGGCCGGTCACGCGCCGCCCGCCCTGCAGCTTGGCCTGCTCGATGACGGTCTGCGCCCCCAGCTCGAGCTCGGGCAGCTCGGCGTCGATCGGCGCCGAGGCGGGCACGGGGATGGTCACGAGCACGTGGATGCCGCGCCGGCGGCGCGCCGCGACCTTGATCGCCGTCGCCATCGCGCCCTCGGGGTACACCTTGCCGTCCATGGCGACGAGGATCGACTCGTACTCGGCCTCGTGGTCGACGACCGGCGCCGGGATGGCGACCTTGACGGTGGAGGTCAGGTCGAGGCCCTGGCGGTGGCGGTAGATCGGGTAGATGACGCAGCCGAGCGCCAGCCAGCCGATGCCCGCCAGCGCCACGTCGACGTGCAGCGCGGTGACGACGACGAAGGCCAGCCCCGTGCCGATGCCGCCGAAGACGGCGAAGAGCGGCAGCGAGTAGCCGCGGAAGGGCACGTTGCCCGGCCCCGTCCACGGGCGCTTGAAGTCCGGGAAGCGCTTGCGCAGGCGGATGACCGAGATGTGGGCGATCGTGAACGACAGCATCGCCCCGAAGGCGTACATGTTGCCCAGGAACACGGCCTGGCCCGGGATCATCGCCACGCACGCGATCGCCCCGAAGAGCAGGATCCCGATCCACGGCGTGCCGTAGTGCGGGTGCAGCTGGCGCAGGCGGTCGGGCACCTGGCGGTGCAGGCCCATCGAGTAGACCAGGCGCGAGACGCCGATGATCCCCGCGTTGGTGGCGATGACGAGGATGGTCGCGGCCAGCAGGCCGACGTAGATCTCCCCCGGCTGCTGCAGGAAGCCGAGGTCGAGGTGCTTGACCACGCCGAGGACCGGGTCGCCGGCGAAGCCGCCCTCGTCCTCGGGGACGCCGAGCAGGGTCGAGTAGGAGCCGTCGGGCTGCTGCGTCACCGGCAGCGCCGAGAGGGCGACCATCGGCAGCAGCGCGTAGATGGCGAAGACCGCGATGACGACGCGGTTGATCGCGGCCGGGATCGTCTTGGTCTCGTCCTTGGCCTCCTCGGCCATGTTCGAGATCGTCTCGATGCCGGTGTAGGCGATCATGCCGACCGGGATGGCCAGGAAGAAGTCCTTCCACGTCGGGGCGACCCCGAGGTGGACGTTGTCGACCAGCGTCTGGGGCGAGAAGACGAGGAAGAGGCCGACGAGCACCAGCAGCAGCTGGGTCAGGAAGTCGACCACGGCCAGCAGGATGTTCACGCCGGCCGATTCCTTGACGCCGACGACGTTGACCAGGCAGAGGACGACGACGACGCCGATGCCGAAGAAGATGTCGGCGGGGCTGTGGCGCAGCGCGTCCACGCCGATGACGCTGCCGAAGTAGTGCGGCACGAAGAACGCCGAGATGGCGATCGTGATCGTGTAGTTGAGCATCTGCGCCCAGGCGGCGAAGAAGGACGCGAACTCGTTGAAGGCGCGGCGGGCGAAGGACGACGAGCCGCCGGCCTCCGGGTACATCGCCGTCGCCTCGGCGTAGGTGGCCGCCGTCAGATAGAAGATGAAGCCGGTGATGATGAAGACCACCGGCGTGAGCCCGAGCGCGAACGACGCGACGAGGCCGAGCGCGTAGTAGATCGACGAGCCGACGTTCCCGTAGGCGGTCGCGAAGAGGGCGTTGACCCCCAGCACCCGCTGGAGGCCGTGCAAGCGGCGTTCGGCCATGCCGTAGCGGGAGTCTAGGCGTAGAGCGCGTCGATCTCGCCCGCGTACTTCGCGGCGATCGGGCGGCGCTTGAGCTTCATCGTCGGCGTGAGCTCGTCGCCGCCCGGCAGCCACTCGGCGGAGACGACGAGGAAGCGCTTGACCTGCTCCACGCGCGACAGGTGCGCGTTGGCGGCGTCGACCTCCTCCTGCACCCGGGCCACGACGTCGGGGTCGGCCGGGTCGAGGCCGGCGGCCGTGTCGGGGTCGAGGACCAGCAGGGCCACGATGTACGGACGGCGATCGCCCACGACGCACGCCTGGCCGATGAGCGGGCCCGAGCTCTTCAGGAGCGCCTCGATGTTGGCCGGCGAGATGTTCTTGCCGGCCGCGTTGATGATGAGCTCCTTCTTGCGGTCGACGATCCACAGGTAGCCGTCCTCGTCGATGCGCCCGACGTCGCCGGTGTGCAGCCAGCCGTCGGCGTCGATCGCCTGCGCCGTGAGGTCGGGGCGGTTGCGATAGCCGGCCATCACCAGCGCTCCGCGCACGAGCAGCTCGCCGTCGTCGGCGATCCACAGCTCCATGCCGTCGACCGGCTGGCCGACGGAGCCGAGCTTCGTCGCGCCCGGGCGGTTGGTGGTGACGATGCACGAGGTCTCGCTCATGCCCCACACCTCGCAGATGGGCATGCCGCGCGCCGCGAAGAACTCGAGCACCTCGACCGGAGTCGGCGCCGCGCCGACGGCCAGCCAGCGCGCCTCGTCGAAGCCGAGGCGCGCGCGGAGCGCGTCGGGCGCCAGCTCCGCGGCACCCGAGGCCTCGAGCGCCGCCTTGAGCTTCTCCCACACGCGTGGCACGCCGCCGAAGGCGGTGGGCCTGACCTGGGCGACCACGGCGAACACCTGCGTCGGGTCGGCCACCGGCGTCACGGTGTGGCCGTAGGTCATGAGCGCCGAGTAGTGCGAGCCCCAGCGGTCGGCGACGTGGGCCGAGGGCAGGAAGGAGACCCAGCGCCCGCCGCCCTCGAGCGGCACCGCGGCGTGGACGCCGCGCAGCTCGGCCAGCATGTTGGCGTGGGTCAGCTCGACGCCCTTCGGCGGGCCCGTGGTGCCGGAGGTGTAGATCAGCGTCAGCAGGTCCTCGGGCGCCACCGCGCGCCAGTGCGCCTCGAGGTCGAAGTCCTCGTCGCCGCCGTCGAGCTCGTCGAGCTCGACGACCCGCACGCCATCGCCGGCGGCCTGGCGCGCGACGTCGAGGAAGCGCGGCTCGGCCACCACCAGGCGGTTGCGGGCGTCGCCCATGACGAAGGCGATCTGCTCGGCCGGCGAGGTGTTGTAGAGGCTGAACGGCGTCGCCCCGAGCAGCATGGCCGCGGCGTCGAAGACGTGGAACTCGGGCCGGTTCAGGAGCATCAGCCCGAGCGCGTCGCCCTTGCGCAGGCCGAGGTCGTGGAGGACCGACGCGGTGGCGGCCAGCCGCCGTTCGAGCTGGGCGAAGGTCAGCGAGAACGCGTCGTCGGGGCTGCGCAGCGCGATCTGGTCGGGGCGCTGGGCCGCGGTGATCATCAGCGCCTCGCACATCGTCGCGGCGGCGAGCGCGGGCGGCGGCGCGGGGGCGGCCTCGCTGAGGGTCACGCCCGCGATCCTCGCTGCTGTCTGCGGTGGTGGTCAACCTCGCGCGCTGGCGGCGCTGCGCTGCGCGGCCAACTGCTCACCGAGGGAGGGCGGGCCTGCTCGCTCGTGGCGGGCTTCCGCGCGAAGGATGGTCGATTGTGTGGCCAGGAGCCCCACAATCGACCACCGTGCTGACTTCTGGGGCCAGGAGCCCGCACAACTCAGCATCCTCCGGGGTAGCTCACCCGCGGACGCCGAGGACGACCGCAGACGGCGGCGGCGCCTCAAGCCTCGCTTCCCCTCGGTGATGCTGTAAGCGCAGCGCGGCGCCGCCAGCGCACAGCGGACGACAACGCGAACGGGCGGCCCCCAAGGGGACCGCCCGCACGCAAGCCGAAACGCCGGAGCCGGCCGCCTACGTGATGATCGGGATGATGAGGATGGCCACGATGTTGGCCACCTTGATCATCGGGTTGATCGCGGGGCCGGCGGTGTCCTTGAACGGGTCGCCGACGGTGTCGCCGGTGACCGAGGCCGCGTGGGCCTCGGAGCCCTTGCCGCCGTAGGCGCCGTCCTCGATGAGCTTCTTGGCGTTGTCCCACGCGCCGCCGCCGGCGGTCATGAGCACCGCGAAGAAGAAGCCCACGACGATGACGCCGATGAGCAGTCCGCCGAGCACCTTGACGCTGATGATCCCGACGATGAACGGGACGAGGATCGGGATCAGCGCGGGCAGGATCATCTCGCGCTGCGCGGCCTTGGTCACGATGTCGACGGCGATGGCGTAGTCGGGCTGCTCGGTGCCCTCCATGATCCCCGGCTTCTCGCGGAACTGGCGGCGCACCTCCTCGACGACGCCGCCCGCGGCGCGGCCGACGGCCTCGATCGAGAGCGAGGCGAACAGCGTGACCATCATGCCGCCGAGCAGCAGGCCCATGAGGACCGGCGGGTCGTCGATCGCGAACACGAGATTCTGGCCCGCGTCGGCGAGCTCGAACTTGAAGCCCGCGAAGAGCACGATCGCCGCCAGCACGGCCGAGCCGATGGCGTACCCCTTGGTCACGGCCTTGGTGGTGTTGCCGACCGCGTCGAGCGGGTCGGTCACGTTGCGGACCTCTTCGGGCAGGTCGGCCATCTCGGCGATGCCGCCCGCGTTGTCGGTGATCGGGCCGAAGGCGTCGAGCGCGACGATGAGGCCGGTCAGCGAGAGCTGGCCCATGACCGCCACGCCGATGCCGTAGATACCGCCCAGCTTCCAGGCGAAGAAGATGCCGAACACGAGCACGAGCGCGGGCAGCGCCGTGGCCTGCAGGCCGCTGGAGAAGCCCTGGATGATGTTCGTCGCGTGACCGGTCTGCGACGCCGCCGACGTCTTCTTGACCGGGCTGAAGCGCGTCGAGGTGTAGTAGTCGGTGAGCAGGAACAGGCACGCCGTCACGCCGATGCCGACGATCGAGCACAGGTACAGGTCGCCGACGCTCGGGTTGTCGCCGCCGGAGATGCCGTCCATCAGCCACTTGGTGACCGGGTAGAAGGCGGCTGCGGCGATGAGGCCCGACAGGACCAGGCCCTGGTAGAGCGCGCGCTCGACGTTGCCGGCCGCCGACTTGACCGCGAAGGTCCCGATGATCGAGGCGATGATGGCCACGCCGCCCAGGACGAGCGGGTAGAGCGCCGCCGCGGTGTCCTGCTGGAAGGTCAGGACGCCCAGCAGCATCACGGCGACCGCGGTGACGGCGTAGGTCTCGAACAGGTCGGCGGCCATGCCGGCGCAGTCGCCGACGTTGTCGCCCACGTTGTCGGCGATGACGGCCGGGTTGCGCGGGTCGTCCTCGGGGATGCCCGGCCTCGACCTTGCCGACGAGGTCGGCGCCGACGTCGGCGGCCTTGGTGAAGATGCCGCCGCCCAGTCGGGCGAAGACCGAGATCAGCGAGCCGCCGAAGCCGAGGCCGATGAGCGCGTCGACGGCCTCCTTCTGGCGTGCGGTCGAAGGCGGTCGTCAGCAGGCCGTAGTAGCCGGCCACGCCGAGCAGCGCGAGGCCCACCACGAGCAGTCCCGTGATGGCGCCGCCGCGGAAGGCGACGTCCAGGGCGGGGCCGACGCCTCCGCGCGCGGCCTCGGCCACGCGGGCGTTGGCCCGCACCGACACGTTCATGCCGATGTAGCCGGTGGCCCCTGAGAGGACGCCGCCGATCACGAAGCCGATGGCGACATAGCCGTCCTGGATGAAGATCAGGGCGATGGCCAGCACCACGCCGACTCCGGCGATGACGGTGTACTGGCGGTTCAGGTAGGCCCGCGCGCCCTCCTGCACGGCGCCGGAGATGCGCTGCATCTCGGCGTTGCCCGGCGAGAGCGCGAGCAGTGCCCGTGTGGTCAGCAGGCCATAGGCCACGGCGAAGCCCGCGCAGATGAGCGCGATGACCACACCGTGGTCGGTCAGGAAGTCACTCAAGTTCGGAAGTCCTCCGGCGATGTGATTCGGATGCGCGTCACGGCCGTGCGGCACGCGGACGCGTGAGCGAACGGCAAAAGGCGCCCGCGAGGGCGCCACACCTGCTCAGCAGGCGCGCATCCTATCGAGGACCGCGGCGGACGCGCCGCGCGCCCGCCGTCAACGCCCCGGAACCCAGAGCCGGCCGCTGCTCTGCGCCGGCCCCGGCCCCTCCGGCTCGGCCGGGCGCTGGGCGCCCTCCGCGGCCCCTTCGCCCTCGGGGGCGGCGCCCTCCGGCGCGGGCTGGCCCTCCGGGGCCGCGGCGCCGCCGGCGCCCGCCAGCCGCGCGTACTCCATCTGCAGGCGCGACACGGCGTCGCGGATCTGGCGCGCGTCGGGGCCGAGCACCGGCTCGACCTGCGGCAGCAGCGCGCGCACGGCGTCGATCGCCTCGCGCAGCTGCTGCGGGTCGGCCTCGCTCTCGTTGCCCGGCACGAGGCCCGCGCGCAGGCTCCCGAGGTTGATGAGCGAGAGCACCGTCTGGACGAGCACGTCCTCGACGCGGATCTGCTTGAGCTGCTGCTCGTACGCGGCGCGCAGCTCCTCCTCGGTGGGCTCCCTGGACTGTTCGTGCTGCTGCTGCTCGCTCATGCGGTCTCGGCCTCCTGGACGTAGGTCTGGCTGGTCTCGCGCACGGCGGCGGCGAAGACCTCTTGCATGCTTGCACCCGCGTCGATCGCGCGGCGCTGGCGCTGGGCGCCGTTGAGAGGCGGGAAGGCGGGGTCGATGCCCAGCTCGGCGCGCACCGGCGCGGTCCACTGCAGCAGCCGCTCGACCGCCGCGGCCGCCGGGAAGGCCTCGCCGCGATCGAGGTCGAGCAGCGTCCCGTCCTGCCCGAAGCGGATGGCGCGCCAGAAGTTCTCCTCGACCAGCCGGCGCGGCGGGTCGGTGAACGGCACCCCCTCGTCGATGTCGCGCAGCGCCTGCGCCACCGAGGCGACGATCAGCGCGCTGAGCGCCTCGGACTCGGTCGCGGTGCTCTGCGCGTCGCAGATGCGCACCTCGACCGTCCCGAACGAGAGATGCGGGCGGATCGACCACCACACCTGCGTGTACTCGATGATCGACTCGGTGCGGATCAGGAAGTCGATGTAGTCGCGGTAGGCCCGCCACGAGCCGAAGGCATCGGGGATCCCGCAGCGCGGGAAGCTCTTGGTGAAGGCCTGCGTGCGCGCCGAGTGCAACCCGCTGTCGCGGGCGTCGAGGTAGGGCGAGTTGGCGCTGATGCTGAGCAGCAAGGGGAGCACCGGGCGCAGCCGGTCGCAGGCGCGCACCGCGCGGTCGAGGTCGTGCGCGCCGACGTGCACGTGGAGCGAGAAGGTGTTGTTGCGCCTCGCGACGTACCGCAGGCCGTCGACGACGCGACGGTAGTGCTCGGTGTCGATGTTGCGCTGCTCGCGGTAGTCGGCCCACGGATGGGTCCCGGTCGCGCCCAGCGCCACCCCGCGCGACTCGGCGAGGGCGAAGAGCCGGTTGCGAGCGTCGCGCTGGCGGCGCAGCGCGTCGTGGATGTCCTCGCCGCGGCCCGAGCGGATCTCGATCTCGCTCGAGATGAGCTCGCCGGCGATCGCCTCGGAGAGCACCGGATCCTCGGCGGCCGCGAGGTCGCGCAGCTCCTCGAAGCGCGGGACCAGGTCCAGCGACGCCGCGTCGAGGATGGCGAACTCCTCCTCGAGGCCGACGGTGGCGTCGGTGGAGACGGCGAAGAGCTCCTCCGCTGCGGCCAGGTCGATGCTCAAGGCCTCAGGTCAGGTAGAAGTAGAGCGCGTAGAGGAGGTCCACGGCGGGGCTGGACGTGTGGACGGTGACCTCGGGCGGGACCTGCACCAGCGCCTCGGAGTAGTTGAAGATGATCTTCACGCCGGCGTCGACGAGGTCGTCGGCCAGCGGCTGCGCCGCCGCGTTGGGGACCGCGAGGACGCCGACGACGATGTCCTCCTCCTCGACGACCTGCTTGAGGTCGCGCACGTGGCGGACGGCCTGGTTGCCGACCGTGTGGCCGACCTTGCGCGGATCGGCGTCGAAGATGGCCACGACGCGGAAGCCGTGGTCGGCGAAGATGTCCGAGCTCGCGATCGCGCGCCCCAGGTGGCCGGCGCCGAAGAGGGCGATGTTGTGCTGGCCGGCGGTGCGCAGGATCTTGCGGATCTGCGAGACGAGCGAGTCGACGTTGTAGCCCACGCCGCGCTTGCCGAACTTGCCGAAGCCGGAGAGGTCGCGGCGGATCTGCGTCGAGTTGACGTGCGTGTAGTCGCTGAGCTCCTGCGAGGAGATGGTCTCCTTGCCCATCTTCTTGGCCTGGGTGAGGACCTGCAGGTAGCGCGACAGGCGTGCGGCGACGCCCAGCGAGAGGCGCTCCGGCATCGGAGTCCCGTCCCCTGGGTCGGCCGCACTGTGGATGGCGTCGCCGACGCTCATGCCCGTCGCACTCTAGCGTCGAGCCGGGCACGAAGCTCGACCTCGTCCACGAAGAAGTCATAGAGCTCGGCTCCGTCGAGCGCGATGACCGGGATGCGTTCGAGGTAGCGGGCCAGCAGCTCGTCGTCGGCCTCGATGTCGACCTCCTCGAACGGGTGGCCGATGCGCTCGAGCACCGCCCGGGCCTCGTCGCACAGGTGACAGCCCGGGCGGCCGTAGAGGACGAGGCTCACGACAGCGCGTCGCCGTTCGTCATTGGCGGGCGGTCATCACGTGCGCGAGTGCTCACGGCAGCCCGCGCTCACCGCTGGCGTAGGCGTCGAGGTCGGCGAACTCGCGCAGCGGCGTCACCCAGCGCGCCGCGGAGGCGATCATGGCCGCGTTGTCGGTGCACAGGGCCCGCTCGGGAACGTGCAGCTCGACCCCCAGTCCGGCCATCCGCTCGCGCAGCGGCCCGTTGGCCGCCACCCCGCCGCCGATGGCCAGGCGCTGCAGGCCCGTCTCGCGCAGCCCCCGCTCGACGCGCACCGCGAGCGCCTCGACGATCGCGCGTTGGTAGGCGGCCGCGAGGTCGGCCCGCCGGGCCTGCGCCTCGTCGCCCAGGTCGCGCACCTTGTAGAGCAGCGCCGTCTTGAGCCCGGCGAACGAGAAGTCGAGCCCCGGCACGCCGGCGGCGATCGGGAAGTCGTACGCGCCGGGGTCGCCCTCGGCGGCCAGGCGCTCGAGCGCGGGGCCGCCGGGGTAGGGCAGGCCGAGCATGCGCGCGCCCTTGTCGAAGGCCTCGCCGGCCGCGTCGTCGAGGGTGCGCCCGAGGACCGTGTAGCCCGCGTGGTCCTCGACGCGCGCCAGGAAGGTGTGGCCCCCGGAGGCGATCAGGCACAGGAACGGCGGCTCGAAGGGCGTCCCGAGGAAGTTCGCGGCCACGTGGCCCTGCAGGTGGTCCACCGCGGCCAGCGGCAGGCCGCGCGCCGCGGCCAGGCCCTTGGCCGTGGCCAGCCCGACCAGCAGGGCGCCGACCAGCCCGGGCCCCTGGGTGACGGCGACGAGCTCGACGTCGTCGAGCGTCACGTCGGCGGTGTGCAGCGCGTCGTCGACCACGTCGTTGACGAGGGCCAGGTGATGGCGGGCGGCGACCTCGGGCACCACGCCGCCGTAGCGGTCGTGGACGCCCTGCGAGGAGATGACGTTCGAGCGCATCTCCCCCGCGGTGGTGACCACGGCGGCGCACGTGTCGTCGCAGCTGGTCTCGATGGCCAGGATCATGAGTAGTGCGCCGCGACGCGCACGACGGCGCCGTCGGCGTCGAGCTCCATCGTCTCGATCGCGGTGCGCCCGCCCACCGACGCGTAGTGCAGCGCCACCGACGACACCCCGGGCAGCGCCGCGTGCAGGTCGAAGTGCAGGTCGGGATAGGCCTCGAGGCCGCGGCGGAAGTAGTCGCGCAGCGCGGCGCGCCCGCGGATCGACGCCGCTCTCCTCATCGGTCAGCGCCGCCACGAACGGCGAGGCGAAGATCACGTCCTCGGCGTAGTGGGCGACGATCGCGTCGAGGTCGTGCGCGTTCCACGCCGCGATCCACTCGGCGGCGAAGCGGTCGGCCTGCTCCTGGCTGATCGTCGGCACAACGCCAATGATGCCTCGGCTCGGGTCTTTCGGCGCTGCGCCGGTGTCCGCCTGCGCTGGCGGCCTGTGCGGCGCTTGTCAACAGCATCACCGAGGGGAAGAGGGGCGGGGGCGGTTCGCGGCGCGCGTCGTCGTCCTCCGGGCGTGTGCGCCTGGGGGGTGCAATCGCGAGTGTTTCGCAACACCCTCTGGAGCCGCGGGCGTCGAACGTCGGTCCTACCCCGTCCACACGGGGGAAGACCGACGTTCGACCAGGCGCCCGGGGGAACCTGTTGCGCGACGCGCTCGAACTGCGCAGAACCCCGCGGCCCGCCGGTCGCGCCGCCCACTCGCGTGGAGCGGCAGGTGCGCAGCCGCTGGCGTCGAACGTCGGTCCTACCCCGTCCAGAGGGGGGAAGACCGACGTTCGACCGCGCGGGAAGTCGGCCAGCTACCGGACCGGCCCGGCGTTCGGGACGTCCTCGAGCGAGCCGTCGAGGGTCGCCCGCGTGCGCCACATGATGAGCGCGTCCTCGCCGTTGTCCTGGTAGTAGCGCCGGCGCGTGCCGGCGGCGCGGAACCCGAAGCGCTCGTAGAGGGCGATGGCGGCGAGGTTGGAGGTCCGCACCTCGAGCGTGAAGCGCGCGCCCTCGTCGCTCACGCGATCGAGCAGCTCGATCAGCAGCGTCGTGGCCACGCCGCTGCGGCGCACGTCGGGATCGACGGCGACGTTCATCACGTGCCAGACCGTGTCGTAGCGCGAGCAGATCAGGTAGCCGACCAGGACGCCGTCGCGGCGCGCGGCCAGGCACACGCCGCCCGGCTTCGACAGCTCGAGCACGAACATCGCCAGCGACCAGGGCGTCGGGAACGCGCGGCGCTCGATGGCGATGACCTGCGGGAGGTCGGCGTAGGTGAGGCGGCGGATGTCGAGCGCAGCGGTCATCGGCGGGGCACGGCGTCGGGCAGGCGCACGTAGTCCGGCAGAAGGGCGTCGCGATCGACGGGCTGGGCCTCCCGCGCCAGCCGGCACACGGCCAGGGCGCTGGCACCGTGCAGCGGGGAGGCGTCCGCCGGGACCTCGGCCGCCGGCTCCAGCCGGTCGCGAAATCGTACCGCCCCGTCCCCCACCGCCAGCCACGGCGCGTGGCGGGGATCGGCCAGCGCGGCGAGCCCCTCGGGCGCGATGGCCATCGGGGCCAGGAGCCGCTCGCCGTCGTGGAAGGCCGCCGCGTACGCCTCGCCGCGGCGGGCGTCGAGGACGGCCAGGACGGCGCGGTCCGTGTCGGCGGCAGCGGCCAGCGCCTCGAGCGTCGAGACGGCGGCCACCTCGGCGCCCGTCGCCTGGGCCAGGGCGCGCGCGGTGGCGACCCCGATCCGCAGCCCCGTGAAGGTGCCCGGTCCCGACCCCGACGCCGATCCGGCGCACGTCGGCGAAGTCCGCCCCGACCGCGTCGAGCGCCCGGCGCGCCAGCGCGAGCAGCTGGGTGGCGTGGCCGGGGCGCTCGCCGGGGGGCGGCTCGTGGCGCAGCTCCACCGGCTCGCCGTCGTCGGGCAGGACGGCCACCACCGTCGCCGGCGTCGCGGTGTCGAGCCCCAGGATCACGTCTCGATGATGACGCGCCGGCGATCCGCGCCGAGATGCTCGAGGCGCACGCGCGCCGCGACGCGCACGTCGCCGAGATCGCGACCGGCCTGCTCGGGCCACTCGACGAAGGCGATGCGATCGCCGGCCAGCTCGTCGGCCAGCAGCTCGGGCTCCTCGCCGTCGAGGCCGTCCAGGCGATAGAGGTCGAGGTGGCTGACCGGGACGCGGCCGTCCTCGTAGCGCCGGGCGATGGTGAAGGTCGGGCTCGTCACCGGGACACGGACGCCGAGCGCGCGCGCGGCGCCGCGCACGAACGTCGTCTTGCCCGCCCCCAGCTCACCGGAGACGAGGACGACGTCGCCGGGGCGCAGGCTCGCGGCGAGCCGCGCGGCGAGGGCCTCGGTCTCGGCCGCCGACCCGGTCTCAGTCGCGGCCATGGGCGGCGCCGCGGCGCCGCAGCGCCAGCCCGGCGAGCACGAGCGCCACGCCGACCAGCGCCACGGGGATGACGTCGAAGCCCGTGCGCGGAAGCTCGCGCGACGACGACGAGGCGGAGGGCTGCTGCTGCGCGGCCGGCGCGGGCGCCTGCGTGGTCGTCTGCGGCGTCGCCTGCTGCTGGGCGGGCTGCTGCGTCTGCTGCTGGGCGGGGGCCGTGGGCTTCGGCTTGGGCTTGGGCTGCGACTGGCCCGCGAACGGGTCGGTGTACTGCTGGTCGCCCGCGCCGTCCTGCGCGCGCGCCGCGGCGGGGGCCAGGGCGACCGCGAGGCTGACGGCGACAGCGGCGATGCGACGCGGGGCAGGCACGCCGCGCGATGGTAGCGTCGCCCCGCGCGTGAGCGTCCCACGCCACATCCTCGTCCTCACCGATCGCGACTGGACCCATCCAGAGGCCGGCGGCACCGGCACCGTGCTCTACGGGCAGGTCAGCCGCTGGGTGGCGTGGGGTCACCGGGTCACGGTGATCGCCGGCGACTACCCCGGCGCCGAGCGGGTCTCGCACCTGGACGAGCGCCTCACCGTCCACCGGATGGGCACGCGGCTCACGGTCTTCCCGCGCGCGGCGTGGGCCACCTTCCGCGGCCTCGGGCGCGACGCCGACGTCGTGCTCGAGGTCTGCAACGGGATCGCCTTCTTCACCTCGCTGTGGCGCTGGATGCGCAAGCCGCGCGTGCTGCTCGTCTTCCACGTCCATCAGGAGCACTACGTCACCGAGCTCGGCCTGCGCGGGCGCGTGGCCGCCTTCCTGCTCGAGCAGGTGCCGCTGCAGATCTTCTATCCCGGCGTCCCGGTGATCACGATCTCGCAGTCCTCGCGCGAGGATCTCGTCGCCCTCGGAGTCGAGCGCGAGCGCATCCACGTCGTCTACTGCGGCCTCGACTCCGGCCTGCTCGCGCCGGGGCCGAAGGCGCCCGAGCCGACGCTCATCTACCTGGGGCGCCTGAAGCAGTACAAGCGCATCGAGCTGCTGCTCGACGTCCTCGACGCGATTCCCGAGGCCCATCTCGACCTCGCGGGCGACGGCGACCACCGCGCCGCCCTGGAGGCCGAGGTGGAGCGCCGCGCGCTGGGCGGCCCGCGTGACCTTCCACGGCCACGTCGACGAGCAGGAGAAGGCGCGGCTGCTGGCGCGGGCGTGGGTGGCGCTGACCGCCTCGTCGGCCGAGGGCTGGTGCCTGACCGTGTTCGAGGCCGCCGCCTGCGGCACGCCGACGGCCGCGATGCGCGTCGGCGGCCTGGGCGAGGCGATCGTCGACGGGCAGACCGGCGTGCTGGCCGACGAGCCCGCCGAGCTCGTGGCCGCCGTGCGCGACCTCGTGCAGCGGCCCGAGCAGTGCGCGGCTCTCGGCCAGGCCGCCCTCGAGCGCGCCCGCGGCTACACGTGGGACTCCACGGCGCAGGGCACGCTGACCGTGATGGACGGCGCGATGGCAGCCGGGCGCTCCGGGCTGCGGGCGGCGCTCGTGCGCTCGGACTCCGGCAAGGCGGCGGGGCTCGCGGCCGCGACGCTGGCCAACAACGCGATCCAGCTCGTCTTCACCGTCGTCTTCACGCGCCTGCTCGGCCAGACCGACTACGGCACGCTGGCCGCGCTCATCTCGGCCTTCCTGATCCTGCTCGTGGCCGGCCAGTCCGTGCAGCTCGCGGCCGCGCGCGAGGCGGCGCTCGACCGCCTCGGCCACCCCGAGGTCCTGCGCGCGACGCTGCGCGCCTGGACGCGCCAGCTGCTGGTGGCGCTGGTCGCCGTGACGGCGGCCTCCGTGCTCCTGCGCGAGCCGCTCGCCGCGCTGATCGGGGTGCAGGACGTCCCGTGGGCCGCCGCGGCCATCCCGCCCACCGGCGTGCTGTGGATGCTGCTCTCGCTCCAGCGCGGCGCGCTGCAGGGGCTGCGCGCCTACCGCCCGGTCGGCGTCTCGATCGTGGTGGAGGCGGCGGGGCGGCTCGTGTGCGGCCTCATCCTGGTGGGCGTCGGGCTGGGCGTGACGGGCGCGCTGCTGGGCACGCCGCTCGCGTTCGTGCTCGTGGCGCTGTGGCTCGAGCGCGAGCTGGTCCGCGTCGTGGGCCCGGTGAAGCCCGTCGGCGAGCCGCTGCGCACGCTGCGCTCGCTCGTGGGCGACGGCTGGGTGCCGATCATCGGCCTGTTCCTGCTCGCCTCGCTGCAGAACGTCGACGTGATCCTCGCCAAGCACCAGCTCGGCGGCGACGCGGCCGGCTCCTACGCGGCGGCGGCGGTGGCGGCCAAGGCGGTCGTGTGGGTGGCGATCGGCGTCGGGCTGCACCTGCTGCCCGAGGCGACCCGGCGCGCGGCGGCCGGGCTCGATCCGCGGCCCGTGCTGCTGCGCGCGCTCGGGATCCTCGCGGTCGTCGCCGCCCCGGCGCTGCTCATCTTCGCCGTGGCGCCCGAGCTGCTGCTGCGCCTGGCCTTCGGGCCCGGCTTCACCGATGCCGCCGACGCGCTGCTGCTCCTCGGCGCCGCCATGACGCTGCTGGCCGTCGCCTACCTCACCGTCCAGTACATGGTCGCGCTGGGCGAGACGCGCTTCCTGTGGGTGCTCGGTGTCGTGGCCATCGCCGAGCCCTTCCTGCTCACCGCGGGCCACGCGGGCATCGTCGACTTCGCGACGATCGTGTTCGGCGTGCAGTGCGTGGCCGCGTCGTCGATCCTGGCGCTCGGGCTCACCGCCCGGCGCCGGCGCCGTCGCGCGGCCGCGGCGTCGTGAGCGGCTTCGACGACGCGTGGGCGCACGCCCGCGACGTCGAGGGCTGGCTGACCGAGGCGCAGGCGCGGCGCCTGTTCGCCGCCGCGGCCGGCGGTGGCGCCGGGCGGGCGCGTCGTGGAGATCGGCTCCTTCCGCGGGCGCTCGGCGATCGTGCTGGCCGGCGCCGGCGCCGAGGTCGTGTGCATCGATCCGCACGCCGGCTCGGACCGCGGGCCCCAGGAGATCGCCGCCGACGCCGACCGCGGCAGCGCCGACCACGAGGCCTTCCACGCCAACCTCGCGCGCGCCGGCGTCGCCGAGCGCGTCCGCCACGTGCGCGCCTTCTCCGATGCGGCGCTGGAGGAGGTCCCCGGCCCCGTCGACGTCCTCTTCGTCGACGGCGCGCACCGCTTCGGCCCGGCCCGCGCCGACCTCGTGCGCTGGGGCGATCGCGTCCGCCCGGGCGGTCGGATGCTCGTGCACGACGCGTGGTCGTCGGTCGGCGTCACCCTCGCGCTGCTGACCACGACGGTCTTCGGCCGCCGCTGGCGCTACGTGGGCCGCGCGGGGTCGCTGGCCGAGTTCGTGCGCGAGGACGCCGGCGGCCCGCGCAACGCCCTGCGCCAGCTGCGCGAGCTGCCGTGGTTCGCGCGCAACGTCGTGGTCAAGGCGCTCATCCTGGCGCGCCTGCGCCGCGGACCCTGGCCGTACTAGGGACCCACTCCCTGCGATGCTGGCGGCCGTGCTCGCCCGCGCGGTGACCTCCCTGCGCCTGCGGGCGCTCGACCTCGGCGATCGCGCCCTCGGGCGCGGCGACCGGCTCGTCCCGCCGCGGCGCCTGCGCGGGTTCGCGGGCGACAGCGACTTCGTCGCCACCGGCGACGAGCTGCTGCGCCTGGCCCGCGCCCACGGCGGGCTGAGCGCCGACAGCCGCGTCCTCGACGTCGGCTGCGGCATCGGCCGCCTGGCCCGCACGCTGACCGGCGTGCTCGACCCGGCGGCCGGCGGGGCCTACGTCGGCTTCGATCCGGTCGCCCCCGCGGTCGCCTGGTGCGCCGCGCGCTACCCGGGGCACTTCCGCTTCGTCCACGCCGACCTGCGCAACGACCTCTACAACCCCGACGGTGCCGTCGCGGCGACCGACTACCGCTTCCCGGTGGACGACGGCTGGGCGACGCTCGTCGTGGCGACCTCGGTCTTCACCCACCTCGACCGCCCCGAGGTCGACCGCTATCTGGCCGAGACCCGGCGCGCGATGGCGCCGGGGGCCGGCGCCCTGCTGACCTTCTTCCTGCTCGACGACGACTCGCGCGCCGCGCTGGCCGACGGGCGCGCGCGCCAGCCGTTCGCCGAGACGACCGGCGAGCAGGCGATCGCCGACCCGGACGTGACGATGGCCGCGGTGGCCCACGATCGCGCCTCGGTGCTCGACGGGCTGCAGCGACTGGGTCTCGAGCTGGCGGGCGTCCACGAGGGCAGCTGGCGCGGCGGCGCCGGCCTCAGCTATCAGGACCTCGTCGTCGCGCGAGCGCCGGGCTGAGCGTCAGCCACAGCGCGCCGGCGAGCGCGCACACGGCGCCGACCGCGAGCCAGTGCTCGGCGATGCGCTGGACCGCGTAGTTGGTGTCGTAGCCCTCGTCGGGCAGCCCGACGGCCACGTGCAGGACGGGCAGGACCACGAGCAGGACGGCGCCGGCGAGCAGCGCCAGCGTGCGCGCCGAGACGCCGCGCCAGAGCACGAGGAAGGTCAGCGGAGCGAGGACCGCGCCGGCGCGCAGGGCGAAGACGAAGCCGAGCACGAGCCCCGCGGCCACACCGGCCGCCAGCGCGCGGCGCAGCGGCCACGCGCGCGCGGGCGCGTCGGGCAGCGGCGTCAGCGAGGCGGCGGCGGCGCGCGGGCGGCGCAGGACGAGCAGCGCCAGCAGCGCCAGGCACGCGACGAGCGAGATGACGTCGCCGGCGAGCAGCGCGCGGTTGGGAGCGAAGGCGAACGACACGTCGCGGCAGCCGCGCTGGACCGGCCACGCGTTGGCGTAGCCCTGCAGCGCGACGGGCTTGCCGAGCGAGCGTCCGTCGCAGCGCGCGTGCCAGCCGGCGTCGTAGGACTCGCCGAGCACGAGCCAGCTGGGCCCGTTCACCGCGACGCGCACGCCGTCGCGAGCGCCGCGCCCGTCGCGCCCGGGATCGATCACGCGGCCGCCGCCCGCGACGGGCGTGCTCGCAGCGGCCGGGGAGGTGAGGCGCACGTGGTCCAGGCGCCACGGCACGGCGTCGGCGCGGACGGTGATCGGGGCGGCGGGCAGCGCGGTCGCCGGCCCGCAGGCGGCGGCGCGCAACGGGCGGCCAGCGTCGATCGCGTCAGCGGTCGCGGCCACGCGCAGGCGCACGACGCGTGTGCCGAGCTGGAGCGTCGGGCCGTCGCCGCACGGCAGGCGCAGCGCTCCGCCGCCGCGTCGGACGGCGGCGTGCGGGACGCCGTCGCCGCTCACCTCACCCACGCCGACCGCCCTGCGCTCCCGGTCCATGCCGGGGGTGCCGCGCGGGAAGGCGGCGTCCAGGACCTCGATGCGCACCGTGCGCGCGCGCAGCGGCGCCGGCAGCGCCACGGTGCCGTCCGCCGCCACGGCCAGCGGCGCCGTCGCCCGGCCGTCGGCGAGCACCCGCACGCGGGTCGGGAAGCGCACGCGCACCGGGGCGCGCTCGAGGCGCAGCGTCCGGATCGTCCGCGGCGCTCGCGTGCGCCACTGAAGCCACGCGCCGCGCGAGCGGATCCACCCGGCGATCCACGCGCGCCTGCGATCGCCGTCGAAGGCCGACGAGGCGCGGTTGCGCCCCAGGCCCTCGAAGCGCGACGAGCCGTCGAAGGCGGTCGCCCCCGCGCCGCCGACCCAGGAGTCGAGCACGTGGTCCGGGGTCTCGGGCGCCACGCTGGCCCACGCGTCGGCGCGCCAGGCGCGCGCCGCGGGCGGGGCGATCGCCCGCGCCCAGCCGCGCTCGCCGTCCTGCTGGTCGCGCACGAGGCCGCGCGAGCGCGCGCCGGTGACGACGTGCGGGCGCAGCGGGTCGTCGCCCGTGGTGCGGTCGAAGAGGTACGTGAGCCCCGCGCGCCGCAGGTCGGCGCCGTGCAGGGCGTGCTCGACGAGCAGCGGCGGGCGCAGCGCCTCGGTCGCCCGCACGCCGGGGATGCGCAGCTCGCGGATGCCGCCCGCGCCGCCCTCCCCGGTCGGCGGCTGGACGACGTGCGCGATCTGCACGCTCAGCGAGCGCACGCCGCGCAGGCTTGACCTGAAGCCGGTTCCAACCGTCGTGCACCGCGAACTCGTGCCCGTTGACGGCCACGCGATCCACGCGGCCCTGGCCGTCGCTGTAGGGCATGAGGTCGACGTGGTCGACGTCGCGCGGCGCCGCGAAGCCCACGTCGAGGTGGTGGCGATCGGTGGCCAGCGCGCGGTCGGCCAGCCACGCGGTCGACGGGTCGCCGTCGAGCGCGGCGAACGGACGGCGCTCGGGGAACTGGGCGAAGCCGGGCGAGAAGTCGGCGTGGACCGAGGCCACCCCGCCGCCCACGAGGGCGACGGTCTGCGCGTCGGTTCCGCGGCGCGGGAACGGGTCCAGCTGCGCGGAGTCCTCGGAGAGCTTCTCGCCGGCGGGCACGGTCCAGCCCGTGTTGCCGCGCAGGCGGGCGGCGACGAAGACGCGCCGGCGGTTGGAGTCGCTGATCACGAACGAGGCCCCGCGCGCCGCCTGGTCGCGCAGCGCGGCCTCGTCGAGGTCGGCGGCGTAGTGCAGCGCGCGGTCGGTCCGCAGCGCGCCGAAGGCGGCGAGGTCGGCGATGGCCTGCGCGGAGCCGTCGACCACCGTCGCCCCGTCGCGGGGCAGGACGCGCACCATGCCGGCGGTCGGCACCTTCCAGCGGCGGACCTGCGGCAGGCGCGCGGCCGGCTCGAGGGTCCCCGCCGCGCCCGGGACCGTGCGCGGCGGACCGTAGGCGCGCGCGGTCGGACCCAGCGCGCGCAGGACCCCGGCCGCCGAGGAGGCGGGAACGGCGCCGCTGCGCGCGCGGTCGTCGTCGGCGCCCTGCACGACGGCGCCGACGCCCATGAGGTCGAGCAGCGGCCGCAGCTGGCCCGGCACGGCGCGCTGCTGGCTGACGAGCGCGTCGGTCGTCCATTGCAGGTCGACGGCCCGCAGGTCGGCGAAGGGCACGATGAAGCGCGTCGCCACGGGCCGATCGGTCAGGGCGGGCAGGATCGGGTCGTAGGTCCCGCCCCAGTCGTAGAAGGCGAAGAGCTGGCCGGGCAGGACCATGGCGCGCTGGCCGGGCGGCAGCGTGCGGTCGAGGTCGTGGGCGGCGTCGCGCCACGCCGCGGGGACGCCGTGGGGCAGCCCGAGCTGGCGGTCCAGGCCGACGCCGCGCGCCAGCGGCCAGCACGCGACCGCCACCAGCGCCGCCGCGCCGAGGAGCGCCGCGGCCCGCAGGCGCGGGCGCAGCGCGTGCACGGCGAGCGCGCCGAGTCCCGCGAGGCCGAGCGACACGAGCGGCCCCGCCTTGTAGCTCGTGCGCAGGAAGCGCACGGCCTGCACGTGGTTGTAGGTGAAGGTCGCCGCGCGGCGCAGCGGTGCCCCCTCGGGGAAGCCGACGACCATCACCAGCAGGCCGAGGAGGACGAGCGCGAGGAAGAACGGCGCGTAGCGCGCGCGCCGCGTCCACGCGAACGACCCCAGGCACAGCGCCGGGATGGCCAGCGTCGCCACCACGACCGGTGCCAGCCCCAGATAGACGCCGGCGTCGGCCTGGAAGGCGCGCAGCGTGCCCGTGTAGCCGACGCCGATGTAGCTCGTCCAGAAGCCCAGCAGGCGCAGCGACTCGGGCAGCGAGGTCGTGCTCCAGATCGTCCCCGGCTGCTCGGTGTAGGGCAGGAAGTCCAGGCCGTAGCGCGCGTGGACGAGCACGGCCGCGACCCACCACAGGCAGGCGAGCGCCGCCACCGGCACGAGCCGCACCACGAACGCACGCGCCGCGGCCGACTGCACCGCACCCCAGCCCAGCTCGTAGACCACCAGCAGGGCCGGCGCGAGCAGCAGCCACGCGGTCACGGCGACGTTGACCCCGCCGCCGGTCGAGGTCAGCACCAGCGCGAAGGCCGCCGGCCACCACCAGCCGCGGGGATCGCGCAGCCCGCGGTGCACGCACAGCAGCAGCCATGGCAGCGCCGCCGTGGCCAGCAGCGTGATCGAGGTCCGCCCCACGTAGGTCACGACGTACGGGTTGAGCATGTAGAGCAGCCCGCCGGCCAGGTGGCCGGCGCCGCGCGGGCGCCCGCCGAGCGCGTCGAGCAGGCGCACCATCCCCCAGGCGCTGAGCGCCAGCGCCGCGCCGATCCACAGCCGCCCGACGACCCAGTCGGGCAGGCCGAGGGCGTGGCCGAGGGCGAAGAACGGCCCCATCGGCCACAGGTAGCCGCCGTACTGGCCGGCGAAGACGTGGCCCAGGGAGCCGCTCGGCGTCCATGCGCTGAGCACGTCGCGCAGGAACGAGCCCGGCGCCACGTGCAGATCGACCTTCGTCTCGGCCACCTCGAGGCCCGGGCGCTGCACGAAGGCGACGACGAAGGCCAGCGCGCCCAGCGCGAGCGGGATGAGGGTGTCGCGCCGGGGCCACCTCACGGGGCCGGGAGGCTAGCCTGCCCGCATGACCACGCCGACCAGTTCGAGCAGCGGGGAAGGGCAGGCGGCGCGAGCCGAGCCGCCGGTACGAGCGCCGGCGCCGGGGTGACGAGCAGCGCCGGGGTCGTCGGGAGCGCGGGCGTCGTGGGCAGCGCCGGAGTCGTCGGCAGCGCCGGCGTCGCCGGCAGCGCCGCGGTCGTCGGCAGCGCCGGCGGTCGCCGGCAGCGCCGCGATCGCCGGCAGCTCCGGGGTCGCGGGGAGCGCAGCGATCGTCGCCAGCGCGGGCGTCGCCGCGAGCGCCGGGATCGTGGCCAGCGCCGGGATCCTCGGCGGGATCGCCAACGTCGGCGTGCTCGGGCTGCATCGGGTGCATCGGCTGCGTGAACTGCCACGGCTGCATCGGGTGCGTCGGCTGCGTCGGCCTGCGCGGCGCGGTCAGACGCGTCGGTGCCGGGCGCTAGCCCGGGTACGCTGCGCCTCCATGCGCCGCGCAGCGCTCACGGCCGTGCAGGCCGGCCTCCTGCTGCTCGGAGTCGTGCTCGCGTTCTTCAGCGGCGCCTTCTTCGAGGGAGCGCGGCTCGTCGCCGCGATCTGCGCCTGGGCGCTGCTGGCCGTGGCCGCCCTCGCCGTCCCCGGGCCCCCGCTGCCGCGCGCGAGGGCCGCTCGTGGCGCCCTCGTCGCGCTGGCCGGGCTGGCGGCGTGGACGTGGATCGCCTCGAGCTGGTCCTCGAGCCCCGCCGGCGCCGATCAGGAGCTCGAGCTCGCCCTGCTCTACCTGCCGGCGCTCGCCGCCGGCGCGCTGGCCTGGAGCGATCGGCGCGCGGCGCGCATGGTCGAGCCGGCCCTCGCCGCCGGCGCGCTGCTGGTCATCGGCTACGGGCTGAGCGGGCGGCTGGTCCCCGGCGTCGTGCACCTGCACGCCACCGCGCGCGCGGGCGGGCGCCTGGAGCAGCCCATGACCTACTGGAACGCGACCGGCGCGCTGGCGGCGATCGGGCTCGTGCTCTGCGCCCGCCTCGCCGGCGACGTCACCCGCCCGCGTGCGCTGCGCATCGCCGCCGCGGCCGCCGCGGCCCCGCTCGGCATGGGCGCCTATCTGAGCTTCTCGCGCGGCGCGATCGCGTGCCTGCTCGCGGGCCTGGCGGCGCTCGTCGCCTTCGACCGCAGCCGCCCGCAGCTGCGTGCGGCGGCGATCGCGCTCGGCGCCGGTGCGCTCGCGGGCGCCGCGGCCGCGCCCTTCGGCGCGGTGCGCGCCCTGCACCCCGGCCACGCCACCGCGCAGGGCCTGGCGGTCCTCGCGCCTGCTCGCGGTCGTCGCCGCCGGTGCGGCGCTCCTGCAGGCCCGCGGCGACGAGCGCCCGGCCCCGCTGCGCCTGCGCGCCGCGCCCGTCGTCGCGGTGGTCGTCGCCCTCGCGCTGCTCCCCTACGCCGCCGTGGTCCTCGCCGAGCGCGGAGGCCCCTCGCGCGACGCCGCCTTCGGCGCGACCAACGCGCGGCTGTCGGACGTCGGCACCCACCGCCTGAGCTACTGGCGCGTGGCGGTCGACGTCGGCGCCGACCATCCGATCGCCGGCGCCGGGCCGGGGGCGTTCGCCGTGGAGTGGCTGCGCCGGCGCACGATCGACGAGCGCGTGCGCAACGCCCACTCGCTCGAGCTGCAGACCCTCGCCGACCTCGGGCTCGTCGGCCTCGCGCTGCTCGCCGCCGTGCTGGCGGCGATCGCGCTGGCGGCGCGAAGCGTCCTACGCGCCGATCGGGCCCTGGCCGCCGGCCCCGCCGCCGCCGCGCTCACCTGGGCCCTGCATGCCGGCCTGGACTGGGACTGGGAGATGCCCGCCGTCACCCTCGTCGCCGTCGCCCTCGCCGGGCTCCTGCTCTGCCGGGCCGGCGCGGCGGACGGCGCCGATCAGCTCGGCGATGAGGCCGCGCTCGAGGCGCAGAGTCAGCACCACGACGACGGCGCCGAAGAGCGCGAGCTCGGCGACCGCCTGGGCCTCAGACCGGCCTGAGCCCCACAGGGCGGCGCGCAGCGCGAGCACCCCCGCGACGGCGAAGGCGGTCGGCACGGCGGGGCGCGCCAGCAGGTCGCGCGCCCGCACAGTAGGCAGCAGCGCGCGGACGTAGCGCGCGCGCACGCCGAGCTGCACGGCGACCGCGGCGCAGCGCCCGACGACGAAGCCCGTCACCCCGGCGATGGCGAGCCCCGGCACCGCCAGCGCGCAGAAGGCCACCGCCGCCACCACGGCCTCGACGGCCGGCGGGCGGGTGCGCTCGTGCGCGCGATAGAACGAGAACCAGTTGAAGCCGAGCTGGCCCATCGCGGTGGCGACCGCGAGCCCCTGGATGAGTCCCCGGGCTGGCCGCCACTCGTCGCCCAGGACGAAGGCGATGAGGTCGCCGGCGAAGAGCACGGCGCCCGCGCACGCGGGCAGGACCCACAGCAGCGTGGCGCGGTTGGAGCGCACGAAGAGCTCCTCGAGCGCCCGCGTGCGGTCGCGGATGGCGCAGATCGCTGGGTAGATCGTCGAGGTGACGATGGTGTCGGCGCGATCGATGTAGCGCGAGAGCGTCGCGGCGAGCGTGACGAAGCCGACCCATTCCAGGCCGCGATCGACGTCGAAGGCGAGGATCTGTCCCTGGGCGACCACGAGCGCCGCGACGAGCGAGACGAAGACGGGCACCGAGAAGCGCAGGTAGCGCCGCGCCACGGCGCGGTCGTAGCGCAGCGCCAGGCGATAGGGCGAGGCGGCGAGCGCGGCGACGATGCCCGCGAGGTTGCCGGCGGCCGGGCCGATGACGAGGCTCCACACGCCCACGCCGGCCGCGGCGAGCGGGACGGTGACCGCGAAGGCGACCACCGGCACCACGGCCTGCAGCAGGCGCTGGCGCGCGTAGTCCATGCGGCGGAAGAAGACCCACGCCGGCGACTGCAGCGCGAAGGCCAGCGGCAGGTAGGCGGTGGCGGCGGTCAGCGCCAGCAGCCGGTCGTCGTCGTACACCGCGGCCACCACGGGCGCCGACGCCAGCAGCACCAGCGCGAAGCCCGCCGACAGCAGCAGCTCGAGCGTGAAGGCGTGCTGGAACTCGGTCTCCTGGTCGGCCACCTCCTGCGCGACGAAGGCCTCGTCGATGCCGACGCGCTTGAGCGACACGATCGTCATCGTCGTCACGGTGACCACGCCGTAGAGGCCGATCGCCTCGGGGCCGAGCAGGCGCGTGACGATGAGCCCCTGCGCCAGGACGAGCAGGTCGACGAAGCCGAGCACGGTCGCGTTGACGACCGTCCCGCGCACGACCCGTGCCCGCAGCTCGCCGCGCGGGAAGTCCAGCCGGTCGCTCACGCCGTGCTCCGGCGCCGCAGAAGCGCGTCGACGGCCACCGCCGCGAGGACGACGATGGACGGCTCGGCCGCGAAGCGAAAGCGCGTGGAGCCGTAGGTCAGCAGCGCGGTGAGCGTGACCATGGCCACCGGGACGAGCAGGATGGCGAGCGGCTGGCGGCGGCGGTGCAGCAGCCACGCCCCGGCGACGGCGAAGGGCGCCATCAGCCAGAAGAGCCAGACCCCGAGGCGCTCCGAGCGCGCCGGCCGGCCCTCGCTGGCCTCGTAGACGCGCATCTGCGCGGGCCGGAAGACGTCGTACAGGCGCCCGACGCGCGCCGCGAGGACCAGCGGGACGCGCCCGGCGTGGTCGCGCATGTACTGCATCCCGCGACGCCGGTACTCGCGCGATTGCTGGGCCTCGTCGCCGGACGGCGTCCTCCCGTAGCACGGGAAGTCCCACAGGCCGATGATCGGCCCGTAGTAGGTCTGATGGCAGTTGGCGCCGACCCAGACGCCCTCGCCGTTGGTGGAGATGAGGACGGGCGAGGAGAACGTCGTCGCGTTGCGGATCGACCACGGGGCGAGCACGAGCGCGAAGGCTCCCACGAGCACGGCGAGGTGCACGAGCCGCTCGCGTCGCGTGAGCGTGCCGCGGGCCACGAGCGCGAGGCCGAGCAACGGCACGAGCAGCAGCGCCTCGCCGCGGGTGAGCGCGGCCAGGGCGATGAGCGCTCCCAGCACCGCCGCGCGCCGCACGGTGCGCGCATCGAAGTAGGCGTAGGCCGCGAGCAGCACGGCGACGATCAGCGCCCCGTAGAGGGACTCGCTCATGAGCGATCCGTCGGCCAGCCACAGCAGCGGGTAGACGGCGGCCACCGCGGCCGCCACGAGCCCGGCGCGGTCGCCCGCGACGCGGCGCGCGAGCAGCCCCACGAGCACGACGGTGACGGTGCCCACGAGGCCGAGCAGGAGCTTCTGGGCCAGGAAGCCGTCGGCGCCGAGCAGCGTGAAGAGGGCGATCAGGCAGATGAAGAGCGGCGGGTGCTCGGCCGTCGGGACGTCCTCGAAGACGCGCCGGAAGCCCTCGCCGTGGGCGAGGTGGCCGCCCTCGAGGTGGAAGGTCAGCGCGTCGCCGATGACCGGGTAGTCGCGGTGATAGATCGTCGCCGCGGTGCGGATCGCCAGCGCGGCGAGCGCCACGATCGCGAGCCGTCCGCGAAAGCCGACTGCGGGCGCCACGCGCGCAAGCCTACGTCGGCGTCCAGCGTAAGCTGCCCGCACCGTGAGCAGCCACGCCGCTCCCGACGCCGTCGCGCCGCCCCCGGGCAACCCGCGCTTCCCGCTCTTCGACGGCCTGCGCGCGATCGCGGCCGGCTCGATCCTCGTCACCCACGTGGCCGCGATCACCAGCTTCAACCGGCTCAACGCGCTCGGGGCCTACACCGCGCGGCTGAACATGGGCGTCGCCTTCTTCTTCGTCATCTCGGGCTTCCTGCTCTACCGCCCGTTCCTGGCCGCGCGCTTCGCGGGCCGCCCGCCGCCACGGATCCGCGACTACGCGCGCCGGCGCGTGCTGCGCATCGTCCCCGCCTACTGGCTGGCGCTCACCGTCCTGGCCGCGACGGTCGGGCTCTGCGGCGTCTTCACCGGCGACTGGTGGGTCTACTACGGGTTCCTGCAGAACACGCGGCTGTCCACGACGCTGTGCGGCATCGGCGCGGCGTGGTCGCTGGCCATCGAGGCCTCCTTCTACGTCGCGCTGCCGCTGTGGGCGTGGCTCATGACCCGCGTGCAGCGCGGGCGGCCGGCCCGCACGATGGTCCGCATCGAGGTCGCCGCGCTGCTGGCGATCTCGCTCTTCTCGATCGGCTGGCGCACGATCGCCTTCGCCGTGCACGGGACGCAGAGCCGCGTCGACATCCTGCTGCTGGGCAACGCCGACTGGTTCGCCTACGGGATGGGTCTCGCGCTGGCCACGGTGGTCCTGGCCGGTCGCGAGCGCGAGTCGCGGGTCGTGCGCGTGATCTCCGACCACGCCTGGCTGCCGTGGGCGCTGGCGGCCTTCCTGTGGTGGCTGGACGCCACGCAGCTCGGCATGAGCCGCACGCTGCCGCCGGCCTACAACGGTGCGCAGTGGCTGGCCGAGCACCTGATCTTCCCCCTCATCGGCTTCCTGCTCGCGCTCCCCGCGGCCTTCGGCGACCAGCGCCGCGGCCTGCCGCGCCGGGTCCTCGGCAACCCGCTGCTGGCGTGGTTCGGGCTCGTCTCCTACGGGGTCTTCCTCTGGCACCAGCCGCTGATGCCGAAGGTCATCAACGCGGGCGGCGACGACATCATCCCGGGGTCGCCGTTCATCAGCCTGCTGCTCTCGCTCGGCGCGGTGTCGCTGGCGATCGCGGCGGCCAGCTACTACCTCGTCGAGCGTCCGATCCTGCGCTTCAAGGACCGCCGCCGCCCGCCGCCGACCCCGGCGGCCGAGAGCAAGCCCTCTACCGCAGTCCCTGCCAGCGCGGGTTGAGCGCCTTGGCGCGCGCGAGCGCGCGTCGCGAGCCGGCGGGATCGCGGTCGCGCAGCGCCAGCCCCAGGGCGACCCAGCCGATGAAGCTCGCGGGCTCGCGGCGCACGCTCTCCCGCGCGAGCCGCAGGCCGGCGTCCCGCTTGCCGGCCGTGAGCAGCTGCGCCGAGGCGCCGGCGACCACGTCGGGGTCGCGGCAGCTCGAGGTCAGCGTGCCGGTGTGCGTCGCGACGGCTGTGAGCGCGGAGTCGCAGCGGTCGTGGTCGCGCAGGCGAGCGCCCAGGAGCACGATCGCCGCGGCAGCGACGACGACGATGGCGAGCCGCACGACCACGCGGGGATCCTAGGTCACAGCCGCATCGCGAAGACCTGGCCGATCCAGCCGTCGACGTCGAACGTTCCCGAGCGCTCGAAGCCCTGGCGCTCGTACCAGGCCACGAGTGGCGGAGCGCCCGCCCAGCAGTCGACGCGCAGCACGGCCGCGCCGCTCTCGCGCGCCTCGTCGGCCGCCGCGGCCACGAGGGCGGCGCCGATGCCGCGCCCGGCGTGCCGGCGCGAGGTCACGAGCGCCTCGACGTAGCGCTCGGGCTCGTCGATGGGCTCCACGTGCGGCGGGTGGACGCCCAGGGCGAGCGCGCCGACCGCCGTCCCGTCCGCGTCCACGGCGATGCGCAGGCCGGGGCCCTCCGACCACCTCTGCACGTGCCCGACCGCGCTCGGTCGCTCCGACCACGGCGTGGTGCCCCACTGGCCGGGCTGGCGACGCGCGACGAGCCAGGCGACGGCCTCGTCGAAGAGCGCCAGCACGAACGCGGCGTCGCCGGCGCGGCCCCTGCGGATGCGGACGGTCGCCACGCCGGGGCACGCTATCGTCCGGCGCCGCTCGTGACGCCCGCGCTCGAGGTCCGGAGCTTGGCCAAGCGCTACGGCGCCACCGCCGCCCTGCGCGGCGTCGACCTGACCGTCGGCGAGGCCGAGCTCGTCGGCCTGCTCGGACCCAACGGCGCGGGCAAGTCGACGCTCGTCAAGAGCGCCGCGGGCCTCGTGCGCCCGTCGTCGGGGACCGTGCGCGTGTGCGGTGCCGCGGCCGGGACGCCGCCCGCGCGCGGCGCGCTCGGCTACCTCGCCGAGCTCTTCCGCTTCCCCGGCTGGGCGAGCGCCGACGAGCTGCTGCGCCTGCACCAGCGCCTGTCGGGCTCGACCGGCGGCGCCGCCGAGCGCGCCGAGCTGCTGGGGCTGGTCGGCCTCGGCGATGAGGGCGGGCGGCGCGTCGAGGCGATGTCGAAGGGCATGCAGCAGCGCCTCGGGATCGCCCAGGCGCTGGTCGGCGGCCCGCGCCTGCTGCTGCTCGACGAGCCGACGAGCGCCCTCGACCCGGTCGGGCGGCGGATCGTGCGCGACCTGCTCGCCGAGCTGCGCCGCCGTGGTGTCGCGGTGCTGCTCAACACCCACCTGCTCAGCGAGGTCGAGCGCGTGTGCGACCGGGTGGCCATCATCGACCACGGCGAGCTGATGGCCGAGGGCCGCCCGGACGAGCTGTCGCGCCCGCACGGCGTCGAGGTCGAGACGCAGGCCGGGACCCAGCGCTTCGAGGGCGCCACGCGCGACGAGGTCCCGGCCATCGTGGAGCGCCTGGTCGCCGCCGGCGAGCGCATCTACGAGGTCCGCCTCGTGCGCTCGACGCTCGAGGACGCCTACCTGGCCGTCGTGGAGCCCGACCGGTCGCCCCCGCCGGCACCCCTGCCGGGTGCCACACCGCCAGGAGGGAGGACCCCGTGAGCCCGAACGGCGTCCTCGTCGTCGCCGCGTACGCGCTGCGCGAGTCGCTGCGCCGGCGCGTGTTCGCGGTCGTCGTGGTCCTCACGCTCGCCTTCGGCGGCCTCTACGCGTGGGGCGCGAGCGAGCTGTTCAAGGACGTCACGGGGTTCGGCAACAACGAGTTCGGCCTCGACGGGCGGACGCTCGCGGGCGCCACCCTGCTCGGCCTCGCCATGTTCGGCACGCTCTTCCTCGGCGCGGTCCTGGCCGTGTTCCTCACGCTCTCGGCGGTCCGCGGCGACGCGGAGACCGGGCTGCTGCAGCCGCTCATCGTGCGTCCCCTCGGGCGCCGCCAGTACCTGGCCGGCCGCTTCCTCGCCGCCTCGGCCGTGGCCTTCACCTATGTGGCCGTCGTCTACACGGGGGCCGTGGTGATCACCGGCATCGCGGGCGACTGGTGGCCCCAGTCGCCCGTCGGCGCCGGCCTGCGCCTCGCGCTCGCGGTCGTCGTGGTGGCGGCGCTCTCGCTGCTGGGCTCGATCTTCCTCACCGCGACCGCCAACGGGATCGGCGTGCTCATGATCTTCGGCGCGGGCCTGCTGGCGGGCCTGCTGGGCTCCATCGGCGACGCGCTGAACTCGAACACGCTGCAGACGATCGCCAACACCGGCTCCTGGGCGCTGCCCTTCGAGGCGCTCTACCGCGACGCCCTGCGCCAGCTCGTGCAGGACATCCCCGGAGTCACCGGCGCCATCGTCCAGCTCGGCCCGCTCGGCGGCTCGCACGACGCCGGCGCGTTCCTGCTGCCGTGGATCGTGCTCTACCTCGCCCTCGTGGCCGTCGTGGGCGCGTTCGTCTTCGGCCGCCGCGACCTCTAGTCGTCCGCCGGCGTCCGGCGGCAGCCCGCAGCCGGGCATCGAGGGGAAGGGAGCAGGCGGTGGCCGGCCGCCTTCCGGCGTCCGATGAGCCGCGGCTCCCTTTCCCTCGATGAGCCGTTGGACGCACAACGCCGCATGCGCACGCGGAGTGCGTCAGCGCCCGCGACCGCTAACGCCTGCTCTTGGGCACCTGCCAGCTGCTGGTCACGACCGGGCCGGCGTTGCCGTTGGAGCTGAACGTCTTCTCGGTCACCTGCACCCGCGCCGGGCTGAGCCCGATCTCCTCCTCCAGCGAGCCGAGCGCCTTGGTGTCGGGATTCGCCCCGCCCTGCTCGTAGCTCGAGACCGCGACGTCGCTCAGCTTGTAGGTGAGGACGTTGGTGCCGGCCGGGTCGCTGCCGGTGCTGAAGGTCACCGTCGCGCTCTTGAGGTGGCGCCCGCTCGTGGCCGCGGACAGGAGCCTGGGCGACGACACGTCGTAGACCTTGTCCAGCCGCAGGCCGGAGAAGCGCACGGCGCCGGCGGTGCGCGTGGACGGCCGCTTGGCCAGGAAGGCGAACGACTCGATCGAGATCTGGTTCTTGTGCTGGGCGTCGCTGCTGTCGCCCGGGATCCCGTCGACCGCGAGGAAGATGTCGGCCGACGGGCCGCCGGTCTGGCTCGTGTCGAAGGGCTGCGTGCTCCCGCTGCCACCGCCCGAGGTGTCCGTCCCCGACCCGGAGTCGCCGGGCGGCCCGGGGTCGCCCTGCGGCCCGGGCGGACCCGGCCTGGTTCCACGTCACCGTCGCCTCGTCGGTCGTGCAGGTCTGGGGCGGAGTCGCCTCCGTGTCGATGACCCGCAGCTGGCCCGGGGTCGTCCCGGTCGTCACTCGGCACGCCGTGATGACGCCGTTCGACGACGGGATGGCCGCGATCGCCACGGCCGTGCCCGCGCCGAGCACGACCGCCGCCGGCAGCGCGAGCTTGAAGATTCGGCTCCTGGTCATGGGACCTCCGCTGGATGACTTGCCGGGTTGGTGCCCGCGGCGACCGGTTCGCGCACCGGCGCGACCTCGACGCGAGCGGAATGGAAGGCGCCGCCGCCGCCCCGGTCGGTGAGCTCGGGCGTCGTCAGCGCGTTGGCCATGGTGCCGCCCGGGCTGCGCGAGGCCCACCAGCCGGAGGGCAGCGCGACCACCCCGGGCCGGACGACGTCGCCGAGCCGCGCCCGCGCGACGACCTCGCCGCGAGCGTTGCTGACCCGGACCACGTCGCCGTCGGCGATGCCGCGCGCCGCGGCGTCGTCGGGGTGCAGCTCGAGCAGCGGCTCGCCCTCGCCGGCCAGGTGGCGCGGCAGGTTGGCGTAGGTCGAGTTGAGGAAGTGGTGGGCGCTCTTGGCGGTCACGAGCGCCAGCGGCTCGTCGTCGCCCGGCGGCGGGTCGAAGCCGGGCGCCAGCCCGTCGGACCACAGGCGAAAGCGCCCGGACGGCGTCCCGAAGCCGCCCTGCGCGAACGGCATGAAGTCCTCGGGCAGGTCCGCCTCGGCCCACCCCACCTCGCGCAGGCGCTCGAAGTCGATCGTGTCCAGCGGCGCCCGGGCGCCCGCGAGCGCGGCCCGCGCGAGCTCCTCGTCGGTGGCCTGGAACGCCTCGCCGTCGAAGCCCATGGCGCGCGCCAGGCGCCGGAAGATCTCGGTGTTGGGCAGCGCCTCGCCGACGGGCGCGATGGCCGGCTCGTTGTAGGTGACGTACGTGTGCCCCCACGCCGGCACGAGATCCACGTGCTCGACCTGCGTCGTCGCCGGCAGCACGACGTCGGCGTAGCGGGCGGTGTCGGTCATGAAGTGCTCGAGGACCACGGTGAAGAGGTCGTCGCGCGCCAGACCCCGCATGACGCGGGTGCTGTCGGGTGCCGTCGTCGCCGGGTTGGAGTTGTAGACCACGAGCGCGTGGACGGGCGGGTCGAGCTCGGTGAGCGCGTGCCCGAGGCGGACCATGTTGACGGCGCGCGTGTCGGGCTGCGGACCGGCCAGCGCGTCCTGGTCGAGCGGGCTGTAGGCCGCCCACGCGGTCGGGCCCAGGATGCCGCCGCCGCGCTCGCGCCACGCCCCGACGAGCGCCGGCAGGCAGGAGATCGTGCGCACCATCCGCGCGCCCTCGCGGTGGTGCTCGATGCCGATCAGCCGGCGGATCGCCGCCGGGCGCGTGGTGGCGTAGGCGCGCGCCAGCGCCACCACCTCGTCGGCCGCGACGCCGGTGACCTCCTCGGTGCGCGCGGGCGACCAGGCCGCGAGCTCGGCCGCCAGGCGCTCGAAGCCCTCGGTGTGCGCGGCGACGTACTCGGCGTCGTGCAGGTCCTCGGCCACGATCACGTGCATGAGCCCGAGCGCCAGCGCGGCGTCGGTGCCCGGCAGCGGGCGCACGTGCCAGTCGGCCGCGGCGGCCGTGCGCGTGAGGAGCGGATCGATGACGACCACCCGCGCTCCCGCCTTGCGCGCCTGCTGGACGATCGGCCACTGGTGCAGGTTGGTGACGATCGTGTTCGTCCCCCACAGCACGATGAAGCGGCTGTGCAGGAGGTCGAAGGGACGCAGGCCGACGAGCGTGCCGGCGGCCTCGAGCTGCCCGGCGGCGGCCGCCTGCCCGCAGATCGTGCGCTCCAGCCGGCAGGCGCCCAGGCGCGCGAAGAAGCGCCGGTCCATCGAGGCGCCCTGCACGAGCCCCTGGGTGCCGGCGAAGCTGTAGGGGAGCACGGCCTCGCCGCCGTGCTCGTCGACGACGGCGTGCAGGCGCTCGGCGATGTGCCCGAGCGCGACGTCCCAGGAGACCGGCTCGAAGGCGCCCGAGCCCTTGGGGCCCGTGCGCATCAGCGGCTGGCGCAGCCGATCGGGGCTGTACGTGCGCTCGAGGAAGTGGCTGACCTTCGCGCACAGCCCGCCGCGGGTGAACGGGTGCTCCTTGACCCCGACGAGCTTCTCGGCCACGCCGTCGCGGACCGTGACCTCCCACGCGCAGGTGTCCGGGCAATCGTGGGGACAAGCGCCTCGGATGACGGTCGGTTCGGCGGCCATGCTGCTCGTCGAGGGTCCCATACCGCTCGGCTCGCCGTCCACTCCTACCGGCGCACCAACACCACATAGTCACCGAATCGCGCCGCCGGCCGGTAGCCGCGTGCGATGGCGCGGTCGAGCACGAACACGCCGCTCGACCGCCCCGAGCCGTTGGGCTCGCGCTCGCGCGCCAGCGCCGACAGCCAGCGCACCACGACGGGCGCGCGGCGCAGGTCGCGCGCCATCTCGCGCTGGACCTTCGCGGTCGTGACCACGCCGGGCTGCACGACGTCGTAGCGCGTCGGGTTGGGCCGGTCGAGCAGCACGTTGAGCATCGGGTCGCCGACGCGGACGCGGTCATAGCGCGGCGGGGCGACGAGCACCGGCGACCCACCGGGCGCGCGCGCCCGGACGTACGGGATCAGGGCGCGCAGCGCGGCGGCGTCGGCCGGCGCCGTGCGCACGCCATCGGCGGCCTGCGCCGGGATCGCCGCCAGCGCGGGCGGGTGCAGCGCCTGCCCGATTCGCCGCTCCAGGCCGTGCACGGCGACGAGCGCGAGCGCCACGCCGAGCGCGGCGCGCGGCAGCGCCTGCGTCTCGCGGCCGGCCGCGCACGCCAGCGCGATGGCGAGCGCGACCGACAGCGGCACGAGGTGGAACTCGTCGGTGCGGGCGAGCAGGTAGGCGACCCCGACCGCGATCAGGGGCGCCAGGGCGAAGCCGTCGCGGCGCACGAGGGCCCAGCCGGCCCACAGCGCGCTGCCGGCCACGAGGATCGCGGGCAGGTAGAACTCGAGCAGCTTGTTGGGATCGAAGCCGCCGTCGTAGTCCAGCGGGAAGGGCAGCCGCTGGAGGTCCTGCACCGAGGCGAACCCGACCACCTGGTCGGCCATCGCCCCCCCGGCGACGATGGCGAAGGGCGCGAGCGCGAGCACCGCGACGGCCGTCGCCGCGATCGCGACGCGCGCGGCGCCGCGAGCACCGCGCCCCTCCCCCGCGCCCGCGCGCCGCGCCTCGAGCACGGCTCCGAGCGCCGCCGCCGCCCCGATCTCCGGCCGCACGAAGAAGGCCAGGCCGGCGAGCGCTCCGGCGCCCAGCGGCGCCCGGCGCGCGAGGAGCAGCGCGCCGAGGCCGAGCGCGAGCGCCGGCGCGTTGGGTCCGGGGCCGCTCGGCCACGCCATCGCCCCCGCGACCGCCACCCACGCGCCCAGGGCCCAGCCCGTGCCCGCCTCGCGGCGCACGTAGGCGAAGGCGAGCACCGAGACCGTCGCGTCGATCGCCACGCGCACGATGCGCCACCACAGCAGCGACGGGCCGAAGAGCTTGACCAGCGCCGCGAGCAGCAGCGGCTGGCCCGGCGCGTAGTTCGACCAGAAGTCGCGGTAGGGCCACTGGCCATCGGCGATCCGCCGCGCCCAGGCCAGCATCAGCCCCTCGTCGTGCGGGCCGTAGCCGCGCAGGATGGTGAAGGCCGACAGGGCCGCCGCGCCGAGGGCCAGCAGCGCGCCGGCCGCGAGCTCGCGGCGGCTCACACCGGGCGCGCCAGGCCGCGCGAGCGGCGTGGCGGCCGGCGCCGCGCCACGCGGCGCGAGCCCAGCCCGTCGAGCGCGAGGTCGACGACGGAGCGCAGCCCGCGGCGGAAGTGCGCGGTGTCGAAGCGCCGCGCGCTGGCCACGCACGCCGCGGGGTCCACGGCCAGCGCGTCGAAGGCCAGGACGACCTCGGCCAGCGCCTCGGGCTCGGGCGCGTCGAAGAAGGCGCCCGTCTCCCCCTCGATCACGGTCTCGCGCAGGCCGCCCTCGTGCAGCGCGATGACGGGCCGGCCGGCGGCCTGGGCCTCGACGGCGGCGATGCCGAACTCCTCCGTGGCGGTGACGACCAGCGCCTGGGCGCGCGCCAGGATGCGCGCCGCCTCGGCGTCGCTGACCCGGCCCGTGAAGCTCACCGTCGGGCCGGCCATCCGGTGCAGCCGACGGGCGTCGGGGCCGTTGCCGACGACCAGCAGCGGCAGGCGCAGCTGGTTGAACGCCCGCACGGCGACCTCGATGCGCTTGTGGGCCATCAGCTCGGAGAGCACGACGTAGGCCTCGCCCGGCGTGGCCGGCGTGAAGCGCTCGACGTCGACCGGCGGGTGCAGGACGGTCGCCTCGCGGCCGAAGTAGCGGGCCACGCGGCGCTTGGTGGTGTGCGAGTTGGCGACGTAGGCGTCGACGCGCTGCGCCGCGATCCAGTCCCACTGGCGCCAGCGCTGGAAGACCGCGCCGAGCGCCGCGCGCCCCAGCGGGCCGCGCGCCGAGAGCGTCTCCTGGCGCGCGTTCCACGCGTAGCGGAACGGGTTGTGGCAGTAGCAGACGTGGACGGCGTCCTCGTCGGGGATGACGCCGTGCGCCCACGCGCTCGAGCTCGAGATCACGAGGTCGTAGCCGCGCAGGTCCAGCGACTCCATCGCGGCCGGGTACAGCGGCAGCAGGGCCCGGAAGGTGCGGGCGCTGGGCCGCAGGCGCTGCAGGTAGGAGGTGTGCACCGCGCGGTGCGCGAAGCGGCCCTCGGTCCCCTCCTCGTCGTAGACCGCGGTGAACAGGTCCGCCTGCGGGAAGAGATCGCAAAGGGCGAGGAAGACGCGCTCTGCCCCGCGCACGTCCACGAGGAAGTCGTGCACCAGGGCGACCCGTGATCCCTCCTGCATAGGCGCGCGAGCCTATACCGTCCGGTCACGATGAAGGTGGGTGTCGACGCGCGCGCCCTGCTCGCCGGGCGCGGCGTGGCGCGCTTCACGCGCGGGCTGCTGGCCGCGCTGGCCGATGGCCACGGCGACGACGAGTGGCTGGCCTTCGTCCCCGGGCGCACCCCCGTCGCACCGGTGCATCCCCGCGTGACGCTCGTGCGCCACCGCCTCGGCGGGCGCGCGCTGTTCGGCGCCGCGGCCGTCGCCGGGCGCCCCACGCTGGCCGGCCTGCTCGGCGGGGTCGACGTCGCCTGGGTGCCCGCTCCCGCCCCGGTCGCGCCCGGCGCCCGCTACGTGCTCACCGTCCACGACCGCTCCTGGGAGCGCCGCCCGCAGGACTTCAGCGCCTACGAGCGCGCCTGGCATCGCCTGGCGCGCCCGCGGGCGCTCGCGCGCGGCGCGGCCGCGGTGACGGCGGACTCGCACGCGGTCGCAGCCGAGCTGGAGGCGGCGTGGGGCGTGCAGGCGACCGTGGTCTCACCCGGGGTCGACGGCGCGCCCTCGGCGGCCACCGCCAGCGCACCCGTGGCCGCCCCCGATCGCTACCTGCTCTTCGTCGGCGCCCGCGATCCGCGCAAGGCGCTCGACGTCGCCATCGCCGCTCACGAGCGCGCACGCGCCGGCGGCCTCGACGCGCGAGCTCGTCGTCGTCGGCGACGGCCTGCGCCGCGTCGACGACGCCGAGCTGGCCGCGCTGTACGCCGGAGCGCTGGCCGTGGTGGCCCCGTCGTACCTGGAGGGCTTCGGACTGGTGGCGCTCGAGGCCGCGGCCCACGGCACGCCCGCCGTGGTCTCAGACCTCGCGTGCTTCGCCGAGACGCTGGGCGACGCCGCGCTGCGCGTGCCGGTCGGCGACGTGAGCGCGCTCGCCGACGCGCTGCTGCGCATCGGCGGCGACGACGCCCTGCGCGCCCGCCTGGGCGCCGCCGCGCGCGAGCGCGCCGCTCTGTACACCTGGGAGCGAGCGGCGGCCGCGCTGCACCCGCTGCTGACGCAGGCCGCGTCGTGAGCTTCACGATCGTCACCGTGCTGCACGACTCGGCCCCCGAGCTGCGGCGGCTGCTGCCCTCGCTGCGCGAGCACCTGCCGTCCGGCACGCAGATCGTGGTCGTCGACTCGGGGTCCAGCGACGACGGGCCCGCGCTGGCGCAGGCCGCCGGCGCCGAGGTCGTCGTGCTCGAGGGCAACCCGGGCTTCGGGGCGGCCAGCAACGCGGGCGTGGCCGCGGCGCGCCACGCCGTCACCGTGCTGCTCAATCCCGATTGCGAGCTGCTCGACGCGGGGCTGTCCGAGCTGGCCGGGCGCGCGGCAGGCTGCGAGGCGCTGCTCGTCCCGCGGCTGATCGAGGCCGACGGAGCCCTGCAGCGCAGCGCGCACCCGCTGCCGGGAGGCCCGATGGCGCTCGTGCGCGCCGTCCTGCCCACGCGCGCGCTGCCCCAGCCCCACCGCGCCCGCCGACCGCGGCGCGTGGGCTGGGCCATCGCCGCCTGCCTGGCGGCGCCGACCGCCCTGCTGCGTCGGCTGGGTCCCTTCGACCCCGACGCGTTCCTGTTCTACGAGGACATGGACCTGTGCCTGCGCGCGCACGCCGCGGGCGTGCCCACCGTCCTGCATCCCGAGGTCGTGGTCCGCCACCTCGGCGGGCGCAGCACCGCGCGCGAGTTCGGCGGCGAGGCCTTCGACCTGCAGGCGCGGCGCCGGCGCGAGGTGGTCGGCGCGCGCCTGGGGGCGCGGGCCTTGCGATACGACGACGGCGCGCAGGCCTTGACCTTCGGCCTACGCGCCGCCGTGGGACGCGAGCGGGGCCGCAACATGGCGGCCCTGCGCGCGCTGCGCGCCGCGCGGCGGATGGCCACCGCCGCACCGCGTTGGCGCAGCCGGATCTAGTGGCTGGCGCGGGGGTCGACGTAGACGTCGTCGATCCGCCACTTCGCGCCGAGCCCGGTCGGCGTGAAGCGGAACGCCACCTGCGCGTCGCCACCGTTGAGCACCCCGAGCAGGTTCGCGGCGACGACGGTCGGCAGCGAAGGCGCCCACGACTTGCCGCCGAGGTTGAGGCCCAGCGGCAGCGTGATCACGCCGCCGCCCGGCGGGTAGTAGAGGATCTGAACGGTGAGCAGCGAGAGCAGCCCGCCGTCGTTGGCCGCGAAGTAGCGCAGCGTCGGGTCGAGCACGGCCATGCACATCGCCGGCGTCGTCGCCGAGCTGCCGCTGGGCAGCGACAGGGCGAGCTTCTCGCCAGCGCCGTGCACGTTGAACGACTCGTTGCCCGAGACGACCTTCGCGCCGCCGCTCAGCTTCCAGCCGCTGAGCGAGCCCTCGAACGTGCCCCCCGGCACGAGCGTGTAGTTGCTGAAGTCCAGCCAGCGCGCGAACACCTGCTGCGTGGGCCGGGCCGGGCAGCCGTCGAGCCCGAGCGTGAGTCCATCGGCCGACGCGGCGGCGGGCATCGCGCCGAGCGCCAGTACGGCGAGCAGGCCCGGAAGTCCCCGGCGCAGCAGTCGCATCCCTGCCATAAGCGTTTCCCCCTTGAAGTTGACGACCGGCCTGCGAAGAGCGGCCACCGGCGGCATCGGCGTTGCGCCCAACGGCCATGAGCCTGCGATGAACGGCGCCATACATACGTCCAAAGAGAGGTGCTTCGCCCCCTCGCGCGCGCCGATGAAGGGAGTGCGCCATGGCCCTTGCAGAGGACGACCCCTACGTCGAGCAGCTCATCGAGGACTGCGTCGACCCGTAAGACGGCTCCGCTGTCCCGGCGCGAGCTGCGCACGGACGCCGGCCTGGGGGCCCTGCTGCTCGTCGCGGTCGTCGCGCTCGCGCTCCTGGCACCGTCCGCGCGAGCCCTGTCGCCGCTGGGCGCGATCGCGCTCATCGCCGCCTACGCCCTCGACCCAGCGGGTCCAGTTCGACGTCGGCCCCGGCTACACGGTCCCCAGCCAGCTCGTGTTCATGCCGATGCTGCTGCTCGCTCCGCCGGCGCTCGTCCCCCTGCTCGTCGCGGCCAGCTTCCTCGTCGGCCGCCTTCCGAGCTATCTGCGCGGCGCCGTCCACCCGACGCGCCTGGTCTTCGTCCTCGCCGACGCCGTCTACGCCGTCGGGCCCGCGGTGGTCGTGGCGCTGCTCGCGCCGGGCCGCATCGGCCTCGACGACTGGCCCGTGCTGGCCCTCGCCCTCGTCGCCCAGGCGGTCTGCGACGCCGGCGTGACGATCCTGCGCGACAAGCTCTCCCACGGCGTCCCGCCGCTGGTCACGCTGCGCCTCTTCGTGTGGGTCTTCGCCGTCGACGCCGCGCTCACGCCGGTGGGCGTCCTCGCCGGGGTCGCCGGCGAGCGCCAGCCCCTCGCCGTCGCCTTCGTCCTGCCCCTCATGGGCCTGCTCGCCCTCTTCGCCCGCGAGCGCCGCACGCGCATGGAGAACGCGCTGGCGCTGTCGCACGCCTACCGCGGGACCGCGCTGCTGATGAGCGACCTGCTCGAAGCCGACGACGCCTACACCGGCGGCGAGCACAGCCACGGCGTCGTGGCGCTCGCCCTCGCCGTCGGCGACACCCTCGGCCTCGACGCGCGCGACCGGCGCAACCTCGAGTTCGCCGCGCTGCTGCACGACATCGGCAAGATCCGCGTGCCCGACGAGATCATCAACAAGCCCGGCAAGCTGACCGACGCGGAGTTCGACGTCATCAGGCGCCATCCCGTCGACGGCCAGGAGATGCTCGAGCGCGTCGGCGGCGTGCTCTCGGAGGTGGGGATCATCGTCCGCCACCACCACGAGCGCTGGGACGGGGGCGGCTACCCCGACCGCATCGCGGGCGAGGCCATCCCGCTCGCCGCGCGCATCATCTGCGTCTGCGACGCCTACAGCGCGATGACCACCAATCGCCCGTATCGGGCGGCGCTGCCCGTCGCCGACGCGGTGGCCGAGCTCGAGCGCTGCTCGGGCGAGCAGTTCGACCCGGCCGTGGTCGGCGGCGCTGATGCAGACGGTGGCCAAGCACCCCGAGCACCGCCCCGCGCGAACGCTGCTCGAGCTCGCGGCGTAGCTCCCCGCGGGGGCCGGGTTGGCCCGCTGCGCAGCGTGCGCGCCCTTTGACGATTCGCTCTCAGCCGAAGGCTGCGGCAGAATCGGGCCGTGATCCGCTTCCGCTTCGGCCACGAGGACCTGGTTCGCACGCGCTTTGCGATCTCGCCCCTCTTCGACCTGACGTGGAGCACCGACGTCCTGCGCGACCCCGCCGCGCACTCGCTGCACCTGCCGTGGGCGCGCGCGGCGCGCCGGCGCCTGGAGGGCTTCGACTTCGAGCTCATCGACCTGCTCGCCAGCTCGTCGCTGCACGGCTACGCGCCCGACTTCGTGGCGCCGCCGCCGACGACGCCGCTGGCCGAGCTCGAGGACGAGCTCGCGCGCGTGCGCGCGACGCCGCACGACCAGGTCGCGCGCGAGGTCGGCTGGCGCTTCGAGGGCGCGGCGGTCCCCGATGCCGCGCGGGCGCTGCTCGACGACCCGCAGCGCGGCCTCGCCGAGCTGACCGACATGATGGCGGAGTACTTCGAGCGCGCGATCGCGCCGTGGTGGCCGGAGATCCGCGCCGCGCTCGAGGACGACATCCTGCACCGCGCGCGGCGACTGACCGCGGGCGGCGCCATCGAGGTCTTCGAGGACCTCCATCACCAGGTCCACTGGCGCGACGGCGCGCTCGAGATCGATCGCCCCTACGAGCAGGAGGTCGAGCTGGGCGGGCGCGGGCTGCTGCTCGTCCCCGCCGCCTTCGCCTGGCCGCGGGTCTTCGCGATGTTCGACGAGCCGTGGCAGCCCGCGCTCATCTACACGCCGCGCGGGCTGGGATCGCTGTGGACGCCTGCCGCGAACGGCGACGGCGACGGCGAGGCGCTCGCGGCCCTGCTCGGCCGCCGCCGCGCGGCGATCCTCGCGACGCTGGGCACGCCGGCGGCCACGAGCGACCTGGCGCGGCGCCTCGGTGCCTCGGCGGCCGGCGTCAACGAGCACCTGGGCGTCCTGCGGCGCGCCGGGCTCGTGCGCGCGACGCGCGACGGGCGGCGCGTCCTCTACTCGCGCACGCCCACCGGCGACGCGCTCCTGCGCCGGGCCTGAGCGTCAGCGCCCCGGTGGGCGATCGCCGGCGCCGAGCTCGGTGAACGGCGGCGCGGCGTAGGGCTCGCCCGGCACGCCGCCGATGGCGAGCATCCGGAAGGGCTCGTCGGCGGTGAGGAAGTTGCGCATCTGCGCCGCGCCGACGCGCACGGCCATGCCGGGCACGAGGTCCACGCGCTCGTCGCCGAGGACCATCGTCGCGCGGCCCGAGAGCGGCACGTAGACCTCCTCCTGGCGGTGGTTGGCCGGCTCGTAGTCCGTGCCCTCGTGGGCATGCTCGGCGTAGGGCTCGTCGAAGTGCGGGGGCAGGTTGATGACCTGCAGGCCGAAGGCGCCGACGCCGAGCTCGGCGCGGACGCGCACGAAGACGCCGCCGAGGGCCGCCTCCATCTCGTCGAAGTGCTTGGCGGTCACATCGGGCATGGTGGGCGTTATACAAGTCCCGTCTTGTACAAGTCAAGGCTTGTCGATAGCATCCGCCCCGTGAGCGCAGAGGCGGCCTTCTCGGCCCTGGCCGAGCCGCGCCGGCGGGCGATGCTCCTGCTCGTCCGCGACGGCCCCCGCTCGGTCAACGAGATCGCCGAGCACTTCGACATCACCCAGCAGGCGGTCTCCCAGCACCTGCACGTGCTCAAGGACGCGGGCCTCGTCGCCGTCCGCGCCGAGGGCCGGCGCCGGCTCTACGTGGTGCGCCCGGAGGGCCTCGAGTCGCTCGAGGCGTTCCTCGCCGAGCTGTGGCCCGCCGGCCTGCAGCGCCTCAAGGATGCCGTCGAGTCCGGCGATGGCGGCTGAGCCGCTCACGGCCTCGGTGCACATCGAGGCCGCGCCCGAGCAGGTCTTCGAGTACTTCACCTCCCCCGAGGCGCTCGTGCGCTGGATGGGCGACTACGCAGTGCTGCAGCCGACGCCGGGCGGCGCCTTCGAGGTCGACATCAACGGCGTCCCGGTCCGCGGGCGCTACCTCGAGGTCGAGCCGCCCCATCGCCTGCTCATCAGCTGGGGCCACGCCGGGTCAGACCGCCTGCCCCCGGGCGCGAGCACGGTCGAGGTGCGCCTGAGCCCGGCCGGCGGCGGAACGCAGGTGGAGATCGAGCACCGCGACCTCCCGGCCGACCTGCGCGCCGGGTTCGGGCGCGGCTGGCCGCACTTCGTGCAGCGGCTCGCGGTCGCGGCCGCCGGCGGCGACCCGGGGCCCGATCCGTTGGCGCCCTAGCCGTCCGCCGGCTCGAGCACCACGGGGCAGTCCCCGAGCACCAGCTCGTCGCCCGGTGTCACGCGGGCGCGGCCGACGCGCCGCCCCATGAGCCACGTGCCGTTGCTCGAGCCGAGGTCCACGGCCAGCCACGCGCCGTCGAGCGCGCGCAGCTCGACGTGCTGGCGCGAGACCGTCGGCTGGGGCAGGACGACGTCGCAGCCGCGGCTGCGCCCGACGACGATCGTCCCCTCGGCCGGGAGGGGCACGGCGGCGCCGCGTGCGGCCCGTACGGCGCGCAGGCGCGGCCACGTCCGCCGGCGGCGCGCCACGTCGGCGACCAGGACGCGCAGCTCGGCGAGCGACCGCGCTCCCAGCACCCGCCCGAGGCGGTACTCGAAGGTGTCGACGCTCAGGTACCCCTCGACGCAGCGCGCCCGCAGCAGGGCGACGGCCCGCTCGCGATCGCGGTCGGAGGCGCGCATCACGTCGGCGATGCTCCGCCCCGCGGTCGATTACGTCAAGGGCGCCAGACGTGGATCTCGCACTCGTACGGGACGTCGACCGGCCCGTCCGGCGCGAGGGCGCGCACGCGCGCCAGCAGCGGCTCGCGGGTCGCGTCGTCGAGGGCGGCCACGAAGCTCGTCGAGCCGACGCGGTCGGCGAGCCCGTCGGCATCGAGGCGCTGGGTGAACTCGAAGTGGCGCTCGGTCAGCTCGCGCCCGGCGAAGGCTTCGCGCCAGGCGCCGCTGGCGTGCGCGGGCGCGTCGCCGCGATAGGGGGCGATCATCTCGCTGATCGCGGCGTGCAGCGCCGAGCGCTCGCTCGGGCGCCGGTTCCACACGAGCGCCAGCGCGCCGCCGGGGCGCAGGACGCGCTCGATCTCGGCCAGGGCCCTGGGCCCGTCGAACCAGTGGAAGGCCTGGCCGACGGTGACGGCGTCGGCGCTGTCGTCGGGCAGCGCCATCGCCTCGGCCGTGCCGTCGAGGGCGCGGGCCGTTGGCCCGATGGCGGCGCGCATCTCGGCCACCGGCTCGATGGCGATGACCTCACAGCCCAGCGCCGCCAGCGGCCGGGTGAGCTTGCCGCTGCCCGCCGCCAGGTCGACCACCGTCCGTCCGGGCCGCAGGTCGAGCTCCTGCGCCAGCCACGCGATCGCCTCGGGCGGGTACTCGGGGCGCGCGCGCTCGTAGGCCTCGACCGAGCGCGCGAAGCCGGTCGCCGCCGACGGGTGGACCATCAGAACAGCCCCATCTGGCGATCGTCGATCGCGACGGCTACGGGCTCGAGCTCGGGGACGTCGGGCAGCGCGCGGGGCTCGGGCAGGTCGGGGGGCTCCTGCGCCCCGCCCGGCTGCGGCGGCGGCCCCATCGCCAGCAGCTCCGGCAGGCGGGCGAAGTCGGTCCGCAGCAGCTCGACGTTGGCCGGCGTGTAGAGCGCCGCCGCCGGGTGGAAGATCGGATACAGGCGCACCGCGCGGGTCCCGATGACGCGCACCTCGTCGCGCCCGTGCAGGCGCGTGATGCCGGTCGGGTCCGCGCGCAGGAGCTTGGTCGCGAAGTTCCCCAGCGTGCAGATGACGCGCGGCTCGATCAGCTCCACCTGGCGCAGGAGGTACTCGTGGCAGTTGTCGATCTCCTCGGGATGGGGATCGCGGTTGCCGGGCGGGCGGCACTTGAGCGTGTTGGCGATGAAGACGTCGCTGCGCTGCAGGCCGATCTCGTCGAGCAGCTTGTCCAGCAGCTTGCCGGCCTGCCCCACGAAGGGCAGCCCCTGCTCGTCCTCGTTGCGTCCCGGCGCCTCGCCGACGAACATCAGGTCGGCGTCGGCGTTGCCCGAGCCGAAGACCACGGTGGTGCGGGTCGCGGCGAGCTGGGGGCAGCGGGTGCAGTCCCGCGCCTGGTGGTAGACGGCCTTGAGCGCCTCCCGGCGCTCCTGCTTCGAAGGCGGCACGATGCAAGCGTAGACACACCTCCGGGCGGGCTTGCGCGAAGAAGCCGCAACCTGCGCAACTCCGTTGGACCGAGGGGGTACTCTTTGTCTACATCACAAGTGACCGGCACCCCGATTCGGGGGCTGGATCCGACATCAGATGCAAGAAACGATCGCCATCGTGGGCGACGGCCGCCTTGGCCGCGCCCTCGCCTCCGCGCTGCGGGCCCCGGCTCCGCATGGGCGCGGCTACACCGGCGCGGGCGCCGACGCGGTGCTGCTCTGCGTCCCCGACGCCCAGATCGCGGCGGCCGCGGCCGCGATCGAGCCCGGCCCGCTCGTCGGGCACTGCTCGGGCGCGACCGGGCTCGACGTCGCTCGCCCCGCACGAAGGCTTCGGGCTGCACCCGCTCATGACCGTCACCCGCGCCGGCGGCGCGTTCGCGGGCGCGGGCTGCGCCGTCGGCGGGCACGACGCCGCGCGCGCTCGACGTCGCCCGCGGCTCGGTCGCTCGCTCTGGGCATGCGGCCGTTCGTGATCGGCGACGAGGACCGGGTCGCCTACCACGCCGCGGCGTCGATGGCCTCGAACTTCCTGGTGACGCTTGGAGTCGGCGGCGGCGCGCGTGGCCGCGACCGCCGGCGTCGAGCGCGCGATGCTGGTGCCGCTGGTGCGCGCCGCGGTCGAGGCGTGGGCCGTCGAGGGCGACGCGTCGCTGACCGGGCCGATCGTCCGCGGCGACGAGGCGACGGTGGCGCGCCATCGCGAGGCGATCGGCGAGCGCACCCCCGAGCTGCTCGACCTCTACGACGTGATGGCCGACGCGACGCGAGCGGTGGCGGCGGCATGAGGACGGTGCGGACGATCGCCGACGTGCGCGCCGAGCTGCGCCCCGCGCGGCGCGCCGAGCGCGTCATCGGGCTCGTGCCGACGATGGGCGCCCTGCACGAGGGCCACCTGAGCCTCATCCGCCGCGCGCGCGCGAGCTGCGACGTGGTCGTCGTGTCGCTCTTCGTCAACCCCGCGCAGTTCAACGCGGCCGGCGACCTGGCCGCCTACCCGCGCGACGAGGGGCGCGACGCCGCGCTGGCCGCCGAGGCCGGGGCCGATCTGCTCTTCGCGCCGACGCTCGACGAGGTCTACCCGCCCGGGCTTCGGCGACGACGGTGCACGTGAGCGGCCTGACCGAGACGCTCGAGGGCGAGCACCGCGGCGTGAGCCACTTCGACGGCGTCACCACGGTCGTCACCAAGCTGCTGAACATGGTGGGGCCCGACGTGGCCTTCTTCGGCCAGAAGGACGCCCAGCAGGCCCTCGTCGTCCGCGCGCTGGTCCGCGATCTCGACCTGCCCGTGCGCATCGAGGTCTGCCCCACCGTGCGCGAGCCCGACGGCCTGGCCCTCTCGAGCCGCAACGTCCATCTGCAGGGCGCCGACCGCGAGCGCGCGCTGGCGCTGCGCGACGCGCTGGCCGCCGCCGAGGCGTCGCTGGGCGCCGGCGAGCGCGACGCCGAGGTCCTGCGCGCCGCCGCGCTGGCCGCGATGCGCGGGCGCGGCGTCGAGCCCGACTACCTCGCGCTCGTCCATCCGGACGACCTCTCCCCCGTGGCGCGCGTCGACGGCCAGGTGCTCGTCGCCGTCGCGGCCAGCGTGGGCAGCACCCGTCTCATCGACAACACGATCCTCAACGCCAACGGACAGCCGGGAGGCTGAGTCGCCATGAGCGCACACCCGAACATCCAGACCCCCGCCGACGCCTCGCGCCTGCCGATGACCCTGCCGCGGCTGTTCGAGAAGAAGCGCCTCGGGGAGCCCATCGTCATGGTCACCGCGTACGACTTCCCGAGCGCGCGGGCGGTCGAGGAGGCCGGCGTCGACCTCGTCCTCGTCGGCGACTCGGGTGCCATGACCGTGCTCGGCTATCCGAGCACCGTCGCGGTCGAGCTCGACGAGCTGCTCGTGCTGGCGCGCGCCACGCGCCGCGGGCTGCGCACGCCCTTCCTCGTCGGCGACCTGCCCTTCGGCTCCTACGAGGTCTCCGACGAGCAGGCGGTGCAGACGGCCTTCCGCTTCGTCAAGGAGGCGGGCTGCGACGCGGTCAAGCTCGAGGGCGGCGGCCCGGTCAGCGTCGCGCGGGCGCGCGCCATCGTGCAGGCGGGCATCCCGGTCATGGGCCACGTCGGCCTGACGCCGCAGACTTCGACCGCCCTGGGCGGATACCGCGCGCAGGGGCGCACGGCAGCCGCGGCCTCGCGCATCGCGCACGAGGCGCTCGCGCTGCAGGAGGCCGGCTGCTTCAGCCTCGTGTTCGAGGCGATCCCGGCAGCCGTCGCCGCCGAGCTCATGCCGCGCATCGAGATCCCGGTCATCGGCATCGGCGCCGGCCCGGCCACCGACGGCCAGGTGCTCGTCTTCCACGACCTCCTGGGCATCCGCGAGGGCCTCGGCGCGCGCTTCGTCAAGCGCTACGCGTCGCTGCAGGACGAGATGGTCGCGGGCGTCGCGGCGTACGCCGACGACGTGCGCTCCGGACAGTATCCGGGGCCGGAGCACGGCTACTCGATCGAGGAGTCCGAGCTCGCGGAGTTCCGGGAGGCGCTGGCGGGGCGGTAGCGCGCGAGGATGGCTGTGAGGCGGTCCGCGACGGTCTGCGGGTCGTAGCGCAGCTGGCGCCAGGTGAAGCGGACGACGCGTGTAGCCGGCGGCGGTAAGGGCGGCGTCCTTGGCGCGGTCATGCTTCGAACGCCTGGCGGGTGCGGTGGGTGTCCCAGCCGTCGGTCTCCACGACCAGGCGGTGCGTCGGGAAGTAGCAGTCGGCCTCGAGACCTGGGTGGTCGGGGGCATCGAGGGCGTACGTTGCACTTGGGCTGCGGCAGACCGTGGTCGCGGGCGAGCTTGCGCATGCGCGCTTCGAGCTCGCCGCGGGTGAACTGGGGGTCGTCGGCGATCGCTGTGCTGAGGGCTCTTGGTGCCGCGGTGGCCGTTGGCTCTCGCGATGGTCGCTGTGATGGCTCTGTGGTCGTAGAGCTGCAGCCGCTCGGCCTGCGCCAGCGCTCGCTCGAGGTGATGCTGTCGGGACTTGCGCCGCGATGTCGAGGAGCGTGCGGTGCACCGTCGTGGTCGGGATGCCCTGGTGGTTGGTGGTGTCCTGGGCATCGAGGGAACGAGAGCGGTGCAGGCGGATCCCCGGGACGCCTTTGCGCGACGCGGGGGCGGTCACCTCGGGGCGCGGTGGCTCGTATTGGAGGAGGTTCCAATGCACCGCGGCGCTGACGTGACTGAGCACCGCGCCAGGCCCGCAGGCCATGACCGCCGCCAGCCACCGCCCCTCGCGCGGCAGCACCGCCCCGCCGACGGCGTAGACGCCGCGATGCACCCGGCGCAACCGCCCGCGCCTGCACCCGCCGCGTCACGCCCGCAGCGCCGGATCCCCAAGGCCCGCAGCTGCGCCAGCGACACCACCCCCCACTGCCTCCCGGCCAGCTCCGCCAGCCCCAGGTCGGGGGGTATGCGACTCTAACTCGCCACATACCGGTGAGCTAGGCGCACACCCCCCGGAATCTCCACCCGCCTGCCACACGGGACCCCGCGAACGCAACAAATGACGCGCAAGAAGAGTGCCGGCGGGGGCGGGTCCAGTCGCCCCCGCCGGCGTGGACGCCGTCAGGACGACGTCAGCTGCACGCGCCCAGCGCTCCGGGCAGCGCGAAAGCGGGATCCGTGGCGGCGCTGATGGTGGCGCCATCGACCGTGAACGGAGCGGCGGCCTTGTAGGAGTCGAGCTTGATCGAGGGGCCGCCTTCGATCGCGGCGCCGCCCTCGCACGAGCGCCACGGCAGCGAGATCGACGCGGAGCTCACGGTGACCGGCTGGAGCGTCGGGCGGTGCAGCCACCACTCCGAGTTCGACGAGGTGAGCAGCACGCCGACGCGGTGGCCGGCCGGGAGCTTCCAGTCGTCGCCGTAGAGGTCGAAGCTCACCTGCCCGCTGCCCGGCAGCAGGTAGGTACCGCGGCTGATGAGGGTCGCCTGGCCGCCGGAGTCGACGTCGTAGACGTCGGCCACGAGGTTCGCGTCGGGCAGGGCGATCGTCGCGTTGACCGTCACCTTCGGCACGCCCGCGAAGTGCGCGTCGTGCGCCAGCGGCGGCGAGAAGGTCCAGATGCCCTGGCCGTTGGGCGAGCCGCCGTCGGCGGTGCCGTTGTTCTGCGCGTCATCGGTGTACGACCCCGGCCGGAGCGGCGTCGCCAGCGCCGACGCGTCGGCCGGCGGCCACTGCGCCTCGCTGCGCCACGTGCCGTCGCTGGTCTCCACCGCCACCGGCGGATCCTGCACGGACGGCAGCGACGCCGAGCAGGTGCTGGTCGTAGAAGCGCATGACCTCGTCGAACCAGCCGTGGCGGCCCATGGCCAGGCGCCCGTTGGCGTCCACGTCGTTGCCGCGCACGTGGTCCCACATGCCGAACCACGCGCGCTTGGGGCCGGCGACCCCGTTGAAGAAGTCGTAGGCGCCGTCGGGCTTGGTGTTGTTCTCGATGAAGCCCTGGGTCATGAAGAGCGGGACCGTCGACCCCTTCGCCTTGGCGATCAGGTCGCGCGACTTCCAGTAGGCCGAGCCGTGGTCGTCGCTCTGCTGGTCGAGGTAGTTGGCGGCGTAGCACCCCGGCCGCGCCGTGTTGTCCGCGCCGTTGAGGTTGTAGCCGGGGTCGTCCTGGATCGAGCCCGGGGTCGCGTCGATGGCCGTGTAGAGCGCGGGCGTGAGGAACGAGTTCGAGAAGCGCACGCGGTTGGAGTACAGGTAGCGGTACATGTCGTAGACCGGCTCCTGCGAGACGACCGCGTCGAGGCCGGCCGGCTTCAGGGCGACGCCCATCAGCCCGGTGACGCCGTCGTAGGACTTGCCGTACATGCCCACGTGGCCGCTGGACCACGGCTGCGAGGCGGCCCACTCGACCGCGGCCTTGACGTCGGACTGCTCGCCCGGCCCGCCCCAGTCCAGGCAGCCCGACGACCCGCCGAACCCGCGCAGGTCGACCATCACGTAGCTGTAGCCGCGCTGCATCAGGTGCGCGCCGTTGACGAAGTCGTAGAAGCGCGAGGACGGGCCCGCCGGACCGGTCGGGTCGTAGGGCGTGTCCTCGATCGGGCCGGCCGGCCCGGTCTGCCCGGAGTGGTTGAAGTACGGGCCCACCGAGACGATGACCGGCGTCCTGGCGTCGGCCGGCAGGTTGCTCGGCCGCAGCACATCGGCGTGCAGGCGGGTCCCGTCGGGCTCGGTGATCGTCGCCTGGCTCCAGGTCGAGCCGGGGGGCGGCGGGTCGGCCTGCGCGGCGGGCGCGAGCCCGAGCACGGCGACGGCGAGGACGGACAGCAGAGTCGGGCGCATGGACCTTCCAACGCGAGGGCAGACCGGAACTTGCCCCTAGTACCCGCCCGGACCGCGCCCTATCCCGGTGGGCTTCACATCCCTTTCACACGCTAGGCTCACGCCCGCTCATGGCCCGCCTGTCCCAGGTCTTCACCGGCAAGGACCGCGTCTTCTTCGATCTCTTCGAGGAGGCGGCGTCCAACGTCGTGCGCGGCGCCGACCTCCTCGATCAGATGCTCGCCCACTATCCCGACCGGGCGGACCTCGCGCGCGACATCGTCATCTGCGAGCAGGAGGGCGACCGCATCACCCACGACGTCCACCAGCGGCTGAACTCGACGTTCGTCACGCCGATCGACCGCGAGGACGTCCTGAGGCTCATCAGCGACCTCGACGACATCATCGACCTCATCGACGAGGTCTCCGACTACCTCGGGCTCTACAAGATCGAGGCGCCGATGGAGCAGTCCCAGCGCCTGGCCCACGTGCTGCTGCAGGCGACGCGCCAGATCTCCGAGGCGATGCCGAGACTGCGCTCCTTCGACGCCATCTCGCACTACACCGTCGAGATCAACCGCCTGGAGAACGACGGCGACCGCATCAGCCGCGACGCGATCGCGTCGCTGTTCGAGAGCGGCATCGACCCGCTGGTCGTGATCCGCTGGAAGGACATCTTCGAGCGCCTCGAGGAGGCGATCGACGCCTGCGAGCACGTGGCCAACACGCTCGAGGGCATCGTCATCAAGAACTCGTGAGCTCCGACCTCATCCTGGTCATCGTCGTCGCCACCGCCCTGGTGTTCGACTTCACCAACGGCTTCCACGACACCGCCAACGCGATCGCCACCTCGGTCTCGACGCGCGCGATGTCGCCGCGCTTCGCCGTCCTCCTGTCCGCCGTCCTGAACTTCGCCGGGGCCTTCATCTCGCTCAAGGTCGCCGCGACCGTGGCCCAGGGCATCGTCGAGTCCGACGCCGTGACCACCACCGTGGTCTTCGCCGGCCTGATCGGCGCGATCGCGTGGAACCTCGCCACCTGGTACTTCGGGCTGCCGTCGAGCTCGTCGCATGCGCTCATCGGCGGCCTCGTGGGCGCCGCCTTCGCGGCCAGCGGCGCGAGCGCGATCCAGGTCGACGGGCTGGTCGAGAAGGTCATCGTCCCCGGCATCGTCGCCCCGATCCTCGCCTTCACGGTGGCCGGGATCGCGATCCTCATCGCCTACCGGATCGTCGGCCGGCTGCGTCCCGGGCCCGTCAACCGCGCCTACCGGCTCGGGCAGCTCGTCTCGGGCTCGATGTTCTCGCTGGCCCACGGGACCAACGACGCGCAGAAGACGATGGGGATCATCACGCTGGCGCTGGTCGCGCACGGCGACCTGCCGGCGACCGGCTTCGACGTCCCCACCTGGGTCATCGTCTCGTCGGCGACCGCCATCGCGCTGGGCACCTACACCGGCGGCTGGCGGATCATCCGCACCGTCGGCAGCCGGATCATCAAGATGGACCCGGCGCAGGGCTTCTCGGCGCAGGGGTCGGGCGCCGCGGTGGTGCTGGCCGCCTCGCACCTCGGCTATCCGCTGTCCACCACCCACGTCATGTCCGGCGGCGTGATGGGCGCCGGGGCGGCCACGCGGCTGTCCGCCGTGCGCTGGGGCGTGGCCGGCAACATCGCCATCGCCTGGATGCTGACCCTTCCCGCGGCGGCCCTCATCGGGGCGCTCGCCTACGCGCGTCAGCTCCATCTTCGGCGCGGGCGCGCTGGGGCCCGTGGTCGTCTCGCTCTCGATCCTCGGCGTCGTGCTCGCCTTCTTCGGGCGGCGCGTGGCGCGCGGCCAGGTCCTCACGGCCGACGCATGACGACCGCCGCGATCGACTGGGGCCAGCTCTTCGAGCTCGTCTGGGCCGGGGCGCTGGCCGGCGTGGTCGTCTCGATCGCCTTCGCGACGCTCATCCTCGGCGCCACCCGCGCCGCCGACCATCGCCGAGCCGACCGCGCCCGAGTGGCGTCGGCCTACGTCGTCCTGGGCGCCGTGGCCGCCTTCGCCTTCGCCGGCAGCGTGGTCTTCGGCGTCTACGTGATCGTCTCCAAGTAGCGCCCTTCGATCGGCGGGCGGCCCCTGTCGCGAGACGGGCGGCAGGGCCACTGTGCGCCTCGTCACAGTTCCCGTTTGAGGTCCGGAGGAGTTGGTACTGGTGTCTGAGCGCGGCCACTGAGCCCGCGACGGTTCCGCCTCGCCTGCCTGTCCCCCGAGGCGCCCCGTAACGCGGCACGCGCACCCCGTCCGACCACCGACGACCCGACTGAGGAGCCGGAGATTTCGCCATGCGCCTGGACATCGTGATCCCCGCCCACAACGAGGAGGCACGCATCGGCAGGATGCTCGCCACCTACCGCCACGCCTGCACCGATCCCGACGTGCGCTTCCTGGTCGCGATGGACGACTGCCGCGACCGGACCGCGCGGATCGTCGCCGAGCACCGCGACGACGACCGCCGCGTGGAGTGCGTCGCCTACCCCAAGCTCGGCAAGGGCGGGGTGATCGCCGAGAGCTTCCGCCGTGCCGACGCCGACCTCGTCGCCTTCGTCGACGCCGACGGCGCCACGCCGCCGCAGGAGCTCCTGCGCCTGGCCGAGGCAGCCGAGCGCGCCGACGGCGCCATCGCCTCGCGCCGGCACCCGGCGGCGGTCCTTCCGGCCCGCCGGCCGCTCACCCGCCAGGTGACGAGCGCGGGCTTCTCCTTCGCCGTGCGGCGCCTCATGGGCCTGCCCTACGCCGACACCCAGTGCGGCGCGAAGGTCCTGCGCCGCGAGGTCGTCGACGCGGTGCTGCCCCGCCTGCGCGTCAACGACCTGCTCTTCGACGTCGACCTGCTGGCCGCCGCGCGCGAATGCGGCTTTCACATCGTCGAGGTCCCGACGATCTGGATCGACCAGGACGGCTCGCGGGTGCGCCCCGTCGCCGACACGCGCCGGATGGGCGGCTCGCTGCTGCGCCTCTGGGCCCGCCGGCGAGCGCACGGCGGCGTCGCCCCCGTCACCACCCCGACTGCGGAGGTCGAGCGTGCCGCGGCCTGACGTCGCCCTCGTGAGCCCCTACCCGCCGCCCGGCGAGCGCCACGGCGGGCGCTCCGGCGTGGCCCCGTACGCCGCGCAGCTCGCCCACGCGCTGGTCGACGCGGGCGCCGAGGTGTGCGTCGTCGCCCCGCGCGAGGAGGGCGAGCCCGCGCGCCACCTCGACGGCGAGGTCCGCGTGGAGCGGCCCTTCGCCCGCGGCGCGGGCGCGCTGCACCGCGCCGCCGCGGCCGCGCGCATCACCGGCGCGCCCGCCGTGCACCTCCAGCACGAGACCTTCCTCTACGGCGGGCCGTCCTCCGTGCCCGCGCTCGGGCCCGCCCTGCGCAGCCTGCGCCGGGCGCGCCAGGGCGTGGTGGTGACGATGCACCACGTCGTCGACCCCGGCAGCGTCGACGCCCGCTTCACCGCGGTGCACCGCGTGCGGGCGCCGTGGCGCGTCGCGCGGGCCGGCCTCGGCCGCGTCCAGCGCACCATCACCCGCGGCGCGGATGCCGTGCTCGTCCACGAGCCCGGGTTCGCCGACGTGGTGCCCGACGCGCACGTGGTCCCCCACGGCATCGACGTCGACCCCGCGGCCGGCGAGGCGGCGGCCGCCCGGGCTCGCCTGGGCCTCGACGAGCGCTTCACCGCGCTGTGCTTCGGCTTCCTCGCGCCCTACAAGGGCCTCGAGACCGCGCTGCGCGCCGCCGACGTGGCGGGCGACGGCGTGCATCTCGTCATCGCCGGCGGCGAGCACCCGCGCATGGCGGGCGACGGCTACGCCGACGGCCTGCGCGCGCTCGGGCCGGCCACCTTCGCCGGCCCGGTGCCCGACGCCGACGTGCGCGACTGGTTCGCCGCCGCCGACGTCGCCCTCTTCCCCTACCCGCGGCCGCACGCCACCAGCGGGCCGCTGGCCCTCGCGCTCGGAGCCGGCACGCCGGTCCTGCTCAGCGAGGCACTGGCCGCGTGCGCCGGCGCCCCGGCGACGCTCGCCGTGCCGGCCGACCCCGTCGCGCTCGGCGGGCGCCTCGCCACGCTGGCCGCCGACGAGGCCGCGCGCGACGCCCTCGCCGCCGCGTCGGCGGCGCTGGCGCGCGATCGCTCGTGGCCGCACGTCGCGCGGCGCCACCTGGAGGTCTACGCGGAGGTCACGCGATGAGCACCGTCCTGCTCGCCGGCGCCTTCGGGCAGCGCAACCCGGGCGACGAGGCGCTCCTGCGCGCCTTCGTGCAGGCGCTCCCCGGCCGCGCCATCGTGGCCACGAGCGTCGACCCCGTCGCCACCGAGGCCACCCACGGCGTGCACGCCGTCGGCTCGCGCGACGGACGCGCCGTGGCACGCGCCCTGCGCGGCAGCGACGGCGTCGTCTTCGCGGGCGGCACCGTGTTCAAGGCCCTGCACCCGATCAGCGGGCGCCACCCGCTGGCGCTGTTGCGCTCGGCCCTGGGCGTCGCGACCGCCACCCGCGCGATGCGCAAGCCGCTGGCGCTCGTCGGCGTCGGCGCCGGCGCGCTGCCGGGGCGCAGCGCTCGCACGCTCACGCGCGCCATCGTCCGCCGCGCCGACCTGCTCGTGCTGCGCGACGAGGAATCGGCCCGTGTGCTCGCCGACGCCGGCGCGCCACCGCCCTTCCGGGTCGGCGCCGACGCCGCCTGGACGACGCTCGACGCGCCCGCGCAGCCGAGCGCCCAGGGCGACGCCGTCATCGTCGCCCTCAGCCGCCTGGCCGGCGGCGCCGGGCTCGCCCGCCGCCTGGCCCTCGTCCTCGCGCCCGCCGCCCGCGCCGGGCTGCGCGTGCGCCTGCAGCCCTGGCAGCTGCCCTGGGACCGCAACCTCGCCCGCGACGTCGCCGCGTCGATCGACGCCGACGTGGAGATCGTGCCGCCGCCCGCCGACCTCGCCGACGCGCGCAACCTCTTCGCCGGCGCCCGCCTGGTCGTGGCCCTGCGCTTCCACGCCCTCGTGGCCGCGGCCGCGGCCGGGACGCCCGCGGTCGCGCTCGCCCACGAGCCCAAGCTCTCGGGCCTCGGGCGGCGCCTGGGCTACCCCGTCATCGAGCCGACCGGGCCGCCCGAGGCCCTCGGGCGGGCCATCCTCGCCGCCGCCGACCGGCCGCCGGCCTCGGCCGAGGCGATCGCCGTCGAGCGGGCCCGCGCGGAGCAGGGCATGGCCCTCCTGCGCGTCGTGCTCAGCGGCGGGCGCTCGGACGAGTCGGCCGCCGTCGAAGGCCTCGACCTCGCTCCGGAGGCGTGGATCGAATGAGCGCCACCACCACCGTCGACCTGCGCGGTCGCCCCGCCCCGCCGCGTCCGGCCCTGCGCACGCTCGCGGGCGAGCAGCTGCTCGTCGCCGGCGGCCAGCTCGCCGCCGGGATCGGCAACCTCGCCTTCTCCCTGGTCGCCGCGCGCCTGCTCGCCCCCGGGGCGTTCGCCGACCTCTCCGCCTTCCTGGCGCTGTACCTGCTCGTCCACGTGCCGGCCGCCAGCCTGAGCGCCGGCAGCGCCCTGTCCCCGGCGCTGGCCGACGCGCTGCGCGGCCGCGCCCTGCGCATCGGCGCCGCCGTCGGCGCCGTCCTCGCCCTCGGCTCGCTGCCGATCGCGGCCGCGCTGCACCTCCCGGTGACGATGGTGCTCGCCCTGGCCGCCGCCGCGCCGACGGCCGGCCTGCTCGCGCTCGAGCGGGGCCGGCTCTACGGGCTCGGGCGCTCGCGCCGCGCCGCCGGCAGCCTGCTGGCCGAGCCGGCCGTGCGGCTCGCCGCCGGCGTCGCCCTCGGCGCCGCCCTGGGCCCCGCCGGGGCGGCCGCGGGCGTCACGCTGGCCGGCTGGGCCGCGCTGGCCGTCGCCCACACGCCGGGCGCCGGCGGCGCCCCCGCTGCGGCCGCCTCGGCGCCGGTGGGCACCGTGCTCGCCTTCCTGGGCCTGGCCATCGTGCAGAACCAGGACGTGCTGGTGGCCAACGCGCTGCTGCCGGCGGGCGAGGCCGGGCGCTTCGCGGTGCTCTCGACGCTCGGCGGGGTCGCGGCCTTCGCCACCACGACGGTGCCGCTCATGCTGCTCCCCCGCGCCCGGTCCGGCGACCGCCGTGCGCTGCCCGCCGCGCTGGCGGTGGCCGCCGCGCTCGGCGTCGCCGCCGTCGCCGTCGTGGCGGTCGATCCGCGCCAGCTCGTCACCGGGGTCTTCGGCGCGCAGTACGCGCCCGCCGCCGCGCTCGCGGTCCCCTACCTGATCGCGATGGCGCTGCTCGGCGTGTCGCGCGTCGTGGTCGCCCACGCGTGCGCAACGGGCGCGGCGCGCCCGGCGCTGGCCGTGCTCGGCGGCGCGATCGCGCTGCACCTCGGGCTGCTGCTGGCGATGGGCGACGACGCGGCCGGCGTCGCGCACGCCACGCTCATCGCCAGCACCGCCCTGGCCGTCGGCACCGGCGGCGCCGCCGTGATCCGCCTGCCCACGGTGCGCGAGCCCGTCCTGCGCGCGCTGGGGCCGCGGCCGACGCACACCGCGTGGATCCTCGCCGGCCTCGTCGCCATCGCCCTCGTGGTGCGCCTGCTGGCCAGCCGCGGCCTGTGGCTCGACGAGGCCACGAGCGTCTCGCAGGCGAAGCTGCCGTTCGGGCAGATGCTCGACCAGCTGCGCAACGGCGACGTCCACCCGCCGCTTCACCACAGCATCCTGTGGGTCACGGTGCGCCTGCTGGGCACGAGCGAGCTGGCCGTGCGCCTGCCCTCGATCCTGGCCACGGTCGCGCTCGTGCCGCTGCTCTACCTGCTCGGCCGCGAGCTCTACGACCGCCGCGCCGGGCTGGCCGCCGCGGCGCTGGCCACGGTGGCCCCGTTCTGCGTCTGGTACGCCGACGAGGCCCGCATGTACGGGCTCTTCATGCTCTTCGCGACGCTCGCCCTGCTCATGCAGGTGCGGGCCATCCGCCGCGACCGCCGGACCGACTGGGCGCTCTACGCGCTGGCGGCCGCGGCGCTCGTGTGGACGCAGTACTTCGGGGCGCTGTTCGTGCTCGCCCAGCAGGTCGGCTTCGCGGCGGCCGTGTGGCAGCGCCGCGTGCGCGTCGTGCACTGGCTGGCCGCGATCGCGGGCCTGGCGGTGCTGGTGGCGCCCGTCGTGCCCTTCGCGATGCACCAGTTCGACGTCAACGAGTCCAGCGGGAAGGGGTTCTCGGCGCCGTCGCAGGCCGGGGCCAGCGCGTCGCAGAACGAGGGCCTCGCCACGCCGTCGATCTACTCGGCCATCACGAACTTCCTGTGGGCCGTCACCGGCTACCACTCCGACGCGACCATGGAGCGCCTCGGCGCCCTGTGGCCGGCGGCCATGCTCGGCGCCCTCGGCCTGCTCGGCCGCGGGCGCTCGCGCGCGACCCAGCTGCTCGTCGCCTGCGCGCTGATCCCGATGGCGGGGCTGTTCGTCCTGGGCCAGCTCAAGCCGTTCGTGTTCGAGGTGCGCTACTTCTGCGCCGCGGTGCCGATCGCGCTGCTGCTCATCGCCCGCGCGGCGACCGGGTTCACCCACCGCGCGGTGGTCGCCGGGGCGTGCGTGGCGGTCCTCCTCGCGACCATGGGCCTGGCCGAGGCCGACCAGCAGTTCAACTCCTCCAACCCGCGCGACTACGACTTCCGCGGCGCCCTGCAGGAGATCCGCTCCGAGGCGCGCCCGGGCGACGTGATCGTCTACGAGCCGGCCTATCTGGGCAGCGTCGTCGGCTACTACGGCGGCGGGATGCGCGCCCAGGCCCTCCAGGCGCAGGCCGCCGCGCCCGCGCCCCGGCCAGCGCGTCTTCCTGCTCGCCTCCTTCCAGGACAAGGCGCCGTTCCGCAAGGCCGCGGTCGACGCCGTGCTGAAGCTGCGCCGCGGGGCCCGCCAGATCGGCTCCTTCGACCGTCCGCAGATCCGAGTGTGGGAGTTCACCCGATGAAGCCCGTCCCGACCGATCCGCGCCTGCGCGCGCCGGGCTGGAGCGCCGCCTCGCCGGGCGGGAGCCACCGCCTGCGCCTGCGCCTGCTCGCCCTCGTCGCCGCGCCGCTGGCGCTCTTCTACTTCGCCTGGCTGCTGACGCCGGGGCGCATCGGCAATCCGGTCCTCTACACGCTGCTGGCCGCCGCCGAGCTGTTCAACCTGGCGCAGGCGGTCGGCTTCTGGTGGACGTGCGCCCGCGAGCGCTCGCGCGCCCCGGTCGCGCTGCGCGACGGCGGGGCCGCGCCGCTGGTCGACGTCATGGTCCCCGTCTACGACGAGCCCGTCGACGTCGTCGAGCCCACGATCGCCGCCGCCGTGCGCATGCGGGGCGCCCGCGTGCGGGTGTGGCTGCTCGACGACGGCGCCAGCGACACCATGCGCGCGCTGGCGGCCCGGCTGGGTGCCGGCTATGTGCGCCGCCGCCACCGCCACGGCGCCAAGGCGGGCAACATCAACCACGCGCTGCGCCGCTGCGACGCCCCCTTCGTCGTCGTCCTCGACTGCGATCACGTCCCCGACGAGCGCTTCCTGGAGGCGACGCTCGGGCACTTCGCGGACGAGCGCGTGGCCTTCGTGCAGACGCCGCAGTACTACGCCAACGCGGGCGCGAGCGACCTCGCCGCCGCGGCCTGGAGCCAGCAGGCGCTGTTCTTCGGCGCCATCGCCCGCGGCAAGGACGGCCACGACGCGATGTTCTGCTGCGGCACCAACGTCGTCATGCGCCGCGACGCCCTCGACGACGTCGGCGGCTTCCCGGAGACCTCGCTCACCGAGGACTTCGAGCTGTCCGTGCGCCTGCACGAGCGCGGGTGGCGCAGCGCCTACGTCCCCGAGGTCCTCGCCCGCGGGCTCGGCCCCGAGGACATGGCCTCCTATGTCGGCCAGCAGCACCGGTGGGCGCGCGGCTGCCTGTCGGCCATCGGCGGCGTCCTGCGCGCCCGCCTGCCGCTGCGCCAGCGCATCCAGTACCTGCTGTCGTGCTCGTACTTCCTCAGCGGCTGGACGGTGCTCGTCTACATGGCCTTCCCGGTGGTGCGGATCCTCACGGGGGCCCAGCCGCTGGCGGCCTCGGCGGCCGACCAGTTCCTGGTGCACTTCGTGCCCTACTTCGGCCTCGCGCTGTACCTCGTCGCGCTCATGGGCTCGGGCGTCTACAGCTTCCGCGCCTTCGCGCTGCAGGCCGCGTCGTTCTGGATCCACGTCCACGCCACGCTGGCGGTCGTTCTGCGCCGGACGGGCGCCTTCAAGGTCACCCCCAAGCGCGGCGCTGAGGGCGCGCAGCCGCGCACCGTCATACCGGGGCTCGCGGTCATCGCCCTGCTGCTGGCCGTCAGCGCCTACGGCCTGATGCACGGGCGCGACCCGAGCACGCTCAACAACATCGCCTTCGCGCTCGTGCACGTGACCATCCTCGGCTTCGGCGTGGCCCCCGCCCTGCGCCGCGCGCCCGCGCGCGCCGCGCCGGCGAGCGCGGCGGTGCCGCTGCGCCGCGTCGCATGAGGCGACTGCTCGTCATCGCCGCCGCGGCGCTCGCGCTGACGAGCACCGCGTGCCTGGTCCATCCGAACGGCTCGACGCGCGCCGCGCCCGACAAGGCCCGCGCCGCCGCGCAGGGCTTCCTCGCGCGCTACGTCGACCCCGACGGCCGCGTGGTGCGCCGCGACCAGGGCGGCGACACCGTCAGCGAGGGGCAGGCGTACGGGATGCTGCTGGCCGCCGCGATCGGCGACCGCGCGCGCTTCGACCGCGTCTGGGGCTGGACGCGCGCCCACCTCCAGCGCGGCGACGGGCTGTTCGCCTGGCGCCCGGGCGACCAGCAGTCCGCCGCCGACGCCGACCTCGACGCCGCGCGGGCCCTGCTCGTCGCCGCGCGCCGCTTCCATCGGCCCGCGCTCGCCGGCGCCGCGCGCCGCATCGCCCGCGCCGTCGAGTCGCAGGAGACCGCGCGCGTGGGCGGGCGGCGCGTGCTCGTCGCCGGCCCCTGGGCGCGCGGCGGAGCCGTCGTCAACCCCAGCTACATCGCGCCGCGCACGTTCGCGCTGCTCGGCCAGCGCGACCTGCGCGCCTCGGGGCTGCGCGTCGTCCGCGCGCTGCAGGCCCACCGCTCGGGCCTCGCGCCCGACTGGGCGCGCGCCACGCCCGGCGGCGCGACGCCGACGGGCAAGCCCGACGACCCGGGCGGCCAGGCCGTCTTCAGCTACGACGCCGTGCGCATCCCGATCCGCCTGGCCGAGGACTGCGCGCCGTCGGTGCGCCGCGAGGCCGCCCGGCCGCGCGCCTCGCTGCAGCAGACGCTCGCGCCGGTCCGCGACCTCGGCGGCCAGCCGCTCGCGCCCGGCCAGCACGCGGTCTTCGCCGTGGCCGCCGCGGCCGCCACGGCCGCGGCGGGCGACCGCGAGCGCGCGGCCGCTCTCCTCGACCGCGCCGCGCAGGCCGATGCCGCGCACCCGAGCTACTACGGGGCCGCGTGGGTCGCCCTGGGCCGCGTGATGCTCACGACGCGCTGGCTGCGGGGCTGTCCGCCCATGTGATCGCCTTGAGCACGCGGGCCGGCGAGCCGGCGGCGATGGAGCCGGCCGGGATGTCGGCGGTGACGACCGAGTTGGCCCCGATGACGCACCGCTCCCCGATCGTCACGCCGCTGGTGATGACGACGTTGGCGCCGCACCACACGTTGTCGCCGACGCGCGTGGGCCCCTTGGTCGTGAAGCCCTGCCACGTGACCGGGCGATCGCGGTCGTCGAAGCGATGGTTGCCGTCGGTGACGAAGCAGCCGTTGGCGAACATGCAGTGCGAGCCGATCTCGACCAGCTCGACGCTCGCCACCATCACGTTGAGGTTGAGGAAGCTCCCCTCGCCGATGCGCACGCGGGCGTCGCCCGGCGCGGTGATCCACACCCCGGGCTCGAACAGCGTCCCGGCACCCACCTCCAGGCGCCCCTCGAGCAGGGCCTCGAGCACGTTGCCGTGGACCGGCCAGCGCACGAAGGCCTCGCGCCTGGCCATCTCCCAGTGGATGCGCGCGCGGTTCCAGGGCAGCGTGTTGCGCTCGTACCAGCGCCACTTCTGCAGCCACAGCTTGGCCTGTGCGGCGGTCATCGGGGCAGAGAATCGCAGGTGCAGCGTGGCTTGCAGGTTCACGGAACACCGCGCGGCACGGGTCAGCAGGGCAGCACGGCGGTGGTAGGCCACGCACCATGTTCCGTTCCCTGCTGGCCGCGATGGCCGCGTGCGCCCTGGTGCCCGCGACGTCCATGGCGGCCACTCACACGGTTGCCCCCGGCGAGACGCTCTGGGGCATCGCCTACGCCAACAACCTGCCCACGAGCGCGGTGGCGGCCGCCAACGGCCTGTCCACCGAGGCGCGCGTGGTCGCCGGCACGAACCTGACCATCCCCGCGCCCGGACAGGCGCCGACCCCGCCGGTCAACCCGGCGCCGTCCTCCCCCGGCACGACCTCGGCGCCGGCGGCCACGGGCGGTGGCGGCTACCGGGTCCAGGCCGGCGACACGCTGAGCGCCATCGCCGCCCGCCAGGGCGTGTCGCTGGGCTCGCTCGCGGCCGCCAACGGGCTGAAGCTCGACTCGTGGGTCATCCAGGGGACGACGCTCAGGCTGCCGGCTCCGGGCAGCGCGCCCGGTCGCCCAGGCCGCCCCCGCGACCGGGCAGGGCGCGCCCGAGGCGATGGGCGCCTACAAGGTGCGCCCCGGCGACACCCTGACCGGCCTGGCCGCGGCGTCGCGCGTGCCCGCCGCACAGATGGCGTACATGAACGGCCTGAACCCCACCGCCCAGCTCATCGCCGGCACCATCATCAAGCTCCCCACCGGCGCGGCGATCACCCCCACGGCCCCGGCCCCGGCGCGGACGATCGTCCCGCAGGCGGCCCCGATGGCCTCCCCTGGCCGCCTGAGCGCCGGACAGGTCGGCACGCTCGCCGCGCAGTCGGGCGCCCCGTCGTCGCTGGCCGCCGCCATCGCGTGGCAGGAGAGCGGGTTCAACAACGCGATGATCTCCCCCGCCAACGCGCGCGGCGTCATGCAGGTCATGCCCGGCACGTGGAGCTGGGTCCAGGCCAACCTCAGCCAGGCGCGCCTGGATCCCGTCCTCGCCCACCGACAACGTCAAGGCCGGCTCGCTCTACCTCGCCCATCTGCTGCGCGAGACCAACGGCGATCCGGCCCTGGCCGCCGCCGGCTACTACCAGGGCCTGGCGTCGGTGCGGCGCATCGGGATGCTGCCCGAGACCCACCGCTACGTGGCCAACGTGCTGGCCCTGCGCGGGCGCTTCGGCGGCTGATCGACGGACGGACTGAGCAGGGCGAGCGCCTCGCGGTAGGTCGGGTACCGCGGGCGCCAGCCCAGCTCGTCCGCGATCCGGGCGTTGGACATCGGGACCCCCGCGCGGCCCATGAACGTCGCCATGTACGGCGCGGCGGCGCGCACGAGCCAGTACGGGACGTGGCGCGGCGCCGGGGCGCCGACGACCCGCGCGAGCTCGGCCAGGTAGTCGTCCATGGCCACCGGCTCGTCGTCGGCGACGTTGTAGATCCGCCCGGCGGGCGCGCGCTCGAGCGCGTCGGCCACCGCGCGGACGGCGTCGCCGAGCTCGACCGTCGGCATCGTCGCGCCGTGGGCGCCGATGACCGGCAGGCGGCGCTTGCGCACGAGCTCGGCCATCACGGCCATGTTCGGCGCCAGCGGGCCGTGGAAGGCGGCGAAGCGCAGCGACACGCCTTCGATGCGCTGCTCGTCGCTGGCGGCGCGGACCTGGGCCTCGGAGGAGGCGATCGCGTCGATGACCGCCTGGATGCCGCGGTTGCGCTCGTGGCCGACCGGGTCGTCCTCGGTGCGCGGGCGCTCGTAGGGGCCGAAGCCGTAGACGCCGAAGAACGACTCGCTCACGAAGCGCCGCGCGCCGGCGGCGACGGCGGCGTCGAGGAGGTGGCGCACGCCGCGCTCGCGCAGCTCGTTGGTGGCGCGCATGTGCGACGGCCGTGCGGGCTTGGCCGGGATGCGGGTCAGCATGTTGACCACGGCGTCGGGCCGCGCGGCGCGGACGGCCCGCGTCAGCGCGTCGGGGTCCATGGCGTCGGCGACGACGGGCTCGGCGCCGAGCTCGGCGAGCATCGGCGCCTTGGCCGCGCTCGAGGTCATGGCGACCACCTCATGGCCGCGTTCCAGCAGCTCCCGGACGGCGGGCGGACCGACGGCCCCGCTCGCCCCGGCGAAGAAGACTCTCATCGTGTTCATGACCTCTGAGACGAGACACGGCGCGGCGCTGTGACAACGCGGGTGTCACAGTGACCGAGCCCGTTTCGTCTCAGGGAGCGATGACCGAGACCGACCTGCATCCCGAGCTGCGCCCCCTCCTGTTCTCCATCGCCTATCGCATGATCGGCAGCGTGAGCGAGGCCGAGGACATCGTGCAGGAGGCCTTCCTGCGCTACCACCGCGCGCAGCCGACCGAGGTCGAGAACCCCAAGGCCTACCTCTCCGCGGTGACCACGCGCCTGGCCATCGACCACCTGCGCTCCGCGCGCGCCCGCCGCGAGGAGTACGTCGGCCCGTGGCTGCCGGAGCCGCTGCTCACCGACGAGGGCGCCGGCGACCCGAGCGCCCACGCCGAGCTGGCCGACTCGCTCTCGCTCGCCTTCCTCGTGCTGCTCGAGCGCCTGTCCCCGGTCGAGCGCGCTGCCTTCCTGCTGCGCGAGGTCTTCGCCTATCCGTACGACGAGATCGCCGAGGTGATCGGCAAGAGCGAGGCCAACGCGCGCCAGCTCGTCACCCGCGCGCGGCGCCACGTCGACGCCGAGCGCCCGCGCTTCGAGGTCGATCGCGAGGCCCACGAGGAGCTGACCGAGCGCTTCCTCGAGGCGACACAGAACGGCGACACCGAGACCCTCATCGAGCTGCTGGCCGAGGACGTGTACACCTACACCGACGGCGGCGGCAAGGCCCAGGCCCCGCGGCGCATGGTCCACGGCCGCGAGCACGTCGCGCGCTTCATGGTCGGCATCAACCGCCCCGACCGCGGCGTCACCCCCGTCACCATCGACCCGGTGCTCGTCAACGGCGTTCCCGGCCGCGTCGCGCGCGATGCCGAGGGCAACGCCGTCGCCGTCCTCACCCTCGACGTGGCCGACGGGCTGGTGACGGCCGTGCGCATCGTCGTCAACCCCGACAAGCTCGCCCACCTGCAGGCGCCGTGACCCGCGCGCAGGCCGAGCGGACCCTCGCGCGCCTGCACGAGGCGCAGGCGGCGTTCTACGCCGGCGGCCCGCGCGAGCCCCTGCACGACGTGCTCACCGACGACATCGTGTGGGTCGTCCCGGGCCGCAACGCCATCGCCGGCGAGTACCGCGGCCTGGACGCGGTGATCGACTACTTCACGCGCCGGCGCGCGATCGCCGACCGCAGCTTCCGCATGCACCCCGGCGAGCTGCTCGTGGGCGATGGCGACCACGTCGGCGTCCTCACCGACGGCACCGCGACGATCGACGGCGTCGAGCACCGCTGGTCCACCGTCGGGCTCTACCGGCTCCGCGATGACCGCGTGGCGGCGTGCTGGCTGCTTCCGATCGACCCGGCAACTTTCGACAGAATCTGGTCCACGCGCGAGGGGCCGCAGTGACTACAGTCCTGGCGCGACATGACTCATCGCGGCTCCCGTGGGGAGGAGCCGGGGGGCTGGGATTGGGAATGGGTGCGCACCAAGTGCTGGGAGGAGGCGCGGCGCATCCTCGGTCCGAGCGCAGCGGCCGACGACGCCGCCCAGGAGGCGGCGATCAAGGCGTGGCGACACCAGGCCAGCTGTCGCACGCCCGAGCACCCGCAGGCGTGGGTGGCGGCCATCGCGCGCCGCGAGGCGTTCCGGTTGCGCGGGCCGCCGCGGGCGCAATCGCTCGAGACCGCGGCCGAGCCCTCTGCCCCCGCGGCCGACGCGCACGTGGCCCTTGCGGTCGACGTGCGCCGAGCGCTCGCCGAGCTGTCCGAGGGCGACCGGCAGCTGCTTCTTGCCCGATATTGGGCCGACATGACGCAGAGCGAGGTGGCGGATCTCCTCGGAATGCCCGACGGCACGGCTAAGGTTCGCCTCCACCGCCTTCGCGCACGCCTGCGCCCGACCCTCCTCGAGGAATGAAGCCCGTCACCAGCATCGACGACCCGCGCTACGTCAAGGCCATGAGCCACCCGTTGCGGGTGCGCATCCTCGCCATCCTGATGGAGCGCAAGGCGAGCCCGGTCGAGCTCGCGCAGGTGCTCGAGGGCACCCTCGGCACCGTCTCCTACCACGTGCGCACGCTGCACCAGCTCGGCCTCATCGAGCTCGTCGGCGAGACGCGGGTCCGCGGGGCCGTCGAGCACCACTACAAGGCCATGGCGCGACCCGTAGTCAGCGACGAGGCCTGGGAGAACGCCCCGCCGATCGCCAAGCAGGCCGCCGTCGGCTCCTCGCTGCAGATGATCGACGACTACGCGCGGGCGTCGGCGGCCGCCGGCGGCTTCGACCACAGCGACGCGGCGCTCATCCGCCTGTCGATGAAGCTCGACGCCAAGGGCTGGCAGCAGCTGGCCAAGGCGTGCAAGCGCCTCTACGAGCAGGCGCAGCGCATCGAGGCCGACGCGCGCGAGCGCCTCGACCAGGGCGCGCCCCACGAGGAGGAGGAGATCGACGTCGGCCTCGTGATGATGATGTTCGAGGCCATCGCACTGGGCGAGGCGATCGACGGAGCCGACCGCCGCCACCGCCGCGGCGCGCGCGGCGCCGCGACGGCCGACGTCTCGTAGTCGGGCACCGGGTGGCCGGGCCGCCGGTCCCTACGCGGGCTGAGGGGCGACGGCGACCTCGGGCGCGATGCCCGACGGGTCGACGCGCAGGACGCGGGCCGCTCGACGGGGCAGCCACCAGTTCCAGCGGCCGAGGAGAGCGACCGCGGCCGGCGCCAGGACGCCGCGGATGAGCGTGGCGTCGAGCAGGATCCCGCCGCCCAGGGCGGTGGCGAACATCTTCGCCTCGGTGCCGGGGCCGGCGCTCATGGCGACGAAGGCGAGGCCGAGGATCAGGGCCGCGCTGGTGACGAGGCGCCCGGTGCGCCCGATGCCCTCGACGACGGCGGCGTCGGTGGAGCCGGTCCGGTCGTAGGCCTCGCGCATTCGGCTGATGATGAAGACCTGGTAGTCCATGGAGATGCCGAACAGGAAGGCGAAGACGACGATCGGCATCTCGACGTTGATGGAGCCGGTGGCCCCGATGCCCCAGATCGCGTCCGACCCCCAGCCGTGCTGCCAGACGAGGACCATCAGCCCCCACGCGGCGCCGACCGACAGCAGGTTCAGCAGGACGGCCTTGAGCGGCAGGATCACGGAGCGGAACGCCCGCGCCAGCAGCAGGAAGGTCAGCGCGCTGATGAAGCGCGATGACGAGCGGGAAGTTGCCGTAGACCGCGTCGAGGAAGTCGGCGCTCTGCGCGGCCTCGCCGCCGGTGACGACGTCGGCCGGCAGGTCATCGGTGGCAGCGCGGACGCGGTCGAGCGTTGCGCGGCCCTCGGGCGAGTTGCCGTCGTGGACCGGGATGACTGTGACCAGCGGCGGTGCCGTCCCGGCGCCAGTCGGCGGGGGCGACCGCGCTCTGGACGCCGTCGACGCCGGCGAGGGCGCTGGGCGACGACCTGGGGATCGCCGGAGCTGACCAGCGAGTCGAACGGCGAGAGCGGCCCGGTGCCGATGCCCGAGCCGTGAGCTGCTCGAGTCCCGCGCGCGCCGGGCCCGACTGGGCCAGCGAGTCGGCGCGCGGGTTGCCGAGCTGAATCGAGGAGGCCGCGACGACGAGCGCGCCCAGGACGACGACCGATGCGACGGCCGCGGCCCAGCGGTGGCGCACGACCAGGCGCGCCCAGGCCGACCAGCCGCGGCTCGCGCGATCGGTGCGGCCGGTGTGGCGCCGATCGAGCCTCGGGCCGATCGTGGCCAGCACCACCGGCAGCAGGGTCACGGCGACCGCGACGCTGACCAGCGGGATGAGCATGCCCGGCGATGCCGAGGCTGCGCAGGAAGGGCACGGGCAGGACGACGAGGGCCAGCAGCGAGATGGCGACGGTCGAGCCGCTGAAGACGACGGCCCGGCCCGCGTGCTGCATCGCCTGGACGACGGCGGCCTCGTTGGTCGTGCCCGGGCGCAGGCGCTCCTCGCGCCAGCGCACGACGACGAGCAGCGCGTAGTCGATGGCGATGGCCAGGCCGATCAGCGCGGCGAGGAACTTGACGATGATCGAGACGTCGGTGACGGTGGCCAGCGGCCAGATCAGCAGGAAGGTCGTGGGGATGGCGACGATCGCCATCAGCAGCGGGACGATCGCCATCCACGAGGCGAAGACGAAGGCCAGCACCAGCAGGGCGCCGGCGCCCGCGACCGCGGCCTCGATGGCGAGGCTGGCGCCACCGCGCGTCGTTGCCGTCGGCAGCGGCGGCGCGCAGCGCATCGAGCCCGGTGACCGCGACGGGCGATCCGCCGACCGTCACGCCGGCGAGCGCGGCCTGGGCTCGACGGGCCTCGGCCTGGCCCGGGTCGACCCCGCCGCGCGCCGGGATGGAGACCAGCGCGAAGGTGGTGCGGCCGTCCTTGGAGACGAAGGCGCGGTCGTGCGTGGATGCGTAGGAGGCGACGCGCGCGTCGGGCAGCGCGGCCTGGACCTTGGCGAGCGGCGGCTGCGAGCTCCCCGGTCGACGCCCGGGGAGTCGACGGTGGTGCCCTTCGGCAGGGTCACGACCGGCACGATCGGCGCGACGTCGCCGCCGTTGCCGTAGACCTGCGGCGATGCGGCTGTTGGCGTCGGACGCCTCGCTGCCGGGGATGTCGAACGACGTGGAGAGCGCGTCGCCGGCCGGCTTCATGGCCGTGAAGCCGGCGACCGCCAGGATGACCCAGAGGCCGAGGACGAGCTTCTTGTGGCGCAGCACCCATCGAGTGAGGGTGGTCATCGCATTGCGGTGGGACATCTCGGTGGGTCCTTTCGTCGTGCCTGGGACGTACACTGTAAGCTGACGATGTAAGTAGTACACTTACAGCGTAAGGAAGTCAAGCCTGCTGACCGGCCACCCCGCCGGCGCCCGGAGGACGACGAGAACCGTGAAGACCCAGGACACCACGCCCGAGACGCACCCCCCTCAGCCGCGAGCGGGTCCTGCGCGCCGCGATCGCCTTGGCCGACGAGCGCGGGGCGCAGGAGCTCACCATGCGCAAGCTCGCCAAGGAGCTCGGCGTCGAGGCGATGTCGCTCTACAACCACGTCGCCAACAAGGACGACCTGCTCGACGGGATGATCGACATCGTCTTCGGCGAGATCGAGGCGCCCGTGGCCGGCGGCGACTGGAAGGCCGAGCTGCGCAAGCGAGCGGTCTCGACGCGCGCGGCGCTCAACCGGCATCGCTGGGCGATCGGCGAGATGGAAGGGCGGACCACCCACGGGCCCAACAACCTCCGCGTCCACGACGCGGTCCTCGGGTGCCTGCGCGCCGCCGGGTTCTCGATCGAGATGACCGTGCACGGGATGTCGGTCCAGGACGCCTACATCTACGGATTCGCCCTCCAGCAGAGCGACATGTCCTCCGAGACCCCGGATGACTTCGCGGCCGAGGCACAGAGGCAGATGCGCGACTACGCCGCCGCGCTGGCCGACTACCCGCACCTCGTCGAGGTCGTCGGCGGCTACGTCGCCACCGCCGGCTACGACTACGAGACGCGAGTTCCTCTTCGGCCTCGACGTGATCCTCGACCGCCTGGAGCAGCTCCTCGGCCAGGCCGACGCCGAACACTGACGGGCGGACCGCGGGGCGCGGCCCGCCCGGCCGCTGGCATCCTGCAAGCGTGCCCGCTCCCGACGCCCGTCTCGCTGCGCCCGCCGCGCCACCGCGTCAGCCGCACGGCCATCCGCTACTGGCGCGTGCGCGCCGTGAGCGGCTGGCTGGTCGTCGTCGCCGGGCAGATCGTGTGGCTCGTGCTCACCGACGGGCACCGCGGGCTGCACGCCCTGGCCCTCGGCGCCACCGTGCTCGTCGCCCTCGCGCACGCGATCGTCATGCCGCAGTGGCGCTACAACGTGCACCGCTGGGAGGTCGCGCCGCAGGCGGTCTACACGCGTGCCGGCTGGCTGTACCAGGAGTCGCGCATCGCGCCGATCTCGCGCATCCAGACCGTCGACAGCGAGCGCGGTCCGCTCGAGCAGCTCTTCGGCCTGGCCGACGTGACGGTGACGACCGCGTCCGCCGCCGGCCCGCTCTCGATCGAGGGACTCGACCGCGCGACGGCGGAGCGGCTGGTCGACGAGCTGACGAGCGCGGCCCAGGCCACGCGGGGCGACGCCACGTGACGGCGACCGATCGCGGCGCCTGGCGTCGGCTCGACCGCCGCATGCTGCTCATCCACCCCATCCAGGAGATCCCGCGGGCGCTCCCGGCGCTGCTGGCGGCCTTCGTCGCGGGCAACGGCAGCGGGAGGGGCCTCATCTGGATCGCCGTCGCGCTCGCCATCACGCTCGGCCTCGCGTTCTCGCGCTGGTTCACGACGCGCTACCGCGTGACCGAGGACCGCGTCGAGGTCGCCTCGGGCCTCTTTCGGCGCCGCGTGCGCGCCGTCTCGCGCGACCGCATCCGGACCGTCGACGTCACTGCGCGGGCGATGCACCGGCTGCTCGGTCTGGCCCGCGTCGAGGTGGGAACCGGGCGGTCGGACCTCAACGAGGGCGGCGGCGTGCGACTGGACGGCCTCACCGCGGCCGACGCCGCTGCGCTGCGCGCCGAGCTGCTGCACCGCGGCCGCCAGACGACGCCGGCCGGCGCCGCCGCGGCGCCCGGCGCGCCCACCGAGGCGGCCGTGGAGGCGCCCGAGATCGAGCTCGCGCGCCTGGATTCCGGCTGGGTCCGCTATGCGCCCTTCACGCTCTCGGGCGTCGTCTCCGTCGGCGTGGTGCTCGGCTTCCTGCTCAACGTCGCCAACGAGGCGCACTTCGATCCCGAGAACTGGGGCCCGGCGCGCGACCTGGCCGATCGGCTCGGCCACGCGCCGGTCGTGCTCACCGCCCTGGCCCTGACGCTCCTCGCCCTCGTGGCGGTCGTGGTGGCGTCGACCGTCGGCTACGCGCTCGCCTTCTGGGACTTCCGCCTCACCCGCCATCCGGGCGGGACCCTGCACGTCAGCCGCGGGCTCATCACCACCCGCGCGACCACGATCGAGGAGCGCCGGCTGCATGGCGCCGAGGTCAGCGAGCCGCTGCTGCTGCGCATGGTGGCGGGCGCGCGCCTGATCGCCATCGCCACCGGCCTGCGCGTCGGCCGCGGAGCCGAGCGCGGCGGATCGCTGCTCGTGCCACCGGCCCCGCGCGCCGAGGTCCAGCGCGTGGCCGCCGAGGTCATCGGGGCCGCGGAGCCGATGACGTGCCCGCTCGCCGCCCACGGGCCGCGCGCCCGCACCCGGCGCTACACGCGCGCGCTGGCCGGGTGGGCGCTGGTCGCGGTGGCGCTCGCGATCGGCCGCTGGGCGATCGGCGGCCCCTGGTGGCTGGCGGTGCTCGCCCTCGCGCTGGCGCCCATCGCCCTCCTGCTCGCCGCCGATCGCTATCGCAACCTCGGGCATGCGGTCGCCGGCACGCGCCTGGTCACCGCCAGCGGCTCGCTCATCCGACGGCGCTCCGCCCTGGCGGCCGAGGGGATCATCGGGTGGAACGTCGAGCGCTCGTTCTTCCAGCGCCGCGCCGGACTTGCCACCCTGACGGCGACCACGGCCGCCGGCCACCAGCACTACGACGTGCAGGACGTCGAGATCGGCGAGGCGCTGCGCGTGGCCGAGGAGCTGCTGCCGGGGCTGGCCGAGCCGTTCCTCGAACGCCCGGCTGAGGGCGGCCGGGCGAGCGTCAGGCGGCGGCGCGCGACGCCAGCAGCGCCGCCGGAGGCAGGCCCGCGAGGTCGGCGCACTCGCGGGTGAGGTGCGGCTGGTCGGAGTAGCCCGCCTCCGCCGCGGCGCGCGCGAGGTCGGCGCGCGGGCCGGACTCGGCGAGGGCCAGGAAGCGGCGCAGGCGCAGCACGCGCTGCAGGGTCTTGGGGCCGTAGCCGACGGCGTCGTGGAAGCGCCGGCGCAGGTGGCGATCGGTGAGGGCGACCTCGCGGCTGGCCGCCGTGACCGGCATGCCGGCACCCAGCAGGGCGCTGGCGCGGGCGACCAGCGCATCCGGGGCTCGGGCTCCCTCGAGGCGCCGCGCGACAGCCGCGGCGAGCACGCCGAGGCGGCCCGCCGGCGGCGCGGCGGCCAGGCGCTCGGCCAGCTCGGTGGCCGGCGCGCCCCAGAGGTCCTGGAGCGCCACGGTGCTGTCGCGCAGCTCGCGGGCGGCGACGCCCAGGGCGGCGCCCGCGGCGCCCGGGCCGAAGCGCACGCCCAGCGCGGCGCCGCCGGCGGGGATGGCGACGAGGACCTCGCGCGTGGCCGGACCGGCCACGACGATCCCCTCGCCCTCGATCCACACGACGTCGGCGCAGCCGTCGGGGAGCACGCGCTCGACGTGGCCGCCGGCACCGGCGACATGGGACCACACGCAGCACGCGTGCGAGGAGAGCGCCCCCGGGGCCGGCGACTCGTGGTACGTGGCGCTCATCGCCACATCATGGCGCAGCGAGCGTCGCGGCTCAGGCCGTCGCGGCCACGCGGCGCTTGCGCTTGCCCGTGGCGCGCCGCGCCTTGGGCGCCGCGGGCTCGACGAGCCCCTGCAGGAACTCGCCGGTGTACGAGCCGGGCGTGCCCGCGACCTCCTCGGGCGAGCCGGAGGCGATGACCTCGCCGCCGTCCTCTCCGCCCTCGGGACCCATGTCGATGATCCGGTCGGCGGTCTTGATGACGTCGAGGTTGTGCTCGATGACGACGACCGAGTTGCCCTGGTCGACGAGCCGGTGCAGGACGTCGAGCAGGCGCTCGACGTCGGCGAAGTGCAGGCCCGTGGTCGGCTCGTCGAGGATGTAGAGCGTGCTGCCGGTGGCGATCTTCGACAGCTCGGTGGCCAGCTTCACGCGCTGCGCCTCGCCGCCCGACAGCGTCGTCGCGGGCTGGCCGAGGCGGATGTAGCCGAGACCGACCGCGTTGAGCGTCTCCAGGCGACGGCGGATCTTCGGGATGTGCTCGAAGAAGACGACGGCCTCCTCGACGGGCATGTCGAGCACGTCGGCGATCGTCTTGCCCTTGAAGCGGATGTCGAGCGTCTCCTTGTTGTAGCGCTTGCCGTGGCACTGCTCGCACGGCACGTAGACGTCGGGCAGGAAGTGCATCTCGATCTTGATCTGCCCGTCGCCGCGGCAGACCTCGCAGCGCCCGCCCTTGACGTTGAACGAGAAGCGCCCCGGCTTGTAGCCGCGCGCCCGCGCCTCCTGCGTCTTGGAGAACAGGTCGCGGATGACGTCGAAGAGGCCCGTGTAGGTCGCCGGGTTCGAACGCGGCGTGCGCCCGATCGGCGACTGGTCGACCTGGATGATCTTGTCGAGCGCGTCGAGCCCCAGCACCGCCGTGTGCGCGCCCGGGCGCTGGCGCGCGCGGTGCAGGCGGTTGGCGACCGCCTTGAACAGGACCTCGTTGACCAGCGTCGACTTGCCCGAGCCCGACACGCCGGTGACACACGTGAGCACGCCCAGCGGGACGTTGACGTCGAGCGACTTGAGGTTGTGCTGCTTGGCGCCGCGGACCTCGACGTAGCTCGTCGGCGTGCGCCGCTTCTCGGGGACGGGGATGGTGCGCGTGCCGGCCAGGAACTGGCCGGTGAGCGACTCCGCCACCTTCTCGACCTCCGCCGCGGTGCCCTGCGCGACGATCCGCCCGCCGTGCTCGCCGGCGCCGAGGCCGAGGTCGACGAGGTGGTCGGCCGCCCGCATCGTCTGCTCGTCGTGCTCGACGACGAGCACCGTGTTGCCCAGCGCGCGCAGGCGCTCGAGCGTGGCGATGAGCTTCGAGTTGTCGCGCTGGTGCAGGCCGATGGACGGCTCGTCGAGCACGTAGAGCACGCCGACCAGCGCCGAGCCGATCTGCGTGGCCAGCCGGATGCGCTGCGCCTCGCCGCCGGAGAGCGTCGCCGCCGCGCGGTCCATCGACAGGTAGCCGATGCCGACGTTGTCCAGGAAGCGCAGGCGCTCGTCGATCTCGCGCACGATCAGTCGCGCGATGTGGCGCTCGGTGTCGCTGAGCTGCACGTCGGCCAGCCACTGCAGCGCGCGCTTGACGCTGAGCGAGGTCAGCTCGTGGATGGCCACGCCGCCGACCAGCACCGCCCGCGACTCGGGCTTCAGCCGCGCGCCCTTGCACGCCGGGCACGGCCGCAGCGACATGAACTCCTCGATCTTCTCGCGCGCGAGATCGGAGTCCGTCTCGCGGTAGCGGCGCTCGAGGTTGGGGACGATGCCCTCGAAGCGCGTCGCGTACGAGCGCTTGCGCCCGTAGCGGTTGCGGTAGGAGACCTCGATCCGGTCGCCGTTGGTGCCGCTCAGGAAGAGGTCGCGCACGTCCTCGTCGAGCGACTCCCACGGCGCCTCGAGGTCGATGTCGTACTTCTCGGCGATCGCCTGGGTGATCTGCTCGTAGTACTGCGACGTCGAGCCCGCCCACGGCGCCAGCGCGCCCTCGCCGATCGACAGCGACGGGTCGGGCACGACGAGGTCGGGGTCGATCTCCATCTGCGAGCCCAGCCCCGTGCAGCGCGGGCACGCGCCGTGCGGCGAGTTGAAGGAGAAGATCCGCGGCTCGAGCTCGGGGATGACCGGCCCGTGGTCCGGGCAGGCGAACTTCTCGGAGTACAGCGTGACCGTGCCGTTGCCCTCCTTGGGCACGGTCTCGATCTCGATCATCCCGTCGGCCAGCGCCACCGCCGTCTCGATCGAGTCGGCCAGGCGCTTGCGCAGGTCGCCGCGCATGACGAGGCGGTCGACGACGATCGAGATGTCGTGCTTGTACTTCTTGTCGAGCACGATCTCGTCCTCGAGCATCCGCAGCTCGCCGTCGATCTTGGCCCGCGAGAAGCCCTCGGAGCGCAGCTCCTCCAGGACCTTGCCGTACTCGCCCTTGCGCCCGCGCACGAGCGGCGCCAGGACCATGAAGCGCGTGCCCTCCTCGAGCTCCATGACCTGGTCGATGATCTGCTCGGCGGACTGCCCGGCGATCGGCTTGCCGCAGATGTGGCAGTGCGGATGGCCGATGCGCGCCCACAGCAGGCGCAGGTAGTCGTAGATCTCGGTGACCGTGCCGACCGTCGACCGCGGGTTGCGCGACGTCGTCTTCTGGTCGATCGAGATCGCCGGTGACAGGCCCTCGATCGAGTCGACGTCGGGCTTGTCCATCTGGCCCAGGAACTGCCGCGCGTAGGCGCTCAGCGACTCGACGTAGCGCCGCTGGCCCTCGGCGTAGATCGTGTCGAAGGCCAGCGAGGACTTGCCCGACCCCGACAGCCCCGTGATGACCACGAGCGCGTCGCGCGGGAGCGTGAGAGAGATGTCCTTGAGGTTGTGCTCGCGCGCGCCCGAGACGACGATCGCGTTGCTTGGCGGCATTGCAATGGAGTGTAGCCAGCCGAACAGACGTTCGACCGGGACGGTTGCCGCACGTTGCGGCTGTTCTCCGGCATCGGCGCGTGTGGCGCTGCGCGGCGCGAACTGCATCACCGAGGGAAGGGAGTCCCCGCGGCGCCCGGCCGGGCCGCGCCGGCGGTAGCGTGGTCGATTGGTGTCGCAGGAGACACCTAGCGACCGCCGTGCTGACTTTGGGGCCAGGAGCCCCACAAGCCAGCATCGTCCGGGGTAGCTCACCCCGACGAGGACGACCGCCCCCGGTCGCGCCGCCCCAGGGCCGCTTCCCCTCGGTGATGCTGTAAGCGCCGCGCAGCGCCGCAAGCGCGGAGCGGACGACAACCCGCGCCGCCGCCCACTCTGTGATCCCGGTCACACGAACCGGATCGACCAGTCCGCTTTGATACGGTGAAACGGACTCCCCGATCCGGTTCTCAAGGAGCCCCTCTTCCTCCATGCCCGACGCCCTCTCCGCCCGCGCCCGCTGGGCCGCCCTCGTCGTCGTCTGCTTCGCGCAGTTCATGGTCGTGCTCGACGCGACGATCGTCAACGTCGCCCTGCCGTCGATCCAGACGGACCTCAACCTCAGCACCGAGCAGCTGCAGTGGATCGTCAACGCCTACACGCTGATGTTCGGCGGCTTCCTGCTCCTCGGCGGCCGCGCCGCCGACCTCATCGGCCGCCGCAGGCTGTTCCTGATCGGCATCGCGCTCTTCAGCGCGGCGTCGGCCGCCAACGCCCTGGCCAACACGGGCGAGGTGCTGATCTTCGCGCGTGGCGTGCAGGGCCTCGGCGCCGCGCTGGTCTCCCCCGCGGCGCTGTCGATCATCACCACCACCTTCGCCGAGGGCCGCGACCGTACCCGCGCCATGGGCGTCTGGGGCGCGATCGCCGGCGCCGGCGGCGCCTTCGGCCTGCTCCTCGGCGGCATCCTGACCGACGTCCTCAGCTGGCCGTGGATCTTCGTCATCAACGTCCCCATCGGGATCGGCACCGCGATCGCCGCGCTGCGCTACGTCCCCGAGTCGCGCGGCGTCATGACCCACCGGCGCTTCGACCTCGCGGGCGCGGTGACCGTCACCGCGGGCCTGATCGTGCTCGTCTACGCCATCGTCACGACGCAGGAGAAGGGCTGGGGGTCGCTGCACACGCTCGGCCTCAGCGCCGTCGCCGTCGCGCTCCTGGCCGCCTTCGTGGTCATCGAGCGCCGCTCGGTGGCGCCGCTCGTGCGCCTCGGGATCTTCCGCATACGCACGCTGGCGACCGCCAACGTCATCCTCTTCATCGTCGTCGGCGGCCTCTTCGGGATGTTCTTCTTCGCCACGCTCTACGTGCAGCAGATCCTCGGCTACTCGCCGCTGGAGGCCGGCTTCGCGTTCCTGCCCGTGACCTTCGGGATCATCGCCGGCGCCGGGCTCTCGCAGCAGCTCATCCAGCGCATCGGCGTCAAGCCGACCGTCCTGATCGGGCTGACGCTCGCCGCGGCGGGCCTCGTCGTCCTCGCGGCGACGACCAAGGTCGACGGCTCCTACCTGGGCATCCTCTTCGGCCTCGTGCCGATGTCGATCGGGATGGGCAGCACGTTCGTGCCGCTGACGCTGGTGGCGACGACGGGCATCGAGGCCGAGGACGCCGGCCTCGCGTCGGGCCTGTTCAACACCTTCCAGCAGGTGGGCGGCGCGCTGGGGCTCGCGGTCCTCTCGTCGCTGGCCGCCTCGCGGACGTCCTCGTACCTGAGCGGCCTCGGCGGCGCGCCCTCCCCCCACGACCAGCAGGCCGCGCTGGTCGAGGGCTTCCAGCTCGCGTTCACCGTGAGCGCCGGGCTCATGATCGTCGGGCGTCGTCATGGCGGCCGTGCTCCTGCGCACCCGCGACCTCGCGCGCATCGATGCGACGCAGCCCGTCATGGTGGGGGCGTAGGGTCTCCCCGTGACCGAGGTCTGGCAGCGCCCGCTGCGCTCCGATGCCGAGCGCAACCGCCGTCTCGTGCTCGAGGCCGCGGCGCAGGCGTTCGCCGAGGAGGGCTTCGACGTCGGCATGGCGGAGATCGCGCGCCGTGCCGGCGTCGGCAACGCGACGGTCTTCCGCCGCTTCCCGACCAAGGACGCGCTCTACGAGGCGATCGTCGACGAGAAGATCGCCGAGCTGTGCGCCGCCGCGGCCGTCGCGACGGAGCTGCCCGACCCGTGGGACGCGCTCGTGCGCTATCTGGAGGCGACCGCCGAGCTGCAGGCGCGCGACCGCGGCTTCTTCCAGGCCACCGAGCAGCATCTGCTCGAGCACCCCGAGCTGCTGGGCCGCCACCGGGTGATCCTCGACCTGGTCGATCCGCTGGTGGCGCGCGCGCAGGAGGCGGGCGTCCTGCGCGACGACGTCACCACGCTCGACGTGCTCGGGCTGGTCAAGGGCGCGGTCGCCTGCGTGCCGCCCTCCCCGGCCTGCGCGCCGACGGCTGGCGCCGGCCGCTGGCCATCGTGCTCGACGCGCTGCGCCCCGAGGCGGCCACGCCGCTGCCCATCCCGCCGCTCTCCTACGAGGAGATCGAGCGGGCGCTGGGCATCGAGTCCAAGGTCGAGCGGACCTAGCCGCCGGCGCGCACGGCCTCGTCGGCGACCACGCCGAGCTGGGCGCGCAGCACGACGCCGATGAAGGGCGACAGCGGGCGCCAGTAGCGCAGGAAGCCCGCGCGCGCGGCGTCGTCGGTCGCCAGCGTGCGGCACTCGTAGCTCACGAGCGTCTGGGCGGCGCCGTACGCGCGCAGCGAGAAGTTGCAGGCGAGCTTGGCGAAGCCGGGCGCGGCGAAGGCCGCGAACTCGGCGGCGTCGATCTGCTCCCACGCCGTCTCGCCGCTCCAGAAGCGCCCGATCGCGCCGAACGCGGCCTCGCGCGGCGGGTCCTCGCCCAGCAGGACCCACTCGCCGCGCTCCGGCATGTCCTCCAGGCGCAACGACTCCGGCACCGGCGGCTCCACGAGCGCGCGGCGCGACGCGGCCGCAACGGCCCGCTCCCCGAGCGAGCGCGCCGCGAAGAGGGCCCGCACGCCCGCCGAGTCGCGCCAGGCGCGCATGAAGTCCGCGCGCATGACGGCCGCGTACGCGGCCTCGACGTCCCCGGGCACGACGCGATGCTCGATGCGCACGGCGTCGTAGCGCGGCAGCAGCTGCTCGATGAGCATGGGCGCGGCGATCGAGGCGGTGGTCATGCGCACGACGCTAGGCCCGGGTGCGGGCCGCCACATCGGTGTCCAGCCCGGATGCGCGCGCGGAAAGTCCGCAGAGCCCGACCAGCGGGCCGCGCGGGCCGCTACGGGCTCAGGGTCCGCCTGAGCAGGAAGCCCGCCACCGCGGCGAGGACCGCGAGCAGGATGAAGAGGCCGAAGCTCGCGACACCGACGATGGCGAGCACGAAGACGACGACCGCGGCGACCGCAAGTCCGCCGGAGGCCAACACGAGGTAATAGGCGCGCTGCTCGCGCTTGCGGCGCGGCACGCCGCCGCCGGGTCGTCGTTCTGGGTGGCTCATACACGGAAGTGTCGCGCAGCGAGCGGCGGGGCGCCGCGCGCCGAGCACCGCAGCCGCGGCGCCGACCCCGAGCGCGATGGCCCGCCCGCTCGAGGCGCCGAGCGCTTCGAGCTCGCGCAGCGCGGCGCGCCAGTCGTCGCGTACGGGGTCGAGCAGCGCGTGCACAGGCAGTGGCCCGGCGCCCGCCGCCGCGAGCTCGAGCAGCGTGGCGGAGAGCGGCGTGGTCAGCGTCCGCAGCGCGGGCGGCAGGCGCCAGCGGGTCGCCCACCGCGGCGGCCACGATCGCCGCTCCCGCGAGAAGGTCGTCGCCCTCCGGAGTCAGGCCGGGGCCGCGGCCCAGCAGCGCGAGCGTGGCGCGGCGGCGCGCCGCGCCGTCACCGCTGCCCAATGCCGCGACGAGCGCGGCGACCGCCGCGCGCGGCGGTCGCGTGGCAGTGTCGGCGAGGGCCGCGGCGGCGCCCGCCGGCCGGGCGACGCCGAGCGCGCCGAGGATCGCCATGCCGCGCGCGGCAAGTGCAGGCCCGGGCTCGATCGGCGCCACGACCGGGTCCCACACGACGGTCGGGCCGGACCCCAGAGCGAGCGCATTGGGCAGCCACGGCGTACCGGGCGCGGTGACCAGGGCCACGAAGCCGTCTCCGAGGTCGAGCTGCCCGACGATGGGGTCCGTAGGGACGAGCCCCAGCCGGGCGCGGACCGGCGCCGCGATCGCCGCGACTGTCACGGCAGTCCCTCGACCAGCGCGGCCAGCGCGTCTCGGAACGGCTCGAGCGGCTGATGGGCGATGCCGGCGCCGATCTGGCCCGCGCCCTGCGTCGCGTGCAGGACGCCGGTGGTGATCTGCGGTGCCACGCCCAGCTCGACGACGAGCCGGGCGTCGATCCCCACCGGGCTGCCGGCGTGATCGAGGGCCGGCAGCGTGAAGCGCGCAGAGCGCCCGGCGCAGATCTCGCCCATGAGCCGCGACCGTGCCGCGACGTCGGCCGCGCCCCCGCCGAAGAAGGCCGCCACGGCGGGTGCCGCCGCCACGGCCATTCCGCCCAGGCCGATGCACTCGAGCACGGCCGAGTCGCCGATGTCCAGCGCGGCGTCCTCGGCCGCGAAGCCCTCGCGCAGAAGCGCGTCCTGGACCGGCGCGGCCGGCGCGGTGAACCAGCGCCCCGGCAGGCCGGCGAGCTGGAGGGCCATGTCGGTCCCGTTGCGCGACATCAGCGTGACCAGCGTCGAGGCGGTGGATCCCGCGGCCGCGAGCGACGCGCACTTCGCGGCGGCCATGGCCAGATTGAGGAAGAAGAGGTGGTTGGCGGTGAGCGCCGCGCCCACGTCCTCCCCGCCCTCGGCCGCGAAGGCCGGCAGCAGCCGGCGCCAGAGCAGGTTGGCCGTGGCCTGGCTGCGCATGTGGAGCTCGTCGCCCATCTGCAGCCCTTGCGCGGCGAGGTCGAGGACGTCGATCGGCCCCGTGCGCTCGAGCAGGCGCGCGAGCAGAGGACCGGCGCGGTCGCGCAGGAAACGCGCCTTCTCCACGGCCTCGTCGTCGCCAACGCCGAACCACAGCGTGCGCCCCGGCCCCTCGTTGAGCGTCGAGAACGCGCGCGCCCCCGAGCCCTCGTCCTGCACGACCCACACCGCCATCGACGGCGAGCAGACGCCCGTCATCGGTCCGACGTGGCCGAGCTCGTTGCCGCAGCGCAGTCGGATCTCCCCGGCGGCCAGCCGCGCCGCCGCGGCGTCACGGTCCGCGGCCCAGCCCTCGAGCAGGCAGGCCGCGACCAGCGCCCGGCGCTGCGGGTCGCAGACGCGCTCCCACGCGATCGGCGGCCCGGCGTGCAGCAGCATCCCGTCCTCGAGCCCCGGGATCGCCTCGCCGGCCGGGGCCACGGTCACCGCGTGAGGGCGGGCACCCTCGATCGCACGCAGCGCGGCGGCGTTGGCCTGCTCGATCCGCTCGCCGTACGCACCCCACGCGCGCTCCAGCAGCGCCACGACATCGGCGTCGCCGCCGCCCGGCGGGCGCCAGTCGACGTCGACCACCTCGGCCCCCTGGGCGCGAACCGCGTCGGCGAAGGATTCGAGGCCGACGTTGACGGCGCTCACGCGCTGCAGCACGCTGGCGCTCCCGCCATGCCCGAGCTCGCTCATCTCGCCGCCGCCGTCCGCGCCGCCCCCGGCCTGCGGGCCAAGCGCGAGCTGGCGCTGCTCGAGGGCCACGGCTTCGCGAGCGACGGCGACGACGGCGCGCTCGTCGCGCACGGCGAGGACCAGCTCGTCCTCTGCGGCGAGGCCATCGCCCCCGCTCTGCTGGCCGCCGACCCGTTCGCGGCCGGCGCCGCGGCGGTCGCCACCAACGTGGCCGACGTTCGTGCCATGGGCGGTCGGCCGCTCGCTCTCGTCGACACGCTCGTCAGCCCCGACCGCGACCACGCACAGAAGGTGCTCGACGGCCTGGCGTGGGCGGCCCAGCGGCTCGGCGTGCCGGTCGTCGGCGGCCACCTCACGCTCGGCGCCCCGCCGGCGCTGTCGGCCTTCTGCACCGGCAGCGTGACCACGCCGCTGCGCGCGGCGGCCGCGCGGCCAGGCGACGTGCTCCTCGCCGCCTTCTGCCTGCAGGGCAGCGATCGCGGCCACGACCCGCCGATCTGGAGCTCGCTGCGCGAGCGCGAGCCGGCACAGCTGCGCGAGGACGGCGAGGCGCTGGTCGAGGTCGCCGAGCGCGGGCTCTGCCACGCCGCTCGCGACGTGTCGATGCCGGGCGTGGCAGGGTCGCTGCTGCAGCTGCTCGAGCTGGCCGGCTGCGGCGCCACCCTCGACGTCGAGCGCCTGCCGCGCCCCGAGGGCGTCGCGCTCGAGCGCTGGCTGCTGGCCTTCCCGAGCTTCGGCTTCGTCCTCGCCGCCGCGCCCGAGCACGTCGACTCCGCGTGCGAGGCCTTCGCCCGCCGCGGGCTGGCCTGCGCGCCGTGCGGCGACCTTCGACGAGTCGCGCGCGCTGCGGCTGGCCGGCGGCGGTGAGTCGGCGGAGGTGTGGGACCTGGCCGCCGAGCCGCTCACGCGTGCGGGGTGAGCGCGATCGCCATCGGCTGGTGCGGGCGCCCGTGGAAGGCGACGGTGCGCCCGTCGCGCTGCCAGCCGAGCGCCTCGAAGAAGGCCACGTTGGGCAGCTGGATCATGGCCACCATCCGCTCTCCGCCGCGTTTCCCGGCGGTCGCGACGGCGAAGCGCACGAGCCGCGCGCCGAGCGCGCCGTGGCGCGCCTCGGGCAGGACGGCCAGGCGGTCGCCCTTCCAGTCGCCGCTCGCGCAGCGGGTAGAGCCGGACGGTCCCTGCCACGCGACCGCCCGCGATGCCGATCGCGTGCAGGGTCGTGATCCTGGCGTCGCGCTCGTCGCGATCGTCGCCGGCGAACATCTCCTGCTCGTCGACGAAGACCGCGCGCCGCACGGCGAAGTGCGCCGCGCGCTGGCGACTCGCTGCGGCACAGCCGCACGAGGACATCGGACCTAGGAGGCGCGGCGGTCGGCGAGCTCACGCCGGCGCTCCTTCTCGAAGACGCGCTCCCACGCCGACAGCCCCGAGCACGCCTGGCAGCGCGCGCAGCCGGCGCCCGCGTCGGCGTGATCGAAGCCGGCGTCGGCCAGCATCGCCGACACCGCGCGGTAGACCGAGGCCACGTAGTCGGGCGCCGGCGGCTCGGCGTCGGCCATCAGCGTGCCCGGCACCGGCCGCAGCGGGACGACGAACGGGTAGACGCCCATCTCGATCGCGCGCCGGCAGCCCTCCTCGGTCAGCACGCGGTCCTCGCCCATCCCGAGGATGACGTAGGTGCTCACGCGCCCGCGTCCGAAGACCTCGACCGCGCGCTCCCAGGCTCGGAAGTAGCCGTCGATCCCGCGTCGCGGCCTTGCCGGGCGCCACGCGCGCGAGGACCTCGGGGTCGAAGGTCTCGAGGTGCATGCCGACCGCGTCGACCCCGGCGGCGTGGACCTCGTCGAGGACGCTCAGGTCGTCGGGCGGCTCGAACTGGACCTGGACCGGCAGGCCGCAGGCCTCCTTGATCGCCGTCGCGCACTTGGAGATGTAGAGCGCGCCGCGGTCGCGGCGGTTCAGCGAGCCGGTCGTGAGCGTGACGTCGACGGCGCCGTCGAGGTCGCGCGCCGCCGTGCACACCTCGGCCAGCATCGCCGGCGTCTTGACCGGCACCGTCTGGCGCGCCGCGCGTCAGCTCGATGCCGCAGAAGGCGCACTGCTCGGGCGTGCCCCAGTAGATGCACTTCTGCACGACGGTCGAGGCGATCGAGTCGAGGTGCAGCAGCGCGATCTTCCAGTACGGCACGCCGTCGGCCGTCTGCATGTCGTAGATCTTCGGCCGCGGCGGGACCACGACGGGCGCGACGTACTCGCCGCCCAGCTCGAGCCGTGCGCCGCGCTCGCCGATGCGCAGCGTGTAGGGCGAGCGCTGCGCGTACTCGGCGTGCATCGGCACGGTGAGCGGCAGCCCGCGCACCCACAGGAAGCCGGCGTCCGACGGTCCGGCGCCGCCGCGGCGCCCCTGGACGCCGTCGCCGCCGGTCTCGTCCTCGACGCGCACGCCGAGCGACTGCAGCTCGACCACGAGCCTGCGATCGTCGAGAGCGGCGGTCGCGTGCTCAGCCACGGCCCGCGTACAGCTCCTCGTAGTTGCGCCAGAAGACGCGCTCCTTGAGCTCCTGGGAGATGCCGCGGATGCCGTTGATCTTCCAGTACTCGCTCATGAAGTCCGACCACGGCTCGTCCGAGCCGAAGAAGACGCGGTCGCCGCCGACGCCGGTCTTCTCGATCTCGGTGAGCAGCCAGCGCGCGCCGAAGCCGATCGCCCAGGAGGTGTCGGTGTAGACCTTGTAGCCGTCCTGGACCCACTGCAGGAACTTGGGCACGAGGCGGATGTGGCCCGACACCCCGCCGCCGAAGTGCACGAGGTAGATCTTGCAGCGCTTGCCGTAGCTCCTCGACGAGCGGGATGAAGTTCGAGATGTCCGAGTTGCCGCCCGGGCTCGTGTGGAAGTGGAAGATCGAGGTCGTGCTTCTCGCACGCGTCGAAGCACTCGTCGGCGATCGCCTTGGTCTCCTCGTCCCACGAGCCGGGGTCGGGGTTGCCGCCGAGCAGGAAGGTCGTCTTCAGCGCCACGACGCGCGACTCGCTCGGCGAGCTTGAGCGCCTTGCGCGTCATCTCCGCGTTGCGCGGCAGGAACGAGACCCAGATCGCGGCCAGGATGCGGTCGTTGGTCGTCGCCGCGTCCATGACCACGTCGTTGAGGTCGAAGGAGATCTCGTGGACCGGGACGCCGTAGTTGGACATCGTGAGCGCGCGCTCGATCTTGAACTCGTCCATGTGGTTCTTGACGAACTCCGCCGGCGAGCGGTAGTCGTAGACCGTCGGCTTCACCGGGTGCTCGAGGTCGTAGAACTTCCACGGCGGGATCTCGCCGATGTGGCAGTGCGCGTCGATGATCCGCTGCGGATGGGTCACGTTCATCGGTCAGTCCTCTCCGAACGTCGCTCGTGCCTGGGCGATGCGCGCCTCCCACTCGTCGGGCGTGCGGTAGGTCTGGGCGGGCATGAGCGGGGGCTTGTCCAGCAGCCACGTGCCCGTGCCCGGATCGAGCTGGACGACCTCCAGCGAGTAGGTCGCCGCGCGGTCGAGGTCGCGCTTGCAGGAGGCGTGCAGCCCGCGCCCCGTACGGACGTGCATCTCCAGGCGGTGCGAGCCCAGCGGCGTCACATCGTCGAAGAGCACGACCCACTCGGACCGGTCGCGCCGTGCCTGCTCGAGGCGCTCGCGGGCGATCTCCTTGCCGCGGGCGCGCGTGATGTCGCGGTGGCGATGGCAGAAGGCCGCGTCGCGCACCGCCTCGAGGTCCATGAAGGCGCGCATCGAGGGCGCGTGGCGCGAGACGATCGCGCTCGCCAGCTCGCGGCGCTCCTCCCAGGCGGTCACGAGCTCGTCCTCGGTGCGGACGTCGGCCAGCTCGTCGGCCACCGCCCGCACCATGGTCAGGTACTGCTCGTACATGGTCGCGTCGACCATCACGGTCGGGTAGACGCGCGCCTCGGCGCGCCTCCACGCCGCCACAGCGTCCTCCCGGACCGCCGTCATCGGGTCGCTTACACCGTCCAGGTGTTGAGCTGGAAGGCGCGGTCGCGCCACGCCGTGAGCGCCGCGTCGAGCACGTCGAGAGGATGGAAGGGCGTCACGCCGTCCATCAGGAAGTCCTCCGGGAAGCCGTAGAGCGCGCCGCAGGCGAAGCGGCAGGCGTAGACGGTCCCGCCTTCGTCCAGGAAGGTGCGGATCTGGTTGTTGATGGCCATGTGGCCCGGGAAGGCCTCGTCGCCCACCTTCGGGAAGCCGCGCGTCCCGGAGGCCATCAGCACGCCCGGCCCGTACAGGACCAGCTTGGTGTCGAAGCCCTTGCGCTGGACGCGCGTCGTCGTCAGCAGGTTGACCAGCCCCACCGAGCCCTCGTACGGCACGGTGTGCATGAACGTGTAGGCGGACTCGCCGTCTTGCGCCTGGACGTCGGGGAAGACCTTCTCCTGGACGTCGAAGAGCTCGGTACCCGCCGGTGCGTCGGCGAGGTCGGTCTTGGCCACAGTCGCACCCCCTATAGGGAACGCAGTGCCGGCCGCTGTCGCGCCGGCCGATCGTGTCGGATCGCGAATGCTGTTCTATCGGGGTCGCGAGGCCGGAGTCAAGCGATTCGGCGGGGAGATGTGTGTCGCGCGACCGGTTGTCGATGGTCTTGCGACTGGTGGTCCATCTACGATAGGAAACGATCGGCCGTTGCGCCGATCTTTCCGATAGTGCAGATTTCGTCTTGGAAAGTTGATGAGCACCCAACCTCATTTCACCGCCGAGATCGAGCAGACGGTCTCGGCCCTCGGCGCCAAGGTCGCCAAGGCGCGGGCCGAGCGCGGCTGGTCGCTGCAGCAGCTCGCCACCCGTGCCGGGCTCTCGCCCGCCGCGATCCACAAGATCGAGAAGAGCGGCATGACGCCGACGATCACGAGCCTCATGAAGGTGGCCACGGCGCTGGGGCGCAGCGTGGGCTACTTCATCGAGGAGGCCGACCCGTTGCGGCCGGTGACGGTCGTGCGCCGCGACGAGCGCGCGCAGCTGTACACCTCCAAGCGCGGCCTCGAGCTGCAGAACGTGTCCGGGCGCTACGGCCCGTTCTTCGCCGCCGGCGCGGAGGCGTTCGTGGAGCGGCATGGCCGACAGCGGCCCCGAGCCGATGGTGCACCCCGGCGAGGAGCTCGTCGTGCTGCTCGAGGGCGAGATGAGCTTCAACGTCGACGGCGAGGATTACCACCTCCAGGAGGGCGACTCGATCCACTTCCGCACGGCGCACCCGCACTCCTGGCGCAACCCGTCCGACCAGCCCGGCGCGGGCGATCTGGCTGGCCATCCGCAGCGCGTAGGAGCACGAGGTGGCGCGTCTCGTCATCGCGTTCGGGGGCAATGCCCTCATCCGCGAGGACGAGCGCGGCACGTGGCCCGAGCAGACCGTGCACGCCCTCGAGGCGGCGCGCGCCATCGCCCGCATGGGCCGCGCCGACGAGGTGGTGCTGACCCACGGCAACGGGCCGCAGGTCGGCGCCCTCGCGCTCCAGCAGGCGATCGGCGAGCCGCACGCGCCGGCGCTGCCGCTCGACGTGCTCGACGCGATGACCCAGGGCGAGATCGGCTACCTGCTCCAGCAGGCGCTCACCGCCGTCGACCCCTCGCTGCCGACGGCGACCGTGCTCACGCGCGTGCTCGTCGCCGACGACGACCCCGCGTTCGCAGGCGGAGCCGACGAAGCCGATCGGCGCCTTCCTGACCGAGGACGAGGCGCGCAGGGTGGCCCGCGAGCGTGGGTGGCACGTGGCGCCCGACGCCGGACGCGGATGGCGGCGCATGGTGCCCAGCCCTCAGCCCGTGCGGATCCTCGAGGTCGACCATGTGCGCCGCCTGGTCGAGGGCGGGGTGCTCGTCATCGCCGCCGGCGGCGGCGGCATCCCGGTGTCCTGGCGCGACGGGCACCTCGTCGGGCTCGACGCGGTCGTCGACAAGGATCGCTGCGCGGCCGAGCTGGCGGCATCGCTGCAGGCCGACATGCTCGTGCTCGTCACGAGCGTGCCGCGTGTGGAGATCGGCTTCGGGACGCCGGCCTCGCGCGTGGCGCTGCGGCTGACCGTCTCCGATGCCCTGCGATCACCTCGACGAGGGCGAGTTCCCGCCCGGCAGCATGGGGCCCAAGATCGAGGGTGCGGCGCGCTTCGCGGGCGCAGGCGGCAGCGCCGTGATCACCGACGCCGCGCACCTGGCCACCGCGGTGCGCGGCCACCACGGCACATGGATCGTGCCGGACCGCGACGGGCCCTCGGTCTTCGGGACCGCGCCGGTGGCCGCATGACGTGGCAGGTCCGCACGCTGCCCGATCGCTACGCCGACAGCGTGCGCCTCATGGGGATCGCGCGCGCGCTGCGCGACCACGACGGCGTGTCGGCGTGCGAGGTCGTCATGGGCACCCCGGCCAACCTCAGCGCGCTGGCGGCGCTGGGGGCCAGCGTCGAGGCCGGGCCCGGCGACGTGGTCGTCGCCGTCGACGGCGAGGACGGCCTGGGCGATGTGGTCCTGGCCGAGGTGCAGCGGCTGCTGGTCGGCGGCGGTCCGCAGAGCGAGGACCGGCCAGCGCCGGCGCGCACCCTCGCCGCGGTCGACGCGGCCAACATCGCCCTCATCTCGGTGCCGGGCGAGTACGCGACGCTCGAGGCTCATCGCGCGCTCACGCGCGGCCTGCACGTCTTCCTCTTCTCAGACCACGTCGCGCTCGAGGACGAGATCGCGCTCAAGCGCCGCGGCGCCGAGCACGGGCTCCTGGTGATGGGGCCCGAGTGCGGCACCGCGATGCTGGCCGGCGTCGGCCTCGGCTTCGCCAACGTGGTGCGCGCGGGCCCCGTGGGCGTGGTCGCCGCCGCGGGCACGGGCGCACAGGAGGTCGCCTGCCTGATCGACGCCGCCGGCAGCGGCGTGTCGCACATCATCGGCGTCGGCGGGCGCGACCTGTCGGCCGCGGTGGGCGGCACGATGGTGCGCCAGGGCCTCGCGATGCTGGCGCGCGACGACCACACCGAGACGCTGCTGCTCGTGGCCAAGGAGCCCGAGGCGCTCGACGCTCTCGCCGGCGCGGTCCCCGACGGGAGGCGGGCCGTCGCGGCGCTCGTGGGCTGGGAGGGCGACCTCGACGGCTGGGAGGTGCACCCCACGCTCGAGGCCGCCGCGCTCGCCGCGGCCGGCGCGACGCGGCCCATCCGACGACGACAGCGCCGTGCAGGCGCGCCCGGGGCGCGTCCTCGGCCTCTTCTCGGGCGGCTCGCTCGCCCACGAGGCGTGCGTCGTGCTCGATCCGCTGCTGGGCGCCGTCGCGACCGAGCCCGAGGCCATCGAGGGGGACGGCCACGTGGTCGTCGACCTCGGGACCGAGCGCTACACGCAGGGGCGCCCGCACCCGATGGTCGACCTGGGCATCCGGCTGCAGATGCTCGAGGCAGCGGCCGACGACGGCCGCACGGCGTGCGTCCTGCTCGACGTCGTCTGCGGCCACGGCGCGCACGCCGATCCCGCCTCCGAGCTGGCGGGCGCGATTGCGCGCGCTGGCGCGGCGTGCCGCGGTGGTGGTGCGCGTCTGCGGGACCGACGCCGACCCGCAGGACGCGTCGCGCCAGGCCGCCACGCTGCGGACGCCGGCGCGGTCGTCGCGCCGTCCAACGCCGCGGCAGCGCGGCTCGCCGCGAGGGCGATCGCGTGAGGATCGCGATGCTCACCTACTCCGTGCGACCGCGCGGCGGCGTCGTGCACGCGCTCTCGGTGGCCGGCGCGCTGGCCGACCGCGGGCACGAGGTCGAGCTGTTCGCGATCGGCCCGCCGGGCACCGGCTTCTTCCGCCCGCCCCCCGTCCCGGCACACGTCGTGGCCCACGTCGCGCCCGACGCCCCGTTCGACGAGCGCATCTGCGCGCTGATCGACGCCTACGCCGAGGGCCTGCGCGAGCCGCTGCGCGACGGGGGCTACGACGTCGTCCACGCTCAGGACTGCATCTCGGCCAATGCGGCGCTGACGCTGCGCGACGAGGGCGTCGTGGACGCGGTCGTCCGCACCGTCCACCACGTCGACGACTTCCGCTCGCCCTCCCTCATCGCCTGCCAGGAGCGCTCGATCGTCGCCCCCGATCGCCTCCTCGTCGTGTCGACGCCGTGGATCGCGCGGCTGCGCGACGAGTTCGGCGTCGAGGCGGATCTCGTCCCCAACGGCGTCGACACCGAGCGCTTCCGCCCGCCGCGCGACGCCGCCGAGCGCGCCGCCGCGCGCGACGCGGCCGGCCTCGACGGCGAGCTGGCCATCCTCACCGTCGGCGGCATCGAGCCGCGCAAGGGCTCGCTGACCCTGCTGCGCGCCTTCGCCGGCGCCCGCCGCGCCCTGCCCGAGCGCCGCCCCGTCCTGCTCGTGGCCGGCGGCGCGACGCTCTTCGACCACCGCGACGAGATCGACCGCTTCCACGCGCTGCGCGAGGAACTCGACCTCGGCGACTCCGTGCGCGTGCTCGGCCCCGTGACCGACGCCGAGCTCGAGAGCCTCTACCGCGCCGCCGACCTCTTCGCCCTCCCGTCGACCAAGGAGGGCTTCGGCCTCGCGGTGCTCGAGGCGCTGGCCGCCGGCCTCCCCGCGGTCGTCTCGGACCTCGACGTCTTCCGGACCTACCTCTCCGACGGCGACAGCGCGCTCATGGCGCCGGTCGGCGACCACGCCGCGCTGGCCGACGCGCTCGTGCGCGCGGCCGTCACGCCCGGGCTCGCGGCGCGGTTGCGCGACGGCGGGCGGGCCGTGGCGGCGCGCCACGGCTGGGACGCGGCCGCGGCGGCCCACGAGACGGCCTACGCGCGCTTCATGGCCATGGCACGGGGCTGATGGCGCTCGAGGTCGTGGCCACGTGGCGGGGCGGCCTCGCCACCGACGTCCGGGCGCGCGAGCACACGATCCGCGTCGACGAGCCCGTGACGTCCGGCGGCGGCGACAGCGGCATGATGCCGACCGAGCTGTTCTGCGCGGCGCTGGCCAGCTGCTTCTGCCTCGCCGTCGGGTTCGCCGCCGGCAAGCGCGACCAGGAGGTGCCGGGCCTCCGGGTGACCGTCACCGCCGAGCGGGTCGGCGACGAGCTGCGCTACGAGCACTTCGTGGTCACGACCGAGGCCGAGCTCGAGCCGGAGGAGCTCGCGCGGCTCGTGCGAGCGCGCGCGGCCGCTGTGCTGGGTCTCCAACACGCTGGCGAGCGGTGTGAGCGTGGAGTATCTTCACACCACTACCGTCAACGAGCATTTCCGAAAGTAAATGGCCCTCGAGAACGTCTCCGAGCTCAGCCGGGTCCTCGGCCAGCGCCAGCGCCTGGGACTCGTGTTCGCCCGCCACGCCTACGGGATGCGCGCGTGGGTGGACCTCTTCTCCGCCCGGGTGCCCGCGGTCGCCGACCCGGAGGCCAAGGCGCTGCTCGCCCAGCTGGTGGCCGACAACGCTCGGCACATGATGCTCTTCCGCGAGCGGGCGATCGCCTACGGCGTCGACCCCGATGCCTACGATCCCCCGCGGGAGGGCGAGGTCATCTACGAGCGGATCGACGACCTCGCCGGGCTCGACGAGCTGGCCGGCTACGCGCTCGGCTCGCTGGACCACTTCAGCCAGCTCCTGGCCGTGTACCGGGAAGCCGCTCAGGGCGATGACCGCGCGGCGATCGACGACGTCACGGCCGACGTGCAGCGGATGCTGGTCGCGTTGAGGCCGCTCGCCGGCGCGGACGGCGCGCGCCGGGCCGCCGAGGCGCATGAGCTCTACCGCATCCGCGAGCTCGTGGAGACGCCGCGCTACGCGCATGCCGGCTGAGGCCGCGCTGCCGAGCTTCGCCGACCTGCAGCGCGAGCTGTCGCCGATCTCTCCGCGCGCGTGGCGCTTCGCGCTGCTGCGCGCGGGCTCGCGTGCGGGCTCGATGCTCAGCGACGGGCTGCGGATCGGCTATCGCCACGGCTTCGACTCGGGGCCCTTCATGGCGCACGTCTACGCCAACCGGCCCTCGGGGCGCACGATCGTGGGGCGCGCGATCGACCGCCGGCTGCTGGGCCGGCGCACGTGCGTGGCCTTCCGCGACATCCGCGCGCTGGCCGAGCGCGCCGTGTTCGAGGCGCTGCGCGCCGAGGACGCTGGGCACGGCCCGGCGCCGGTGGTCGCCGACCTCGCGGCGGGGCCGGCGCCCTACCTGCTCGCGGCGCTGACGCGCCATACGCGCGCCCGCGCCATCGTGGCCGACACCGATCCCGAGGCGCTCGCGGCCGCCCGGCGTGACGCCGAGGCGCTCGGGGTCGCCGAGCGCGTGGAGTTCGTGCGGGCCAACGCCTTCGACCGCGAGGCGCTCGCAGCGCCTGCGCCCCTCCCCCGACGTCGTCGTCGAGCTCGGCCTCTACGGCATCTACCACGACGACGCGATGATCGAGCGCCACCTCCACGACCTCGCCGCGCTCGTCGCCCCCAGCCAGATCGTCTTCAACGTGCAGACGCGCAACCCCGAGATCGAGCACATCGCGCGCGTATGGGTCAACCAGGACGGCGGGCGCTGCGTGTGGCGCCTGCGCCCGGCCGAGCAGCTGCTCGAGTGGGCGCGCAACGCAGGCTACGAGCCGGCGACGGTCGAGGCCGACCGCTTCGGCATCTACCGCGTGGTGCGGCTCGTGCGCGAGGACGCGGCGGCATGACCAACGTGCTGACCTGGGCCCCGGGCGGCGCGCTGGCGGTCAGGTCGCGGCGCCTGGCCGCGCTGCAGGCCAGCCACCACGCGATGTGGAACTACGTCACCTACCGCGACGCCATCGCGCTGGTCGGCGGCAACGCGGACGATCTCTATCCCGAGGGGACAACGCGGCTGCCCGCCGACTGGGCCGACCTGGGCTGGCTGACCTGCTTCCACGGTCCACCCGCGTCGGCGGTTCAGGCGATGCGCGCCGCGCTCGTGCCCGACGCGCTCGACGTCTACCCGCCCGACCTGATCGAGCCGCTGCGCGAGGAGGCGGCGCACGCGCTCGGCCGCGAGCGCGACGGCAGCTTCGAGGTCGTCGGCACCGAGGGCGCCCAGGCCGGGCTCGCGCTGGCGCTGCTGGCCGCGATCGACCCCGGCGACGAGGTCGTCCTCGGCGACCCCGGCTACTTCCACCTGCCCGCCGCCGTGCTCGCGGCCGGCGGCGTGCCCGTGACCGTGGCCATCGGTCCCGAGAGCGGCTATCGCCTCGACCCCGACGCCGTTGCGGCGGCGATCACGCCCCGCACGCGGGCGATCTGCCTGGTCGACCCGAGCAACCCCTATGGCACGCTGGCAACCGACGACGAGGTCGCGACGCTCACCGCGCTGGCCGAGCGCCACGGGCTGCTGCTCATCCACGACGTCACCCATGGGCTGCTGGCCATCGAGCCCGGCGCGCCGCCGGTGGGCGCGCCCACCGGCGAGCACGCGGTGGCGACGTTCTCGGTCTCGCACTGCTTCGGCATGGCCGGCGCGCGCATGGGCTTCCTGGGCGGGCCGCCGGCGCTCATGCGCGGCTGCCTGCAGCTCAAGGCGGCGCTCACGCGCCTGAACACGAACCTGGTCTCCCAGCGCGGCGCGCTGGCGGCGCTGCGCGACCGCGCGTACCGCGACGGCGCCGAGACGGCGATCCGCGCCAATCTCGCCCACCTCCAGCAGACGCTGGCCGGCATCGACGGCGCTGAGCTCGCGGTGGCGCCCCGCCGCGGCCTTGCGTGCGCGCTCGAGCTCGCCGACGAGGGGCCGACGGCGCAGGAGCTGATGGTCGCGCTGTTCGCGCGGCAGGTCGCCGTCTACCCCGGCGACGGGCTGGGCGAGCAGCGCGCTGCCACGACGATACGCCTGAACCTCTCGGGCCCGGGCTGGGCGATGGAGCACCTGCGCGGCGTGCTCGGCGAGGCGCTCGACGAGGCGGCCTCGGGACGCTGGCGCGAGCCGGTCGCCGCGCTGCTCGACGGCAAGGGCACCGCCCGCGCGACCGCGCTGGCCGACCGGGTGCGGCGGCGCCGATGACGACGGCCGAGCTCGTCGCCGAGCACGGATCCCCGCTGTGGCTGGTCCACGTCGACGTCGTCAGAGAGCGCCTGCGCGACTTCCGCGACGCGTGGGAGCGAGCGTGGCCCGATGTCGAGATCGCCTACTCCTACAAGACGAACCGCCTGCCGGCCATCCTGCGCGCGCTGGCCGCCGACGGCGCGGGCCACGAGGTCGTGTGCGAGGCCGAGTACGCGCTGGCGCGCGACGCCATCGGCGCCGCAGGGCCGGACGTCATCGTCAACGGCCCGGTCAAGCCCGACGCCCTGCTCGAGCGCGCCGCGGCCGACGGTGCCCTGGTGATCGTCGACTCGGAGCCTGAGCTCGAGCGCGTCGCGTGCGCCGGCGTCGAGCGCGTCGGGCTGCGCCTCGCGCTGCCCGGGATCGGCGTCGAGCCGACGCGCTTCGGTATCGCGCCCGCGCTCGTGCCGGGGGCCGCCTCGCGCGCTCGAGCGCTGGGCCTCGCGGTCGAGGCGCTGAGCGCGCACCTGGTGTCCACCGGCTTTGACCAGCCGCTCGCGAGCGCGCCGCGGCTGGGCGCCGCGATCACGGTGCAGTGGCCGCCCGCGCCCGACGCCCACACCGCGGCCGCCGGGCGCCTGGGCCGCCTCGCGAGCGAGCTCGGCGTCGCCGCCGTCGACCTCGGCGGCGGCTTCCCCGCGGCGCCGGCCGTGGCCGCCCACGCGGCGGCCGTCGCCGGCGCCCTGCGCTCGAGCGGCTTCGCCGGCCGCCTGATCCTCGAGCCGGGCCGCGCGCTGGTCACCGACGCGGTCGTGCTCGCCTGCAGCGTCGCGGCGATCAAGCGCCTGGACGACGGCACGCGCTGCGTGGTGGTCGACGCGGGGACCAACCTGCTGCCCGGCGCGCTGTGGTCGTGGCCGCGGATCGAGGCGGCCGCTGCGGTCGATCGGCCGACGACGCCGGCGCTCGTGAGCGGCCCACTGTGCCTGAACGTCGATGTTCTGCACCCGGCGGCGGACCTGCCAGACGTGGAGCCGGGCGACGTGCTGCTCGTGCGCGGCGCCGGCGCCTATCAGCAGGCGCAATCGACGCGCTTCGGCGACCTGCGCCCCGCGGTGCTCGGACACGACGACGGCCGCTGGCGGGTCTGTCAGCGGCGTGAGACACTCGACGACCTGCTGGCGGGCGATAACGACGTGGCCCTCGCGGCCACCGCGCCCACCGGCTCAGAGGAGGTACGGCCATGACCGAAAGGCTCATCGTCATCGGCGGCGGAGGCGCTGGCATCTCCGCGGCCACCACGGCCAAGCGCGTCAACCCCGACCTGAAGGTGTCGCTCTACACCGAGTTCGAGGACATCGCCTACTCCCCGTGTGGCATCCCGTTCGTCTACGGCGGCGAGATCCCGCGGTTCGAGGACCTCTTCCTCTCGACGGTCGACCGCTACGTCTCCGACGGCCTGGACATGCGGATGGAGACGGTCGTCACCGACGTCGACCTCGACCGCGGCACCATCACGGCGCGCAACCAGCACGAGGGCTTCGACAAGCTGATCCTCGCCACCGGCTTCGTGTGGGAGAAGCCCGACGTGCCGGGCGCCAACCTCGAGGGCCTGCACTACGTCAAGAACATCCGCAAGGCGATGGAGTTCGACAAGGTCCTCGAGACGGTCAAGACGGTCGCCGTGGTCGGCGCCACGCCGCTGGGCGTCGAGATGGCGGGCAACCTCGGCCAGCGCGGCCTCGAGGTGCACTTCATCGACGAGGGGCCCTGGGTCCTGCACGAGGTCCTGGACCCCGACGTGGCCGAGCCCGTCCACGAGTCGCTGACCAAGCGCGGCGTGACGCTGCACCTGGGGACCGCCGTCGAGGCGTTCCTGGGCGACGACCACGTGCGTGCGGTGGCGACCTCACAGGGCGAGATCGCCTGCGACGTGGTCATCGTGTGCCTGCACAAGGTCCCCAACACGGCGCTCGCCACGGCGGCCGGGCTGGCGGCGGGCACCACCGGCGGCCTGATCGTCGACGACCACATGCGCACGGGCGCCGACGGCGTATGGGCGGCGGGCGACGTCATCGAGGTCCCCCACGGCCTGACGATGATCCCCATCCGCGGGCTCACCGGCTCGCATGCGTACGCGCAGGGTCGCACCGCCGGCGCCAACGCCGCCGGCGACGACCGCGCCTACGACCCCGTGTGGGTGCCGTGGGGCCTCGTCGCGGGCGACTACACGATCGGCGGCTTCTCGCTCGGCGAGACGCTGGCCGGCGCCATGGGCGTCCCCTACGTGCTGGCCCAGGGCGTCGGCGTCTCTCGCGCGCGCTACTTCCCCGGGGCGACCCGCACCCACGTCAAGCTGCTGGCCGAGCCCGGGACGCTGAAGCTCATCGGCGGCCAGGTCCACGGCGGCGAGGGCGTCAAGGAGCGCTGCGACTTCCTCGCCTTCGCGGCCAAGCGCGGCGCGACGCTCGAGGACTTCGCGTGGATGGAGAACATCTACTCCCCGCCCATCGGCGCGCTGTTCGAGCCGATCGCGATCGCCGCCCAGAACGGGCTTGCCGAGCTGCGCAAGCAGGCGCAGTCACCGGCGCCGGCCTCGGTGCCGGCATGAACCTCGCCGGCGCCCAGCAACGCCTGCGCGAGCAGGCCGAGCACCACCTGCGCGTCGCCGCGATGGAGGACCTGCGCCGGCAGCACCCGCAGGCCACCACGGCGCCCCATCGTGCGCACGGCGCCCATTTCTGGCGCTTCGTCTTCGTCCCGCTCTACCGCCGCGTGCCCTGGGAGATGAAGGAGAAGGCGATGCGCGCGCTGCGGATGACGGCCGAGTCGAACGGCTGGACGCCGCCCGCCCGGCGTCCCGGCGAGCCCTGGCGTCCCCCGCCGCCACCTCAGCGGTAGCGACGGAGGTCCGCGGAAGGGAGAGCCGGCAGGCCGGGCGCGGGCGCCCTACGCCGTGTCGCCCGGGGCGCGCAGGCCGAAGCGCTCGACGAGGCCGGGGATGGTGTCGGGCGCCATCTCCAGGCCGTAGCGCTCGGACAGCTCGGCGAGCGCGCGCGGGTCGGCGTTCACCGCGCCGCCGAGGTCGACGAGCTCGTCGAAGAAGCGCTCGAAGCCCGACGGGGCGATGATCTCGAGGATCCGCGCCGGCTCGTCGCCGGCGTTCCAGAAGGTGTGCCACTGGTTGCGCGGCTTGAAGAGCAGGTCGCCCGGGCCGGCGATGACGACCTCGTCGCCCAGCAGCGCGCCGACCCTGCCCTCGAGGACGAAGCTGTACTCGTCCTCGCGCAGGTGGCGGTGCAGCGGGGCGGCCAGCGCGCGGGGCGGCATCGGGTGCTCGACGAGCGAGAAGCGGCCCTCGGTCTCGGCGCCGTCGATCATGAAGCGCACGCCGATCATCCCCAGCGAGCCGCTCTTGCCGTCCGCCGGCCCGACGACCTTCACGCCGGTCCCGCCCGCCTTCGCCCCCGTCTCCTGCAGCATGTCGGTTCCTTTCATCGAACAGTAGTGTCGCGGCAATGTAACGGCGTCCTCCGGATGTGTCAATATTGAGTGGACAGGCATGACTGCTCAAAAGCGCCCATACCGGATGAAGAAGCGCGCCGAGCTCGAGGAGGCCACGCGCCGGCGCATCACCGAGAGCGCCGTCGCGCTCCACGGCACGGTCGGCCCTGCCCGCACGTCGATCAGCGCGCTGGCCGAGCACGCCGGCGTGCGCCGGTCGACCGTCTACCGCCACTTCCCCGACGAGGCCTCGCTCTTCGCGGCCTGCACGGCGCACTGGGCGGCGGAGAACCCGGTGCCCGAGATCGGGGCCTGGGCCGGCATCGAGGATCCCGACGAGCGCCTGCGGGCGGCGCTCGCCGCGCTCTATCCCTACTACCGGCGCACGGCGGGGATGATGGAGAACCTCATCCGCGACGAGCCCGTGTCCGAGCTGGTCCAGCAAGCACTTCGCCGGCTACCACGGCTACATCGAGGCCGCGCGTGAGGCGCTCCTGCATCGGCGGGCCTCGCGCGGGCGGGCGCGCACGCGCGAGCGGGCCGCGATCGGCCACGCGCTCGCGTTCGCCACGTGGCGCTCGCTGGCCCTCGACGAGGGCCTCGACGACGCGCAGGCGGTGGAGCTCGTGACCCGGCTGGTCGCCTGCCCGTGATGCCCGCGCGGCTGGTCACGATCCCGATCAGCCACTACTGCGAGAAGGCCCGCTGGGCGCTGGACCGCGCGGGGGTCGCCTACCGCGAGGAGCGCCACGTGCAGATCGTCCACCGGGTCGCCTCGCGCCGGGCGGGCGGGGGCGGCACCGTTCCCGTGCTCGTGGCGCCCGAGGGCGTGTTCGCCCAGTCGGCCGACATCCTCGCCTACGCCGACCGCCACACGGAGCCCGGCGCGCGGCTGTACCCCGAGGCGCCCGAGCTGCGTGCCGAGGTCGTCGCCCTCGAGCGCGACTTCGACGCCGATCTCGGCCCCGAGGGCCGGCGCTGGATGTACTTCCACATCCTCGCGCGCCGCGATCTCGGGCGCGCCTACAACTGCACGGGTGTCCCCGCCTGGGAGCGGCGGGCGTTCCCGCTGATGCTCGGCGCCATGTCGGGCTACGTCCGCCACCTCTTCGCCATCGGCCCTGAGACCGGGGTGCAGGCGGGCGCGGCGGTCCAGCGGACGTTCGACGCGGTCGCCGCCCGCCTGGCGGACGGGCGCCGCTACCTGTGCGGCGACGCCTTCACCGCGGCCGACCTGGCCTTCGCCGCCCTGGCCGCGCCCGCGCTCGTGCCGCCCGAGTACGGCGTCGCGCTCCCCCAGCCCGACGAGCTGCCGCCCGACATGGCCGCCGGTGTGCGCGCCTTCCGCGCCCACCCGGCCGGCGTCTTCGCGTGCCGGCTCTTCCGCGAGGAGCGCTGATCAGGAGCCGTCGGCGGCCAGCAGCCTGACGACCGGCACCGCGGGCGGTTTGCCGACGCTCGCGACGTAGACGACGGTCGCGACCCCGGTGGGGGCCAGCGTGGGGACGCTGGGCGGCAGGCCGCCGTAGGACGGCACGTCGGAGAACCGGGCCAGGGTCTGCGCGGGGCCGAGCGCACGCGGCCGGCCCGCGACGGCCTGCACGCCGAAGTCGTTGCGATCGGCCTGGAAGCCCCATGACATCGCCACGCGCCCGTGCGCGGCCGTCACGGCCAGCTGCGCGCGGTAGAGGCGGCCGCCCGCGGCGACCGTCCGCGGGGCCGGGAAGCGCTCGCCGGCCGTCGCCGTGGTGGCGAGCACGGCGCTCGTGACGCCGTTGGTGCCGATCGAATGATCGTCGCCGAAGTGCTCCCGGCTCCAGGCCAGCGTCACCTGGCCGCCCTCGTCGGCCGCGATGCTGACCGAGCGCACGTAGTCGGTCGTCGAGGCGACGGTGCCGACCGCGCGCGAAGGTGTGCCCCGCCGTGCGGGCGATGGCCTGGACGTCGCGGCTGGTGCGCGCGGTCCGCCCCTTGCCGACCATGTGGTGGCCGATCCACGCCAGCGTCGCCGCTCCGTCCCGACCGGCGGCCGCGACGAGCGAGGTGACCGAGCCGGGCGAGGCGATCCGCTTGACCTTGCCGAGGCGACCGTCCGGCGTCGACCGAGACGGCGTACACGCCGTGGTCGTGCGTCCAGGCGACGATCCCCGTGCCGTCGGGTCCGAGCGCGACCGCGGGCGCGCTCGACACGGCCGGATCGACGACCGTCGGCTGCGAGAAGGCGCCGCCGGCGGAGCGGTGGGCGATCGCTATCCCACCGCCGCGATTGAGGTGGGTGGCGCTCGTCCCGACGTGGTAGGCCAGCAGCGCGTCCCCCGCCCGGTCGATCGCGAGCGCGGGATGGCGCACGCCCCCGGCCTCGGGACCGGCGACCTGCACCGGCGGGCCGAGCGTGCCGCCCGGATCGCGCATGGCGACGTCGATCGCGCTGTAGTGGCGCGGCACGTCGACGCGCCACGCGATCCCCAGGGCGCCGTTCCCCGCGGCGTCGACGACGGGGCCGGCCACGCCCTTGGGGTCGCCCGGCAGGGCGGTGGGCGCCGACCACGGCCCTCCGGCCGGGTGCTCGTAGAGGCGCGGGCCATGGTTGGCGCTCGAGGTCAGCAGCGTCGTGAAGCCCGCCGCGTCGGCGTCGGCGGCCAGGCTGTAGCCGGCCGAGCCGCTCGCGAGCTCGACCGGCTCGCCGAAGCTCGCGCGTGCGGGCGGCGCGAGCGAGGCGCCGACGGCAAGCGCGGCGATGGCGAGGACTCGTGCTCGGAGCATGCGCCGACAACGTACGCGAGGTCGCCCGGGTTGCGCCGCGCGACCCGCCGGCGTCGAGGCGCCGGTTGGATGGGCCGGACGCCGCCGAACGCAACGGATCGCGAAGATGCGCGCCATGCGCGTCATCGCCCTGGAGGAGCACTTCTGGACTCCGGCCATCGCCGAGGCCATCGGAGCGCTGCGCAACCCCGACACGCAGGCGTCCGCGTCGCCGCTGGCGGCCAACCTGGAGGACCTGGGCGAGCGGCGGCTGACCGCCATGGACGCTGCCGGCATCGACCTGCAGGTCATCAGTCACACCACACCCGGCGTGCAGCACCTCGATGACGCCGAGACCGCCGTGACCCTCGCGCGGGAGGCCAACGACGAGCTCGCCCGCGCCGTCGCCGAGCACCCCGACCGCTTCGCCGCCTTCGCCACGCTCCCCACGCCCGACCCGGGCGCGGCGGCCGACGAGCTCGAGCGCGCGGTCAGCGAGCTCGGCATGAAGGGCGCGATGGTCAACGGCCACACCAGCGGGCGCTTCCTCGACGATCCGGCCTTCGACGTGCTGCTCGCGCGCTTCGAGCGCCTCGGCGTGCCGCTCTACCTGCACCCCGCCGAGCCCGTGCCCGCGGTCCGGGACGCCTACTACACGGGGTTCAACCCGGCGGTGTCGTGGTTCCTCAGCGCGGCCGCGTGGGGCTGGCACGCCGAGACCGGGCTGCACGTCCTGCGCATGGTCCTCGGCGGCGTCTTCGATCGCCATCCCGAGCTGAAGCTCGTGGTCGGCCACATGGGCGAGATGCTCCCGTTCATGCTCGCGCGCGTCGACGACAACCTGCCGCCCAAGGTGACCGGCCTGGACCGCATGCCCTCGGAGTACATCCTCGACAACGTCCACATCACCACGAGCGGCCTCTTCACCCTGCCGCCGCTGCTGTGCGCGCTGATGGTCTTCGGCGCCGACCGCGTCCTCTTCTCGGTCGACTGGCCCTATGCCCCCAACGAGGACGGCCGTCGCCTGCTCGACACCGCGCCGCTGAGCCCCGACGACCTCGAGCGCATCGCCCACGGCAACGCGGAGCGGTTGTTGGGCCTGGCGTAGGTCGCTACGCGCCGGCGGCGGCGTAGACCTCGTCGAGCAGCGCCGCGCGGTCGGGCAGGTCGTAGTTCTCGGCCAGGTACCGGTCGGTGTCCTCGCGCGAGGTGCCCGAGAGGGCCATGTCGAGCGCGACGATGCGCGCGGCCGCGCTGTCGCCGTTCTTCGGGGCGGGCGCGGCAGGGGGCTCGGGCGCAACGGGCTGGCTCGGGCGCGGCGGGCTCGGGCGCGGGTGCCACGGCGCGCGGCTCGGGCAGCGGCGCGGAGGGCGCCGCTCCGCCCGCGGCGGACAGCGCGTCGGTGCCGGCCTGGAGCCCGTCGAGGTCGCCGCGCAGCCGGTCGGCGCCCTCGCGCAGGTCGATGACGAGCTGCGTCATGTCGCGCTCCATCTGCTCGATGCGCTCGCGCAGCCGGTCGGCCGCCGCGGTCACGTTCGCCACGTGCTCGCGGGCCTCGGCCTGCGCGGCGTCGCGGATCTCCTGGGCGCCGCGCTCGGCCGCCTCGACGATCGCCTTGACCTGCTCGCCCGCCTGCGCGGACAGCGGCGCGGGCGCGGCGACGCGCCTGCGCATCTCGTCGACCTCGTCGGCGATCCGGTCGAGATGGGCGTCGACCGCGGCCGGGTCGTAACCCCGGCGGTTGCTGGGGAAGTCGTCCCGCATGATCGTCTGACGATCGAGGGCCACGGCCCGCTCAGCCTAGCGCGTAGCCGCCCGCGACCCGCCTGATCAGGCCGTCGCGCAAGAGGCCCTGCAAGGCGGGCTGCAGGCGGTCGGGCGCGAGGTCGCGCGGCACGCCCTCCCCGGCCGCCAGCGCCGCCACCACGCGCCCGCGGACCCAGCGGTTGGAGTCCTCGAAGCGCTCCCGCGCCCGCGCCCGCGCGGGCGGCGTCTCCGGGCCGTCGCAGCCCGCGCGCAGCGGGCACGCGCCGCACCGCGGCGCCCGCGCCGTGCAGACCGTCGCGCCCAGCTCCATCGTCGCCTGGTTGAAGTCGGCGGCCCGCCCGGGCGGCGGCACCAGCGCCGCCCCGAGGCGCGCGAAGAGCCGCCTGGCGTTGGTGTCGAGCGCGACCTCCTGGCGGGCGAAGGCGAACGAGCCGACCGCCGCCGCGGTGTAGGGCCCGACGCCGGGCAGGTCCTGCAGGCGCTCGGGCCACCCGTCGCGGGCCACCACCCGCGCCGCCTCCCACAGGCGCGCCGCGCGGCGGTTGTAGCCGAGGCCGACCCACTCGCGCAGCACCTCCTCGAGCGTCGCGGCCGCCAGCGCGTCGGCGGTCGGCCAGCGCGCCAGCCACGCCTCGTAGCGCGGGACCACGCGGGCGACCTGCGTCTGCTGGAGCATGACCTCGGAGACGAGGATGGCGTAGGGGTCGCGGGTACGCCGCCACGGCAGGTCGCGGCGCTCGCGCTCGTACCAGCGCAGGAGCAGCGAGGTGCGATCGGCCGCCATCGCGGCGAAGTACAGCGCACCGTGCGGCACGCCGCGCGACGCGAGCGCACGGTCGCTCTCAGGTATCTCTTAGGTCGCTCTTGGGATCGTCGCGGATGCTTACCGGGTGCCATCGCGCCGCCTCCCCGCCCTGCTCGGCCTCGCCGCCCTCGCCGCCGCGCTCGCCCTCGCCGCTCCCGCCGGCGCGCGCGCCTCGACCTGGGCGACCACGAGCTCGAACTGGGCCGGCTACGCCACCAGCAGGCCAGGGCGTCAGCTTCCGGCGCGTGAGCGGCACCTGGGTCGCGCCCGCCGCGCACTGCGGCTCGGGCGGCCGGCGCTACTCGGCCGTCTGGCTCGGCCTCGGCGGCCTGCACACGACCTCCAAGGCGCTCGAGCAGGTCGGCACCGAGGCCGACTGCGCCGGCGGCAAGGGCTACTACTCGGCCTGGTACGAGCTCGTGCCCGGCGGCGCCCGTCAAGCTGGGGCTCACGGTCCGCCCCGGGGACACGATGTCGGCCAGCGTCACCGTCTCAGGGCACTCGGTGAAGCTCTTCATCGCCGACCGCACCCGCGGCACGTCGTTCTCCAAGCAGCTCGACGTCGCGCAGGTCGACGTGAGCTCGGCCGAGTGGATCGTCGAGGCCCCGTCGGCGTGCGGCGACAACGGCGGCTGCCGCGCGCTGCCGCTGGCCGACTTCGGCACCACGAGCTTCGGCAGCGTCAGGGCCACGAGCGCGACCGGCCACACCGGCACCATCTCCGACCCCGCGTGGTCGGCCGTCGCGATCACCCTCTCCACGCGGGCGCGAGGCCTGCGCTTCACGACCGACCAGGGGTCGGGCACGGCGACGCCCGCGGACCTGTCGCCGGCCGGCGACGCCTTCGCCGTCACCTACCAGGCCGCCCAGGACGCGGCGCCCGGGGCGCCGCCCGCGACCTGACGGCATCGGCCGGGAGGAGGACGGCGGATCCCCCTGGAGGCCGACGACAAGCCGGGCGCGCTCGCCTACCTTGCCGTCCCGGTCGCAGCAGCCCAATCACGCCAAGGAGCTCCTTCCCCCGATGTCCATCACCGTCGGCGACACCGTCCCGCCCATCCAGGCCCCGACCTACCTCCGCGGGCGGCACAACGCCCGGCTCATGGGTCCGGTGGATCACCTCGGCCGCTGGGTCGTCCTCGTCTTCTACCCGCGCGACTTCACCTTCGTCTGCCCGACCGAGCTCGCCGAGCTGGCCGACCTCACCCCCGCCTTCATGGACGAGGAGGCCGCCGTCATGGCCGTCTCGACCGACAGCTGGTTCACGCACCGCCGCTGGTTCGAGGACGACCCGATGCTGGCCGACGTCCTCTACCCCGTCCTCGCGGACACCTCCCACGAGCTGTCACGGGCGTTCGGCGTGCTCGAGCCCGACGGCACCTGCCGGCGCGGGACGTTCGTCATCGACCCCGAGGGCGTCGTCCGCCACGCGACCGTCAGCGACGGGTCGGTCGGCCGCTCGGCCGCGGAGACGCTGCGCGTCGTCCGCGCGCTGCGCACCGGCGAGCTGTGCCCGGCGAGCTGGCAGCCCGGCCAGCCGTACCTGCTCGCGGCCTGAGGGGGGTCGTCCGGGTGCCCTGGCCGCACGTCGCGGCCAGGGCACCGCTGGAAGCGCCCGCGGCCGCTCGGTGCGCGCGACCGTCTACGAAGCCGGCGCCTCGTACTCCCGCATCGCCACGAGCTCGCGGCGCAGCTCGCGGATCTCGTCGCGCAGGCGGGCGGCGTACTCGAAGCGCAGGTCGTCGGCCGCGGCGAGCATCTCCTCCTCGAGCTCGATGATCGTCTTCTCGATCTCGCTGAGCGACATGTCCTTCGCCTTGGCCCGGCCACGCTCCGAGCGCCGGCGGCCCTTGGGCGTCTTGCCCTCGGCCTGCAGGAACTCGGCGATGTCGCTGATGCCCTTGACGATGGTCGCCGCCGTGATGCCGTGCTCCTCGTTGTAGGCGAGCTGGATCGCGCGCCGGCGGTCGGTCTCGCCGATCGCGGCGCGCATCGCCGCGGTCTCCTTGTCGGCGTACATGAGCACGGTGCCCTCGATGTTGCGCGCCGCTCGCCCGATGGTCTGGATGAGCGACGTCTCGCCGCGCAGGAAGCCCTCCTTGTCGGCGTCGAGGATCGCCACGAGCGAGACCTCGGGCAGGTCGAGCCCCTCGCGCAGGAGGTTGACGCCCACGAGGACGTCGTACTCGCCCAGGCGCAGGTCGCGGATGATCTGGATGCGCTCGAGCGTGTCGACCTCGGAGTGCAGGTAGCGGACCTTGAAGCCCATCTCCAGCAGGTAGTCGGTGAGGTCCTCGCTCATCTTCTTGGTCAGCGTGGTCACCAGCACGCGCTCGTTGCGCTCGACGCGCAGGCGGCACTCGTTCATGAGGTCGTCGATCTGGTTGCGCGTCTCGCGCACCTCGACGGCTGGATCGACGACGCCGGTCGGGCGCACGATCTGCTCGACGACGCGCGCCGAGTGCGAGCGCTCGTAGTCGCCCGGCGTGGCCGAGACGAAGACCATCTGCGGCGTGATGGTGAGGAACTCGTCGAAGGTCTGCGGGCGGTTGTCGAGCGCGCTGGGCAGCCGGAAGCCGTAGTCGACGAGGGTCTGCTTGCGCGAGCGATCGCCCTCGTGCATCCCGCCGATCTGCGGCACGGTCTGATGGGACTCGTCGATGAAGCAGAGGAAGTCGTCGGGGTAGTAGTCGAGCAGGCAGTAGGGCCGATCGCCGGGGCTGCGCCCGTCGAGGATGCGCGAGTAGTTCTCGATGCCGTTGCAGAAGCCCATCTCGCGCAGCATCTCCATGTCGTACTGCGTGCGCTGGCGCAGGCGGTGGCTCTCGAGCAGCTTGCCCTCGGCCTCGAGCTCGGTGCAGCGCGCGTTGAGCTCGCGCCCGATCTCCTCGACGGCGGCCTCGACCGTGCCCTCGCGGACGTTGTAGTGCGTCGCCGGCCAGATCGCGACGTGCTCGAGGTCGTCCTCGATGAGCTCGCCCGTGAGCGGATCGAAGTGCTGCAGGCGCTCGATCTCGTCGCCGAACAGCGTGGCGCGGTAGGCGGACTCGGCGTAGGCGGGGAAGATCTCCAGCGCCTCCCCGCGCACGCGGAAGCTGCCGCGCCCCAGCACCTGGTCGTTGCGCGAGTACTGGATCGAGACCAGCTTGCGCAGCAGCTTGTCGCGATCGATCATGTCGCCCTTGCGCAGGACCTGCAGGTTGTCGTCGTAGGTCTGCGGCGAGCCGAGGCCGAAGATGGCCGAGACGCTGGCGACGATGATCACGTCGCGGCGCGCGAAGAGCGCGGCCGTGGCGGCGTGGCGCAGCCGGTCGACCTCCTGGTTGATGGCCGAGTCCTTCTCGATGTAGAGGTCCTTGGACGGGACGTAGGCCTCGGGCTGGTAGTAGTCGTAGTAGGAGACGAAGTACTCGACCGCGTTGTCGGGGAAGAAGGTGCGGAACTCGTTGCACAGCTGCGCGGCCAGCGTCTTGTTGTGGGCGAGCACGAGCGAGGGCTTCTGCACGCGCTCGATGACCCCCGCCATCGTCATCGTCTTGCCGGTGCCGGTGGCGCCCAGCAGCGTCACGAAGCGCTCGCCGGCGTCCACGCCCTGGGCAACGCCGTCGATCGCCTTGGGCTGGTCGGCGGCGGGGGTGAAGATGGGATCCAGTCGAAACTCGGGCACGAACCCCAAGACGTTAGCGACCCCCGCGGACGGACCGTCCGACGTGCTGTCGAAGCGCGGTTTGCCCGATCCCTGGGGCGGGCATGCGGGCACTTATGGCCATCGCGACCCGCCCCGGGCCCTTCGCCCGCAAGTCCCATGACTCCCTCGTGCGCGATGCGTCGGGCGACTCCGAGCACGGCCTCAAGCGCAGCGTCGGAGTCCTCGACCTCACCGCGCTGGGGATCGGCGCCGTCATCGGCACCGGGATCTTCGTCATCATCGGCGAGGGCATCGGCGACGCCGGGCCGTCGATCATCGTCTCCTTCGCGCTCGCCGGGGTCACGTGCCTGTTCTCGGCCTTCTCCTATGCCGAGCTGGCCTCCTCGATCCCGGTCTCGGGCAGCGCATACACCTACGGCTACGCGACGCTCGGCGAGCTCGTGGCGTGGATCATCGGCTGGGACCTGATCCTCGAGTACGGCGTGTCGGTGGCGGCGGTCGCCGTCGGCTGGGGCGGGTACCTGAAGTCGCTGCTCGACTCGCTCTTCGGCATCAACCTGCCCGACTCGATCGCCGGCCCGCCCGGCGACGGCGGGACGGCCAACCTCCCCGCCGTCTTCCTCGTGCTCGCGGTGGCCGCGCTGCTCATCTACGGCGTGCGCGAGAGCGCGCGCACGAACACGGTCATGGTCTTCGTCAAGGTCGCCATCCTCGTCTTCTTCGTGGTGGTCGGCGTCGGATCGATCAACGGCGACAACTTCTCGCCCTGGGCGCCCCACGGCTTCAACGGCACGGTCGACGCGGCCGCGCTGATCTTCTTCGCCTACATCGGCTTCGATGCCATCTCCACGTCCGGCGAGGAGGCCGAGAACCCGAGCCGCGACCTGCCCTACGCGATCATCGGCGCGCTGCTGATCTGCACGCTGCTCTACATCGTCGTCGCCGATCGTCACCGTCGGGCTCGCGCCGGCCAGCACGCTGGCGGGCTCCGACGCACCGCTGGCCGAGGCGCTGAAGGCCGGCGCCGGCGTCGGCGAATGGGCGGCCGACATCCTCTCGGTGGGAGCGCTGATCGCCATCACGAGCGTCACGCTCACGGTCCTCTACGGCCAGACGCGGATCATGTTCGCGATGAGCCGCGACGGCCTCGTGCCCGCGCTGGGTGGGCAAGCTCAGCCCGCGCCAGACCCCCGCGCTGATCACCGCCACCTTCGGCTTCCTGGTGGCCATCATCGCCGCCTTCGTGCCGCTGTCGGAGATCGCCAAGCTGGTCAACATCGGCACGCTGTTCGCGTTCCTCATCGTGAACGTCGGCGTCATCATCCTGCGGCGCACCGCCCCCGACATGGAGCGCTCCTTCCGCGTGCCGATGGTGCCGCTGTTCCCGATCATCGGCGGGGCCCTGTGCATCTACCTGATGACCAAGCTCGAAGCCGTGACCTGGCTGCGGTTCTTCGGCTGGCTCGCCCTCGGGCTGGTCATCTATTTCGTGTACGGGCGCACGCACTCGCGGCTGCAGCGCGGCGAGGACGCGCCGCCGCCGGCCGAGGGCGAGCCCGCGGCGGTGTAGCGGCTGCGGGCGTGTGGGACCGAGCGCAGCATGGAGTTCGAGAATCGTCGAACACCGTGTACACTGCGTGCACATGGGAGACCTCTTCCACCCCACCCGCGAGGACCTCGACCTCACCGCGGTCATGCACGCCCTGAGCGATCCGGCCCGGCGCAAGGTCGTGGCCGCGCTGGCCGCGGAGGGCGAGCGCGCCTGCGGGACCTTCGACCTCGGTGTGACCAAGGCCACGGCGTCTCACCACTTCAAGGTCCTGCGCGAGGCCGGCATCACGCTGACGCGCATCGACGGCGCCCATCGTTTCCTCACGCTGCGCCGCGACGACCTCGACGCGCGCTTCCCCGGCCTGCTCGACGCCGTGCTGGCGGCCGAGCCGGCGGGCGTCGTCGCCTAGCGCGGCGCCCGACGGGCCTGCTGTCGCCCCCGGCGGCGAGCGCCGGCGATTGACGGGCGACGACGGGCGCGCGATGCTGCCCCGATCCGACCGACCTACAAGGGGGCAAGACCGAGATGGCCGACAAGGTGCTCATCAACCTGGCGACCGGGCTCGAGGACTCAGAGCGCGTGACCCTCGCCTTCCTGGTTGCCGGCGCCGCGCTCGAGCGCGGGCGCAAGGTGGCGGTGTTCCTGACCAAGGAGGCGGTCCGGCTGGCCGAGCCCGGTCACGCCGTGGGCGTGGCGTGCGAAGGCTGTCCGCCGCTCGAGCGGGTGTTCGAGCAGTTCGCCGCGGGCGGCGGCGAGCTGCTGGCCTGCCCGTTCTGCGTCAACGCGCGTCGGATCGATCCGGAGGGCTTCGTGCCCAATGCCCGGGTCGCCGGCGCCACGCCGATGTTCGACTGGCTCGGCGACGAGGGCGGCCAGATCTTCAGCTACTGACCCTCGGGCTCCCGCGGCGCGTAGCGGTGGTGGAGCATCAGCGCGTTGCCGTCGGGATCGGCGAAGAAGGCCATGTGGCAGACGCCGGTGTCGAAGGTGTCGCCGGCGAACGTCACGCCGCGCTCGGTGAGCGTCGCGCGCGCCTGCTCGACGTCGTCGACGTGCAGCGCGATGACGTTGGCGTTGGGCGTGAAGGACCCGATGCCCATGCGCTCGGGGTCGAGGATGTTCAGCGTGACGGTCCCGGTCTCGAACTCGGCGAAGTTGCGGTCGGGGCGGTAGGCCGAGCGCTCGAGGCCGAGCGTCTGTCGTAGAACGCGACGGAGCGCTCGAGGTCGCGGGTGGGGACGGACACGAAGTCCACGCCGGTGACGACGGCGCCAGCGGGTGCAGAGCTCATGCCCCGACTCTAGTGAACGATCCCGCGCGCGCTAGGTGCCGAGCTGGCGGCGTACGACCGCCGGTACTGCCCGCGGACCGTCAGCACGCGCTGGACGTAGGCGCGCGTCTCGGAATACGGGATCGCCGTGACGGTCAGGGCGCGCTCGTGCGCCTTGGCGTCGGAGATCCAGCGGTCGACGTTGCCCTCGCCGGCGTTGTAGGCCGCGAGCGCGAAGTCGACGTTGCCGTCGTAGCGGCGCAGCAGGTAGCGCAGGTAATAGGCGCCGTAGGCGATGTTGACCTGCGGTGTGCCCAGGTCGTCGACGACGAACTGCGTGCCGCCCGACTTGTGCGCGATGTACCGCGCGGTGGCCGGCGTGAGCTGCATCAGGCCCTGCGCGCCGGCGGCCGACGTCTGGCCGTCGCGGAAGTGCGACTCGGCGTAGATCACGGCGGCGATGAGGGCGGGGTCGAGGCCCTTGTCGTGGGCCTGCTGGCGGATGATGTCCTCGTGGCGCAGCGGGAGGGTGATCTCGCGCACGGCGTGGTGGAACTGCGGCCACGCGAGGACGATCGCCATCGCCACGAGCAGCGCGGAGCCCACGCCCGCCACGAGCCGGCGGCGCAGCACGGCGCGCCGGCGGGCGGCGGCCCGGCGCGCGGGCGCGCTCGGGCGGCGGGTGGCGGTCTGGGGATGCGTGCTCATGTGCGATCCGGGACGGCGGCGGCGTCTAGCTTCTCAAGGACGGCGGCCAGTGCAAGCTCCAGCTGCTCGACGGTTCCGCTGTTTGCGACCACGTACGTCGCCCGGGCCGCCTTCTCCTCCTGCGAGAGTTGGCGCGCGGACCGCTCGTCGACCGCGTGGTGGCCGCGCGCGGCGGCGCGCTCGGCGCGCACGTCCTCGTCGGCGACGACCGCGATGGTGGCGTCGTAGCCGCCCTCCAGGCCGGCCTCGAAGAGCAGCGGGGTCTCGACGACCGCGGCGCGCGGAGGCGGGTCCGCGTCGGCGAGCGCGGCGCGCCACTGCGCGACGCGCGCGCCCACCAGCGGCCACAGCAGCCCCTCGAGCCACGCGCGCTCGTCCGGCGCCGCGAAGGCCCGCCGAGCCACCGCGGCACGGTCGACGGTGCCGTCGGGCGCCACCTCGGGGCCCCAGCGCTCGGTGACGGCATCGCGCACCTCGTCGGAGCCGTAGAGCTCGTGGACGACCGCGTCGGCGGAGATCGTCGCCGCGCCCAGACGCGCGAGCGCGGCGAGCGCCGTGGACTTGCCCGCGCCCAGCCCGCCGGTCAGCCCGACGAAGGGGACGCGGGCTGGGGCCCGCGGGCTCAGGCCTCCTCGTCGGCCGCCGGCGTCTCCGGCTCGGCCGGCTCCACAGGCGCTGCGGGCTCGGCCGCAGCCTCGGGCTCAGGGGCCGCCTCGGCCGTCGCCGCGGGCTCAGCGGCCGCCTCGGGCTCAGCTGCCGGTGCCTCGGGCTCAGCCGCCGCCGCAGGCTCAGGCTCAGCCACGGGCGCCGCAGGCTCGGCCGCCGCCGCAGGCTCGGGCTCAGCCACGGGCGCCGCAGGCTCGGCCGCCGCCTCGGGCTCGGCCGCGGCGCCGCGGCTCGGCCGCCGCCGGGCTCAGCCGCCGCCGCCTCGGGCTCAGCCGCCGGCGCCGCGCTCGGCCGCCGGCCGCGGGCTCAGCCGCCGCCTCGGGCTCGGCCGCCGGCGCCTCGGGCTCGGCCACGGCCGCGGCTGCCTCAGGCTGCTCCTCGGCCGCCGCAGGCGCGGCGCCCGAGAAGACGTCCTCGCTCAGGGCGAGGTCCGGCAGGTCGTCGAGGTCGCCGGCGCCCTCGGACACCGCCTGCGGGCCCTCGGGCACGCGGCTGGGCAGGATCTGGCCCTCGACGCGCTTGACCGACAGCGACAGCCGCCGGCGCTCGGTGTCGATCTCGAGGATGCGGACCTTGACGTCGTCGCCCGGCTGCGACGACCTCGCGCGGGTTCTCGACGTGGTGGTTGGCGAGCTCGGAGATGTGCACGAGGCCCTCGACGCCGTCGAGGATCTCGACGAAGGCGCCGAAGGTGACGACCTTGGTGACGGTGCCCTCGAGCTCGTCGCCCACGTTGTAGGTGTCGACGACGCGCTGCCACGGGTCCTCCTGGGTCTGCTTGAGGCCCAGGGAGATGCGCTGGCGGTCGCGGTCGATGTCGAGGACCTTGACCTGCACGGTGTCGCCGATGTTGATGACCTCGCTCGGGTGGTTGACGTGCGACCACGAGAGCTCGGAGATGTGGATGAGGCCGTCGATGCCGTTGAGGTCGACGAAGGCGCCGAAGTCGACGATGTTGGAGATCTGGCCCTCGACGATCATGCCCGGCTGCAGCTGGTCGAGGATCTCCTGGCGCTGCTCCTTGCGCTCCTCCTCGAGCACGGCGCGCCGGCTGAGGACGACGTTGTTGCGCGAGCGGTTGAGCTCGATGACCTTGGTCTCGATCTTCGTGCCCATGTACTCGTCGAGGTTGGGCACGCGGCGGATGTCGACCAGCGAGGCGGGCAGGAAGCCGCGCACCCCGAGGTCGATGATGAGGCCGCCCTTGACGACCTCGATGACGGTGCCCTCGACCGGATCGCCGGACTCGGCCGCTGCCTCGATGCGCCGCCACGCCTTCTCGAAGCGGGCGCGCTTCTTGGACATGATGAGGCGGCCGTCCTGGTCCTCCTTGGTGAGGACCAGCGCGTCGACCTCCTCGCCGAGCTCGACCTCGTCGTGCGGGTCGACGTTCTTGCGGATGGAAAGCTCGTTGGAGGGGATGACCCCCTCGCTCTTGTAGCCGATGTCGACGAGGACCTCGTCGTTGTCGATGCGCACGACACGGCCGGAGACGACCTCGCCCTCCTCGAAGGGGGCAAAGGTGGCGTCGTAGTTCGGGACGATCTGACCGTCGATTTCCAGCAGCAGGCCGTCGCTACCTTCGACGACCTTCGCGTCCGCGGTCGGGGGGTTGAGGGTCTGGGTCATGTGACGGCGTAGGGTAGCGCAGGCCGACATGGGGCGAGTTCCTAGAATCCCCAGCGCCCATGCCGGTTCGAGCCACCAAACGGGGCGCCGAGCGCACCCCTCTGCACGCGCGATTGGGACGTCATCGTCTGCGGTGCGAGCTTCGCCGGCCTGGCCGTCTGTCGCGAGCTCGCCGGCTCGGACGCGCGCGTGCTCATGCTCGACCGCTACGAGGTCGGCGAGCGCCAGACGAGCGCCTGCGCGGCGCCGACCGAGTGGCTGCACGCGCTCGGGCTCGAGGCCTCGATGCGCCAGACCTTCCGCGACCTGGTCATCCACACGCCCACGAAGACCTTCCGCTGGACCCTCCCGTGGACGTTCTCGACCTTCGACTACCCCGAGCTGTGCGCGCTGCTGCGCGCCCAGGCGCCCGACGTCGAGTTCGACACGGCCAAGGTCGACGGGCGGACGGGCCACACGCTGCACACCGACCGCGGCGACCTCAGCGCGCCGCTGATCGTCGACGGCCTCGGGTGGCGGCGGGTGCTCTCCAACGCGCCGCGCGCCATCCAGCCCCCCGACGCGCGGCTGTCGCGCGGGCTCGAGGTCCACCCGCACGCCTCCGGCGACGACCTCGAGCTGTGGCTCGACCCCGCCTACGTGCGCGCCGGCTACTCGTGGAGCTTCCCGGCGCGCGACGAGCTGCGCGTCGGCGTCGGCTCCTTCGAGCCGCGCGACCGCGTCAAGGAGCCGACCGTCCGCCTGGCGAACGACCTCGACGTCCCCGCCGTGCGCTACCAGGGCAACTGGATCCCCCACCAGATGCGCGCGCCGGTCGAGGACGGGATCTTCTTCGTCGGCGACAGCGCCGGGCACTGCCTGCCGACCACGGCCGAGGGCATCCGCACCGCGCTCTACTTCGGCCTGGCCTGCGGACGCGAGCTGCGCCTGGTCCTCGAGGGCCGCCAGACGCGCGAGCAGGCGCTCACGCGCTACGCCGACTTCTGCGAGGAGCACCGCTGGGCCTTCACGTGGCTGCTGCGCGTGCAGCGCTGGGTGGGGCGGCTGAACCCCTACCCGGCCATGACCAGCGCGCTCGCGGCGATGGACCGCCAGTCCTTCATCGACTGGTCCTTCGGGCACTACCTCGAGATCGCCCCGCCCGACTTCGTCGCGCAGGCCCCCTGAAGCCCTCAAGAACGCCGGCGCGCCAGCCGAACACCTTGGCGTGGTCCTCCGTTCCCTGCCGTCCCTGCTTCTGCGCCCGGCCATCGCGGGACTGAACCGCCTGCGCCTGTCGCGCAAGCTCGTCGTCATCGCGCTCGTGCTCATCGCGCCGGCGCTCTACGCCACGTGGCAGTTCCGCTCCCAGCAGGACGCCCAGATCGCCTTCAGCGCCAAGGAGCGCGTGGGCATCGACGAGATCGTCCCCGCCCAGCGGCTGCTGGCGGACCTCGCCACGGCGCAGTCGCTGGCCGTCCGCGCCGCCGGCCACGACGCCGAGGCGACGACGACGCTGCCCGGCGCGAAGGCCGCCGTCGCGCGCTCGATCGCCGCGATGGACGCGGCCGACGCGCGCCTGGGCCCGCGGCTCGGGACCCGCGCGATGTGGCAGCGCCTGCGCACCTCGATCAAGGCCACCCTCGCCTCCGAGCCCGTCGGCGCGAGCCGCACGCTGGCCGCCTACGACCGCCTCACGGCCGCCACCGTCGCGCTCATCGTGCAGGCCGGCAACGAGTCCAACCTGATCCTCGATCCGGACCTCGACTCGTACTACGCGATGGACGCGCTGGTCAACAAGGCGCCGCTCGCCCTCGCGACCGCCGGGCGCGTGAGCAGCCGCGAGATCGCCATGGTCGCCTCCGGGCACAGCACCGAGGCCGAGCGCATCGCGCTCGCGGTCGACCAGGGCGTGCTGGCCGGCGCCGTCGACGCCATCGCCACCGGCTTCAAGACGGCCTACGCGAACACCGCCGACGCCACGCTCCGTCCGACGCTCGACCCCGCCCTGGCACAGCTCTCGGGCACGACCGGGTCGCTGACGCTCGAGCTCACGCGTGCGGTGCACCGCGGCCCCGACGGGACCGCCGCCACGATCTTCGGCAAGGACGCGGTCGCCGGCGCCGCCGCGCTGCAGGCGCGGCTCGCCCCCGCGCTCGACCGGCTGCTCGCCGCCCGCGTCGACCACCTGCGCGCCACCGCGCGCCGCGCCTACGTCGCCGTGGGCATCGGCGTCGCGCTCGCCGCCTACCTCTTCCTCGCCTTCTTCATCGCCATGACGCGCTCGGTGAGCCGCATGGTCACCACCGCCGACGCGATCGCCGAGGGCGACCTCGAGCAGGACCTCGACGTGCGCAGCCGCGACGAGATCGGGGCCCTCGCCCAGGCCTTCGAGCGGATGGTCGCCTACCTGCGCGAGGCCGCCGACGCCGCCGGGCGCATCGCCGGCGGCGACCTCACCGTCCAGCACGCCCCGCGCTCGGAGCGCGACGTCTTCGGCACCGCCTTCACGTCGATGGCCGGACAGCTGCGCGCGCTCGTCGGCCGGCTGTCGGGCTCGGCCGCGCGGCTCGGCGTCGCCTCGCAGCAGATGGCCGGCACCTCCGAGGAGGCCGGCCGCGCGGTCGAGGAGATCGCCACCGCGATGGAGGGCATGTCGAGCGGCGCGCGCGAGCAGGTCGACACCGTCGAGCGCACGCGCGCGCTGGCCGAGGAGATGGCCGGCGCCTCGCGCGCCTCGGCCGACCAGGTCACCGCCACGCAGCGCAGCGCCGAGGAGGCCCGCACGCTGGCCCGCGAGGGCGCCGCCACGGTGTCCGCCGCGTCGCAGGCGATGCGCGGCCTGCGCACGACCTCCGGCCGCGCCAGCGAGACCATCCGCGAGCTCGGCGAGAAGTCAGAGGAGATCGGCACCATCGTCGACACCATCGCCGGCATCGCCAAGCAGACCAACCTCCTGGCCCTCAACGCCGCCATCGAGGCGGCCCGCGCGGGCGAGCATGGGCGCGGCTTCGCGGTCGTCGCCGACGAGGTGCGCAAGCTCGCCGAGGAGTCCAGCCGCGCCACCGCCGCCGTCGGCGCGCTCGTCGAGCAGGTCCAGGTCCAGACGCGGCGCGCGATCGAGGCGGTCGACGCCGGCACCGAGGTCGGCGAGCAGGGCGTCACGGCGGTCGAGGCCGCCCGCGCGTCGTTCGAGCGCATCGACGCCGCCGTCGACGAGATGGCCGAGCGCGTGGCCCAGATCGCCGCGGCCATCGACGAGGTGGCCGACGGCAGCGACCGCGTCCGCAGCGACATCGTGACCGTCGCCGAGGTGGCCGAGCGCTCCTCCGTCTCCACCGACCAGGTCTCGGCCTCCACCCAGCAGACGTCGGCCGCCACGCAGCAGATCACCGCGTCGGCCACCGAGCTGGCCCAGACCGCTGACGAGCTCGAGGCGCTCGTCGGCACCTTCCGCCTCTCCTGAGCCCCCGCGCGTGGTCGAACGTCGGTCTTCCCCCGTCCACACGGGGTAGGACCGACGTTCGACGCTCTGCGGGAGCTACTTCGCCTCGAGCCAGGTCTGGCCCACGCCGGCGTCGACCGCGAGCGGCGGCGTGCGGTCGTCCCACGGCGCGATCATCTCGCGCTCGACGAGCTCGCGCACCGCGTCGGCCTCCTCGGGCGGGCCCTCGAGCAGCAGCTCGTCGTGGATGGTGAGGATCATGCGCGTCTTCATGGCGCTCTCGCCCAGCGCGCGGTGCACGCGGATCATGGCCAGCTTCATGATGTCGGCGGCGGTGCCCTGGATGACGGTGTTGACGGCCAGGCGCTCGCCCAGCGAGCGGACCTGCCAGTTGCGCGCGCGCAGCTCGGGGATCTGGCGGCGCCGGCCGAAGAGCGTCGTCACGTGGCCCTGCTCGCGCGCGGACTCGATCGTCGTGCGGATGAACTCGGCCACCTTGGCGAAGCGCTCGAGGTAGGCGTCGATGAAGGCCTTGGCCTCCTCGCGCGGGATGTTCAGGCGGTCGGCGAGCCCGTAGTCGCTGAGGCCGTAGACGATCCCGTAGTTGATCATCTTCGACTTCGAGCGGTCCATCGGCGTCAGCTCGCCGGGGTCCTTGCCGAAGACCACCGAGCCCGTCGCCGTGTGGACGTCCTCGCCGCGGACGAAGATCTCCTTGAGCACCTCCTCGCCGGCGATGTGGGCCAGGATGCGCAGCTCGACCTGCGAGTAGTCGGCCGAGATGAGCACGTTGCCGGGCGCCGCCTCGAAGCAGCCGCGGATCTCGCGGCCCAGCTCGGTGCGCACCGGGACGTTCTGCATGTTGGGGTTCGTCGAGGCCAGCCGGCCGGTGGTGGCGGCGGCCTGCACGAAGGTGGTGTGCACGCGCGACTCGGTGTCGGTCAGCTGCGGCAGGACGTCGAGGTAGGTCTTGAGGATCTGGTTGAGCTCGCGCCAGCGCTCGATCTTGGGGATGATCTCGTGCTCGTGGCGGATGGCCTGCAGCACGCGGGCGTCGGTCGAGAAGCCGGTCTTGCCGCGGCGCTTGCGCGACAGGCCGAGCTTGTCGAAGAGCACCGCCCCCAGCTGCTGGGGCGAGCCGATGACGAACTCCTCGCCCGCGAGGTCCCAGATCTCGCGCTCGAGGCCGTGGATCTCGTCGCGCACGCGCTTGTCGACCTCGGCCAGGCGCTCGCGGTTGAGGCGCACGCCGGCGACCTCCATGTCGCGCAGCACGCGCACGAGCGGCAGCTCGACCTCGGCCATCAGCGACTCGAGCCCGCGCTCGTGCAGCTGCTCGCGCTGCCAGGCGGCGAGGGCCTGCAGGACGACGGCGTCGGCGCCGGCCTGGTCGGACACATCGGAGGCCAGCCCGCGCTCCTCGCAGATCTCGCGGAACGGGAAGCCCCGGCGCGCGGGCTCGAGCAGGTAGGCGGCGAGCACCGTGTCGTGGGTCAGGCCGGGCGGCACGACGCCGAGCTCCTTGGCGTCGTGGGCGACCACGGGCCGATCGCCGAGCGCGGCGACGAGCTCCTCGGGGCCGTCGCACGCGCCCACGAGCACGTTCTCGCCCGCGGCCACGCCGAAGCGCCAGTGCGTGTCGGTCGGGACGAGCTGGCCCTCCGGAGTCTCGGGCGCGACGACCGCGACGGTGACCTCCTTGCCGCGCTCGAAGCCGGCGACATCGGCCAGCGAGCCCGCGCGCACGCGCGCCTGGACCGTGACCTCCGCGACGGGGGCGGGCGCCGCGCCGTCGTCGCCCTCGCCGAAGGCCTCCTCCAGGCGCGCGAGCGGAGCGCGCAGCTCGAACTCGCGGAAGACCTCGCGCAGGCGCGAGCGGTCGGGCTCGCGCGCGGCCTCGGCCACCGGGTCGACCTCGACCGGCACGTCGAGCTTGATCGTCGCGAGCTGCTTGGACAGGCGCGCGTTGTCGGCGTGCGCGGTCAGGTTCTCCTTGCGCTTGGCGCCGGAGATGTCGTCGATGTGGGCGAGGACCTCCTCGAGCGAGCCGAAGCGCTGCAGCAGCTCGGAGGCCGTCTTGTCGCCGATCCCGGGAACGCCGGGGATGTTGTCCGAGGTGTCGCCCTTCAGGCCGTAGAAGTCGGGGACCAGCTCGGGGGCGATCCCGTAGCGGTCGATGACCGCCTGGTGGTCGTAGATCTTGGTGTCGGTGATCCCGCGCCCGGTGGCCATGACCTTCACGCGCGACTCCGGGTCGATGATCTGGAAGGCGTCGCGGTCGCCCGTGACGACCATGACCGGCACCCCGGCGTCGCGCGCGCGATCGGCGATGGTGGCGATGACGTCGTCGGCCTCGAAGCCCTCGACCGCGATGTTGCGATAGCCGAAGGCGTCGACCAGCGGCTCGAGGTGCGGCCACTGCTCCTTGAGCAGGTCCGGCCGCGACCGGCGCGTGGCCTTGTAGTCGGCGGAGACCTCCTTGCGCCCCGAGGAGCCCGCGTCCCAGACGACGATCGTCGGCTTGGGCCCGTACTCGGTCAGCAGCTTCACGAGCATGGAGGCGAAGCCGAAGATCGTGTTGGTCGGGAAGCCGGTCGAGGTCGCGATCGACTCCGGCAGCGCGAAGAACGCGCGATAGGCAAGCGAGTTGCCGTCGATCAGGAAGAGCTCGTCGTGCCCGTTGGCCGCCACGACGTAGCACCCTAGCGGGCGCTTGGCGGGTCGCCTGCGACGCTTTCAGCGGTCGGAGCGGACTGCGACCCCAGCGACCACCCAGGTCTGCGCCGGGTCCTTCATCGTGGCGACGAGGACGTAGTCGCCGGCCGTGGCGCCGATGAGCCACGTCATCGTGCTGCGCGGCGGGGTCTGGCCCGTGATCGCGGTGGAGAGCCACACCGGTGGGCGGAAGTCGCGCCCGCCCTGGGCGCGGACGTAGCGGCGAAGGTCGGCCGCGGTCCTGCCCTCGTGCAGGCGACCGATCAGGTGGGTGAACGGGCGCGAGGCGTCGTTGACGGTGTCGAAGGTCCCCTGGCCCGGCGCGGTGCGTCGCGGTCCCCGGTACGAGCAGCCGCTGTCGGCGCAGCGCAGAATCGCGCGCCGCTCGGGCGCCGGGATCGCGAAGCGCGTCCGTCCGATCAGCGCCGTCAGGAACTGGCGCTCGAACGCGGCACGGTCGGCGCCGAGCCCGAGACGGACGGGCGCGCCGCGCGGATCCTCGACCAGGCGCCCCGCGTCGGCGCCTGTCGTCACGACGCTCACGCGCTTGCGGGTCAACGTGAGCACGTCGGGGCGGACCACCGCCGCCGCGGCGAGCGGGTCCCAGAGGTACTGGCCGCCGGCGAACATGCCGCTCGAGGCCATGAGCCCCCAGGCGGCGGCCGCACGGGCGCCGGCATGGTGACGATCGAGCACGTCCCAGAGGTAGACGGTGGCCGGGACGTCGTTCGTGGCGTCGAGGCCGACGAGGGTGATCGGCGTCCCGCTGCCCACGACCTCACGCGCGGCGACCGGGTCGATCCAGAGGTTCCACTCCGAGCGCTCGTGCCCCGGGCCGATGTTGCCGGGAACGGCGGCCGCGCCCCCCATGGCGACGATCGACGCGATCCGGTCGCGCAGATCGCGGTCCGAGCGCAGCAGCAGCGCGGTGTCGGTCATCGGAGCCAGCGAGAGAACGGTCACCTTCCCGTCCGCGGACTCGATGCCGCGGCGCAGCACCTCGACGGCGTCGCCGATCCGCCCGCGCGGCGCGGCCGGGAGCTTCAGGCCGAACAGCTCGTCGGCTCGGGCGCGCCATTCCGGCGGGAACCCGTTGGCGCCCGCGAGCGGGTCCGGGCGCCCGCAGCCCACCGGCACGTCGCCACGGCCCACGGAGGCCAGGAGGGCCCGCGCGTTGCGCGCGCCCGCCGGACAGTCGGCGATGCCGGTGCCCGAGACCGCCACCGCGCGCACATCGACGTCGCGGCGGCCGAGGAGGTAGAGGAGCGCCAGCACGTCGTCGGTGCTCATGTCGGTGTCGACGACGACGGGCGTCGGGGCCGCGGCCGGCCGCGCACCGGGCCCTACGTGCGCGCCGCCGCACGCGGCGAGGACCGCGCCGACCGCGAGAACGAGCGCGACGAAGCGCCCTTTCGGCCACGAGCGCATACGCCGAGCCTCTCCGAGCGAGCGCCGGCGCGCATCGGGGAAAGCGCCGATCGGCGCACGGCCGACTACGGACGGGCCGTCCTATGCTCCGGCGATGAGCATCACGCCGTCGGCCCAGTACTCGCTGACCATCCGCATCGAGATCGCCCATCGCCCGGGCATGCTCGGCCAGGTGGCGAGCGCGATCGGCAAGGCCGGGGGCATCATCGGCGCGGTCGACCTCATCGAGGTCACCGAGGACACGCTGCTGCGCGACATCACCGTCGACGCCGCCGACCAGGAGCAGTGGGAGGCGATCACCGCCGCCATCGACGCCGTGGATGGCGTGCGCGTGGTCGACACCACCGACCGCACCTTCCTGCTGCACGTCGGGGGCAAGATCGAGCAGCGCAACAAGCAGCCGCTCAAGACGCGCGACGACCTCTCGATGGCCTACACGCCCGGCGTCGCGCGCGTGTGCATGGCGATCGCCGAGGACCGCGACAAGGCCTTCCAGTACACGATCAAGCGCAACACGGTCGCCGTGGTGTCCGACGGCACCGCCGTGCTCGGGCTGGGCGACATCGGCCCCGAGGCGGCGATGCCGGTCATGGAGGGCAAGGCGATGCTCTTCAAGGAGTTCGCCGGCGTCGACGCCTTCCCGATCTGCCTGGACACCAAGGACGCCGACGAGATCGTCGAGACCGTGGTGCGCATCGCACCGGGCTTCGGCGGCATCAACCTCGAGGACATCTCCGCGCCGCGCTGCTTCGAGATCGAGGACCGCCTCAAGGAGCAGCTCGACATCCCGGTCTTCCACGACGACCAGCACGGCACCGCGGTGGTCGTCCTCGCGGCGCTGCTCAACGCCTGCACGCTCACGGGCCGCGAGCTCGAGGGGCTGCGCGTGCTCGTCACCGGCCTGGGCGCCGCCGGCGTCGCCGTGACCAAGATCCTCATGGAGGCCGGCGTGCGCGACATCGTCGGCGCCGACTCCAAGGGGCTCGTGTCCACCGAGCGCCCCGACTACCTCGACGGCAGCATGAACGCCGTCAAGCGCTGGTACGCGGAGGCGACCAACCCCGAAGCGCTCACCGGCGCCCCGGCCGACGCGCTGGAGGGCGCCGACCTCTTCATCGGCCTGTCGGGTGCGCGCATCTTCCCGGCCGAGGAGCTGCGCAAGATGAACGACGACGCGATGGTCTTCGCCATGGCCAACCCGACCCCCGAGGTCTCGCCCGAGGAGGCGGCGCGGCTACGCGCGCATCGTGGCCACCGGGCGCTCGGACTACCCCAACCAGATCAACAACGTCCTCTGCTTCCCGGGCATCTTCCGCGGCGCGCTCGACGTCCGCGCGCAGGCCATCACCGAGGAGATGAAGACGGCCGCCGCGCGGGCCATCGCCCGGATCATCCCCGAGTCCGAGCTGCGCGAGGACTACATCGTCCCCTCGGTCTTCAACCGCGACGTGTCGCCCGCGGTGGCCGCCGCCGTGGCCGAGCAGGCCAAGGAGCAGGGCGCCGCGATGGCCGCCGGCGACACCATCGGCTTCGCGGCCATCGACGCCGAGCGGATGCGGTCCAGCTGATGGACGATCGCAGCTCGATGGTCCCCGGACTCGGCGACGGCGTACCCCACCCATGAACGTCACCCTCACCGGCGCCACCGGCCTCCTCGGAACCGCGATCGTCAACCGGCTCCTGGAGCGCGGCGACGCCGTCACGGTGCTCTCGCGCGACCCCGACCGGGCGCGCGCCGCCCTCGGGGACGTCGAGGCGCACGCCTGGCGGCCGCTGCAGGAGCCCGCGCCGGCCGCAGCGCTGAGCGGGCGCGAGGCGGTGGTCCATCTGGCGGGCGAGAACGTGGCCCAGCGCTGGACCGACGAGTCGCGCAACGCGATCCGCGACTCGCGCGAGATCGGGACGCGCAACCTCGTCGCGGGCATCGCTGCCGCCGAGCCCCGCCCGCGCGGCGCTGGTCAGCGCCTCGGCCGTCGGCTACTACGGGCCGCGCGGCGACGAGCGGGTCACCGAGGACGCCGCTCCCGGCGACGACTTCCTGGCCCAGGTCTGCGTCACGTGGGAGCGTGAGGCCGCCCGCGCCGCCGAGCACGGGCTGCGGGTGGCCATGCTGCGGACGGGCGTGGCGCTGGACCAGCAGGGCGGCGCGCTGGCCAAGATGCTGCCGTTCTTCCGCCTCGGCATCGGGGGGCCCGTCGCCGGTGGGCGCCAGTACATGCCGTGGATCCACGCCGACGACATCGTCGGCCTCTACCTCGCCGCGGTCGACGACGCGAGCTGGGAGGGCGCGATCAACGCCTGCGCGCCCGAGCCCGTGACCAACCGCGAGTTCTCGCGCACCCTCGGCCGCGCGCTGCACCGGCCCGCCTTCGCCCCCGTGCCCGGCCTCGCGGTCCGAGCGCTCTACGGCGACATGGCCGAGATCGTCACCACCGGCCAGCGCGCCGTGCCCAAGCGCGCGCTCGAGCTCGGCTACCCCTTCCGCCACACCGACCTCGAGCAGGCCCTGCGCGACGCTCTCGGCTCCGACTAGGCTCGCGCGGTGAGCCAGATCGAAGCCAGCCGCCTCGCGGCCGTCCACGCGGCCGAGCTCGAGCGCTTCGCCCGCGATCACCCTCGCTCGCGCGAGCTGTTCGAGCGCGCCCGCGCCTCGCTCGTCGGCGGCGTGCCGATGACGTGGATGGCGAAATGGGTCGGCGGGCACCCGGTCTACGCCGCCTCCGCCCACGGCGCGCGGATCGAGGACGTCGACGGCAACGTCTACGTCGACTTCTCGCTCGGCGACACCGCCGCCATGGCGGGGCACTCGCCGCCGGCGACCGTCGCCGCCGTGCAGCGGCGGCTGGGCGAGCAGGGCGGCGCGACGCTGATGCTCCCCACCGAGGACGCGGCGTGGGTCGGCGAGGAGCTCACGCGGCGCTTCGGCGTCGCGCGGTGGAGCTTCGCGCTGACCGCGACCGACGCCAACCGCTGGGCGCTGCGGCTGTGCCGCGAGGTGACGCAGCGCCCGTACGTGCTCGTCTTCAACTACTGCTACCACGGGTCCGTCGACGAGACCTTCGTCACCCTCGACGGCGCGCGGCCACGATCGCGCGCGGGCAACGTCGGCCCCGCCGTGGACCCGACGCACACCACGCGGGTGTGCGAGTTCAACGATCTCGGCGCCGTCGAGCGCCTGCTCGACGACGGCCAGGTCGCCTGCGTGCTGGCCGAGCCCGCGCTGACCAACATCGGCATCGTCCTGCCCGAGCCCGGCTTCCACGACGGCCTGCGCGCGGCGTGCGAGCGCACGGGGACGCTGCTCATCATCGACGAGACGCACACCATCAGCGCCGGGCCGGGCGGCTGCACCGCGGCCTGGGGGCTGTCGCCCGACGTCGTGACGATCGGCAAGGCGATCGCCGGCGGCATCCCGATCGGCGCCTACGGCCTCAGCGCCGAGCTGGCCGCGCGCGTGGAGGCCCTCGACGCCGCCGACCTCGTCGACGTCGGCGGCGTGGGCGGCACCCTGGCGGGCAACGCGCTGTCGCTGGCGGCCGCGCGCGCCACCCTCGGCGAGGTCCTCACCGAGGAGGCCTTCGAGGCGATGATGGCGCTGTGCGACCGCTTCGTCGCCGGCGTGCGCACGGTCCTCGACGAGCGCGCCGTGCCGTGGTCGATCGCGCAGCTCGGGGCCCGCGCCGAGCTTCAGTTCGCGCCCGACCCGCCGCGCAGCGGCGGCGCCAGCGCCGCACTGCACGACGCGGCGCTCGAGGACGCGCTGCACCTCTTCCTGCTCAATCGCGGCGTCATGATCACGCCCTTTCACAACATGGCGCTCATGTCGCCCGCGACGACCGAGGCCGACGTCGACCGCCACACCGACGTCTTCGCCGAGGCCGTCGCGGCGCTCGCCTGAGCCGTGGGCGCGTGCGGCTGCCCGTAACGGGCGCCGGTCGGCCTACCCGCCGTTGGGACGCCTGCCACCCACCGCGAAACGAACGGCGCCCTCCCGGACACTGAGTGCCGCACAAGAGCGCCACTCAACACGAGGGAAGTCGGTAAGAAGCCGCGCCTCCGAGACTGACCACGCGTCTCGCGCCCTCATTGATCAACCGGAACGGACCCTGAGCCTGTCCCCCCCACGGGCTCGGGGTCCGCTTGACCCGCGCGTCGCTAGCCTTGCGCTCGTCGGCGAGGTCGGCCGCTTCGACCGCGGCCGCCTTGCGGGCCTGCCGCTGGCGCCAGGGCGACTCGGCGCGGGCGGGCACGAGGATCCAGATGATCAGCCCGACGACGCTCAGGAACAGCCCGGTGCCCAGGCCCCACTTCTCGCCGTAGCCCTTGCGCTTGGACAGCTCGCTGGCGCCGATGGCCGAGGCCAGCCAGATCATGAGCAGGTAGAACGCCTTGGCCCCGACGTCGGCGGCGATGATGAGCACGGCCATCACCCTCCCAGGTAGGCGGCCTGCACGCGCTCGTCGCTGCGCAGGTTGTCGGAGGTGTCCGTCAGGGCGATGTGACCGGTCTCGAGCACGTAGCCGCGCCCCGAGACGTCGAGCGCGTAGTTGGCGTTCTGCTCGACGAGCAGGATGGTGACGCCCTGGGCGTTGAGCTCGCGCACGACGTCGTAGATGCGGTCCACGATCACCGGCGCGAGGCCCAGCGACGGCTCGTCGAGCAGCAGCAGCTTGGGCTGGGCCATGAGCGCGCGCCCGATGGCCAGCATCTGCTGCTCGCCGCCCGACATCGTGCCGCCCTTCTGGCGCTCGCGCTCCTTCAGGCGGGGGAAGAGGTCGTAGACGCGGTCGATGTCCTCGCGGATGGCCTTCTGGTCGCGCCGCGTGAAGGCGCCCATCTCGAGGTTCTCGAGCACGGTCATGCGCGGGAAGATGCGCCGCCCCTCCGGCGACTGGGCGATGCCGATCTCCGCCACCTCGTGGCCGGCGAGCCCCTGGATCTCGGCGCCCTGGAAGACGATGCGGCCCGTGCGCGGCGGGACGATGCCCGAGATCGAGCGCAGCGTCGTCGACTTGCCGGCGCCGTTGGCGCCGATGAGGGTGACGATCTCGCCCTCGCGGACGCTGATGGAGATGCCCTTCAGCGCCTCGATCGAGCCGTAGTAGGTGTGGATGTCGTCGACCTCGAGCAGCGGGGCGCCGCCGTTGGTGGCGCGCCGACTCCTGCGCCGGTCATGCCTGGCTCCCGAGGTAGGCCTCGATCACCTTCGGGTTCGCGCGGACCTCCTGCGGGCCGCCCTCGGCGATCTTCTCGCCGTGGTCGAGCACCGTGATGCGGTCCGAGACGTTCATCACGACCTTCATGTCGTGCTCGATGAGCAGGACCGAGATGCCGCGCTCCGAGCGCAGCGTCTCCATGAGCTGGCGCAGCTGCTCGGACTCCTGCGGGTTCATGCCCGCCGTCGGCTCGTCGAGGAGCAGCAGCTGCGGATCGGAGCCCAGCGCGCGGGCGATCTCCAGCCGGCGCTGATCGCCGTAGGGCAGGTTCATGGCCAGCTCGTTGTGGCGCTTGAGGCCGACGAAGTTCAGGAGCTCGCGCGCCTTGGCGTAGGACTCCTTCTCCTCGCGCCGGTTGAAGGGCGTGTGGAGCACCATCCCGGTGACGCGCGAGCGCATCCGGGCGTGCATCCCCACCTGCACGTTCTCGATCGAGGTCATCGTCCGGAACAGCTTGATGTTCTGGAAGGTGCGGGCGATGCCGGCCTGGGTGACGATGTCCGGGCGCTTGGCGGTGATGTCCCTGCCGTTGAAGTGCACGCGCCCGGTGGTGGGCTTGTAGAGCCCGGTCATGCAGTTGAAGAACGTCGTCTTGCCCGCCCCGTTGGGGCCGATGAGCGAGACGATGGCGCGCTGGGGCACGGTGAAGGAGATGTCGTTGACGGCGACCAGGCCGCCGAAGATCTTCGAGATGTTGGACGCGTCGAGGATCGGCCCGCCGCCGTTGGCAGGCGGCCGGCGCCGGCGTCTGGGCCGCCTGCTCGGTCACCGGTCCTCGCGGACGTCGTAGAGCGTGTGGTCGGACTCGGCGCCGAGGTGATCGGTCTCGTCGACCTCGCCGTGGAGCTCGAGCTTGCGTCTGCTCGACGGGAGGAAGCCCTCGGGCCGCAGGACCATCATGGCCAGCAGGAAGAAGCCGAAGATGCCGAAGTTGATCGACGTCACGTCGAAGTTCAGCCCGAACTTGTCGGGCACGCCGTTGAGCTGCTTGAGCCCGTAGCGGTTGAACATCGACAGGGCGATCGCGCCGAGGATGACGCCCCAGATGTTGCCCATGCCGCCGATGATGACCATGGACAGGATCAGCACCGAGAAGCCGAACTCGAACTGGTCGACGTTGACCGTGTTGTTGTAGGTGGCCAGGAACACGCCCGCGAACCCGCCCAGCGCGGCGCCCAGCGCGTAGGCCCACAGCTTGGTGCGCACGAGGTTGACGCCCATCGCCGCGGCGGCCACCTCGTCCTCGCGCACGGCGATCCACGCACGCCCCATGCGCGAGTCGCGCAGGCGGCGGTTGAAGAAGATGACCAGCAGCACCATCGCCAAGCCGACGAAGTAGATCGGTTTGAGCTCGAGCGGATATTTGAACTTCTCGTCGGTCCAGGGGAGGTTGACCTTGTCGATCGGCGTGATCCCCTGGCGCCCGTTGGAGAAGTCGATGCTGCCGATGCCGAAGATGCCGCTCGTCGAGTTCTCGAAGATGCGCGGCACGATCTCGCCGAAGGCCAGCGTCACGATGGCCAGGTAGTCGCCGCGCAGGCGCAGCGTCGGGGCGCCGAGGATGACGCCCCATATCGCGGTGAAGATCGCCGCGATGAAGATGACGAAGAAGAAGTTGATGTGGATGCCCGGGACGTCCGAGCCGAAGGCCGACTTCGCCGGCGTGAGGATGTGGATGCCCTTGCCGCCGGCGACGTCGGGGAACTGCTGGGAGCCCAGCCAGCCCATGACGAACGCGCCGATGGCGAAGAAGGCCACGTAGCCGAGGTCGAGCAGCCCCGCGAAGCCGACCACGATGTTCAACCCGAGGGCCATGATGATGTAGGCCAGGGTCTGGATCGAGGCGTCGAGCAGGTCGTCGGGCGTCGCCAGCAGCTGGTCGAGGATGTAGGGGTAGAGGATCGCGACGGCCAGGGAAGACGAGCATCCAGGCCCAGTTGGGCACCAGGCGCTGCAGGTTCGTGACGTTCGTGCGCGCGCTGGCGACGCGGTGCTCATCGTGAGCATCCGCTCGGAGTGGGCGCTGAGCCCGGCGAGCAACGGCAGGCGGTCATCCCTCGCGCGTCTCCTCGCCGAACAGGCCCTGCGGCTTGAAGACCATGATCAGGATCAGGATCGCGAAGACCACGGCGGGGGTCCACACCTGCCCGAAGTGGGTGTCCGAGATCGACTGGATCACGCCGATGATGAGGCCGCCCACGACGGCGCCCTTGAGGTTGCCGATGCCGCCCATGACCGCGGCCGTGAAGGCGATGAGGCCCGCGGTGAAGCCCTGGTTGAACTGGATCGTGCCGTTGTAGAGCGCGTAGATCATCCCGGCCGCGCCGGCCAGCAGGCCGCCGAGCAGGAAGGTCAGCGAGATCGTGCGGTCCACGTTGATGCCCATGAGCCGCGCCGCGTCGGGATCCTGGGCGGTGGCGCGCATCGCCTTGCCGTAGCGGGTGGAGCCCACGAACCAGAGGAGCGCGATGAACAGCGGGACGGTGACGACGACGGCGAACACGTCGGAGTGCTCGATGGCCACGCCGAAGACCGTGAAGTAGTCCTTCTGGGAGCCGATGAGGTCGGGCGAGCTGTCGGGCTGGCCGCGCCACAGCAGGCCGACGTTCTGCAGGATGAAGCTCATCCCGATCGCGGTGATGAGCGGCGCCAGCTTGGGCGCGTTGCGCAGCGGCTTGTAGGCCACGCGCTCGATCATCACGTTGAGCGTCCCGGAGCACAGCATCGCCAGGACGATCCCGATGAGCATCGATCCGAGGATCGCGATGAGGCTGTTGTCGGGCGTGACGCCGAGCGTCTGCCAGATCGACACCGAGACGAACGAGCCGATCATGAAGACCTCGCCGTGGGCGAAGTTGATCAGCTCGATGATGCCGTAGACGAGCGTGTAGCCCAGCGCGATGAGCGCCCAGATCGTGCCGTTGGAGAGGCCCGTCTTGACGTCGTCGAGCGTCTGCTTGGGGTCCTGGATGAAGTAGACCAGGAGCGCCAGCCCGATCAGCAGCCACAGGATGTTGTCGGCGATGGCCTTCGCGACGGGCCGGGGCGGCCGCGCGGTGGGTGACTCAGGGATCGATGCGGCTTCCATGACGTTTCGCCTCCGGGCAATCGCGACCCTAACGCGGACCGGCCGGGCGCGCTCGATTATTTCGAGCGCATCCCGGCCGGTTCCTGCATCAGGTCACGGTGCTAGCCCTGCGTCTGGGCCTTGATCACCTTGTCGAATACGAGCTTCTCGTTCTCGACGCGGTCCGCGCCGTAGTCGGAGAGCGTCGTGTCGCCGTTCTCGTCGATCGAGTACTTGCCGAGGACCGAGTCGCGGTCCTTGATCTTGAAGAACGCGTCGATCACCGCCTGCTTGTCGTTGCCCTTGTCACCGGCGTTCTGGATGGCCAGCAGGGCCACCTTCATCGCCTCGTAGCCGTAGATCGCGTACGGCTGCCGGGTCGTTGCCGAACTTCTGCTTGAACTTCGCGAAGAAGTCCTGGGCCGCCGGCGGGTAGAGCTTCGGATCCAGCGTCGGATTCGTGATGTAGCGTCATCTTCGCAACGGCCGCGCTGGCCTTCGTATAGAACGCCGGGTCGGCCATGCCGTCGGGGCCGAAGAGCTTCATCGTCGGGTTGGCGGCGTTGACGTCCTTGAAGAGCTGGACGCCCTTGTTCTGGACGATGCCGCCGAAGAACATGCAGTCCGCGCCGTGACGACTTGATCTTCGTCGCCAGCGAGCGGAAGTTCGCGGCCTTGGTGTCGATGCCGTCGTTGCCGGCGATCGCCAGGCCCTGGGCCTTGGCGATGTTCTGCGACCTGGACGGCGATGCCCTTCCCGTAGACCTCCTTGTCATTCAGGATGTAGGTCTTCTTGCAGCCCTGATCCTTCTGGTAGGTCACCTGGGCCGCCGCCTGAATGTGGTCGGCGGGGACGACGCGCCCGAAGGTGCGCTTGCCGGACGGGTAGTACTTGTCCGGCTCGCCCTTGTCGGCGCCCTCGGAGCGGGTCAGGCCGACGTAGGTGTTCGACGGCGAGATCTGCAGGATGTTCGGCCTCGTTGAGGATCGGGATCGAGATCGCCGATGCCCCCGAGTTGAACTCGCCGAGGTAGACGATGGTCGACGCGTCCTGCGCGGCCTTGCGCGCATCGGACGAGGTCTGGCCCGGGTCCCACTTGCCCGCCGCCGCGGTGGCGTCGTCGAGGCTGACGTACTTGATCGTGAACTTCCCGACCTTGCCGCCGGCCTCCTCGAGCGCGAGCTTCTCGCCGTTGACCACGTCTGTCGACTGCGGTCGCGAGTCACCCTGCAGGGGCAGGCTGGAATAGATGGTCAGCGACGTGCGGCCTCCGCCGCCGCCACCGCCACTGCTCGTGCTGCTGTTGTCGTTGCCGCCACCGCAGGCGGCTACACCCAGCGCAAGAGCGGTCACGAGGCAGCCCGAAGCTGCCAGGGAACGTGCTCGCAAGTTTCCCTCCTCAAGGAAAGCGATACCGATTAGCCCGCGAATCTATCGAAGCGCGGAGATGTCGCGCAACGGACCGTGCGTCGAAGACCTTCGTCAGGTGTCGCGATTGCCCGGCAGGTGCGGGGCGATGATGCGCGCCGTCGCGCCCAGGAGCACCAGCAGCACGGTGATCATGAACGCGTCGAGCGCCTTGACGCCCAGCGCCCACATGACCAGCCAGACGACGAGACCTGCGGTGGTGACGACGACGAGTCCCATGTGCGGGCGGGACTCTATCTGAGGGCCTGGGCGAACCGCGCCACCAGCTCGTGGACGGCGGCCGCCGGATCCTCGGACTCCGCCACGGCGCGCACGAGCCGGCTGCCGACGATGACCCCGTCGGCCCCCGCGTCGGCCGCCTCGCGCGCCAGCTCGGGCGTCCCGATGCCGAACCCGACCGCGACGGGCACATCGGTCGAGGCCTTGGCACGCGCGACGACGTCGGCGAAGACCTCCGACAGCGCGGCGCGCTCGCCGGTCGTGCCCGCGACCGAGACGGCATAGACGAAGCCGCGGGCGCTGGCGCCGATGCGCGCCATGCGCTCCTCGGGCGTCGTGGGCGCCACCAGCGGCACGAGCGCGACGCCGGCCGCGTCGCACGCCGCGCGCACGCCGTCTGACTCCTCGAGCGGGAGGTCGGGGACGATCAGGCCGGAGATCCCGTGCGTGGCGAGGTCGTCGGCGAAGCGCTCCAGGCCCCGCGCCATCACCGAGGTTCGCGTAGACCATGGCCACCACCGGGACGCGCTCGGCCAGCGCACGCCCGACGGCGAGGACCTCGTGCGTGGTCGCCCCCGCGCGCAGGGCGGCCGTCCCCGCCGCGTGGACGACCGGGCCGTCGGCCAGCGGATCGCTGAACGGGAAGCCCAGCTCGACGAGGTCGGCCCCGCCGTCGGCGTAGGCCTCGGCGACGCGCCGCGAGGTCTCCATGTCGGGAAAGCCGCCCATCATGTAGGGCATCAGCGCCGCGCGCCCCTCGCCGGCGAAGGCGGCCGCGATGGCCTGGGCTCCGCTGGTCACGCCCGCGCTGGTCATGCCTGCCCGAGGACCTCGGCCAGGTCCTTGTCGCCGCGCCCCGAGCAGCACACGATGTCGACCTCCGAGTCGGCCGGCTGGAGCGCATGGTGCAGGGCGTGGGCGGTCTCGAGCGCGGGGATGATCCCCTCCAGGCGCGTGACGCGCCGGAAGGTCTCCAGGGCCTCGGCGTCGGAGACCGTGAGGTACGTCGCGCGGCCGATGTCGCGCAGGTAGCGCGTGCTCGGGGCCGCTGCCGGGATAGTCCAGGCCGGCCGAGATCGAGTGCGCCTCGAGGATCTGGCCCATCTCGTCCTGCAGCACGGCCGACAGCGATCCGTGCAGCACGCCGGGACGCCCGGCGACCGTGAGCGGCGCGCCGTGGCGGCCGGGCTCGAGCGCCTCGCCGCCGGCCTCGACGCCGATCAGCGCGACGCCCTCGTCGCCCACGAAGGGCGCGAAGATCCCGATCGCGTTGGAGCCGCCGCCGACGCAGGCGATGACGCGGTCGGGCAGGCGCCCCTCGCGGTCGAGGATCTGGGCGCGGGCCTCGTCGCCGATCACCCGCTGCAGGTCGCGCACGAGCGCCGGGTAGGGCGCCGGGCCGACGGCCGAGCCGATGATGTAGTGGGTGGTGTCGACGTTGGTCACCCAGTCGCGGATCGCCTCGGACGCCGCCTCCTTGAGCGTCCGCGCGCCGGCGTCGACCGGCGACACGCTCGCGCCGAGGAGCTCCATGCGCTGGACGTTGGGCGCCTGGCGGCGGATGTCCTCGACGCCCATGTAGACGACGCACTCGAGGTCCATCAGCGCGCACGCGGTCGCCGTGGCGACGCCGTGCTGGCCCGCGCCGGTCTCGGCGATGATGCGCCGCTTGCCCATGCGCCGGGCCAGCAGCGCCTGGCCGATGGCGTTGTTGATCTTGTGCGCGCCGGTGTGGTTGAGGTCCTCGCGCTTGAGGTACAGGCGCCGCCCGGCGACCTCGCTCAGACGGTGGGCGAGGTACAGCGGCGACGGGCGCCCGACGAAGTCGCGCAGCAGGCCGTCGAGCTCGGCGCGGAAGCCGGCGTCGCCCCAGGCCGCGACCCACGCCTCCTCGAGCTCGGCCAGCGCCGGCATGAGCGTCTCGGGCACGTACTGGCCGCCGTAGGGGCCGAAGCGATGCTCGACGGCGCTCATGGCGCGGCCTCCTGCAGCGCCGTGGAGCGGACCGCCTCCACGAAGGCCGCCACCTTCGCCGGGTCCTTGACGCCGGGGCTGGCCTCGGTGCCGCTGGCCGTGTCGACGGCGAACGGGTGCACGGCGGCGATCGCCTCGGCGACGTTCTCGGGGCTCAGGCCGCCGCTGAGCACGAGCGGGATCTTCGAGCGGCGGGTGCGCACGAGCTCCCAGTCGAAGGTCTCCCCCGTCCCGCCGCGCATCCCGCTGCGGTGGGCGTCGAGCAGGTGGTAGTCGGTGTGGAAGGTCTCGAGCGCCCGGATGTCGGCGAGGCCGCGCACCGCGGCCGCCTTCACGACCTTGGCGCCCGTGCGCCGTGCGACCTCCGAGCAGAAGGCCGGCCCCTCGTCGCCGTGCAGCTGCACCATCGTCAGCCCGATCCCGTCCACCATCCCGGCGACGTGGTCGAGCGTTGCGTTGACGAACACGCCGCAGACGTGGGCGCGCCGGCGCACCGCCGCGGCGATGCGCGCCGCCTCGGCGGGATCGCACGCCCGCGGCGAGGCGGGCCACAGGATGCAGCCGACCGCCCAGGCGCCGGCGTCGACCGCCAGCAGCGCGTCGTCGCGCGAGGTGATTCCGCAGAGCTTGATGCGGGGGGCGTCCGTTGACACGCCCCCATCGTAGTTAGGGCTGGTTGGTCACCGTGTTCGGGCGCTCGGTGAGCGTGACCTCGACGGTCTTGACCTTGCCTCCCGCGCGCACCAGCGTGAGCTTGACCTTGTCGCCCGACCTGCGGTTCGCGACGGCCGCCTGCAGATCGTTGCTCGTGTGGATGTCCTTGCCGGCGACCTTGATGATGATGTCGCCGCCGAGCTGGATCGGGTGGTTGTCGAGCGTCGCGCTGAGGTTGCCGGCGCGGATGCCCGCCTTGTCGGCCGGGCCGCCCGGGGTGACCGACTGCACCAGCGCGCCGCGCTGGACGGGCAGGTTGAGGTCCTTGAGCGTCTTGTCGACGGTGGTCGACCCGATCCCCAGGTAGCCGCGGTCGACGCGCCCGGACTGCTTGAGGTCGGGGATGATCTGCTTGGCGGTGTCGATCGGTACGGCGAAGCCGATGCCGACGCTGCCCTGGCTCCCGCTGCCGCCGGTCGCGATCTGGGAGTTGATGCCGATCACCCTGCCGGTCGCGTCGATGAGCGGGCCGCCGGAGTTGCCCGGGTTGATCGGCGCGTCGGTCTGCAGCACGTCGTCGATCTCGAAGTTGTTGGGAGCCTGGATCGTGCGCTGGACGGCGGAGATGACGCCGGTGGTGAGGGTGCGCTCGAGGCCGAAGGGATTGCCGATGGCGATGGCCGGATCGCCGACCTGGACGCCCTTCGACGAGCCGAGGGTCAGCGGGGTGAGATTGACGCCCGCCGGGTCGACCTGCAGCAGCGCGATGTCGGTCGACTCGTCCTTGCCCAGCACCTTCGCCTCGACGCTCTGCTTGTTCTGGAACTGGACGGTGACCTTGGTCGCGCCGTTGACGACGTGGGCGTTGGTGAGGATGGTGCCGGCCTTGTCGAGGACGAAGCCCGAGCCGGTGGCCTCGCCCTGCTGCTCCTGGGGCAGGCCGAAGTCGAACGGCGACTGCGTGCGCTGGACGATCTGCGAGCGGACGAAGACCACGCCCGGCGCGTCGCGCTTGTAGATGTCGCCCGCGGTGAGCCCCGTGTCGCCGTCGTTGGCGTTGCTCGTGGCCCCGAATGGGGCCTGCTGCACGAGCGTGGTCGTCGTCTTGGCGGACCCCCGGTCCAGGCCCTCGACGACCCCGACCGCCGCCCCGGCCCCGATGACGGCCGAGAGGGCGGCGATCGTAAGGATGCTGCGTTGCATCGGCTGAGGATCCGATCCCGTGCTTAACGTGCCATGAACACGAGGTCAGGATTCCTAAAGCGGCTCGGCCTCGCCGCCCTCGAAGCCGGTCAGCGCCCGGCAGGCGTCCTCGACCTCCGGGGCGCGCATCAGTCGCCTCGCCGATGAGGACCGCGTCCACGCCCACGCGCTCGAGGTCGTCGAGCTGCTCGCGGCTGTGGAAGCCCGACTCCGAGACGACGGTCTTGCCCGCCGGGACGTCGCTGAGCAGCTCGTAGGTGCGCTCGACGTCGACCGTGAAGTCGGTGAGGTCGCGGTTGTTGATGCCGATGACGTCGGCGTCCACGACGTCGAGGGCCCGCTCGAGCTCCTCCTCGTCGTGGACCTCGACGAGGACGTCGAGGTCGAGCCCGACCGCCTCGCGGTGCAGGAGGCTCAGGTCGTCGTCGTCGAGCGCCGCGACGATGAGCAGGATCGCGTCGGCGCCCGCCACCGTCGACTCGTAGACCTGGTAGGGGTCGACCACGAAGTCCTTGCGCAGGATCGGCAGCGCGCTGGCCGCGCGCGCCTCGCGCAGGTCGTCCAGCGAGCCGCCGAAGTGGCGCTCCTCGGTGAGGATCGACAGCGCCGCGGCGCCGCCGCGCTCGTAGGCGCCGACGATCTCGACCACCGTCGCGTCGCGGCGGATCTCGCCGGCGCTCGGCGAGCGGCGCTTGTACTCGGCGATGACCGAGATGCCCGGCAGCGTGAGGGCCTCGGAGAACGGGCGGTCCTCGCGGCTGCCGGCGGCGCGCTGCTCGAGCTCGGAGAGCGGGACCGCCTGCCGGCGGCGGGCCACGTCGGCGCGCGTGGCGTCGACGATGCGATCGAGGACGCTCATCGCGAGCGCTCCCGCCGGGAGCCGCCCGAGAGGACCGTTGAGCGAGGGCGCGCCGTCATGCGTCCGCGAGCCGCCGGGACAGCTCGAGGTAGGCGTCGGTGGTGCGCGCGGCGGCACCAGAGTCGACGGCTTCGCGAGCCGCCTCGACGCCCTCGCGCAGGCTGTCGGTCAGGCCGGCGGCGTAGATCGCGGCGCCGGCGTTGAGCAGCGCGAGGCCGCGCGCCGGGCCCGGCTCGCCGGCGAGGATCGCGCGCGTGGTCGCCGCGTTGACGTCGGGGGTGCCGCCGGCGACGGCGTCGGGGGCGCTCAGCTCGATCCCGACGTCCTGCGGCGCGACGACGTAGCGCTCCATGGCGTCGCCGTTGACCTCGACGACGTGAGTCGGCGCGGACGTGCTCATCTCGTCGAGTCCATCCTCGCTGGACACTACCAACGCACGGTCGACCCCCAGCCGCGCGAGCGCCCCGGCCATCCGCTCGATGTACGCGGGGTCGGAGACCCCGATGAGCTGGCGGCGCGCGCCCGCGGGATTGGTCAGCGGGCCCAGGAAGTTGAAGATCGTGCGCACGGCCAGCTCCTTGCGCACCGGGACGACGTAGCGCGTCGCCTGGTGGTGGGCCGGCGCGAACATGAAGCCGAACCCGGCCTCGTCGATGCACTGCGCCACGGCCCCCGGGGCGAGGTCGATGCGCGCGCCCAGCGCCTCGAGGACGTCGGCGCTGCCGGACATGCCCGGTGGCCGAGCGGTTGCCGTGCTTGGCCAGCGCGCAGCCCGCGCCGGCGGCGATGAGGGCGGCGGTGGTCGACACGTTGAACGTCGGGCGCCCGCCGCCGGTGCCCGCGGTGTCGACGAGGTCGTGGCGCTCGCACGGCACCGGCGTGGCCAGGGCGCGCATCGTGCTCGGCAAGGCCCGCCAGCTCGTCGACGGTCTCCCCCTTCGTGCGCAGGGCGATGAGGAAGGCGGCGATCTGCGCCTCCGACGCGTTGCCGGCCATGATCTCGGCCAGGACGCCGGAGGCCTCCTCCTGGGCGAGGTCGTGGCCCGACGCCAGCGCGTCGATGGCCCGGGTCAGGACGTCGTTACTCAAGGAAGTTCTTCAGCAGCAGCTTGCCGTCGTCCGTCAGCACCGACTCGGGGTGGAACTGGACGCCCTCGGCCGGGCAGCTCGCGGTGGCGGATGGCCATCACGACGCCGCCCCCGCTGGCCGACACCTCGAAGCAGGCGGGGACGGTCGCGTCGTCGACGACGAGCGAGTGGTAGCGCCCCACGGTCAGCGGCGACGGCAGGCCGGCGAAGATCGTGCGCCCGTCGTGCTCGATGGTCGTCGTCTTGCCGTGGACGGGCACGTGGCGCACGACCGTGCCGCCGAAGGCCTGCGCCATCGACTGATGGCCGAGGCACACGCCGAGGGTCGGCACGCCGGCCTCCGGGAAGCGGCGGGTGACCTCCAGCGACATGCCGGCCTCGTTGGGCGTGCACGGCCCGGGCGAGACGACGACGCGGTCGAAGCCGCGCTCGAGCAGCTCGTCGACGCTGGCGCGGTCGTTGCGCACGACCTCGAGCTCGCACCCCAGCTCGCCCAGGTACTGGACGAGGTTGTAGGTGAACGAGTCGTAGTTGTCGACCATGAGGACCTTCATGGCCAATCGGGCTGCTCCATCGCCATCTCGACCGCGCGCAGCACGCCCTGCGCCTTGGCCTCGGACTCGAGGAACTCGTAGTCGGGCTTGGCGTCGGCGACGGTGCCGCCGCCGGCCTGCACGTGGGCGACCCCGTCCTTGACGACCACCGTGCGGATGTGGATGCAGGTGTCGAGGTCGCCGGTGTAGCTGAGGTAGCCGATGGCGCCGCCGTAGCCGCCGCGCTTGATCGGCTCGAGCTCGTCGATGATCTGCATCGCGCGCACCTTGGGGGCGCCCGACAGGGTGCCGGCGGGCAGCACCGAGCGCAGCGCGTCCATCGGCCCGACCTCCTCGCGCAGCGTGCCGGAGACCGACGAGACGATGTGCATGACGTGCGAGTAGGTCTCGACGGCCATGAAGCTGTCGACCGCGACCGAGCCGTACTCGCACACCCGCCCGAGGTCGTTGCGCCCGAGGTCGACGAGCATCACGTGCTCGGCGCGCTCCTTCTCGTCGGCGAGCAGGCCGTCGGCGATCTGGGCGTCCTCGGCGGCGTCGGCGCCGCGCGGGCGCGTGCCGGCGATCGGCCGCGTCGAGACGTGGCGCCCGGTGACCGTCAGCAGCGGCTCGGGCGAGGCGCCGGCGATCTGGAAGTCCATGAAGTCCAGGAAGTACATGTACGGGCTCGGGTTGACCACCCGCAGGCCGCGATAGATGGAGAACGGGTCGGCGTCGAGCTCGGCGCTCCAGCGCTGGGAGGGGACGACCTGGAAGGCGTCGCCGGCGTGCACGTACTCGACGATGCGCGCGACCATCGCCTCGAACTGCCCGCGCGGCATGTTGGACACGAAGGTCGGCCGGGCGCGCGACGGCGTCGGCTCGACGGCGGGCACCGGCCCGGCGAGCAGGCGGCGCGCCTTCTCGATCGTCGCCAGCGCGTCGGCGTAGGCGGCGTCGATGTCGCCGTCGTCGGCGTAGACGTTGACGAGGATCGTGATCGTGTGCTTGAGGTGGTCGAAGACCACGAGCACGTCGGAGAGCATCAGCGCCATGTCCGGCAGCCCGACGGCGTCCGGGTTGGGGTCGCCGAGCGGCTCGACGGTGCGCACGAGGTCGTAGCCGAAGAAGCCGACGGCGCCGCCCGCGAAGGGCGGCGCGTCGGGGAACGGCGCCTGGCTGAAGGCGCCGACCTCGGCCGCGGCCAGCGCGTAGGGGTCGCCGCCGTCGCCCAGCGACCAGCGCACGACCTTGCGCGGGCGCACGCCGATGAAGCTGAAGCGCCCGACGCGCTGGCCCTGCTCGGCGGACTCGAGCAGGAAGGCGGGGAACTGCGGATCGCGCCCGCGCAGCTTGAGGAACGCGCTCACCGGCGTCTCGAGGTCGTCGATGAAGCTGTGGCGCAGGGCGACGAGGTTGTGCTCGCGGGCCAGCTCGCGCACCTCGTCGAGCGACGGCTCCACGGGCAGCGCGGCGGTCTCAGCGGCGGCGGCCATTGAGCACCTCCTCGGCGTCGCCGAGCGCGCGGCCGCGGGCGTGCAGCAGCACCGTCAGGTGGTAGAGGACGTCGGCGGCCTCCTCGTCGACGCGCTCGTCGGGCTCCTCGCGTGCCGCGCGCGCCACCTCCTCGGCCTCCTCCTGGACCTTGGCGCCGATGCGCGGCGGGTCGTCGAGCAGCTCGACGGTGTAGGAGCCCTCGGGGCGCTCGGCGGCGCGCGCCGCGAGCGTGCGCTCGAGCGCGGGCAGCGCCTCGTGAGGCGCGGGCATGAGGTCGCCGTTGTGAAAGCAGGTGCGCTCGCCGGTGTGGCAGGCGGGGCCTGCGGGCTCGACCAGGGCCAGCAGCGCGTCTCCGTCGCAATCCATCCGCATGCGCGCGCACGCGTTGTGTGTTGCCGGACGTTGCGCCCTTGTGCCAGAGCTCCGCGCGCGAACGGCTCCACAGATGCAGCTCGCCGGTGTCGCGCGTGCGTGCGACCGCCTCGGCGTTGGCGTAGGCCAGGGTGAGGACCTCCCCGGTGCGCCAGTCCTGCATCGACGACCGGGACGAGGCCGCGCTCGTCGTAGGCGATGTCCACGACGCTGAGTCAGCGCGATGCGAAGCGGCGTCCGCGGCGAGCCGCTCGCGGTCGCCTGCTCAGCGAAGCGCGGGTGGGCCTGCTCGAGGTACCAGCCGAACGCGCGATCGACGAGCGCCTGCGCGCCCGAGCGCCCGCAGCGCGAGCGTCAGCACCCGCGGCGGCAGCGCGGGCACGAGGCGCTGCAGGCGCAGCGCGCGGCGGAAGGCCGGCGCGTGCGCGTCGTGGAAGGCGGCGTAGTCGGCGAGGGCGCGCTCGCGGGTCTTCGCGCCGGCGAGCACCGCCCGCAGCTCGCGCCCGGCGGCGATGCCGAAGTAGAACGCGGTGCGGATGCCCTCGCCCGAGAGCGGGAAGCAGTGCCCGGCGCTGTCGCCGACGTAGAGCACGTCGCCGTCGGTGGCCGCGCGCAGGCGGTGCGGGAACCAGTTGCCCTGGTAGCGCACGGCCGGCGCGTCGACCCGGGCGGCGAGCGCGTCGGTCGGCGCGCGGACGTGCTGATGCGGGTCGTAGGAGCCGACGCCGATGCGCGCCTCGCCGCCGGCGGGCACGCGCCAGCCGTAGCCGCGGCGCACGAGCGAGCGCTCGACCCAGACGTCGAGGGCGTCGCCGTCGCCCTGGGAGTCGGGATGGACCTCGAGGCCGCGGCTCAGCGGCGCGTCGGGGGGCTGGTGGTGCGGGTCGGTGAGGATGCGCCGCCAGCCCATCGCGTCGACCACCAGCGGCGCCTCGACGTCGCCCCGGTCGGTGTGGACGGTCAGGCCGGTCCGCCCGTCGACCTTCGCGAGCTCGAAGCGCGCGTCGCCGCACTGCGCCCACAGCCCGGCGCACAGCTCGCGGTAGTCGAAGGACGACCAGCTCCACGGCAGGCGGTAGCGCACGGTCCCGTGGGGCGTCGTGAAGGTCATCGCCGGCAGCTCGCGGCGGATGGCGCCCGCGACGCCCATGGCGTGCAGCCAGGGCGTCGGCGCCGCGCAGGCCGAGGTGGCGCGCGCGCCGATCTCGTAGCGGTCGACCACCAGCACGTCGGCGCCGGCGCCGGCCAGCTCGCGCGCGACCGCGAGCCCGGCGAACGACGCGCCGCAGACGAGCACGTCGGCGCTGCGCGCCGCGGTCATCGCGCCCAGCGCCGCCCGCGCGGCCTCCCACGGGCGCAGGCGCGCCCGCGCGCCGAGCACGTCGTAGCCGTTGCCCTCGACGCGGTCCAGCACGCTGGCGTAGACCGCGCGGGCCATGCGCACCCCGTTGCGCATCCCGGGCGCCAGCGCGAGGCCGGCGGTCTCGGCGAACAGGCCTCGGGCGCGGGCGACCTCCTGGCCGATGCGCTCGCGCAGCGACTCGCTGGCGGCGCCGGCGCGCAGGTCGTCCTCCGGGAGACCGGGCAGGTAGACGCGGTCGAGGTCCCAGTCGACCGGCACGTCGCGGATGAAGTTCGTCAGCTGGAAGGCGACGCCCAGCCGCGCCACCGCCTCGGGCTCGGGCGCCCCCAGCAGCGGGGCGATGACGCGCCCGACGGTCGCGGCGCTGCCCTCCATGTAGTCGTCGAGCTGCGCGCGGGAGGCGATCCGCACGCGCTCGTCGCAGTCGACGCGCATCGAGTCCATGTAGCGCGGCAGCAGGTGCAGCGGCAGCCCGTGGCGCGGACCGGCGTCGACCAGCGCCGCGATGACGGGATGCTCGGAGTGCCCGGCCGCGAGCCCGCGCTCGAGCTCGGCCTGCCACGCGTCGAGCGCCTCGCGCCGTTCGGGGCCGGGCGGCAGGCGCCGCGGACCGTCGACGATCTGGTCCGCGCCGCGCACGAAGCCGTACAGGGCGTGGACGGCGGGCTGCACGTCGCGCGGCAGGAAGCGCGTGGCGCAGTAGTACGTCGGGTCGTGGCGGCGCTGCAGGCGCCGGCACGTCCGGTAGGACTCCGCCAATCGCGGTTCGGAGACGACGTGCACCATGAGTGAGCCTACGTGGTACCCCGGGGAGAAGGATGAGCGTCTTCGACGGCGTTGAGCTGGCGTTCGTCACCGGCAAGGGCGGCGTGGGCAAGACGACCGTCGCCCTGGCGGCGGCGCTGGCCGCCGCGCGCGACGGCCGGCGCGTCGTGCTGTGCGAGGTGGCCGGCCAGGCTCGCGCCCCCCGGCTCTACGGCGTCGACGCCCCGCGACGCGGGCGCGAGGTCCAGCTCGAGGACGGCTTGTGGTCGACCACGATCGATCCGGTGGTGGCGCTCGAGGAGTGGGCCGGGCGCCAGATCGGCTCGCGGCGGCTCGTGGGGCTGCTCACGCACTCCAACGCCTTCGCGGCCTTCGTCAACGCGGCGCCCGGCGCGCGCGAGCTGGTGGCGATCACCAAGGCCTGGGAGCTCGGGCAGAGCGAGCGCTGGGTCAAGGGCATGGGCCGCTACGACCTCGTGGTCCTCGACGGCCCCGCGAGCGGCCACGGCGTCGGCATGCTGCGCACGCCGCACACGTTCGCCGAGATCGCTCGCGTCGGGCCGATCGCCACCCAGGCGCGCAAGGTGGCGGCGCTTCTGGAGGACCCGGCGCGCAGCGCGCTCGTCGCCGTGGCGCTCCCGGCGGAGCTGTCGGTCTCGGAGACGCTCGACCTCGAGCACCGCGTGGCCGACGCGGTCGGGCGCCCGCTCGACGCCGTGGTCGTCAACGGCGTGGCGCCGCGGCGCTTCAGCGCGGCCGACGTCGATCGCCTGCTGGCGCGCGACGGCGAGGTCCCGGCGCCCGTGGCCGCGGCCGCGCGCCGCCAGCACGGGCAGGCCGCCACGCAGCAGGGTCAGCTGCGCCGGCTGCGCCGTCACACGAGTGCGCACGTGACGACGCTGCCGTACCTGGCCGCGCCGCACCTCGGCGTCGCCGAGGTGCGCGCGCTGGCCGACGAGCTGGCCCGGCGCCTGTAGCTACGCCACCGGCTCGCGCGCGGGCGCCGCCACGCCCGGAGTGCCGGCGCCGGGGCTCGAGCACGGGGCCGCCCTCGGCGCCGAGGCCGGTCTCCGAGCGCACGAGCAGCTCGTCGAACGAGTGCTCGTCCTGGCTGTCGCGCTTGCCGAGCATGGTCCCCAGCCAGCAGCCCAGGAAGCCGATCGGGATCGTCACGAGACCCGGGAAGGTCAGCGACGACGGCGAGCCCTGCGAGTCCGGGCCCGGCCACACCGGCGGGCTGAGCACGATCATGACCACCGAGGCGACGATGCCGAAGGCGACGCCGACGAGCGCGCCGGTCGTGTTGAAGCGCCGCCACGTCAGCGCGAGGATGAGCGGCGGGAAGTTCGCGCTCGCCGCGAAGACGAAGGCCATGCTCACCAGGACCGTGACGTTGAAGCCGGTGCCGACGAGCAGCGTCCCGACGATCGCCGCGATGCCGACGCCGACGGCGGCGATGCGGGCCACCTTGCGCTCGGATTCCTCGTCCTCGCGGCCGCTGAGGTTGGCCCACAGGTCGTGCGCGATCGCGCCCGACGCCGCGATGACGAGGCCGGCGACCACCGCCAGGATGGTGGCGAAGGCCGCGGCCGAGAAGAGCGCCAGGGCGATGTCGCCGCCCGTGGTGCCCTCGCCCCCGCCCAGGCTCTGCGCGAGCAGCGGCGCGGCCAGGTTGCCGCCCTTGCCGACGGCCTCCTCGGCGCCGCCGCCCAGGATCGCGCGGGCCCCGAAGCCCATCACGGTCACGAGCGCGGTGAAGATGGCGATGAGGCTGATCGTCCACACGACCGACACCCGCGCGGCCTTCGAGTCGGGGACCGTGAAGAAGCGCATGAGGATGTGCGGCAGGCCCGCCGTGCCGATGAAGATCGTCAGTCCGGTGGAGATGACGAGCGCCGGCGTCGTCAGATACGTGCCGGGGCCGAGGATCGCCTTGCCCTTGGGATGCTCGGCCGCCGCCTTGTTCAGCAGCTCGGACGGGCTGAAGTTGAACTTCGCCAGCACGGCGACGCTGACGATGATGCCGGCCGTCATCAGCATCCCGGCCTTGATGATCTGCACCCACGTCGTGGCGAGCATGCCGCCGAAGACGACGTAGACGACCATGAAGATCCCGCAGATGAGGACGGCCGGGGTGAAGCTGATCCCGGCCAGGGCCTCGATGAGCGAGCCCGCGCCCACCAGCTGGGCGGTGAGGTAGATGCCGCAGATGAGCAGCGTGTTGATGGCCACGGCGATCCGCACCGGGCGCCTCCGCAGCCGGTAGCTGAGCACGTCGGCCACGGTGAACTTGCCGGCGTTGCGCATGCGGTCGGCGAGCAGGTAGAGCACCGGCAGGAACGAGAGCATCGCGCCCAGGCCGATGATCCAGCCGTCGAAGCCGAAGAGGTACATGAGGCCGGCGTAGCCCAGGAAGGTCGAGGCGGAGAGGTAGTCGCCCGCGGTGGCGATGCCGTTGAAGGCGCCGGCCACGCCGCGCCCGGCGGTGTAGAAGTCGGTCGCGCTGCGGGTGCGCCTGCGCGGCCCACCAGGTGATGACGAGCGTCGTGGCGAGGACGACCGCGAAGATCGCGACGGCCAGCCCGTTGAAGTCGCCGATGGCGGCGAGCGTGGTGGTCATCGGGTGCTCCCTTCATGCGCCGGGGCCTTGGTGAAGCGCGGCTCGCCGGGGTCGCGTACGCCTGCGAGCACGCCCTCCGCCATCCGCTCCCACTCGCCCTGACTTGCGCGCGTGCAGGAAGGCCATGACGAAGGCCAGCACCACGAGGCTCATCCCGCCCGCGAGCGCGTAGCTCACGCTCCCGAACAGGTACTTGCTCATCGTGTCCGGCGCGAAGCCGAGCAGGCACAGGTAGGCGAGGAAGTACAGCGAGTAGAAGGCCGTGCCGGCGACGAGGAAGCGCCTTCGGCTGGCCATGAGCTCCCTGAACTCGCGGCTGCGCGCGAGCGCGGCCCAGTCGGGCTCTGCGTGGTGGACACGGGCAATCCCTCCGTCGGTACGGGTTCACCTCCGCAGACGAGGACGTCGGCGCTCAGGCCCACGGCGTCCCCCCTCGTGGCGGCCTCGCGCCCTGTGCGCGCCTGGACGGGGGTCGCCCGACCGCCGCCCGCGCCGCCTCCCACGGGCGCAGGCGCGCCCGCGCACCGAGCACGTCGTAGCCGTTGCCCTCGACGCGATCGAGCACCTGGCCGTAGACCGCGCGCGCCATGCGCACGCCACGGCGCATCCCAGGCGCCAGCGCGAGGGCCACCCCGGCGGTGTCGGCGAACAGGCCGCGGGCGCGGGCGACCTCCTGGGCGATCCGCTCGCGCACCGACTCGCTGGCGGCGCCGGCGCGCAGGTCGTCCTCGGGCAGCCCCGGCAGGTAGACGCGGTCGAGCTCCCAGTCGACCGGGACGTCGCGGATGAAGTTCGTCAGCTGGAAGGCGACGCCCAGGCGGGCGACCGCCTCGGGCTCCGGCGCGCCCAGCAGCGGGGAGATGACGCGCCCGACGGTCGCCGCGCTGCCCTCCATGTAGTCGTCGAGCTCGGCGCGCGAGGCGATCCGCACCGGCTCCTCGCAGTCGACGCGCATCGAGTCCATGTAGCGCGGGAGCAGGTGCAGCGGCAGCCCGTGGCGCGGCCCGGCGTCGACCAGCGCGGCGATGACCGGGTGATCGCTGTGCCCGCAGGACAGCCCGCGCTCGAGCTCGGCCTGCCATGCGTCGAGCGCCTCGCGCCGCGGTGCGCCCGCCGGCGGGCGCCCGGGACCGTCGACGATCTGGTCCGCCCCGCGCACGAAGCCGTACAGAGCGTGGACGGCGGGCTGGACATCGCGCGGCAGGCATCGCGTGGCCCAGTAGTACGTAGGGTCGTGACGACGTTGCAGGCGCCGGCACGTCCGATAGGACTCCTCCAGTCGCAGCTCCGACACGTCATGCACCATGACTGAGCCTACGTGCTACCCCACAAGAGCGGATGAGCGTGCTCGACGGCGTTGAGCTGGCCTTCGTCACCGGCAAGGGCGGCGTGGGCAAGTCGACCGTCGCCGTTGGCGACCGCGCTGGCCGCCGCGCGCGACGGCCGCCGCGTCGTCCTCTGCGAGGTCGCCGGGCAGGCGCGCGCCGCTCGGCTCTACGGCGCCGACGCGTCGCGGCCCGGCCGCGAGGTCGCAGCTCGAGGACGGCTGTGGGCGACCACGATCGACCCCGTGCTGGCGCTCGAGGAGTGGACGGCGCGCCAGATCGGCTCGCGCCGGCTCGTCGGGCTGCTGACGCACTCCAACGCCTTCGCGGCGTTCGTCAACGCCGCGCCGGGCGCCCGCGAGCTGGTGGCCATCACCAAGGCGTGGGAGCTCGGGCCGGCCCGAGCGCTGGGTCAAGGGCCTGCGGCGGCTACGACCTCGTGGTCCTCGACGGGCCCGCGAGCGGCCACGGCGTCGGCATGCTGCGCACCCCGCACACGTTCGCCGAGATCGCGCGCGTCGGCCCGATCGCCTCGCAGGCGCGCAAGGTCGTGGCGCTGCTGGAGGACCCGGCGCGCAGCGCGCGTCCTCGCCGTCGCCCTCCCGGCCGAGCTGTCGATCTCGCGAGACGCTCGACCTCGAGCAGCGCGTGACCGGCGCTGTCGGGCGCCCGCTCGACGCCGTCGTCGTCAACGGCGTGCTGCCGCGGCGCTTCAGCGCGGCCGACGTCGATCGCCTGCTGGCGCGCGACGGCGCAGGTCCCGGGGCCGGTGGCCGCGGCCGCGCGCCGCCAGCACGGGCAGGCCACCACCCAGCAGAGCCAGCTGCGCCGGCTGCGCCGCCACACGGCGCCCACGTGACGACGCTGCCCTACGTGGCCGCGCCGCACCTCGGCCTCGACGAGGTGCGCGGCGCTGGCCGACGAGCTGGCAGCGGCGGCTCTAGCTACGCCACCGGCTCGCGCGCGGGCGCCGCCACGCCGGGAGCGCGGCCGCCGGCGCTTGAGCGTGGGGCCGCCCTCGGCGCCGAGGCCGGTCTCCGAGCGCACGAGCAGCTCGTCGAACGAGCGCTCGTCCTCGCTGTCGCGCTTGCCGAGCATCGTCCCCAGCCAGCAGCCGAGGAAGCCGATCGGGATCGTGACGAGGCCCGGGAAGGTCAGCGACGACGGCGAGCCCTGCGAGTCCGGGCCCGGCCACACCGGCGGGCTGAGGACGATCATGACCACCGAGGCGACGATGCCGAAGGCGACGCCGACCAGCGCGCCGGTCGTGTTGAAGCGCCGCCACGTCAGCGCGAGGATCAGCGGCGGGAAGTTCGCGCTGGCCGCGAAGACGAAGGCCATGCTCACCAGGACGGTGACGTTGAAGCCGGTGCCGACGAGCAGCGTGCCGACGATCGCCGCGATGCCGACGCCGACGGCGGCGATGCGCGCCACCTTGCGCTCGGACTCCTCGTCCTCGCGGCCGCTGAGGTTGGCCCACAGGTCGTGCGCGATCGCGCCCGACGCCGCGATGACGAGGCCGGCCACCACCGCGAGGATGGTGGCGAAGGCCGCGGCCGAGAACAGCGCCAGGGCGATGTCGCCGCCCGTGGTGCCCTCGCCGCCGCCGAGGCTCTGCGCCAGCAGCGGCGCGGCCAGGTTGCCGCCCTTGCCGACGGCCTCCTCGGCGCCGCCGCCCAGGATCGCGCGGGCCCCGAAGCCCATCACGGTCACGAGCGCGGTGAAGATGGCGATGATGCTGATCGTCCACACGACCGACACGCGCGCGGCCTTCGAGTCGGGCACCGTGAAGAAGCGCATGAGGATGTGCGGCAGGCCGGCCGTGCCGATGAAGATCGTCAGTCCGGTCGAGATGACGAGCGCCGGCGTCGTCAGGTAGGTGCCGGGGCCGAGGATCGCCTTGCCCTTCGGGATGCTCGGCCGCCGCCTTGTTCGAGCAGCTCGGACGGGCTGAAGTTGAACTTCGCCAGCACGGCGACGCTGACGATCGATGCCGGCCGTCATCAGCATGCCCGGCCTTGATGATCTGCACCCACGTCGTGGCGAGCATGCCGCCGAAGACGACGTAGACGACCATGAAGATCCCGCAGATGAGGACGGCCGGGCGTGAAGCTGATCCCGGCCAGGGCCTCGATCAGCGAGCCCGCGCCCACCAGCTGGGCGGTGAGGTAGATGCCGCAGATGAGCAGCGTGTTGATCGCCGCGGCGATCCGCACCGGGCGCCGCCGCAGCCGGTAGCTGAGCACGTCGGCCACGGTGAACTTGCCGGCGTTGCGCATGCGGTCGGCCAGCAGGTAGAGCACCGGCAGGAACGAGAGCATCGCGCCCAGGCCGATGATCCAGCCGTCGAAGCCGAAGAGGTACATGAGGCCGGCGTAGCCCAGGAAGGTCGAGGCGGAGAGGTAGTCGCCCGCGGTGGCGATGCCGTTGAAGGCGCCGGCCACGCCGCGCCCGGCGGTGTAGAAGTCGGTCGCGCTGCGGGTGCGCTTGGCGGCCCACCAGGTGATGACGAGCGTCGTGGCGAGGACGACCGCGAAGATCGCGACGGCCAGCCCGTTGAAGTCGCCGATGGCGGCGAGCGTGGTGGTCATCGGGTGCTCCCTTCATGCGCCGGGACCTTGGTGAAGCGCGGCTCGTCGGGCTCCGTGCGCCTGGCGAGCACGCCCTGCGCCATCCGCTCCCATTCCCCTGACTTGCGAGCGTGCAGGAAGGCCATGACGAAGGCCAGCAGCACGAGGCTCATCCCGCCCGCGAGCGCGTAGCTCACGCTCCCGAACAGGTACTTGCTCATCGTGTCGGGCGCGAAGCCGAGCAGGCACAGGTAGGCGAGGAAGTACAGCGAGTAGAAGGCCGTGCCGGCGACGAGGAAGCGCCTTCGGCTGGCCATGAGCTCCCTGAACTCGGGGCTGCGCGCGAGCGCGGCCCAGTCGGGCTCTGCGTGTGTGGACACGGGCAATCCCTCCGTCGGTACGGGTTCTCTCCTCCGCCCCCGCTGCACCCGGGCCTTCCCAGCGAGGCGGGGGTCAAACGGCCCGTGGGGGTTGTCGAACGGCGACCTGGCGCGTCAGCGCAACGAGCGCGTCGGCAGCGGGCGCTCGACGGCGGCGCCGTCGGGCCCGCGCTCGACGCGGTAGGCACGTGCGCCCTCCCGGGAGGCGACGGCCTCCACGAGCGACCCGGCGGCGTCGAAGTGCAGCGCGGCGCCCTCGTCGGCCGCGTAGCCCGCGGGGAAGCCCTCCGCGACCAGCCGCTGGTAGAGCGGACGGCGCTGGGCCTCGCCGTCGTAGTGCGGGCAGGCGCTGGCGGCCACGAAACCCAGGCCGTCGCGCAGCGGCGCGAGCTCGGGGCCGAAGGAGTCGGTCGTCGAGGCCTCAAACCAGCAGTTCATCCCAGCGCTGACGCCGCACAGCACGGCGCCCGCGTCGAGCGCCTCGCGCAGGATCGAGTCCAGGCCGTGCGTGCGCCACACCGAGAGCAGCGAGGCCGTGTTGCCGCCCCCGACGTAGACGACGTCCTGCGCGAGGACGAAGCGCCGCAGGTCGCCCACGCGCCGGTCGAAGAGGCCGAGGTCCGCCGGCAGCAGTCGTGCTCGGCGAAGGCCCGGTAGAAGCGCATGACGTAGCCCTCGGCGTCGCCGCTGGCCGTCGCCACGAAGCAGACGCGCGGGCGCTCGCGGCGGGCGAGGCTCAGGGCGAAGCGGTCCAGCAGCGGGTTGTCGGGCTCCTCGGAGAAGCCTCCGCCGCCCATCGCCACGATGGCGCCGCTCATTCGATGCCGAGGCGGTCCAGCAGCGCCTCGTCGCCCCGCCACCCGCGGCGCACGCGGACCGAGAGGTCGAGGTGCACGCGCGTGCCCAGCTCGCGCTCGAGCTCGCGCCGGGCCGCGGTCCCCACCGCCTTGATCATCCGCCCGCCGGCCCCGATGAGGATCCCCTTCTGGGACTCCGCCTCGACCCACACGAGCGCGCGCACGAAGGTCAGCCCGTCCTCGCGCTCCTGCACCTCGTCGATGACGACCTCGACCGCGTGGGGCACCTCCTGGAAGGTGCGCCGCAGCACCTGCTCGCGGACGAGCTCGGCCATCAGCACCTCGAGCGGCTGGTCGGAGCGGTCCTCGGCGGGGAAGAGGAAGGGGCTCTCGGGCATCAGCGCCGGCCAGGTGCGCGCGCAGCGCCTCGACGCCGCGGCCGGTGCGCGCGCTCACGGGGAAGATCTCGTCGGCGATGTCGAGCGCCGCGGCGTCGCTGAGGACCTGGAGCGTGTGCGGACGGTCGAGCCGGTCGACCTTGTTGACGGCGATGATCACGGGCACGCCGGCGCCGCGCAGCGCGCCGGCGATGAAGCGGTCGCCGGGGCCGATGCCCTGCTCGGCGTTGACGACGAAGAGCGCGGCGTCGGATTCCGCCATCTCGGACTCGACCCGGTGCTGCATGCGCTCGGTCAGCGCGTCGCGCGGGCGCTGGACCCCGGGCAGGTCGACGAGCACGAGCTGCGTGTCCCGCAGCGTGGCCACCCCGCGGATGGCCCGTCGCGTCGTCTGGGGCTTGTCCGAGACGATCGCCACCTTGCGGCCGACCATGCCGTTGACGAGCGTCGACTTGCCGACGTTCGGGCGCCCGGCGAGCGCGACGAAGCCCGCGCGGGTGACGGGCGTGGCTACCACTTCAGCAGCTCGGCCTGGAGCGCGAGCATCTCCCCGTCGTCGGTCTCGTGGTCCATCCCGGTCAGGTGCAGCGCGCCGTGCAGGACCGCCTCGCGCAGGTCCTCGGTGTGGGCCGGGCAGATGACGATGTCGCCCAGCTCGCGCGGGCCGGCCGCGGGGCCGTCGCCGTCGACCGGGAAGGAGAGCACGTCGGTCGGCCCGGGGCGCCCGCGGAACTCGCGGTTGAGCGACGCGATCCGGTCGGCGTCGACGTACTCGACCGCGACGTGGCCCGTCTCGACCCCGGCCGAGGCGAAGGCGATGCCGACGATGCGCTCGACCTCCGGGCGCGCCGGCGCCTGCGGCCCACCGTCGCCGATGACCTCGACCTCGAGCACGGCGCTACGCGCGACGGCGGTCGGGCTGCTGGGCGGCCGGGCGCAGCTCGGGCGCGGCGCGCTCGGAGTGCTCGTCGTAGGCCTCGACGATGCGCTGGACGAGGCGGTGGCGCACGACGTCGGCGCCGCCGAAGCGCACGAACTCGACGCCCTCCACCGCGGCGAGGATCTCGCTGACCACCACGAGCCCCGAGCGCTGGTCGCGCGGGAGGTCGATCTGCGTGATGTCGCCGGTGATGACCATCTTCGAGTTGAAGCCCAGGCGCGTGAGGAACATCTTCATCTGCTCGGGGCTCGTGTTCTGCGCCTCGTCGAGGATCACGAACGAGTCGTTGAGCGTGCGCCCGCGCATGAAGGCCAGCGGCGCCACCTCGATCACGTTGCGCTCGAGGTGGGTGGCCACCTTCTCGGGATCGATCATGTCGTGCAGCGCGTCGAACAGCGGCCGCAGGTAGGGATCGATCTTGGCCATCAGGTCGCCGGGCAGGAAGCCCAGCCGCTCGCCGGCCTCGACCGCCGGGCGGGTGAGGATGATCCGGTTGACCTCGCGGCGGCTGAGCGCCGCGGCCGCCATCGCCACGGCCAGGAAGGTCTTGCCGGTGCCCGCCGGGCCGATCCCGAAGGTGATCGTGTTGCGCCGGATCGAGTCGACGTAGCGCTTCTGGTTGACCGTCTTGGGGGCGACGCGCGTCGAGCGATGGCGCCAGACGACGTCCTCGAGGACCTCGGCCGGCGACTCGTGCTGGTCGAGCGCGTCGGTCACCGCGGCGATCGTCCCCTCGGCGATCTCGTGGCCCTGCTCGATGAGGTCCGACAGCTCGCGCACGACGACCGCGGCGGCGGCCACCGCCTCGGCCTCGCCGTCGAGGGTGATGACGTTGCCGCGCAGGAACAGCTCGCAGTCGACGTGGCCCTCGAGGGCGCGCAGGATCTGGTCGTTGGAGCCGCTCAGCGCGGCGGCGACCTCGTTGGAGAGCTCGAGCTGGCGGCGCATCAGCCTCGCAGCGCCTCCTGCGCCAGCGCCGACACGCGCTTGCCGTCGGCGCGGCCGTCGACGCGCGCCATCGACGCCTTCATCACCTGGCCCATGTCCTTGGGCGAGCTCGCCCCGGTCTCGGCCACCGCCTCGGCCACGATCGCGCGCAGCTCGTCGTCGGAGAGCTCGGCCGGGAGGTAGGCCTCGATGACCTGGGCCTCGGCCTCCTCGGCCTCGGCCAGCTCGGGCCGCCCGCCGCCGCGGAACGCGGTCGCGGACTCGTGGCGGCGCTTGCGCTCGCGGCGCAGGACCGCGAGCTCGTCGCCGTCGCCCTCCTTGGCCGCCTTCTGCAGCTCGGAGAGCACGAGGCGCAGCGCCGAGACGCGGCTCTTCTCGCCGGCCTTCATGGCGGCAGTGAGGTCCTGCTTGACCCTGTCGGCCAATTCCACTGCCTCGATGATACGACCGTCGGCGCGCGCTCACCCGCGAGCGACCGACGGGCCGGGGTCGTCGCCGACCCCGGCCCCGGTCCTAACCCCCTCGGGAATCGCTCCCCTCGCCCGCGTGCGCGCGCTTGCCGACCCCCCGCTGCTCGGCGGCCATGGCCCCCAGCCAGGCGCAGAGCTGCTCGCTTTCGGTGAACGCGGTGGCCACGCCGGAGCGGACGTGCTGCGCGAGCCCTTGCAGCGTCGCGCCGGACGCGAGCTCCTGGGGCTCGGACGGGACCCACACGCGGACGAGGAACGTCTCCATCGCCGCGATCGTGCCGGTCGCGGGTTCGAACGGTCTTAAACAGGCGTCGAGGCCGGGAACGAGGCGGGCTCGACGCCGACCTCGTCCATGCGCCCGCGGTAGACCCGGAAGGCCCGGCGCGCCTCGCCGTGGCGGCCGGCGTCGACCAGAGCGGTCACGAGCGCGAGATGTGCCTCCTCGTCGTAGGCGTCGCGCTCGAGGACGCGCAGCAGGAGGCGGACGGCGCCGTCGTGGTCGCCGGCCGCGCGCGCATCGGCGGCCAGGCGGCGGGCGACGCGGACGTACATGTCGCGCGCCTGCTCGCGCGCCGCGACGGCCCAGTCCTCGTAGAGGTCCTCCTCCAGCAGGTCGCCGGCGTAGGCGGCCTCGGCGGCCGACAGGCGGGCGTGCGCCTGCGCCGCCCGGCCCTCGTCGTGCAGCGCGAGGCCCGCCGCCGCCTCACCCAGGAAGGCCTCGAGGTCGACGGCGACGTGGTCGAGGTCCAGCGACACGGCGCCGGCGCTCGAGACCACGAAGCGGTCGGCGTCGAAGTGGCGCTCGGGATCGAGCACGCCGCGCAGCGTGCTGAGCGCCACCGACAGGCGGTTGGCGCAGCGGGCAGGGTCCTCCTCGGGCCACAGCGCCTCGATCAGCGCGTCGCGCGAGACCGGGCGCCCGTGGCGGGCGACGAGCATCTTCAGCAGGTCGCGGGCCTTGCGCGAGCGCCACGCCGAGCGCGGGACGGGCGCCCCGTCGCGCAGCACGCGGAAGCGCCCGAGCGCGTCGATCGCCACCGCGGCGGCGGCCGGCTCGGGGTCGGCCGCGGCCATCTGCGGGCGCGCGCCGAGCTCGCGCAGGCGCGCCTCGGCCTCGCGCGCCGCGGCGGCGCCGCGCTCGCCGGGCAGCGCCAGGCCGAGGGCGAGCTGCGCGCGCGCCTCGCCGAGCGGGTTGCCGAGCTCGTGCCAGATGGCGACGGCCTGCTCGAGAGCCGCATGGCGCGCGCGGGCGCTCGGCGCCGACAGGCCCTCGAGCTCGAGCGCCTCGGCCATGCGGGCGCGATCGCGCCGGGCCGCGCGCGGCGGCGCCGGCCCTGGCCGCCGCCTGCGCTGCGCCCTCGCGGTCGCCCGCGGCCAGCGCGACGTGGCCGACCGCGAGCAGGGCGGCGGCCTCGCCCATCCCGGCGCCGTAGCCCACCGCGCGCTGCGCGAGCGCGCTCGCCTGGTCGGGGTCGTCGCCGGCGAGCACCCGCGCGAGGCCCGCGAGCGCAGGCACGAGCGCCTGGAGGTCGCCCATCGCGTCGCCGCGCCGCGCCGCCTCCTCGTAGGCGGCCCGCGCCAGCGCCGCGTCGCCGCGCTCGCGATAGACGTCGCCGAGGATCATCAGCGGGTAGGCGACGTCGTCGGAGCCCAGGCGCTGGTAGATCAGGCGCGCGGCGTCGAGGTCGGCGATCGCCTCCTCCAGGCGCCCGAGGCGCAGCCGCGACTCGCCGCGGTTGGTCAGCGCCAGGGCCCGGAAGGCGCCGAAGCCGCCGAGGTCGGCCAGGCGGATGGCCAGATCGAGCTCGGCGATCGCGGCCTCGTAGGCGCCCTCCTCGAGGTTGCGCGAGCCGCGGTTGACCCGGATGCGGATCACCTGCAGCACATCGCCGGCACGCTCGGCGTGGTCGAGGGCGCGCATGTAGTGCGCGTCGTTGCTCGCGCGGTCGCCCTCCAGGGCCGCGAGCATGGCCAGCACGGTGTGGGCCGCCGCGAGGGCGCGATCCTCGCCGCTGGCCACGGCCACCTGGTGGGCCTGCATCGCGAGCGTGCGGCAGCGGTCGGCGTCGCCGCGCAGCCAGTGCGCGCTGGCGTGCCAGGCGTGCAGGAGCGCGAGGTCGCCCGACGGCCCCGCGTCGTCGCGGCCGCGCCGGTAGGCCGCCATCGCCTCGTCGAGGTGCCCGCGCAGGTGGTGGATGAGGCCGATGCGCCACGCCAGCCCGGCGTCGATCGTGCCCGCGGCGCCCGCGGCGCGCCCCAGGCAGGCCAGCGCCTCGTCCCAGTCGCCGCGCAGCTGGTGGGCCTCCCCCAGGAGACGATCGAGCGCCGCGTCGCGGTGGCCGTCGGGCAGCGCGTCGCCGGCCTCGACGACCGCTTCGACCGACCCCTCGCGCAGGAGGGCCACGCCGTGCTCGGCCAGCAGCCGCGCGGTCGCGGCGTCGTCGCCGACCGCACGCCACGAGCGCAGGGCGAGCGCGGGCTCGCCGTGCGCCGCGTACCAGCCGGCGGCGCGGACGTGCAGCGCGCGCAGGTCGTCGTCGGCCAGCGGCAGCGACGCGAGCGCCACGTCGCGCATCAGGCCCGTGGGCGCGAACCACTCGTCGAGCGGACCGGTCTCTGCGAACAGCCCGCGGCGCGCGAGCGAGGCGAGCGCGTCGGGCGCGCCCTCCAGGCCGAGCGCGGCGCACAGCGCCGGGTGCACGCGCTCGAGCGGCGCGGCCGCGCGCACCAGCTCGCGGACCGCGGGCGGCTCCTGGGCGAGCACCTCGCGCGCCAGGTAGCCGAACAGCGGCCCGCCCGGCCGGCGCAGGCGCTCGACCGCCGGGCCGCGCTCGGCCGGCGCCAGCGCGCGGATGGCCTCACAGGCCAGGCGCACCGCCGCGGGCCAGCCCTCCGCGATCTGATGAAGGCTCACGCCGAGCTCCCGCGCGTCGCCGCCGAGCTCGGCCTCGAGCACCGCGCCCACCTCGTCGACGTCGAAGGCGAGGTCGGCGCCCCCGAGCTCGAGGAGCTGGCCCTGCCCGCGCAGGCGGTCGATCGAGAAGGGCAGCTCGGCGCGCGAGGCGAGGACGACGTGCAGGGCCTCGGGCGCCTGGCGGCACAGCGCCTCGACCGCGTGCATCGCGGCGCCGTCGGGCGCCAGCGCATGGAGGTCGTCGAGCACGAGCCCCAGCGGGCGGTGCAGGCGCTCCTGCAGGGCCTCGGACAGCGCGGCGGCGAAGGCGTCGGCGCGGGCGTCCTCGTCCGCGCTCGCGTCGGGCCCGCGCGCGGAGCCGGGCGTGGCGGCGAGGTCGACCGGGAGGTCGGGCACGCGCAGGCGCAGCGCGTCCACCAGGCCGCGCCCGAGCGTCGAGAGCGCCGCGTCCTCGGGCCCGAGCGTGTACCAGGCGACGTCGTGGCGCTGCGCCCAGGCCGCCAGCAGCGTCGACTTGCCGGCGCCCGCGCCGGCGATGACGGTGGTCACGCGGCGGCCCAGGGCCTGGTCCAGGCGTGCCTGCAGCTGCGCGCGCGGCAGCGCCGCGGGCGCGACCGCTGCGGGCAGGATCTTGGTCCTCAGCGTCATGGTGCGCGCTCCTGCACGCGCACATTCAAGCTGGCCCGACAAGCTGTCGGCAGCCGGCGCGCCGGGATACCGGGCCGCTCCGGCAGCGGCTCGCGCTAGTTCAGCCGCGCGCGGACGCGGCGCAGGTCGGCCTCCAGGCGCTCGCGCGTCGGCGCCTCGAAGGGCAGCGCAAGGCGCAGCTCGGCCGCGCGCAGCGCCCAGCACACCTGGCCGACCCGCTCGGCGCGCTCGCCGATGCGGTTGAGGATGCGCGCCGAGACCTGGTGGCAGCACTGCCACGACACGGGCGAGCGCAGCGTGCGCGCGTCGCGCAGGGCGCCGCGGGCGGGATCGACGAGCAGCGGCTGGGCGGTCTGCGGTGGGCCACGAAGGCGCCGTCGGCCCCCGCGACGATCCCCACGGGCAGTCCGGCGCGGCGCCCCGCCTCCGAGCAGGCGATGGCGAGCAGCAGCGGGTGGCCCGCGCCGTCGGGCGCGACGCGGTTGAACAGCAGGTCGTCGATGGCAGTCGAGAGGACGACGGCTTCCAGGTGCGCGCCGGCGAGCTGGGCCAGCGCGTCGAGCTGGTCGACGGGATCGCCGTCGCGCGCGCCGCCGAGCCATGCCGCGAGCTCGTCGAGCGCGCGGTCGGCGCGGGCCGGTCGCACGGGGACGAACTCGGCCGCGAGCGCCAGGGCGAGCTGGCACGGGGTCGAGCATCCGCGGCTGGCCTGGACGGCGAAGGGCACCATCTATTAGGGCACCCTAACACCAACTGGGCCGGTCGGGAATAGCAACGTGCCCCCGCGTGGTCGAACGTCGGTCTTCCCCCCTCTCCAGGGGGCAGGACCGACGTTCGACGCCCGGTGCCGGCGCGGACGCCGGCGCGCGAGGTCAACGGCGCAGCAGGAGCGCGACCCACTCCCCGCCGTGGCGGCGCGCCGTCTCGCGCAGGCCGTGGCGGGCGAAGGCGGCGGCGACCTCGTCGCCCTCGTGCGGCGAGCAGCCCGCTGGCGATCAGGGCGTCGGGCTGCGCGCCGGCGAAGCCCTCCTGCGCGACGCGCAGCAGCAGCGGGCGCAGCAGGTTGGCCAGGACGGTCGGCGCGCCCGGGGCGGGCCCGTCGCGCAGCAGGTCGTGGCGGCGCGCCTGCACGGACACGCCGTTGGCGGCGGCGTTGTCGAGCGTGGCCTGCACCGACTCGCGCTCGTGGTCGACGCCGAGCACCGGCCCCCAGCCCAGCCGCGCCGCGGCGATGGCCAGCACGCCCGAGCCGCAGCCGACGTCGACGAGCGCGCCGGCGGGCTCGAGCTCGAGCAGCAGCTCGAGGCACAGGCGCGTGGTCGGATGCGCTCCGGTGCCGAAGGCCTGGGCGGGGTCGATGACGACGTCGAGCAGGCCGGCGCGCGGCGGCGCCCACGGCGGGCGCACGAGCAGGTCGCCGATCCGCACCGGCTGGTGGAAGGCCTTCCAGCGCTCGTCCCAGTCGTCGGGCACCTCGCTCGTGGTGACCTCGACCAGCGCCCCGCCGGCGGCCGCGCGCAGGTCGGGCAGGTCGGGCAGCTCGCCGGGCGCGCCGTAGACGGCGTACTCGACGACGTCGCCGTCCTCGCTCTCCTCCACCCCGCCCGGCGCCAGCTCGAGCAGCTCGGCGAGCACGAGCTCGGCCTGCTCGCGCTGCACCCGCAGGGCGAGGCGGATCAGCACGGCTTCGGCATCCGGCTCGCCCCTGAACGCCGGTTTCGTCCGGTCACCGTTAACCGAGCAGGCGCTTGAGCTTGCCCAGCAGCGACTCGTCGACGCGCAGGTTCTCGTCGGTCATCGAGTCGGCCAGCTGCTGGGCCAGGCGGCGCTGGTCCTTGCTGAGCTTGCGCGGGACGACCACGTTGACCACCACGCGCAGGTCGCCGTGGCGCCCGGGCCGGCGCAGGCGCGGCATGCCCTTGCCGCCGACGGTGACGACGGCGCCCGGCTGCGTCCCCGGCGCCACCTCGACGTCGACGTCGCCGTCGAGCGACGGGGCGCTGAGCGTCGCGCCCAGCGCGGCGATCGGTGCGGGCACGTCGAGCACGGTCACGAGGTCGTCGCCGTCGCGCAGGAAGCGCTCGTCGGGCGCCACGTGGACGAGGACGTAGAGGTCGCCGGGCGGGCCGCCGCGCTCGCCCGCGTGGCCGCGGCCGGCGAGGCGGATGCGCTGCCCGTCGCCGATCCCGGCGGGCACGTCGACGCGCAGCGATGCGACGGCGCACCTCGCGTCCGCGCCCGTCGCACTGCGGGCACGGCTGCTCGGGGACGCGCCCCTCGCCGCCGCACACGTCGCAGGCGACCTGGCGCACGACCTGCCCGAACGGCGAGCGCGACACCGCCTGCAGCACGCCGGCGCCGCCGCAGCGCTCGCAGGTGACGATCGGCGTGCCGGGCTCGGCGCCGTTGCCGTGGCAGCGCTCGCAGGTGTCGATGGCCTCGAAGCTCAGCTCGACCTCGGCGCCCGTCGCGGCCTGGGCGAGCGTGACCTCGGCGCTGACGGCCACGTCGCCGCCCTGCATCGGGCCGCCGCGCGTGGCGGCGCCGAACGCGCTGCCGAAGAAGGCGTCGAAGAGGTCCGAGATCGAGCCGAAGCCCTCGAAGTTCGGCGCGTAGCCGCCCGAGCGCAGGCCGTCGTGGCCGTAGCGGTCGAAGGTGGCGCGGCGCTCGGCGTCCGAGAGGATCTCGTAGGCCTCGGCCGCCTCCTTGAACTTCTCCTCGGCGTCGGGGTCGTGGCGGTTGACGTCGGGGTGCAGCTCGCGCGCCAGGCGCCGGAAGGCCTTCTTGATCTGGGTCTCGTCGGCGTCGCGGGCGACGCCGAGGACCTCGTAGGGGTCTCGGGGGCGGGTGCCGGCCATCAGCCTCTCGTAGACGTCCTCGATGAAGCGCGAGAGCTGGTGGGCGGCCTCGCGCACGGTGCGGATCGCGGCGGCGTAGTCCATGCGCACCGGCCCGAGGACCGAGACGGTGCCGAGGTGGCGCGCGGGCAGCCCGTAGCCCGAGGCGACGAAGGCCAGCGAGTGCAGCGCCGGCAGCTCGTTCTCGTGGCCGATGCGCACGAGCACGTCGCGGTGGCCGAGGGCGGCGCGCAGGACGTTGAGCAGCGCCACGCGGCGCTCGAGGATGCCCATCAGCTCGTTGATCTCGGTCAGGTCCTGGAAGCGGTGCTCGGACAGCAGGCGGGCGGCGCCGCCGACGTAGAGGCTGTCCTCGGCGGTGTCGGCCAGCTCGGTGAAGGCGGGCGCCAGGCGCTCGAGGAAGCCGCGCTCGCTGGCCCCCAGCGACGGGTCGTTGAGCTTGGAGTGCAGCGTGCGCGCGCCGAGGCTGACGCCCTCCAGGCGCTCGTTGAGGTAGGCGCCGGCCCACGCGGCCAGCCCGGGTCGACCGGGTCGCTCGAACGGCAGCACCTTCTTCGGTCACCCCGCCGGTCGAGGTGATGACGACGACCATCAGGACCTGCGGCTGCAGGAGCAGGACCTCGACGTGGCGGATGGTGGCGGTGTCGATCGGCGGCGCCGAGACGATGGCCAGCAGGTTGGTGACCTGCGAGAGCGTCTCGGTCGTCACGCGCATCGCCTCGTCGACCTCGCGGCGCACGAGCTGCAGGTCGAGGGCGCGGTCGCGGGGGATGACGTCCTGGCTGTGCAGCAGGCGATCGACGTAGAAGCGGTGCCCGGCGTCGGTCGGCACGCGTCCGGCGCTGGTGTGCGGATGGGCCAGGAAGCCGTGCTCCTCGAGCATCGCCAGCTCGTTGCGGATGGTCGACGGCGCCGCAGTCCGAGCTCGGGGTCGGCGGCCAGGGTCTTCGAGCCCACGGGCTCGCCGGTCGCGGTGTGGGCCTCGACCAGCTTGCGCAGGATCAGCTCTTGGCGCGGCGTGAGCACCACACCGATTGTAGGTCGGAGCTACTCGACCGCGATCTCGGCTTCGGCGTTGCGGATGATCGCCTTGCCGTCCTGCTCGGCGATCGTGTGCACCACCGCGACGCCGTCGCGCACCTCGTGCACCTTCCCGGTCACCGTGATCTCGTGCTCGGGCAGGCCCATGCCGCGGAACTGGACCTGCAGCCGGCGCAGGCTGTGCGGGCCGCCGCCGGCCTCGGTCTGCGCGCGGGCGACCTGGGCCATCGTCCACAGCCCGTGCAGGATGCGCCCGGGCAGGCCGACCTGCTTGGCGAAGTCCTCGTCGATGTGGATCGGGTTGAAGTCGCCCGAGGCGCCCGCGTAGCGCACGGTCAGGTAGCGTGTCGGGCGTGACCTTGAGCTCGGGGATCTCGTCGCCGGGCTGCATGCTCACCCACCTCGCACGATGTTGGTCCAGGTCCCGACGCACACCGTGTCGCCGTCCTGGTTGGTGGACACGGTCTCGAAGACGTAGAAGCCGGTGCCGCTGCGCTCGGAGATGTCCTTGACCGTCACCGTGGTGTCGATCTCGTCGCCGGCGACGACCAGCGGACCCCACTTGAACTCCTGGCCGCCGTGGACCATCAGGGCGAAGTTGATCCCGATCTCCGGGTCGAAGAGCGCGGGGCCGATGGCGGGCGAGCTGTAGACGGCGGCGAACATCGGCGGCGCGACGACGTCGCGGTAGCCGAGGGCGCGCGCCGCCTCGACCTCGAGGTGGACCGGGTTCGTCTCGCCCACGGCGAACGCGTACTCGCGGATCTTCTCGCGCCCGACCGCGTAGGTCAGGGGCGCGTAGGTCTTGCCGATGGCGTTGGTGTTGACGGCCATGCGGCCGAGAGGTTAGTCATCGAGCGCGCTGCGTCGCCGCCACGCAGGCGAGCACCGCCAACGCGGTGAGTAGCGTCGCGGGGCCGACGTGCTCGCCGAGCAGCGCCGCCGACCAGCCGAGCGTGAGCACGGGCTGAGCGAGCTGGACCTGGCCGATCCGCGCCACCCCGCCGCGCGCGAGCCCGGCGTACCAGGCGAAGAAGCCCAGGAACATCGAGACGACGGCGACGTAGGCGAAGCCCAGCCAGGCGGTGGCGCCGGCGTGCAGGCCGCCGACGGCGATGGCGACGCCGGTCACCGAGGCCGTCAGCGGCGCGCTGAGCACGAGCGCCCAGCAGATCGTCGCCGGGCCCGCCGAGCGTGCGGCTGAGCGCGCCGCCCTCGGCGTAGCCGATCGCGCACAGCACGACGGCGCCGAGCAGGAACGCGTCGCCCGCCTGGAGGCCGGCCACGCCCTGCGTCAGGACGAAGGCCAGCACGGCGACCAAGCCGGCGCAGGCGGCGAGCCAGAAGGCCCGGCTCGGATGCTCGTGAGCGCGCCGGACCGCCGCGACCGCGGTCGCGGCGGGCAGGATCGCGATGACCACCGCGCCGTGGGCGGCGGTCTGGACCTCCAGGGCGAGCGAGGTCAGCAGCGGGAAGCCGACGATGACGCCGGCGGCCACGATCGCCAGCGAGCGCGCCTGCTCGCGGGTCGGGCGCGGCGCGCGGGTGGCCAGCAGGTAGAGGGCCGCGAGCCCGGCGGCGACCGTCGCGCGCCCGAAGGCCACGAGCCACGGGTCGAAGTCGGCCACGGCGAGGCGGGTGGCCGGCAGCGAGAACGAGAAGCCGACGATGCCCAGGCTGCCCAGCAGGAGCCCCGGCGGCAGGGCGCGCGCTCGCGGCGCCGCTCGCGACGCGTCCGCGGCCCGCCGGCGCGTGGCGCATGCGCTCGCGGCTCGCTTGCCGTTACCGGCGGCGCCGCGATAGCGTTATCCCCACTACTCATGCTGAACGATAACGCAGAGGGGCGCGTCATCCAAGACCTGCGGGCGACCGCGCAGGCGCGCTCGCCCGGCGAGCGCCTGCCGTCGGTGCGCGACCTGATGTCCCGCCATCGGGCATCGCCGGTGACCGTGCAGCGCGCGATCGCGGCGCTCGCGGCGGAGGGCGTCCTCGAGCCCCGACCGGGGCGCGGCACCTTCGTGGCGCCGCGCCCCCAGGCGCAGGCGCCTCCCGACCTCTCGTGGCAGGCCGTCGCCCTGGGCGCGGGCGGCGTCGAGGGCGACGCACTGCAGGAGCTTCTGGCCGTCCCGCCGCCGGGCGCCATCCCGCTGTCGAGCGGCTACCTGTCGCTCGACCTGCAGCCGCTGCACCTCGTCGGCGCGGCGCTGGCCCGCGCGGCGCGGCGCACCGGCGCGTGGGAGCGCGGTCCCGTCGAGGGGCGCGAGGAGCTGCGCGCCTGGTTCGCCCGGGAAGCCGGCGGGAGCCTGCGCGCCCACGACGTGGTCGTCTGCTCGGGCGGCCAGCCCGCGCTGGCGACGGCCTTCCGCGCCCTGGCGGCCGCCGGCGACCCGGTCCTCGTCGAGGCGCCCACCTACCTGGGCGCCATCGTGGCGGCGCGCGCGGCCGGGCTGCGCGTCGTGCCGGTCCCCAGCGACGCCGATGGCGTGCGCCCCGACCTGCTCGCCCAGGCGCTGGCGCGCACGCGAGCCCGCCTGGTCTACTGCCAGCCCCTCTACGCCAACCCGCACGGCTCCGTGCTCGCCGCCGACCGCCGGGCCGCCGTGCTCGAGGCCGTCGGCGACGCCGGCGCCTTCCTGATCGAGGACGACTGGGCGCGCGACCTGAGCGCGGGAGCCGACCCCCCGGCCCCGCTGGCCGCCGACGACGCCGACGGCCACGTCGTCTACGTGCGCTCACTGACCAAGTCGGCCGCGCCGGGCCTGCGCGTGGCCGGCATCGGCGCCCGCGGCGCCGCGGGGGCGCGCCTGCGCGCGGCGCGCATCGTCGACGACTTCTTCGTCTCGGGCCCGCTGCAGGAGGCCGCGCTCGAGGTCGTCTCGGCCCCCGGCTGGCGCCGGCACCGCCGCCGGCTGCGCGCCGAGCTGCGCGCCCGTCGCGACGCGCTCGTGGCCGCCCTCGAGCGCCACGCGCCGCAGCTGGCGCCGGCGACGATCCCCGCCGGCGGCCTGCACCTGTGGGTGGCGCTGCCCGAGGGCACCGACGACGTCGCGCTGGCGACGGCGGCGGCAGGCGAGGGCGTCGTCGTCTTCCCCGGCCGCCCGTGGTTCCCGGCCGAGGCGCCGGGGCCGTTCCTGCGGCTGACCTTCGCCGCCGCGCCGCCGGACGCGCTCGACGAGGGCGTGCGCCGGCTCGCGAGGGCGCTGCGCTGAGCGCGGCGTCCGAAACCGACAAGACCGACCGGCACGCGCGTGGTGCCATGCAGCCATGAGCCCCGACATCGCCACCGCTGCCAGCTCGGACCTGCTCGAGCTGGCGAACGTCGGCCCCGCCGTCGCGCGCTACCTCGAAGCAGTGGGCATCACCCGGACCAGCCAGCTCGCGGGCCGGGATGCCATCGAGATCTACGAGGAGATGTGCGCCGCGAGCGGTCGCCGGCTCGACCCATGCCTGCTCGACACGGTCATGTCGGCCGTGGAGCAGGCCGACGGCGGGCCGGCGCGACCGTGGTGGGACTACACGGCCGAGCGCAAGCGCAGGCTGTCGGGCGAGAGCCGTCGGCTCAGATGACGATCGGCACCGTGCCGCCGTCGGCCGACCAGGCCGCGCCGGTCACGTTGCTCGCCCGCTCGCTGCACAGGAAGACCACGACGTCGGCGATCTCGCGCGGCTCGGCGAGGCGCCCCAGAGGGATCTTCCCGGCCTGAGCCGCCAGCGCATCCTCGGGCGAACCGCCCCGTGCCGCGGCGATCTGCTCGGCCAGGCCGTCGGGGCCGGTCCACAGCCCCGAGGCGACGGCGCCGGGCGCGACCGCGTTGACCAGCACGTTGTCCGCCGCGTAGGCGTCGGCGAAGACCCGCGAGAGCGACAGCTGCGCGGCCTTGGTCACCGAGTACGCGGCGTTGGTCTGCGACGGGCGCTTGCCGGCGCTCGAGCAGACGTTGACGATCCGCCCGCCGCCGCGCTGGGCCATCCGCGGGGCGGCCGCGCGCATCAGCCGCATGGGCGCCATGACGTGCAGCTCCCACTGCCCCTGCCAGTCCTCGTCGGTGAGGTCGTCGAGGCTGCGCGCGAAGCTCGTGCCCGCGTTGTTGACGAGCACGTCGATTCCGCCCATCTGCTCGGCGCACGTGGCGATGATCAGCTCGGCCATCTCCGGGTCGGTGACGTCGGCGGCGATGTACTCCCCGCCGCAACCCTCGGCCGCCTCCACCAGCGCGTCGGCGTCGCGGCCCACGAAGAGCACGTGCCCGCCCTCTGCGCACAGGCTGCGCCCGACCTCGAGGCCGATGCCGCGGCTCGCGCCCGTCACCACGCACAACTTGCCATCGAGACCCAGATCCATGCAGCGATTGTGACGACGATCACGCCGCCGTCACGTGACGTAGCGCACGGCCGCGCGCTCGACGGACGCGCCGTAGGAGCCGCCGAACAGCGCGGCGTGCACGAGCAGCGGGAAGAGCTGCCAGAGCTCCACGCGCTCGCGGTGGCCTTCGGCGAGCGGCGCGGCCTCGTCGTAGGCGGCGAAGACCCGCTGCGACGGCGCCCCGAAGAGCCGCAGCATGGCCAGGTCGACCTCGCGGTGGCCGCCGTAGGCCGCCGGGTCGATCAGCCGCGCGCGGCCGTCGGCCCCGGCCAGGACGTTGCCGCCCCACAGGTCGCCGTGCAGGCGCGCGGGCGGCTCGGCGGGCCCGGCGAGGTCGTCGATCCGCTCGCACACGCGCTCCACCGCCCGCGCGCCGGACGGCGCTCAGCGTCCCGCGCTCCAGGCACAGCGCCACCAGCGGCTCCAACCGGCGCCGCGGCGTAGAACGACGGCCAGTCGGCGGCGGGGTCGTTGGGCAGCGAGAGCTCGCCGATGCGCAGCGGCGCGGGCGCCCCGTCGGGCGACGGCGCGCCGGGCGGCGGCGCGCCGAAGTCGGGCGCGCCGGCGGCGTGCAGCGCGGCCAGCCCGCGCCCGAGCGCCTCCTCGCCGGCGGCGTCCAGGCGGCCCGCGTCGATCCACTCGAGCGCCAGGAAGCGCGGCCCGTCGCCGTCGCCGACCGCCAGCACCCCGGGCAGCGCGACCGCGTCGGCCTGCGCGAGCCAGCGCAGGCCGGCGGCCTCGGTGGCGTACTCCCCCGGCGCGGCGTCGGCCCGCGTCTTGACGAACGCGCGGCCGCCGCCGGCCAGCTCGAGCGCCCACGCCTCGTTGATCGAGCCGCCCGAGGCCCGGGAGCCTCCGGTCACCTCGGCGCCGGCGGCGCGCGCCACCGCGGCGGCCAGCGCCGGCGGAACGGTCACGCGGGGCCCGCGGCGCGGACCTCGTCGAGCAGCCCCCGGCACGCCGCGTCGACCTGGTCGAGCACGCGATCGAAGCCGTGCGGCCCGCCGTAATAGGGGTCGGGGACGTCGAGGTCGCCCGCGGCGACCGAGGCGGGGTCGAACTCGCGCAGCAGGCGCACCTTGGCGCGCGCCTGCGCATCGGGGGCGCGCGCCAGCAGCTCGCGCTCGTTGTCGCGGTCCATGGCCAGCAGGAGGTCGAAGCGCTCGAAGTCCTCCGCGGTCACCTGGCGCGCCTCCCCCTCGACGACGACGTCGCGCGACCGCGCGGCGGCGACCGCCCGCGCGTCGGGCGCGGCGCCCGCGTGCCAGCCGCCGGTGCCGGCGCTCTCGATCTCCACGGCCTGCTCGAGGCCCTCCGCGCGCAGCAGTCCTCGCATCACGCCCTCGGCCGTCGGCGAGCGGCAGATGTTGCCCATGCACACGAACAGGATCCGCATCGCCACAGGATGCCGGGTCGGGCCTCGACGTAGGATGCAGCCATGGCCAACGTAGAACGCACCGCCACCACCGTCTGGGAGGGCGACCTCGCCCACGGCAACGGAGTCCTGTCGCTCAAGAGCGGCGCGGCTGCCGACCTGCCCGTCACCTGGGCGTCGCGCACCGAGCGCTCGGACGGCAAGACGAGCCCCGAGGAGCTCATCGCCGCCGCCCACGCGTCGTGCTTCTCGATGGCGCTCTCCCACGAGCTCGCCCAGGCGGGCAACGCGCCCGAGCGTCTCGACGTCTCCGCCACCGTCACGCTGTCCATGGACGACGGCCCGAAGGTGTCGAGCTCGCACCTCACGGTGCGCGGCGTCGTCCCCGGCCTCGACGCCGACGGCTTCGCGCAGGCGGCTCAGGGCGCCGCGGACGGCTGCCCGATCTCGGGCGCGCTGAAGGGCAACCTCGAGATCACCGTCGACGCGCAGCTGGCCGACGGGTAGCGCCCCGAGGGCAGCGGCGCTGCGCGGCCGCCGCTCCGCGAGAGCCGTCAGTTGGCGTCGCCGAGCTCCAGGACGGCCAGGAAGGCCTCCTGGGGCACCTCGATGCGCCCGACCTGCTTCATGCGGCGCTTGCCCTCCTTCTGCTTCTCGAGCAGCTTGCGCTTGCGCGAGATGTCGCCGCCGTAGCACTTGGCGATGACGTCCTTGCGGAAGGCCTTGACCGTCTCGCGGGCGATGATGTTGGCCCCGACGGCGGCCTGGATGGGCACGTCGTACTGCTGGCGCGGGATCTTGGCGCGCAGCTTCTCCACCAGCATGCGCCCCAGCGCGTAGGCCTTGTCGCGGTGGACCAGCATCGAGAGGGCGTCGACGACGTCGCCGGCGAGCAGCACGTCGAGCTTGACCAGGTCGCCCGGACGCATGCCGATGACCTCGTAGTCCAACGAGGCATAGCCGCGGGTGCGCGACTTCAGCTGGTCGAAGAAGTCGAGCACGATCTCGGCCAGCGGCAGGTCGTAGGTGAGCTGCACGCGCTCGGCCGAGAGGAAGTGCATGCCGGCGTGGTCGCCGCGGCGCTCCTGGCAGAGCTCCATGACCTGGCCGATGTACTCCTTGGGCGTGACGATCGACGCCTTGATGAAGGGCTCGCGGATCTCCTCGATGCGCACCGGCTCGGGCATGTCGCTCGGGGCATGGACCTCGAGCTCCTCCCCGTTGGTGAGCGTGACCTCGTAGCCCACGCTCGGCATCGTGGCCAGCAGCTCGAGGTCGTACTCGCGCTGCAGGCGCTCGCGGACGATGTCCATGTGCAGCAGCCCGAGGAAGCCGCAGCGAAAGCCGAAGCCGAGGGCGTCGCTCGTCTCGGGCTCCCAGGTCAGCGCGGCGTCGTTGAGGGTGAGCTTCTCCAGCGCGTCGCGCAGCTCGGGGTAGGCGTCGGTCTCGATCGGGAACAGGCCGCAGAAGACCATCGGCTTGATCTCGCGGTAGCCGGGCAGCGGCTCGCTGGCGCCGTGGTGCTTGGTCGTCAGCGTGTCGCCGACGCGCAGGCGGGTGACGTCCTTGATCCCGGTGATGAGGAAGCCGACCTCGCCCGCGCGCAGCTCCGGCGCGGCGATCATCGCGGGCGTGAAGAAGCCGATGTCGTCGATCTCGGCCTCGGTCGCCGAGGCCATCGCGCGGATCGCCGTCGCCCTTGCGAAAGACGCCGTCGACGACGCGGATGTAGGCCACGACGCCGCGGTACTGGTCGAACTCGGAGTCGAAGATGAGCGCGCGCGGCGGTGCGTCGGGATCGCCTGACGGCGGCGGGACCTTCTGGATGAGCTCCTCGAGCACGTCCTCGACGCCTTCGCCGGTCTTGCCCGAGATGCGCCTGATGGTGTCGGCCGGCTCGCCCAGCAGCTCGGACGACCTCGGCGGCCACGCGCTCGGGCTCGGCGCCGGGCAGGTCGATCTTGTTCAGGCACGGGATCAGCTCGAGCCCCGCGTCGACCGCCAGGTAGGTGTTGGCCAGCGTCTGGGCCTCGACGCCCTGCGAGGCGTCGACCACGAGCAGCGCGCCCTCGCACGCCGCCAGGCTGCGCGAGACCTCGTAGGTGAAGTCGACGTGGCCCGGGGTGTCGATGAGCTGCAGCTGGTAGGTCTCGCCGTCGCGCGCCTCGTAGAAGACGCGCACGGCCTGGGCCTTGATCGTGATCCCGCGCTCGCGCTCGAGGTCCATGGAGTCGAGGACCTGCTCGCGCATCTGCCGCGGATCGACCGTGTGGGTGATCTCGAGGATGCGGTCGGCCAGCGTCGACTTCCCATGGTCGATGTGGGCGATGATCGAGAAGTTGCGGATGTGGGCCTGGTCTGCCATGCGTGCGGCGACCCAGGATAGGCGTCGAAACCGCCCCCCACCCGCCCGAGCCGCGCTCAGCCGATGGCCGGCGTCGACGGGAGCGGCTCGTCGTTGGCCAGCGCGACGCCGTCGCGGCCGGCCTCCTTGACCGAGTAGAGCGCACGGTCGGCGCGTGCCAGCAGCGCGACGTCCGTCTCCCCCGGCTGCGGGACGGCGACGCCGACCGAGACCGTGACGCCCAGCCGCGCCTCCAGCACGGCCTCGCGCAGGCGGATGGCCGCGCCGAGCGCCTGCTCGGAGGACTCGACGGCGAGCAGCGCGGCGAACTCGTCGCCGCCGATGCGGAAGAGGCGGTCGCCGCGGCGCAGGGCGCCGCTCATGGCGTCGGCCAGCCCGCACAGCACGCGGTCGCCGTGGCCGTGGCCGTAGGTGTCGTTGAGCAGCTTGAAGCCGTCGATGTCGCACACGACCACGGCCGTGGTCGGCCGCCGGTGCGAGCCGGCCAGGGCCTCGTGGAAGGTCGCGTGGTGGCCGAGGCCGGTGAGCGGGTCGGTCTCGGCGCGCTCGCGCAGCGAGCCCAGCAGCTCGGCGGTGCGCAGGCAGGCGGCGCCGTGGGTGGCGAGCTGCTCGAGCAGCTCGACGTCGTCGGTGCCGATGGCCGCCGGCTCGTCGGAGGCCAGCACGAGGGCGCCCAGCAGCTCGCCGTGGGCGAGGAGGCCGACCGCGACCAGCGTCTCGACCCCCGCGGCGCGCAGCTCGGCCAGGTTGGCCGCCGGCGGCGCCTCGGGCTCGCCGACGGTGAAGAGCGAGATCCCGTCCTCGACCCACGCCCCGATCGAGTCGAGCGGCGCGGCCCGCAGGACCTCCGCCAGCGGGCCGGCCGCGACCGACGGCCGCAGGGCGCCGCCGGCGCCGGTCGTGCGCGCGAGCAGCACCGAGCCCAGCGGGACGAGGTCGAGCGCGGCGCTCAGCAGCGCGTCGGCGACCGCTGTTGCGTCCTGCAGGTCGGCGATGTCGGCGACGTGGCGCAGCAGTCGCTGCATGCCCGACTCGCTGGGCAGGCCGCCGAGCTCCTCGATGCGCGCGCCGAGGGCGCGGGCGCCCTCGCGCAGGTAGTCGAGGTCGCCGTCGCGCAGCGGCTCGCACGACTCGATGTTGAGCACGCCGACGGTCAGGCCGCCGGCGCGCAAGGGGAAGCACGCCTCGGCCACGACCCCCGGGTTGGCCTCGAGGTAGTGCTCGCTTGCGCTGACGTCCTCGACGACCATCTCGGTCCCCTCGCGGTACGTGCGCCCCATGACCCCGGCACGGCCCGGCAGCCCGTCGCGGGCCTGCCAGTAGCCGTGCAGGGCGGCGCACCGCAGGCGTCCGCCGCGGGCGAGGTAGACCGCGGGCAGGAGCCGCTGCTCGCGCCCGATGTGGTCGACCACCGTCGCCGCGGCGGCGGCGGCGTCAGGGGCAGCCTCGAGCGCCAAGCCCAACAAGGCGGAGGTCAGGCGCATCACTGAATCTGTATCGGGCGCCGCGCCCTGGAACTTGAGGGGTGGTCAGCCGTTCATCGGCTGTTTTCTACCGTTCGCCGCGCCTACCAAGCCGTCCCCGGACAAAACCTTCGATTTGGCGCGCCTCCGGTATGCCCAGCAGCCTGCACGGCGAGGGCGTAGACCGCCAAACCGACCGCCAGAGCGACGCCGACCGTGAGCAGCTGGGCCAGCAGGCCCACCCCGAGCGCCTGGTCGAGCACGTACCAGGTCCCGTAGCACGCGCCGGCCAGCAGCGCCGCGGCGAGAGTGATCTGGATCACGACGATCAGCGTGCGCCGGCCGTCGAGGCGGCCGTGCAGCTCGCGGCGCAGGAAGTACATCTGCGCGACCGTCATCACCGCACTGGAGACCCCCGTGCCGATCACGATGCCCGCGATGCCGAACGGCTTGTACAGCGCCACCGAGACCGCGACGTTGACGGTGAGGTTCAGGCCGGCGATCCCGGTCGTGATCCAGGGCTTCTGGAGGCTGAAGAAGGTGCGCGTCAACAGGAGGTTGACGCCGCTGAAGGGCAGCGAGAACGAGAACCAGAAGAGCGCGCTCGAGACGAGGTCGGTCGAGCTCTGCCCGAAGCGCCCGTGCTCGTAGATGAGCCGCGTGATCGGCTCGGACAGCGCCAGCGTGGCGGCCGCGGCCGGGATGAGCAGCAGGAAGATCTGGCGCATGCCGTTCGCCATCAGCGCGCGCAGGCCGTCGTAGTCGCGGCGCGCCGCGAAGCGGCTCAGGGCCGGGAAGAGCACGGTCGCGATCGCGACGCTGAACACGCCCTGCGGCAGCATGTAGATGCGGAAGGCCGCGTCGATGGCGCGCGGCGCCTGGTCGGACACCAGCGAGCCGAGCGTCGAGTTGATGAGGACGTTGAAGTTGATGAGCCCGAGCCCGATCGTCACCGGCAGCATGAGGATCAGCACCCGGCGCACGCGCTCGTCGCGGAACGAGAAGGAGAGCTCCAGGTGGAAGCCGAGCCGCCGCAGCATCGGGAGCGCCATCGCGAACTGGACCACGGTGCCGACGAGGACGCCGATCGCATACCCGTAGAGCTGGTCCTCGCCCGTGAGCACCTGCTGCGAGCCGACCAGGCACACGAGGATGACCATGTTCCACACGAGCGGGCTGAGCGCCGGGATCGTGAAGTGGTCGTAGGCGTTGAGGATCCCGACCACGAGCCCGTTGAGCCCGAGCACGAGCACCACCGGGAACAGCACGCGGCTGAGGCCGATCGTCAGGTCCTGGAACTGCGACAGCTCGTCCCCGACGAACAGCGGCATGATCACGCCGGCGAAGGCGATGAACAGCACGGTGATCGCGCTCAGCACCGTCAGGATCAGGAAGAACAGCGTCGAGGCGAGCTTGAACGCCTCTTTGCGCTTGCCCTGCTCGAGCAGTTCGGTGAAGACCGGCACGAAGGCGGCGCTCAGGGCGGCGTCGGCGAACAGCGAGCGCACGACGTTGGGCAGCTGGAAGGCGATCGTGAACGCGCTGAAGGCGCCGGAGGTCGCGAAGTAGCTCGAGGCCACGATCTCGCGCACCAGCCCGGCGATCCGCGATAGGCCCGTGAGGATCGAGAAGATGGCCGTGTTGCGTGCCGCCGCCCGTCCCGCCGGCACGGGGCCCTCGGGCGGCGCGAGGCCTTCGGCCCGGGCGGGCGCGCTCGCGGTCGGTTCGACGGACACTGGGGCCTGATGCTACGCGGCGCTCCCGCGGCTTCGTCTCAGCGGCCCCCGTGCCCCCGCGGGCGGGCGGGGGCAGCCGAGGGCCGCTACACTGCGTCGCCGCCTCATGGCCAACATCCACTCACAGAAGAAGCGCATCCTCCGGGCCGAACGCGAGCGCCTGGAGAACCGCCGCTACACGTCGACGATCAAGACCTTCTTCCGCCGCCTCGAGGCCGCGGTCGCAGCCGGCGACGCCGACACGGCGCAGACCGAGCACCTGTCGCTCGTCCGCACCATCGACAAGGCCGTCAAGCGCGGCGCGCTGCACCGCAACACCGGCGCTCGCAAGAAGTCCCGCGCCGCGCGCGTGCTGCGCGGCGACGACGCAGCCTGAGCCTCCGGCGCACCCCTTGACCTGACTCGCCCGGCGGGCGAGCATCGCCGCATGAGCGAGCTCACCGCCAGTGGCAGCGCGATCGACGATCTGCCGGACATGTGGGACGGGTTCATGCGCATGGTCCGGCCCGGCCTCGGCCTGACCGCCTTCGGCGCGAACATCATGAACCTGCCGCCCGACTACTCGACGCGCTCGCACGACGAGTCGGGCAGCGGCCAGGAGGAGCTCTACGTCCGCCTGGCCGGCAGCGGCTGGGTCGTCCTCGACGACTCCGGTGAGCGGCTCGCGCTCGACGAGGAGCACCTGTGCGCCGTCGGCCCCGGCACCGCCCGCGCGCTGGCCAGCGGCCCCGACGGCCTACGCGTCCTCATCGTCGGCTCCGCGCCGGGCCGCGGCTACGAGCCGGTCGACTACGGCAGCTGACCGCGGCCGCTGACCGCCGCCGCTCCGGGCGGCGCGGCCGCTCCGGGCGGGCGTGCTACGCCGCGATCGTCGCGATCGCCCGCAGCGCCTCGGTGTCGTCGCCCAGCTCGCTCTGGCCGCGGCTGGCGACCTCGAGCTCGGCGAGCGCCTCGAGCGCGCGGCGCAGGGTGGCGGCCTCCGTCGCCCGAGCCTCCTTGATGCGGCGATCGGCCGCCCACGGGCTGCCCTTCATCGAGTCCTTGACCTGAGCGGGCGACTCCCCCGCCTCCAGGCGCGTGGCGATCGCGAGGACGTCGCGGACGCGGCGCGCCATGAGGGGCACCAGGCGCGGCAGCGTCTCGCCCTGGGCACGCAGCTCGAGGAAGGCGCGCGTGGCGCCCCGCCCGTCGCCGGCCACGAGGGCGTCGACCAGGCCCCACACCTGGCGCTCGGCCGACGGCGCCGCGACGGCCTCGACCTCCTCGACCCCGATGCGGGCGCCCTGGCCGTGCTCGAGCGCGAGCTTCTCGAGCTCGCGCAGGAGGCGCTGCTGGCGCTCGCCGGCGTGGGCGATCAGCGCCTTGGCCGCCGCTCCCTCGAGCGTGATGCCGAGCCTCTCGGCCTCGCCGACGGCCCAGCGCGGGAGCTCCTTGGGCTTCAGCATCGCCTCGACGGCGACGTCGCCGCCCGCCTTCTTGACCGCCGCCGCGAGCTTGGCCGGCGTCTTGACCCGCCCGTCGTCGCGCCCGAAGAAGCTGACCGTCGTGTCGGGCGGCATCGCCGCGAGCGCCGGCGCGAGCGCCTCCTGCACCTCGGCGTCCTTCCAGCGCTCGACGCCGTCGACGATCAGGAACCGCCGTCCGATGGCGAAGGTCATCGCGCTCAGGGCCAGTGCGATGGCCTCGGGCGTCGCGTCGTCGCCGTCGAAGACCTCGAAGCCGCCGCTGCCCGACTCCGCCTCGGCCATCGCGCGCAGCCGGGCGCGGCGCTCGCCGATGCGACCGTGGTCGTCGCCGTGGACGAGGTAGGCGGGCTTGAACGCGGGCACGGATTTGAGTCTAGGCGTGAGCGTGGATGCGCAACGCCCCGGCCGCCGGCTCGACCCTCACGCTGCCGTCGCGATCGGTGCGCACGAGCGCGGTGCCCGCCGCGAGGAGGGCACGGACGGTCGCCGCGGCGGGATGGCCATAGACGTTGTGGCGCCCGACCTCGATCGCCGCCAGCCGCGGTCGCAGGCGCTCGAGCAGCGCGGGCAGCCCCGGATCGGCGCTGCCGTGGTGGGAGACCTTGAGGACGTCGACGGGTCCGAGGTCGAGCCCGGAGAGGACGTCGGACTCCGCGTCGGCCGTCAGCAGCGTGCGCACCCCGCCGGCGTCGGCCTCGGCGACGATCGCGCGCTGGTTGGGGTCGGCGCCCGCGTCGGCCGGCCCGCGCGCGCTGGCCGGCCACAGCACGCGCAGCGCGATGGCGCCGACGCGCAGCACCTCGCCGGCGCGCCCGGCCATCGTCCGCACGCCGCGACGCGCGGCCTGCGCCGCCATGCGCAGACCGCTGGGATCGCGGAGGCCGTCGCGCCCGTCGAGGACGAGGCCGACCGGCATCGCGCGCAGCACCGCCGCCGCGCCGCCGTCGTGGTCGGCCTGGGCATGGGTGACCACCAGCAGGTCCAGCCGCCGCACGCCCGCGTGGCGCAGCCGCGTCAGGATCGGGCCATCCGGTGGGCCCGTGTCGACGAGGATCGCGCTGCGCCGCCACTGGATCAGCGTGCTGTCGCCCTGGCCGACGTCGAGGAAGGTGATTCGCAGCCCGGCGGGCGTCGCGAGGCCGGCGGCCGACCCGCGCGAGACCAGCGCGGCCAGTCCGGCCACCGGCGTGCGAGCCAGCCAGCCAGCGAGCGCGGAGTTGGGCGCGAGCGACAGCGCGACGACGAGGGCCAACACCGCCACCGTGCCGGCGGCCATCGGCGCCCGCGCGCGGGGCACCAGCACCGCCAGTGCCGCCGCAGCGCACGCGGCGCCCACCACCCCGGCGGGTACGCTCGCCCGCGCGCCGGGCACGCCGCTGGCGACGTGCGCGACCCACATCACGTACGCGACGGGGAAGGCGGCGAGGGCGACGAACGGCGCGGCCAGCGCCGTACCGAGCTGTCCCAGCGCGACGGCGATCATCGCCAGCCACATGGCCGGCGCCACGGCGGGCGCGGCCAGCACGTTGGCCGGCAGCGAGACCAGCGAGGCCTGGCCGAAGTGCGCCGCGATGAGCGGCGCGGTCCCCAGCGTCGCCGCGGCGGTGAGGGCCGTCGCCTCGGCGAGGCCGCGCGGCAGCCCGCGCCGGACCAGGCCGTCGCGGACGCGCCCGGCCAGCAGGAGGATGGCCACCACCGCCGCGAAGCTCAGCTGCCAGCCGACGTCCTCGAGCGCACGCGGGTTGAGGGCCAGCGTCGCCGCAGTCGCCAGCAGCAGCGCGTGCCATCGGGCGGCGGGACGGCCGGCGAGCACCGCGACGACGGCTGCGGCGCCCATCACGCCCGCTCGCTGGATCGACGGCCCGCCGCCGGCCAGCGGCACGTAGAGCGCGATGGCGCCCAGCACCAGCGCGAGCCGCGCGCGCAGCGCGAGCCCGAGCACCGCCGCGACCCCCAGGACGAGGGCGGCGAGCAGCATCACGTTCTGCCCCGACGCCGCCACGAGGTGCGAGAGCCCGGAGGCCCGGAACTCGCCGCGCGTGCGGTCGGGCAGCGCGGCGTCATCGCCGAGGGCCATGCCGCGCAGCAGGGCGGCCTCGGGCGGCGGGACGCCGCTGCGCAGGACGGCCTGGGCCCGCGCCCGCACGCCGTCGACCAGCCCCGCGAGCCCTCCGCGCCTGGCTCCCGTGTCGGCCAGCGCATCCGCGCGCAGCTGGGCGTGCACGCCGCGTGCGCGCTGCCAGGCATCCGACGCCGGCAGCGGCTCGAGGCCGCCGCGTACCGTCAGCACCGCGCCGATGCGCTCGGTGGGCCAGCGCACGCCGCGGCCGGCGCGCAGCAGCACGCGCTCGCCGTCGAGTCGCACCGTGGCCACCCGCACGCCGAACGGCCGCGCCCGCGGCGCGTCGAGGAGCAGGACGCGCTCGCGCACGGCGTGCCCGATGCGCGGCGCCAGATGGGTCGCGTCGATCGCCTCCAGGCGCGCCTGTGCGACCAGCGCGCCGGTGACGACGGCGCCCGCCAGCGCCAGCCGCACCGCGGCGCGCGAGCCGAGCACCGGCGCCGCGAGCGCGGCCAGCGGCACCGCCAGTGGCGCGCGAGGGCCGAGGAGCAGCCCGGCGACGAGCGCCGCCGTCCCCGTGTGCCAGGGCCGCGCGCGCAGCTCGCGCAGCGCCGCGACGGCACGCACCCGCCAGAGCGGCATGGATGTCATGCCGGCAGCGCGCGGCGCCGTGGACGCGCGGACCCTCGCCCCCGACCTCATCGCCGCCGATCCCGTCGCCGCCTGCGGTGCTGTCCGCTCCGCGCGCCGCTCACAGCTGGACCTTGCCCCTCAACGCGGCGAGGCGCTTCGGGCCGATGCCCGGGATCTCGCCGAGGTCGTCGATCGAGCGAAAGCCGCCGTGCTGCCGGCGGTACTCGAGGATCTTGCTGGCGGTGGCCGGGCCGACGCCGTCGAGGGTGTCGAGCTGCTCGGCCGTCGCGGTGTTGAGGCTGACCGGCGCCTGTGGCGGACCGCCGGCCTCGCCGGCCCCGACCCCGGCGCCGCCCGGCGCGGCGACGGCCGCGCCGCGGCGAGGCACGACGACCTGCTGGCCGTCGGCCACCTTCGCCGCCAGGTTGATCGCGTTGACGTCCGCCCCCGCGCGCGGACCGCCCGCGCGGCGGACGGCGTCCTGGACGCGCTCGCCGTCGCGCAGCCGGTAGACGCCCGGGCTGCGCACCGCTCCGGCCACGTGGACGAGCGCGACCGTGGCCTTGCGCGGCTCGAGGCGAACGGTCCCGGTGGCTGACCCGGACCCGGACCCGGACCGCCGGAGCGGTCGCCGCGCCAGCAGGAGCCCCCGACCCGCGCGCCTGGCCCTGCATGAAGCGCACGCCGAGCACCACCACGACGAGCGCCGCGAGGGCGTAGGCGACGAGCTGGGGGCGGCTGACGACGGGCATGCGCCGAGGCTAGGCCTCGCCGCGTCACAGCGGACACGCGCTCTGCAACAAATGTGCGCAAGACCTGTGCCAACTCACGCACACGGGGCTCGGCGGCCGGCGGCGTCGTGGTTACCTCGCCGGAATGCGACCCGCCGACCGACTAGCGCACGACGACGTTGACCAGGCGCTGGGGCACGACGACGACCTTGACCACGTCCTTGCCGTCGATGTGCGCCTGGACCTTGGGCGTGCCGAGGCACAGCGCCTCGAGCTCCTCGCGCGCCGCACTCGTCGGCGCCTGGACGCGATCGCGGACCTTGCCGTTGACCTGGCACACGAGCTCGTAGGTGTCGCGCTCGAGCCAGCGCTGGTCGGCGGCCGGCCACGGCTCCTCCCACACGCGGCGACCGGTCAGCAGCTGATGGGCGTCGGCGGCGGTGTGCGGCGCGAACGGGAACAGCAGCGACGCGGCGGTGGCCAGCGCAAAGCGCAGCGCGCCGGGCGACGGGTCGCCGTCCTCGCGCTGCTTGGAGATCGTGTTGGTCAGCTCCATGACGGCCGCGATCGCCGTGTTGAAGGCGAAGCGCCCGGCCATGTCGTTGGTGACCTTCTCGATGGCCCAGTGCGCCTTTCGCAGCAGCTCCTCGTCGGCCTCGGAGAGCTCGTCGGGAAGCGGGTCGTCCGGCGTCTGGCCGGCGGTCTCGGCGCTCATGCGCCACAGGCGCGCGAGGAAGCGGTGCACGCCCTCGACGCCCGCGTCGGACCAGTCGGCGTCCTGATCGGGCGGCCCGATGAAGAGGATGTAGGCGCGGGCGGTGTCGGCCCCGTAGCGCTCGATGTAGGTCTGGGGCGAGATGACGTTGCCGCGCGACTTGGACATCTTCGCCCCGTCGCGCGTGATCATGCCCTGGGTGAAGAGCCGCGCGAAGGGCTCCTGGAAGCTCAGGTAGCCGAGGTCGGCGAGCGCCTTCGTGAAGAAGCGCGCGTACATCAGGTGCAGGATCGCGTGCTCGACGCCGCCGATGTACTGGTCGACGGGCATCCAGCGCGCCAGCACCTCGGGGTCCCAGGGCGCCTCGTCGTTGTGGGCGTCCGTGTAGCGCATGAAGTACCAGGACGAGTCGACGAAGGTGTCCATGGTGTCGGTCTCGCGCCGCGCCGGGCCTGCCGCACGAGGGGCAGGCGACGTTGACCCAGTCCTCGGCCGCCGCCAGCGGGGAGCGCCCCTTGGGCGCGTAGTCGGCGACGTCGGGCAGCAGGACCGGGAGCTGGTCCTCGGGCACCGGGACGATCCCGCAGCGCTCGCAGTGGATGACCGGGATCGGGCAGCCCCAGTAGCGCTGGCGCGAGAGCAGCCAGTCGCGCAGGCGGTAGTTGACCGACGCGTGGCCCTTGCCCTCGCGATCCAGCCAGGCCACGATGCGCTCGAGCGCCTCGCGGTTGGGCAGGCCGTCGAAGTCGGGGTGCGAGTTCACGAGCGGGCCGTCGCCCGAGTAGGCCTCGGCCTGGACGTCCTCGCCGCCGGCGACGACCTCGCGGATGGGCAGGCCGAACTTGCGCGCGAACTCGTGGTCGCGCGCGTCGTGAGCGGGGACGGCCATGATCGCGCCGGTCCCGTACTCCATGAGCACGTAGTCGGCCACGTACATGGGCAGGCGCTCGCCGTTGACCGGGTTGACGACGTGGCGGCCCAGGAACACCCCGGTCTTCTCGCGCTCGGCGTCGCCGCGGTCCTCGCTGCCCTCGGTCAGCACGTGGTTGACGTACTCGTGGACCGCCTGCTCCTGCTCGGTGCCCTCGACGAGCCGGAAGACGTCGGGGTGCTCGGGTGCCATGACGAAGAACGTCGCGCCGAAGAGCGTGTCCGGTCGCGTGGTGAAGACCGGGTAGTCGATGCCCAGCTCCTCGTTGCGGAAGGTGACCTCCGCGCCCTCGGAGCGCCCGATCCAGTTGCGCTGCATCGTCTTGACGTGCGCGGGCCACTCGATGGTGTCGAGGTCGTCGAGCAGGCGGTCGGCGTAGTCGGTGATGCGGAAGAACCACTGCTCGAGCTGGCGGACCTCGACGAGGTGGCCGCAGCGCTCGCAGCGCCCGTCGATGACCTGCTCGTTGGCCAGGACCGTCTGGTCGTGGGGGCACCACTTGACGGCGGCCTCGGCGCGATAGGCCAGGCCGCGCTCGAAGAGCTTGAGGAAGATCCACTGCGTCCAGCGGTAGTAGCGCGGCTCGTGGGTCCCGAACTCGCGCGACCAGTCGATCGAGATCCCCCACTCGCGGAACTGGCGCTGGAAGGAGGCGATCGACGCGTTCGTGGACTCGCGCGGGTGCTGGCCGGTGCTGATCGCGTGGTTCTCGGCCGGCAGCCCGAAGGCGTCGTAGCCCATGGGATGCAGCACGCGCATCCCGTGACGGCGGCGGAAGTGGGCGACGGCGTCGCCGACCGAGTAGTTCTTCAGGTGCCCGACGTGCGGCTCGCCGCTGGGGTAGGGCAGCATCTCGAGCACGTAGGCCTCCTCGCGCCCGTCGGGCTCGTTGGACACCTCCCAGGTGTGCTCGTCGTTCCAGACGCGCTGCCAGCGCGGCTCGATCTCACTCGGGTCATAGCGGTAGGACTCGGCCATGTCGAGGCGCCTAGGATAGGGCGCGGACGGCGGCGGCCCCCGTCCCGCAGGGGCGTTACAATGGCCGCCGCACCGGCGTGGGGCTATAGCTCAGCTGGGAGAGCGCCTGCATGGCATGCAGGAGGTCGCCGGTTCGAGCCCGGCTAGCTCCACTCGAGGAACCCCCGCAAAAGTGGGGGTTTCTTCGTTTGAGGGGAGCGCGCGCCGGATGCGCATCATCGCGATTCTGCGGTTTTGGCCCGGTC